>CAXXFU010000017.1:540000-817902 GCA_963675235.2 Devosiaceae bacterium | reverse complement strand
GCGTATCGGCTACCGGTTCCTGAAGGCCTCGGGGCCGGAACGGATCGGGGTCGAATGGTGGCAGCCCGGCGAGGGCGCGCTGACCCGCGATTACTATAGCTGCGAGGACGACGAGGGCCGGCGCTTCTGGCTGTTCCGCGAAGGGCTTTACGAGGAAACCGACACGCCGCGCTGGTTCCTGCACGGCCTGTTCGGATAGGGGCGCGAGATGACTGCCGCCGCCTATACCGAACTGGTCTCGACCTCCAATTTCACCTTCCTCAATGGTGGTTCGCATCCGGACGAACTGGTGGTCAGGGCCGCGAGCCTCGGACTCGACGGGTTCGGCCTGTGCGACCGCAACAGTTTTGCCGGGGTGGTGCGCGCCCATGTGATGATGCGAGAGATCGCCAGGACCCGCCCGGATTTCCGCTATTTCGTCGGGGTGCGGCTCAGCATTGCCGACGAAACGCCCGACATCATCGCCTATCCGACCGATCGGTCGGCCTACGGGCGGCTCACGCAACTGCTGACCCTGGGCAATCGCCGCGCCGAAAAGGGCGCGTGCATTCTCCATTTTGACGATCTCGCCGCTTTCGCCGAGGGCCAGCTTTTCATCCTGATGCCGCCCGACGACGATATCCTCGGCGCAAGGTCCGTGCTCGACCGGCTCGTCGCGCTGGCGCCGGGCCGGGTCTGGACCGGTATCGCGCCGCGCCACCAGGGCAGCGACAGGGCGCGGATCAATCAAGGCGCGGCCGTGGCCAGGGCCGCCGGGGCGCCGCTCTTGGCAACCAATGATGTGCTCTATCACGATCCCGGCCGCCGGCCCTTGCAGGACGTGCTGACCTGCATAAGGGAGCATGTCACCATCCATGAGGCCGGGCGGCGGCTCGAGGCCAATGCCGAACGCCACATCAAGCCGGGCGCTGAAATGGCGCGGCTGTTCCGCGATCAGCCACAGGCGCTGGCCGAGACCGGGCGGTTCGCCGCCCGCATCTCCTTTTCTCTCGAGGATCTTCGCTACAATTACCCGGAAGAAACCGTCGGCAATGGCGAGACGGCACAACAGACCCTTGTGCGCCTGACCTGGGAAGGGGCGAAAAAGCGCTATCCGGACGGCGTGCCCTTCAAGGTCAAGCGCATGGCCCTCAAGGAACTGCGGCTTATCGAGGAAAAGCACTACGCCGCCTACTTCCTCACCGTTGCCGATCTCATCCGCTACGCCCGCGAAGAGCGCGGAATCCTGTGCCAGGGACGCGGCTCGGCGGCCAATTCGACAGTCTGCTTCTGTCTCGGGGTCACCGAGGTCGACCCGATGGTCGGCAATCTCGTTTTCGGCCGCTTCATTTCGACCGAGCGCGACGAGCCGCCCGATATCGACGTCGATTTCGAGCACGAGCGCCGCGAGGAGGTGATCCAGTATCTTTACGAGAAATACGGCCGCCACCGCGCCGCCCTGACAGCGACGGTGGTCACCTACAGGACACGCGGCGCCATAAGGGAGATCGGCAAGGTCTTCGGGCTTTCCGCCGACCTCATCACCGCCCTCAACGGCCTCAACTGGGGCTGGCACTCCAAGGGCATCAAGCAGGAGCGCATCAGGGAGCTCGGTCTCGACCCCGAAGAGGCGAATCTCAAACTGGTGCTGAAACTCGTCACAGAACTGATGGGCTTCCCGCGACATTTGAGCCAGCATGTCGGCGGCTTCGTTCTGACCGGCGACCGGCTCGATTGTTCGATCCCGATCCACAATGCGGCGATGGAAGGCCGGACGACGGTCGAATGGGACAAGGATGATCTCGATGCCCTCGGCATCCTGAAGGTCGACGTCCTCGCCCTCGGCATGCTGACCTGCATCCGCCGCGCTTTCGAGTTCATGAAGCTCCATTACGGGCTGGAACCGGACCTGACCGAGATCCTCAGGGACCAGGACGATCGGGTCTACAAAATGATCCAGCACGCCGACACGCTCGGGGTGTTCCAGATCGAGAGCCGGGCACAGATGTCGATGCTGCCGCGCTTGCGGCCAAAGGAGTTCTACGACCTCGTCATCGAGGTAGCGATCGTCCGGCCCGGCCCGATCCAGGGCGGCATGGTTCATCCCTATCTCAAGCGCCGCCAGGGCAGGGAGGCGCCCGAAGCGGTCGGCCCGGCGCTGCACGCCGTTCTGAAGCGCACGCTCGGCATTCCGCTGTTCCAGGAACAGGCGATGCAGATCGCCATCGTCGCCGGCGGCTTCACCCCCGGCGAGGCCGATCAGCTCAGGCGCGCCATGGCGACCTTCCGGCGTGCCGGCACTATCGGCGCCTTT
The DNA here is from genome assembly GCA_963675235.2 of Devosiaceae bacterium. Lineage (GTDB taxonomy): Bacteria > Pseudomonadota > Alphaproteobacteria > Rhizobiales > Devosiaceae > JAHJQZ01. Next base: position 815,609 of record CAXXFU010000017.1, on the reverse strand, counting down.
CGCGACAAGCTGGTCACCGGCATGAAAAAGCGTGGCTATACCGAGGAATTTGCCGAGCGTTGTTTCAAGCAGATCGAGGGCTTTGCCGATTACGGCTTCCCCGAAAGCCACGCGGCGAGCTTTGCCCTGCTGGTCTATGTTTCGTGCTGGCTCAAGTGCCATTACCCCGATGTCTTCGCGGCGGCGCTCTTGAACTCCCAGCCAATGGGCTTTTACGCCCCGGCCCAGATCGTCCGCGACGCCCGCGAGCACGGCGTCGAGATCCGGCCCCCGGACATCAATTCATCCCATATCGAGAACGCCCTCGAGCCGGGCGCGCCCGCCGCCGACCACGTCTGGGACCGGCACCGCGACATGGCAGGCGACATATGGGCCGACCATGCCGTCCGGCTCGGTTTTTCGCGCATCAAGGGGCTGCGTGAGGCCGATGCGGCGCTGATCGTGGCGCGGCGCGGCAAGGGCTATGATTCGGTCAGGGACCTGTGGCTCAGGACCGGGCTCGGACCGTCGGTTCTGGAGCGCCTGGCCGAAGCGGACGCCTTTACCTCCCTGGGCCTCAACCGGCGCGACGCGCTCTGGGCCGTCAGGGGATTGCGGGGCACGGACGGAGCCGAAACCCTGCCGCTGTTCGCCGCCGCCGAGACGCGCGACCCGCGCCGCGAGCCGGACGCCGGCCTGCCACCGATGCCGCCGGGCGAACAGGTCATCCACGATTACCGGCATCTGGGACTGTCGCTCAAGGCACACCCGGTCAGCTTCGTCCGTTCCGGGCTCGAGGCGCGGCGCACGCTTTCCTGCGCCCGATTGGGCGAAACGCGTCACGGCCATATCGTCGAGACCGCCGGGCTGGTGCTGGTGCGCCAGCGGCCGGGCACGGCTTCCGGGGTGGTGTTCATGACGCTCGAGGACGAGACCGGCATCGCCAATATCATCGTCTGGCCCAAGACCTTCGAGGCCTATCGCCGCGTCGTGCTCGGCGCCCGTTTCGTCGCCATCAAGGGCCAGGTACAGCGCGAGGGCGAGGTCATCCATTTGATCGCCCGGCAATTGACCGACCTGACCGCGGCGCTCACCGCCCTGAGCGATGGCGCCGAGATCGGTGCCGGCGCGCTGGCGCGGGCCGACGAGGGACGGGGACCGCGCCAGAACCCGTGGATCGCCATGGATGAAGCACGGGCCGAACGCGCCCGCCGCGCTGCAGAGGCGGCGCTGCCTTCGGGGCGCAATTTCCACTAGTGCAAGAAGCCAGAACGCTTGGCGTTAGCCCCCGAACGCCGGCCGCGGACGCGGCAGGGGCACATCCACGGATGGCTGTGGCGGCGGGGCCGGGGCCCAGAGCGGGCGCGGATGCGGCAGGGGCACGTTGCGCAACCGCCCGAGAAGGCTGGCGGTGTAGGTGCGCGGTGTCACCTGATCCTGAAGGAAGCTCGGCTGACCCTCGAGACCGTAGGGAAAGGCCTGCTCGCGTGCCGCGACATAGTCCTTGGCCTCCTTGCCGCAGATCAGCGGACGCATGTTCGTCGGCGGCGCGGAGGAATTGGTGAGCGCTGCCACGTGCCGGCCGAGACCGGAAAACGCCCCGGAAAAGCCCTTGAGCAGCAATTGCGCCGTCTCCTCGCCACGCTCCCGCGACGAGGAGGCGCCGAGAACGATGGCCATCAGGTCGCGGCCGCTGCGCTCGGCGGTGGCGACGATGTTGAGCCCGGCGGCACAGATGAAGCCGGTTTTCATGCCGGTCGTGCCGGCGAAATGGGTCAAAAGGTTGTTGTGGCTCTGCAGCCGCGCCTTGCCGAGATTCACCGATTCGGTGGCAAAGATCGCATCATATTGCGGGAAGCGGCTGCGGATGGTCAGCGCCAGCACGGCAAGGTCGCGGGCCGAGGTCACCTGCTCGCCATCGCGCAGCCCGTTGGGGTCGACATAATTGGTGGCGGTGAGCCCGAGCGCTGTGGCATTGGCGTTCATTTCGGCAACGAAACCCTCGACACTGCCCGAAACCGTCTCGGCAATGGCGACGGCGACGTCATTGGCCGATTTGACCAGCAGGAAGTAGAGCGCATCTTCCAGCGTCATCGCGGTATCGACCGGTAGGCCGATCTTGGCCGGCGGCTCCTTGAGGGCGCGGGCCGACATGATCACCGGTGTGTCGAGATCGACCCGACCCCTGGCGATGGCATCGAATGTGACATAGGCGGTCATCAGCTTGGTCAGCGAAGCCGGGTGCCAGGGCAGGCCGGCATCCTTGGCGTAGAGCACTTCGCCGGTGCGCATGTCGACCAGAAGTTCTGGCAGCGCCCGTGCCGGCGCGGCGCAGCCAACGGCCAGCGCCAGGAAGACGACACAACTCAAAACCCGGCGCCAGACGCGCATGTTTTCCGTTCCCGTTATCTCGATCTGACGAGCGCGCAACACCTAGCAGCAGCGACCGGGCGGGGCAATGCGATGGTGTTGGCCGTCAACCATAGTCTGCCGATCACCGGTTTATGAATTGCACCTGATGACCGATGAACCTATAGAGCACAAAGCAGAACCCGGTGATAAGTGATAACCGGGGCACCAAAAGGAACTATCAGAGATGGACAGTATTGCCCCCGACATTTCCGCCAATTGCTCGGCGATGAGCGATGTGCTGTCGCGCATCGGCGACAAGTGGTCGGTGATGGTGGTCGGGCGCCTTGCCCAAGGCCCGATCCGCTTCAACACGCTGCGCCGCGAGATCGGTGGCATTTCGCAGCGCATGCTGACCCTGACACTGAGAAATCTCGAACGCGACGGGCTTGTCATCCGCACCATGTATCCCGAGATCCCGCCGCGGGTCGAATACGAGCTGACGTCCCTGGGACGGACCCTGTTGCCGGCCATCAATGCGCTGTGGGACTGGACCGTCGACCACCATTCCGACATTGTTGAATCGCGTCTGGACTACGATGCCCGCGACGGACGGGCGCGCGTTGCGGCGGAGTAAAATCCGGCACGTTTGGCGGCGGATTGACCCATTTCACCGGCGCTGATCAACTCCTGCCATAATCTGGCAGTTGGTGACGATAGCATTTGCCCATCGCAGCAAATGGAGCATCTGCCATGAGCAGAATCGTCATCGTCCTCACCGAAAACTACGCCGACTGGGAAAGCGCGCTGCTGGCGGCGGTTGCGCGGACCTATTACGGCGCCGAGATCGTCACGGCGACGCCGGGCGGCATGCCGGTCACCTCTTCGGGCGGTTTCAGGGTCACGCCGGACATCGCCATCGCCGATATCGACACCAGTGCCACCGATCTTCTCGTCCTCAACGGCGGCACGGCCTGGGAACAGGCGACGCCGGCGTATCTGATCGACAAGGTCGCTGCCCTGCGCGCAGGCGCAAAGCCGGTCGCGGCGATCTGCGGCGCCGTCGGTGCGCTCGCCGATGCCGGTTTCCTCGATGCCGTCGCCCATACCGGCAATTCCCTCGAGGAGGTCTCGGCGCGTGCCGGCTACAAGGGCGCGGCCCATTTCGTCGCCCGTCCGGTCGCTGTCACCGGCGACGGCATCGTCACGGCTCCGGGCACGGCGCCGGTCAGTTTCATGAAGGCGGTCTGCGAACTGATGGGCTTCGGCGGCCCCGAACTCGACTATTATGTCGGCATGCATGCCGCCCAGCATGCGGCCTGATCCAGAGGACAGTCAGACCGGCCGGGCACTGCCCGGCCGGTCCATATTCGCGATGCGGCGAATGCAGGCCTAAAGCGGACCGCCGACCGGCAAGGTTCTTTCGCCGATCTCGATCACCTTGCTGGCGCCGATATCGGCGGCCGAGAAGCCGGCGAGAATCTCGAATACGCCAGCTTCGACGCGCCAGTTTCGTGCCGCAACGTCGAAATAGGCGAAATCGCGCGAGCTCAGGTCGAAACTCACCGAGCGCCCGTCATTGGCCTCAAGGGCGAGCTTGGCGAAAGCCTTGAGCTCCTTTTGCGGCCGCGGCACGGCGGCCTCGACATCGCGGACATAGATCTGGACGACACTCGAGCCGGCCCTCTCGCCGGTGTTGCGGACGCCGACATGGACGCGGACGACGCCTTCGCTGTCGAACCGGTCCTCGACCTCGAACCCTGTCAGTTCGAACTGCGTGTAGCTGAGCCCGAACCCGAAGGGGAACAGCGGCGCGATACCGGTACGGTCGTAATGGCGATAGCCGACGAAAACGCCTTCCTCGTAGCGCACCTTGCCGTCAAGGCCGGGATAGACCTCAGGGTCCTGCGAATGGGTCGGGTTGTCGTTCCAGCGCACCGGGAAGCTCTGTGGCAGGCGTCCGCCCGGTTCCGCCGTGCCGAAGAGCACATCGGCAATGGCGTTGCCGGCCTCCTGGCCGGGATACCAGGCCTGGATGACGCCGGCGACCTCGCCGAGCCAGGGCATCTCGATCGGCCCGCCGGTCTGCAGTACGACGATGGTATTGGGATTGGCCTTGGCGACAGCGGCGACCAGCTCGTTCTGGCGGCCGGGCAGGACGATATTGGCCAGATCGCTGCCCTCGGTGTCCCATTCGCCGCTGCGGCCGACAAAGACCAGTGCCGTTTCGGCCTTGCCCGCCGCCGCCGCCGCTTCGGCGATGGCCGCGTCGCCGAGCGGCAGGCCGATGCCGACGGAAAAGGCGGTGAAAAACAGGTTGTCGCTAGTCTTCGATGTCAGCTCGACAACGATCTCATGCGCCGTGCCCTCCGTGAGGTTGACCTCGCCGACAACCTCGTCACAGCCTTCCTCGAAAAAGGTGTGGCCCTTGCGCCATTTGCCGGGGCCGAGATCGACGATCAGGGCGCCATCGACATAGACCTTCATGTAGCCGGCGACATAGGCGCCGACGCGATGCACGCCCGACGCGGCAGGCGCATAGCTTCCGGTGAAACGGACCGAAAAACGCTTCCAGTCCAGCTCTGCCTCGGCGATGGTTTCGTTGAAAAAGGCATGGGCGCTGTCAAACTCGGTGATCTGGACCGGTTCGCCGTCGAAGGTCTCGTTGCCGAAGAACTCCGCCTTGAACGGCCCCTTGATGACCTGCTCGAAGCGATGGTTGGTGCAGCCTTCGGCGTAGCTCAGCCGATCTGCGCCGACCACCGCGGCCAGCCCGTCCCATGGGCTGACGGCGTAGTGGGGATTGAGCTGGGCCGAACCGCCGCCCATGACGCGGGCTCTTTTGGCATTCGGGCCGATCACGGCAATCCTGCCCGCACCGGCCGAATCGAGTGGCAGGGCGCCGTTGTTCTGCAACAGTACCGCAGCTTCGGCGCCGGCGCGTCGAATGAGGGCGCGGTGCTCGGGCCGGTCGTCGGCAGTTTCCGGCACCGTCTCGATCGTATCGAGTGCGCCGGTGCGCTCATAGAGCTTGAGCATGCGCAGCGCGCTGAGGCGGATGGTTTGCGGCGAGACCTCGCCGGCCTTGACCGCCGCGACGAGCTTGCCGCCCCGGTCGCGCGTCGGTCCCGGCATTTCCAGATCGAGCCCGGCGTTGATCGTCGGCGCCGTGGTGCGCGAGCCGAACCAGTCGGACATGACGATGCCGTCATAGCCCCAGTCGTCGCGCAGCACCTCGGTCAGCAGCCAGCGGTTTTCGGCCGAATAGGTGCCGTTGATCTTGTTGTAGGACGACATGATCGCCCAGGTGCCGGCCGTCTTGACCGCGGCCTCGAAGGGGATGAGGTAGACTTCGCGCAAGGAGCGCTCGTCGATCTCGGAACTGGCGGTGGTGCGCTCGATCTCGGATTCATTGCCGGCGAAATGCTTGATTGTTGCCGAAACGCCATGGTCCTGAAGGCCGGTGATATAGGCGGTAGCGAGCCTCGCGGTCAGGATCGGGTCTTCCGAATAGCATTCGAAATTGCGCCCATTGGCGACCGAGCGCTGAATGTTGACGGTGGGCGCCAGCAGCACGCGGGCATCCTTGGAGCGGGTCTCGGTGGCAAGCGCCGCACCGATCTCGTTGAGAAGCGCGGTGTTCCAGGTGGCGCCCAGGGCAATGCCGACCGGAAAGGCCGCCGCCGAAACGCCGCCGACCAGCGAACCGCCGCCGCGCGCGCCGTTCGGTCCGTCGGTGACCTTCAGCTGGCCGAAGCCGAGCCTGGCATTGCCGGGTACCGACCAGTTGTCCTGGCCCGACAGCAGCAGGACCTGCTCCTCGAGCGACATTTCATCAACCAACGCTTCGAGATCGCGCAAGGCGTCCTCCTCTAGGGATGCATTCGGATAGGCCGGAGATACGCACCGGCGGGGCGGGCGGATAATTCCATGACATGGAGCTAATTATCAAGCGCCGCGCGATCTCTGGTGTGAGGCATGCCAGCGCATGTGAATCGAACTCCCGCCCGGCGACTGGGCAAACGGGATAGGTGATTCGCCGGACGGGACGAAGCCGCGATTGCGCATAGTCCCGTCACGATGATACAGCGCGCCATGGCGAGCGCCCCTGTGCCGCTCAAAAGCGGCAGTCCCGCTGCCGGCGCAGGCTCTGCGGCCAGGTTGCCGGCACGCGTCGCAAACAGCAGGTCGGGCGTCGGCTACGGCGTGATTGGTGTGACTGAAGGCATGCGCCGGACGTGATGGACGTTCTAGCAGGCGCTCGATGCCTGGAGAACAGGACTGATCTGGCTGGGAAATGCTCTGGTGCGGGCGGTCGGAATCGAACCGACACTCTGTTTCCAGAACCAGATTTTGAGTCTGGCGCGTCTACCAATTCCGCCACGCCCGCATGAAGCGCCGGTCAAGGCCGGCTCAACGGCGCGCAGATAAAGCCATTCCGGCCGGTGCGTCAATCGCCTCGCAGCGCAATCGCAACGGGACGTTGACACTTCGGGCGAAAGCACCCAGTTTCCTCCGCGCCCAAGTCCCGCCGGTCACAACGACTTCGTGGACGAGGATTTCCACGCCACGGAGACGCCGATGCTGCGCCGCCTTTACGACTGGGTGATGTCTCTGGCTTCGGGCCGCTCGGCGCTTTGGGCGCTCGGCGCCGTCAGTTTCGTCGAAAGCTCGTTCTTTCCCATTCCGCCCGACGTCATGCTGATCCCGATGGTCGTTGCCAAGCGCAAGGACTGGTGGCGGATCGCGCTGGTGTGCACCGTGACCTCGGTGCTCGGCGCCCTGCTCGGCTACGCCATCGGCGCCCTGCTGTTCGAAACGGTCGGGCGCTCGCTGATCGAGTTCTATCATGCCGAGGGCACATTCGAGCGCCTAGTCGGTTGGTACGACCAGTGGGGATGGCTCGGCATTCTTGCCGGCGCCGTGACGCCGCTGCCCTACAAGGTGCTGACGATTTTTTCCGGCACGGTCGGTTTTTCCATTCCCATGTTCATCGCCGTTTCGATCGTCGGGCGCGGCCTGCGCTTCTTTCTCGTCGCCGGCCTGCTCTATTGGTTCGGCGAACCGATCAAGGCGTTCATCGAAAAGCGGCTGACCCTTGTTTTTGTCGCATTTATGGTGCTGCTCGTCGGCGGTTTTGTCGTCATCAGCCTGATCAAATAGGAAATAGTCATGCGCCGCCTGTTTGCGCTCGTGGAACGCTTTTTCCCCTTCCTCTACCACTCTGCGCCGTGGCGCGCCGTCATCGGGTTTGCAACCGGTCTATCAGTCATTCTCGGCGCCTGGGGATCGCAGATCATCGGCGGCATAGAGCCGTGCGAACTGTGCCTGGTGCAGCGCTGGCCCTATTACATCGCCCTGCCGGTGGTCGCCGTCGTACTGCTTGGCTGGAAACAGATCCCGGCCGGCGTTCGCATCGCCCTGACCGGGTTCGCCGTGCTGGTGTTTACGGTCTCGGTCGGCCTGGGCATCTACCACGCCGGGGTCGAATACGGCTTCTGGATGGGGCCGGCAGCCTGTTCCGGACCGGGCGATGCCATCAGTTTCACCGATCTCAGCGCCATCAATTCGGTCGAAGTCATCCCCTGTGACGAAGTGCAGTGGCAACTGTTCGGCATTTCGCTAGCCGGCTTCAATGCATTGGCCTCGGCCTTTGTTGCCTTCATGCTCGGCTGGTCGGCGCTCGGCCAGTACCAGCGCGTTAAGGGCATGCGCTAAAAGGGTTCTCTCCCTTTTGCGCCGCCACAGTCTATCTGGGTGTCCCATGGATGAAGCGCAAGCCATTGCCGCAACGCCGGAGCCGCGCACGCGGGAAAGCCTCGTCGCCGATCTGCGCGCTGCCGGCGTAGGTCCCGGCACGACCGTGCTGGTGCATTCCTCGCTCAGTGCGCTTGGCTGGGTCGCGGGCGGGGCGATCTCGGTCGTCCAGGCGCTGCTCGACAGTGTCGGCCCGACCGGCACCCTGGTCATGCCGGCGCATTCGGGCCAGCTCACCGATCCGGCGAGATGGCGGGCGCCGCCGGTGCCGGATGACTGGATTGCCCCGATCAGGGCGCATCTGCCGGCCTACGACCCGCGCATGACGCCGACCCGCGGCATGGGCGCCATCGCCGAACTGTTTCGCACCTGGCCGGGCACCGCGCGCAGCGACCATCCCAATTGCTCGTTTGTCGCCAATGGTCCGGATGCGGATGCGCTGCTCGGCGATCATCGCCTTGACAGCCCGCTTGGCGAGCATTCTCCGCTTGCAGGGCTCTACGAACGCGATGCGACCATCATGCTGCTGGGCGTCGACTTCGACAGCTGCACCATGCTGCACTTGGCCGAAACGCGCGCCTGGCCCGACAGGGAAGGCCTCAAGGCCGGAGCTCCCATGCTTGTAAACGGCAAGCACCAATGGGTGAGCTATACCGAACCGCCGACCGGTGACATGGACCATTTCGTCGAACTGGGCAGACATCTTGTCGAGACGGACCTGGCCCGAAAGGCGCAAGTCGGTTCGGCGACGGCGGTGCTGATGAGTGCCCGCGCACTGACCGATACCGCGGTTGCACGCTGGAAAGACATGCCGGCGATAGGCTGACGGCTTCCGCCGGAACCCGGTGTTTTGCCGATCAGCCGGTCAGGTCCTCGGCCAACATCAGGGCATTGTCGTCGGGATCGTAGAAGGTCGCCGTCTTGACCATGCCCTCGATGACCTCGGTGTCGCCATCGAAGCGGATTCCGGCGTCTTCCATCGCCTTTCTGGCCGAATCGAGATCGGTGACGCCAAACACCGGGACGCTGTTGCCGGGGCGGGGTTCGACCTGCTCGCCCAGTCCGAGCGTCACGCCTTCAGTCCTGGTTGCCAGCTCGCTCCAGCCGGCCTCGTCGGCGTGATAAAGGGTCTCGAAGCCAAGGGTTTTCGCATACCAGTCGGCGCTGGCGTGGCGGTCGCGAACCGAAATGGCAATGGTGATGGTGTTTTCCAAAGATACGATCGACACGGCAATTGCTCCTAATTAAAAATATACGTACTATACATTATGGACATAAACTTGCTTGTCAAGCTCAGCTCCAAGGCCTGGAGCCTGACGATCCTTTCCCTGCTGCAGAGCGGAACGCCCGGCCGGCAGGCGGCCTTGCTGACGGCATCCGGGGCGGGCCGGACTGCGCTGGCGCAAAGCCTTCAGCACCTGGAGGAACTGGGCCTGCTCGAACGCAACCCGGGTCACGGCCATCCGTTGCGCCCGGAATTCCGCCTGACGCCGGCCGGGCGTAGCGCCGGCGGCCTGGCGCAGGACATTGTCGCGGCGACGGGAACGGAGAACCTGTTCCTGGTCCGGCGTGCCTGGACGGTGCCGGTTCTGTCGACGCTCAACGCGCCGCGCCGATTCGGCGAGATCGGCGCGAGGCTGCCGCGTATCACCGATCGGGCGCTGTCCCAGTCGCTGCAATTGCTGGAAACGCGACATTGGGTGCAACGCCAGGTTGATGGCGCTGCGCGGCCGCCGCGCCCGCTCTATCTGGCATCCGATCGTGGCGCCGAGATCAGCCGGGCCATTGCCGAGCGCGTGGTTCTGGACTGAGGCGGGGTTGGAACGGGCGCGCGCGCCTTACGGCTCGAGCTCGGTATCCCAGTACAAATAGTCCATCCAGCTGTCGTGCAGATAATTGGGCGGGAAGGCCCGTCCATTGTTGTGCAGATCGTGAACGGAGGGACGGAACGGCGTCTGCAACGGAATCATGCCGATGTCGCGCGGCATGCGGTTGCCCTTCCTGAGATTGCACGGCGCGCAGGCGGCAACGACGTTCTCCCAGGTGGTGCGGCCGCCTTTCGAGCGCGGCGTGACGTGATCGAAGGTCAGATCGTGGCTGGCGCCGCAATACTGGCACTGGAAACGGTCGCGGAGGAAAACGTTGAATCTGGTGAAGGCGGGGTAGCGGGGCGGCTGAACATATTCACGCAGGGACACGACGGACGGCAGCTTCATGGTGAAGCTCGGACTTCGAACCATGGTGTCGTATTCCGAGACGATGTTCACGCGATCCATGAACACCGCCTTGATGGCGTCCTGCCAGGACCAGAGCGACAGCGGGTAATAGCTGAGCGGACGAAAGTCCGCATTCAGCACCAGTGCCGGACAGGATTCGGGTGGGACATGGACAGTCACCACAACGCTCCGCTGGGGAATCACTCACAAGCCGTCGGCATAGTTTAGCGTGAGTGTGACAGGGCTGTGAAGCGTCCGCTTACGGCGACGGCATGATCTCCGTGACAAACCGCCGTGCCGCCTCGACGCCGTCCGGGGCAATGCCGTGCGGGCAGCCGGGCGAGATGTGCTTTTGAACGCTAATTCCCTCGGCGGCGAGCGCGTCGCCGGCGGCGATCGACATCATCGGCGGCACCACGTCGTCATTGTCGCCGTGGATGAGCATCACCGGCGGGCGCGAGGCGATCTCCGGCCAGTTGTCGCGCTCGAACGGCAGTCCGCCGGAAAACGAGATGATACCGGCAAGCGGTTCGGGCTCGGCAAGCCCGGCGGTCAGCGAGATCATGCCGCCCTGGCTGAAGCCGGCGAGAATGGTGTCGGAGGGCTTGAGCCCGGTCTCGGACCACAGGCTCTCGAGCAGCACGTGAACGGTCAGTGCCGCCTCGTCGATGCCGTCGAGCCGCATCAGCGACGCGGCGTCGCCGAGCGGGAACCACTGATAGCCAGACGGGTTGAGCGGACAGGATTCCGGGGCATTCGGCGCAAAGATCAGCGGCGAATCCAGAAGGTCGGCGAACAATGGCGCCAGCCCGATCAGGTCCTGGCCGTCCGAACCATAGCCGTGAAGGAACACCAGTATCGATTTCGGCTCGCCGGACTTCGGTCGGATGATCGGGCCGGACAGGTTGAGCATCATATGGCGATCCCTTCGCGTGACGTGATCAATGCATAATGGCGCCAGAGCAGGCGGGCGGCGGCACCGCGCCAGGGCGACCAGCCTTCGGCGATCAGGCGCAGCTGCTTTTCCGACGGGGCCTGGTCGAATCCGAGCGCCGATTGTGCCGCCTTGCGCAGCGCCAGATCGCCGGCCGGCAGAATGTCGGGATGGCCGCAGCAGAACAAGAGATAGATTTCCGCGCTCCACCGCCCGATGCCGGGCACGGACACGAGCCGGGCGATGGCCTCTGTGGCGGGCAGTGCCGCCAGTTCGGCGTAGTCGAGCCCTCCGGAGAGTTCGTGTGCGGCAAGATGGCGCAGGGTTTTTATCTTGGCCCCGGACAGTCCGGCGGCGCGCAGGTCGGCGTCGGTGAGGGCGGCGAGCAGCGCTGCTTCGGGCTCGCCGATCAGCGCCAGGAAGCGGGCATGGATGGCGGCGGCGCTGGCGACCGAGATCATCTGGGCATTGACGATGCGCGACATGCCGGCAAACCCGCCCGGCTCGCGCCTGAGCGGCACCTCGCCCGAACTTGCCAGCACCGGGCCAAGCCGCGGGTCGGATGCGACAAGCGCCGCGAGATGGCTTTCCAGCACCGCGCGGCTGTCGATCGGTTCCGGTGTATCGTCGGGCGTGCTAGTCACGGCGTGTGTCCACAAGGCATGAGATCATGTCCCCATCCGAACCGGTTTTGAGATTCGCGCCAAGCCCCAATGGCCATTTGCACCTCGGTCACGCCTATTCGGCGCTGTTCGCCCACAAGGCCGCCGAGCGCATGGGCGGCAAGTTCCTGTTGCGCATGGAAGATATTGATCCGGCGCGCAGCAAACCGGAATTCGCCGAAGCCATCATTGATGACCTGACCTGGCTCGGGCTCGCCTGGGACGGCGAGGTTCTGATGCAATCCTCACGCATCGCCGCCTATCAGGAAGCGCTGGCGCATCTCGATCGCCAGGGCCTTGTCTATCCGTGCTTTTGCACACGGACAGAGATCGCGGCCCATGCCGAGGGCACCGACCCGGACGGCGCCCCGATCTACCCGGGCAGCTGCCGGCGCCTGCCGCAAGACGAGATCGAACAGCGTGTCGCCGAAGGCATGCCCATGCAGATCCGCCTCGATACGGCCGAAGCGGCGCGGCGGGTAGGCATGCTGTCCTATTCCGTTGCCGCGCCGCAGCCGGACGACCGGCCGCAGATCCGCATCGCGAGACCCGAGCGCTGGGGTGACGTTGTGCTCCGGCGCAAGGACGCGCCGGCGAGCTATCACCTGGCGGTGGTGGTCGATGATGCCTATCAGGGTGTGACCCATGTGACGCGCGGCACCGAACTGGAAGCGGCGAGCGACATTCACGTTCTGTTGCAGATGCTGTTGGGACTGCCGACGCCGATCTACACCTTCCACCGTCTCATCCTCGGCGAGGACGGGCGCAAGCTGTCGAAATCGAAGCGCGCCCCGGCGCTGAAGGATCTGCGCGAGAGTGGCGTGACGGCGCGGCTGGTGCGCCGGGAACTCGGCTTCTGAACCGCGTGAAAGCGCCACCCCCGGGATCATCCGGGGATGGCGTCTGGCGCCGGGGTTCCGCCCTTTCAGGCTGCGGCGCCAATCTCGCGGGCGCTGGTCTCAAGCGCTGGCAGGTAGGAGCGGACGGTCTTTCTCATCGCTTCGTCGAAGGGGGTGAGGAAGTCGGGGCCGAGCAGTTCGTCGAGACGCGGATCGACCAGCCGGTGCGGGTTCTCCCAGAGATAGTTCATCTTGATCACCTCGCGAAGGATTGGCACGACAAGCGCCAGCGCCTTGTAGGGCAGCCAGTTGACCCGCTTCAGCGCGATCTTGTGGCCAAGGGCCCGCTCGATGGTGGCAAGCAGTTCATGGCCGGTGGCGTAATGGCCGGAAAAATGCAGCCGGTCGAAACGCGCAAGCCGCTCGCGCGCTTCGGCGATGCGCACGAAGGCGCGGGCGAGATCGGGCAGATAGGCCCAGGAATGGCCGATGTCGGCATCGCCGGGATAAAGCAGCTGGCCCTTGCCGATGTTCTTGAGCATGAACAGATCGAAGGCGGTGCCGGTGGCGCCGGGACCGAAAAAATCGGGGGCGCGCAGGATGACGACCTGCAGATTGTCCTCGATCGTCGCCTTTTCCAGCATCCGTTCGAGCCGGACACGGATTTCGCCCTTGTCGCGGGCCGGATTCTCCGGCGTGTCAGGGGCGAGTACATGCGTCTCGGCGGCGAAATTGTAGATATTGCCCGGATAGAGCAGTGTCTTGCCCGAGCCCTTGAGCGCGTCGAGCCGGATGGCGAGGCTTTGCTCGTACCGACCATTGTCCCACTTGTCGTAGGGCAGGTTGACGGCGTCGAGAACGACCTCGGACGGGGCGACGGCGCGGGCGACGTCCCCGGCGATTTCGGCATTGCCGGCGATGAAGCGGACGCCGGGGACCTTGACGCGATCTTCGCGTCCGAATCCGCTGACCTGCCAGCCGGCAGCGACGAAAGCGCGGGCGGCGTCCTGGCCGATACGGCCGTTGATACCGAGAATGGTGATTGTCTTTTGCATGGCGGAACCTCTTGCGTTTGCGTGAGAGGGGTGTAATGCCTTCACTGATGTAGTGAAATTGCCTGAATTTGCAGTCTGGATATTCAATAATGAATAGCACAAGCAGCGAGGGACCGGACTGGACGCTGTGGCGCAGCTATGAGGCTGTCGTTGACGAAGGCTCTTTGTCGGGCGCGGCGCGCCGGCTCGGCCTGTCGCAACCAACCCTCGGGCGCCATGTCGAGGCGCTCGAAACAACGCTCGGCCTGACGCTGTTCGAAAGAACGCTCAAGGGGTTGAAACCGACCGAGGCGGGACTGCGGCTCTACGAACCGGTGCGCGCGGCGCGCGAAGCGCTGGCCGAGGCGCGGGCCATCGCCGAAGGGCAGTCGGCGGAGCTTTCCGGCTCGGTGCGCATCACCGCATCCGATGTCTTTTCCCATTATGTCCTGCCCGCACTGCTCGCGCCCATCCGCATCGCCTATCCGGACGTGGCGCTCGAGATCGTCCCGACCGATTCGGTCGAGAACCTCTTGCTGCGCGAGGCCGACATCGCCATACGGATGATCCGCCCAACCCAGCTCGATCTCGTCACCCGCCACATCACCGACCTGGCGCTGGTCTGCTGTGCCCATGAAAGCTATCTGGCCCGGCGCGGCCGGCCCGCGACGCCGGCCGATCTTGTCGGCCACGACCTGATCGGACTCGACCGTTCCGACGCCATCATCGCCGGGGCGCGGGCCATGGGGCTCGAGGTCACGCGCGGCGATTTCGTCTTGAGGACCGACAGCCAGACGCTAGGGTGGCAATTGCTCACAGCCGGGCTCGGCATTGGCTTCGCCCAGGAAAACCTCGTGAACAGCACGCCGGGCATGCAGGCGCTTTTGCCTGAAATCCGCATCCCGCCACTCGAGATCTGGCTGACCACGCATCGCGAACTGTTCACCAGCCGCAGAATCCGTGCCATCTATGACGCTCTTTCGGAGGCGCTGTCCGCACATTTGCGGTGAGGGGCGCGATTCGCAGCAGCAAGGGGAAACATGCAGACCGGCCTCGCCATCCTGATCGTCATCGCGCTCGCCGCCGTCGTTGTCATTCTCGGCCTCGGCTTCTTCAACATGTTCCGCGGCGGACCTGGCAACCTCAGCCAGAAGCTGATGCGCGCCCGTGTTCTGGCGCAGTTCATCGCCGTCATCCTGCTGCTGATCGCGGCGGCAATGTTCGCTCCCAAAGGCTGAGGACCCTCATGGTCAAGCTCAACAAGATCTATACCCGTACCGGCGACGACGGCACGACCGGACTGGTGTCCGGCCCGCGACGGCTCAAGGACGACCTGCGCGTCGAGGCTTTTGGCACCGTCGACGAGGTCAATGCCTTCATTGGCGCGGCGCGCCTTCATACCAAGGGCATGCCGCGTATCGACTGGGTGCTGGCGCGGGTTCAGAACGATTTGTTCGACCTTGGCGGCGATCTCGCCAATCCGCCACAGACGGCGGGAGAGGGCCGGCACCTGAGGATCACCGAAACCCAGATCACCTGGATCGAGACCCAGATCGACACCTTCAATGCCGATCTCGAACCGCTGACCAGTTTCATCCTGCCCGGTGGTACGCCGCTGGCGGCGGGCCTGCATCTGGCGCGGGTGGTTGCGCGGCGGGCCGAGCGGCTGGTCGTCTCCCTGCGTCAGGCCGAGCCGGAGACCGGTGCGCCGGCCCTGACCTATCTCAACCGGCTGTCCGACCTCCTCTTCGTGCTGGCGCGGTCCGCCAATCACAACGGCACTGCCGACGTCTTGTGGAAGCCGGGCGCCAATACCGGCGAAAAAGCGCCGGCCTAGTCCGGCGGCAGCAGATCTCCCAAATGCAAAACCGCCCCCGAAGGGGCGGTTGCCGGTGTTCCGGAAACGCGTGGAACTCTCCAACATGCGACCCGGGATCGGCGCTGGCCCGCGCCGATCCCGGACGAGGCCCTGCTCAGGCAGCGCGCCGCATCATCGGACCGACATCGACGCGATTGCGTCCTTGCGACTTGGCTGTGTACAGCCTGGTGTCTGCCGCCTTGAAGATGTCGGTGAAGCTGACGTCGTCGTCGAACACGGTGCCGCCGACGCTGACCGAGAGGCGAGCACCGGGCGCGGCGCCGGGAACGTCGCTGAGATTGATCGAGGAACGGATGCGCTCGGCAACGGCCGCGGCGTCGCGCAGGTCGGCATCGCGCAGCAGCACGCCGAATTCCTCGCCGCCGATGCGGCCGATCGGATCGGTGCGCCGCACCACGGCCCTGAGCTTTTCGGCGATGACCTTGAGCGCCTTGTCGCCGGTGTCGTGACCATAGGTGTCGTTAATCGATTTGAAATGATCGGCATCGATGATCAGCAGCGCACCGTGATGGCTGTTGTCGGATTTGCGGCCGAGATAGTGAACGACTTCATGGTGGAAGGCCGTCTTGTTGAGGCACCTGGTCATGCCGTCGCGCTTGGCCCTCAGCTCAAGGCGCCGGGCCCGGAAGGTCAGTGAGCGGATCTTGCGGACAAGGAAATAATAGACCGGCGTTCCGATGAAGATCGGCGGCACCAGGGAGAAGGCGACCACCTTGGCGATGGACGCACTGGAATCGGCAAGGAAGAACAGGACTGCATAGACTGCGGATCCGGCCATGCAAATCAACGTGATCAGGATGGCCAGGGAAATGGCGCTGATCTGCTTGCGGGAATGGTTGGTCTTCAGGAGAGTACGCATGATAGCCCCCGTGCGGTTGTTGCATCGGTTCTATCGCGTCAAAAATGAAGGCATGCTTTCCCGAGAACGGCGCAATGGCGGCCAAATCCTAATGAGGTATTAATGTTTTAGGTCCTTAATAATAAGGCCCGGTCCCTGGCGTTTTTTCGGGTCTGGAGGACAGTATGGACATTGGACTTGCGACATCGATCATGGCGGCCAAACAGGGCGCCACCCGCGAGCAGATTTCGATCGCGGTGGTCAAGCAGCAGCATCAGCAGGACCTCAATCTGGTCCAGATGCTGACCGATGCCGTCAGGAGCGTGCCGCCGCCCGGCCAGGGTGGTGTCATCGACAAGTCGGCCTGACGGATTGTCTCCGGCGCCGTGCCGCCGGACCTGATGGCGGCGCGTCTTCGGGCGCAGTTGCTCCGCCACGTCTTTTCACTTGATCACATCGCTATGAGCGCAGACCGGATGCCGGACTTGCGCGCGATGGCTCAGCTCTTGAGCGAGGCGACCTCGACCAGCGCGTCGATGACCTTGTGGCCGTCGTCCGAATTCCATTCGGCCGGCCCCTGCAGGATGGCGATCTCACAGCCGTTGGCATCGACAAGCACCGTCGATGGCAGGCCGAGCGCAACGCCTGTCGCCTTGAGGCGGTCGAAGGCACTGAGGGTCGAATCGTTCAGGAGCGGCAGGTTGCCTAGCTCCTCGTCCTCGAGAAAGGCCCTGACCTTGGCCATGGCCTCGCCACCGCTGTCGAGACTGACCGGCACCACCGAGAACACGTCATCTGTATAGGCGGCCGCCAGCGCATTGAGCGCCGGCATTTCCTCGCGGCACGGCACGCACCATGTCGCCCAGAAATTGACCAGCAGCGGACGCCCGGCAAAATCCTTCAGCGTCATCGGCCGCCCGGTATCGTCGACGAAGCTGATATCGGCATAGGAGCGCCCGGTGCCGGTCGGCGTCAGCGCCGCCAGCTCGCCCCCGGCCGCTTCGCCCACCGTTTTCGCCTCTTCGGCGCGGGCCGGGCAGCTTGCCGTCACCGGTCCGCCGGCATTGCCGAAATAGACCACGGCGGCTATAGCTAGCGCCGCGCCGGCAACCCCGATGGGCAGCGGGCGAAACCACCGCCGGTTTCGGTTCGGGCTCTGATTCTCGTCGGACACGGCAGGCTCCAGTTTCAGCCAAGAGATACAAAATGAGCAATCGCATGTGGGGCGGGCGCTTCGCCTCCGGACCCGACGCCATCATGGAGGAAATCAACGCCTCGATCGAATTCGACAAGCGTTTGTACCGCCAGGATATCGCCGGCTCGATCGCCCACGCAACCATGCTGGCGGCGCAAGGGATCCTGAGTGACCAGGACAAGGATGCCATCATCGCTGGCCTCGAACAGGTTCGTGGCGAGATCGAGGCAGGCACGTTCACCTTTTCGCGCGCGCTGGAGGACATTCACATGAATGTCGAGGCGCGTCTCAAGGACATCATCGGCGATGCCGCCGGGCGGCTGCACACGGCCCGCTCGCGCAACGACCAGGTCGCGACCGACTTCAAGCTCTATGTCCGCGATGCCATCGACACGCTGATCCCGCAGATCACGGCGCTGCAAAAGGCGCTGCTGGCGCGGGCCGCCGAGGAAGCCGACACGATCTTGCCCGGCTTCACCCATTTGCAGAACGCCCAGCCGGTCAGCCTCGGCCACCATCTTCTTGCCTATGTCGAAATGCTCGGGCGCGATGCCGCTCGGCTCGCCGACGCCAGGACGCGCCTCAACGAGAGCCCGCTTGGTGCGGCGGCGCTGGCCGGCACGCCCTATCCGATCGATCGCGACATGACGGCGAAAGCCCTCGGTTTCGACCGTCCGGCGGCCAATTCGCTCGACGCCGTCGCCGATCGCGATTTCATCCTCGAAACCCTGTCTGCGGCAAGCATCTCAGCCATGCACCTGTCGCGCTTCGCAGAAGAGCTGGTGATCTGGTCTTCGGCCCAGTTCGGTTTCGTCAGGCTGTCGGACAAGTTCTCCACCGGCTCCTCGATCATGCCGCAAAAGCGCAACCCGGACGCCGCCGAACTTGTGCGCGCCAAGGTCGGGCGCATCATCGGTGCGCTCAATTCGCTGCTGATCGTCATGAAGGGCCTGCCGCTGACCTATTCCAAGGACATGCAGGAGGACAAGGAAGTCGCCTTCGATGCGCTTGATGCCTTCGGGTTGGCGTTGGCTGCGATGACCGGCATGGTCGCCGATCTCAGTTTCAACCGTGAGCGCATGCGCGCCTCGGCTGAAGTAGGATTCTCGACCGCCACCGATCTTGCCGACTGGCTGGTGCGCGAGGCCAATATCCCGTTCCGCGACGCCCATCACATCACCGGCCACGCCGTGGCGCTGTGCGAACAGAAAGGCTGCGGCCTCGATGGACTGACAATCGAGGACCTGAAGCTCATCGACCCGCGGCTCGACA
Organism: Devosiaceae bacterium; assembly: GCA_963675235.2. GTDB lineage: Bacteria > Pseudomonadota > Alphaproteobacteria > Rhizobiales > Devosiaceae > JAHJQZ01. Next base: position 796,655 of record CAXXFU010000017.1, on the reverse strand, counting down.
GCCGCGTTCACAAGGTACTGACGGTCGAAGCCTCAGTCGCCTCGCGCAAGAGCTACGGTGGCACGGCGCCCGACAATGTCCGGGCCGCGGTCGCACGCTGGCAGGAGCGGCTGGGCTGAACCTGACATCCTTACCCACTTGATCGGAAGTCCATGAAATTCGACCGGATAGACGGCGTTCTGCTCGATATGGACGGGACGCTGCTCGACACCGAGACCATCTACCACGCGAGCACCAAGGCCGCGATGCAAACGCTCGGCTATCCCGATGCCACCGAGATCTGCCAGGCGATGATCGGCGTGCCTGGACGGCAATGCGAAGCGATGCTGCTCGACCGCTACGGCGCGACGTTCCCGGTTTCGGAGTTCACCCGGGAGTTTGCCGCAGCAAGCGACAAGCTGTTCGAACAGGGGATTGCCCTGAAGGCCGGGGCGGGCGATCTGCTCGACGCCCTGTCCGAAGCGCGCTGCCCACGGGCCATCGTCACCTCGTCGTCGCGGCAGATCGCCGAGCGCCATCTGGCGCTGGCCGGCATCCGCACCCATTTCGACGTGATCGTCACCAATGACGATGTCGAGAAGGGAAAACCGGCACCGGACCTTTATCTGCTGGCGGCGCAGAAACTGTCCCTCGTGCCCGAACGCTGCCTGGCGGTCGAGGATTCCAATCCGGGCATCATGGCCGCGCATGCCGCCGGCGTGCCCGCCATCATGATTCCCGATGTCCTGCAGCCAAGGCCTGACGTCAGGACGATGTGCTCTGCGATCATGGCAGACCTGACCGAAGTCCTGGCATTGCTGCGCGGCCAGGGACACCTGCCGGCACAGTTGTCTCCGGCGTCCTGAACGGCGTGCCTTCGAGAGCTCCGGCCGCCGACGGCCGGCGCCTTGGCCGGCAGGGCGGCAATGATCAGGCAGGCGGCCAGAAGCACCAGCCCCGTTGCCGGCCCGGGCCCGGGCAGCCCGGCGAGCCGACTGATCGGTCCGCCGAGGAGCTGGAATCCGATAAGCGCCGCCAGCGCCCGAACACGGGGCGTGGCCAATGGCCTCCGATCCGGATCAGTGGCCGAGCCCGGAAACGGCGAGCGGCACGATTTCCGCCGGACGTCCGCTCAGTGCCTCGTCGACCTTTTCCAGAAGGATGTCGAGCGTGAACGGCTTGGCGATGACGTCATGGATGAGCGCATCGAGCCCGTGCGCCCGCTCCTGCTGGTCGGCGAAGCCGGTCATCAACAGGATCTTGAGATCGGGATGCTGGGCCGCCGTCTCGAGCGCCAGCGCGATGCCGTCCATCACCGGCATGCGGATGTCGGACAAAAGCAGGTCGAATTCGCTGCCGCTTTCCGCAAGCGCCTCGGCGGCGAGGCCGCCATCGGATGCTTCGGTGACGTTGTGGCCCTTGAGGGTCAGCGCGCGTGCCACGAAGGCCCTGACCACTTCTTCGTCCTCGGCCACGAGAATACGCGCCATTACCTAGCTCCTTGATTGGTAGGTCTTGTGGATGCTCCCTGCTGCGTGCTCGAGGAGCCGAACACCAGCCGCACGTGGGCGGCGTCGGTTGGCGCCGAAGTCAGCTGGGTTTCGAAGGCGACGATGTCGCCGGGGGAAATATTGGCAACCGGTGCGCTCGCCGTCCATTCGTAGATCGGCTCCTCATCGGCATTGAGAATGGAGACCAGAACCGGCGGCACCCGGACGGTGTGATCGACGACCGACCGGATATTGGCGGTGATGATGGTGACGTCATCGCCGTCGCGCAGGGTTCTGAGGGTTTCGGCCTTGGAAAACACCAGTCCGTAGATGTTCACGTCGATCCCGACCATGGTGTAGAGCCCGCCGAGATTGGGATAGGCCCTGACAATGTCGTTGCGGAACACATAGCCGGCGCCAAGGATCGAGGCGAGCAGCAACAGGGCGACGATGCGGGCGGTGCGGCGCAGACGGGCGAGCGGCAGGCGAGAGACGTGCTTTTGCTGCCGCCGGTGCATGTCACGGCGGCGTCGGCTCAGGAGCCGATGGTCGAGCTTGCCGGTTTCTTCGTCGACCACTTCATCGATGCTCTCGTCCTCCTTGTCCTCGTCACCGGCGCCTTCCAGCGCTTTTTCCTCTTCTTCGGCAAAGGCCCTGTCGAGCTCTGATTCGGCATCCTTGCCGAACAGCCGGTCGTGCTCGGCCGCCTCGGCCAGAACCTCGTCCATGTCCGTATCGGTGCCGCCGACGATGCGCGGCTTGGGCGGCGGCTCGACACGCTCGGTTGCCATTGCCTTCCACGAGCGGTGGCAGTTGGCGCACTGCACCTTGCGGCCGGCGGCGCCAATGGCCTGGTCGGCCACCTCGTATTTGGTACTGCAATTTGGACAGGTGATGATCATCGCGGCGGGCCGTTTGAGTCGTCGTCCGAATATTGCGCGTGAAACTTAACACACCTGAAACGCTGAGGCCGGCTGGGGCGGTCTCGATATGTTATTTTCGCCGCGAAAGTGATTCGGAGAGTGGCGGCGTGATCGAATTCGACCAAGTGGGCCTCAGCTACGGAGATGGCCCACCCGTTCTGAAAAACCTGAACTTTGCCATTGCCCCGGGCTCGTTCCATTTTCTGACCGGTCCGTCCGGCTCGGGCAAGACCTCTCTGTTGCGCCTCCTGCTGCTGTCGCGCCGGCCGAGCGCCGGCCAGATCACCATGTTCGGCGATGACACCACCGGCCTGACGGGCGACAAGCTGCTGGCGATTCGGCGCCGCATCGGCATCGTTTTCCAGGAGTTCCGCCTGCTCGATCACCTGACCACGTTCGAAAACGTCGCGCTGCCGCTCAGGGTGCAGGGCCTGCCTGATTCGGCCTATCGCGAGAATGTCACCGAACTGCTCGACTGGGTGGGTCTGGGCAAGCGCATGGACGCGCTGCCCGAACTGCTGTCGGGTGGGGAAAAGCAGCGCGCCGCCATCGCGCGCGCGGTGATCTCCAAACCCGAGCTGCTACTGGCCGACGAGCCGACCGGCAATGTCGATCCCGACCTTTCCGAACGGCTGATGCATCTGTTTGCCGAACTCAACAAGATGGGCACGACCGTGCTGGTGGCAACCCATGAGACGGCGCTGCTCGACAAGTTCGCCGTGCCGCGCATGGTGCTCGAAGGTGGCGAGGTGCGCTTTCATGACTGACAGGACCGATGCGCCCGGGATCGACGACGCCCTGCCGGTCAAGCCGGCGCCGATCGTCCCGGTGACCTCGGTCGCCGGGCGGACGCTGATGTTGCTGGTGACCATCATGACCTTCCTGAGCTGCCTGACGGTCGGCTCGGTCGTGCTTATCCAGAAATCGGCGGTCGGCTGGTCTGCCGATGTCGGGCGCGAGGTCACCATCGAGCTGCGCCAGGTGACCGGCGAAGTGATGGAGTCCAATGTCCGCACCGCCATCGCCCTTGCCGAAAGCGTGCCCGGCGTCGGCCGCGCCCGGGTTCTGTCGCATGACGAGGTCAAGGGCCTGCTTGCTCCCTGGCTCGGCCAGGGGCTCGAGCTCGACAATCTCAAACTGCCCGAACTCGTCATCGTCGAGGTTTCAGAGCCGCAAAATCTCGACATCGGCATGCTCAGCAAGGCCGTTTCGACAATCCCGGGGGCGAGCCTTGATACCCACGCCGCCTGGCGTCAGCAGCTCAATGTCATGGCCGGCACCATCGTCGTCTCCGGTCTGCTCGTGCTCGCCCTGATTCTGGTCGCCACCATTCTCGCAGTCGTCTTCGCCACGCGCGGCACCATGGCTTCGAGCCGCGAGATCGTCGACGTGCTGCATTTCATTGGCGCCTCGAACCGGTTCATCGCCGATGAATTCCAGCGGCGCTTCCTGACCATCGGCGTCACCGGCGGCCTGTTCGGCGGCCTCGGGGCGATCGCCTTCTTCCTGGTGACCGGCCTGGTGGTGTCGACGGTGCTGCCGAGCCAGTCCTCGGCGCAGCTCGGTGCGCTGTTCGGCCGCTTCGCTCTCGGGCTTGACGGCATCGCCGCCATTCTTTTCATCGTTCCCGTGGTCGGCGCATTGACGGCCCTGACCTCGCGCGTGACGGTCAGGCGCTTCCTGTCGCAGATCAGTTCCTGACGCGGCGCGCGCCAGGCGAGTGGGGAGAGGGAATCGATGCTGATCCAGGCGCTCAGGTCGCTGGTCTTTTTTGCGCTGTTTTACGTGCAGACCACGGTGCTTGCCATCGTGCTCGGTGCGATGGCGATCATCGTGCGCAAACCGTTCGCATTCGGCCTGTGGATCGCCAACTACTGGTGCTGGTCCAACCTCTTCATGCTGCGCTACATCGCCGGCATCCGCTCCGAGGTGACAGGCCTCGAGAACCTGCCGGAAGGCGGCTGCATCATCGCCTCCAAGCATCAGTCTGACTGGGACATCTTCGCCATCCTGCCCCATGCCGGCCGGCCTGCCTTCATCGCCAAGAAGGAACTGATGACCATTCCCTTCTTCGGCTGGGCGGCGCGCACCTTCGAGACCATCTCGCTCGACCGCTCGCTCGGTGGCAAGGCCATCCCGCAAATGGTCGAGGATGCGCGTGGCGCCATCGAACGCGGCTGTCGCATTATCATCTTCCCGGAAGGAACGCGGCGGCCACCGCTTGCCGAGCCGGCTTACAAGGTCGGCGTGTCGCGCATCTACGAGGCACTCAATGTGCCGGTGGTGCCGGTGGCGCTCAATTCCGGCCTGTTCTGGGGACGGCGCCAGCCGGTGCTGTGGCCGGGACGGGCGCGGGCGCATTTCCTCGAACCGATCCCGCCCGGCCTGCCGGCCGAAGAGATGCAGAAACGTCTGGTCGCGGCGATCGAGGCTCATTCCGACCGGTTGGTCTTGCAGGCCTGGCGCGAGGGCATCACCCGGCCGCTCAGCCCCGCCATGCAGGAACGGCTAAAACTGCTGACAGACCAGGCCGAAGTTTGATACCATATTTTGACATTATTAACCTTTAGATACGTATATCTAGTGGTATCAGTGCGTCGCGCGGCGTTGCGAACCAGACTGTCCGGTCGGTCGGATTGAAATGATTCGATCGGCAGGTTCGCCGGAAAGGCCGCTCTTCCCAGGATCGGGCGATGCGAGCTGGACTGTTGGATTTTTGCGTTGCAAAGCCGGTCGGGAAGCCTGCTCCATTAACCCTTTATTGACGCATCGCCCAATACGTTCTATTTTTGTTCTACTCATCGGCACCACCCATGCCGAACACCGAAGGGTCAGGCTACATGTCTCTCGCCCGCCAGATCGCCAGCAACGACGCCGACAATGGCACCCTGTTGTGGGTTGGCCAGTCCGGCCGGCACTACAGGCTGCTGCCCGAAGGGACTGACGGGTTCCAGCTGCGCGATTCGCACGTGCATGTGCTTGTCGCCGGCGAGCGCGCGCTCTGGGCCGGCTCGGAGCGCGATGTCGTCTCCGACCCGCAAAGCCGTTCCCATTTCCGCAAGGCGATGTCGGCCGGCGTCTCGGTCTATCGGCTCGAGCCGACGCCGGATGAAGACCAGCGTTCGATCATCGCCTGGGACATCGTGCACGGCAGTCCCGCCGGCCCGCTCCGGCTTGTCGATACGGACTGACCTTCACAATTCCCGTTCTGACGCCCGGCCGCGCCTGACCGCCGGATGATGAATCTGTCGCGCCACAAGACTGCACAACCGGCTGCTCGGCTCCGTCGCCGGTTTCAGGCGCCGAGGGCGCGGCGCAGGCGGTCGAGGCGGCTATCCTTGATGCCCATCTGGGCAAGGTGCCGGGCGGTATTGACGACATAGTCGCTGTTCGGTCCCATCGACCCTTCGGCCTTGCGGATGAAGCGCAACTGCTCGTCGAGCTCGAGCAGGCCAGCGTATTGTTCATGGGTCGCATCGGCGAGGAAAACCAGGGCACTGACCACCTTGCCCGAGGCCAGCCGCACCTTGCGCTGCGCCGGGCGGTAGACCCCGGTGACCATTTCACGATCCCACAGGTAGTCCTTGACCTCGGGCCAGGTCTCGGGGCGGATGGCATAGGCCATGCCGTGACACGAGCCGCCGGCGGCGAGCCCGAACACCAGTCCGGGCCGGGCGGCGGTGCCGCGATAACGGTGGGAGAACACGCACAGGCAGCGATGGGCGCCATAAAGCAGCGCCGGCTCGGCGCCGCCATGGTCGAACCCCGGCCGCCAGATCAGCGAGCCATAGCCGAAAACATGGGAGATCGGTGGGGTGTCTCCGTCAACCGGAAGCAGCATGCGCAGGAGCCTCGTTTTCGCCAAGCATGCCCAAATGACGCCGCGATGCAAACCCTCAAAGCCGTCCGCTTGCCGCCGAACGCCGCTTGTGCCGATAATCGAGGCTGCAAAGCCGTGACTGCGCTGGTAGAAAGCCGTGATGGCACGCCGATTCGTCACCCTGCTGATCATCGTTTTCGGTATCGCCGCCCTGTGGAGCGGCGGCTGGTTCCTTGCCGCCGGGTTTGTTCGCAGCCAGATCGGCGCGGTGGCCACCGGCAGTCCCGCGATCGCCTGCGCCGAACTCGACCTCGCAGGCTATCCCTTCCGCTTCGATGTCACCTGCACCGGCGCCAAAATCGTCGATGGCGACATCTCGGTCCGCGTCGGCGAAGTGCGGGCCACCGCCCTTGTCTACATGCCGACCTTCGTCGAGATCTTCGCCGACGGTCCGGCCGAATATGCGGATGCCTTCACCGGCGCCGCCAACCGGCTCGACTGGGACAGGATGCAGGCCAGCGTCCGGCTCGATTGGCTGTCCCTGGCCCGCGCCTCGGTCGTTGCCGACGGGCTGGTGGCCAGCGACACCGTGCTCGATGTCACCGAGATGGCGCGGGCCAGCCATGCCGAGTTCCATGTCGTCGGCGTCGACGGGGCGGTCGGCGCCGACAACCGCAACCTGCGGATCTATGCGCGGTTCGACGATGTGGTGACACCGCGCCTTGCCGAGCCGCTTCAGGCCGACGCCACGGCGCTTGTCACCGAATGGCCGGCCGACGTGCGCAGCTGGGGCGCGCCCGACATCATACCGTTCTGGGCGGCCGGCGATGGCGATCTGAGGATCGAAATGGCGGAAATGTCGACCGGCGAGCTGTCCGGATCGCTGTCCGGCACGCTGGCGCTTGATGAAGAGGGGCTGGTCGACGGGGCGCTGGAGCTCAAATCGCGCGGTGTTGCGCCCCTTCTCAAGGACTATCTTGCCGCGCCGCTCGCCGCGGCGGTGCTCGGACCGGAGGACGCGAGCGGTGAAGCGCAACAGACGCTGGTGTTTTCGCACTCGGTCATGCGCGCCGGCATCGTGCCGCTGTTCGGACTGCCGCCGCTTTTCTAGACCACATTCGGAAAGACCTGGCGCCTACTCCTCGCCTTCGCCATGCGGGCGGCCGAAATCGGGTGCGCTGGTTTCCTGACCGGCATCGATGATCGAGCGGCGGATGGCGCGGGTACGGGTGAACATTTCCTCGAGCTTTTTGCCATCGCCGGCCCGGACGGCGCGCTGCAGAACGCTCAGGTCCTCTGTGAAGCGGCCGAGCATTTCGAGAACCGCGTCGCGATTGGTCAGAAAGACATCGCGCCACATCACCGGATCGGAAGCAGCGATACGAGTGAAGTCGCGGAAACCGGAGGCCGAGTACTTGATGACTTCGGACTTGGTGTCGGTCTCGAGATCGGCGACGGTGCCGACGATATTGTAGGCGATCAGGTGCGGTACGTGGCTGGTGATGGCCAGTACCAGGTCGTGATGGGCTGGTTCCATGATCTCGACATTGGAGCCGAGCGCCCGCCAGAAGGCGGCGAGCCGGTCGACGGCGGCCTTGTCGGCATCCGCGTCGGGCGTCAGGATGCACCAGCGGTGATCGAACAGCGTAGCGAAACCGGCGGCGGGGCCGGAATGCTCGGTGCCGGCGATCGGGTGACCGGGGACGAGGTGAACGCCCGCGGGCAGGTGCGGTTTCAACACGTTGACGACATGGGCCTTGACCGAACCGGCATCGGAAAGGATCGCGCCCGGCTTCAGAGCCGGCGCGATGGTCTCGATGATCGCCTGATAGGCGAGGACCGGGGCGCAGATGATGACGAGATCGGCGTCCTTCGCCGCTTCGGCGGCATCGGTATGATAGCTGTCGCCAAGCCCGAGCGCCTCGGCTTCGTCGAGCGTTTCGCGGCGGCGGGTCGACACGGCGATGTGATTGGTGATGCCGGCGCGGCGGGCGGCATGAACAATCGATGAGCCGATCAGCCCGATGCCGATCAGCGCGAGGCGGTCAAACATCTAGGCGGCCCCCAGTTTGGCCTTGATCACCTCGGCGACCCGGAGCATGGCCTCTTCCGAGCCGATCGAGATCCTGAGCGCGCTCGGCAGTCCGTAGCCGCCCATTTCGCGGACGATCAGTCCGGCCTCTGCGAGCGCGGTGAACATCTCGGCCGCGCCTGGCCCGGCGTTTTCGTCGAACAGCGCCAGGATGAAATTGCCCTGGCTGTCCGGGACCTCTATGCGATTGGAGCGCAGCTGATCGGTCAGCCAGCTCCGCCATTTGGCGTTGTGGGCCGAAAGCTTGGCGGTGAAATCGGCGTCGCCCGCTGCCGCGATCGCGGCCTGCTGGGCCGGCATCGAGACGTTGAACGGCCCGCGCATGCGGTTGAGCGCATCGACGATGTGATCGGGTCCATAGAGCCAGCCGACACGCAGCGCCGCCAGCCCCATCTTGGAGAAGGTGCGAACCATGACGACATTGCCGGCCTCGCGGACGAGAGCGGCGCCCGTGGCGAAATCGGGCGCAGTGACATATTCGGCGTAGGCATTGTCGATGACAAGGATGATGTCGGGCCTGAGGCCGGCGTGCAGGCGCCGTACCTCGTCATCGGACAGCCAGGTGCCGGTCGGATTGTTCGGGTTGGCCAGCCAGACGATGCGGGTCTTTTCGGTGACGGAAGCCAGCATGGCGTCGACGTCGACGGTGTAGTTCCGGTCCCTGGCGACAACATTGGTGGCGCCTGCCGCCATGGTGGCGATCGGGTACATCAGGAAACCGTACTCGCTCATCACCGCTTCGTCGCCGTCACCGAGATAGGTTTCGGACAGCATGTGCAGCACTTCGTCCGATCCGGCGCCGATGATGATGCGTTCGGCTTCGAGCCCGTGAATTTCGGCCAGGGTTTCGCGCAGGGCGGTCGAGCCGCCGTCGGGATAGTCGGCCAGGTACCTGGCCGTTGCGGCATAGGCTTCGACGGCCTTTGGGCTGGCCCCGAGCGGGGATTCGTTCGAACTCAGTTTGATCGCCTCGATGCCGTTTCCGGTCGAGGACTTGCCGGGAACATAGGGTGCGATCTTGAGGATGCCGGGCTTCGGCTGCGGACGGTTGGACATGGGTGTACCGATGGCGGGTCAGAAAGCGTCGCGGAAGCGGTTCCGGACGCGGCGGACCATACGCAAACCCTTTTCGGAACGCAAAGAAAACCGGGCTTCGGGCGCGCGGATGCGTCGTGGCCGGTCAGGCGCCGTTGGGCGGCAGGTGCATGGCGGTTGCCGCCGACATCTCCGGCAGGCGCACCAGGCGCTCGGCCCGCTTGCGCCGGGCGATGGCCGGGAACTGCTCCTTGCGGGCGACAGTGACCATCACGCCGGCCAGCGCCGAGCCGAGCACGCGTCCGCCGCGCTCGAACAGCCGCGCCGATTTCAGCACCGGCGCCCAGGGCACCGGCGGCAGATAGAGCGCATCGCGCCAGACCTCGGGCACGAAGGAATGGGCGCGCAGCAACTGATCGAGCTGGCGGCGCGAGAACGGGTTGCCGCATCCGAACGGGGTATTGTCCCAGCCGGCCCAGGGACCGCGCCGGCGCGGCACGACAACGACGAGGTGCGAACCGGGCGCGGCGATGCGCCAGAGTTCGCGCATCTGCTCCTCGGCATCGGCAGCGTGTTCGAGCGCGTGCACCATGACGATGAGATCGAAGCTCGAATCGGTGAAGGGCGTTTCCAGTGGATCGGCGAGAAGCGTGTGCGAGGCGCTCTCGCGCGGCCAGACCGAGGCACCCTGCCGCGCCGGCATCAGGACGACGACGCGTTCGGCCGGCTTGAGCATGGCCCTGAGATAGGGCGAGGCGAACCCGAGTCCGAGCACGCGCTTGCCGGTGACGTCACCCGCCAGCGTCAGGATCGGTTCGCGCACCAGCGGCCGGGCGATCCGCCCGAGCGGCGACCGGTAGAACTCGATCAGTCTTTTGACATCGGGTGTCATGCGGGCGGCCGCCCTTTCGTCCTCATTTCGACTTGTGGCTTGTCATTGCCACCAAGGCTCCATAGCCTCGGGCTTTTCGCCTGTGCGGAGGCTTAAGATGGCGCTCATCGTCGACGTTTTCCAGCCATTCTCGGATAATTTCGCCTATCTTCTCCATGACGAGGTGTCCGGCGCCACCGCCAGCGTCGACGCCGGCGAGGCTGAACCGGTCGCCAGGCGCGCCGCCGAACTGGGCTGGCGGCTGACAGATGTCTTCATCACCCATCACCATTCCGACCACACCGGCGGCGTCGCGGCGCTCAAGGCAGAATTCGGCCTGACGGTCACCGGCCCGGCCGGCGAGAAGGCCGATGTCGTCGGGCTCGACCGCCCGGTGGCCGGAGGCGATACCGTCATGCTGGGCGAGACGCGCTTCGAGGTCATCGACACGCCCGGCCATACGCTCGGACACATCTGTTATCACGCCCCTTCGGAAAAAAGCCTGTTCACCGGCGACGCGCTGTTTTCGCTCGGCTGCGGGCGCATGTTCGAGGGCGAGCCGAAATCGATGTGGACCGGCCTTCTGGCATTAAGGGCTTTGCCTGACGACACAAGGCTCTATTGCGGCCACGAATACACCCTTGCCAACGCCCGCTTCGCCCTCAGCATCGATCCGGACAACAGGGATCTGCTGGCGCGGGCCAGCGAAGCCGAGGCCGAGGTGCTTCAGGGCCGCCCGACAATACCGACGACGCTGGGGTCGGAAAAAAAGGCCAATCCGTTCCTGCGGGCCGACGACAAGGCGCTGGCGGCGCGGATGGGGCTGGAAAATGCCGAACCCCATGAGGTCTTCGCCGCCATCCGCAGGGCCAAGGACGGCTTCCGGGGCTGAGATGGAGCTGAGCTTTCGCCCGGTCACCAGCGAAAACCATGATGATTTCACCGCGCTGTTCGAGGGCCGTGGCGGCCCGAAGCATTGCTGGTGCATGGTCTGGCGCGGCAGTCCCGCCGAGAAGCACGAGCAGGGCGGGTCGCTGAAAAAGCCGCAGATGCTGAAGCGGATCGTTGCCGGCACGCCTGTCGGGCTTCTGGGCTATGACGGCGACATGCCGCGCGCCTGGGTGTCGATCGCGCCACGTCAGACCCACAACAGGCTCGGCGGTCCCGAAGCCGAGCCCGGCGAGATCATCTGGTCACTGACCTGCATGTTCCTGCCGCGGGCGTTGCTCGGCAAGGGACTGGCCCATGAGCTGATCGCCGCCGCGAGCGACCACGCCCGCGCCGAAGGGGCCACCATCCTCGAAGCCTATCCCGTGCTTCCGGACGCGCCGAGTTTTCGCTACGGCGGCTTCGTTCCGGCCTTCGAGCGCGCCGGCTTCTCGTTCTCGAACATGGCTGGTACCCGCCGTCATGTCATGCGACTGCGGCTCGCCTGATCCCATTCCCCAAGATCGAAGGTCAATTGCGGTGCGGATGGGCCGTGGCCTTCGCGCATGGTGCCTCGGCGCGCAGACCTCGAACTGCGTCATCGCCGAGATGTGATTCCTCGGGTCGGCTGGCGCTGCCACAAGTCTTAACAAAACCTTAATTGCTGGCACACTGCTTGCGACACTACCGGTGTAGCCAGGCAGAGCCGTTCCAAAACGGGACACCTGGTCCAAAGCGGAACAGTAGAAGTGCCATGAGTGACGTGTTTTCAAATTCCAGTGCCATTTCCGGACGCAACCTGCCCGTGGTGTTCGGCAACAGACAGGAAAGACGGCCCTTCCACCGCACCGGTGTCAAATCCGATTTCGCCTCGCACCTGATTGCGGCCCGCGAGCAGGTGCCGACGCAGCGCGCCCGCCGTCGCGCCTCCGAAACCGACGTGGTTGTCGCCTACGATCGTTCGGCAAAGCTGGCTGAACGCCGCCTGCCGGTCGGCTACCGGCTGTCCATTTCGGCCTAGTCATCCCGCCACGCGCCGGTCCGTTGTGCCGGCGCGCCTCTGATCCGCCAACCTCCCGACAGTCCTGCCGAACCGCCCTAGATGCTCTGCTCCGGCGGCACGAGCAGGTCGCGGTTGCGCGCATAGACAACAACGACGATGGCTCCGATCAGGGTGGCGAACAGGATAAAGGGCCACAGCACGCCGAGATGCTCGGGCAGGAGCGGCAGATAGATGAACGCTGCATTGGCGCTGGCGTGAAACAGGATCGCCGGGATGACGCTCTGGGTGCGGGTGTACATCCAGCCCATCAACAAGGCTCCCAGGATCACCCAGACGGTGAACAGGACGAACGGCATCTGCTGCGGCACGCCGGTGCCGATCATCGCCGCCGGCACGTGCCAGACCGCCCAGACGACGCCGACGATCAGTCCGGAGATGGCAACCGGATAGTGACGGTTGAGACGCGGCATTGCGTAGGCGCGCCAGCCGAACTCTTCGCCGATGGCGATCACCCAGATGACGATGGCGTAAGGCAGAATGGACGTGGTGACGAGCGCGAAGGAGCGCCCGGACACGATGGTGTCCGTCAGGGCGCTGATGAGCGCGATGGCCGGCACGAGCACGCTGGCGGCGACCACCCATTTCCAGGAAAACCGGCGAACGAGGTGGCCGATGAGCAGGTCGTGAAGACCCCGCCATCCCCGGCTGATGGCGGTGACGACGACTGCCGCCAGCAAGGGGCTCAACACGGCAAGGATCGACAGGGCGCCATTGCCGGTGCTGACCGAGAGCGCTACCGCGGTGGTGCTCAGGGCGATGGCCAGAGCAAAGAAGATCCAGACTTCGAACCTGCGAAAAAACGGCATGACGCATCCCCCTGCAAATGCGTCATATGGCGAGCGCCGGCGCAGGGATCAATGGTACGGCGCGCAACTTGTGCCGCTGCGAGCACGGGAAACGGCGTTGGGCGGACCTGAACGGCCTAGTTGCCAACGGAAAAATCGCGTTCGGCCGCGCGCATCGACACCGAGAAGCCGGCGACGACATCGATGAAGCTCATCACCGTGCACATGAAGAACAGCGAGGTCGAGGCCTTGGCCACGACCAGGAACTCGACCAGATAGACGACGAAGACCAGGGTCGAAGCCATGTGCTCGAACATCGAGGCGGTGCCGATACGGGTCGACTTGATCACCTCGACGAATAACAGCACCAGCGTGACGACCAGGAAGGTGTCGGCCAGGCTCAGTGACCATGACGTGCCAGAAACCATCGGCACGGTGACGATGGTGGTCGCCCATCCGGCTTCGATATTGCCGAACAGCAGGAAGACAACGATGTTGTAGGCCAGAAGTGGCAGGACGAGGAGCGGTGGAATCCACATGATGCGTCTCTCGCAAGAGCTTCCCTTTGGGAAGCGGAACACTCGGTCGCGGCGCGCCTCAGGCGCAGCCGATGGTCTGGAGGCAGGCTCCAGACTGCATCGGACTGTGCCAAAAACAACGAAAAACGGCCAGTCCGCAAACGGACTGACCGCGATTATGTGTTGAAAACGCCCTGCCGGGCCTTGCGCGCCGCCTGGTTCGCCGGATCGGCGTCAAGGGCGCGCAGAAGTGCCGAAAACTAGGACTTGGGCTCGAGAACCTGGCGGCCGCGATACATACCGGTCTTCAGATCGATATGATGCGGACGGCGCAGTTCGCCGGAATCCTTGTCTTCCACATAGGGCTTGGCCTTGAGGGCGTCGGCCGAGCGGCGCATGCCGCGCTTGGCGGGGGTAGTCTTTCGCTTTGGCACAGCCATCGGTGGTACTCCTGAATGCGCGCAGCCCCGCTCCGGCCTATTTGCCAGCGAGGCAGCGCATATGGGACTCTGTCTCGGATCGGCGGGCTTATAGTGGAAATCCGCCCGCTTGGCTAGAGCTTGGCGGCGAAAAGTGGAGAGGTGCTTTCCGCGTTCGGCGCCGGCCATCGGGACAAGGACGCGGCCCGGACATCGCCATCGGCGGACGCGATTGAGATATCTGCCGAAGCAGGCCGTCGCGCGGCGTCTCAGCGCTTGCGGCGCGGCGGCGAGAAGGCTAGCAAGGGCCATGTCCAGCAAAGACATCGACATCGCCGGTTTTGCCGACCGCTTCGCCACCTATCTTGAGACCGGTCTTGAGGATGCGGCGCTGGCCGGCCCCTATGCCGCACCCGGCCGTCTGGCCGCGTCCATGCGTCACGGCGCCCTCAATGGCGGCAAGCGCCTGCGCCCGCTGCTGGTTATCGAAACGGCCGGCGTGTTCGGCGTGTCCGAGGCCGACGCCATGCCGGCGGCGGTGGCTGTCGAACTGGTCCACTGCTTCTCGCTGGTCCACGACGACCTGCCGGCGATGGACGACGACGATCTGCGCCGCGGCCAGCCGACGGTGCACAAGGCCTTCGACGAGGCGACGGCGATCCTTGCCGGCGATGCGCTCCATTCCCAGGCCTTCGCCCTGATCGCGGCGGAAAACACGCATTGCGCTCCCTCCACCTGCCTGGCGCTGGTGCGCGAGCTGGCGACAGCGGCGGGGGCCGGCGGCATGGCCGGCGGCCAGCAGCTCGATCTCGAAGGCGAGCGCGGCGGGTTCTCCGATGCCGAAATCGCCATGATGCAGCAGATGAAGACCGGGGCGCTGATCCGCGCCGCGGTGCGCATGGGCGCACTGATCGGCGGCGCCGGTCCCGATGCGCTCGATGCCCTGACCCGTTACGGCGAGGCGGCGGGCCGTGCCTTCCAGCTTGCCGACGACATTCTCGACCTGACGGCGACGCCCGAGCAGATGGGCAAGGCAACCCACAAGGACGACGCCCGCAACAAGCCGACGCTGGTTGCCCGGGTCGGGCTCGACGCAGCGCAGCGCCATCTCGGCGAGCAGATTCACCACGCCCTGTCGGCGCTCACCATATTCGGTCCGGAAGCCGATGGCCTGCGCGCCATCGCCCGCTATTTCGCCGTCAGGGAGAAATGATGAAGCTCTTATCGGTCAATACCGGCAAGGCTCGGGCCTTCGACAACGAGATGGGGCGCACGGGCATTTTCAAGAAACCCGTCTCCGCGCCGGTACGCATCCACTCGCTCGGCGTCGGTGATGACGACATCTGCAACCCAAGGGTGCATGGCGGACCCGACCAGGCGGTCTATATCTATGGCCAGCCCGATTACGATTTCTGGGCGGCCGAACTCGGCCGCGAACTGGCGCCGGGCCTGTTCGGTGAAAACCTCACCATTGCCGGGCTCGAAAGCCAGAAGATGATGGTCGGCGACCGGCTCCGGATCGGCGAGGTGCTGCTCGAACTGACGGCGCCGCGCGTTCCGTGCGCGACCTTCGCGGCGGTGATGGGCGATACGGCCTGGGTCAAGCGGTTCTTCACTGGCAACCGGCCCGGCGTTTACGCCCGCGTTCTCGAGGAAGGCATGGTCAGCGCCGGCGATACGGTCACCCATAGCCCGTTTGCCGGCGAACAGGTGCCGATCACCGATCTGACCCAGGATTATCAAAATCCCGCCCCCGAGCGCATGCGCAGGCTTTTGAAAGCGCCGATCCACACCGAACTGCGTGCCCATTACGAGCAGGTACTCGCCCAGCAGGCCCAGCAACAGCAATAGTTCCCAGCGACACGAAGAGAACGCGACATGAGCCTTGAAAGTGTGAAGGCCGATCTGGCCGAGCGTGCCCCCGATCTCGACGTCATGGTCACCGACAAGACCACCGAGACCGTCATCATCGCCGCCGGCGTGCACGGCTGCGAACCCGGCCAGATCGCCAAGACCCTGTGCATCAGGGTCAAGGACGAGGAATTCCTGCTCGTCACCAAGGGCGACGCCCGGCTCGACAACAAAAAGTCGAAAGCCGCCTTCGGCGGGCGGCCGAAAATGCTGGGGGCCGAGGACGTGTTGCGGCTGACCAGCCATGAGGTCGGCGGTGTCTGCCCGTTCGGCCTGCCGCAGCCGATGAAGATCTATCTCGACGAGAGCCTCAAGGTCTATGACGAGCTGATCCCGGCAGCCGGCTCGATCAATGCTTCGGTGCGGGTGCCGCTTAGCCGGCTGGCCGAGCTTTGCGGCGACGCCTGGGTCGACGCCTGCGTCGAGCCGGTGGGTTAAAAGCCTCAAGGCAGCAGGGCAGGCGTCATGATCGATCTCATCAAGTCATCCTATGGCGACGCGTTCCGTCTCGTGCGCACCATGCTGCCGGCAGTTGTGTACGTGATCCTGATCGGCACGATTGCCGGCATGGTCGGGCAGGCTCTCGGAGAAACGACGCAAAGCCCGCTCGGCGAGACATTTCTGACCATCATGGTCTCGCTGGCCGGCGCCTATTTCGCCGCGCCGTTCAATGTAGCGTTGATGCAGGCTCTGGTTGGCCGGGAGACGGTGCCCACGCGCCGTTTCGTCGGCACGGAACATGCCCGGCTCTATTTTGCCTGGGCCGGCATGATCGCTCTGGCGATCGGGATGCTCGACGTGCTTCCCGCACTGGCTTTTGCCGCCGAAAACACCGGCAGGATCATGCCGGGCAGCTTTGCCGCCAGCCTGGTGGCCATGATCATCCAGTTCATCATCTCCGTGCGGCTTGTGACCCTGTTGCCCGGCGTGGCGATGGAGGGGCGGGCGATGACCCTGAAACGGGCGCTCGGCGAGACCTCGGGCCATTTCTGGTTTATCGCTTTTGCCAGCTTCCTGACCATTCTGCCGCTGATCTTCATTCTCGGGCTGTTGATCGTGATGGTGCCGCCATCTCTCGTTCAGGCGCCAGTCGGCCTGTTCATGCCGGTTCTCACCATGCCGGTCACATTCGTCTTCTTCGTCATCTATCTTGCCCTGTCGGCGCGGCTCTATCGGCGGTTTTCGACCGGAACGGCGCCGACCTAGCGTCCACCCGAGGCAATCGGGAAACATGCTTGCAGCATGACCTGGCCATGCCGGCCGGCGCGGCAGGCGAACTGCGTCAAATCGTCGATTGTGCCGCGTCAGCCTCGACATGCGGTGCTCGCACACCACATGACGCGCGAAACCGACACCAAAATGCCTTTGCCTGACCGGTCATGCCGAACGCGGGCAACACCCGTTTCAGGAGCACGTGTCTTGAGAGTCTTCGTTCTGCCCACGGCACTGATGGGCGCCATGTTGTGCGCTTTGCCCGTTGCCGCCGCGCCATTGTCGTTCGAGCTGATCGACAACGCCAAGGTTGTCGATGCCGGCAGGTCCGGCCAGCCGACATTTGTCGCCGATCCGGGCGTCATCGCCGACCAGAGCGGCTATCACCTGTTCGTCACCAATCACTTCTGCGACCGCGAGGGCGACGGCACCTTCGATGCCAGTGACTACCAGTTCGACAGCGAGGCGTTTTTCTCCACTTGTCTCGATCCCAACGGGCCGCAAAACCATCACGGCGCCGCTATCCTTTATGCCCACAGCGACGATGACGGCCGCACCTGGACGATCCGGCCCGAACCGGTGCTCGTGCCCGAGCCGGGCACCTATGACAGCGACAAGGTCGAAACGGCGTTTCCGGTCGTGATTGGCGATGCGCTCTACCTGTTTTTCAGCGCCACCGGGCACAATGCCGATATCGGTTTCGTGCCGGCCCGCTATGCCATCGGCGGCGCCAGCATCGAACTCGCCGGCAGAACCATCGCAGAGGCGCTGATGGACGACGGCGACGTGTTCGAGAAATTACGCGATACGCCCGTTCTCGATTTCATCACCTCCCGCCGTGCCTATGGCAACGGTGTGCAGGAGCCAAGCGTCGTGGTGACGGATGACGGCGCGATCCAGCTATTCTACACGGCTCTGCGCCTGAACGATCCCGGCGACATCGGCGACGGGCTGGACGGCATTGCCCTGATGCGCGCGACCTTTGCCGATTTGAGCCTGACCGAGCCGCAAATCGAGATGAGCAACGCCCTCGATCTGTCCGATCTGCCGGCATCGCTCGACATCAAAGCCACCATGCTGCCGCTCAACATCCAGGAGGTCCATTACCGGGATGGCGGCTATCATGCCTTCTACACCTCGCTTGGCGATGATGATTTCCATCAGAGCCAGGAGATCCGCTACGCCTATTCGCCGGACGGCCTTAACTGGCAGGACGGGACAACGCTGATCACCCACGATCAGCCCTTCTCGGAATGGGGCGTCATGGCGCCGAGCGTGGTGTTCAATGACGGCTTCGTCGACATCTTCTACTCGGCCTTCGGCGAGGTCGCCGATCACCCCTGCGTGCCGCGCGGCGAAGGCGCCCGCATGGGCACCGGTATCAAGGGGGAAAGCGCGTGCCTTTATGCCATGGTCGGACGGGCGCGTTTCGCGACCGGGGAGTAGCGGGCGAAACACCGGCAAGGCGGTCGGTCAGGGTTTGCGCAATACCATGCGTGTCCAGCTGACGCCGGCCTGTTCGCCCGAGGGCGCCTCGTCCTCGAAGATGGTTTCAAGCCCGAGGCCCTGTCCGAGCTGAGTTATTTCGTCACCGGAAATGTCAAACATGGTGCGCCCTTCGGGCACCGGGCCATGCCTGAAACTCAGTTCAAGAATGCCGTTCGGCCGTATCAGCGACGCAATCGTGGTGAGCGCCTTCGCCCTTGTTTTGGTATCGAGATGCATCAGAACGGCATTCATGATGACGAGATCGAAACTGAGGCCGAGCCCGGAAACGACCTTGAGATCGGGCAATCCGTCATCGACCCAGGTGATATTGGGCTCGGGATGAAGCCGGATGGCGCCTTCGCGCATTTCGGCGACCGGCTCGACAGCAACGACGTCGTAGCCACGCCGGGCAAGGCCGCCGGCGTCGCGCCCGGTGCCGGCGCCGATATCGAGCGCATCGGCGGGCGCGGCGGGGAACAGGTGGATGGTCTTGGAGTGAACGTCGGCGAATTCCCGCCGTTCGTAGCGGTCGAGCAGGTCCGGGGCTTCCTGGGCATAGCCCGCCGTGCCGGGGACGATGGCCATCGTTCTACTCCGCGGCTTCCGTCTTTCCGGCGCCAAAACGCTTCTCGATATAGTCGGCGACCATTGTCTTGAACTGGTCGGCGACGTCGTCGCCCCTGAGGGTCGCCACCTTTTCGCCTTCGACAAAGACCGGTGCCGCCGGACTTTCGCCGGTGCCGGGCAGGGAGATGCCGATATCGGCGTGCTTGGATTCGCCCGGCCCGTTGACGATGCAGCCCATGACCGCGACCGAGAGATTCTCGACGCCGGGATATTTCTCGCGCCATTCCGGCATCGAGGTCGAAAGATGCGTCTCGATGTCCTTGGCCAGGGTCTGGAAGGTCGTCGAGGTGGTGCGTCCGCAGCCCGGGCAGGCCGAAACGATCGGAACGAACTGCCGGAACCCCATGGTTTGCAGCAGTTCCTGGGCCACCTTGACCTCGAGCGTGCGGTCGCCATCCGGTTCCGGGGTCAGCGAGACACGGACGGTGTCGCCGATCCCCTGCTGCAACAGGATGCCCATCGCCGCTGAGGACGCGACAATGCCCTTGGTGCCCATGCCGGCCTCGGTCAGCCCGAGATGAAGGGCGTAATCGCCGCGTTCGGCCAGATCCTCGTAGACGGCAATGAGGTTCTGCACGTCGGAAACCTTGGTCGACAAGATGATATGATCGCGGGCGAGCCCGAGTTCTTCGGCGCGCGCCGCGCTTAATAGCGCCGATTGCACGATGGCCTCGCGCATGACGTGATTGGCCGACCACGGCGCGTCGCGCCTGGTGTTCTCGTCCATCAGCCTGGTCAGCAGGTCCTGGTCGAGCGATCCCCAGTTGACGCCGATCCTGACCGGCTTGTCGTGTTTGATCGCCAGTTCGATCAGGGTGGCGAACTGGGTGTCGCGCTTTTGCTTGAACCCGACATTGCCCGGATTGATTCGGTATTTGGCCAAGGCCTCGGCGCAGGCCGGGTGGTCGGTCAAGAGCTTGTGGCCGATATAGTGGAAGTCACCGATCAGCGGCACGAAGACGCCACGCTTTTCCAGGCGTTCGCGAATATGGGGCACGGCGGCGGCGGCCTCGTCGCGGTCGACGGTGATGCGCACCAGTTCGGAACCGGCGCGATGCAGGGCCGCGACCTGGCGCACCGTTGCCTCGATATCGGCGGTGTCGGTATTGGTCATCGACTGCACGACGATTGCCGCGTCGCCGCCGACCTTGACGCCGCCGACATCGACCTGAACCGTTTTCCGGCGCTGCAAAAGACCTGCCATCAACCGCTCCTTTGTTGGGCTAGGAGATAGCCCTTTGCCCCTAGCCTGGCAACATGATGGCAACCGCGAATTGCCGCGGCCGGCGGACGGACTTGACTCGAATGATCCGATTTAGTATTCAACCAATAGGTTATCAACAAAACGGTTAAACACAAAGTTCCGCCATGCACACCGACTCGCTCTCGACCGTCCTCAACGCCCTGGCCGACCCGACGCGGCGCGACATGCTTGCCCGCCTGGCTGCGGGAGAGGCGAGCGTCACAGAACTGGCAGAACCCCATGACATGTCGATGGCGGCCATTTCCAAGCATCTGAAGGTGCTGGAGAAGGCGGGCCTGGTCGAACAGGGACGTCAAGCCCAGTACCGGCCGCGCAAGCTCAATCCCGAGCCGCTGAAAGAGGTCGACACCTGGCTGGCCGAATACAGAAAGCTTTGGGAGGCGCGCTTCGATCGCCTCGAGGGCTATCTGTCCCTTTTGCAGAAATCAGAACGAGACGATTGACGAGGAAAACAGATGACTGACGGCAACACCGGCACCGACGCACTGCCCGAACTCGTCATGACCCGCGAGTTCGATGCCCCGCGCGAACTGGTTTTCGCGGCATGGACGGACCCGAACCATTTTCCGAACTGGTTCTGCCCGGACGGCTTCGAGACAATCCTGTGCGAGATGGACGTGCGCGAGGGCGGCTTCTACCGCATCCACTGGCGGGACAGACAAGGCAATGTCTACCCCAACAAGGCCGTCTATCACCAGGTCAAGGCGCCCGAAAAACTGGTCTATGCCGACAGCTGGGACGACGACCGGCCGCAAAACGAGGAAGTGATCGCCACGGTGACCTTCGAGGACCTGGGCAACGGGCGGACGCGCATGGTCAGCCGGTCTCTGTTCAAGAATCACGATCATCTCGAACGCGTCAGGGCCATGGGCGTCGAGGCCGGCTGGGCTATGTTCCTCGATCGCCTCAATGCCTATCTCGCCGGTCTTGCCGACGGCACGGGCAATTGAGCGATACCCGGATGCCCGAGGAGAAGATCATGCACAAACAGTCTTCCCATCTGCCTGACGACGAACCGGTGATTGCGCTCACCCATGTCTATGATGCGCCGCGGGCGCTGGTCTGGGAGGTGTTCACGAAGCCCGAGCACCTTGTTCACTGGTGGGGGCCGGATGGTTTCACCATCGAGCATGAAAGCAGCGACTTCCGCGTCGGCGGTCACTGGAAATTCGTCATGATCGGGCCGGACGGCACGCGCTATGAGAACTACCACCTTTACACCGACATCGATCCGATGGATTCCTTTGCGCATCGTCACGGCAGCGGCCCCGACGACGAGGACGCCCCTATCCAGATCATCTCCTTCGCCGACCGCGAAGGCGGCACCGAAGTCACCATGCAAATGACATTTCCGACCATGGCGGCACGCCAGCGCGTGCTCGATTTCAACGCCGACACGCTCGGCCTGCAGACTCTTGCCAAGGCTGAGGTCTATATTGCCGAAAAAGGACTTCTCAGATGAGCGCCACCGAAATCGGCAGGATCGAGGCTTATCTCGCCAAGCGTCCCGAAGATCAGCGCATGGCGCTCGAACATATCCGCGCCCTCGTAAAACAGGCCGCGCCCGAAGCCAGGGAAGCCATGGTGTACGGCGTACCCGGCTTTAAGCAGGACGGCGGGCTGGTTTGCTATGCGGCGTTCAAGAATCACTGCGGCTTCTACCCGATGAGCCCGATGCTGATCGATGCCATGAAGGCCGAACTCGCCGGATTCGAGACGGCCAAGGGCACGGTCCGGTTCACCCCGGACAAGCCGCTCCCCGATGAGCTGATCACCGAGATCGTCAAGCGCCGCATCGAGGAGAATGCCACGGCGGTTGCGGTACAGCGCGCGGGGCGGCGGGCGAGCACGGCCTGAGAGCAAGCGCGCACCCGACCGCGCAAATTGCCTAAGTCTTTTGCTTTTCGAGGTTATTTCGACCGTTCTCGCACCTGGCGCCTCGAGCGGAAAAACCGGCTTGTCATTATCTCATGTTTGAAGGACACTAGAACGGTCGGGCAAGATTTGCTGCCCGACAGACTTTCCCGGCCCAATCCGAACGCAACACCCGCATGAAAATGAGGGCCGAGCGCGGTTTGCGTGCCGGTCTTGTCACACGCGACCACCACATTTCCGGCTTGCGGCCCGGACCGCCGTCAACTGCCACTACTTGTCAGCCATGCGCGTCATAGGCATGGGCCCCCCGATTTTGAGAGATTTTCGATGGACCGCGATCTTTTGAAGATGGCCTTGATTCTCGGACTGATGTCGACCATCGGTCCGTTTGCGATCGACATGTATCTGCCCGCCCTGCCGACCATCGCCGATGATTTCGGCGCCGAGGCCGCGCATGCGCAGATGACGCTGACGGCCTATTTCATCGCCTTTGGCGTTTCGCAGCTGTTCTACGGTCCGGCCAGCGACATGTTCGGCCGCAAGCCGCCGATCTATTTCGGCATGGTTGTCTTCGCCGCCGCCTCGATCGGCTGTGCCTTTGCGCCCTCGATCGAGATACTGATGCTTTTGCGCTTCTTCCAGGGGCTTGGCGCTGCCGGCGTCATGTCGATCCCGCGCGCCATCATCCGCGACCGCTATACCGGCGCCAAGGCAACGCGTCTGATGTCGACGATCATGCTGGTCATCTCGATCTCGCCGATGCTGGCGCCGCTCGTCGGCTCGCTGATCATCGGGCCGTTCGGCTGGCGGGCGGTCTTCCTCGCCGTTACCCTCGCGACCGGCGTGGCGCTGGCGCTGCACGCCTTTGCCTTGCCTGAAACGCTGCCGCCCGAGAGACGCGAAGCCTTCTCGATGGGGTCGATGCTTCACAATTTCGGCGTCTTGATCCGCGATCCGGCCTTTATGGGCCTGACCTTCATCGGTGCCCTCGGCATGTCGGCATTCTTCACTTTCCTCGGCAGCGCCTCATTCATCTACATGGAGCATTTCGGCCTGACGCCCGAGCAGTTCGCCCTGGCTTTCGCCGCCAATGCCATCGGCTTTTTCGGCGCCTCGCAGTTTGCCGCCAACCTGATGGCCCGGCTTGGACCGGTGCGGCTGATGCGAGGCTCGACCTTCTTTTATGCCCTGTTCGCCACGCTCTTGTTCCTGAGCTTTGCCTTCGGCATCGACAGCTTCCCGCTGATGGTGGTGCTGCTGATGCTGGCCAACACCTTCTTCGGTTTCGTCATGCCGGCAGCGATGGTTCTGGCGCTCGAGGACCACGGCCCGATCGCCGGATCGGCGGCTTCGCTCGGTGGCACGCTGCAGATGCTGCTCGCCACCGTGTCCATGGCCATCGGCGGGGCCCTGTTCGACGGCACGCCGCTGCCGATGCTGGCGGTGATCGCCACCTGCGCCGTCGGCACCTATGCGCTGGCGGTGCTGACGGTGCGGGTACGCCAGGCGGCAAAGACAGACGGACCCGATGAGGCACAGGAAGCGGCGGCCGAATAATCGCCCCAGCCACCTGGCGTTTTGATCGGCAAACAACGCGCCCTCATCCCTTTTGGTCGCGGTGGTTGCCCAAGACATCGGTTGCCGTTGTCTCGTGCACCGCTCCGGGGGCCGCCGATGGCAGACCCATTGGCGGATCGGCGCCAGACCGTGCCCGCCCAATGCCAGCGGCAATCTGCAGCTTGCCCTGCCAGAAACCATGGCAGAAAAGAACAGAAAGCCGCTTTCGCGGCGCAGTCTGTTCGCGAGTTTCCTCGCCCCCGCTTCCGCCGTGCTGGCGCTCGAGGAGCGCGGGAAAATCGCCGGTGTCGCGGCTTCTTGCTCGGCAATGATGCAGATGCTGATGGCGACCCTGGCCATGACAATCGCCGGCATGCTGTTCAACGGAACGGCGATCCCGATGCTGTCGGTCATCGTCGTCTGCGCCGACTCGTCCGTTGGCTTCGCCTTTCTGGCGACACGGGGCGGGCAGGTCGTTCTGGCGGGCGACAGCAATACCTGGCCGTCCGGCATCCCTCCATGGCTTGCCCCTTTCGAACCGCGATCGAATGGTTGTAGTTTGACGGGACATGGGGAGGGACAGGCCATGCTCAGCGATCATCCGCATCGGGCCGCGATTCGCGACGAGGTGCATGCCCGCCCGGTCGTCATGGTGCCGCCGTCCTGCCAGGTGCGGCGGCTGGTTTTCCTGCCTGAACCGGGCGAAGCAAGCGTCTCCGACGTCCTGGCCGCGCTGACAGAGTGGTGCGCCGGCAAGGGCCTTTCGATGCCTGCAGCCCACACCCGCCAGCACAGTTTCAAACGCGCCGGCGACGAACGCTTTTCCGTCACCTTCGAGTTTCACAACGAGTTCGTCACACTGACCTGGTCGGCGGTCTCGGGCGAGATTCCGGTCCTGCCCGACGATATCGGCCTCGAGATCGTCGGTGACCTGTCGCTGCTGACTGCGATCGCCATCGATGTCATCGACGAAACCGAAGTGCCGCCGCGCGTTCTCGAGGAATTCAATCCGGCCAGCCTGTGCCATGTCGGCATCGAGAACGGTACCGCTGAGATCGCCACCGATCTCGTCGAAGACGACGACGGCTTCGTTCATATCGACCTCGCCGCCGCGGCGCTCAGCCCGCTCAGGCGCTCGATCCTGGCCCGGCGTCTTC
Source organism: Devosiaceae bacterium (assembly GCA_963675235.2). Classification (GTDB taxonomy): domain Bacteria; phylum Pseudomonadota; class Alphaproteobacteria; order Rhizobiales; family Devosiaceae; genus JAHJQZ01. The sequence goes on along the minus strand of CAXXFU010000017.1, from coordinate 771,642 downwards.
TCGAGATCGAGACCTATTCCAAGCTGGCGCTCATCGGCCTGCCGCCGGTCAGGGCGGTTGCCGGCGAGTTGGCGGCGCTCGAGGCCGAGGTGTCGCACATGCTCAACCGCCTGCCCGAGATCGACGGCGTCGGCGAGGCAGACGCCGCCATTGCCGAGCTCAGTTCGCTGGCCCAGCGCGTCGCCGTCATCAACGACCGACTCAACTACCGCGTTGCCGCGTCACAGGCCTATGGCGAGATCGTCTCGGACCGGCTGAAAAATCTCGGCGACCGGGCGACAGGAACGGGCTCGAACATCTCGGTCTATCTCGAAAACCGCGTCGGCCCGGCGCTCAGGACCCTGGCCGCTACCGAGAAACGCCTGCAATCGGCGACCCGGCGCATCGAACGGGCGGCGATGATGCTCAATGCCCGCAACGGGCTCGATCTCGAGATCCAGAACTCCGAGATATTGGGAACCATCTCGAAGACGGCGCGGTCCCAGTTCCGCCTGCAGCAGACGGTCGAGGGCCTGTCGGTGATCGCCATCACCTATTATCTCGTCGGCATTCTCGGCTATGCCTTCGCCGGCCCGATTCACGCGCTGCACTGGGACAAGGAATGGGTAATGGCGGCGGTGACGCCAGCGGCCTTCGTCGCGGTGTTCATCGCCTCACGGTTCCTGTGGCGCGGCCACGGCAAGAGCTAAAGCCACTTACTGCCAAAAACTGACAGGAAATGCTGCTAGCGTCGGCGCCATGACAGGACCCGACACCACAAGACGTTTCTGGATCGCCGTCGCCAGTGCCGAACACGCGCGGCGCGGGCGCGAAGGTTTCATGCAGGTCAATCACGGCAAGGCAGGGCCCTTGCGTCGCATCGGCGCTGGGAACGGCGTTGTCTACTACGCGCCCTCGGAGAAAATGCGGGTGCCGGACGGGCTGCAGTCGTTCGTGCTGATCGGCACGGTCGTCGATGGCGAAATCTACCAGGTCGAACAGGCGCCAGGCTTTGCCCCGCACCGGCTTCGGGTTTCCTATGCCGCGGCTCGGGAAACACCGATCAGGTCGCTGCTCGACAGGCTTGAGCTGACGCGCGCCAAGCGCAATTGGGGTGCGCCATTCCGCTATGGGCTGGTCGAGATCTCACGGGCGGATTTCGCCTGCATTGCCGAAACAATGCAGGCGAGGATCGCGTTGGTCTGACTACTCGAACCGCACCAGAAGATCCTTGGCGTCGATCTGGTCGCCGATCTTGACCGTCACCTCGGCGACGACGCCGTCGGCGTCGGCATGCAGCGCGGTTTCCATCTTCATCGCCTCGATCGACAACAGCACATCGCCGGCGGTGACATGCTGGCCGGTCTTGACGGCAAGAGTCGACACGACCCCCGGCATCGGCGCGCCGACCTGCTTGGGATCGCCCGGCGTCGCCTTGGCGCGGACGACGATCGAGGATGTGCGCGAGCGGTCGGGCACGGACACCGAGCGCGGCTGGCCGTTGAGCTCGTAATACATCCTGACCATGCCCTTGTCGTTGGGCTCGGAACGCGCCTCGTATTGCGCCACGAAGGTCACGCCCGGCGCCAGATCGACGGCCAGCTCGTCGCCGGGCTGCATGCCGTAGAAGAACGCCGGTGTCGGCAGGATCTCGGTCGGGCCGTACATCTCCTGGGTCTTCATGAAATCCATGAACACCTTGGGATACATCAGGTACGAGGCGAGGCGATAATCGTCGACCTCATGACCGAGTTCGGTCGAGATCTTGGCCCGCTCGGCCTCGATGTCGAGCGCCTCGAGATGCTTGCCAGGGCGGTCGGTCAGCGGTGTCTTGCCCTTGACCACCTTGTTCTGCAGCTTTTTGGGGAAGCCGCCCGGCGGCTGGCCGAGCCCACCCATGAAGAAATCAACGACCGAATCGGGGAAGGAGACCTCGCGGTTCGGGTCCTCGACCTCGGCGCGGGAAATCCCCGAGGACACCATCGACAGCGCCATGTCGCCGACAACCTTGGACGAGGGCGTCACCTTGACGATGTCGCCGAACATCTGGTTGACGTCGGCATAGGCCTGCGCCACCTCGTGCCAGCGGCTTTCAAGCCCGAGCGAACGCGCCTGTTCCTTGAGATTGGTGAACTGGCCGCCCGGCATTTCGTGCAGATAGACCTCGGACGCGCCCGAGCGCAGATCGCTTTCGAAGGCGCGATACTGGAACCTGACCGCTTCCCAATAGAACGAGATGCGCCGGATGACCTCCGGATCGAAGCCCGGATCGCGATCGGTGCCCTTGAGCGCCTCGTTGAGCGAGCCCAGGCACGGCTGCGAGGTGGTGCCGGACAAGGCATCCATCGCCGCATCGACAGCATCGACGCCGGCCTCGACCGCCGCCAGCACCGAGGCCGCGGCGGCCCCGGAGGTGTCGTGGGTGTGGAAGTGGATCGGGATGCCGATCTCTTGTTTCAGCGTCGAGATCAGCTTCTTGGCGGCGGCGGGCTTGAGCAGTCCGGCCATGTCCTTGATGCCGAGGATATGGGAGCCGGCGGCCTCCAGTTCCTTGGCCAGGCCGACATAATATTTGAGGTCGTACTTGGCCCGGTCGGGGTCGAGCATGTCGCCGGTATAGCAGACCACACCCTCGCAGACCTTGCCGCTGTCGATCACCGCATCCATCGAGACGCGCATGTTCTCGACCCAGTTAAGGCAGTCGAAGACGCGGAAGACGTCGACGCCGCCCTTGGCCGCCTGGGCGACGAAATACTCGACGACATTGTCGGGATAATTGGTGTAGCCGACCCCGTTCGAACCGCGCAGCAGCATCTGGGTCAGGATGTTCGGCGCGCCGTCGCGGATCTTGTTGAGCCGTTCCCACGGGTCCTCGTTGAGGAAGCGCATGGCGACATCGAACGTCGCACCGCCCCAGCATTCGAGCGAGAACAGGTTGGGCATGCCGCGCGCATAGGACCCGGCGATCTTGGCAATATCGTAGGTGCGCATGCGGGTCGCAAGAAGCGACTGGTGGGCGTCGCGCATGGTGGTGTCGGTGAACAGCACCTGGGTCTGGGCCGTGAGCCAGTCGGCAAGGCCCTTGGCGCCCTCGCGCTCGAGGATCTGGCGGGTGCCGTCGACGACCGGCTTGTCGCCGAGATCGGGCACGACGGGCGCCGCGGCCTCGGCGGGCGGGCGCGGGCGGTCGCGCACCTCCGGGTGACCGTTGACCGTCACGTCGCCGATATAGGTCAACAGCTTGGACGCCCGGTCCCGGCGCCGCTCGATGTCGAACAGTTCCGGTGTCGTGTCGATGAAACGCGTCGTGTAGGAATTGTCGCGGAATTTCTCGTGGGCGATGATGTTCTCGAGGAAGACCAGGTTGGTCGACACGCCACGGATGCGGAATTCGCGCAAGGCGCGGTCCATGCGCCGGATCGCCTCCTCCGGCGTCGGCGCCCAGGCGGTGACCTTTTCCAGCAGCGGATCGTAATAGCGCGTGATGACGGCGCCGGAATAGGCGGTGCCGCCATCGAGGCGAATGCCGAAACCGGTGGCGCCGCGATAGGCGGTGATGCGGCCGTAGTCCGGGATGAAGTTTTCTTCCGGATCCTCGGTCGTCACCCGGCACTGCAGCGCATGGCCGTTGAGATGGATCTTGTCCTGTTCAGGCACGCCGGATTCAGGCGTGCCGATCACCGCCCCGTCCATGACGTGGATCTGCGCCTTGACGATGTCGATGCCGGTCACCTCCTCGGTGACGGTGTGCTCGACCTGGACGCGCGGATTGACCTCGATGAAGTAGAATTTGCCGGTGTCGGCATCCATGAGGAATTCGACGGTCCCGGCGCAGCGGTAATTGGCGGCGCGGCCGATATTGAGGGCATAGCCGGTCAGTTCGGCCCGCTGGTCGGCATCGAGATAGGGCGCCGGGGCGCGTTCGACCACCTTCTGGTTGCGGCGTTGCACCGAGCAGTCGCGCTCGAAAAGATGAACGAGATTGCCGTGGTCGTCGCCGAGAATCTGCACTTCGACATGGCGGGCGCGCTCGACCAGCTTTTCCAGATACATCTCGTCCTTGCCGAACGCGGCTTTTGCCTCGCGCTTGGCTTCCGGCACGACGTGCCTGAGATCGTCCTTGTTGCGCAGGGCCCGCATGCCGCGGCCGCCGCCGCCCCAGCTGGCCTTGAGCATCAGCGGATAGCCGATTTCGTCGGCCATGCGGGCAACTTCGTCGAGGTCGTCGGGAAGCGGCGGGCTCGCAGGCACCACCGGCACCTCGGCGGCGACGGCCATATTGCGGGCCGAGACCTTGTTGCCGAGATCGCGCATGGTTTTCGACGTCGGGCCGATGAAGGTCAGGCCGGCTTCGGTGCAGGCATCGACGAATTCCGGGCTCTCGCTCAACAGCCCGTATCCGGGATGGATGGCATCGGCGCCCGAGAGCTTGGCAATGCGGATGTATTCGTCGATCTGCAGATAGGCCTCGACCGGGCCGAGGCCCTTGCCGATCACATAGGCCTCGTCGGCCTTGAACCGGTGCAGAGCGAGCTTGTCTTCCTCGGCAAAGACACCGACGGTCTTGATGCCGAGTTCATTGGCGGCGCGAAACACGCGGATGGCGATTTCACTGCGATTGGCGACGAGAATTTTGGAGATCGGCATCTTGTACCCGTAGTCGTTTGAGGGGGCGGGCCCGGGTCCGAAGCTGTGCGGGACGGCGAACCGGTCCCGGGCGGCAGATGTCTGGTTCATGTTCGGGAAAGGCAGAACCGCCTTTCCGGATCGAACATGCGGCCATTTCGGCGTCAGATCACGCGTTCTGTGCGATCAGAACCCGTGGCCTAGCGGCCGAGATGACCGAGAAGGTGCGAAAGATCGTATCCGGCGGCAGAAGCCGCGGCGACGATTTCCTCGGCTTCGATCCGTCCGGCCTGGCTCAGGGCCCAGAGCGTCGCCGAGCGCGTGCCAGACCGGCAGTAGCACAGAACCGGCCCCTCGCTCCCCTCGAGCGCGGCACGGGTCGATGCAATCATTTCGGGCGATACGCCCTCGCGTCCCATGGGGATGAACTTGTAGCCAAGCCCGGCTGCCTTGGCAGCAGCTTCGATGTCGGCATTGCGCGGCTGATCGGGCGCTTCGCCATCGGGACGGTTGTTGACGACGGTGGTGAACCCGGCCGCCTTGATCGCCTCGATGTCCTCCACGGCGATCTGTGGGGACACGCTGACGCGGTCACTGATCTTCCTGATATCCAACCCGGTCTCCCTGTTCCCGGCACCCTGGCCGGCACACGCTGATGCCTCTTTATAGGCAATCCCATATGAAGCGCGCAACAGGCGTTGATGTCGGAATCAGGCGGCGTTGGCGGCGCTGCCGGCCTGGCGTTCGGCGAGGATGGCCGCGAGCGGCTGTGGTCGCCCGTGATAAAAGCCCTGCAGTGCCGTGACGCCGGCGTCGGTAACGGCATGCATCTGCGCCTCGGTCTCGATGCCCTCGGCGATGATGGTCATGTTCGCCGCCCGGGCGATGCGGCAGATCGAGGCGATCATCAGCGAATCGAACCGGTTGGTGACAACGTTCTCGACATAGGAGCGGTCGATCTTGAGAATGTCGAAGGATGTGCGCCTGAGATAGGAAAGCGACGCATTGCCTGAGCCGAAGTCGTCGATGGCGATGCGGACGCCGAGGCGCTTGAGGCCGTCGAGATTGGCCTTCTCGGCACCCTCGTCGGTCAACGGCACGTTTTCGGTGATCTCGACGGCGATGGCTGCCGGCGTCACGTCTGCAGCCTCGAGAATCGCGGCGAAGCGCTCGGAGAAATCGGGCCGGCGCAACTGCACGGGCGAAACGTTGACCGAAATGCTAGGGGCCTGAAGGGCGGCGTAGTCGGCGCAGGCGCGCTTGAGCACCCACTCTCCGAGCCGGTCGATCAATTCGCTCGATTCCGCAATGGGAATGAATTCGGAGGGCGGGATCAGGCCCCGGACCGGGTGGTTCCACCTGACCAGCGCCTCGTAGGATTTCAGCGTGTGGCCGTCGGCAAGCAGGATCGGCTGATAATGGAGATCGAGCTCCTCCATCATGATGGCGGCGCGCAGCTCGCGCTCGATGAAGCGCCGGTGGCGCTCGTCGCGGTGCATGTCCTCGTCAAAGGCGATGACGGCATTGCGTCCAGATGACTTGCCCTTGTACAGCGCCAGATCGGCCTTGGACATCAGGTCGTCGGTCTGACTGGCATGCAGCGGCGCCACGGCGAAGCCGGCCGAGGCGCTGAGGCTGGCGTAGCGTCCGGAAATCAGCGTCGGCTTGGACAGGGTGTCGAGCATCTGCCGGCAGACGCGGGAAATGGCCTGGACATTGTCGTGGCCGGATATGATGACGCCGAACTCGTCGCCTCCCAGGCGGCCGACCACGGCGTCGGGCAGGGTTTGCTCGATCGTCGCCGTCAGGTGTTGCAGGGCGCAGTCGCCGGCGGCGTGGCCGGAACCGTCGTTCATCTGCTTGAGGTGGTCCATGTCGATCTGGACAAAGGCCAGGGGCTGTTCGGCGGCCGCGCGCAGCCGGGTCTTGAGTTCCGCTAGAAAACAGGCGCGGTTGAGGGCGCCTGTCAGGGCGTCGCGCTGAGCCGACGCAATGCCGCTCTCGAACATTTCTGCTGCCCGTCTGAGATGGGCGCGCAAGTCGTAATAGCCAGCGAAGAAAAGCACGATCGCCACGAAGCCGGCCGTCGCCAGGCCTGCGGCAACGGTGACGTTCAGCCCCTGCGCGAGAGGCGGGGCGAAAACAGCGGCAATGCCGGTTGCGGCAAGAGCGGAAACGAGAAGACCGGCGCTCAGGAAGATCAGCCTGAAGTTGCGCAGATGTCGTGTTGCATGCAAGGCGTTGCGGTTCATGTCCGGTGATCCCTTTCGGGTTCAGTATCGGGCATGCACGTTAACGAGCTCTTGAAGGAAGACGAAAAAATACAGAAAAGTCAATAAGTTAGCATCATGTTAAGTACTTTTTCGGGCGCTCGATCGCCCGATGCCATGGCGAGTAGTCCCGGTTTGCGACACTATGATGACGACGCGGCCGAACCGCGTCGCCTTGGTGGTGGCACCATCTCATCTTGGTCAAGAAAGGATTATGAATCCGTGGTGACGTCCTTGGAGAACCGGGCCAGGGCCTTGATGACGCGGCGGGCGCTGACGCGTCCGATCTGATTTCCATCCGAATCCTCGACGCCGACCCACTGATAATCCGCGAAAAGCGGCAGCACGTCCTCGCAGCGGGCCGTATCGAGCACGCTGACCTCGACCGGCTCGCTGGTATCCTTGTCCATGATGGTATGGACATGGATGGCGCGGGCCTTGTTGACGTCCTGAACGAATTCCTCGACATGCGGGTCGGACGGGTGGAGCACGATCTCCTCGGGCGGCCCCTCCTGCACGACGGCCCCGTCGTTGAGCACGGCAATGCGATTGCCGATCTTCAGTGCCTCGTCGAAATCGTGGGTGATGAACAGGATGGTCTTGTGCAGCTCGGACTGCAGCTTGAGCAGTTCGTCCTGCATGCCCGAGCGGATCAGCGGATCGAGGGCCGAGAACGCCTCATCCATCAGCAGGATGTCGGCATCCATGGCCAGCGCCCTGGCCAGGCCGACGCGCTGCTGCTGACCGCCGGAGAGCTGGTGCGGCTGCGAGTGCTCATAGCCGGCGAGCCCCACCGTATCGATCCAGCGCGCTGCCGTCTCGAGGCGTTCGGTCTTCTTGATGCCCCGGACCTCGAGCCCATAGGCAACATTGTCGATGACCGAGCGGTGCGGCAGCAGGCCGAAGCGCTGGAAGACCATGGCGATCTTGGTACGGCGGAAATCCCGGAGTTCGGGCAGCGACATGCCGAGCACATCGGTTCCGTTGACATAGATTTCGCCCGAAGTCGGATCGATCAGCCGGATGACATGGCGGATCAGCGTCGACTTGCCCGAGCCGGACAGGCCCATGACGACATAGACCTGTCCCGGTTCGACCTGGATCGAGACGTCGTTGATGCCGACCACGTGGCCGGTTTCGGCCTGGACCTCGGCCTTGGACTTGCCCTGTTTGAGCAGGTCGAGGGCCGATTGCGGATCGGGGCCGAAGATCTTGGTGATGTTCTTGATCTCGATGGCATATTTTTCGTCACTGGTCATAGCTGCTTCTCCGCCAGTCCGATCCGTGCCTGCAATTGCTTGCCGAAGGATTGCGATACGCGGTCGAAGATGATGGCCAGAACCACGATCCCGAGACCGGCAAACAGGCCGCGGCTGACCTCAAGACGGCCGATGCCCTGCAGCACCTGATAGCCGAGGCCACCGGCGCCGATCATCGAGGCAATGACGACCATGGCCAGCGCCATCATCGTGGTCTGGTTGACCCCGGCGAGAATGGTCGGCATGGCCAGCGGGATCTGGACGCCGAGCAGGCGCTGCCGCGGCGTCGTGCCGAAGGCGCGCGAGGCCTCAAGTACATTCGGATCGACCTGGCGGATGCCGAGATCGGTAAGGCGCACCAATGGCGGGCTGGCATAGATGATTGTGGCGATCAGGGCGGGCACCTTGCCCGGCCCGAAAATCATCACGACCGGAATGAGATAAACGAAGCTCGGCAGGGTCTGCATCAGATCAAGGATCGGCGTCATGATGCGCCGGAACGTGGTGGAGCGCGACATGATGATGCCCACCGGCAGCGACAGCGCGATGGCGGTCAGAGTCGCCGTGATCATCAGGGCCATGGTCTTGATGCTGTCTTCCCAAAGGTCCATGACCCCCAGGAACAAAAGGCCGACCAGCACGACCGCCGGCAGCCTCCAGTTGCGCGTCGACAACCAGGCCAGCGCAACCAGAAAAACGATAATGAACCACCATGGCAGCCAGAGCAGGAAATGCTCCATGGCAATGAGCAACTGGAGGAGCGGATAGGCCGCGGCCTCGAATCCGTCGCTCCAGTATTTGACGACCCAGGTCAGGCCGTCATCGACCCAGATCCTGAGTATCGTGGTGTCCACGAATTCCGGAAACATCTTTTCCCCATCTATTCAGCGCTGGTCACGTCCCGACGGCGTTGGCCGCGCGCCTTGTTGTTGCCTATTGCGGCACCGTCCGAACCCTTGTCCGGCTTCGTTTCGACGTCGCGGCGGGGCGCGTCAGAATGGCCCGGCGTGCCCCAGTGTCGGAATGCGCATGACCCAGCCTGAGGCCGGTCGAGCCCGTGGCAAAGGCCGGAGGGGTCCAGGTTCATGCCGCAACCGGGTCACATGAAGCGCCTCGGTTGCCCGTTCAGAAAAGCGACCGGACCAATGGCCCGGTCGCTCCTGTTTCGCGCTGCGCGCGCATTACATCATCGCGGCCTTGACCTTTTCCGCGACATCGTCCGGGACCCAAGCGGTCCAGGTCTCTTCCTCGGTCTTGAGGAAGTTGATGGCGGTGGCTTCGGCGTCGGCCTTGTTGTCGTCGCCCCAGGCCAGGATGGCGTTGATCTGGTCAACACCCATGGCGACCTTGCCGAAATAGTCGGCAACGGTCGGTGCATCTTCCTTCAGCCAGGACGCGGCACCAACGATCACCTCGGACGAGGGCCAGCCGGTGATGACCGGCGGTTCGCTACAATCGGGATTGGTGTTGCACTGGTAGCCGGCCAGATCGACCTCGGGCATGTCGAGCATGTAGGTCGGGTACTTGCCGAGAATGGCGGTCGGACCCCAGTAGTAGAACAGGATCGGCTCTTCGCGTGTGAAGGCGCGGGCGATCGAGGCGTCAAGATTGCCGCCCGAACCCGGCGAGAACAGGTTCCAGCCCTTCTCGCCCATGCCATAGGCTTCAAACAGCGAGGCATTGGCGATTTCGCAGGCCCAGCCCGGAGGGCAGGCATAAAGACGGCCCTTGTCGGGGTTCTCCGGATCGGTGAACAGGTCGGGACGCGCGATCACGTCTTCTGGCGTGTTCAGTTCCGGATATTCGTCCTTGGTGTACTGGGGGATGAACCAGGCTTCGACAGCGCCGCCCTTGAAGGCATTGCCGAGGCTTTCGACGACACCGTCGGCCTCACCCTTTTTCCACTGCTCCTGGATCGCGCTGGTCCACAACTCCGGCGCGACGGCCGGGGTGCCCTTGGACAGCATCGAGGCCGAGGTCGGCACCGTGTCGCCGGCAACGATCTCGACGTTGCAGCCGTAACCGTCCTCGAGAATGTGTGCATGAACATGGGCAAGCGCTGCGGCCGAGGCCCATGTCATTTCAGCGATATCGATCGTCTTGTCGGTTCCGCATTCGGTGGCACCGGCTGCGCCGGTCAGGCCAACAACGATTCCAAGCGCGACACCAGTGGCGAGCGCGCGAGGTGCGCGTTTTCCGAGCATAAGCATTCTCCCGTCTGTTTTTGAATGCGCGGACTCTATGCAGTCAGTACTGCTGAGTCAAATTTCGGCCCGCCCGCAATCCGACCGTCATGAAACTGCCAAAAACGTAAGAAAAACAAAAGTCTATCAAATAGGCAAATGGCACATTTTCTTGGGTGCAGGCGTGATTAGACTATTGGTCCGGGTCAATAGGATTATTGGCGAACGGCAAAGTCCTTATATCGACTTTTACTTCCCGAAAACTGGCTGTGCAGAGGGGTGGCGATGTAAAGCCGGCCGGAGACTTGTCCGGCCCGTCCGGATCGCCGTCCGGCGCGGCCCGCAGCGGCCGACTCAATGAGCCAAAATTCTGAGTTTTCCGGCAAGACAGCCCTCCGACCCCGCCCGATTGCCGCCTTGTGGCGGTCAGCGGTCGAGCCAGGCCTGCCAGATCTCCGGGCGCGTCTCGACGAACCGCGCGGCGGCCTGTTCCGGGCTGGCACCGGTCTCGCTCATGTGCGCCAGCAGGCGGTTCATCTCGTCGAGCGGCATGCTGGCGCGCTGGAAATAGGCGGCAAGCGCCGGGGCCAGCATGAACAGGTCGTCAGAAATGGCGATGACCACCTGCTCGGGCGGGAACGCGGACGGCGCCGGGTCGACGCATTCGGTTTCGGCAAGGCAGGAAAGCGCATTGGCATCGAACGCCCCCATGTCGAGCGGGGTGAAGCCGAGTTGGGCCAGAACGCCGTTGGGCTGCCAGTAATAGAACAGGATCGGTTCTTGCCGCGACACGGCCTCACCGAGCACCTGGTCGAGTTCGAACCGGCTGCCCGGTTGCTCGATGTCGAAATGGGCATCGAGCCCGTAGGCTCTGATGAGATTGGCGTTGACGATCGAACAGGCCCAGTCGGCCGGACAGCTGAGGAAACGGGCACGTGGCTTGCCGTCGGCAAAGACCTGCCAGTGATCGGCAAGATCGGCGGGCGATTTCAGCTCGGGATTGTCCTTTGCGACATAATCCGGGACGAACCAGCTCTCGAGCGGTCCGCCGGAATAGGTCGGGGCTGCCTGGCGGATACGTCCCGTCTCGAGCGCCGAATTCCAGATCGTCGCCACGCGGGACAGCCAGACTTCGGGCGCGACCAGAGGACGACCGGTGGTGGCGATCGAGGAGGTGGTGGCGTTGAGGTCGCCAGCCACGACCTGCACATCGCAATCGTATTGAGATGCGAGGATGCCGGCATGGATGTAGGCGAGGATGGCGGCCGAGGGCCATTGCATGCGGGCGATGGAGATCGTCTCGATGCCGCACACGGGCATCTCGGGCACCAGCGCAGCCGATCCGATGTCCGGGGCCGCGTCGGCGGGCGCGACATCCTGTGCCGGCGCCGCGCCGGTCAGGGCAAGGGACAGGATCAGGGCGAATGGGAAACGCATGACGACAGGCCTCTTTCCGGGGTGTTTTGCCCTGCCATAAGGCTTATCTGATCATGGCGCGGGCGCAAGTCCGCGGCAGCCCGTCTCAACGCTGCAAGCCCGGTGACTCGCGCTATAAAAATGTGCAAAACTGCAAACTGGCGCGTCGTCAACCGGCGACGTGATCACGGTTCGGGTGGGAAGTGGAGCCGGCAATGGTTTCCGCACGGCCCGGCGTATGACGTTTCAAGGGGAAACAATGCACAAGCTTACCAAGTCTCTCGCTTTGACCGCGGCTGCCGCGGTCGTTCTCGCCGCCGCGCCGGCGCTGGCAGAGGATGTCAAGATCGGCTTCCTCGCCGACGTGACGGGCCCGATCGCCGGTTTTGCTCCCGGCATGGTTCAGGCCGGCAACATCGTCATCGACGAAGTCAATGCCCAGGGCGGCATTCTCGGCGGCCAGAAGCTGGTCTCCGTCATGGCCGACACCGGTTGCTCCGGCGACCTCGGCGGCCCGGGCGCCGACCGTCTGGTCAACACCGAGAAGGTGACCGCCATTTTCGGCGCCTATTGCTCCGGCCCGACCATTGCCGGCGCCAATGGCGCTGCCATTGCCGGTAACGTCGCCATGATCTCGCCGTCCGCCACTGCCCCGGCCGTCAGCGAACTCGACGACAACGACCTCGTCTTCCGCACCGTCGTTCCCGACTCGATGCAGGGCACCAAGGGCGCCGAATTGCTTCTGGGCATGGGCATCGATTCCGTTGCCGTCACCTACATCAACGGCGACTACGGCAAGGGTCTCGCCGACGCTTTCAAGGAAGCCTATGAAGGCATGGGCGGCACGGTCGCGTCCTTCGTTGCCCATGAAGACGGCAAGTCCGACTATCGTCCGGAAATCGGTCAGCTCGAATCGGCTGGCGCCGACACTCTGGTCATCTATGGCTACGAGAACGCCGGTGGTGGCGTCATCCTCGACCAGGCGATGGAATCGGGCTTCTTCACCACCTATGTCGGCGGTGACGGCATGGCCGGCGACGCGCTGGTCAAGAATCACAAGAACATCGACGGCATGATCCTGACCAAGGCCGCTCCGGCAGCCGGTCCGGCCTACGACGCCTATTCGGCCGTCGTTTCCGCCAAGGACCTGGCCCCGGATGCGACCTATGCCTCGACCTCGTTCGACGCGACCTTCCTGCTGGCGCTCGCCATCGAGAAGAATGGCTCGGCCGATCGCGTCGGCGTCTCCGCCGCCCTGCGCGAAGTCGCCAATGCCCCCGGCGAAACCATCCTGCCGGGCGAATGGTCCAAGGCTGTCGAGCTGATCGCGGCTGGCAAGGACATCAACTACCAGGGCGCTTCCGGCGTCATCGAGTTCGATGAAAAGGGTGACGTTCCCGGTGCCATCGAGTGGTTCAAGATCGAAGGCGGCGCTCAGGTCAGCCAGGGCCTGATCGAGTAGGCCTCGATTTTCATCACGAGTAGCGAGAAAGGCCCGGAGCATTCCGGGCCTTTTTCATCCGGCATGACCGGAGAGCCGACGCGGGCCTTGTGTCACGGATTGACGCGATGGCTCGGGCCGTCGATGTTTTCCTTTTTGACCTGGGCGCGACGCTGCGGGGTGACGCAGACCTTGTCGCCCTGATAGGCCTCGCGCCAGACAAAGCCGACCTTGCAGGTCTTGGGGCCGAAGGCGCCGAGCGGATTGATGCGCAGGGCGGCGGTGTCGTTCTCATGCTTGGCCTTGGCGCGGCGCTGCGGCGTGACGCAGACATGGTCGGTCGCCCGCGCTTCGCGCCAGACATAGCCCTGCTCGCAGGTGTCGGGATGCTGGTTGGCCTGATTGGACTGGTTGGCGCTGGCAATGGCGCCGCCGACGATCAGCGCGCCGAGACCAAAGATCGCCGCCGCGGCTGCGGCCGCCGCCGCATCGTCGCTTGAGCTGCCGGAGTTGCCGGAGTTGCCGGAGTTGCCGGAATTACTGTTGGCGCCGCTGTTGGAATTGCCGTTGGAGCCCGAGCCGTTGAAGCCGATGGCGCCGAGATACTTGCCGGAAACCCAGCCGTTCGGCCCGTCATGGGAGATGAAGCACCAGCCATTGGTCTGGCACTCGGTGGCGTCGACCCGCTCGCCGGTGAACAGCGTATCGATGACGGCGTATTCCGTACCCGGGCCGGTGCGCACGTTGAGCGTGGTGGTCGCGGCCGCCTCTGCGGCGAAGGTTTCAACACTGATCGATGACGCGACGGTTGCCAGCAGGGCGATCTTGAAAAACTTGTTGAGTTGCATCGGGGTTGCCTCCTCGGGGCGGGTTGGTTCAGGGGAGGCGAGTGGGCTTGCGTCCCCGTTGTTGCGGGCAAGAAAGCATGGGCAATCTGAACAGCAGATGACTTGCAAGTTCATCTCGCCGTTCCGGAGACAGACACGGTTCTGCCGAGCCGGAGAACGGCGTGCGTTGCACCACATGCGCCAGAACCACTTGCATCGGGTCGAATCCGGCTGATTCTAGCTAAAACGCTGTATTATAGTGTGAATTTGATGTGGCTTGCTTTGAAATCGTGCAAAGAGCGTTCCCGGCCTTCGAGCGGCCCGGCAGGCAAATAGGACAAGTGGTCGCACCCTTCACCGATACGGTGGCGGCCAACGCCATCCGGCAAGAAGAAACCTTTTGCGGCTCGGACGCGCCGCCGGACATCATCTACGCAAGGGAATGCCTGTCGACCGATTGCCAGTTGCGACGGGTGTGGAAGGGTGAGCGCAGCAGTCGCCTGTGGCTCAGGCGGCGGCCTTCTTCTTGTCCTTGGGCTCGTGATGCCGGTTGATCACTTCCGGGATCAGTCCCTGCGGCGCATAGCGCAAGGCGATCGAGATCACCAGGCCGAGGACGAACACGCGCATCTGCAGCGAGCGGGAATCGATCTCGGGAATGGCGCCCCAGCCGATATGTTCGGTCCAATGCGACAGGTTGACGAAAAGGAACTGTGCCAGCGGATCGGACAGGATCCAGATGAAGTAGATCAATACCACCCCGAGCACGGCGCCCCAGTTGTTGCCGGCGCCACCGACGATCACCATCACCCAGACCAGGAAGGTATGGTTGATCGGCTGGTAGCCGGAGGGGTCAAGGATCTGCGAGAAGGTCACGAGCATGGCGCCGCCGACACCCATCAGCAGCGAGCCGAGCACGAACAACTCGAGCTGGCGGCCGCGCACGTCCTTGCCCATCGCCTCGGCGGCGATGTGGTTCTCGCGGATGGCGCGCATCAGCCGGCCCCAGGGCCCGCCATAGGCGCGGTTGACCAGGATGAAGGTGGCCACGAAGAACACGGCCAGAAGAACGATGAAGCCGAGACGGGCATAAACGAAGGAATCGTCGATCGACACGCCCATGGCCTGCAGGTCCTGCGGAACCGGCACCGGCCACGGCACGGGCGAAACCGACAGCGTGCCGCGTGTCAGCCAGTCCATGTTCTTGACGAAGGACCTGAGGATTTCCGAGATGCCGATGGTGGCGATGGCGAGATAGTCGGACCTGAGACCCAGCGTGATGTTGCCGATTACGCGGGCGATCAGGGCGACGACGACGCCGGCCATGATCCAGCCGACAACCGGGTAAAGGCCGAGCCCGCCGATCCAGCCGCTGGTCGATTCGATATATTCCGCCGCCGGATCGAGCTGGCTGCGATAGAGCACATAGGCGATGAACCAGGCCAGGAAGATCGCCGTTCCGCGCAGCTTGCCGGTGATGCCGATGCGGTTCAGCCGCCGCGCGCCGATGATGAGCAGCGCGCCGACGCCAAGCGCCGCGAAGGCCTTCATCAGCAGGAAGGGCCCGTCGGAGGTCCAGAACTCGGGTTTGACCGGGTAGGAAAAGAACACCGACGTGGCGCCCCCGACCATGAGAAAGCCCATGATGCCGAAATTGAACAGCCCGCCGTAGCCGAGCTGAATGTTGAGCCCGAGCCCGATCAGGGCATAGGCCAGCGTATGGGAAATCAGCAGCGTCAGGTTGGCAGGACCCTGCCAGATGCCGACAAGCACGACGAAGACGCCGAGCAGAAGGTAGGCATAAAGGGTGCGGCGATCGGGGATCATGTCGACAACCCCTTGAAGATACCTGTCGGCCGCCACAGCAGGGTGATGACCAGGATGACGAAGGCGACGGTGAGCTTGTATTCGGTCGGCACCAGCGCCACCGTGTTGGGCAGCTCCCAGCCGAAGGGCAGATAGGGATTGATGGGCCGAAGGACCGCCGTCCAGTTGAAGACCGCCAGAGCCTCGGTGAACCCGATCAGCAGGCCGCCGGCGATGGCGCCATAAGCGTTGCCCAGGCCCCCGACGATGGCTGCCGCGAAGATCGGCAGGACGATGTTGAAGGCGAGGTCGGCGCGAAGGTTGACGTCGAGCGCCAGCATGGTGCCGGCAAGGCAGGCCAGCGCCCCGGCGATCAGCCAGGTGACGGTGACGACCTGCTGGGTGTTGATGCCCGAAACCTGCGCCAGGTCGGCATTGTCCGAGGTGGCGCGCATCGCCTTGCCCATACGCGACCGCGTCAGGAAAAGATGCAGGCCGACAATGGCGATGACGGTGACCGCGAACAAAAGGATCTGGGCCTGGCTCAACACCAGCGGCCGTGTGCCGCCGATCCAGCTGAAATCGATGCGGTAGATCAGCTTGTCCTCGACATCGAGATACATGTTGCGCGTGCCCGAGCCGAAGATCAGGCGCGTCAGGCCCTGGATCATCAGGGTGACGCCGATCGAGGCGATCAAAAGGGTCACCGGCTTGACGCCGCGGGCGCGCAAGGGGGCGTAAAAGCCCTTGTCGAGCCCGAGGGCGACCACTGCGGTGACGACCAGCGCCAGCGGCAGCACCAGGAAGGCCAGCGGCACCGGTGCCGTGATGCCGAGCGCCGCCGCGCCCATGGCCAGAACGAAGGCGATGAAGGCGCCCATTGTCATCATGTCGCCATGGGCGAAATGGGCAAAGCGCAGAATGCCGAAGATCAGCGTCACGCCGATGGCTCCGAGCGCATAGACCGAGCCGAGCACGGAGCCCGAGATCACGACCTTGTTGATGAAGAATATGATCTCGTTCATTGGCCTAGCCGTGTCCCCCGAGAAAGCTCTTGGCCACTTCCGGGTCGGCGAGAAGCTCCTTGCCGCTCCCGGTAAACAGGTTCCTGCCACCGGCGAGAACGAATCCCCTGGTGGCGAACCCGAGGGCCCGCTTGGCGTTCTGTTCGACCATGAGGATGCCGACCCCGGTCTCATTGACCTTGACGATCTGCTCGAAGATCTCGCCGACATAGAGCGGCGACAATCCGGCCGAAGGCTCATCGAGCATCAGCAACTGCGGCTTGCTCATCAACGCCCGGCCCATGGCCACCATCTGGCGCTGGCCGCCCGAAAGCTCGCCGGCGTTCTGGTGACGCTTCTCTTTCAGGTCCGGGAACATGTCGTAGACCCAGGCCAGCGTATCGGAAATGTCGTCGCGCCTGACGAAGGCGCCCATTTCGAGATTTTCTTGCACCGTCAGTGTGGTGAAAACGTTCTTCTCCTGCGGCACGAAGCTCAGTCCCAGGGGCACGAGCTTGTCGGGCAGGGAGTTGCCAATCGACTTGCCATCGAACTCGACCACGCCGCCGCTGACCTTGACCAGGCCGAATATCGCCTTGAGTGCCGTCGACTTGCCGGCGCCGTTCGGGCCGACAATGACGCCGATGTCGGAGCGCTCGACCGCAATGTCGATGCCATTGAGCACCGGGGCGCCGCCATAGCCGCCGACGACCTGTTTGAGTTCAACCAGCATGAGTCAGGCCACCTCCACCGACGAGCCGAAATAGGCTTCGATGATCTGCGGATCGCGGCGCAAATCCTCCATCTTGCCCTCGGCGATCTTTTCGCCCGAGGCCATGACGATCACCGGGTCGCACAGGCGCCCGATCAGGTCCATGTCGTGCTCGATGACGAAGAAAGTGTAGCCGAGGTCGCGGTTCATGCGCTCGATATTGGACGCCAGGTCCTTGAGCAGCGTCTTGTTGACACCGGCGGCGACTTCGTCGAGCAGCACCACCTTGGCATCGGTCATCATGGTGCGGCCGAGTTCGAGCAGCTTCTTCTGGCCGCCCGAGAGATTGCCGGCCAGCTCGTTGCGGACATGGCCGAGCTTGAGGAAGTCGATGACGTCCTCGGCCTTGTGCCGGACGGCGATGTCGGCGCGACGGACACGCTCCGGTGCCAGCCAGTTGTTGAGGAGCGTCTCGCCCAGCTGTCCGGGCGGCACCGCCATCAGGTTCTCGAGCGCGGTCATGTTCGAGAACTCATGGGCAATCTGGAAGGTGCGTAGCAGGCCGCGCTTGAACAGCTGGTGCGGCCTCAGGCCGGTCACGTCCTCACCGTCGAAGAACACCTGGCCCGAGGTCGGGGAATAGACCCCCGCCACAACGTTGAACAACGTGGTCTTGCCGGCGCCATTGGGGCCGATCAGTCCGGTGATCGTGCCGCGTTCAACCGACAGCGAACAGTTGTTGACGGCGTAAAGGCCGCCAAAATGCATGGTTATGTTTCTTGCTTCGATCAGCGTGTCGCCAGCCACGTGTACCCAGCCCCGGTCGTCTTTGCACCTTGGTCACGCGCCGTTCCGTATCGTTCCGGCGCATGCCAGGCTTGTTGTTTTGTCACACAACAATCCGGCGAAACCGACGACCCTGCCGATCCCGCTCACGTCGCGTTCAATCCCGCACTCTGGGCACAGCGCTGCTTTGGGGTCAATCATGCGTTCCAAACAACACGCGATCCCCAAGCTGCGGCGTGACCGAAAGGTCAGTGTTCGCGGCGAAGGCAATAGCTGCAAATAGCCCATTTCGCAAGCATTTGGGCCATGTTTGCTGCAAAAGCGTGCCGATTCGTGCCGGTTTTCAGTCGCTTCGCGCCATGGCGACTAACCGTCGCGGTCAAGAATAATTGCCGCGCAGGGACCGGAGCGCCGCCTATAGCGCCTTGAGCACGGCGGTGGCGGTGGCCCGATTGCAGGCGAAGGGCACATTGTAGAGCGTCGCCAGGCGGATCAGCGCCTTGACATCGACATCGTGCGGCAGGGCCGACAGCGGATCGATGAAGAAGATCAGCAGATCGAGCCGTTCTTCGGCGATCATGGCGCCGAGCTGGGCGTCACCGCCCCAAGGCCCGGACTTGAGCAGGTTGATGTCGAGGCCGGTCGCGGTCTTGATAACGCCGCCAGTGGTCCCGGTGGCGAACAGGGTGTTCTGGCCGAGGGTCTTCTGGTGATGGACCGCCCAGTCGGCGAGATCGGGCTTTTTCTGGTCATGGGCCACCAGCCCGATGGTCTTGGTCATGAACGGAGTCTTTCGATTACTGGCTGAAGCCGTCCCCGGCGGAGAAGAAACGCTCGTGGAACAGACGGTAGGCGGCGCCGATTGCCGGCGCGGCGGCGCCATTGGTGCCCATCATGACGATCGGCGGATCGAAGATCTCGATTGGCAGGGTGTCGATGCGCGCCTGCACCGCATTGATCAGGCGGCCAAGGATCGGCCGGGGCAGGACCGAGTCCAGGAAAACCATTGAGACGCCGACAATGGCGGCGGTATTGGCGAAGGTCAGCGCAAACAGATCGGCCGCCTCGTCCAGCCATTCGGCGAATTCCGGTTCGATTTCCTCCCAGTCCCAGCTATCGATCTCATGCGCCTTGACGCGAAATCCGCGCTCGCCGAGGAACCCGGCCAGGGCCCAGAGCGAGGTCGTGAAGTGCAGCGGCTGCACCACGCCGTCGGGCCGCGCCGTCATGACGGCGCCGATGCGCGCGGCGCCGGCGCCCTTGCCGACCAGGATCTGGCCATTGACATGCAGCGAGCTGCCGATGAAGCAGGACAGAAAGACATAGGCGCAATCGGCGTTTTTCGGCAGGCGTCCGAAGGCCTTCTCGCTCCACAGAGCCGAGGTCGCGTCATTGTGGACATGGACCGCAATCCCGGTCCGCGCAAACAGTTCACCAGTCAGATCGAGCTGCATCAGGCGCTGGCATTCGTCCTTGCTCGCGCCGAGCACCCAGGCACGCTCGGCAAGGCCTGACGGCTGGGTGAGGCTGATGCCGAGCATTTGCGTTTTGGGCACGGTGATCTGTCCCATCAGCTCCTCGATGCCGGCGACCAGATCGTCCACGAGATGGTCGGGGCTGGGGTGGGGATAGGAGATCCGCCTGCCATGGGTGATGTTGCCGGCCAAATCGATCAGGACAAAATTGATCTGCTGCCAGCCGATCTCGATGCCGATGGCATGGGCGGCGTCACCCTTGAGATGAAACGGCACCGCCGGCTGCCCGCGTTTGCCGCGCAGCACACGCGAGCGGGCAATCAACCCTTCCGATTCGAGATTGCGCAACAGCACCGATACGGTCTGTGGCGCCAGCCCGGTCTTGCGCGCGATCAGCGTGCCGGGCAGATCCGGCTCGTGCCGCAACTGTCTGAGAATTGTCTTTTCGTTGGCGCGACGCATGGCAGCGTGCTGAGAGGCCGATCTACGCACCCGCCGCGACTCGGGATTGCTCGCTTGACGCATTCAGTGACATCCGTGCCTGACCCGGGATCCGGGCCGGAACTTGAAAATAGCTTCTGGAAGCTCTTAGGACTGACACGTTCGCCAGAAAAACCCAAGAGTTTTGTGTATACGTGGATGTCTGGAGTCGGGAAGACCCTAGATGCAATAGGCGGAGTGCAGTGCGTTCAGCACCTTCTCAACTTCGTCCGAGGCCAGGCGATAGTAAACCAGATTGCCGTCGCGGCGTGGTGTCACCAGTTTCAGGTCGCGCAATTTGGCCAGATGCTGCGACAGGGTCGGTTGGGCGATGTCGAGCTTTTCGGCGAGCGAATTGACGCTCAACTCTTCGTTGAGCAGGTAGCACAGGATCATCAGCCGCTTGCGGTGTGCCATGGCTGCAAGCAGCTCGGCGGCGTCACCGGCACGATCTGCGAGGTCGAGAACCTCCATATCAACACCTCTCTAACATACGCATATATGAATATAACAGACTTGCAGCCTTACGGCGAGGGCATTGGGTCGCAGGCTTGTAGGACGCGGCAGAAGGCTTGGCTACCCGGGCGGCTTCCATAGTGTGCGGCATATTCGCGGACCGGTGCTTCGCTGTGCCGGCGGGCGGGCCATGAGCAAACGGCGACCGTGAGGTCGCCGCCTTGACTGTATCGAAACGGAAGTACCGCCACTGTCCGGGGACGGGGGAACCACGCCTGCCGGAAAGGCTCTAGTGGTTGGCGGCAGCCGAATTGTGTGAGGTCATCTCGTTGATGAAGTTCTCGAGACTCATCACCATTTGCTCGGCTTCGGACTTGTGCTCGTCGCTGGTCGCGGCCTCGACCGCGGCGCGCGCCGATTCGAGTGCTTCATCGACATGGGAGCGGTCGAACTCGCCCATCGGCAACGCCTGCTCGGCCAGGATGGTCAGGCCCTTGGCGCTGATCTCGGCGAAACCGCCGCGCACGTAGTAGATTTCGGAGCTGCCATCGGAGTTGACGGTGATGAAGCCCGGCTTGAGCGAGGTGATCACCGGGGCGTGGTCCCCGAGAACGGTGAAATAGCCCTCGGCGCCCGGTACGGTCACCGAACTCGCCTCGGCCGAGACAAGCAGCCGTTCGGGCGCAACGATTTCAATCTTGATGCCGTCAGCCATATGGTTTCAGCGAACAGAGATTTGCGAGGAGCGACAAGTGCCTGGCACTTTCCGCAACGCTCGTCCTGTTCGCCCTCCTTGCTCGCTATTTCGCTCTTGGCTCGTTCGCTCGGCTTACGCCGCTTCCGCCGCCAGCTTCTGGGCCTTGGCCACCGCATCGTCGATGGTTCCGACCATGTAGAAGGCCGCTTCAGGCAGGTGGTCGTAGTCGCCGGCGCACAGGCCCTTGAAGCCGCGGATCGTGTCTTCGAGCTCGACGAAGATGCCCGGCGAACCGGTGAACACTTCGGCGACGAAGAACGGCTGGCTCATGAAGCGTTCGATCTTGCGGGCGCGGGCCACGACCAGCTTGTCCTCTTCGGAAAGCTCGTCCATGCCGAGAATGGCGATGATGTCCTGCAAGGACTTGTAGCGCTGCAGGATCTCCTGGACCTCGCGGGCGACGGCGTAGTGCTCTTCGCCGACGACCGACGGGTCGAGCAGGCGCGAGGTCGAATCAAGCGGATCGACGGCCGGATAGATGCCCTTTTCCGAGATGGCGCGGGAAAGCACCGTCTGGGCGTCGAGGTGGGCGAACGAGGTCGCGGGCGCCGGGTCGGTGAGGTCGTCGGCCGGCACGTAGATGGCCTGCACCGAGGTGATCGACCCCTTGTTGGTGGTGGTGATGCGCTCCTGCATCTGGCCCATGTCGGTGGCCAGGGTCGGCTGATAGCCCACGGCCGAAGGAATGCGGCCCAGAAGCGCCGACATTTCCGAACCGGCCTGGGTGAACCGGAAGATGTTGTCGATGAAGAACAGCACGTTCTGACCCTGATCGCGGAAGTGCTCGGCGACGGTCAGACCGGAAAGCGCCACGCGGGCACGGGCGCCAGGCGGCTCGTTCATCTGGCCGAACACAAGGGCGCACTTGGAGCCTTCGGTCGAACCGCCGTGCTCCTTGGGATCCTTGTTGACGCCGGACTCGATCATTTCATGATACAGGTCGTTGCCCTCGCGGGTGCGCTCGCCAACGCCGGCGAACACCGAGAAACCGCCATGGGCCTTGGCGACGTTGTTGATCAACTCCTGGATGAGCACCGTCTTGCCGACGCCGGCGCCGCCAAACAGTCCGATCTTGCCGCCACGGGCGTAGGGAGCGAGAAGGTCGACGACCTTGATGCCGGTGACAAGGATCTGCGCTTCCGGGCTCTGGTCGACGAAGTCCGGGGCATCCTGGTGAATGGCGCGCCTGGACTTGGTTTTGACCGGGCCGGCTTCGTCGACAGGCTCGCCGATGACGTTCATGATGCGTCCGAGCGTCTCGTCGCCGACCGGAACCGAGATCGGCTCCTTGGTGTCGATCACTTCCTGACCGCGCACCAGACCTTCGGTGGTGTCCATGGCGATGGTGCGCACCAGATTGTCGCCGAGGTGCTGGGCAACTTCGAGCACCAGCCTGTGACCGTTGTTGTCGGTCTCGATCGCGTTCAGAATCGCCGGAAGATGATCGTCGAACTCGACGTCCACGACAGCGCCGATAACCTGTGCGACGCGACCAGCGGGTTTCTTCGTTGCCATTTTGCTTCCCTTCGTCCGTTCCGATGCGCCCGGGGCGCTCAGACATGTCTGATGCCGGTCCCGCCGGCGTTTGGTTCAAAAAGGTGCGCGAGCCTACAGGGCTTCGGCGCCCGAAATGATTTCGATCAGTTCCTTGGTGATCTGCGCCTGGCGCTGGCGGTTGTAGCTCAGCGTCAGCCCGTCGATCATGTCACCGGCATTGCGCGTGGCGCTGTCCATGGCCGTCATCTTGGCGCCCATCTCGCCGGCGCCGTTTTCGAGCAGTGCCGAGAAGATCTGAACAGCGATGTTGCGCGGCAGCAGATCCTTGAGGATCGCGGCCTCTTCCGGCTCGTATTCATAGGCAACCGGCTCTTCCGGGGCGTCGAATTTCGCCGGGATGAGCTGCAGCGCCGTCGGCACCTGCGAGATCACCGATTTGAACTCGGAATAGAACAGCGTCGCCACGTCGAACTCGCCGGCCTCGAAACGGCCGATGATGTTTTCGGCGATGCCCTGCGCATTCTCGTAGCCGATCTTGCGGACTTCCCTCAGCGAGATCTTGTCGACGATCTTGTCGGCGAACAGGCGCCGCAGGACGTCGTTGCCCTTCTTGCCGATGGTGATGATCTTGACCGTCTTGCCCTCGGCCATCAGCTTGTGGGCATGGTCGCGGGCCTTGCGGGCGATCGAGGAGTTGAAGCCGCCGCACAAGCCGCGCTCGGCGGTGGCGACGATCAGCAGATGCGTGTCGTCCTTGCCGGATCCGCTCAGCAGCCTCGGCGCATCCTGGCGACCGGCAAAGGCGGCGCCGAGATTGGACAGAACTTCCGACATGCGGGCCGCATAGGGTCGCGCCGCGGCAGCCGATTCCTCGGCACGCCTGAGCTTGGCCGCAGCCACCATCTGCATGGCCTTGGTGATCTTCTGGGTCGATTTGACCGAGGCGATCCGGTTCTTGAGGTCCTTCAAAGAGGGCATTGCGCCATCCCGTTGCTAAAAGAGGTCCCTGGGGCTCAGGCGAAGGTCTTCTTGAACTCGTCAAGCGCGGTCTTGAGTCGCTCGCGGATGTCGTCCGACAGGCTCTTCTCGGTGGCGATGTCCTTGAGGATGTCGGCGTGCTTGGCGCGCAACAGGCTCAAAAGCTCGACCTCGAAGGAATGGACCTTGGAGACCGGTAGACTGTCGAGATAGCCGTTGACGCCGGCAAAGATCACCGCAACCTGCTCTTCGGTCTTGAGCGGGCTGAACTGCGGCTGCTTCAAAAGCTCCGTCAGGCGGGCGCCGCGGTTGAGCAGGCGCTGGGTCGCCGCGTCGAGGTCGGAGCCGAACTGGGCGAAGGCGGCCATTTCACGATACTGGGCCAGTTCGCCCTTGATCGAGCCGGCAACCTGCTTCATCGCCTTGACCTGGGCCGAGGAGCCGACGCGCGACACGCTGAGACCGGCGTTCATGGCCGGGCGGATGCCCTGGAAGAACAGGTCGGTCTCGAGGAAGATCTGGCCGTCGGTGATCGAGATGACATTGGTCGGGATATAGGCCGAGATGTCGTTGGCCTGGGTCTCGATGACCGGCAGCGCCGTCAGCGAGCCCGAACCGTGGTCGGGATTGAGCTTGGCGGCGCGCTCGAGCAGGCGCGAATGCAGGTAGAAAACGTCGCCCGGATAGGCTTCGCGTCCCGGCGGGCGGCGCAGAAGCAGCGACATCTGGCGATAGGCGACGGCCTGCTTGGAGAGATCGTCATAGGCAACCACGGCATGCATGCCGTTGTCGCGGAAATATTCGCCCATGGTGCAGCCGGTGAACGGCGCCAGGAACTGCATCGGGGCCGGATCGGAGGCGGTGGCGGCGACGACGATGGAATACTCCATCGCGCCGTTGTCCTCGAGCACCTTGACGATCTGGGCCACGGTCGAGCGCTTCTGGCCGATCACGACGTAGATGCAGTAGAGCTTCTCGTTCTCGCGGTTTTCGGCGTGGGCCACCTTCTGGTTGAGGAAGGTGTCGATGATGATGGCGGTCTTGCCGGTCTGACGGTCGCCGATGATCAGCTCGCGCTGGCCGCGGCCGATCGGGATCAGCGCGTCGACGGCCTTGAGGCCGGTGGACATCGGCTCGTGGACCGAGCGGCGCGGCAGGATGCCCGGCGCCTTGACGTCGACGCGGCGCATTTCCTCGCCCTTGATCGGGCCCTTGCCGTCGATCGGATTGCCGAGCGCGTCAACGACGCGGCCGAGCAGACCCTTGCCGACGGGCGTATCGACGATGTCGCCGGTGCGCTTGACGGTGTCGCCTTCCTTGATGGCGCGGTCATTGCCGAAAACCACGACGCCGACATTGTCGGCCTCGAGGTTCAGCGCCATGCCCTTGATGCCGCCGGGAAATTCGACCAGCTCGCCGGCCTGGACCTTGTCGAGCCCATAGACGCGGGCGATGCCGTCACCGATGCTCAGGACCTGTCCAACTTCGGAGACTTCGGCTTCCTTGCCGAAATTCTTGATCTGGTCCTTGAGGATGGCGGAAATTTCCGCAGCCTTGATATCCATTAGCCGACCTCTTTCATTGCGATTTTCATCGCCGACAGTTTGGTTCTCAGAGAAGAATCGATCATCCGCGAGCCGACCTTGACGACAAGGCCGCCAATCAGATCGGGATCAACACGGGTTTGAAGCGTCATGGTCTTGCCGACCTCGCCCTTGAGCTTGTCGGCAAGCGACTTTTTCTGTG
This sequence comes from Devosiaceae bacterium, assembly GCA_963675235.2. Classification (GTDB taxonomy): domain Bacteria; phylum Pseudomonadota; class Alphaproteobacteria; order Rhizobiales; family Devosiaceae; genus JAHJQZ01. The sequence goes on along the minus strand of CAXXFU010000017.1, from coordinate 745,944 downwards.
CATCGGACAGCGGGGCCGCCGAGATGACCTCGGCCGTGGCTTCTCCGCGCCCTTCGGCGCACAGCTGCTTGAACAGGGAAATCATTTGGGGCAGGGCGTAAAGCCGGCCGTGGCGCGCCACGGTCTTGATGAACTTGGCAACCTGCTCCTGGGCACCCGCCTTGTCGAGGATCATCTCGACGATCGGGATCTTCTGCTCGTGGGTGATGGTCGGCGAGCGCAGGAAACGGGTGAAATCCGCGCTTTCCTCAATCAGAGCATCGAATTGGTCCAGTCCGGACTCGACCTCGTCGAGCACCTTGGCCTCGCTCGCCACTTCGAACAGTGCCGACGCGTAAGGTCGGGCGATCTGCATGACGACTGAATTCGCAGCGCTCACGTTCGCGGTCCCCGCATGCTGATAAGTCCCACTCGGCCCGCCGCCCTCTCACGTGACGTTGTCGGGTCGGGCACGGACTTTGCCCAATCTGGTGGAATGGCCATCTCGGCCGCCCCGAAATCGGGCCGTCACTAACACAGGCTCTATGTCGGCTGCAAGCGCCAGAAACGCGATTCTCGTGCCATTTGCATGCCTATGCAAACTTCTGGCAGCCCCAACATTTTTCGTGGCAATGTTACAAGCTGTCGCATGGGGCAAAAAAACACCACGAAACCGGACGCTAGCCACCTTTCAGTAGAAGCTTTGCGGGTCGATGTCGACCTGGATTCGGAGATTGCCTTTTGCCCGTTCGGCATGGGCCAGCCAGAACCGGACATAGGCGGACAAGTCGAAATCCTTCGGGCTTTGCGCCAGCAGCCTGACGCGATGGCGGCCGCGGACCATGGCGACGGGTGCGTCGGCCGGCCCGAACAGTCTGAGGCCTTCGGCCAGTGGTGCCGCCGAAAGGATCCTCTTGGCGAAGCCGAAGGTCTCGTCATGGTCGTTGCCCGAAATGATCAGCGCCGCCAGCCGGCCAAAGGGGGGCAGTTGTCCCTGTTCGCGCGCCGCCATCTCGTGGGCATAGAAGGCCTCGCGGTCGCCCTTGACCATGGCGGCGATGGCTGGATGGGTCGGATGGTAGGTCTGCAGGAACGCCCGCCCGGCCCGCGCCGCCCGTCCGGCACGCCCGGTGACCTGGGTGAGGAGCTGGAAGGTCTTTTCGGCGGCGCGCGGGTCGCCATGATTGAGCCCGAGATCGGCATCGAGCACACCGACGACGGTGAGCTTTTCGAAATGGTGGCCTTTTGCGACAAGCTGCGTGCCGATGATCAGGTCGTGTTCACCGCGCTCGATCTCGGTAAAGCGCTCGCGCAACTGGGCGTTCGATCCCATGTCGGACGAAAGGATCACGCGCCGCGCCTCGGGAAAACGCTTCGCCGCTTCCTCGGCGACGCGCTCGATGCCCGGCCCGATTGGCACCAGGCTGTCCTCGGAACCGCACTGGCCGCAGCTTTTCGGTACGCGCATCTCGAAGCCGCAATGGTGGCACATCAAGACGCCACGGAACCTGTGTTCGACAAGCCAGGAGGTGCAGTCCGGGCACTGGTACTGGTGCCCGCACGAGCGGCACAGCGTCAGCGGTGCGTAGCCGCGCCGGTTGAGAAACAGCAGCGCCTGTTCGCCCTTGTCGAGGGCCGAGAAGATCTCGCGGGCAAGGCGTGGCGCGATCCATTCACCCTTGTCCGGGCCGTCCTCGCGCATATCGAGGGCGGTGACATCGGGCATGCTCGCCTCGGCGAAACGGGCTTCGAGGCGGATATGGGCATATTTGCCGGTATCGGCATTGTGCCGGCTCTCGACCGAAGGCGTCGCCGAGCTGAGGATCGCCTTGGCGCCGGCAAGGGAGGCGCGCACCACGGCCATGTCGCGGGCGTGGTAGTTGACACCGTCGGACTGCTTGAAGGCGCCGTCATGCTCTTCGTCGAGAACGATCAGCCCCAGCTCGTGAAAAGGCAGGAACAGCGCCGAGCGCGCCCCGACAACGGCGCGGACCTGGCCGTTCATCACCCCGCGCCAGACGCGGTTGCGCTGCACCGGTGTCATGTCGGAGTGCCATTCCGCCGGCCTGACCCCGAATCGCTTCTCGAAACGGGCGAGGAAGGTCGATGTCAGCGCGATCTCGGGCAGCAGCACCAGCGACTGTCGGCCGGCGCGCAGCGTGTCGGCCACGGCCTCGAAGAAGATCTCGGTCTTGCCCGAACCGGTGACGCCGTCGAGCAGGGCCACCCCGAACCCTTTGGCCATCGCGCGAAAGGCCGCGTGCGCCGCCGTCTGTTCGTCATTGAGTCTGGGCGGTGCATGGTCGGGATCGGGCGTGCCGACGACGGGTGGCGCCGGCAGTTCGACCTGCTCGAGCGTGCCCTGCTTCAAAAGGCCATCGATCACCGAGGCCGAAACCCCGGAAGCGCCGACCAGCGCCGATCTGGCCCAGGCCATGCCGTCCATGACAATATCGATCACCCGTTCGCGCGCCGAGGTCATGCGCTCGGGATCGCTGCCGGTGTAGCGATAGGCGATAATCGGTTTTTCCGGTTCGAAGGCTTCGGGCGCCCTCAAGACGCCGCGCAGCACCATCCCCGGCGCGGCGAGCGTGTAGCGCGCAACCCAGTCGACGAGCTTCAGCAGCTCCTCGCTGAGCGGCGGCGTGTCGTAGACATGGGCGATGTCCTTGAGCCGGTTGTGCGCCACCATGTCGCTGGGCGGCCCCCAGACGACGCCAAGCGTCGGACGCGGCCCGAGCGGCACGACGACAATCGAGCCGCGTGTCACCGACATGCCCTCGGGCACCCGGTAGGAATAGGGGGTCTCGACGGCGACCCCGACCATGACGGCAACGATGTCGCCGGCAGCAAAACCAGCAGGGTCCGTTTCCAAAACACTCACGCCCTGCGCCGCCTCCCGATCAACGTTTCGGCACATGTTCGCCTGAATCTCATTGCGCTGTCCGGGTCTCACCCTGTTCGAGTTCGCTTGCATCCGGCGGTTCGAACCGACCGATCCACTCATCGAGCATAGCGGCGCTGAAGCAGAATTTGCCCTTCGGAGACAGCTCAATCCTCTCCTCCCGGCGCCGTTCCAGCACGGCACGCGTCGCCGCGGCATAGTGCGTCGTGCAGTCCGCGCCGAGCTGCCGCGCGAAAAGCCGTAGGTCATCCCGCTCCTGCCGCGACCAGAATCCGAAATCGAGGACCACGTCGACGCCGCGCTGCAGCAGGTCTTCGGCGAGATCGCGCATGATCGCCTCGACACTGTCATGCAGGCGATCGTGATCGGGCAGATAGGTGTCATTGCCGCGAAGCCGCGTCTGCCATTCATCCGGCGTCAAGCGGATGGCGCCTGTCCGGTCAGCGATCTGACGTACCCAGGTGGTTTTTCCCGAACCCGGGAGACCGACCATGAGGTGCAAGACTGTCATCGTTTTCCGTTGCGTTTGCCCAAGAAATCCAGATCGCTGTGGTTTGCGTATGAGGAACCAAGGTTGAGACTAGGCCGATTCAGCGGTGCAATGCCAAGAGCTTTGTGCGCGCTAGACCAAGACGGATGTGGAGAGCAAAGGTGCAGCCAGGCGACACGATCATCGTCAACGACACGATGCAGTCCGGCTATTCCTATCGGCTCGATGCGCCGACGGGTGCCGATTTCGATCCGCGCTTCACGCCGGCGCTGACGCCGCCGGACATGCTGAAAATGGGTGTTTTCGAAGGCAAGTATATCAACGATTGCCGCGACGAATTCCCCGCCGACTGGTACGCCGAAGCAAAGCTCTCCGAGCGTCCTGATCCGTCGGTCAACTGCTTCGGCATCAAAAGCCGCCAGCCACTGTCGGTCTGGCGCGACAAGGGCTGGATCTACGGACCAGACCCGCGCGGCTGGTTCCAGTGGTATTGCCGCTATTATCTCGGCCGCCGCCTGCCCGAGATCGATCAGCGTCAGATCGGTCGCTGGCGCAATTTTGCCCGCCATGCCGGCCAGATCCGCGCCAATTGCGAGCCGCACGACCTCAGCTGCCGTCCCCGCCAGCGTCAGGCGCTGCTGCAATGGGCCTATGATCCGTTCATTTGAGGGTCGGGCGCACCGTATCCGGCCCCTCGGGTCAAGCCCGAGGGTGACGAGGGGGAAAGGCGGGTACGCCGCTGAGAGATAGCAAGATATTGGCTTTTCACTAATCAGTACGTTCTATCCTTTGCCCATGACCGACGCCGCTTTCGCCATCTCCGAAAAACTCAAGCCGCATGTCGCGGCCTGGCTTTCGCACCTGAAATCGGCGCGGCGGCTGTCGCCGAAAACGCTCGACGCCTATGCCCGCGACCTCAATGCCCTGTTCGCGTTCCTCGGCGACCACCTCGGCGGGCCTGTGACGCTCAAGGCGCTCGGGGATCTGCGCGCATCCGATTTCCGCGCCTTCATGGCCAGTCGGCGACAGGACGGCATCGGCGCCCGCACGCTGGCCCGCGAGCTTTCGGCCTTCCGCAATTTCTTCTCCTTCCTCGAGCGCGAGGGGCTTTGCACCAACGAGGCGCTGTCGGTTCTGCGCGGACCGAAGCTGCCCAAGTCCCTGCCCAAGCCGCTGACGCCGGTGCAGGCGCGCGAGGCGCTGACGCTGACCGACGAGATGGAAGACTCGCCATGGATTGCCGCCCGCGACACGGCGGTGCTGACGCTGTGCTACGGTGCCGGGCTCAGAATTTCCGAAGCACTCGGGCTTTGCCGCACCGATCTCGATGGCGAGGCGGCGCGCGTCACCGGCAAGGGCGGCAAGACGCGGCTGGTGCCGCTGATCACCCCGGCGCGTCAGGCCATTGCCGATTATCTCGACAAATGCCCCTTCGCCATTGCCGCCAACGTGCCGATGTTTCGCGGGGCGCGGGGCGGGGTCCTGTCGCCGCGCCTGATCCAGAAGCGGGTCGAGCAATTGCGCGCCGCCCTCGGCCTGCCGGCCTCGGCGACCCCGCATGCTCTCAGGCACTCGTTTGCCACGCACCTGCTCGGGCGTGGTGGCGACCTTCGCACCATCCAGGAGCTTTTGGGCCATGCCTCGCTGTCGAGCACGCAGATCTATACGCGTATCGATTCCGAGCATTTGCTGGACGTTTACCGCAAGGCGCATCCCAGAGCCTAGCCGGAGTGTTCCTGGCCAAAGTGGGAACAGGTTTTCGGTTCGGGAACGCGATCCCAAGAGAAAGCGGCTTCACATCTCACGAAGTGGCGACAAGAGGGCGACAGGCCGAAGCGCTCTGCTCGGAGCAGGAATTGCTTGTATCTGTCTTCCTTCCCTTGTAGCCAGAGCCCCATGCACAAACTCGTTCTCAGCGCGCTTGTTATCTGGCTCGGCCTTGGTGGCCGGGGCGGAGCGTTGTGAGCGATTGAACACACGCAACCGGCCCTGTCGTCAGGACAAGGGTGTGGTTGCCGATCCCTTGTCCGTTCAGGACCGACTCACCAAGGGATCGACATGACCGACCAGCCGACAATGCCTCCCGCCGCTGCCGAACGCATCGATTATGCCGGCTATGGCCTTGCCATTGCCGGGGCGGCGCTGTTTTCGACCAAGGGCATCTTCATCAAGCTCGCCTACACAACCGGCATTGGCGCCGAGACCGTACTGGCGCTGAGGATGATCGTTGCCGTGCCGGTCTATCTCGTCATTCTCGCAACTCTGCTCGGCCGCGACGCCGTTCTCAGAAGTCGGCTCGGCTGGCGGGCCATTGCCGGCGCGGCGCTGGTCGGCATTCTTGGCTATTACGTCGCCAGCTATCTCGATTTCGTCGGGCTGGCGTTCATCTCGGCGCAGTACGAGCGCCTGGTGCTGTTCACCTATCCGTTCTTCTCCGTGGTGCTCGGGGCGCTGTTCTTTGGCGACCGGTTCTCCTGGCGCATCCTGCCGGGGCTGATCGTGTCCTATTGTGGGCTCGGGGTGATCTTCGGCTGGAACCTCGCCGTCGATCCCGATGGGCTGGTCGCGGGCACGGCGTTCGTCATCGCCTCGGCGCTGACCTTCGCGCTCTACCAGCACCTGGCCAAGCGCGAGATGGCGGCGATCGGCGCGCCGCTGTTCACCTGCATCGCCATGATCGCCGCCGGACTGGTTGGCATCTCGCACAACACCATACAGCACGGCGTCGGGCTCTATTTCGAACTGGGCTCGACGGTCTGGGGCTATGGCCTGGCGCTCGGCATTCTCGGTACGGTGCTGCCGTCATTCCTGATGAACGGCGCCATTGGCCGCATCGGCGCCCGCGCCACCTCCTCGACCGGCGCCTGGGGTCCGGTGATGACAATCGCGCTGGCGGTGATGATCCTCGGCGAGGCGTTCACGGTGTGGCACGCGCTCGGCACGGCGCTGGTGATCGGCGGCTCGGTGTGGTTCGCAAGAAGCGAGCAGCGGGCGAAGCAGGCGGCAGGCTGATGCAAATGTACCGATACGCCCTTGGCCTTGCCGCCGGAGCCACCACATAAGTGGACATGAAAGGGTTTCGTCAGTCGGCTGCAGATGAGTTCGAGATCCGGCGCGGCATCGCGCCGGAGCATGTCGATGTGGCGGCCGTTCATCTCTTGCAGGCTTTCTCGACCAAGCTCTTGGTGGCGCTCGGCGATTCGAAACGTGCAGCCGACTACCTCAAAAGGGCAATCGATCCGGCCAATGCGCTTTGCGCCATCGGACCGGGGGATGCGCTTTATGGCGTGGTCGGGCTGAAAACGACGAAAACCTCGTTCCTCTCCGGGGGTTTTGACCAATTGCGCGCCGTCTACGGAACGCCCGGCGCAATCTGGCGCGGGCTCCTGCTCAGTGTTCTGGAGCACCGATGCCCGCCCGGCGCACAGCACATCGAGTGCATCGTCGTGACCGAGAGCGCACGCGGCCTCGGTGTCGGCACGGCTTTGCTCGACGCTGTCATCGCCAATGCGCGACAGGATGGGGCCGCAGCGGTCAGCCTCGAGGTTGTCAATACCAATGCCAATGCGCGCAGGCTCTATGAACGCATCGGTTTCGTTCCAATCAAGACGGTCAGTCTTGGGCCGCTGAGGCGGGTGTTCGGCTTTGATGCGGCGACAACGATGGAGCTGAAGCTCGATAGTTGAAGCGCGGTGGCGTTCCGGTGCCCTGGATGTGAATCGCGCCGAGCCCGCAAGCCAGCGCTGCCTCGCGACGGCTTCCGGCAGTGTCGAGTGGGCGTGTCAGGCTCGGTTTGTTTCGCGCGGGCCGGGCGAGTGGCGAAGGCGCTGGGGCGAGGCCGGACGTCAGTCGGACGAATCGGGTTGCCAGAGTTCGACCGGATTGCCCTCCGGATCATGGATGCGGGCGAAACGCCCGACGCCCGGCATGTTCCATTCCGGCTTGGTGACGACCGCGATACCCGTGGCTTCGAGCTCAGAACAAAGCGCATCAAGATCGTCAACGCGCAGGTTGAGCATCCATTGGTGGTCGGCTTCGAAATAGTCGGTGTCGGCGGCGAACGGTGCAAAAACGCTCGGGCCGGCCTCGGTCTCCCAACTGCCATAGGGGGCCGAGCCGACGCCGAGGTGGTCGGCATACCAGGCCTGAAGTGCTTCCGGGTTCTTTGCGCGAAAGAAGAATCCGCCGATTCCAGTCACGCCCATGTCCGTCTCCCCTGCTGAACCAGATCGACCATTTCAGCGTCGCACGCGCCAGCATCCAAGAGGTAATGATCGGGCGGCGCGCGATGTTCAGTTTTAGATGTGGATGGCTCCGAGCCCGCAGGCCAGAGCGGCCTCGCGCACGGCTTCCGACAGGGTCGGGTGGGCGTGGCAGGTGCGGGCGAGGTCCTCGGCGGAACCGGAGAACTCCATCAAGACGGCGATCTCGTGGATCATCTCGCCGGCATTGTGGCCGACGATATGGCCGCCGAGAACGCGGTCGGTTTCGGCATCGGCGAGGATCTTGACGAAACCATCGGTCGCCAGCATCGCCTTGGCGCGGCCATTGGCGGTGAAGGGGAACTTGCCGACGCGATACTTGATGCCCTCGGCCTTCAATTCTTCCTCGGTCTTGCCGACCGAGGCGATCTCGGGGCTGGTGTAGACGACACCGGGAATGACGCCGTAATTGACGTGGCCCGCCTGGCCGGCGAGGATTTCGGCAAGGGCCACGCCCTCGTCCTCGGCCTTGTGCGCCAGCATCGGTCCGGCGATGACATCGCCGATGGCGTAGATGCCGTCGATATTGGTCTTGTAGTGCCCGTCGGTCTTGACCCGGCCGCGCCCGTCCAGTTCGACCCCGACCACTTCGAGCCCGAGCCCGTCGGTGAACGGCTTGCGGCCGATGGCGACAAGCGCCACGTCGCAGTCGATGCCATTGGTATCGCCGCCATTGGCCGGCTCGATATGGGCATGAAGGCCAGACTCGGTCTTGTCGATGCCGGTGACCTTTGTGCCGAGATGGAAGTTGAAACCCTGTTTTTGCAGCATACGCTGGAACTGCCGCGCAACCTCGCCATCCATGCCGGGCAGGATGCGGTCGAGGAATTCGACAACGGTCACTTCCGCGCCGAGACGGGCCCAGACCGAACCGAGTTCGAGCCCGATGACGCCGGCGCCGATGACCAGCAGCTTTTCGGGCACGCGCTCAAGGCCGAGCGCCCCGGTCGAGGTGACGATGCGTTCCTCGTCGATTTCGATGCCGGGAAGCGGCGTCGACACCGAGCCGGAAGCGATGACGATGTTCTTTGTCTCGATTTCCTCACCCTTGCCGTGCTCGGGCGTGACAACGACCTTGCCGGGTCCGGCAATGGAGCCCATGCCGGCAAAGGCGGTGATCTTGTTCTTCTTGAACAGGTACTCGATGCCGGTGACGTTGGATTTGACCACGTCGTCCTTGTTGGCGAGCATCTGCTCGAGGTTGAGGCGCGGGCCGTCGATATCGATGCCGAGCCTGTCGAAATGATCGCGGGCCTCGACGAACAGTTCCGAGGCGTGCAGCAGGGCCTTCGACGGAATGCAGCCGATGTTGAGGCAGGTGCCTCCGAAAGTGGGCCACTTCTCGACGACCGCCACCTTCATGCCCAGCTGCGCGGCGCGCACGGCGCAGACATAGCCGCCCGGTCCGGTGCCGATTACCGTCAGATCGAAAGCCTCAGCCATGAATTTCCCCTCAGTTCCGTTGTGTCACGGCCACCCGGATCGCCAGAAAGATCAGGGCGGCGCCGGTGATCCGGTTAAACCATTGTCCCAGTCGATAAAACCCCGCGCGCACCGAAGGCGTGGTGAAAAACAGCGAAACCAGTGCAAACCACGCAAATAAAAGCACGCTCATCGTGCCGACATAGCCGGCCTTCAGCGCCGCGGCCCTGTGCGCATCGACGAGCGTGGTGAACAGCGACAGGAAGAACAGCATCGCCTTGGGATTGAGCAGATTGGTCAGAAACCCGATGGTGAAGGCGCGCAGGGCGCCGATCTCATGTCCGCTTGTGAGCTCTGTCGCATCGAGCGAGGCGGGCGGTTTCGGCGCCGGCGCCCGGATGGCGGAAATGCCGAGATAGAGCAGATAGAGCGTGCCGGCGATCTTGAGGATGTTGAACAACAGGAGCGATTGCGTCACCACCAGCCCGATGCCGAGGATGGTGTAGATGCCGTGCACCAGGATGGCGGAGGCGATGCCGGCACTGGTCAGGATTGCCGTTTTGCGTCCATGCACGATCGACTGGCGGACGACCATGGCGAAATCCGGACCCGGCGAGATCGCCGCGATCAGGAAGGTCGCCATTAGCGTTGCATATTCGAGAAAGGGGAATGCCACCTAGATCACCGCTCCAATGAACAGCAGCGCAAGGCCGAGGAAGGAAACGGTCCAAACGATCGAGCGGGCCGGCGAGATGCCGAAGACATAGAGCGGCAGATAGACGAGCCGGGCCCAGAAATACAGCGCGCATCCCCACTGTGTCATCCAGTCCGAGGTATTGGCGAGTGTGACGCCGACCGCAAGCGCCGCGAAGATGGCGTAGCTTTCGAGGAAATTCCTCAGAGCGCGATTGCCGCGTCCGGTCATCAGGTCGGGTTCAGGCTCGTTGTCGCGGGTGTTGTTGGCTTCGGCAATGCCGATCTGGCGGCGGTAGAGGCCCGCCTGCACCGACAGGTACAAAAGTCCGAGCCCGGCGCTCCAGATCAGATAGGCAACTTCAATCGTCATGCTGGATCAGCTCCGGTCGATCGCCAGCCGCAGGCCCATGCCGGCAAAGGCGGCGGCGGTCAGGCGGCGGAACCAGGCCATGGCGCGGACGTTCTGCAAGACGCGGTCGCGCACCACCGAGGCGAGCTGGCCGTAGGCGATGAAGACGACGAAGGTCATGACAACAAAGCTGCCGCCGAGCATCAGCACCTCGGTCAGCGAGGTGGCGGGAGTGCCCGACATGAATTGCGGCAGGAAGGCCACGAAGAAGATCGAGATCTTGGGGTTGAGGATGTTGAGCACGAATCCGCCCCAGGCGGTGCGCACAAGGCTTTTTGCCTCCGCTTCCGGTTCGAAACGTACCGGTCCCCTGTCCCTGAGGGTCTGGATGGCCAGATAGATCAGATAGGCAACGCCGGCATATTTGACGATCGCGAACAACAATGCGCTGGCATGAAGGATCGCCGCCAGCCCGACCAGCGCCGCCGTCAGATGCAGGACCGTCGCTCCGGTGCATCCGGTGGCGGCGGCAAGGCTTGCGAGACGTCCGCGCCCGAGACCGGTGGCAATGGTGTAGATGACACCCGTCCCTGGTGCGAGCACGATGACAAGGGCGGTGATGAGGAACTCGGGGGACAGCATGGGGGGGGCTCCGAAGGCGTGGTGGCGGGCAAGCTTAACCCGATGCGGCCACGCTGTCAGGATGGCTTTCGTTCCGGACCTGTCGATGGGCCATGCGCAAAAGACAGGCCGGCAGAACGAAGATGGCGGCGGGCCGAAGCCACGCCGCCATGCGGAATGCTCTTTGCATCGAAAGCCGGACCTAGAGGTCGAGCACCAGCCGCTGCGGATCCTCGAGGCTTTCCTTGACCCGGACCAGGAAGGTCACGGCTTCCTTGCCGTCGACGATGCGGTGGTCATAGCTCAGCGCCAGATACATCATCGGGCGGATGACGATCTCGCCCTTCACCACCATCGGCCGTTCCTGGATCTTGTGGCATGCCAAGAATGCCGGACTGCGGCGCGTTGAGGATCGGCGTCGACATCAGCGAACCGTAGACGCCCGCCATTGGAGATGGTGAAGGTGCCGCCCTGCCATGTCGGCCATCGACAGCGCGCCGTCGCGGGCAAGCTTGCCCAGCCGCCCGATCTCCATCTCGATCTCGGCGATACTCATCTGGTCGGCATCGCGCACCACCGGCACGACAAGGCCCTTCGGCGTGCCGACGGCAACGCCGATATGGGCGAAATGCTTGTAGATCAGTTCGTCGCCATCGATCTCGGCATTGACCGCCGGGATGTCCTTGAGGGCATGGGTGACGGCCTTGGTGAAAAAGCCCATGAAGCCGAGCTTGACGCCATGCTTTTTCTCGAACAGCTCCTTGTACTGGTTCCGCAAGTCCATCACCGGCTTCATGTCGACCTCGTTGAAGGTCGTCAGCATGGCGGCGGTGTTCTGGGCATCCTTCAGGCGCCGGGCGATGGTCTGGCGCAAACGGGTCATCTTCACCCGTTCCTCGCGGCCGACATCATCGGCCGGGGTCGGGGCGCGCGGCGCCGGGGCCGGGGCGGGCGTCGGAGCCTCGAAGGCCTTGGCGACATCGACGGCGGGCGCCGGTGCGGGCTCGGGACTTGGCCGGCGCCGGCTCGGACTTGGCGGCGGGCGCGTTTTCGGCGGCCTTGAGCACGTCTTCCTTGAGAAATCTGGCCGTGCTTGCCGGTACCCTTGATGTCGGCGGGCGTCAGGCCGGTTTCGGCCATGAGCTTCTCGGCTGCCGGGCTCGGCGGGATTTCGCCATTGGCCGCAGGCGCGGGCGCGGCGGCCTCGGGCTCGGGTTTGGCATCCGCGGCGGGCGTGGCGGCAGCGCCTTCGCCGCCCAGAGAGGCGATGAGCGCACCGACCTCTACGGTCGTGCCGGTCTCGGCCACGATCGATTCCAGAACGCCGGCGGACGGCGCGTTGACCTCGAGGGCAACCTTGTCGGTTTCGAGTTCGACCAGTGGCTCGTCGGCGCTCACGGCGTCGCCGGGTTTCTTGTACCACTGCCCGATCGTTGCCTCGGTCACGCTCTCCCCAAGCGTTGGAACCCTGATTTCGATCGCCATAGATGTGAACCTCTCGAATCGTCCGCCATCGCGGCGGGAAATCTGTCGTCTCGGAACGAGGCGGAACGCCTCGTCATGTCATGGCCGGATCCCCTGCGGTTCCGGCCGCGTAATCGGTTTCGCGCCGGCCTCAGTCGGCAAAGGCCTCGTCCAGGAATGACTTGAGCTGGGCGAGATGGGTACGCATCAATCCGGTCGCCGTCGAGGCCGAAGCTGGACGGCCGATATAGCCCGGACGCCCGTATTCGCGGCCGATCTGCTCCATCACCCATTCCAGGTAAGGCTGGACGAAGCCCCAGGGCCCCATGTTCTTGGGCTCTTCCTGGCACCAGACGATCTCGGCATTGGGGAACCGCGACAGCTCGTCGACCAGCGCTTTGGCCGGGAACGGATAGAGCTGCTCGACGCGCAACAAATAGACGTCGTTGACGCCCTTCTTCTCGCGGTCCTCGAGCAGGTCGTAGTAAACCTTGCCCGAACACAGAACGACGCGGCGGATGTCATTGTCCTCGGCCAGCCGGATCTCGGTCTTGGGCACGCCGGGCGCTTCGGCGTCGTCCCACAACAGGCGATGGAAGCACGTTTCCGGCCCCATTTCCTCAAGGCCCGAAACGGCCTTCTTGTGCCGCAGCAGCGATTTCGGCGTCATCAGGATCAGCGGCTTGCGGAAGTCGCGGTTGAGCTGGCGCCTGAGCACGTGGAAGTAGTTGGCCGGCGTCGTGCAGTTGGCGACCTGGAGATTGTCCTCGGCGCACAATTGCAGATAGCGCTCGAGCCGGGCCGAGCTATGCTCCGGACCCTGGCCTTCGTAGCCGTGCGGCAACAGCATGACCAGACCCGACATGCGGAACCATTTGCGCTCGCCCGCCGAGATGAACTGGTCGATGACGACCTGGGCGCCGTTGGCGAAATCGCCGAACTGGGCCTCCCACAGCGTCAGCGCGTTCGGCTCGGCCAGCGAATAGCCGTATTCGAACCCGAGCACCGCCTCTTCCGAGAGCATCGAGTTGATGACTTCGTAGCGGGCCTGGTCCGGATCGAGATTGTTGAGCGGGGTATAGCGTTCGTCGGTTTCCTGGTCGTGCAGCACCGAATGGCGTTGAACGAAGGTACCGCGCTCGACGTCCTGGCCCGACAGCCGCACCGGGTGGCCCTCAGTGACCAGTGAGCCGAAGGCCAGGGCCTCGGCCGTGCCCCAGTCGATGCCTTCGCCGGTCTCGATCATCTGGCGGCGCTTGTCGAGGAAGCGCTCGATGGTGCGGTGGATACGGAAGCCGTTGGGCACCTCGTTCAGATGCGTGCCGATGGTCTTGAGCTTGTCCATCGCCACCCCGGTCTCGCCACGGCGAGGGCCTTCCTCGTTGGCGGCCTTGAGGTTCTTCCACACGCCGTCGAGCCAGTCGGCCTTGTTGGGCCGGTAGTCCTGGCCGGACTCGAACTCGGCGTCGAGATAGGCGCGCCAGTCGGACTGCAGCTTGTGGACTTCGTTCTCGGTGACCAGGCCCTCGGTGACCAGCTTGTTGGCATAGATCTCGAAGGTCGTCTTCTGGCCGCGGATGCGTTTGTACATCAGCGGCTGCGTGAGGCTCGGATCGTCGCCTTCATTGTGCCCGTAGCGGCGATAGCAGATCATGTCGATGACCACGGGCTTGCGGAACATCTGGCGGTATTCGGTCGCCACCTTGGCGGCGAAGACCACCGCTTCCGGATCGTCGCCATTGACGTGGAACACCGGCGCCTCGATCATCTTGGCGACATCGGTCGGATAGGGCGAGGACCGCGAATTGTGCGGCGCCGTGGTGAAACCGATCTGGTTGTTGATGACGAAATGGATCGAGCCGCCGGTGCGGTGACCCCTGAGGCCGGACAGGCCGAAACACTCGGCCACGACGCCCTGGCCGGCGAAGGCGGCGTCGCCATGGATCAGCAGGGGTAGCACGAGATTGCGGTCGGTCTTGGCCGTGTCGTCGAGAAAACGTCCGTCCACGGCGGAATGCTGGTCCTGCTTGGCCCGGGCCTTGCCGAGCACCACCGGATTGACGATTTCGAGATGGGACGGATTGGCCGTCAGCGACAGGTGCACCTTGTTGTCGTCGAAGGTGCGGTCCGAGCTGGCGCCGAGGTGATACTTGACGTCGCCCGAGCCCTCGACATCTTCCGGATAGTAGGCGCCGCCCTTGAATTCGTGGAACAGCGCCCGGTGCGGCTTGGCCATCACCTGGGTCAGAACGTTGAGCCGGCCGCGATGGGCCATGCCGAGGACGATGTCCTTGACCCCGAGCGCACCGCCGCGCTTGATGATCTGTTCGAGCGCCGGAATGAGCGATTCCGCCCCGTCGAGCCCGAACCGCTTGGTGCCGGTATATTTGACGTCGAGGAATCTTTCGAAGCCCTCGGCTTCCGCAAGCTTGTTGAGGATCGCCTTCTTGCCGTTCTCGGTGAAGGTGATTTCCTTGTCCGGGCCTTCGATGCGCTCCTGGAGCCAGGCCTTGGCCTCGGGATCGGAGATGTGCATGAACTCGACGCCGACCGTCGAGCAATAGGTGCGCAACAGGATCTCGAGCATCTCGGGGATCGTGGCGTATTCGAGCCCGAGATAGTAGTCGATGAAGATCTTGCGGTCGTAGTCGGCCGGGGTGAATCCGTAATTGCCCGGGTCGAGCTCGGGCGCCGATTCCGGCGTCATCAGCTTGAGCGGATCGAGATCGGCATGCAGGTGCCCGCGCATGCGATAGGCGCGGATCATCATGATGGCGTGGATCGAATCGCGCGTCGCCTGCTGGATTTCCTCGGCGCTGGCGATGCGGCCGGTCTCGGCGGCGCGGGCCTTGGTGGCGCGCTCGGCCTTGACGGTAATCTCGCCCCAGTCGCCGTCGATAGCCGAAACCAGGTCGTTTTGCGGCGTGCGTGGCCAGTCGGTGCGGGCCCAGCTCGGACCCTCGGCATTGGCGGTGACGTCGGACGGTTTGTCAGAGAGCTTGGAGAAAAAGCTCGCCCAGGTGGCGTCAACCGAGGACGGGTCCTCGGTGTAGCGCGCATAGAGTTCCTCGATATAGTCGGCATTGCCGCCATAAAGGAACGAGGTGAGCAAGAACGTTTCGTTCTTTTCCTGTCGTGTCATCGCACCCGGGCCGGGTGTTGCCCCGGCCGCTCCAAATCGAGAGCCATGCCCTTGGCTCGATATTGCTGGCCCCTCTTATTGCCGCAGCAAGTGCGACAATTTGGTTTATTCCAATTATATAAGTTGTTGTGCGGCCTTGGACACGCGTCAACCCTTCAAAACATCGAGAAGTGTCGTGCCGATACGCGCCGGCGAACGTGAAACCCTGATTCCGGCGGATTCCATCGCCGCGATCTTGTCTTCGGCGCCGCCTTTTCCCCCGGAAATCACTGCGCCGGCATGGCCCATGGTGCGTCCCTTGGGAGCGGTTAGGCCGGCAATGAAGCCGGCCATGGGCTTGGAACGGCCTTTCCTGGCCTCGTCGATCAGGAACTGACTCGCGTCTTCCTCGGCCGAGCCGCCGATCTCGCCGATCATGATGATCGACTTGGTCTCGTCGTCGGCAAGGAAAAGTTCGAGCATGTCGATGAACTCGGTGCCCTTGACCGGATCGCCGCCGATGCCGACGGCGGTGGTCTGCCCGAGCCCCGTGATCGAGGTCTGGTAGACCGCCTCATAGGTCAGCGTGCCCGAACGCGAGACGATGCCGACCGAGCCCTTCTTGAAGATATTGCCCGGCATGATGCCGATCTTGCACTCCTCGGGCGTCAGCACGCCCGGGCAGTTCGGCCCGATTAGGCGGGACTTCGACTTTTCGAGGCGCGCCTTGACCTTGACCATGTCGAGAACCGGCACGCCCTCGGTGATGCAGGTGATCAACTCGATGCCGGCGTCGATCGCCTCGATGATCGCCGCGGCGGCGCCCGCCGGCGGCACGTAGATGACCGAAGCATTGGCCCCGGTCTTTTCCTTGCCCTCGGCGACTGAGGCGAAGATCGGCAGGGTGGTGCCGTCGACGCCCGAAGACCAGCTTTCGCCGCCTTTTTTCGGATGCGTGCCGCCGACCATGCGCGTTCCGTAGTAATTGAGCGCCTGCTCGGTGTGGAACGTGCCGGTCTTGCCGGTCAGACCCTGAACCAGGACGCGGGTGTCTTTGTCGACGAGAATGGACATGGATGGTTCCTAGTGCTTGTTCGCTGCCAAGGTCAGCGGTCGTCCGGGTGATGCCGCTACGGCGGCACCGCAAGGTGTCAGGATACGGAAGCGCCGACCGCTTCGACGATCTTGCGCGCGGCGTCGTCGAGGTCGTCGGCCGGGATGACGTTGAGGCCGGATTCGGACAGGATCTTCTTGCCTTCCTCGACGCGAGTGCCTTCGAGGCGGACAACCAGCGGCACTTCCAGGCCGACTTCCTTGACCGCGGCGATGACGCCCTCGGCGATGACATCGCAGCGCATGATGCCGCCGAAGATGTTGACCAGGATCCCCTTCACGCTCGGGTCGGCGGTGATGATCTTGAACGCCGCCGTGACCTTTTCGGTCGAGGCGCCGCCGCCGACATCGAGAAAGTTCGCCGGCTCGGCGCCGTAGAGCTTGATGATGTCCATGGTGGCCATGGCCAGGCCGGCGCCGTTGACCATGCAGCCGATGGTGCCGTCAAGGGCGATATAGGCGAGGTCCCACTTGGACGCCTCGATTTCCTTCTCGTCCTCTTCGGTGACATCGCGCAGTTCGGCGATGTCGGGGTGACGGAACAGGGCGTTGTTGTCGAAGCTGACCTTGGCGTCGAGCACGCGAAGATGCCCGTCTTCCATGACGATCAGCGGATTGACCTCGAGCAGGCTCATGTCCTTCTCGGTGAAGGCCTTGTAGAGCGCCGGGAACAAGAGCTTGCCGTCATCGGCAGCGGCGCCGTCGAGTTCGAAGGCGGCATTGAGCTTGTCGATGTCGATGCCGGTGACGCCGGTGATCGGGTCGATGCCGACCGTGACGATCTTTTCCGGCGTCTTTTCGGCGACGGTCTCGATGTCCATGCCGCCCTCGGTCGAGGCGACGAAGCTCACCCGCCCGTTGGAGCGGTCGACCAGGATCGACAGGTAGAGCTCGCGGGCGATATCGGCGCCGTCTTCGATATAGAGGCGATTGACCTGCTTGCCCGACGGACCGGTCTGCTTGGTGACCAGCGTGTTGCCGAGCATCTCGGTGGCATTGGCAACCACGTCTTCAATCGACTTGGCCAGGCGCACGCCGCCCTTTGCGGTCGCGGGCAGTTCCTTGAACTTGCCCTTGCCGCGGCCGCCGGCGTGAATCTGCGATTTGACCACATAGAGCGGACCGGGCAGCGCCTCAGCCGCCTTTTCCGCATCCTCGGGTTTGAAAATCGCCACGCCTTCGGCGACCGGGGCGCCGTAGGTTTTCAGAAGCGCCTTGGCCTGGTGCTCGTGAATATTCATCGGGTCGCCTCCTTGGGCGCTCTAAAAGGGCCGGTACGCGCTGGCGTCAGGCCAGCTTGGGTGCGATTTTCTTGCAGGCCTCGACGAGACCTTCAACCGCTGCGACCGACTTGTCGAACGCTTTCTTCTCCGAGGCGCTCAACGAAATCTCGATCACCTTCTCGGCACCGTCGGCGCCGATGATGATCGGAGCACCGACATACATGTCCTTGACGCCGAATTCACCCGAAAGATGGGCGGCGGCAGGCATGACGCGCTTCTTGTCCTTGAGATAGCTCTCGGCCATGGCGATGGCCGAGGCGGCCGGGGCGTAGAAGGCCGAACCGGTCTTGAGCAGCGAAACGATCTCGGCGCCGCCATCGCGGGTGCGCTGGATGATCTCGTCGAGCTTTTCCTTGCTCATCCAGCCCATCTTGACGACGTCGGTCAGCGGGATGCCGGCAACGGTCGAATAGCGCGCCAGCGGCACCATGGTGTCGCCGTGGCCGCCGAGCACGAAGGCGGTGACGTCCTCGATCGAAACGCCGAGCTCATCGGCGATGAAGTGCCTGAAGCGCGAAGAGTCGAGCACGCCGGCCATGCCGACGACCTTGTTGGCCGGCAGGCCGGAGAAGCGCTGCAGGGCCCAGACCATGGCGTCGAGCGGGTTGGTGATGCAGATGACGAAGGCGTCGGGCGCATATTTGGCGATGCCGGCGCCGACCTGCTCCATGACCTTGAGGTTGATCTCGAGAAGATCGTCGCGGCTCATGCCGGGCTTGCGCGGCACGCCGGCGGTGACGATGACCACATTGGCGCCGGCGATGTCCTTGTATTCGGACGTGCCCTTCATCGTCGCGTCGAACCCCTCGACCGCGCCGGACTGGGCCAGGTCGAGCGCCTTGCCCTGCGGTGTGCCGTCGACGATGTCGAACAGGGTGATGTCGCCGAGATCCTTGAGCGCCGCGAGATGGGCCAGAGTTCCCCCGATCTGTCCCGCGCCGATCAGGGCGATTTTGGTCTTCGCCATGTGATTGTTCCGCTTTTGCTAATGTGTTGGCTGGTTTGCGCATTCCTTAACGCCAGCGGCATTTTGGCGCAAGTGGTGCGGCAAAATAATGCATACGTATGCAGTATCTGCCTCCAGATCGGGACGATTCAAAGCGAAATCGCCTTGATTCTGCCGGCGAGATAGTCCTCGGACTGCATTTCGGTGAGCCGCGACAGCGTGCGCTCGAACTCGAACGCCGTCCTGTCGTCGTCGGCCAAGGCATCGAGCGGAGCGGCAAAGCCGGCGGCCAGCGTCGCGCGGCGGTCATAGAGCGTGTCGATCAGAAGGATCAGCCGCTTGGCGGCGTCCGAGCGCGTGCGTCCGAGCAGGGGCACGTCATCGATGACGATGGAGTGAAAGCTTTCGGCAATCCTCAAATAGTCGCGTGCGCCCAACGGCGCCTCGCACAGTTCGGCGAAGGAAAAGCGCGCCACGCCCATGGCCTCGCGCGGCACGGGAATGGAACGGCCGAGCGAGAACACTTCGCCCCTGTGTCCGTCCTGGCCGCCGGTCAGCACCTGCCACAGCCGGTCCAACGCCGGCCGGGTCACCTCGGGCGCGCCAAAGGCAAACACCCTTTGTCCGGCGAGCTTGAGATGGCGGTAGTCGGTCGCGGCCTGGAGCTCGAAGACACGGGTCTTGTGTTTCAAAAGATCGATGAATGGCAGGACGAGCTGGCGGTTGAGCCCGTCCTTGTAGAGCCCGTCCGGGGCAACGTTCGATGTGGCGACAAGCGTGACGCCGCCGGCGAACAGCGCCGCGAACAGCCGCCCGAGCAGCATGGCATTGGTAATGTCGTTGACGTGGAATTCGTCAAGACACAGCAAGCGCGTTTCGGCGATGATCGGCTTGGTCACGAACGGGATCGGATCGCGCCGTCCCTTGTCGTCGGCGCTCTTGACCCGGAAAACGGCGATCTCGCGATGGACCTCGTCCATGAATTCATGGAAATGCACCCGTCGCTTGCGGGAGATGCTGGTCTCATTGAAGAACAGGTCCATCAGCATGGTCTTGCCACGCCCGACGGCGCCGAAGACATAGGCGCCGGACACATGCGTCTTGCGCGAGAACAGCGAGCGTTTGCCCGAAGTGGACTCGAGTTCCGCGGCGATGCCGGCGAGAATGCCGGCGGCCTCGGCCTGCGCCGGGTCGGGCGTCAGCACGCCGGACTGGACCAGCGCCTGGTAGGCGAGGTCGACCGGATGTGGCGATCTCGCCGCCATTGCCGCTGGAACTAGCCCGCCATGGAGACGGCGATACCGCCCGCCAGCGTGCCGAGGAACCGGTTGCCGCTCAGAAGCAGCGAACCGATGATGGCGCCATTGTCGTCATAAAGCTGGATCTGGGTGCCGGCGAGCTGCCAGGACGACACGCGTGCCAGCGGGCCGATGACGCAGCCGGGCGTCGAGGCGCGGTAGCGATTGGTGCCGGTCTTGGTCGTCTGGGTCAGGTTGAGCCGGCAGCGGTCGCCCCCGGCAACGACGTTCCAGGCGCCAAGCAGCTTGGACGTGGTCAGCGGGCTCGACAGGTCGCGTCCGTCGGCCGTCAGCGTCGAGCCGGCGCCGACATCATCGAGGCTGACAAAGGAGCCGTCGGCGCTGGCCATCTGGGTGTCGCCGACCAGGGCCGGGTCGCCCGGGGGCAGGTTGGGATCGGTGAGCAGGTCGGACTGTGCCGTGGTGATGGTGCCGTCACTGGCGCCGATCGGAGGCAGCGCCTGGCTCTGCACGCTCGAGCTTGCCACCGGATTGACGCTGTCGACCGCCTGCGGGCGGCTCGCGCCGACACCGCCGAAACGGGTTGACGAGCAACCCGACAGCATGACGCCGAGAACCAGCGCAGCCAGTGCATAGTGTTGAGGTCTCATCGACCTGATCATGAATGTCTCCACATTGACCGGCCCCCGCCGCTCGCGGGCTTATACATAAAAGATTTGCGACGGTTCAATGCATGCGTGGCTCAAAAAGCCGGCAAAACCCGTTTAGGCACCGCCAATGTGGCAGGTTTGCGATGTTTTCGGGCAGAAGGGCGGCGCTGCGCTCAATCCTTGGCGCGCATGTCCGCCAGAAGCGAATTGGCCAGAAGCCGTGCATCATTGGCTTCGGCTTCGGGAACCCTGATGGCGATCTTGCCGTCAAGGCCCCGGATTCCGGGCAGGCCGGGCAGCTCCATGTCGGCATCGAGCGGATGAAGGCCATAGGCCGTGAGCGCCGAGACGAGGGCCCGGGCCTCGGACCGATCTTCAAGTTCGGCAATCGTCTCGAACATTTCGCCCACTCCCTCGCGTCGACAGGCTGGCGCGAGGAAAGCAGGCGGTGGGGACAATGGCAAGCGGGCGTTTGAGGGGGCAGTGGCGTACCGGAGAACCGGCGGTCACTTTTTTGACAACGCCCTGCCTGCGTCGATCAGGAAGCGGAGAGCGCGTCGAAGGCGTCAAGGGCCTCAGCGCCGTAGATGTTGGACGGCCCGCCGCCCATGTAGACGGCGACGCCGATCATTTCGAGCACTTCCTCGCGGGTGGCGCCGTACTTGATCGCCGCCTTGGCGTGATAGGCCAGGCACCCGTCGCAGCGGATGGCGATGCCAATGGCAAGGCAGATCAGCTCTTTGGTCTTGGAATCGAGGGCGCCATCCTTGGTCGCGGTCTGATCGAGGGTGCGGAAGGCCGCCATCACATCGGGATTGCCTTCACGCAGCTTCATGCCGCGCTTGTTGAGGGTCTTGATGAAGTCGGGCCAGTCGATGTCTTGTGCCATGGGGGAGATATCCTTTCATTCGAATGTGCGCATGTAATATTATTTCAGCGCCGTTTTCTTGACCGAGGTCAAGTTGCCGCTGCGCTGAGCACATAGGAGATGTGCATGTTTCGCAAGGCCATGCGACCGCGACATGCTGGCGGACGCCATGATGGAACACCGGCGCATCCGCAACGGCTGGATGGACGAGATCAGGTCCGCTTGAGACCGGCTGGTAGGGAGATCCAGATCGCGGTTTGTGCCTCGGCCGAATGACGCGGCAGGTGGCCCTTTCCGTAGGCGTCCTCGATAAGCACGACGACTGGAAAGGGCGATCGCTAGACCCTGCGCTCGGCCATCATCTTCTTGAATTCGACGCCGGAGCGTTGCCAGCAAAGTGGCACCCACTTTTGCGGTTCGGCAGCGCAACCACGAAAAAAGGCGATCGCTAGACCCTGCGCTCGACCATCATCGTCTTGAATTCGGCGCCGGAGCGTTGCTAGAAAAAGGGACTACCACTTTTGCGGTTCGGCAGCGCGACCACGAAGAAAGGCGATCGCTAGACCCTGCGCTCGACCATCATCTTCTTGAATTCGGCGCCGGAGCGTTGCCAGCAAAAGTGGCTCCCACTTTTGCGGTTCGGCAGTGCGACCAGTGAAAAAGCGATCGCTATACGCGGCGTTCCACCATCATCTTCTTGATTTCGGCGATCGCCTTGGCCGGGTTCAGGCCCTTCGGGCAGGTATTGGCGCAGTTCATGATGGTGTGGCAGCGATAGAGGCGGAACGGGTCCTCGAGATTGTCGAGGCGTTCGCCGGTTGCCTCGTCGCGGCTGTCGATCAGCCAGCGATAGGCCTGCAGCAGAACGGCCGGACCGAGATAGCGTTCGCCGTTCCACCAGTAGGACGGGCACGAGGTCGAGCAGCAGGCGCAAAGGATGCACTCGTAGAGCCCGTCGAGCTTTTCGCGGTCTTCGTGGCTCTGCAGCCATTCGGTGCCCGGCTCGGGCGTCGTCGTCTTCAGCCAGGGCTCGATCGAGCGGTGCTGGGCGTAGAAGGTGTTGAGGTCCGGCACCAGGTCCTTGACCACCGGCAGGTGCGGCAGCGGGTAGACCTTGACGGTGCCGGAGACGTCCTCGATGGCCTTGGTGCAGGCCAGCGTGTTGAGCCCGCCGATATTCATGGCGCAGGAGCCGCAAACGCCCTCACGGCAGGAGCGCCGGAGCGTCAGGGTCGGGTCGATCTTGTTCTTGATCCACAACAGGGCGTCGAGAATCATCGGCCCGCAATCGTCGAGATCGACGAAATAGGTGTCCATGCGCGGGTTGTCGCCGCTGTCCGGATCGTAGCGGTAGACGGCGAATTCGCGCAGGTTCTTGGCGTCCGGCTTCGGCCAGGTCTTGCCCGTCTTGATCCGGGAGTTCTTGGGCAGGAGGAATTCAACCATTCGTATCGACCTCGGTTATCACCTGAGTTCCTTGCGGATCACCATCTTCAGGCCCGACCATATCTCGTTCACGGCACAGACCTTCACGTCAACCAGCCCTTTGGGCAACAGCACCTCGCGGATCACGTCTTCCGTGATATCGGTCGGTACCTTGCTGGATTTCTTGGGCCAGGAAATCCAGATCATGCCGTTGCGCCTGATCGCACCGATCATCGGCGCGCTGAGGCTTTCCATCTCGGACCGGCGTGTCAGAAACAGATGCAACACGTCGAAGCGCTCTGTTTCTTTGCCGATCATCTCCGCCGTCACCGCCTCAACCGAAGCGAATTGGGCGGCGTTCCCGAGACCTTCCAGTTCGTCCGGCAAACCGAGAAATCCGACGGTCTGCCCATCCTTGAGGCCGAGTTTTTTGGGCAGCGGTGTGCCCGAATAGCCGGCCTCAGCCAAACTCTAGGCCTCCTCGTGGTCGTGGCGCTGATGCGAAAAACCGGTTCCCACTTTTTCGCACACCACTTCAGTACACCCGCGCCTTGGGCGCGATCTTCTTCAGATCGATGCCGCCTTGGTCATGCGTCGTCAGCGGATCGACATGCACGGCGCGATAATCGAGCCGGACGTCGCCGTTCGGCTCGATCCAGCTCAAAGTGTGCTTGCGCCAGTTCTTGTCGTCGCGGTCGGGGAAATCCTCGCGGGCATGGGCGCCGCGGCTCTCGGTGCGCGCCTCGGCGGAAACCACCGTGGTCAGCGCGTTGGCCATCAGGTTTTCCAGCTCCAGCGTCTCGACCAGATCGGAATTCCAGATCATCGAGCGGTCGGTGACATGGACGTCCTTGAGGTCCTGCCAGATCTTGGAGATGCGCTTGACGCCCTGCTGCAGGCTTTCGGCGGTGCGGAAGACGGCGGCGTCTTCCTGCATCGTCTCCTGCATGCGGTCCCTGAGTTCGGCGGTCGGCGACGAGCCCTTGGCATGGCGCAGCCGGTCGAAGCGGTCGATGATCTTGTCGAAGGAATGCAGGTTGACCTCGGGCGGAGCCGAAGCCTTGTCGATGATCTGGCCGGCCTTGATCGCGGCGGCGCGGCCAAAGACGACGAGATCGATCAGCGAATTCGAGCCGAGCCGGTTGGCGCCATGCACCGAGGCCGAACCGGCTTCGCCGACGGCCATCAGGCCGGGCACGACGGCATCGGGCCCGCCGAGATCGGGATTGATCGCCTCGCCGTGATAATTGGTCGGGATGCCGCCCATGTTGTAGTGGGCGGTCGGGATGACCGGAATCGGCTCGCGGGTCAGATCGACGCCGGCAAAGATCTTGGCGCTCTCGGTGATGCCGGGCAGCCGTTCGGCCAGCACGGCAGGATCGAGGTGATCGAGATGGAGATAGATGTGGTCCTTCTTCGGTCCGACGCCGCGCCCTTCGCGGATCTCCAGCGTCATGCAGCGCGAAACCACGTCGCGTGAGGCCAGGTCCTTGGCGTTGGGGGCATAGCGCTCCATGAAGCGTTCGCCCTCGGAATTGGTCAGGTAGCCGCCTTCGCCGCGCGCGCCCTCGGTGATGAGCACGCCGGCGCCATAGACCCCCGTCGGGTGGAACTGAACGAACTCCATATCCTGCAAGGGCAGGCCGGCGCGCGTTGCCATGCCGGCGCCGTCGCCGGTGCAGGTATGGGCCGAAGTGCAGGAGAAATAGGTGCGCCCGTAGCCGCCGGTGGCCAGCACCACCATCTTGGCGCGGAAGCGATGGATGGTGCCGTCGTCGAGGTTCCAGGCAACCACGCCTTCGATCTGGCCGTCGTCTGAGGTCAGAAGGTCGAGGGCGAAATACTCGATGAAGAACTGGGCGTTGTTCTTCAGCGACTGGCCGTAGAGCGTGTGAAGGATGGCGTGGCCGGTGCGGTCGGCGGCAGCGCAGGTGCGCTGCACCGGCGGGCCGTCGCCGAAATTCTGCATATGGCCGCCGAACGGGCGCTGGTAGATCTTGCCTTGCTCGGTGCGCGAGAACGGCACGCCATAGTGTTCGAGTTCGTAGACGGCGGCCGGCGCCTCGCGGGCGAGGTATTCCATGGCGTCGTTGTCGCCGAGCCAGTCCGACCCCTTGACGGTGTCGTACATGTGCCACTGCCAGCTGTCGGGGCCCATGTTCTGCAGCGATGCGGCGATGCCGCCCTGGGCGGCGACGGTGTGCGAGCGGGTGGGGAAGACCTTGGTGATATTGGCGGTCTTCAACCCCTGTTCGGCCATGCCGAGCGTGGCGCGAAGCCCTGCGCCGCCGGCCCCGACCACGACCACGTCGAAGGCATGATCGATAATTTCATAGGCTGCCGTGGCCATGGTCTAGCTCCCGAATCCCAACAGAAGAACGCTGACGACGGCGACGGTCGCCACCAACAGCGAGAAGAAGATGTTGCCGATCACCGTGAGCAGCTTCAGCCCCTCATTGTGGACATAGTCCTCGATAACCACCTGCACGCCGAGCTTCATGTGCCAGCACACCGACACGATGGTCAGGATCATCAATCCGGAAATGAGCGGATTGGCAAAGGCGGTGGCGATCTGCGCCCTGTCGGCGCCCATCAGGGCGATGATCAACCAGATCAGGAACAGCGTCAGCGGGATATTGGCAAGCGCTGTCAGGCGCTGGGCGAAGAAATGACCGGTGCCTTCGCGGGTCGAGCCGCTGGCGGTGACGCGGGAATAGGGTGTGCGCATGCTCATGACGGGTTCCTCACAGCCAGACGAACAGGAAGGTCGCGACGGTCAGGACGAAACCCGCGCCGACGATGATCCAGGAGGTCAGAAACCGTCCCTCCTCGCCAAAGCCGGCGGCCATGTCCCAGAAGAAATGGCGGATGCCCTGCAGCATGTGCTGGAACAGGGCCCAGACGAAGAAGAACAGCACCAGCTGGCCGAGCCACGACCCGGCGACGAAATTAACGATTGCCAGGGCCGGATCACCGATGGCCGCGGCCACCAGCCACCACGCGACGAGCGCGGTGCCGAAGAACATGCCGACCCCCGTGATGCGCTGCACGATCGAGAGCATCATGGTGATCTGCCACTTGTAGATGAACAGATGCGGGGAAAGCGGGCGTTGATTGTCGGTCATCACTTTGCCTTCGCTGGCATGCCGGCGGTTCCGGAGCGTCAGGAGTCGGGAAAACGGCGTCGGCTGAGCCGTCGCCTGCAAAAGTCTTCCCCCTCGTCCTACCCCCTGTGCCGGAGGCACGCGTGGTAAATGCCTGATCCTGATAGCGGGCTCAGCCGCGTTCGTCAAAGCCCGTTGCCCGGCTTGCGGTTCGCCAATGCGAAAATCAGTGCATCCGCATGCATGCGAGGACGGCATTCCCCGGCGTGGCCAGCATGGTGGCGCTCATGCTAAGTCGCCGTGTCGCAAGTTGAGTGAGGACGTGATGACGGCGCGAATCAAGATCGTTTCATCGAAGATTGAGAGCGATTTCTGGGGCACGACGACCGGCTACGAGGTCGAATTCACCCGCAGCGACGGTACGGTCCAGCACCTGAAGCGCGAGGCCTATGACCACGGCCACGCCGCCGCGGTGCTGCCCTTCGACGAAGCGCGTGGCAAGATCGTCCTGGTTCGCCAGTTCCGCTTTGCCGCCCATATTGCCGGTGGGCCGGACATGCTGCTCGAGGCGGTGGCCGGGCTGCTCGACGATGACACCCCCGAAACCTGTGTCCGTCGCGAGGCGATGGAAGAGGCCGGATTGACACTCGGCACGGTGACGCCGGCCTTCACGGTCTTCGTCAGCCCCGGCTCGATCACCGAGAAGATCCATTGCTTCATCGGCAGCTATCAGGGACCGGTGACGGAAGGCTCAGGTCTCGGACTGGAGCACGAGGGCGAGGATATCGAGGTCGTGGAGATCGGTTTCGATGAAGCGCTCGACATGATCACCCGCGGCGAGATTGTCGATTCCAAGACCATCCTGCTGTTGCAGCACCTGGCATTGTCACGCCGGCCATAGGCAAAATGCATCATCAAACGAGCGAAAGGCCGCCCCTCGGGGCGGCCTTTCCATTGTCAGCCGCTTGAAGCACAGCCTACGAGCGGGCCATCTCCAACGGAGAGGTCGTGCTCACGCGAAACGCTCCAAGCGCGCATAGACAATGAGACATCTGACCACCTCCTTTCGATTGTTGATACTGACGGTGAGGTTGCGGCAGCCGGCGCCATCCGTCAAGACGCGAAATCGTGATTGCGATCACGGTGCGCCCACCGTCCGCAGAGGCGTGCGCCGCGATCGGGTCCTCAGGCGCGGCGACCGAGCTTTTCGCGAAGGAAATCCACGGCAAGCCGGGTCTTGGCCGGCAGGAAGCGGCGGCTGGGATAGACCAGCCAGGCGGCCGAGGTGAACCCGGTCGCCGTCGCCTCGACATCGGGAAACAGGTCGACCAGCTGACCGGAGGCGAGCGCATCGACAACCGACCAGTCCGCCATCAACGCCGGTCCCTGTCCGGCGAGCACCAGTTCGCGCACCGCCAGCGAACTCGATGCCGACAGACGGGCCTTGATCTCGACAACCTCCTCGGCGCCCGTCTTGTCGCGGAACAGCCAGCGCGAGCGATAGCCGGGCAGCGCATAGGTGATGCAGTCGGTCAGCGACAGCTCGCCGGGCGCCGACAGCGGGTTGCGCGCCACCCAGTCGGGCGACGCGACGACCCGGAAGCGCACGTCGAACAGTTTCGAGACGACAAGATCGCCCTCGGGGCGCGGCGACAGACGGATGGCCAGATCGATCGCCTCGGCGGCGAGATCGAGCGTCGCGTCATTGGCGATCAGGGACAGGTCGAGGCGCGGGTAAAGAGCGCGGAACGCCGGAACCAGCGGCAGGATGCACACCTGCATGAACCCGACCGACGCCGTCAGCCGCAGGTGTCCTTCGACGCCCGAGGACAGATCGAGGCTCGATTGCCGTGCCTGTTCGATTCCCTCGGCATGGGCGATGGCCTGGTCGAGAAACTGCCGTCCGGCCTCTGTCGGCACGACCTGCCGCGTCGTGCGGAAAAACAGCCTGAGACCGAGCTCGGCCTCCAGGCGCGACACGGTGCGGGACACCAGCGAGGGATCGATGTCCCGTGTCCTGGCCGCCGCCGCAAAGCTGCCGGCCTGCATGACGTCGCGCAAAAGGAAGAGATCACGTATGTCCATTGATGCAATTTTTGCATCAAACTCATGCATTTGGCAATATTTATTGCGAAAAATGACGGCATTATCAGTGTCCTCCCCACGCCATTGCGTGCTCAAAAGGAGACAGAAAC
The DNA here is from genome assembly GCA_963675235.2 of Devosiaceae bacterium. Classification (GTDB taxonomy): domain Bacteria; phylum Pseudomonadota; class Alphaproteobacteria; order Rhizobiales; family Devosiaceae; genus JAHJQZ01. Next base: position 717,792 of record CAXXFU010000017.1, on the reverse strand, counting down.
ATGAACTTTTCTGAACAGACCGCCCTTGTCACCGGCGCCAGCCGCGGCATCGGCCGCTGCCTTGTCGATGGATTGCTCGATGCCGGGGTCCGGCGGACATATGCCCTGGTCCGATCGCAAGAGCAGGCCGACACGCTGGCGGCGCGCAATGCGCGCATCGCGCCGCTTGTCGGCGATGTCACCGACGCCGATGGCATGCGCCGGCTGGCCGCGACCGCGACCGACGTGACCCTGCTGGTCAACAATGCCGGTGTCCTCGATTTCGGTTCGTTTCTCGATGCCGACCGCGCCGCCGTCGAGCGCAACTTCGCCACCAATTTCTTCGGCAAGCTCAACATGATCGAGGCTTTCGCGCCGGTGATTGCCGCCAATGGCGGCGGCGCCATCGTCAACACGCTGACCCTTGTGGCGTTGGCCTCAATGCCCAGCCTGTCGGTCTACAACGCCTCCAAGGCTGCGGCCTGGTCGATGACCCAGTCGATCCGGGCAACGCTTGCTGGCAGCAATATCCGTGTCATCGGCGTCTTCCCGGGCGCTGTCGATACCGACATGCTCGACGGCGTCGACATGCCCAAGACCGCGCCCGAGGACATTGCCCGCGCCGTGATCGAGGGACTGGCCGCCGACGCCGAGGACATCTTCCCCGATCCGATGTCGGCCAGCCTATACGATGCCTGGAAGGCCGATCACAAGGCGGTCGAACGCCAGTTCGCCACGATGTAGGGCATCAGACGGGGCGGCGGGTCCTGCGAACCGCCCTGTTTACTGGTAGTCGATCAGCTTCTTGTCCGGATCATAGGGCTGGTCCGCCACCTCCTTGGTGACGGCCTGGCCGCAGCGCATCTTTCCTTCGGCGGCGTCGAAGACATAGTGCGGCTGGCCGTAAAGGACCCAGCCTTCGGTCAGCGCCTTGGTGACCTTGTGGCAAAAGCTCGAATCGTCGTCGCCGCTCAGGAATCTGTAGACGTGCATTTCGGCCTCGCGCTGAAAAGGGAATGGGCCAATCCTTGTAGCGCGAGCGGGCAAGGTTCAAAAGCCATCTGTCGCCTCGGTGACCGGTGTACCCGACCAAACCGTCAACAAGGATTGCGCGTTTCCACGGGGCGCGATAGGGAGATTTCATGACAGATTTTCCCAAGCATCTTCTCGACGGCTACAGCAACTTCATGAGCGGGCGCTATGCGGCCGAGCGCGATCGCTACCATCAGCTCGCCAGTGAAGGACAAAGCCCCTCGACAATGGTCATCGCCTGCTGCGACAGCCGGGCGGCGCCGGAAACGATCTTCGGATGCGGTCCGGGCGAGCTGTTCGTTCTGCGCAACATTGCCAACCTGGTGCCGCCTTTCGAACCCGATGGCGGCCGCCACGGCACCTCGGCCGGTATCGAATACGCCGTGCAGGTGCTCAAGGTGAAGCATCTGGTCGTCATGGGCCATGCCAGCTGCGGCGGCATCGCCACGGCGCTGACCCCTGATTTCAAGCCCCTGGCCGAGGGCGACTTCATCGGCAAATGGCTGCATCTGCTCGATCCGGTCACGGCCCAGTTCGGCGACAACAAGCTGATGACGCAGGGTGAGCGGGCGCGCACCTTCGAATGGATATCGATCCGCAACTCCATCACCAACCTCCGGAGCTTCCCCTACGTCAAGGCGCTTGAAGAGGCAGGCAAGCTGGCGGTTCACGGCGCCTGGTTCGAGATCAAGACCGGCGAATTGTGGATCATGGATCGCGACAGCGGCGAGTTCGAACGCCCCCGGATATGAACGATCGCCCGGAGGAGGGCGGCATGACGGCGCGGGCCTGGTGGGATCGCCAGCTGATTGTGAAATCCTGGGACAGGCGCGGCCTGTCGCCGGTCAATATCGGCATCATCTGCCTGATTGCGCTCAGTGCGTTTCTTTTCGCCATCGAGACCGAGCCCATGCTCGCCGCCGACTGGGGCGATGTGCTTTTTGCCACCAACGTCGTCATCCTTGGCTTGTTTGCCGGAGAGTTCTTCCTGCGGCTGTGGTCGGCCGGCGCCAGCAAGGGCATCACCGGGTTCGGCAAAAGGATGGGCTATGCCGAGCCGGTCTGGTTCGTCATCGATTTCCTGGCTTTTGCCCCCGAGCTGTTGCTGCTGATCGCCTTCCTCGTCATCGGCAATCCCCCGGCGGACTGGCTGGCCGGCTTCCGTCTCATCCGGCTTTTGCGCTTCGCCAAGCTGATGCGCTACCTGCCGGGCGTGCGCATGCTTGTCGAGACCATCGCCTCGGTCTGGTCCGAGCTTCTCGCCAGCGTCGTCTTGGCGGCCGTGCTGATCTTTCTGGCTGCGGTGCTGATCCATCTCGCCGAGGGTCACGCCGATCCTGAGAATTTCGGCTCCGTGCCGCGCGCCTTGTGGTGGAGCGTGGTGACATTGACCACGGTCGGCTATGGCGACGTTCTTCCCCATACCCTGCCCGGCAGGATCGCGGCTGGAGCGGTGGCCATTGTCGGTGTCGGTATTGTCGCCCTGCCGAGCGGTATCGTCGCCGGCGCTTTCATCGAACGGCTGAGAACCGAGCGGATGAAAAAGCGTCGTGCCGACGAGGAAACGTCCGAATAGGCCCGGCAGCTGCGCCCTGGCTAGTGCTCGTGCCGTTCCCAGACATAGCGCACGTCGGGCGTGTTTTCCTCGTTGCCGGACCCGTCGGTGAATTCTGCCGGCTTGAAGCCGTGGCGCTCGTACAGATTGCGGGCGCGGGCATTGTCCTCGAAGCACCACAGTTCGAGCCGGGGTTCGCGTGCCTTGGCGTCGCGGATCAGCGCCGAGCCGACGCCGAGGCCGAAATGACCGGGATCGACATGGATCTGGCGGATCCAGCCGTCTTCGATGGCGGAAAAGCCGCAGGCGCGCTTCTCGAAGAAGGCGAGGCGAATGCGGCAGGCCGGGAACAGCGTGTCGCGGACGAATTCCTTGTCCTGTTCCTCCGAATGAAGTGCGGGCACGGAGAGTGTCTGGCGAGCGCGGGTGAAGATGCCGGCAATGATGTCGAGGTCGCGCCGCGTGGCATCGCGGATGGTGATCTTGTCGCTCATCAGATGGTTCTCCCACGCCAGATCACCGGCACGAGCAGGCCGGCGATGACCAGTACTCCGCCAATGGCGGAGGGTATCGAGATGGTTTCGCCAAGAAAGACCGCACCGGAGACCAGCCCGGTAATCGGCACCAGCAGGGTGAACGGCGCCACCGTCGATGCCGGATGCCGGCGCATCAGCCAGGTCCACGTGCCAAGACCCAGTAGCGTTGCGGCATAGGCAAGAAAGCCGATGACCAGCCAGGTCGGGATGGACGCACTGGCGATAGCCTCGATATCTGAGTGGAAGCCCTCGACGGCGAAGGACACCACATACAGAGGCACGGCGCCGATCGCCGCGCCCCACACGGTCAGGGCTAGCGGGTCAGCGCCCTGGCTGCGCTTGGTGACGATATTGGCGACGGCCCAGCACATGGCGGCGGCGACCACCATGAACAGCGGCCCGAATCCGGCGCCGCCATAGCGCTCGACGGCGATGACGCCGATGCCGGCAAAGGCGATGCCGGCGCCGACGATCTGGAGTGAACGCGGCCGCTCGCCGAGCAGGAAGAAGGCGAAGATGATGGTGAAGAAGGCCTGGGTCTGCAGCACCACCGAGCTGAGCCCCGCCGTCATGCCGAAGTAGATGGCAAGGTTCAAAAAGGCATAGATGCCAAAGCTGGAACTCAGGCCGAACAGCACGATGCGCGTCAAGTTCACCTGAGGCGGCCGGATGAACAGCACGGCCGGAAAGGCGGCGAGCGTGAATCTGAGCGCCGCGGCCAGGAACGGCGGCAGCGCCGTTACGCTGAGTTTGATGACGGTGAAATTGACGCCCCAGATCGCCACGACCATCAACGCGAGAAGGATGTGGCGAACCGGCATGTCAATCGGCTTGCGTGTTCGAGCTGACAACCATGTCCTCGAAGCCCGGCGCCGTGCCCCAGGTGAGCACGCGGATCGAGGCGCGCATGCCCGCCGTGTAGAACGGATCCCTGGCGATGATTGCCTCGACTGCTTCGCGGCTGTCGGCCTCGAACAGCCAGAGCCCGCCGATCGGACGGTCGCCCGCCTGTTGACGCAGGGCGCCGGCCATCAGGATCGTCCCCTTGTACTGGCGCAGGAAGGCCTCGTGTGCCTCCTGGTTGGCATCACGGAGCGCGCCGGTATCGGGACGGTCCTCCAAAAGAGCGACAAAACGCATGAGCGTATCCTTTGGCATATCGCCTTGGGGGAATCGGCATAGTGCCACGCCGGCCGGAACAGCCGGCCGACGCGGCAATGCGATCTCAGCCCTTGTTGATGAGGCCGCGTTCGATCAGCGTTTCGGCGATCTGGATGGTGTTGAGGGCGGCGCCCTTCCTGAGATTGTCGGAAACCACCCACAGGTCGAGTCCGTTCTCGATGGTCACGTCCTCACGGATGCGGGAAACATAGGATGCGTCCTCGCCTGCCGCCTCGACCGGGGTGATGTAGCCGCCCGGTTCGCGCTTGTCGTAGACGGACACGCCGGGAGCCTCGCGCAGGATGTCGCGGGCCTCGTCGGCGCTGATCGGGTTCTCGAACTCGATATTGACCGCCTCGGCATGCGAGATGAACACCGGCACGCGCACGCAGGTCGCGGTCAGCTTGATCTTGGGGTCGAGCATCTTCTTGGTCTCGGCCACCATCTTCCATTCCTCCTTGGTCGAGCCGTCTTCCATGAAGACGTCGATATGGGGAATGGCGTTGAAGGCGATCTGCTTGGGGAACTTTTGCGGTTCGGGCTTGTCGTTGACGAAGATGCCCTTGGTCTGGGTCCACAACTCGTCCATGGCCGCCTTGCCGGCGCCGGAAACCGACTGATAGGTCGAAACGACGACGCGCTTGATCTTGGCCGCGTCGTGCAGCGGCTTGAGGACAACGATGAGCTGGGCCGTCGAACAGTTGGGATTGGCGATGATGTTGAGGCGGTCCTTCTTCGCCATGTATTCATCAAGCACATGCCCGTTCACCTCCGGCACGATCAGCGGCACGTCGGCATGGTAGCGCCACTGGCTGGAGTTATCGATGACGATGGCCCCGGCGGCGCCGATCTTGGGCGACCATTCCTTCGAGATCTTGGCGCCGGCGCTCATGACGCAGATGTCGGTGCCGGTGAAATCGAAATTCTCGAGGTTCCGGCACTTCAGCGTCTTGTCGCCGAAGCTCACTTCCTTGCCCTGCGAGCGCGAGGAGGCGAGCGGAATGACCTCGGATGCTGGGAAATTGCGTTCAGCGAGAATGGCAAGCATCTCGCGGCCCACATTGCCCGTGGCACCGACGACTGCGACCCGATACGACATGTTCGAAATCCCTTTTTAGCCCTGACCCCCGGACAGACTCTGATGTCTGCCGCCAACCGGTTCCGGCCTTTCCCCCGCCGGGGGGTGCGGCCCGGGGGAACGGCTAGATGGTTTTGGTAGTCTTGATGGATTTGGCGGCAGGCGAAGGCACGCCCGCGCCAGGGGCGCTGGTCATGCTGGCCACTTCGATCGCGTCGGACACGCGCATGGTCACTCCTGCCATCTGCCGGTTTCATACGCGCAAAATGCCAAAAGTCAACAAATCTGGAGTCAATTCGCCGCGTTCGGGCGCGCGACGCTTGGACACATCGGCTCAGTCGAGCTTGAAGCCGACGCGAATGCCGGCGCGGTTGATGCCGTCATTGGTGTTCACCCCGCACAGCCACAGATGCGAGGAATGCTCGACAGTGAGCATCACTGTTGTCGTGTCCGAGACATTGGCGCCGAAATTGAACCCGTACTGGAACAGGAACCGGCAGCCGAGATTGCGCCGGCCGGCCGGGGCATTGCTGAGAATACCGTTATGGACAGTGCCGCCCAGCATGGGCTCGTAAAAGAACGGCGTGTCGAAGATCGGGATGTGCCAGACCGAGGACAGCCGGGCATAGCTTTCCTTGCCGGTAAAATTGAGCGAGGCCTCGAGCCCGATGCGCGGTGAGCCCAGCCAGCGCACCCATTCAAGGTCCGGTGGGCGGAACAGGATCTCGAGGTTGAGATTCTGGAACTTGTTCGGGTCGAGCGAGTCGATATTGGCCAGGATCGGATTGGTCCACGAGGTCTCGACATCGTGCAGCATCACCCCGGCGCGCAGCTCGGAAACGCCGAACTGGCGCGCCATGTCGAGAAGCTCGTCCGCTGTCGCCGGTGCCGTCGCAACAGACAGCCCGATCAGGGCGCCGGCGGCCATCGAGCGAACAAGGCTTTTGGCGTGAATGAGCGCGCGACCGGTCATCATGGTGCCTATTGCATTTTCCAGCCGACCCGGACGCCGAGACGGTTGATGCCGTCATTGGCCTTCGGATCGCATTGGCCCCAATGCGAGCCGTGCTCGAAGGTCGCCATGATGGTGGTGGTCTTGGATATGTCGTAGCCGACATTGCCGCCATAGAAATATAGGAAGCGGCAGCCGAGATTGCGGCCACCGGGTGGTGCATTGTGCAGATTGCCGTTATGCACCATGCCGCCGATCATCGGCTCGACGAAGACGCCGGTTTCGAAGATCGGAACGTGCCAGACGCTGGCGAGCCTGGCGTAGCTTTCCTTGCCGGTGAAATTGAGCGTTCCGCCCAGTGAGATGCGCGGCGATCCGGCAAGGCGCGTGAAGGTGTTGTCCGGAAGATCGAACAGGATCTCGGCATTGAGATTCTGCCACTTGCCGAAATCCACTGAGTCGGTTCTGACCGCAAACGGAAAACCGAACTGCAATTCGAGATCGTCTAGCATCACCCCGGCGCGCAACTCGGAAACGCCGAACTGGCGCGCCATGCTTGCCAACTCGGTCTCTTCGGCTCTGGCTGGAATCGCGAGCAGGCAAATGGCTGCACACAAAACCCGCAAATAGTTCAACATCGGTCTGACGCGGCCTCTAGCAGCTGCAAGATCCGAAGACACTGGCAAACACAAACAGAACGGTCCTATCAACACACTATTTCATTTGATTTAACCGCGTCGCTTCCCGCTTGAGATGACGCAGAGGCTTGCTTCCTGACAACAGCCGGCAGATCCCTGAGTGCGTGGAAAATGCCACGGGTCTTTGCTCGCTTCAAACCAATTGCTGACCAGAAGTAACGTCGTTGGCGAAGGGTAGCAAGGGGATCATATGTCTTCCCCTTGCGACCGGATATGTGGCGGCTTGTCTCGTTGCGCCAACGGCCCTGCCGGCCGCAGCACCCGGTGCGGCCCCGGGCGCATTCTCGATGCGTATTTCGTGAATATGTGAAGAGTCAACGGCGCGACGCGATGGAGCGCCTGACTTCAGAAGCGGTGTCCGACCTTGACGCCCATATTGGTCAGACCGCGGTTGGGCTGTGCCAGATTGGCGTTGGAGGCGTGCTCGGCTGTTGCCAGCACGGTCCAGTTGTTCGGCAAAACCGCGCCGATGCCGATCTCTTCGTAGAACAGGACGCGCGAACCGAGGGCGCGCGCGGGCGCAGTCGCATTGGTCAATTCGCCAGAGTGTACGGCGGCGCCGAAGGTGCCTTCGACAAAGAAGGGTGAATCGAAAATCGGAATCTGCCAGGTCAGGCCGAGATGGGCGTGCGACTCCCTGCCGGCGACATTGAGATTGCCGCCGAGATTGATCTTGGGGCTGCCGATCCATCTGAAGGCGTCGATATCAGGCGAATAGAAAAGCGCGTCGACGCTGATATCTTCGAGCCGCGAGAAATTGAAGACGAAACCGTTCGGTGCCGGTTCGTCGGCCGAATGGGCCATGATGCCGCCGCGCAACTCGTAAAGACCGAAATCCTGCGCCGACGCGCTCGTCATGCCCAGGACCGAAACCAAAAATCCAAGCCCCAACAGCAGGTTCCGCCAACCAGTCATCTTTACGTACGCCTGAATGAATTGAAGTGCGCACCGGACCATGTCCGGCCCGAATTGTCAATTCCGCGACTCACTGCGTTCGGGTGCTGTGGCAAGCACTTGAATGCATGGTCCTGACCGGATAGAAACCAAAAAGAACAAAAATGGAACATCCATATGCCCGCTGCTACGAAATCTGTTCCCAGACTCGAGGACGACGTCATCGTGTTGCGCAATATCGGCAAGGCAATCCGTGCTGATCTGGCCTTGCTCGGCGTCGATACCGTCGGAGAGCTGGCACGGTGCGAGGCGGACGCGCTGTTTCTCGATCTGGCCGCCATGACCGGAACCCGCCATGACCCCTGCGTGCACGACACCTTTGCCGCCGCCATCCATCAGGCGCGGACCGGCGAGGCGCTGGACTGGTGGGAATTCACCCCGGCGCGCAAGGCGCGGCAGAAGGCAGGGAGTTTCGTCCGCTTCGAAAAGGAAATGCAGTCCGGAGACTGACTGAGATGCATGACGACGCGCAGATTGCCAAGGAGATCACCGGGCTTCTCGACGAACTGATCGCAGGCTACGAGGGCTTGAGCATGGATCGGGTCGAGGCGCTGTTTTCCCATACACCCGATTTCCGGATGATGAACACCGACGGCTCGCTCAGCGATTTCGAGACGTTTTTCAAGAACGATGCCGACTATCTCGGCCACTGCGCGCGCTTCGCCCTGACGACCTATGCAAACCGGGTAAGCGTCATCGACAGCGACACAGCCGTTCTCGCTTGGTCCTACAAGGCTGAGGCGACACTGGAAACGGGCGAGCGCGCCATCGTCGACAATGCCGGCGCCAGCTTCGTTTTCGTCCGCAAGGATGGCGCGTGGACCGTGGCCTACTATCACCAGTCGAGCGTGCCGTTCAGGCGCGTCTCGGCCTAACCTCGCGCCGATCCGGTCGAACCGCGCACGATCAGTTCCACCTCGAAGGTTTCGTGCACCATTTCCCCGGGCTGTTCGAGGATCACTTCGGCGGCGCGTCGCCCCATTTCTCTGATCGGCTGTCTGATCGTGGTTAGCGGCGGATCGGTTGATTCTGATCCGGGCACGTCGTCGAAGCCGACGATCGACACGTCGCCCGGCACGTTGTAGCCATGCGCCTTGAGCCAGTTCATGGCGATGGTGGCGATGTGATCCGACTGGGCGATCAGGGCTGTCGGAGGCGTTTCGCTCGAAAACAACTCCTCAAGGGCAAGCGCGACGGATCGGCTGCCTTTTTTCTCGTAGATGGGAACGGCCCTGAGGTCGATTCCGTGCGCGGCCAGAACCTCGAAACTGCCGGCGAGGCGATCGGGCGCTTCCGAGAGGGTCGCTTTTTCGATGTCCTTGAGGGTTCGCTTTCCTGCGCCGGCAATGCCGAGCTCGAGGGTTAATACGGCGAAGCGCTCATGGCCGAGCCCGACCAGATGCGCGGCGGCCTTGCGCCCACCCTCGACATTGTCGGCGGTGATCACCGACATGATCTCGGCGCCGCGATCGAGTGCGATGCCTACGAACGGCAACTGCCGTTCCCTCGAACTGGTGATCAGCTCCTCGGCGCCGGACAGGCAGATGAGAATGAATCCGTCGACCAGCGCGTTGGAGATGTTCCAGTTCAGCGCCTCCTTGTCGGCCACCGAAACCAGCGAAATACCGGTGCCCTTCGCCGCACAGGCCTCGGAAATGCCGGCCAGCAGAATGCGTTCGAAGGGGCATTCAAAAAAACAGGAAAGCGGCTGGTTGGTGACGACGCCGATGGCGTTGACCTTGCCGGCACGCAAAAGACGTCCCTTGGGATCGGGTCCGCGATAGCCGATGCGGCGGGCCGCCGCATGGACGCGCTCGCGCAGTTCCGGCCGCACGATCTCGGGGCGGTTGAAAACATTCGAGACCGTACCCTGCGACACTCCCGCTGCCTTGGCGACATCAGCGAGTTTGATGGTTCGATTCGGTGAAGCTTCTGTCATCAGCGCTATTCTCGGTCTTCGCAGCCCAGTTTAGCAAGCTGGTTAAATCGATTCAATTTTCTGCTTGACATCAGATCGAAACGGGCTCAGAAATGAATCGATTCAAGACGAACTCCCAAGCAGTTTTGAATCGATTCATTATTCTGAGCTCGGAATAAACCGGTCCGTCCGCGCAACGATGTCGCGCGGACGGACTCCGGTTCCGGTGCGCCCGCCACCACGGGCTTCGTCAGGAAAGTTGGAAGGGACAGGAAACGTGTCACAGACCAGTATCGAAAGGAATTTTCACGCCAGCGCCGCTCCGGCAAGGGCATCGAGCCGAACCGAACCGGTCTGGACGAGCCTGTTCAGGACGGTCCGCGCGGCATGGCTGCGCCGGCTGCGCCGTCGCAGAGACCGTCGCCAGTTGATCGCGGCCTCACGGCTGCCGCCCCATCTCATCCGCGATATCGGTTGCGATCCGGAAACGATATATTTTGCCTTGGCCGGAAGCTTCCACGCGATTCCACCCGCTCGACGGGCAGGAACCCCACGAACCAACCGCTTCTCGGTGATCGGAAATGCGGATCGGCCTCGAGACTGATCCGGGTGCACGCGGCGCAGGCAGCCTGCGCCGCGATCTTGCCTCAAAGCCTGGCGATCACCGCATCGCCGATCTCGGCGGTACCGACCTGCTTGCAGCCGGGCTGCATGATGTCGGCCGAGCGCAGGCCGTCGCCGAGAACGCCGGCAATGGCGGCCTCGACCTTGTCGGCGAGTTCGACCATGCCGAACGAATAGCGAAGCGCCATGGCGAAGCTGGCGATCATGGCAATCGGGTTGGCCACGCCCTTGCCGGCAATGTCCGGCGCCGAGCCGTGCACAGGCTCGTACAGTGCCTTGCGCTTGCCGGTTGCCGGATCAGGGGCGCCGAGCGAGGCCGAAGGCAGCATGCCGAGCGAGCCGGTCAGCATCGCCGCCGCGTCGGAAAGAATGTCGCCGAACAGATTGTCGGTGACGATGATGTCGAACTGCTTGGGATTGCGCACCAGCTGCATGGCGCAATTGTCGGCCAGGATGTGCTGGAAGGCGATGTCGGGAAAATCCTTTGCGACGGCATGGGCAATCTCGTCCCACAACACGCCTGACTTCATGACGTTCTTCTTGTCGGCCGAATGCACCTGCTTGCCGCGGGTTCCGGCGAGGTCGAAAGCGACCCGGCAGATGCGCTCGATCTCGTAGCTTTCGTAGACCTGGGTATCGACGGCGCGCTTCTGGCCGTTGCCGAGATCGGTGATCTCCTTGGGCTCGCCGAAATAGACGCCGCCGGTCAGTTCGCGCACGATCAGGATGTCGAGTCCCTCGACCAGTTCCTTTTTCAGCGACGAGGCATCGGCCAGGGCCGGATAGACGATGGCGGGCCTCAAATTGGCAAACAGCCCAAGGTCCTTGCGCAGCCGCAGCAGGCCGGCCTCGGGGCGGAGCTCATAGGGCACATCGTCCCATTTCGGTCCGCCGACGGCGCCGAAGATCACCGCGTCGGCGGCGAGCGCCTTTTCCATGTCGCCTTCGGAGATCGCCACGCCATGCGCATCATAGGCGCAGCCGCCGACAAGCCCGCTGTCGGTGGTGAAGTCGGTCTGGCCGGTCTTGTTGAGATGGGCGATGAGCTTTTCGACCTCGGCCATGATCTCGGTACCGATGCCGTCGCCGGGCAGAAGGAATAGGGATTGGGACATGGATATCTCTCAAGCGCTGCGGATCTCTGCCGTTTGCTAGACTGCCGACCGGGCCTTGGCAAGTCCGCCGGCGTCGCAGGCGTTCGCCGGCGGGCGTCCTGTCAGCCGAGATATTTCCGCATCAGGTATTTGTCGGCCTGCTTCTGCTTGCCTTCGAGCGTGGCGAAGCAATCGTAGCCGAGCTTTTCGTAGAAGCCGCGCGCCTGAAAGCCGAAGGTGTCGAGCCAGACGCCAAGACATCCGAGCTCGCGCGCCCGCATCTCGATGCCGGCCATCAGTTTGGCGCCGGTGCCTTTGCCACGCAAGGACTCGGGAACGATGATAAGCTCGACAAAGATCCAATCGAAGATGCGGTCGGCCCAGAGCCCGCCGACGACCTCGCCGGCTTCGTCTTCAAGGAAAAGCGCATGCGTTCCGGCAGCCGTGGGCAAATGCGGCATGCGGGCGATGTTGTTGGCACGCAGATGCCGGGCGATCAGCTCCCGACGCCCGGGCTCGGGGTCGTCCTGCGCGACGATCCTCATTGCGAGTCCCGTGCCCCGATCCGCGCCGTGACCTCGATCTCGATCTTCATGCCGGCTTCGATCATCTGGGCGATAAGCATGGTCGCGGCCGGGCGGATGTCCCTGAACACCGGGCCGACGGCGGCAACGACCTCGTCGATATAGGCGCGATCGCCGACATAATAGACCACGCGGACGGTATCCTCGATGCCCGACCCGGCTTCATTGAGGGCCTTGTCGATTGTTTTGAGCGCGTTTCGCGCCTGTTCGCCGACACTCTCGGGCATGATCATGGTGGCGTAGTCATAGCCCGTGGTGCCGGACACGTAGATTGTGTCCTCGTGGCGGACGGCGCGGGAATAGCCGAAGGTCTGCTCGAACGGCGAGCCGGTGGAAATGCGCGTGACCATTCAGGTCTCCAGTTTTCGGAACAATTCGGGATAGTCGGTGACCAGCCCGTCGGAATCGACGCTCAGGTCTGCGGTGAACCCGCTCTCGACCGAGCGGTAGCGAAAACGCCTGTCTGCGAGGCGCTCATAGTCCTGCTCGAACGGCGTCACGTCGAGTGAATGAAGCGCGACATAGGCCATGGTGAACCGTTCCGCTTCGCCCTGGTTAAGGCGGGCGCGGTTGATCGGCAGCGTATTGGTGACCGGCGAACCGGAAAGGTCGATATCGATGCAGTCGGCAAGATCCGGACGCGGTGCGCCGTCGTTCTCGGTCCATCTGCCCTTGCCGTCAGATCTCAGCTTCAGCGCGCGGCCATCGAGCAGTCTGAGATTGAGGCCTTCGAACACCCAGTCGGCGCCGAGCCTTATGTGATAGCTGGCGCCGATCGGCTGGCCTTCGGCCTCGCCGACCAGCATGCCGCGCATCTCGATATGCTGGGCGTTCTCCGACATCTCCATCAGCTCGAACCCCGGCGCCTCGAGCGATTGCCAGCGATGCGGACGCCAGAAGCGGGGTCGCTTCACCTCAGCCCCCTGTCTTGCCGGCGCGCGGCTTGATGCCGAACACGGCAAGCGATTTCAGGCGATGGCGCGCGATCAGCTCCATGGCCTGTTGCGGGGTGAACCTGTCGCTTGTGAACAGCCCGATCAGCAGATGGGCGACGAGCTGCGAAATGGCGGGCAAAAGGAACGAAAAGAACACCACCGGCACATAGATGATGGCCGGCAGCAGGGTCACTGCAACGCCCATGCCGACCGCGCCGTTGAACGGCGTGCCGAAAAGTGAAGCGATAAGCGCCACGATGGCGATGAGTGCGACAAGCGGCAGGGCCAGAACGCCGAGCCAGACGGCCAGTCCACCCAGACCGACAAGGAAGGCGAAGACCGGCACGTGAGGCTACCTCGCTCGGACTATTGCCCCCGGCTAGATCCAGGGACGGGTTTCGGCCATCGCGGTCTCGAACCCGCCGATCTTTTTCTCGGACTTCAGGGTCATGGCGATGTCGTCGAGCCCTTCGAGCAGAACCTGCTTGCGGGCCGGATCGATTTCGAAGCCGACCGAGCCGCCGTCCGGACCCGAAATGGTCTGGGATTCGAGATCGATGGTCAGCGTCGCGTTCGAGCCGCGCTCGGCGTCATCCATGAGCTTTTCGAGGTCTTCGGGCGAAACGATCGCCGGCAGGATGCCGTTCTTGAAGCAGTTGTTGTAGAAAATGTCGGCAAAGCTCGTCGAGATCACGACCTTGACGCCATAATCGAGCAGAGCCCAGGGGGCGTGCTCGCGTGAGGAGCCGCAGCCGAAATTGTCGCCCGCGACGATGATCTTGGCATCACGATAGGCCGGCTTGTTGAGCACGAATTCCGGATTTTCCGAACCGTCCTCGTTGTAGCGCATCTCCGAGAACAGCGCTGTTCCTAGACCGGTGCGCTTGATCGTCTTGAGATATTGCTTGGGAATGATCATGTCGGTGTCGATATTGATGATCGGCAGGGGCGCTGCAACGCTGGTCAGCTTGTCGAACTTGTCCATGGTGATCCCCGGGTTTGTGCTGGGTGCTAGATGCCGCAAACGGGCCGGTCGGGTCAAGCGTCGAGATCGCCGCCGGCCGCAGCATGGCGCGGGATCGCGCCCGACATCGTCCGATTTGTGACGGATTTTTGACAGAACCATGCCTGTGAGTTTAGGCTCACCGCCATGAGTGAAACCGTGCTTCCGTTCAGCGCCGACACGCGTCGTGACGCCATCCTTGATGCCGCCAGCTCGGCATTCGCCAAGTCCGGCTATGCCGCAACGCCGGTGACCGAGGTCGCCAAGGCTGCCGGCATCTCGCAGGCCTATGTCTTCAAGCTGTTCCCGACCAAGCTCGAACTGTTCGTCGCGGTCGTCGAGCGCTGCTACGAGCAGATCGCCGCCGCCATGAACAAGGCGGCCGAAAAGACCGGCAAGGCCAAGTCCGAGAAGAATCTCGAGGCGATGGAGCAGGCCTATACCAAGCTCATCGCCGATCGCGACATCCTGATGATCCAGGTTCACGCGCAGGCGGCGTCGGACGTGCCGGAGATCCGCGAGGCGGTGCGCCATGGCGTTGCCCATCTCATCGCCACCGCCAAGTCGCGCTCCGGCGCGCCCAAGCGCAAGGTGCAGCGCTTCATCGCCCATTGCCAGCTCTGCCACCTGATCACCGTGCTCGACGTTTCCGACATCGATGCCACCTGGGCCCGCATCCTGACCAACAAGCTGTGAGCGGCGAGTAACCGAGCGGCAGGCTTGCGGTTTTTTGCCGGCCTACAGCCCCGTCGCTGGGTCGACACCCATCATCAGGTTGAGGTTCTGCACGGCACCACCCGAGGCACCCTTGCCGAGATTGTCGTAGACCGCGACGACCACCGCCTGCCGGCGCTGATCGTTGGCGCACACCGTCAGCGTCAGCTTGTTGGTGCCGTTGTTGGCCTCGGGCGTCAGGCTGGCGGACTTCTCGAAATCGGCGAGCGGGGCGACATCGACCCAGCTTCCCGGGATGGCGGCGAAATGCTCGGAAAGGACGGCGTGGATGTCGGCGCCGGTCACGTTTTTGCCGAGCGTGTCGAGCCTCAGCGGCACCGTCGTCAGCATGCCCTTGTAGTAATCGCCCACCGCCGGCACGAACAGCGGCGCCGTGTCGAGTGTCGCGTAAAGCTGCATCTCGGGCAGGTGCTTGTGGTTGAACCCGAGCGCATAGGGAATGAACTCAGGCGCCGCATCGCCCTTGTCGCGGTAATCGGCGATCATCGACTTGCCGCCGCCCGAGTAGCCGGAAATGCCCGAATAGGTCGCCGGGTAGTTGGCCGGCACGAGGCCGGCGGCGATCAGCGGCCGGAAGGTGGCGATCAGCCCGAGCGGCCAGCAGCCGGTATTGGCAACGAAACGCGCCCCGGCGATCCTGCCGGTCTGGTCGGCGTCCATTTCGGCGAAACCGTAAACCCAGTCCGGATCGACGCGATAGGCGGTCGAGGCATCGATCACCCGGGTCGTCCCGTTCTCGATCAGCGATACGGCTTCCTTCGCCGCCGCGTCGGGCAGGCACAGGATGGCGATATCGGCGCTGTTGAGCGCTTCACGGCGCGCGGACAGATCCTTGCGCTTGTCCTCGCCGAGCGAGATCAGGCTCAGATCGGACCGGCCGGACAGCCTGTCCCTGATTTCGATGCCGGTGGTTCCGGCTTCGCCGTCGATGAAGATGGTCGTGGACATGGGGGTCTCCGATAACTGGCGCGGTTTTACATCGGCGCGGACGGCTTGTCATTGTCGACGTGCCGGCCAGTGCGCATATGAGTTTGCGGCGGGCGTGCGCCCGGGAGAAAGCCATGAGATTTTTGAAACCGATCCTGTTCCTGCTGCGCAGCACGGCGTTCCTTCTGGTGGTGTGCGCGACGCTGGCGACAACGACCCTGTCCCTCGGCATCGCGGCGGTATCGATGTCGGCCCAGGTCGCCACCCTGACCGCCGGCGCGGCAGTGGCGGCAACGACACAGGCCAGGGCTGTGGCGACGGCCGTCGCCAAGGCAAAGGCCAAGGAAAAGACCAAGGAAAAGACCAAGGCGCGTCTCAAGCGTGTGCTTGTCGCCGTTCCCGTTGCCGGTCTCGCCGCGGCCGCGGCCTTCGAGTATGCCGATTATCTCGAATGGCAGCAGGTCCATCCCGAGGGCACGGCGGCAGAGTATGGCTGCGAGGTCGCGGCGCTGTCTGCCGAAGTCATCGACGAAGTGCTGCAGGACCTCCCTGAGGCGACCCGGCCGCCGCGTGACCTGGTGCTGTCGCAACTGCCCGCGTGCCCGACATCCGCAACCGCTGTCGAAATGAACGGCTGACCGGCGACCGATCTGCTTGCGGCGGCAATGCGGGGATGGCAGTTTGCCGTCTTGTCCGTCGTTCGCACTGGAGGAAAACGCATGACCCCGCATAACCAAGCCAGCAAGGGCGATTACGCCGAAACCGTGCTGCTGCCGGGCGATCCGCTGCGGGCGAAATGGATCGCCGAGACCTTTTTCGAGGCGCCGCGCCTGGTCAATTCCGTGCGCAACTGCCTCGGTTACACCGGCACCTACAAGGGCAGGCCGGTCTCGGTGCAGGCAACAGGCATGGGCCAACCCTCGCTTGCCATCTATGTCCAAGAGCTTCTGGCGGTCTATGGCGCCAAGACATTGATGCGCGTCGGCACCTGCGGCGGGCTCAACACCGACGTCAAGGTGCGCGACATCGTCTTGGCAATCACCGCCTCGACCGACAGCGCCATCAACAAGAGCTTCGAGCCCTATTCCTATGCCCCGTTCGCCGATTTCGGCCTGTTGCGCCGGGCTGCCGACCTCGCCGAGCAACGCGGCCTCACCACCCATGTCGGCGGCATCGTCTCCTCGGACGTGTTCTACGTGCCCGAAGGCATCGATTCCTACGGCGAACTGCCCCATCACGGCGTCCTGGCGGTCGAGATGGAGGCCGCGACGCTCTACACCCTGGCCGCACGCTTCAAGGCCCGTTCGCTCGCCATCTGCACCATGACCGACTGCCTGGTCACCGGGGCGCAGATCGATGCCTCCGAGCGCCAGAGCTCGCTGACCGACATGGTCGAACTGGCGCTCGATACCGCCCTCGAGACCTGAGACCGGAGGTGCGATGTCCATTGCCGACCGGCTTGCGCGTGCGCTTGGGCGCAATGACGAACGACCCAATGTGGCGCTGGCCCAGGAACTGGCGTCGGCGCCCGACCCGGCCGCGATCGCCGAGCTGGCCGGCCTTCTCGGATCGGCGGACAAAGCGGTCCGCCACGATGCCATCAAGGTCTTCTACGAGCTCGGCGAGCGCAAGCCGGCGCTGATCGCCCCCTATCTCGACGCCTTGATCCTGCTGCTCCGGACGCGCGACAACCGCATGGTCTGGGGGGCTATGAGCGCGCTGGCGGCGCTGGCGCCGCTCCGCCAGCGCGAGCTTGCGCAGCATCTCGATGTCATCCTCGCCGCAGCCGACCGCGGCACGGTCATTTCCAAGGACAAGGCAATGAAACTCCTTGCCGACCTCAACGCCGTGCCAGAGCTCAACGCGCGGGTGACGCCGATCATCCTTGCCCGGCTGGAGGTCAGTGCTGTCAACTAGGTGCCGATGTATGCCGAGTTCGCTGCCCCGACCATTGCCGAGGCGCACAGGCCGGCCTTTCGAGCGCTCGTCGAAAGACTGCGCGACGCCATTCCTATGCCGGCCAAGAAGAAGCGTCTAGACAGGGTCCTGAAACGGATGGGCGGCTAGCCCTCGTCCCCCGCCGCCTCGGCCTCGATGGCCTCCATGTCGTCGTCGGAAAAGCCGAAATGATGGCCGATCTCGTGCACCAGCACATGGGTAACGATGTCGCCGAGCGTCTCGTCCTCCTGTTCGGCCCAGAAATCGAGGATCGGGCGGCGGAACAGCCAGACGCGATTGGGCATGGTGCCGGTCTCCGGCACGTCGCCCAGCTCGGTCATGCCGGTGCCCTCGAACAGGCCGAGCAGCTCGAACGGACTGTCGAGGCCGAGATCGTCGAGCATGTCGTCATCGGGAAAATCGGCAATGGCGAACAGGACATCGCCGGTCAGCTCGCGAAACGAGGCGGGCAGCGCCTTGAAGGCGGCATCGGCCATTGCCTCGAAACTGTCGAGGTTCGGCGGAACGAGATGGGACCAATCCGTCGTCATGATGTGCTCAGGCCGTTTGCGCGGACAGTTCGCGCGCCTGATCCAGCTGCCAGGAGACAACGCGGTTCCGACCGCTGTTCTTGGCCGCGTAGAGCGCCTCGTCGGCACGGGCGATCAGGGTGTGCAGCGACTCATCCCGGCGCCGTGTGGCAACGCCGGCGCTGAGGCTGACGGGGAAGGGGATCTCGCCGTCGAAATCGCTGGCGGCAAGACGCGTGCGCAGGGCTTCGGCAAGCAGCCGGGCCGCCGTGATATTGGCGCCGGGGACGAGGATGGCGAATTCCTCGCCTCCGATGCGCCCGGCAAGGGAGCGTCCCAGCGTGGCATCGACGATAATGGCGCCGAGCGCCGCGATGACACGGTCGCCCGTGGCATGGCCGCAGGTGTCGTTGATGCGCTTGAAATGGTCGATATCGAGTACGACCGCGCTGATCTTTTCGGCGTGGCAGCCGGCAATGAGTTCGGCGGCGCGTTCGTCGAAGGTGGCACGGTTCAAAAGCCCGGTCATTGCGTCGGTGGTCGAACGCTCACGCATCTGGTCGACAGCCTTGAGCGAAATGCGCAAGATCAGGACGATGGCAAGTCCGACCAGGATCAGTATCGTGGCCAGCGAGATGATCAACGGCGGGGCGATGGCCGCGCTGCCCGGCAGTCCCTGGGCGAATGGCTCAAGGGGCTGCAAGGGTGGAAGAGACTGCTGCAGCGGCGGCAGGGGCTGGCCGAGCGGCGGCCGGGCCTGCGGCAAAGCGATCGGCGGACGAGGTGCGGTCTGCGTGGTGGCGAAAAAGACGGAGCGCACGCCGAGCATTGCTGCACCGGCGATGATCATTGCGGCATAGGCCAGATCAATGCGCTTGAGCGGCTTTTGGCGCAGGATGTTGACCACCGCCCACAGCGCCAGCGTGATGGTTGGCGCCACGCCCCACAGCACCCATTCGGCGTGGCTGGCATTGCGCCAGATCAGAATGCCGGTGATGGTGGCGAGCACGGCACCGCCGACCGCGATCGGCAGGTGTGGCGCAATTCTGTTCTCGCCCTCGAAATGCATGCCGAAACTGGCCAATGCCGCAGCCGAGTAGAGCAGGATCCAGGCAACCGATTCGGCCCAGGGCACTTCCGGAAGCGGACGGTTGACGATGGTGATGAACGACAGCCCGACGAGCGCATAGAACGCGGCCCACCACCTGAACACGGTCAGCTTGCGGTCAACGAAATAGGCAACCAGAAACCCGGCGGCGAGCATCAGCGCCGCCGCCATATCCGCTATCGCGAAGATTTCGACGTTCAGCATAAATTATTCTCCTGCTGAACCGGGAGTTTAGGCGTATGCGGGTTAACACGCGTTTGGGCCATGCCGCACCAAGAGGTTTTGACACGGCATGGTTAAACGGGGCTTTCCCATGCTGCCTGTTTCCTAGGCCTTGGGCCAGTCGCGGATGTCGACGAAATGGCCGGCGATCGCCGCCGCCGCCGCCATGGCCGGAGACACCAGATGCGTGCGGCCCTTGAAGCCCTGTCGGCCTTCGAAATTGCGGTTCGAGGTCGAGGCGCAGCGCTCCTCGGGCTTGAGCTTGTCCGGGTTCATGGCCAGACACATCGAGCAGCCCGGCTCGCGCCACTCGAAACCGGCGGCGAGGAAGATCTTGTCGAGCCCTTCGGCTTCGGCCTGTTCCTTGACCAGGCCCGAGCCAGGCACGACCAAGGCGCTGACGTTGTCGGCAACCTTGTTGTCGCCGATCACGGCGGCAGCGGCCCTCAGATCCTCGATGCGGCCATTGGTGCACGAGCCGATGAACACCTTGTCGATGGCGATGTCGGTGATCTTGGTGCCCGGCTTGAGGCCCATGTATTCGAGCGCCCGCTTCTTGGAGGCACGCTTGTTGGCGTCGGCGATGTCCTCGGGATCGGGCACGATGCCCGTCACCGAGACGACATCCTCGGGCGAGGAGCCCCAGGAAACGATCGGCGGCAGATTGGCCGCGTCGAGCACGACGGTGCGGTCGAACACCGCGCCTTCGTCGGACTTGAGCGTCTTCCAGTAGTCCATGGCCATGTCCCAGGCCTTGCCCTCGGGCGCGCGCGGGCGGCCCTTGACGTATTCGAAGGTCTTCTCGTCCGGCGCGATCAATCCGGCGCGGGCGCCGCCCTCGATGGTCATGTTGCAAACGGTCATGCGGCCTTCCATCGACAGCGACCGGATCGCCTCGCCGGCGAATTCGATGACATGGCCGGTGCCGCCGGCGGTGCCGATCTCGCCGATGATGGCCAGGATGATGTCCTTGGCGGTGACGCCCTCGGGCAGCTGGCCGTCGACGCGGACCAGCATGTTTTTGGCCTTCTTCTGGATCAGCGTCTGAGTGGCGAGCACGTGCTCGACCTCGGAGGTGCCGATGCCATGGGCCAGCGCCCCGAAGGCGCCATGGGTCGAGGTGTGGCTGTCGCCACACACGATGGTCATGCCGGGCAGGGTAAAGCCCTGCTCCGGTCCGACGATATGCACGATCCCCTGACGCTTGTCGAAGGGGTCGTAGTATTCGATGCCGAAATCGCGCGTGTTGTCGGCGAGCGCCGCGATCTGGACGGTGCTCTCCGGGTCGGGATTGGGCAGGGACCGGTCGGTCGTCGGAACATTGTGATCGACGACGGCGAGGGTGCGTTCCGGAGCGCGGACCTTGCGGTTGGTCAGGCGCAGGCCCTCGAAGGCCTGCGGGCTCGTCACCTCGTGGACCAGATGCCTGTCGATATAGATGAGCGACGTCTCGTCCTCGTTCGTTGCAACAAGGTGATCTTCCCAGATCTTGTCGTAGAGCGTCTTTGCCATATCGGTCCGTCCTGTCGTGGATCGCATTCGGAAACCGGGTTCTACGCTGTCGGCGGCGAACCGGTCAAGAATGCGACTGAGGTGGTGTGGTTCCGATACGGGTTCCGGGCCGATCAGGGAGAAGATGCCGAAAAGTGTCGGATCGATGCCGATATGGCGCCGCGTCCAGGCGGCAATGGCGATCTGGGCGAGGATGCGCGTGCCGGCGTTGACATAGGCCGCCGCCAGCACCCCGTAGAACGGAATAACGATGACCTGCACCAAAAGGCCGATGCCGATGATCGTGCCGAAGATCTGCACATATTGGCGCTCGTGTCCGGTCATGGTCATGACAACGCGGGTCGCGCCGGTGGCGGCGTCGAACAGCAGCCCGAACGACAGGATGACGAGGATCAGCGTCCCTTCCGAATAGGTTTCGCCGAACAGTGACAGGATGAAATCACCAAACAAGATGTAGATGACGAAAACGCCGAGCGAAAACAGAAAGCCCGACCAGGCGCAGAAGGTCGAGATCGCCTGGGTCTTTCGCATGTCGCCGGCGTGATAGGTGCGGGCCACCATCGGTGCGATGACCAGCGTTATGGCGAACATGAACAGTGTCATCAGGCCGGCCGTGCGGAAGGCGTTGAAATAGAGCCCGGCGCTTTCGGCGGCGACAAACAGGCCGATCAGCACGATGTCGGCATTGAGGGCGGCACTGTCGACGATGGTGCCGCTGAGGAACCACAGGCTGGCTTTGCCACGCGCCTGCCAGTAACCGCCGAGTCCCTTCAGGCCCAACCCCGAAGTATAGCCCCGGCGGCGCGCCATTGCACCCTGCAGCACCAGAACCAGCGACAGCAGGATCGCTGCCAGCACCAGCGCCTGCCAGCCGGCGAGCGTGATGCCGGCGATAAACAGCACCACGACGCCGAGCGGCAGCACCAACCGCCACAGGATGTCCCGCGGCGCCAGCGCCGTCCACACCGAACCTTGTGCCCTGAGGGCCGAGGACCCGTATTCGGCGGCACCCAGAGGCAGGACCAGGCTGGCGGCGGCCATCAGGTGGACCTGACCGGCGAGATCGCCGCGGATCAATCCATAGAAAAAAACCACAAGAAACAGCGCAAAGGCGATCGTGCTCCCCGAAATCAACGTCAGCGCCCAGCCGGCGCGAATATCGGTTCGGGCGGCGTCATGGTCGCCGCGCCCGGTGTCCTCGGGCCAGAAGCGCAAGATGGCGGTCTGCTGGCCGAGGCTGGCGCCGATCGACAGGATGGTGGCAAGCGAGAACCCGAAGGCGAACAGACCGTAGTCGAGATTGCTCATCGTCCGCGACAGGGCGACAAACATCAGATAGGTCAGCCCGGCGGTGGCGATCTTGATGGCGAGCGAGGCGAGCGAACGCGTCAGGCCGTGGCGCAGAAGCGCCTTCAGGCCAGATGCCGATGTCCCGTCCAATTGTGCCATGCCGCCCCTCTGGCCAGAAAGCATGCATTCTTGCGCAGAAATCTCTCGCCAAGCTCTTAATCCTGAAGCATTCGTGACAGCTCAGGCTTCCACAGCCGCTTGCGGCCACTGTGTTGGCGGGCCGGAAAGAGTGTGGCAGGCTGCATTTCCAGTCGAGGGGCCCCGCATCGATGTCCGAAGCGCTTTCGTCCAACCGGGCGGCATTTGCCGCCCATGCCGATCATCTCACCAGTGCCGATCCGGGCTTTGCCCGTTTTTTTGCGCAAACGGTCGATCTGACCGACAGCGGCGATCTGAGGCAGCTGACGCCCGAGGAGTTCGAGGCCGTCCTGAGGCCGTCCTACGCCCTGTTCGGCCAGCGCGGCAGCGCAGCGCACCTGGTCTCGATCCGGCCGCCGGACGAGACCACGCCGGCCGGCGCCCGCATTATCGACATCTTTGCCGAGGATATGCCGTTCCTTGTCGATTCCGTGCTAGGGGCGCTGCGTGCTGCCGGTCTCGCCGTCAGGCTTTTCGCCCATCCGATCCTGGCGGTCACGCCGGACGAAGCGGGCTGGCAATTGCGCGATCCGCACGAGGAAGGTGACGCGCCACGCTACGAGAGTTTCGTACATATCCATGTCGACCCTGTCGCCGACGAGGATGTGCTGATCCGGCTCGCCGCAGAGTTCGATGCCATTCTCGTCGATGTCGGGCGGGTGGTGGACGGCTGGCGGCCGATGCTCGAACGCCTGCGCAACCTGGTGCAGGATTATCGCCGCAGTTCGACACAGGGCCGCCAGGCCGATCTCGCCGAGGCGCTGCATTTCCTCGCCTGGCTCGCCGATCACAATTTCACCTTCCTCGGTATGCGCGAGTACCGGCTGACCGGCAGCGGCGAGGACGCGGAACTGATCCCGGTCGAAGGTTCGGGGCTCGGCATCCTCGAGGACCCGGATTACACCTTCCTGCGCTCGGGGCCCGACTATGTCGAGATGACGCCTCAGCACGTCGCCTTTCTGACCCGGCCCGAGCCGCTTCTGGTCACCAAGGCCAACCGGCGCGCCCGCGTGCACCGGCGCGGACACCTCGACTATGTCGGCGCCAAGCTCTACGACGACGGCGGGCAGCTCACCGGCGAACTGCGCATACTCGGGCTGTTCACCTCGCAATCGCTGCACCAGCCTCATGTCGAGGTGCCGTTCATCCGCCGCAAGATTTCGGCGGTGATGCGGCTGTCCGGATTCGATCCCAAGAGCCACGCCGGCAAGGCGCTGATGGCGGCACTCGACAACTACCCGCGCGAGGAACTGTTCCAGATCTCGGAGCAGGACCTGTTCGATTTCGCCTCAGAGATTGCCAGCCTGCCCGACCGGCCGCGGGTCAAGGTGCTGCCGCGCATCGATCCGTTCGACAATTTCGTCTCGATCCTCGTTTTCATCCCGCGCGACCGCTACACCTCGCAAAGCCGGGCCGACATCGGCGCGCATCTGGCCAGCCGCTACGATGGCCGCGTCACCGAATACTATCCCTTCTTCCCCGAAGGCGATCTTGTCCGCGTCCATTTCATCATCGGACGGGCGGGCGGGAAAACCCCGCGCCCGGAACGTGGCGCGCTTGAAGCCGAAGTGCGGGAACTGCTGCGCTCCTTCGGTGACCGCATCACCGAGGCCGCCGAGGACCCCGCCGCCGTCGCCGCCTGGCGCGAGGCCTTCCCCGCCGGCTACCAGTCGCGCCACACCCATGAGACCGCGCTGAGCGATATCGGCGTCATGCAAAAGCTCGCCGACGCGCAGGGGCTTGCCGTCAGGCTCGATACCGAGCCGGCCAGGGACGACGACCTGATCCTCAAGTTCTACCATCTCGGCGCGCCGCTGGCCCTGTCTGACCGGGTGCCGATGCTGGAGAATTTCGGCTTCCGGGTCATCGACGAGACGACCTACACCCTGACCCCGGAGAACAGGGACACCGTCTATTTGCACGACATGGTGCTCGAGCCGCCCGATGACGCCATTCTCGAAACCGAGGCTGACGCAGCCCGGGTCGAGGAGGCGATCCTCGCCGTCTCGGCCAACCGGGCGGAGAACGATCAGTTCAGCCAGCTGGTGCTGCGCGCCGGATTGACGTCGGCGGAAGTCGGCGTGCTCCGTGGCTATGGCCGCTACATGCGCCAGCTCGGCTTCTCCTTCTCCCAGCGCTATCTCGCCGACACACTCGGCCGGCACAAGGATGTGGCGCGCGCGCTCATCGCCCTGTTCGCCGCCCGTCTCGATCCTGAATTCTTCGGCGATCGCGACGAAAACGCCACCCGGCTTCACGCCGAAATCGACGCGCTGCTGGCGGAGGTCTCCTCGCTCGATGAGGACCGCATCATCCGCCACTACCGCAATCTCGTCACCGAGACGCTCAGGACCAACTATTTCCAGCGCGACCAGGACGGCGCGCCGCGCCCGGCCCTGGCGCTGAAATTCAATTCGCCCGGCGTCAACGACATGCCGGCGCCGCGTCCGGCCAAGGAGATCTTCGTGTCGTCGCCGCGTCTTGAAGGCGTGCATCTGAGGTTCGGCGATGTCGCCCGCGGCGGCATCCGCTGGTCGGACAGGCCAGAGGATTTCCGCACCGAGGTGCTGGGCCTGGTCAAGGCCCAGCAAGTCAAGAACGCCATCATCGTGCCGGTCGGCGCCAAGGGCGGGTTCGTGCCCAAACAGATGCCGGCAGGCGCCGATCGTGATGCCGTCTATGCCGAAGGCCTTGCCTGCTACGAGATCTTCATCGGCGCCCTTCTCGATCTCACCGACAATCTTGACGGCGACACCCTGATCGCGCCGCCGCACACGGTGTGTGCCGATGCGCCCGATCCCTATCTCGTCGTTGCCGCCGACAAGGGTACGGCACGCTTCTCCGATACCGCCAACCGTATCGCCACCGAGCGCCATTTCTGGCTCGGCGACGCCTTCGCCTCGGGCGGTTCGGCCGGCTACGACCACAAGAAGATGGGCATCACGGCGCGCGGTGCCTGGGAATCGGTCAAGCGTCATTTCCGCGAGAGGAACCGCGACATCGAGGCCGAGCCGATCAGCGTTGTCGGCGTCGGCGACATGTCGGGCGATGTCTTCGGCAACGGCATGCTGTTGAGCCGTCATATCAGGCTCGTCGCCGCCTTCGATCATCGCGATATCTTTGTCGATCCTGCCCCCGATCCCGAACGCGGTTTTGCCGAACGCCAACGCCTGTTCGAGCTGCCGCGCTCGAGCTGGCAGGATTATAATCCCGAGGCTTTGTCGCCCGGCGGCGGCGTCTATTCGCGCTCGGCCAAGGCCATCGTCCTGTCACCGGAGGTCCAGGGCGCGCTCGGCCTTCAGTCCGCGTCGGTAACCCCGGCCGAATTGATCCGGGCCATCCTGACGGCCGAGGTCGATCTCATCTGGTTCGGTGGCATCGGCACCTATGTCCGCGCCGCCGGCGAATCCAATGCCGAGGTCGGTGACCGCGCCAATGATTCCGTGCGCGTCAGTGCCGACGAGATCAACGCCGCGGTCATCGGCGAGGGCGCCAATCTCGGCGTCACCCAGCGCGGCCGCATCGCGTTTGCCCAAAGAGGCGGACGCATCAATACCGACGCCATCGACAATTCCGCCGGGGTCAATTCGTCCGACCTCGAGGTCAACATCAAGATCGCCCTCGGCGCCCTGATCCGGTCCGGCGACATGGATATCGGCAGCCGCGATTCCTTCCTAACCGAGATGACCGACGAAGTCGCCGCACTCTGCCTCAAGAACAATTTCCTGCAATCGGTTGCCCTGTCACTTGCCGAAAGGGACGCCGTCGACGGCCTGCCCGATCATCGCATGCTGATCGAGGCGCTCGAACGTGACGGTCACCTCGATCGGGCGGTCGAGTTCCTGCCGGACAATCAGGGGCTCGATGACAGGCTCGCCGCCGGCAAGGGGCTGTCGCGGCCCGAGCTTGCGGTGCTTCTCGCCTATGCCAAGAACACGCTGACCGCCGAGCTGTTGGCCTCGAGCGTGCCGGACGATCCCTATCTCGCATCCGAACTGTTCCGCTATTTCCCCGACACGCTGACCGGACGGCATCAGGGCGTCATCGAAAACCATCGTCTGAGGCGCGAGGTCATCGCCACCGTGCTCGCCAACGCCATGATCAATCGCGGCGGCCCGGCCTATGTCGAGGCCATGGCGGCGGCGACTTCGGCCGGCCCGGCCGCGATCGCCCACGGCTATGCCGCGGCGCGCGACAGCTACGACACCACCGGGCTCAATGCCGCCATCGATGCGCTCGACACCACGACCGACGGCCAGGTGCAACTGGCGCTCTATGCCGAGGTCCGCAATCTTCTGGTTTCCCAGACACTGTGGTTCCTGAGGAATGTCGATTTCTCCGGCGGGCTCGGCGGGGTCATCACCCGCTACCGGTCCGGCATCGAGGAGGTCAGGGACCTGCTCGGACAACTGGTGCCGACCTTCATCGCCGAGGCGGTGGCTGACCAGGCCGTGGCCTTCATCGAGGGCGGCGCGCCGCGCGATCTCGCCCGCCGCATTGCCGAATTGTCGGCGCTGACGCTGGCCAGCGACGCCGTTCTCGTCGCCGAACGCCACGGCGCCAGCGTCACCGAGGCAACCGAGGCCTATTTCGCCGTGCTCGGCCTGTTCCGGCTCGGCCGCATCACCGAGCAGGGCGGGCGGATCAACCTCACCGACCGCTTCGACCGCATGGCGCTCGACCGGGCCTTGTCCAATCTGATGCGGGCAGTGCGCGATCTTGCTGGTGCCGTTCTTGTTGCCGGCGAAGGTCCGGTCGCCGAGCGCTTTGCCGCCTGGCACAGCGCCCGCGAGAACGAGATCGACCGCATCGTTTCGATGGTCGGCGACCTTGTCGACGGCGAGCTGACGGTGTCACGGCTGTCGGTGGCGGCAGGGCTGCTGTCGGACCTGATCCGGGGGTAGGGCGCTGAAGCTCTGCTGAATGAAAAAGCCCCGCCTTGCGAGCGGGGCCTTTCTCGGAGCTTGAGGACCACCCGTCGACCATAGGTCTCCGGCCTGAGCAGATCAGATCGCGCCACCGGCGCGATCTGACCGCCGCTGGCGGTCGCTGTTCAGTGCCGGAAGTGCCTCATGCCGGTGAAGACCATCGCCATGCCGGCCTTGTCGGCGGCGGCGATGACGTCCTCGTCGCGGATCGAGCCGCCCGGCTGGATGATGGCGGTGGCGCCGGCCTCGATGGCGGCCTCGACACCGTCGGCGAACGGGAAAAAGGCATCTGAGGCCACCACAGACCCCTTGGTGAGCGGCGTCTTCTGTTCGGCGATCCGCGCGGCGTCCCCGGCCTTCAACACGGCGATGTTGGAGCTGTCTACTCGCGACATCTGCCCGGCACCGATTCCGACCGTGGCGCCGCCGCGCACATAGATGACGGCGTTGGATTTGACGTATTTGATCACCTTGAAGGCGAGCTTCAGGTCGATCATTTCCGCCTCGGTCGGAGCGCGCTTGGTCACCACCTTCAGCTCGCAATCGTCGACATTTCGGTTGTCGCGGGTCTGCACCAGCATGCCGCCGGAGACTGAACGCACTGTCAGGCCCTTGGCCTTGGTGTCGGCCAGGCCGCCGGTGAGCAGAACGCGCAGGTTCTTCTTCTTTTCGAGAATGGCCTTGGCCTTCTCGGTGATGGCCGGTGCGACGATCACTTCGGTGAAGACCTTGACGATCGCCTCGGCGGCCTCGGCGTCGATCTCGCGGTTGACCGCGACGATGCCGCCATAGGCGCTGACGGGATCGCAGGCCAGCGCCTTCTGATAGGCTTCGAGCACCGTTGCGCCGATGGCGACGCCGCAGGGATTGGCGTGCTTGATGATGGCGACGGCGGCGCCATCCTCGGCCGCGAATTCTGAAACGAGCTCGAAGGCGGCGTCGGTGTCGTTGATGTTATTGTAGCTGAGCGTCTTGCCCTGCGCCTGGGTGGCGGTGGCAACGCCGGTGCGCTCCGATCCGTCCTTGTAGAATGCCGCCCACTGATGCGGATTCTCGCCATAGCGCATGACTTCGCTGAGCGTGCCCGAGAAGCTCCGCCACGGCATTTCGGGATAATCGATTGCCTCGGAAAACCAGTTGGAGATGGCGGCATCGTAATTGGCGGTGCGGGCATAGGCCTTGGCGGCGAGGCGCTGGCGCAGGGGGAACGGCACCTGGCCGTTCTCGCGAACCGCTTCCATTACCTCCTCGTAGTCGCCGGGATCGACGACGACGGCGACGTCAGCGTGGTTCTTGGCCGCCGAACGGATCATCGCCGGACCGCCGATATCGATATTCTCGATGATCTCCTCATAGCTGACGCCGGGCTTCCTGATGGTCTGTTCGAACGGGTAGAGGTTGACCACCACAAGGTCGATCGGAGAGATCTGGTGGATGCGCATGGCGCTTCTGTGCGTCTCATTGCCGCGTACGGCCAGAAGGCCGCCATGTACCTTCGGGTGCAGCGTTTTGACGCGACCGTCCATCATCTCAGGGAAGCCGGTCAGCTCGGCGATGTCGATGACCGGGATGTTCTCGGCTTCGAGCAGGGCGCGCGTGCCGCCGGTCGAAACCAGCTCGACTCCCATGTCCGCCAGCATGCGGGCAAGCTCGGCAACCCCCTTTTTGTCGAAAACGGAAAGAAGAGCGCGGCGCAGTCTCGGCTGGTCGTCCTTAGTGGTCATGATGCAATGTCCAGTGTGGTTGGGCCGGATGGCGGAGAGATCGCCCGCCTTGTAAGCCTCACGTGAGCCGCGTCAATATCCAGGCGATCTCGTGGCCGTCCGAGAGCGGCGTGGAAAGGACGATTTGCCGCGTGCGGTAAAAGCCGAAATAGGCCGACTGACGGACGCTGTCGTCGATTGCCGCTTCGGCGCCTTCCCACAGGAAACTCCAGTTGCCGCCGGACGGCAGGGTCAGCTTGATGATGTCCTCGCCGGGCTGGTGCTCGGCCTCGACGCCCGGTCCGAGATGAAAGCGCATGGTGAGCTTTTCGCCGGTAATGCCGGAGGCGCTCGCCGTTATCCGGTCCTGCCCGACCACGGCGTCGCCGCCCATCAACAGCGTCAGCCAGCGCTCGAGCATCACGCCGGCCGTGCGCTCATAGGCATGGCTGGTGATCTTGAGCATCTGCTCTTCGGCATCGAACTCGATCTCCGGCTGCGGCGCGTCGGAGACCAGCAACCCGGCCATCGGGCCACGCGTGATCACCTGCGCCTGCGACTTGTGATCGATTGTCGGCGCGCAATGGGCGGCGCCGAGCCGGAACAGCCGACTCTGCTCCCGTAGCTCTGCCGGGGCCGGGCCGCAATTGCCGACGATTAGCTCGTTCATATGGCTGAATTCGAAGCTCATGCCGCCGGCATGGGCCCAGCGGGCGAATTCCGGCGCCGGCACATGGCCGGAATCGGCAATCAGCACGGCGCCGTCCGACTGCAGCCTGCCGTAGTGCTCGAACAGTCCCGGCTCGGGTTTTTGCGGTCCGCCGGCCGCCTGCAGCGCGAAAACGAGGTCGGACGGCTCCTGGCCTGTGCCGTTGAAATAGCCGAGCCCGCCGGTGCCGAGCGTCAGGGTGGCAAGGGCGGCATGCATCGCCGCGATCCGGCTCGGCAGGGTGCCCATGTGAACCTGGTCGCGCCGTGCCATCGCCTGCCGGAGCGTCACCAGCCCGGTCAGCACTTCGACCTGGACAGCAGCGCTGCGCGAGCGGTGCATGCCGGCCTTGTCGAACTGGAGATCGATTTCCTGCTCGAGCCGCACCAGGCGCTCCGCGACGAGCTCGGTCGGGCTTTCTTCGCAAAGACTTGCCGCCAGCTGCACCATCGCCGTCAGCAGGCGGTCGAGCGGGTCGGGCGAGTGTGGCGCCCGCAGCTGCAGGCTGCGCACCTGGCGACCGAGGCTGCGGTTGATGGTGCGTTGCTGGCCGGCGCTGGCGTCCTGGGTCAGCACGGCGATGTGGCGCATCCAGTTGAGCGTGCGTTGCGCCGTCAGGGAAATCGACCAGACTTCGGGATCATGTCTGCGGGAATGGCGCCCGATCCAGTCGAGCACCAGCGTGCGGGCGAAGCGCTTGAGCCCGTCGTCCTTGAGCTCTGTGAAATGCCTCAGCCAGGAAAAGCCGTTGAGTTCGGCCTTCCAGCCGTAGTGATCGACCTCGGCGGCGAAGGGCGAGATGCCATTGGTGTCGACCATCTTGCCGCCGAGCAGATAGCGGCCGGCTGCCATCTCGGTGACGGAATCGACATCGGCGGTGCGGAAGTCTCCGAGCGGCGCCGAAAAATGCCGCTCCGAGATCGGGTTCCACGACCAGCGCAGGGCAGGACTCTCCAGCGCCCCGGCAATCGAGCGCCTCAACATGGATCCCCCGGCACTACGCAACACTTTGGACACCGGCCTGTTTGTCCGCCTTCACGGTGCACACCATCTTCGGCCCGAAGAGCATCAGGTCCGGCGATGAAGCGCGCCTGGTCACAGTTCAGCAATGACAAAATAGCGCCCGCTGCAAAAGTTCCAGTGTATTGCAACTATTCCGTCAACGCATCATGAACCGTTTACGTAGCGCGCTACGTAGAACCCGTCCATGCCGCCATTGCCGATTTCTGGCCAGAAGAGGTCAGGATGTGTGCGCAGATGCCCAATGCCACTGATGGCCGGCGCAAGATCGGGCGCCATTGACGCCGTCACCGGCGCCGGGTGCAATTGTGGATAACTCTGCGCGATCCATGCCGCCTGATCCTCGCCTTCGGCCGCTTCCAGCGAGCAGGTGGCGAATACCAGTATCCCGCCCGGCTTGAGCAGCGGCACGGCATTGGCAACGATGCGGCGTTGCAGTTCGACCCGTCCGGCGATGTCGCCTTCCGAGCGGTTGATCAGTACTTCCGGATGGCGCCGGAAAGTGCCGGTCGCCGAGCAGGGGGCATCGATGAGGACGGCGTCGAACGGGGCGAGATCGAGCGGGGCGGCGGCATCGGCGACGACGATCTCGGCCGAAAGCCCGAGCCGTTCGAGATTTTGTCTCAGCCGTTCGAGCCGCTCGGCGTCACTGTCGAGCGCGGTTACATCGTAGCCGGCGGCGCAAAGCTGGGCCGTCTTGCCGCCGGGCGCGGCGCAAAGGTCGAGAACGCGGGCGCCGGGCGCGAGATCGATCAACCGGGCCGGCAGGCTCGCCGCCACGTCCTGCACCCACCATTGCCCTTCGGCAAAGCCCGGCAGCTCGGCAACCGGCCGGTCGCGGCTCTCGATGCGGGTGGAGTTGACGAGGGTCGGGCGGGCGCCGACGTCGTCCGGCAAGCCGGGTGCGTCCGGCTTCAGGCTCAGATCGAGCGGTGCGCCATCAATGAGCGCCGCGGCAAAGCCTGAAAGCGCTGCCTCGCCATAGTGGCTGCGCCAGGCGCTGCGGAACGGCTCGGGGATCAGTGTTTCCGCCGGCAGGGCGGTGAAGTCCTCGGCGCGGCGCTGGGCAGTGCGCAGGGCGGCGTTGAGCAGCTTGTTGAGATGGGCGCCGCGCCGGTCCGTTTTGAGAAGGGAAACGGCACTGTCGATGGCGGCATGGGCGGCAGCGCCTTCGATGAACAGCAGTTCGCTCAGCCCGATCCTCAACAGCGGTTCGAAAAGGCCGGCGCGCTTGGGCAGTCCGCGTTCAAGCAGGCTGGCGATGATGAGGTCGAGTTGGCCGTGCCGCCTCAGAGCCGTCGTCACCAGCCTGTTGGCGAAGGCGCGGTCGCGCTGGTCAGGGAGCCGGGCAGCGTCGATCGGTTGAAAGCTACGCCCGGCCAGCACGGATTGCAGTGCTTCCGCCGCCAGTTTGCGGGAGGCAAGACCGGCGCTGGTCTCGGGTTTGGCTTGGGGTTTGGTGCTCTTTTGCCGACTCATGGCGCGGACTATAACGCGCTGTGCATCCGAGGCACGCTCATTTGCGCCGTGTCTAGCCCCAGGGACCGGGACGGTGCGGTGTCGAATCGGTGCCGGGCACGCGCCAACCGGGGCCGGACCTGTCGACATGGGCCCGGCGCCGGCGCAGCGAAGCGGTGCTGTCGATTGTCGGGTTGGTACCCATTTCCTTGGACATCTTCACCAGTTCGGCGATGCGGTTGCGCACATCCGGGTGGGTGGCGAACAGGTTGTCCCGGCCACGGCCGGAAAGCGGATTGACAATATACATGTGGGCCATGCCCGGACTGCGCCGCGCCCAGGGGTTCTCGAACTGACGGGCCTGGGCCGAGATCTTGTCGAGCGCCGAGGCCAGCGCCAGCGGATCGCCGGAAATCATCGCGCCCTCGCGGTCGGCCTCGTATTCGCGAGTCCGCGAAATCGCCATTTGCACCATGGCGGCGGCGAGCGGGGCGACGAAGAAGGCGACGATGCCGCCGAAAGGGCCGAGCGGCGAGTTTTCACTGCGGCCGCCGAACCAGAAACCGAACTGCGCCAGCATGGTGATGGCGCCGGCAAGCGTCCCCGTGATCGTCATTGTCAGCGTGTCGCGATTGCGGATATGGGCGAGTTCGTGGGCGATCACGCCGGCGAGTTCGCGCCGGTCGAGCCTGTTGACCAGGCCCCGCGACACCGCCACCGCGGCATTGTCCGGGTTGCGGCCGGTGGCAAAGGCATTGGGCTGCTCGGTCTCGATGAGATAGAGCTTGGGCATCGGGATCTCGGCACGTTGCGCCAGTGCCGCGACGATCTCGTGGAGTTCGGGGGCGTTCGAGCGGCTGAGCGGGCGCGCCTGCTGCATCCTCAGGACCAGCTTGTCCGAATTCCAGAAGGCAAACAGGTTGGTGACCATGGCGAAACCGAGCGCCAGCACCATGCCGATACGCCCGCCGACAACGAAGCCGACAGCCATGAACAGGAAAGTCATGGCGGCGAGAAGGAATGTGGTGCGCACGGCGTTCATATTGCTGTTCGGCTCCTGGCGGTTTTCCGGTGTTGCGCATCCACCGGCAAAAGGTGCTATGCCGGTGCTTGAGCGGACAACACAGGAATGATGGTGTCTCGATCAAGGCGAAACAAGGGCTGGGCGCCATGCCGGAAAATGACAATTTCGTAAGCAAAACAGTCGATCTGGCGCAAAAGCCCCTGTCGCCGGCCGCAAAAAGAGCGCTTGAGGAGGCCGAGGCCCGCCGCAAACAGGCCGCGGCGGCACCGAAGCCGCCGAAGGAAGTCCACGGCCGCAAGGGGCCCGATCCGGCGCGTTATGGCGACTGGGAAAAAAAGGGCATTGCCAGCGATTTTTGAGCGGCGGGCGTTCGATAGTTGTCCTTCGTCATTCCCGCGAAAGCGGGAATTCAGCAGCGCGCGTGTCCTCGCGCGCGAAGGAACTCCTTGCGCCGCTGACGCGGCTTGGCTGGATTCCCGATCAGGTCGGGAATGACGATGTGGATGGGCGCTTGCCTCACAACATGAAGAGCCCTAGTAGCCGACAACCCCGAGCACTGCGCCCTGAACCAGCGCGACACCGAGCAGGTAGCCGCCGTCGATGAAGGTCAGCGACCACTTCTGGCCCTGGTAGCGGTGGTTGAGCACCATCGATGTCAGGATGAAACCGACAAAGACATGGGCACCCATCATCATGCCGGTGACCCAGGTGAGTTCGCCCATGACCACAGGCGTCAGCTTGGCGATGAAATAGGCCATGATCAGCTGGGCGAGAATGGCCCAGACGAATGGCGAGACTGCGCCGGCGCTGGAGCGCAACTCGTCCATCGACTTGCCGAGCGCACCAAGCCATTGCTTCGATAGCGCCATGTACCAGGCCATGCCGAGCGCCATTGACGCGATGGTGGCCAGGACGATGCCGAGCCAGTTGACGTCGAAGAATACCATGATTGCCCCCCTTGGAATTCCCGTCCCCACCTTGTTGCATGATCCCGGCTGACGCCGGGGTCAATTTTTCGCGACGTCAGGAACTCAATGCCTTCGAGCCGGCGCCGAGCCCGCCCATCTCGCAGATCAACCGCCATTCGGTATCGGTCACCGGCTGCACCGACAGGCGGGAATTGTTGACCAGTATCATGTCCTTGAGCGCCGGCACCTGCTTGATCTGATCAAGCGTCACCGGGTTCGGTACCTCTTCGACCGCCTCGATATCGACGCACTCCCAGCGCTCGTCATCGGTGGTGGTGTCGTGATGCGCCTCGGCGGCGACCCGGACGATGCCGACGACGCGTTTCTCGTTGACCGAATGGTAGAAGAACCCGAGATCGCCGATTTTCATCTCGCGCATGAAGTTGCGGGCGGCGTAGTTCCGGACGCCGTCCCACTGTTCGGGCGCGCCCTTTTTGACCTGGTCATCCCAGCCCCAGGTCGAGGGTTCGGACTTGAACAGCCAGTATCTCATGCTAGAGGTCCTCGGGCTTGTTGACGGTCCAGCGCCAGGGCCGGACGCTCGTGGCGGTGAAAAGGCCTGCCGCGGCATAGGGGTCGGCGGCGGCGATGGCTTCGGCCTCGGCAAGGCTGTCGGCCTTGATGATCAGAAGCGAGCCGATCATGCGTTCTTCGCTATCGAGAAACGGACCGCCGACCAGCAACCTGTCGCCGAGAGACTTGGCATAGTCGAGATGTTTCGGCCTGACCTGCTGCCTGAGATCGAACCCGTCCGGTTTGTCGGTACACTCGATGACATACAGTCCCATCATTGCTCTCCTTCGCGCTTGAGTGGCCGCGTCATCAATTGCGCGACGATGTCGTTGATGCCGAGCTGGCCGGCGAGCAGGGCATTGACGGCGGCGATCAGCGGCGCGTCGACGCCGTGCTTTTCAGCCAGTCCGAGCGCCACGGGCGCGGTCTTGACCCCTTCGGCCAGTCCGATGCCCGAGGCTTCGGCCTCGGCCGGCGTCCTGCCCTCACCAAGCGCGATGCCGAAGGCGTAATTGCGCGATTGCGGCGAGGTGCACGAAAGCGTCAGGTCACCGAATCCGGCCAGGCCCGTCAGTGTCCGCGCCTCGCCGCCCATGGCTTCGACCAGACGGCTCATTTCGGCAAAGGCGCGTCCGATCAGGGCCGAGCGCGCCGACAGCCCGAGTCCCGCGCCTTCGACGGCCCCGGCGGCGAGGGCGTAGACGTTCTTCAACGCCCCGGCCATCTCGACCCCGACGAGGTCGCCGCTCTGGTAGAGCCGGAAGGTCGTGCCGGACAGGGCGGTGGCGATATCGGCGCAAACTGTGTCCTCGGGCGAGGCCAGCGTCACCGCTGTCGGTCGGCCCGAGGCGACGTCATGGGCAAAGCTCGGTCCGCTCAGTACCAGCGGAATAGCTCCCGGCGCGCACTGGCCGAGCACCTCGCTCTGGCGCAACAGCGTTGCCGTTTCGAGCCCCTTGGCACACAGCACCACCGGCTTGCCGTTGAGGGCCTCGGGGCCGATCCTTGTCAGCACATCGCGCGAGACCTGCGCCGGCACCACCAGCAGCACGAAATCGGCCTCGGCGAGGCCGGCAAAATCAGCACGAGCGGTGATGCTCGCGCTCAAGCTATCGCCGGGCAGGTGGTCGCGGTTGACGTGGCCGGAATTGATCGCCTCGGCCAGGTCCGGTGATCTGACGATCAGCGAGACCAGATGACCGGCGCGGGCGGCAGTTTCGGCAAGCGCCGTGCCCCAGGCGCCGCCGCCGACGACCGAAACATTCATGGTGCGCCTCCGATCTGCATGCCGGCCTCGTCGAGCGGCCAACGGGCGCGGGCGGCGAAATCGAGGCTGTTGGTGGCCCCGAGCGCCATGCGTTCGGCCCCGGCCCAGGCGATCATGGCGCCATTGTCGGTGCAAAGCGCCGGCGGCGGGATGACCAGATGCGCACCGGTTGCCTCCGCCGCACGTCCGAGCGCGGCCCCGATGGCCTTGTTGGCGGCAACGCCGCCAGCAACGACAAGCTGCGGCTTGTGGCCGGGCAGTTCCTCGGTGAAGCGCAACAGCGCGTCGCGGGTACGGGCAAAGATGACATCGGTCACCGCCATCTGGAACCCGGCCGAGATGTCGGCGATATCGGTCTCGGTCAGCGGTGCGATCTTTTCGGCGGCAAGGCGCACTGCGGTCTTGAGGCCGGAAAAGGAGAAGTCGAGCCGCTTCTCCCGGAGCAGCGGACGCGGGAAGACGAATCGCTTCGGATCGCCTTTTGCCGCTTCGGCCTCGACTTCCGGCCCGCCGGGATAGGGCAGACCGAGGAGCTTGGCGACCTTGTCGAAGCCTTCACCGAGCGCATCGTCGATGGTCGTGCCCCAGCGGGTATAATCGCCGACGCCCCTCACCAGCACATATTGGCTGTGCCCGCCCGACACCAGCAGCATCAGATAGGGAAAGGTGATCCCCTCGGTCAGCCGCGCCGTCAGGGCATGACCTTCGAGGTGGTTGACCGCGACGAGAGGCTTGCCAGAGGCGGCGCTCAATGCCTTGGCCGTGGTCAGCCCGACCAGCACGCCGCCGATCAGGCCCGGCCCGGCCGTCGCCGCGATGGCGTCGAGATCGGAAAGCCCGATGTGTGCGTCCTCGAGCGCCCGGGCGATGATCGTGTCGAGATGGGTGACATGCGAGCGCGCCGCCAGCTCCGGCACGACGCCGCCAAAAGGTGCGTGTTCGGCGATCTGGCTGCGCACGATGTTGGAGACGATGCGGCCGCGTCCGTCGCCGTCGCGCGTGACCACGGCTGCGGCGGTCTCGTCGCAGCTGGTTTCGATACCGAGTATGGTCAGGTGCGCTTGCCCGGTCACGGCGAAAGGTCTATGGCCTTGGTCTTCTTCGATCCGGCCAAGGCGTATAGGGATAAAGGCGGCTTTGCAATCTTTGCGCACAGCGACGCTCACCATCGGCACGCGCGGCTCTCCGCTGGCGCTGGCACAGGCGCATGAGGTGCGTCGGTTGCTGATGTCGATCCACGGGTTTCAGCAGTCCGATATCGAGATCGTCATCGTCTCGACCGCCGGCGACCGCTCGCAGGTGACCAACAGGCCGCTGAGCGATTTTGGCGGCAAGGGATTGTTTTCCAAGGAAATCGAGGACCGGCTCAGGGCGGGAACCATCGATCTCGGCGTGCATTCAGCCAAGGACATGGCGACAAACCTGCCTGACGGGCTGGTCATGGATGTCTTCCTTGAGCGTGAGGACGTGCGCGACGCCTTCATCAGCCCGAAGCACGAGACCGTTGACGACCTGCCCGAGGGCGCGATCGTCGGCACCTCGTCGCTCAGGCGCCGGGCGCAACTACTCAGGGCACGCCCCGATCTCAGGATGGTCGAGTTTCGTGGCAATCTCGGCACGCGGCTCGGCAAGCTCGACAGAGGCGTGGCTGACGCAACGCTTCTGGCTGCCGCCGGGCTCAACCGGCTCGACACCACCGACAAGGCGCGCTCCTTTCTCGATCCGGAACGCTTCCCTCCCGCGCCGGCCCAGGGGGCCATCGGCATCGAGATCCGGGCCGACGATTCCCGTGCCGCCGAGTTGATCGCGCCGCTCAATCACGCCGCAAGCCGCGAGACGGTTCTTGCCGAACGCGCCATGCTGCGGGTGATCGACGGCAATTGCCGCACGCCCATCGGCGTCTACACCCGGCGCAGCGGCGCGGAGCTGTCGCTCAAGGGCGAGATATTGAGCCCGGACGGGCAGGTGTGCTTCGATGCCGAGCAAAGCGGGGCTGCGGGTGAGGCCGAAGCGCTCGGCATGGCGCTCGGCGAGGATCTTCTGGCTCGCGCCGGGGCGGACTTCGTTCAAATGCTCAAGGCCGAATAGCAGTGCGAGTGCTGGTCACGCGGCCCGAACCCGATGCCGTCGACACGGCGAGACGGCTCAACGCCCTCGGCCTTGATCCCGTGGTTTTCCCACTGATGCGCATGGAGGTCACCAAGGCCCGCCTGCCGGAGCCGGACGGATTGTCCGGGCTCATCGTCACCAGCACCAACGGTTTGCGCGCCCTCGAAATGCGCCAGGCCCTTGCACGCTATCTGTCCCTGCCGCTTTACGCCGTCGGGGAAAAGACCGCGATCGCTGCCCGGTCGGCCGGATTTGCCGATGTCATCACTGCCAATGGCGATGCCGGGGCGCTGGTCGAACTGGTTGCCGGAAAAGCCAGGACCGGCACCTATTTCTACCCCTCCGCCGAGGCAACGGCACGAGATCTGCCCAAGGCGTTGGCCGCGTCCGGGCACCTGGTCATCGCCGCCGAAATCTATCGCATGGTGGCCGAAACGCGCCTGCCAGCAGAAATCGACGACGCGCTGGCCGAGGGCGATATCGCCGCGGCGCTGATCTACTCGCGGCGGACGGCAGAGCTGTTCGCCGAGCTGACCGAACTGGTGCTGAGCCCCGAGGCGCGCCGCGCCCTGACGCTGATCTGCCTTTCCGAAAATGTCGCCGGCCCGCTTGTCTCGCATGGTTTCGTGCGCGTGGTGCTGGCCGATTTTCCCAGCGAAGAGGCGATGATGGCCGCAAGCTTGTCTTTTTCCCGTGGCCAAATCACGCCATGATCGGCTAGGACGCCGAAAGACAACAGGCTAAGGTCCGGGAGAGCCTTCGTCCTTTTGCGTCCGATACCAGAGGTAAGTGTCATGGCAGAGCGCAAGTCTGGACCCGTCAAGCCGCCGACCATCGACCTGACGGCGCGCAGCACCGAATCGGACGGGTCGAAAAAAACCGAAGCAAAAAAGCCTGAGGTGGAAAAGGCGGACGTCGGCGCGTCCAAACCGGCGAGCGCCAGGACGCCGTCTTCGCGCCCAGCATCGGGCAGCGATGACAAGCGTGGCGACAAGACCACGGCCGGTGCTGCCACCCCGGGCAAGACGGACGATGCGAAGGCGGCGTCGATTTCGCGCTCGTCCGCCATGCCGCTATTGGCAGTCGGTCTGGCCGGCACCATTCTCGGCGGCGCGCTCGGGCTTGGCGGTGCCTATGGGCTGGCAACATTGGGCTACTGGCCGGCGGCGAAGACCGACACGTCAGGCATTGAGGCGCTTTCGAGCGAAGTGTCCTCGCTCTATGTCAAAAAAAGCGACATCGGCGCCGTCGTCGACAATGCGCTGGCAGATGTCGACACCGGCATCACCGCTCTCGATGGGCGCATCGCCGCGCTCGAGACGGCCGCGCCTGCCGACAACGGCCCCGCCATCGCCGCGCTCGATGAACGAATCGGAACGGTCCAAACCGGCCTCGAAGCCCTGTCGGGCCGGCTCGATGCTGCGACGATTTCCGGCGGCGATGCGGCGGCAGCTGATGCGGTCACCGGTCTCACCGAGTCGATTAATTCGGTTTCGGCTTCGATGAAATCGCTTTCCGAGAAATCCGATGCCCTTGCGGCGCGGGTCGCTGCGCTTGAAGACGCCGGCACCACCAGTGTTTCCGCCGACGAGGTCGCGGCGCTCGGCCAGTCGGTCGACGCGCTCAAGACCGAGATCGCCGGCATTTCCTCCGGTCTCGCCAGTCTGCAATCGGCCCCCGAACCGACGCCGATCGACCTGAGGCTGCCCCTGGCGCTGTCCGGCATCGCCGAGGCGCTCGACACAGGCGCGCCCTTTGCCGCCGATCTCGCCATGATCCGCGCCGCGCTGCCCGATCTTGACATCCCGGCCGGCGTCGCCGATGCGGCGGCTTCCGGTCTTGGCAGTCCTGCCGACCTCAGCGCGCGTTTCGCGGCCAGGGTGCCCGACATCCTCGCTGCCCGCCCAGCCACCGATCAGGGTGACTGGACGGCCCAACTCTGGGATCGCGTCAAGGCGCTGGTGGCGCTGAGACCCGTGGCGAGCGGCGATGACGCCTCGCCCGAGGCCCAGGTCGCCCGTATCGAGGCGGCGCTCGCCGACCGCGATTTTGCCGCTGCCGCCCGCAGTTTCGCCAGTTTGCCCGATGCCATGACCGCCGAAGCCGGCGAGCTGGGCGACGACATCGCCCGCTTCGCCGCCACGGCGGAGCTGATGGGCAAAGCCCGATCCGCAGCGCTCGCCACGACCGGGGCCGGCTCATGATCAGGCTGGTTTTTTACATCGTCGCCAGCCTGATCGTTGCCGCCGGCGCTGCCTGGGCCATTGCGCTGCCCGGCACCGTTACCGTCGATCTCGGGGGCTACAGGCTGCAGCCGGCACTTGGCGCCGTCGTCCTGGCGCTGGTCGTGCTGGTGCTCGCCTCGATCGCCATCTGGGCCATTATCCGCCGCATTATCGCCATTCCACGAGCGCTCAAGCGTCACTCGGCTCTCAACCAGAAACAGATGGGCATCGACGCGCTGTCCAATTCCTTCATTGCGCTACAGGCCGGCGATGCGTCGCGGGCACGCATCCTGGCGCAGGAGGCACAGGCACGGCTGCCAGAGAACACGGCTGCCAGACTGCTCGAGGCCCGTTCCGATCTGGCGCTTGGCGATCTGGCCGCGGCACGTGAGCATTACCGGGCGCTGATCACCAACCCGCAGACCGCCGTCGCTGCTCTGAGCGGTCTTTTCGAACAGGCACGGGCGCAGGGCCGTCCGGCGGCGGCACTGACCTTTGCCCGCAAGGCGCGCGATCTCAATCCGGCCCTGCCGTGGGCGCGCGAGGCGCTGTTTTCCGACATGGTTGCCCGCTCGGCCTGGGACGAGGCGCTTGCCGCCGCCGCCGAAGAACCGGCGCAGAACCGCGCCGACCGGCTGGCCCGCCGCCGCAAGCGGGCGGTTCTGCACACGGCCATCGCGGCGGAAGCCGAGCCAACCGACGCCGCCAAGGCGCTCGAAAACGCCCTCGATGCCCTCAAGCTGGTTTCCGACTTCGTGCCGGCGGCACTGATCTCGGCCCGCGTGCACATCGGGCGCGGCGAGGCGCGCAAGGCGCAGTCCCTGCTCAAGCGCATCTGGCGCGATACCGGCCATCCGCACGCAGCGACGCTTTATGCCCATGCCCAATCCGGCGCATCGGCCGTCGATCGCCTCAAGAAGGTTCGCGAGCTCATTCCCGGCATCCCGGAAAGCGTCGATGCCGCCGAAGTGCTGGCACGGGCGGCAATCGATGCCTTCGACTGGACATTGGCGCGGGCGGCGCTTGATCCGTTTGCCGAGACCGCGCCGCGCCAGGGCATTTGCGTTTTGATGGCCGAGATCGAGGAAGGCCAGAACGCCGATCAGGGCAAGGCGCGCGAATGGCTTTCGCGCGCCGTCAAGGCGCTGCGCGATCCGGCCTGGACCGCCGACGGACTGGCACTGGACGAATGGCTGCCGGTCTCGCCGATCTCGGGCAGGTTCGACGTTTTCGAATGGGGCGTGCCGGCGGAAGTCAGCGCTAAGCCGGCTCCGGCGCTTGCCGGCAAACCTGCCGCGCCGGCCGATGCTCCGGCCCTCGCTCCGGCGACAGAGAGCGCCGATCAAACCCGCCAGAACGGCAGCGCCACGCCGGCCGCAAGCGCCTGAGACACCGCCGGTGGACAGCGGGTGCGTCAATGCCGCGCCGGGATTGGCGTTTTGGCTTGCTTGATCGCCGCGCAATCGGCTAAACAGCGCGCTGTCCACCACGGCGCGACGCGCTTGAAGGACACGCCGCATTAGCTCAGTTGGTAGAGCACGTCATTCGTAATGATGGGGTCGCTGGTTCGAGTCCGGCATGCGGCACCACCCCAATCTCGACATTGCCTGCACCAGATGTTGCCCTGCGGCCGCATTCTATCGCTTTCTGCCGGGTTTCTGTCACGTGATGTTGACTTCGCATCCCGGCTCTTCTACTTCGCCCGCCGTCAGGTCCAAAGCCTGACACCTTGACCTTAGGGGAATGCCTATCCGGCAGCGCCGCTGCGCCA
Source organism: Devosiaceae bacterium (assembly GCA_963675235.2). GTDB lineage: Bacteria > Pseudomonadota > Alphaproteobacteria > Rhizobiales > Devosiaceae > JAHJQZ01. The sequence continues at coordinate 675,534 of CAXXFU010000017.1, read as the reverse complement.
CCGGAACCTGTGAACCAAAACCGCAAGAACTATTCGCCCGCTGGCGAGAGCGCTTCCGCTTCCGCCAGACTGTTTGTGCGCCGTTCGGCGCCCGGCGGAGTGTGTTCTGTGGTTTGCAGGGGTATTGTTCATACGAACGACCGCAGGGCGTTTCCGCATCGCAGGCATGATTCCCACCTACCCAGTTGACGCTCCGCCTCCCGATCAGGAGGCAGCAATGCTTATCCAACACGAGAAAAGAGTACTTCTGAGCGCCTTCGCCGGGCGTTTCGGCCTGAAACAGCCGGCGCCGCCGCGTCATCAGGACAAGGTCAAGAAGACCGAGCAGATCCTCGGTTATCTCGAAGAGATCCACGTCCGGATCAATCGCTATTCCCGCAAGCGCCCGCTGCTGCTGGTCGAGCCGGCGGCCGGCAATTGCTATCTGAGCTTTCTCGCCTATCACTTCTACACCGAGATCGATCCGCGTCCGGTCGAGGTGCATTGTATCGACTGGAATGCCGATCTTATGGACAAGAACCGGCACGTCGCCGAAGAACTCGGCTTCACCCGAATGCATTTCCACACCGGCGACATCACCGATGCGGCTATCCCGGGGCGGCCGGATATCGTTTACGCCCTTCATGCCTGCGACTCGGCCAGCGACGGCGTGCTGTTCCAGGGCGTGACGGCAAAGGCGCGCAACATTCTCAACGTCTCGTGCTGCCAGCACGGCTTTGCCGCGCGGCTCCGCCCGAGCGCCGACATGCGCGTGCTGACCGGACAGCACATCCATCGCGACAGGTTCGTGCACATGGCAGCCGACGCCATGCGGGCAAAACTCATGGAAATGGTCGGCTACCGCAGCGAAGTCGTCGAGTTCGTCTCGCTCAAGGCAACGGGCAAGAACCTGTTGCTGCGCGCCGAACGTCAGCCATGCAGCAAGGGCGCCGATCTCGCCGCCGACTATCTGGCGCTGAGGCGCATGTGCGGCGCCGCGCCCGATCTCGAAGCCTTGCTGGTCTCGGCCGGGCTGATCGAGCTGCCGGTGCTGCCGCGGCACGGTGCTGCGCGGCCGACTCGGTCGGACCTGCCGATCGGCACGGCGGCAAATGATTTCCGTCACTGTCACGCCGGTCGCGCAGCAACCGGCTGAAAGGCAGGCAAATGCCGGCGAAACGGGCCGGTACGCGGTGCTGTCAACCTGCCGCGTACCGGTGCTGATTTCTGGCAGGCCTAGCCGGCTGCATCCAGTTCCGCCATTTCGGCATCGGTCAGCGTCAGGCCGGCTGCGGCAGTGTTTTCCTCGAGATGAGCGACACTTCCGGTGCCGGGGATGGGCAGCATGACCGGGCTCTTCTGCAACAGCCAGGCCAGGGCCACCTGTCCGGGCGTTGCCTCGTGTGCCGTAGCGATGCGGTCGACCACGCCGCCGGGCTTGGCCAGATCGCCGGCCGCCAGCGGGAACCACGGGATGAAGCCGATGCCGTTCTTCTCGCAATGCGCGAGAACGTCCTCCGAGCCACGGTCGGTCAGGTTGTAGCGGTTCTGGACGCTGGCGACCGGGAAGACCTTGGCGGCGGCCTCGATTTCCTCGACCGAGACCTCGCTTAGCCCGGCCGCGCGGATGATGCCTTCGTCAAGCAGCTGGCGGATGGCGCCGAACTGCTCGTCGCGCGGCACGCGCGCATCGATGCGGTGCAATTGCCACAAATCGATCTGCTCGACACCGAGGCGCTTGAGGCTGCCCTTGGCCTGGCCGATCAGGTAGTCCGGGTCGCCTTTGGGCACCCATTGCCCGGGGCCGGGCCGGGTCAAGCCGCCCTTGGTAGCGACCACCAGGCCGTCAAAGGGGTTGAGCGCTTCCTTCAGCAGTTCCTCGGAAACAGTTGGGCCGTAGGAATCGGCGGTGTCGATGAAATCGATGCCGAGCTCGGGCAGGCGTTTCAGGACCGCGATGGCCTCGTCGTGATCGGCGGGGGGGCCCCAGACGCCCTTGCCGGTGATGCGCATGGCGCCGAACCCGAGGCGGGTGACCGTGATCGTGTTGGCGATGGTGAACTTGCCGGAGGGGCCGGCGTCAATGCTCGTCATGTTCGAATTCCTGTTCTGGTAGGCCGGTTCGGGCGGCATGGCCGAACCGGTGAGAAAGGCCGCACGAGGATGGGCGCCAATATGTTGGGACGCGGTATCGGCGGACCGGGACGCCTGGCACCGCTGCCTGCCGCAATCCGGGTTGGTGCTGGTCTCATCCTGGGTCGGAGACGCCATGAGACCAAACCACGCCGTCACATGCAAGACCGGATGCCGCGGCGGAGGACGGTCGTCTAGGGCAGGTCGATGCGCACCGCCTTGCCATTGCGCGCCACGGCGGCGCCAGGGGCGTTTGCAGCGATTTCGGCAAAGCTTGCCAGGTCGGCATGGCCGGCATTGGCAGCGCGAATGACCGACAGCGAGGCCGATATCAGGTGCCGTGCTTCGGCCGGTTCGCCGCTGGTCGGCGCGGTGATGACGGTGACGGGCAGGCCGGCGATGGCGTCGAGATTGTCGATCGTGCCGAGCCGGGGCTTGTCGGAATAGACATATTTCTGCAGCGCCCTCAGCGGCCAGTCGTCGGGCGATGAATAGACGACGAACGGCTGCGGCAGCGGCGCGATGCGCCTGGCGTCCTGGGTGAACACGTCGATATCGACGTCGGGCGCGATGAAGGCGACACCGCCGATTCTGGAAAGGGCCCTGTCCTTGCCGCCGATACGCATCTGCCTGAGGGTTTCGAGCACGATGTCGGCGCCCATCGAATAGCCGACCAGCACGATGCGGGTGAAACCGCTGCGGTCGAGCGCCTCGATGACCTGCTCGAGTCCATCGCGCGAGAACCGGGCGCTGTCGAGGTCGTGCCCGTAGTCGAGCAATTCGTCATCGGTCGGCCAGTCGAACAGCAGCTTGGCGATCGGCGCGATGTAGTCGGTGTCGATCTCGGCAATGCGCTTGAGGCCGTGGTCGAAGGAATTGTTGAACCCGTGCACGAACACCATGACCTGGCCGGGCGTGCCGAGCGCCCGCGCCTTTGTGGCGAGCGCCGCTGTCATCGCCTTCGCACCGGCAAATTCTCTCGCGCCGAGATCGAGGAAATCGCTCCGGGGATTGCGGTCCGCACCATTGCGCGAAACCTGGCCCAAGGGCCGTTTGGGCGGCACCGAAACGTCGTGCACGGAAAACGCAGGCAGGCGCTGGCGCACAACCATGCCCGGAGCCTCGGGCGAAACGCCCCGCAGCGAGGCGACGAAGATGGATGTGGTGTCAGGCGGGTCGGTATAGCGGGCAAGCGTTGTCGTGCAGGCGGCGAGCGCAACTGCCAGCAGGGCAGCCGCTGCGAGCGCCGCCGCATTCCGCAAACGCCAATACATGATCGGGTGTCAGACCTCGTTGACCTGTGCGACGACGAATGTGTGCATCTCTCCGTCGTCTTCCCGGATCGAGATATACTCCCCGACTGCAAACGTTTCGTCACCGAAGCGGAAGGCTTGCTCGTCGTCGTCGCTGCGGGCTTCGTCATAATCGAAACTCCAGCGCCCGCCGGGACCACGCGTCAGCTTGCCGATGCTGTCATCCTCGCCGGGCCGGAAGCGCCGCACTCGGCACTTGTTGCGATGATCCTTGAAGGTTTCGTCATCGATCCTGCCCGCCGCGTCGAGCGGGGCGAGAATGTCGTAGCCGTGATCTTCGTCACCGCCAGGGTGGCCCTTTTCGCGAGCCAGCAGCAAACGGATGTGGCGGAAGGAGGCGGGAAAGTCTTTCATGCGCTGACGCCGTTCTCAAATCCTTGCCCGAGCATGCGACGCTCCGGCGCGGAGGGGATGAAGACGCGCCCGGCACGGACCGGCAACCGGTCCGCAACCATGGCGCGCAGACAAATCGAACCTAGACCATGTTCGCAAAAGGCGGCATGCACAATGCCGGTTCGAACATGCGATCACTCCTTGGTCCTGCGTTTCGGGTCCATCAAAACCCGAAATGGCCTAGTGGGCAATCAGAACCGGGACTTCGGCCCGGGTCAGGATATCTCGCGTGGCGCCGCCGAGCACCCATTCGCGGAAGCGCGAATGGCCATAGCCGCCCATGACCAGCAGGTCGGCCTGGCTGCGCTCGACCTCGTTGAGCAGCGCCTCGCCGATATTGGTCCAGTTGCTGAGCTCCCTGAGTTCGACCTGGCAGCCATGGCGGGTGAGGTAGCGCGAGATGTCGGCGCCGGGCATGGTGCCGTCATCCTCGGGCGGGCCGTCTTCGGTCGCCATGGCGACAACGACCTTTTTGGTCTTCTCGAGGATCGGCCGGGCCTCGGATACGGCGCGCGCCGCTTCGCGCGAATTGCGCCATCCGACGACCACGGTGTCGAACGGGCGCGGCTCGCCGACCGGCGGCAGGAACAGGCAGGCGCGGCCCGAATTGAACAGAACCTGCTCGAGCGCTTCGGCATGGCTGTTGTAGTGCCCGTAGGGACGCGTGGCGATGAACAGGTCGGCGGTGCGCGATTCGCCGGCCAGCGTCAGTCCCATCTGGCTCGAATAGACGTCGAACCGGCGGATTTCGTTGAGAACGGACAGCCGGCCGAACCGGGTGGCCAGGGCTTCCGCCTTGGCGTCGCCCTCCGCGCGGGACGTGTCCTGCATTTGCGAGACCACGTCGATCGAGGCCATGCCGGCCTCGGAGGCGAACATGACCTCGGGCAGGGCGTTGCAGAACAGTCCGGTCAGGAAGGCGCCCTGACGACTGGCAACCGCCTCGGCCTGGACGATACGTGCTTCGTCGGCACTGGTGCCGTCAAGAAATACCAAAAGATCCTTCATTCCATTTGCTCCCGCTGTTCCCCTCTGGCGATGCAAAAAGGCTGGATTTATTAAATCATCCCGGTATCGCGCGGACCATGACTTTGGTCAAGCGCGGGCCCCGGTCGCCGCTCGGCATCCGGCAGAATCGCACGTTTTCCGGTCAGTCGACGGGGTCCTGGGCCTGGCGCTGCGCTTCGCGCGAACTGGCCTTGACGAAACGCCCGAGGGTGTATCGGCCCTCTTCGCCGAACAGCAGTTCCTTTTCTTCCTGGGTGGCACGGAAGAAGGGATAGCGCCTGTACACGTCCGGCAGCCATTTTGGCACGTCGGCGACATAGGCCTGGACCGGAAATTTCAGGCCCTCGTAATAGCGAACGTCCCCCTTGGGCTCGAAACGGAAGACGCGCCTGTAGAAGGCGCCATGTTCGGGCCGGACCGTCGCCATGCAGTAATTCACGCCGAAATAGTCCGACGCCATGATGGTGATTCGCGTCGTCAGGAACGGCAGTCCGGGCAGGGCCAGGCTGGCTTCGTGGTCGGCGGTGAACCGCGACGGATCGAGGATGGACTTGCCCTCATCGAGCCAGGGGTCGAGCATTTCGGGATAGATCGACCGGCTCGGCGAATACCGGCAGTCGGGCGTGGCGTGATGAAAGCGGATCGAAGAGACCAGCTGATCCTCGATATAGACCCCGTAGCAATAGGCGTTGGGCGTGTTGTCGTACTTGTCGCCGGACGTTTTTTGCGAGTTGAGTTCGATGAATTCCTCACGCCTGTAGGCGTCGTAGCGCAGGCGGTACACGGGGTCGAGCTGTTCGCTCAGGTCCACGCGCCGATACGAGACGCTGTCCAGCAAATCGGTCAGGGTCTGACCAAACCGGAAAGGAGATGGTTTATCAGTCATAGAATAGTAGAACTCAGGAGTGCCGCGCTGGCGGCAAGCCTATCTGCTTGGGAGTGAAAATCAAACCGTACGGAATCGGTTCATCGTAAATAAACTATGACTCCCCAATCCACCCGGCTCAAGTGCCCGACTCCCGGGAGTCGAGGAGCTGCCAGCCGGGCTTGCTGCCCGAACCGGTCAGCCGCGTGATCAGTTCGGCGATGTCCTTGGCCGGCAGCGGTGGCCCGAACAGGAAACCCTGTGCGTACTCGATGCCGGTGTGGTTCATGATGACATTGAGCTGATCCTCGGTCTCGACGCCTTCGATGGTGACGATCATGTCGAGATCGCTGGCAAGGCGGGCCAGGCTGACAAGCAGCTTGCGGGCACGCGTGTCGGTGGCGATGTCGCGGGTGAAGGATTGATCGACCTTGAGCCGGGAGAACGACATGGTCGTCAGATAGCCGAGCGAGGAATAGCCGGTGCCGAAATCGTCGAGCGCCGCCTGGACGCCGATGGAGCGCAGCGCCGCAAGCACGCGCGACGCCTTTTCCGGTTCTTCGATCAGGGCGGTTTCGGTGAGTTCGACGACGAGCCGGTCAGCCGGCAATCCTGAGGTTTCCAGCGTTTCGGACACCATGCGCTCGATCGAGACCGAGCGGAAATCATTGGCCGACAGATTGACCGAAACCGACATGTGCTCGGGCCAGTTCAGGCACTCCCGCGTTGCCGTCGCCAGGACGAACCGGGTCAGGTCGGTGATGGTGCCGGTCTGTTCGGCCAGCGGAATGAACAGCGCCGGCGAGATGATGCCGAATTCCGGATGCCGCCAGCGCACCAGCGCCTCGCAGCCGACAAGCGAACGGGTGCGGATGTCGATGATCGGCTGGTAGACGACGAAAAGCTGGTCCTTTTCGATGGCACCATGCAGCTGGGCCTTGAGCTGCTGGCGCTTGCGGTAGTCGACGTCCATCTGGTCGTGGAACACCGACCAGCAGGCCTTGCCATGTGCCTTGGCGTGATAAAGCGCCAGATCGGCGCGTGTGAGGATGTCATCGAGATCGGTCTTGGCGCCGTCGGCAAGCGTGATGCCGATCGAGGCGGTGACGATGCATTCATTGGCGCCCAGGTTGAACGGCACCCTGAGCGCTGCCGTGATCGCCTCGGCGTCCTCCTCGGCCATGGCCTGGGTCGCACCGGAAGACCGGAACACGACGAACTCGTCACCACCGAAGCGCGAGACCAGCGCCTGATCGCCGAACAGGCCGGACAGGCGGTCGGCAACCAGCCGGATCAGCAGATCTCCGATCGGGTGACCGAAGGTGTCGTTGACATGCTTGAAATCGTCGATGTCGATCATGGCGAGCGAGATCGGCGCCGGCTGGCCCCAGGCGGCGAACTCGGACAGGCGCGCCTTGGTCTGCTCGGAGAAGAAATAGCGGTTGGGCAGCTGGGTCAGGCTGTCATAGCGTGCCATTGCGGTGATCTTGGCGTCGGCCAGGACTCGCTCGGTGATGTCCTCGAACATCAGCACCGTGTGGTTGAAACGGGTCGAGGAGGTCACCTCGCAGTGCCGGCCATTGGCCAGCTCGATGACCAGCTTGGTGTTCTGGTTTTCCGAGAACTCGGCGATCATCGTCTGCGCCGTCGCCTTGGTGATGACACGCCGCGTCATCGACAGCTGGATGAGTTCGGCGACCGAACGCCCGACCATGTCCTCGTTTGCCTCGATCTGCAGCAGATGCCGGGCCTGGTCGTTGATGACCACCACGCGCCCGTCGTCATCGATCATGCAAAGACCGTGCGCCATGGTGGCAAGGGCGGAATCGAGTTCTCCGGCCAGCCGGCTCGCCTCCAGCCTGCCGCGCACGGCGGCCAGGAAGATCTTGCGCACATCCGCGGCAAGTTTCCTGTAGCTGAACATGAACGGCATCAGCAGGACGCCGATCACGGCGTAGAAGATCTCTCCCTGGAGCAGCAGTCCCGCGGCAAGCGGCAGTGACAGGCACATCGATGCGATGGTCACCATCCTGTCGGCGGCGAAATTCCGCGTCGTCAGGCCGATCATCATGGCGATCGACACCGAGGTGCTGGCATAGGCGGCGAAGGGATCCTCGACGAAGACCAGGCTGGTGAAGCTCCACATGCCGTAATTGAGGGCGAGCGTGCATGTGGCCAAGGTCAGCCGGCGTTCCCAGACGGCTGCCTGATCGGCAGTAAGGCCTTCCCGGGCCGCGCGGTCGAAGGCGATGCCGAGCATGTGGCGTATGACGCCCATGACGACGAAAACGACGGCAAAGATCGACAGGATATAGGCGCCGGTGTGCAGCAGCGTCGACACGGCGGCCGCCGTTGTCACCGCAGCGCCAACGGCAATAGCCGTCCGCTCCGCGTACAGCGATTTCACGATCGAGACATAGTCCGCGTCTGGCAGTCGTTTGCGGGCTGAATCAAACATGCACGATCCGTTCGCTTTCGTCTCGGTACCGCCGGGAGAGGAATGCGGCTACAAGTTCCATGGAACGTGAACAGCGTTATGGTTCCGCCGGCAACGTCCGCATCATGCGGCGTTCGTCCGGTGCTGCTGGCCCCAGGGCAGCAGTATGATCGTTCAACACTAACAAAGGGCAAAGGCGTGACGGTTATTGACAAAAAGGTCAGGCGGGCTGCCACAAACCCTGTCATCAAGACCGAAATGCACGCCGCAAGCCGAAACAGAGAGTTGCCTTTGCGCCTCTGTCATGCATATTTCCGCGACAAAACAAGGGCCGCTCCTCGTTGAAACAAGACATACACAATTCTGACGTTCCGCGTGTATGCGCTGCTTGCGACGCGCGCCACCGCGGTATCTGCGGGGCGATGACGCCGGACGAACTGGTGGCCTTGTCCAAGCATTCCCGCCAGTCGCGCTTTGCGCCGGGAGATGCGCTTCTTGCCGAGAGCGCCGAGTCGGCGACCTACGCCAACATCATGCGTGGCGTTGTCAAGCTCTCCAAGATGCTGTCGGACGGACGCCAGCAGCTGGTCGGGCTGCAGTTCGCCCCCGACTTCCTCGGTCGCCCCTTCACCAATGAAAGCCCGGTTACGGCCGAAGCGGCATCGACCGTCGAGGCCTGCCGGTTCCCGCGCAACGCCCTCGAAAACCTCATCCTCAACAATCCCGATCTCGAACGGCGCCTGCTCGAGCAAACGCTCAAGGAGCTCGACGAGGCTCGCGACTGGATGGTCACGCTGGGACGCAAGACCGCCTCCGAGAAGGTGGCAAGCTTCCTGTATTTGATCGCCACCCATATCGATCCGCTCAGAAGCGCCACCATGCACCGGGCGGCGTTCGATCTGCCGCTGACCCGTGCCGATATCGCCGATTTCCTCGGGCTGACGGTCGAGACCGTGTCGCGCCAGCTCACCAAGCTGCGTACCGACGGCATCATCGAGATCACCAACAACCGCCACGTCAGCGTGCCCGATCTCGACGCCCTCAGCGACCGCATGGGCTGAGACCGGAGCGCGCTCAGGAAAAGTGGAAACCGCTTTTCCGGTTCGAGCGCGCGATTCGGCCAAGCCAAACCGGGCTTTTTTGTCATTGCTGAAATGGGTGCTGCCGCGGCTTGGGTCAGTTGATCTCGGCCAGTCCGGCGTCAACGCCGTCCTTGAGGGCGGTCGACAGCTCTTCCTCGATGGCGATATGGCGCCTCAGCGCCTCGAAGAATCCGCGCAGCATGTAGCCGGTCGCCTCGGCCGAATGGGTCGGGCGGCCTTCGGCATAACTGAGCAGAACCTCCGACAATTCCTCGGCAAAGCACTCGTCGCCGGCGTGTTCGAGCTTGAGGCGATCAAGGGTCTGGCGGGTGTTGAACGGGGTCAGCCCGGGACGGGCGAGGGCGACGAATAGGGCGTTTTCCTCGAACCGATGGGCGCGAATCATCAGGTTCGGCAGAATGCGCGCCGCGTGCAGGCAGACCTTGCGATCCACGGCATCGGGAAGCGAATCGGCAATCTGCTCCAGGGCATCGCAAATCTTGCGCTGCTCACGCCACAGACCCTCACAGGTCTCCAGAATGACGGAGTCCTCGATCACAGGCATCGACGGTTGCTCCAATCTTTCGCCTCAATAATTATGCAACCGCGTACAAAAGGCGGCAGACAGGTGTAGCAATAGGCCTATAATTCAGACATCATTCGGTTTGGCGCACTTTGATGTAAGTCAAGGCAAGGGATGCGTGCGCCACATAGCTATCTGCGCTCGTTTGCCAGCTGGTGCCGTGCGAGAGCGATTTTGCACTGCCAGTGTTCTGAGGGGGTAACAGACATGACGAAACTGCACGGGACCATAATCCTTGGTCTCGGGACCTTGTTGGCGCTGCTGGCGGCCGGCTTCGCCGTCGACGGATTGTTCCGCGCCCACATGACGGTCCTGGTCCTGGTCCTGGGCATCGCCACCATCGTGCTGATGCGCCAGGTCGACTTCAGCGGTGCGCCCGCCGCGCCCAGGGACGAGTCGGCCTATATGGACGATCCGATCCGTATCGGCACCATCCTCACCGTGTTCTGGGGCGTCATCGGCTTCACAGTCGGTGTCGTGGTGGCCCTGCAACTGGCTTTCCCCGACATTTTCAACATCCAGCCCTGGTTCAATTTCGGACGGCTGCGGCCGGTCCACACCTCGGCCGTGATCTTCGCCTTTGGCGGCACCGCCCTCATCACCACCAGCTTCTGGGTTGTGCAGCGCACCTCGCGCGCGCGCCTGTGGGGGGGATCCCTGACCTGGTTCGTCTTCTGGGGCTACCAGCTGTTCATCGTCATGGCGGCGACCGGCTATGTCCTTGGCATCACCGAGGGCCGCGAATATGCCGAGCCGGAATGGTATGTCGATCTGTGGCTGACCATCGTCTGGGTGGCCTATCTCGCCGTCTTCCTCGGCACGCTGATCAAGCGCAAGGAACCCCACATCTACGTGGCGAACTGGTTCTACCTCGCCTTCATCGTCACCATCGCCATGCTGCATGTGGTCAACAACCTGTCGCTGCCGGTCTCGTTCCTCGGCTACAAGTCCTACTCGGCCTTCTCGGGCGTGCAGGATGCGCTGACGCAGTGGTGGTACGGCCATAATGCCGTCGGATTCTTCCTGACCGCCGGGTTCCTGGGCATGATGTATTATTTCATGCCCAAGCAGGCCGAACGCCCGGTCTATTCGTACCGCCTGTCGATCATTCACTTCTGGGCCCTGATCTTCCTCTACATCTGGGCCGGCCCGCATCACCTGCACTACACGGCGCTGCCGGACTGGGCGCAGACGCTCGGCATGGTGTTCTCGATCATGCTGTGGATGCCTTCATGGGGCGGCATGATCAATGGCTTGATGACGCTCTCGGGCGCCTGGGACAAGATGCGGACCGATCCGATCATCCGCATGATGGTCATCGCCGTCGCCTTTTACGGCATGTCGACCTTTGAAGGTCCGGTCATGTCGATCAAGATGGTCAATTCCCTGTCGCACTATACCGACTGGACCATCGGCCACGTTCACTCCGGCGCCCTCGGTTGGGTCGGCATGATCACCTTCGGGGCGATCTACTTCCTGGTGCCGCGGCTCTGGGGCCGCACCCAGCTCTATTCGCTCAGGCTGGTCAACTATCACTTCTGGCTCGCCACCATCGGCATCGTCATCTACGCGGCGGTGATGTGGGTGGCCGGCATCCAGCAGGGCCTGATGTGGCGCGAATACGACGATCAGGGATTCCTCGTCTATTCCTTCGCTGAAACCGTGGCGGCGATGAAGCCCTACTTCATCTTCCGTGCCCTCGGGGGCGCTCTCTACCTCGCCGGCGGCCTGGTCATGGCCTGGAACATCTACCAGACCATCCGCGGCAATATCCGCAACGAAAAGCCGATCGCGCAGCCGCTCGGCGCCAGCGCCCAGCCTGCCGAGTAGGAGCAAAGATCCATGGCACTTCTTGACAAGCACGCTCTGCTCGAACGCAACGCAACCCTGCTGCTGGTGGCCTCGCTGATCGTCGTCGCCATCGGCGGCCTGGTCGAAATCGTCCCGCTGTTCTATTTGCAGAACACCATCGAGAAGGTGCAGGGCATGCGGCCCTACACCCCGCTCGAACTGGCCGGACGCGACATCTATGTCCGCGAGGGGTGCTATTTGTGCCACTCGCAGATGATCCGCCCGTTCCGCGACGAGGTCGAACGCTACGGCCATTACTCGCTGGCGGCGGAATCGATGTACGACCATCCCTTCCAGTGGGGGTCCAAGCGCACCGGTCCCGACCTCGCCCGCGTCGGCCTCCGCTATTCCAACGACTGGCAGGTCGAGCATCTCAAGGACCCGCGTTCGGTGGTGCCGGAATCGGTGATGCCGTCCTACGCCTTCCTCGCGGAGGCGACGCTGGACACCTCGCTGATTGCCGAGCACCTCAAGGCCAATGTCACGCTCGGCGTACCCTATACCGACGACCACATCGCCAATGCCAAGGCCGACCTTGTCGCGCAGGGCACGCCCGATGCCGATGTCGAGGGGCTGATGTCACGCTATGCGACGGTCAATGTCGGCGATTTCGACGGCAATCCGCGCGAATTGACCGAGATGGATGCGCTCGTTGCCTATCTGCAGATGCTCGGGACGCTTGTCGATTTCGCGTCCTATGAGCCCGAACAGAATTATCGGTAGGGGGGAACGCCGATGACCTATGAAGCCTTTCGACAGTTCGCCGACAGTTGGGGTCTTGTCTACATGATGGTGGTCTTTCTCGCCGTCATCGCCCTGGTGCTTCGTCCGGGCGCCAAGAAACACGCCGATGACGCCGCCCAGATCCCTTTTCATGAAGACCGCTGAGACAAGGATTTCTTAAGCATGGAAAAAAAGGAAATCGACGAAGTCAGCGGTGTCGAAACAACCGGCCACGAATGGGACGGCATCAAGGAACTCAACAATCCGCTGCCGCGCTGGTGGCTGTGGACCTTCTACGGCTGCATCGCCGTTGCCGTCGTCTATGTGGTGTTCTTCCCGGCCATTCCGTGGATCGGCGGCGCCACACAGGGGCTGCTCGGCTGGTCGAGCCGCGGCCAGTTCGCCGAACAGATGGACACCGCCCGGCTGGCCCAGGCCGACATTGTCGCCCAGGTCGCCGAAAAGGACGTGGCCGAGATCATCGCCAATCCCGAACTCGAGCGCTTCGCCCGTGCGGCCGGCGCCTCGCTGTTCAAGGTGAACTGCATCCAGTGCCACGGCTCGGGCGCCGCCGGATCGGAAGGCTATCCGAACCTCAATGACGACGAATGGCTGTGGGGCGGCACGCCGGCCGCGATCTACGCCACGATCCTGCATGGCGTCCGTCACGACGGTGACGAGGACACGCGGTTCTCTTTGATGCCGAATTTCGGCACGGACGGCATTCTCGATCGTGATCAGATCTTCGAGGTTGCCGGCTACGTCGCCTCGCTGTCCGGGATGGAAAGCACCTATCCGGTCACCGAGGAAGGCGAGACCCTGTTCGCCGACAATTGCGCCTCCTGCCACGGCGACATGGGCCAGGGCATGCAGGACCTCGGTGCGCCGCCGCTCGACAATGCCATCTGGCTGTATCAGGGCACGCCCGATGCGATCGTCGCCCAGATCAATGCGCCGCGCCACGGCGTCATGCCGGCCTGGCAGCAAAAGCTCGGTGATACGGCGGTCAAGGAACTGGCGGTCTATGTCCATAGCCTCGGTGGCGGGCAGTAGCGCCAGCACGTCCGGCTAAGGTCCAAAGGGCCTTCACCATTGCGTGTGCGAGACGGGAAGGCGGGCGCCGCCTTCCCCCTGGAAGGCCCGGAAAGCAACGGATTCCGGAGCCGTGCCGCGCCGGTGCAGATTGCGCGATCTGCCATTTTGTCGCACCCTCGGGAGGTGACGTTCATCGTCGCACTACGATACTGACGCTGCACCAGGGCACGTTGGAACAATTCCAGTCTCGGCGGACCAGTAGGGCACGAAGCACAACAATCGAGGTCACATGCTCGACGAAAAGACCAGGCCTTCAAACGACACAGTCGAGAATTTCGACGTCGAGGCGGTCAACAAGGCCGGCAAGCGCCAGCCGCTCTATTCGGCGCGCAAGAAGGTCTTCCCCAAGCGGGCCTCGGGCAGTTTCCGCCGTTTCAAGTGGATCGTCATGATCGTCACCCTGACGATCTACTACGTCACGCCCTGGCTGACCTGGGACCGCGGCCCCTACGCGCCGAACCAGCTCGTGCTGATCAATCTCGAGGCACGGCGTTTCTATTTCGCCTTCATCGAGATCTGGCCGCAGGAATTCTACTATGTCGCCGGACTGCTGGTCATGGCCGGCGTCGGACTGTTCCTCATCACCTCGACGGTCGGGCGCGCCTGGTGCGGCTATGCCTGTCCGCAAACCGTCTGGGTCGATCTGTTCCTGGTGGTCGAGCGCGCCATCGAAGGCGACCGCAACCAGCGCATGAAGCTCGACAAGGCGCCGATGAGCCCGGCCAAGCTGGGCAAGCGCCTGCTGAAGCACGGCATCTGGATCCTCATCGGTGTGGCGACCGGCGGCGCCTGGATCTTCTATTTCGCCGACGCCCATCAGCTGCTGGATCAGCTCATCAACTTCCAGGCCCCGGCCATCGCCTATGGCACCATCGCCCTTTTGACCTTCACCACCTACACGTTCGGCGGGCTGATGCGCGAGCAGGTGTGCACCTATATGTGCCCGTGGCCGCGCATCCAGGCGGCCATGCTCGACGAGCACTCGCTGACCGTCACCTACAACGACTGGCGCGGCGAGCCGCGCTCCAAGCATGCCAAGAAGATGGCGGCCGAAGGCAAGCCGGTCGGGGATTGCGTCGACTGCAATGCCTGCGTTGCCGTGTGTCCGATGGGCATCGACATCCGCGACGGCCAGCAGCTCGAATGCATCACCTGCGCCCTGTGCATCGATGCCTGCGACAACGTCATGGACAAGCTCGGCAAGGAAAAGGGTCTGATCTCCTACACGACCCTCAATGACTACAACCAGAACATGGCGCTGGCGACCGGGCGCGATCTCGAGACCAACCACATCGTGCCATCGCTGGTGCGCGAGCCCAAGACGGGTAAACTCTCGGACAGTATCCGCCACACCACCTGGCGTTCGATCTTCCGGGTGCGGACCTTCATCTATTTCGCCGTCTGGGCCGGTATCGGGCTGGCCATGCTGACCGTTCTGGCTCTGCGCACCACGCTCGATCTCAACGTGCTTCACGACCGCAACCCGCTCTATGTCCAGCTCGGCGACGGCGATATCCGCAACGGCTACGACGTCAAGATTCTCAACATGGAGGCCGAGCCGCGCACAATCAGCCTCGGCATCGAGGGCCTGCCGACTGGCCGCATGAGCCTTGTCGGCGACACGACGGCAGAACTGGGGTCCATCGCGCTCGATGTCGAGCCCGACAAGGTGCTGCCCGTCCGCGTCTATGTCCGGGCCGACCCGGACGCGCTCGACGGCCCCGATGTTGAATTCGATTTCGTCGCGCGTAATATCGGCGGTTCCGAGACCGTCCGCACCAAGGTCAAATTCATGAGCCCGGAGCGCTGAGATGAACACGACGGCACCACAAAAAGGCGAGTTCACCGGCAAGCACATGCTGCTGATCATCGTGGCGTTCTTCACCGTCATCATCGCCGTCAATGCCGTCATGGCGACGGTTGCCATCGGCTCCTGGACCGGGCTCGTTGTCGAGAATTCCTATGTCGCCAGCCAGCAATACAACGACAAGCTGGCCGTCGCCCACGCCCGCAGCGCCCTCGGTTGGCAGGGCGGCATGGACTATGAAAACGGCGAGCTGGTCTTCACCCTTGTCGATGCCGACGGCGCCCCCGTCGCGCTCGACGGCGTGACGGTCGAGGTCTCCCGTCCCATCGGCGTCGAGGGCGACCGGATCGTCGAACTGGCGCAGGTGGCGGACGGCTCGCACCGCATCGCCATCGACCTCGAAGGGGGTGTGTGGAACGCTGCCATCGTCGCCCGAGTGCCCGGAGAGGCGGACTACGAACACCGCGCCCGCCTGCTGGCGCCATGAGCTGCTGCGCGCCGGGTGCCGACGCGGCCGCCGATAATCTCGCCACGCCCGAACACGACGACGAATCCCTGATGGCGGCGGCGACCAGGCTCGATGACGGCACGCTGCAGCTCGAGCTGGCCGTGCCCGATATCCATTGCGCCGCCTGCATCCAGACCATCGAGACCGAGCTTTCCAAACTCGATAACGTCGCCGCGGCGCGGGTCAATTTCTCCTCCAAGCGTGCCCGCATCAGCTTCAGGCCCGGTTCAGGACGGCCCTCCGACATCGTGCGTGGCATCGAGGGTGCCGGCTACCGCGCCTTCCTGCTCGACCCGGACGCCGATTCCAAACGCGACCGCACCCTGACGCGTCTGACCCGCGCCCTGGCGGTTTCCGGTTTTGCCGCCGGCAACATCATGCTGTTCTCGGTTTCGATCTGGTCGGGCGCCGACGCGGTAACGCGCGATCTGTTCCACTGGATCTCGGCGCTGATCGCCCTGCCGGCGGTGGCCTATGCCGGCCAGCCTTTCTTCCGCTCCGCCTGGGCCTCGCTCAGGGGCGGGCACCTCAATATGGACGTGCCGATCTCCCTCGCCGTTCTGCTTGCCGTCGGCATGAGCCTTGTCGAGACGCTCAACCATGCCGAGGAAGCCTATTTCGACGCTTCGGTGACGCTGTTGTTCTTCCTTCTGATCGGGCGGACGCTCGATCACCTGATGCGCGAAAAGGCGCGCGGCGCCGTACGCAATCTTGCCCGGCTGGCGCCGCGCGGCGCCATGCGCATTCACGACGACGGCCGCCACGAGCACGTCGCCATCAACGAGATCCGCGCCGGCATGCGCCTGGAACTGCTGGCCGGCGAACGCGTGCCGGTCGATTCCGTCGTCATTCTCGGCCAGTCCGACATCGACCTGGCGCTGGTGACCGGAGAATCGGTGCCCGAGAGTACCGGGCCGGGCATGAAGCTTCTGGCCGGCGCAACCAATCTCACCGGGCCACTGGTCATCCGCGCCGAAAAGCCGGCGGCGGAGAGTTTCCTGGCCCGCATGATCTCGCTGATGGAAGCGGCCGAAGGTTCCAAGGCCGGCTACAAGCGCATCGCCGACCGGGCGGCGGCAATCTATGCGCCGGCGGTCCATCTGCTCGCCTTCGCCACCCTGATCGGCTGGGGCGTCTTGACCGGCGACTGGCACGTGGCCGTGCTCAACGCCATTGCCGTTTTGATCATCACCTGTCCCTGCGCTTTGGCGCTGGCGGTGCCGATCGTCCACGTCGTGGCGTCCGGGCGCCTGTTCGCCCGTGGCGTGATGATGCGCGACGGCGTGGCGCTCGAAAAGCTGGCCGAGGTCGATACGGCGCTGTTCGACAAGACCGGCACGCTGACCGAAGGCCGGCCCGACTATGCCGGCCAGATCGCCGGAACGCCGGACGCGGCCGCGATCGCCGCCTCGCTTGCCGCGCTCAGCCATCACCCGCTGTCGCGCGCCCTTGCTGCTGCCGTTGCGTCCGAACGGTTCGACGGCGAGGTCGAGGAAGTGCCGGGTGAGGGCATCGAAGGTCGGCGCGACGGCCATGTCTTCCGGCTCGGCCGCGCCGGCTTCGCCAAGGCTTCCGGCTCCGCGCCCGAGGATCATTCGGTCATCTGGCTCAGTCGCGACGGAGAAGCGCTCGGCGGTTTCGCCTTTGCCGATCCGGCCCGCGCCGATGCGGCCGACACCATTGCCGCAACGAAAGCGCTCGGGCTGAAGCTCGGCCTTGTGTCGGGCGACCGGCCCGGCCCCGTCGCCGCCCTTGCCGAAACGGTCGGCATCGCCGATTGGCACGCCGGCCTGACGCCGTCCGACAAGCTTGCCGCCATTTCCGGTGCCGGCGACCATGTGCTGATGGTCGGCGACGGCATCAATGATGCACCGGCCTTAAGGGCCGCCTCGGTGTCGATGGCGCCGTCCTCGGCTGCCGATATCGGCCGCAACGCCGCCGATTTCGTCCTGACCCGCTCCGGCCTCGATGCCGTGCCCTTTGCCATCAACCTCGCCCGCCGCGCCGCCTTCAAGGTCAAGGTCAATTTCGGCCTCGCCATTGCCTATAATGCTGTCGCCATCCCGCTGGCGGTGATGGGCCATGTCACGCCGTTGATCGCAGCGCTCGCCATGTCGTCCTCGTCGATCCTTGTCACCGTCAACGCCTTGACGCTCAACTGGGGCGACGCCCCGGCCGGGCGGGCGTCACCGGCGCCCAGGCTCAATCCCGTGGCCGCCGAATGAGCGCGCTGCTGTTCCTGATCCCGATCGCCCTGTTTCTCGGCGCGCTGGGCTTGGGCGCCTTTCTCTGGTCACTTCGAGCCGGACAATACGAGGATCTCGATGGCGCGGCCCGCCGCATCCTGATCGAGGACGAAGACAAACCACTGCCGGACAAGCCTCATGCCGAACGCCTTGACGCCGATTGACATCGAAGCCCGGTTTTCTGCCGGAACGATAGATGCGGACTGGACCTATGACAGCACGCGCATGGCGCTGTGCCGCGCGTTTGCTTTTGCCGATTTCTCCGAGGCCTTCGGCTTCATGACACGGGCGGCGCTGGTGGCCGAAAAGCTCGACCACCATCCCGACTGGTCGAATGTCTACAACAAGGTCTCGGTGTGCCTTTCGACCCATTCCGCCGGCGGTGTCACCGACAAGGATTTCGCCCTGGCGAAGGCGATGGATGCGATTTTCCGGGAATAGCACGGCGTGCGGTTTGTCGCCGGATCGACCAAGCCCTCTTCGTCATTCCGGATCAGGTCCGGGATGACGTCGTGCGTGGGGAAGAATTAACGGAACTCGCTGACTGGCTTTTTCGTCAGCAGGAAGCAAAAGGTGTCGCCGTCCCTTTCGACGGCGCAGTCGAGCCCGCGCTTTTGCGCCAGAAGCGGGATGTCGATGCGCGCCACCGGGTCGTCGGCGAGCACTTCCAGCCCGCCCGCCTCCATGGTGTCGAGCGCCTTTTCGGCCCGCAGCACGGGCAGGGGGCACTTGAGCCCGCGGGCGTCGATGGTGACGGGCGTGCTCACGTCCCGAGCAGCAGCACCCAATAGCTGCCGAATTCGGAACTGCCGGACCACACCATCGCCAGGCCGACCCGCTTCATCTTCGGATCGGACAGGGCGGCGGTGTCTTTTGCCGAGCCACGCCAGCCCGAGAAGGTCTCGGCGATGGTGACATAGCCGGCACTGGTCAGGATGGCGTCGGCGCCATCCGGGCGGGCAGGCGATTTCGCGCTCGCCGAATAGGCCTTGGCCGCCTCATCGGCCTTGGCCACGAGTTCCGGGTCGATGACCAGGGCTGGGGCATCATGGGCATGGCGCAGCTGGTTGATGAGACCGAGCGCCGCCATGGTGTCGAGCTTGGCGCCCGGTGCATCCATGCGCGCGGTCAGGCCGGGGGCAAGCCCGATGGTCGGGCCGCATGCGGCCAGCGCCGGAACGAGCAGCAGGACGAAGGCAAAAGCGAGCGGGCGGATGAAAGCGGGCATGTCGATCCTGTCGGAAACGGTCCGCAGCGTGGACCGGGAGCGCCTGATATCAGCAAACGCGACGCGGGCAAAACCAATTCGTGCCGCCCGGATGCATGTCGGTGTCAGGCCATCTCGCGTCTTGAACCACTTGCAACGCCGGCCCGTGTTTCCGTTCGGCCGCATGGTCGCGGCGGCCGGCCGGATGCGTCTGGTCAAACCGGTCTAGAGATCGGGGTCGAGCAGGTCGTTGCCGGCGAGCAGGTCATTGTAGGAATTGCCGGTCACTTCCCGGACCTGCAGGAAGCACAATTCGCCATGGGCAACCCGGAAGAAAATCGTGTCGGCCAGGCCGTCGGAGGTCCTGAGCCCGAGCTGGGTTTCCGAGGCGGTCACCTTGTCCGGGGTCGGGAAGATCTGCCAGGGCATCTGACCGGCCTTGGTGGCGATATACTCGTCTTCGGGAATGAAGGAGCGGGCGACATAGTTGAGCGAGGTGGCGAACGAGGCGGCGCCCTGCGCTGTCATGATGTCCTCGGGACGCGCGCCGACAATACCTTTCTCGCCCTGGAGAGTGAGCGTGATGCCGTTGCAGGCCTCGGCGCTGGCGTCGCCGGCCAGAACGAAGGACGAGCCGTAGAGCAGTCCCCAGCGCCCCTTGATCGTGTAGCCGCAATCGTCTTCGGCGGCGGCCGGGCCGGCGATGGCGGTCATGCCGATGACGGTCAGGGCGAGAAGGATAAGGCGGCGCATTGCGGTCTCCCGGGCAGAACAGGTTCGGGCCTTTCGGCAGGCACGCCTCAAGACCTCACAATTCCGCCAGCAATATGGCCATGGCGGCGATTTGACAATTGCCAAGGGGCTATTTGCCGTCCGCGGCCGGGCACACATGGTGCTTGTTGCCGCCATGGCTGCATCATCAGGCCCGGCACAGCGGCCTGGTCCCGGTCCGCCGCTACGCCACGTCTTGCAGGCGCCTGTCATTGCTGAACACGTGCAGATGGCCGGGCTTTGGTGAAACGAAGACGCGTTCCCCGGGCGTCACCGTGACCTCGCCATCGCTCTTTACCGTCAAACGGCCGATGTCGCCGACGTCCACATAGCTCAGGGTTTCACCGCCGAGATGCTCGGCATGGCGTATCGTACCCGACCAGTCGCCTGTTTCCGTCGATAGCATGAGGTGCTCGGGCCGGATGCCGACAAGGTCGCCGCCCAGTCTTTGTGCCGGCGCGCCCTTGAAGAAATTCATCTTCGGCGAGCCGATGAACCCGGCCACGAAGGGCGTCTGCGGCGTGCGATAGAGCTCCAGAGGCGAGCCGACCTGCTCGATACGCCCGCGGTTCAACACGACAATCTGGTCGGCCATGGTCATGGCCTCGACCTGATCATGGGTGACATAGACCATGGTGGCGCCGAGCCGGTCGTGCAACTCGGCCAGTTCGACGCGCATCTGCGCCCGCAGTGCGGCATCGAGATTGCTGAGCGGTTCGTCGAACAGGAACACCTTGGGCTTGCGCACGATCGCCCGCCCGATGGCGACACGTTGGCGCTGGCCGCCCGACAGCTGCCGCGGCTTGCGGTCAAGCAACTCTGTCAGCTGCAGCGTCTCCGCCGCTTCGGCAACGCGGTCGGAGATGTCCTTTTTCGACAGCCCGGCCAGTTTCAGGGCAAAGCCGATGTTCTGCTCGACGCTCATATGCGGGTAAAGCGCGTAGGACTGAAACACCATGGCGACGCCGCGTTCTGCCGGATCGCGCTCGGTGACATCATCCTCACCGATCAATACATGGCCGCTGCTGACCTCCTCGAGGCCGGCGATCATGCGCAGGATCGTCGACTTGCCGCAGCCGGACGGACCGACGAGCACGGTGAAGGATTTGTCCTTGATGGTCAGATCGAGGGACGGGATGACCTCCACGCTGCCGAACCGCTTGCACACGGAGGTGAAATGAACATCTGACATTGTGGTCTCCTATGCTCGTTCTTTTTCGACGCTTGCGCAGTCGCAAAGGCGGAAGTCCGCCTCCGGAGACGACGGGAAGAAAAGATTGGTCAGCGTCATCAAGCCCCCGGCGATGAACAGTTCCACCACGCCGCGGTCGACGAAGATCTCGAGTACAAGTTCGGTTTCGCCGGTGGCGGGCAGGGTGACGGTGTAGTTGTGGCCGAACCCGGTCATGGCGGGGTGATCGCGGCGGATCGTTCGCAAAACGGCGCTCGTGGTTGGGCCCGCTTCGACAAGGAACGCCGGTTCGGCCTCGCCGAACAGATGAATGGCGTGACGTTTGCCGGCGCCGAGATCGAGCTGGAACGATCGATGAAAGACCCCGGTTGCCGGATCGCTTTGATCGAAGGCGGCAATAACGGAGGGCGGCACCGATTGTGCCAACCTCAGACCGTTTTCGGTGGCAACGAGCCGCAATTGGCGCGGCAGGCTCATCACGCCGCGAAAATCAGTTGTCGGTGTTTGACGGGCATAGGCCCAGTTGCTGGCCCAGGCCATGGCTACCGGCGGCTCGCCGCTGTCGTCGAAAAAGCTCTGTGCGGCGTAGAAGTCCCGCCCGTAGTCGAACCAGAGGATGGATTCGGGCGCATTGGCGTTGACGAAAACGTGGCCGTCAAACGTGCCGATGAAATACTGGGTCCCCGATCCTGGCGCAAAGGCGGAATCTGACAGTCCGACCAGCAGAACCCAGACGGGCGTGCCATCTGGCCCGGCCATCTCGATCAGGTCCGGGCACTCCCAGACCCCTTGGCCATGCCGCCCGTGACCGACGCCGAAGACGCTTTCGAACCGCCAGTCCGCCAGGTCCTCGGATGAGTAAAAGCCGACTTCCTGTCCGAGGGTGACGACCATGATCCAGCGCCCGGTCGGCGCGTGCCAGATGATCTTGGGATCCCTGAAGACCTCGAGCCCCGGATTGTCGAGCACCGGATTGTCGGCATCCTGGATGAACGCGGTCAACGATGGATTGGCATGGGCCAGACACTGGGTCTGGAAATCGCGCCCGGATTCGGTGAGCCGATGGGCGGTGTAGAACAGCTTGACCTCATCATCCCGGGTGCGGACGGCACTGCCCGAATAGCAGGTCCCGTTGGCATCCGGACGAAGCGCAATCGGGTGCTCGCGCCATTCCGACAGGTCACAGCTCGTCGCATGGCCCCAGTGCATGGTGCCATGATCGATCCCGTCCGGGTCGTGCTGGTAGAACAGGTGATAGGTCCCGTCGATCACGACAAGGCCATTGGGATCGTTCATCCAGCCGGAGGCGGGCGCATAGTGAAGTCTGGGGCGATGGGGTTCCGTCACGTTTGCCTAGCCCTTGACGCCCGCGCTCATCACCGAGGCGATGAACTGGCGTTGAATGATGAGGAAGAACAGGATCACCGGCACGGCCATCGACACGGCAAAGGCCATGACATCGCCCCAGGGAATGCGCTGGTTGGTTCCGAAGAACGCCCCCATGGCCACGGTCAGCGGGCGCACCTCGGTGCCGCGGGTGACCATGACCGGCCACAGATAGGCATTCCAGATTTCGAGGAACTGCAGGATGGCGATGGCGGAGATGACCGGGCGCGACAGCGGAATGGCCAGGTAGCGATAGATCTGGAAAAAGGAGAATCCGTCGAGCCGCGCCGCCTCGATCAGCTCTTTCGGGATGCGGCTGAAGAACTGGAAGAACAGGAAGATCGACATGGCGTTGGCGACGCCCGGCAGGATCTGGACCTGATAGGTGTCGATGATGCCGGCCCACCCCGCCATCATCAACTGCGGCAGAACCAGGCTTTCGGCCGGCACGGCGATGGTCGCGACGATCAACAGCAGCAGCGGCTTGCGCACCGGCAGTGAGCCTTGCGCCAGAACGAACGCAGCCATGGAATTGAGTACGACCGAGATGATCAGCGTGCTGAAGGTGATCACCAGCGTGTTGAACAGGAAGCGGAAGAACGGCCGTCCCGGGTCGGTCCACACGTCGATGTAGTTCTGCGGCGAGATCACGTGGGGCACAAAGCTCTTGAGCGTGCCCATGGTGATCAGGATATCCTGTTCGTCGGGGTTGAGGCTGATGGTGAACATCATCAAGAGCGGCAATAGGATCGACAGCGCCAGAACCAGCGCGAACAGCAACGGCAGCACGGCGGCGCGCGGTAGTAGACGGTCACGCATCACGCCTCTCCCTCGTTTTTCAAAAGGATGCGCTGCAGCAGGGCGATGGAGGTGACGGTGACGAAGAAGAATACGGCGATGGCAGAGGCGTAGCCGACCTTCTGCGAGGAAAAACCCTGCTGGAACAGGTAGTAGATGATCGTCGTGGTGGCGTTGTTCGGGCCGCCCTTGGTCATCACGGCGATCTGGGTGAACAGTTTGAGCGCCTGGATGGTGGTCAGGATCAACAGGAAGATGTTGACGTTCCTCAGCCCCGGCCAGGTGACGTAGCGGAACCGCGCCCAGCGCTTGGCCCCGTCGAGCTTGGCTGCCTCGTGCAATTCGGGCGAGATGTCCTGCAGCCCGGCGAGATAGATGATCATCTGATAGGGGAAGCTGGCCCAGGCGGAGAGCACCACCACCGCCACCATCGCGGTCGAGGTTCCGCCGATGAAATCAATATAGTGATCCGGACCGACAAAGGCCTGGTAGATGGCGTTGAACGGACCGGTCGGTATGCGATAGAGCATCGACCAGATCGCCGCCACGACCGTCATCGGCAACAGCAGCGGCAGGATCGAGACGGAACGAAAAAAGCTCCTGAACGGAATGGCGGCGTTCAGCGCCAAAGCGGTGCCGAGCGAAATCGCCAGCTGGAACGGTACGACCAGAACCGTGAACAGCACGGTGTTCTGGATCGCCTGCCAGAACAGCCTGTCAGAGAACATGCGCTCGTAATTGGTCAGCCCGATGAAGCGCGTCGGGATGGGTCGCGGCACAAGTCTCTGATCGGTGAAGGAAAAGCCGATCGAAAGCACGAACGGAACGATGATGATGGAGAGGAGAACCAGCATGGCCGGCAGCAGCATCGCCAGTTCCTGTCGTGTGCTGCGGGACTTGATCGACATGGACGAACTCCAGGCTTGAGCTGACACCGGGGTCGCCAAGACGGGCGTCGCAAACCGGTCGCGACGCCCACTTTCAGCGAGAGGCTACTGGCCGTTGAACGGCGGGTAGCCCTGGTTGTCCTCAATATCCTGATCGACGATCAGGGCGGCTGCGTCCAATTCACCCTTCACGTCGGCAGCGCCGTCGGACAGGATGTTCTGCATGGCACGGGCCCAGGCGAGCGACAGCGTCGGATAGACCGGGTGAACCGGACGAACCACCGCACAGCATTCGCCCTGTTCCGAGAAGATCTTCTGCGGACCCGGCTTGCTGAACTTTTCCGAAAGCGGCACGGCCGAGGAACGCGACGGCGCGAAGCCGGTCACGTCGGCATAAAGAGCCACCTGCTCTTCGGACATGACGAAGTCGAGGAATAGCTTGGTATCTTCCAGATTGGTGGTCGAACTGGGCACGGCCCAGCCCCAGCCGCCATTGGCCGACTTGACGCCGGCCGGCCCGAAATTGGGCGCCGGCATCATGACCATGTCGTCGCCGAGCCCCTCCTCGTGCGGCGGCCACATCCAGTTGCCAACCCATGACAGGGCGGCGGTCTTTTCGCCGTAGAACTGGTTGTCGCCGGCACTGGCCGGCACGATCCAGCCATTCTTGTACCAGTTCTGCAGTTCGGTGATGGCATCGACATTGATGTCGGAGTTCAGCGTGCCATCGGCCTTCCAGGTGGTGCGATCGATGAGATCGCTGCCGGCCGACTGCACGAACGGTGCGAAGCCGTAGGTCATCCACTCGCCGGTCCCGTAGTTGAGCTTCAGGTCGAGCGGCCACTTGACGCCGTCGAGCTTGGACAGCTTGTCGAGCGCATCGCGCATTTCCTCGCGGGTCCAGGCGTCGGCGACCGAGGTCGGGATGCGCACGCCGGCGTCCTCGAGCATCTTGCGGTTGCCCCAGAGGATGACGGTCGAGTCATAGGCGCTGACGAAATAGAGTTCGCCGGTCGGGCCATAGGTGCCTTCGGCCAGAACGCCGGGCATCATGTCCTCGAGCAGGGCCGGATCGATGAGGTCGCCGATCGGCTGGATGGTGCCGGCCCAGGCGGCGGCGCCCATGTTCGGGCCGTCGAGCAGGATCACGTCCGGCAGGTTGCCGGCCAGGGTCGCGGCCTGAAGCGCATCATTGTAGTTGGGCACGGGCACCACTTCGAGTGTGGTTCCCTCCGCTTCGAACTTGGCGTTGAACGCCCCGGCCAGCTGGTCGAAATAGGGCTTTTCCGCCGTGGCGTCGATGACCCAGGCGGTGAGATGACCGGCCAGGGCCTGAGACGAGATCGCACAGGCCGCGAGAGCCACTCCCGCGAGTAGGACATGCTTCATGGTTTCCTCCTCCATTGATGCTGCCTTTGACAACGTGAGACAACACCTATCGGCATTGTCTCACGTTGTCAATTGCGCCAGCGAGAGAGAAATCGGCCCTTTTGCCGCGCCGTACGCGTCGATGGAGTGTTTTGTCCTACATGGAATCGCGGCTGACGAAGCTGCCGCGCACGAGCACGCGGGGCTCGGCCTCGATGCCGTCGATCGCGGCGTTCATGGCGGCACGCCCCATCTCGTAATAGGGCAGCTCCATCGTCGACAGGCCCGGCTGCAGCAGGCGGGCGACGGGCTCGAAATTGTCGAAGCTGGCAACCGCGATGTCCTTGCCGGGCGTCAGTCCGAGCGCGCTCAGCTGGAAATAGACCGGGATCGCCATCAGGTCCTGACCGCACACGACGACATCGGGCCGGCCGGTTCCGCCAAACAGCTGCGGCAGCAGCCTGTCAACGGAATAGATCTGGAACTGCGGCGGAGGCGCTGCGGCGACATGCACGCACCCGCTGAAATCGAGACCCTGCGCCCGGGCCGCCTCCTCGAAGCCCTGAGCGCGCAGCCGGCTGGCGGGCAGGGCGTTGTCGAGATTGAGGAAGACGGGATTGCGATAGCCGCGCCTGATGAGTTCGGCCGACAGGTCGTAGCCGAGCTGATAGTCGTCGGGCAGGATCGTCGCGATCTTCCCGGTTTCCTCGAAGCAGTTGAGCAGGACATAGGGCACCTCGCCCGGCTCGATGGCAATTTGCTGGTGAAACACCGCCGCATAGATGATCGCCTCGGCGCGGAATTCGGCGAGCTGGGTATGGGCCAGCGCCTCGCTGGCATTGCCGTGCTGGAGATTGATCAGCATCATCTGCTTGCCCCGCTCCCAGGCAACGTCCTGGGCGCCATGCACCAGCTCGATCGACGAGGATGTCGTCGCCACCTGGTGGGCGAGGAAGCCGATGATGTTGCTGCGCTGCGACCGCATCATCCGGGCCGCCTTGTTGGGCGTGTAGCCGACCTCGCCGATGATCTTCTCGATGCGCGAACGCGTGTCCTCGTTGACCAGCGGGTCCTTGTTGATGACCCGGGAAACGGTTTTCAACGATGTCTTGGCGAGGCGGGCGATTTCGCGTTGTGTGGTCATGGCTGCGCCCTTTTGTCTGGCCGTTCCTTCTATATACGGCAAATCGTGTCCACGACAACGTGAGACATAATCCGTGAGAGATCATCGGTGATCGGTCTCCGGCTTTGGCCTCGTCCGCAGTCCGGATATCGGGTGGGTGCCGGCACATTGCCGCAAGCGTCCGGGTCCGAACCGCCCGGATCATCCCGGCGTGGGCCTGCGGCCGTCATGGCGGCAACGTCGGATGCGTTGCGACACCAGCGCCACGAAATGTCGCAATCCCTTTTGCGAACAAAAGCGAAAGTGCATCTTGCCCGTTACGAAATTTATCGCAAACATGTGAGCGCAAAGAGGGGTGTGGCAGGGACGCGTTGCCGCTGCCACAAGCAGACATTCCGGGTTTTGCGCAATCGGGCTGTCGCGTTTCCGCGGCGTGACAGGCGCCCCAGTCTGTTCGTCAGCCAGGACGCCCGCGAGATCATCGCTGCAGCGCAGACGGAGGGAGGGACCATGTCCGACCACATTCTGGCAATCGATCAGGGCACGACATCGTCTCGTGCCATTGTCTACGACGCGCGATTGCGCCCCATCGCCAGCGCCCAGGAGGAGTTCAAGCAGTATTTCCCCGCGCCGGGCTGGGTGGAACACGATCCGGAAGACATCTGGGAAAGCGTTGTGTCCTGCTGCCGCGCCGCCATCGAAAAGGCCGGGGTCGGTGCCGGCGAGATCGCCGGGATCGGCATCACCAATCAAAGGGAGACCACGCTCATCTGGGACCGGGAGACCGGCAAACCGCTCGGGCGCGCCATTGTCTGGCAGGACCGGCGGACGGCGGCCCAGTGCGAAAAACTGAGGCAGGCCGGGATCGAGGACATGGTGCGCGAACGCACCGGCATGCTGATCGATCCCTATTTCGCCGGCACCAAGCTCGCCTGGTTGCTCGACAACACTCCCGGCGCGCGCCAGGGCGCCTTGGAAGGACGCGTCGCCTTCGGTACCGTCGACAGCTTCCTGATCTGGCGCCTGACCGGTGGCGGCGAGCACGTCACCGACGCCACCAACGCCAGCCGCACCCTGCTCTATGACATCCGGACCGGGACCTGGGACGCTGAATTGTGCGAGGCGCTGTCGGTGCCGGTCTCCGTTCTTCCCGAAGTCAGGGACTGTGCGGCCGCGTTCGGCACCACCGACCCGGACATCCTCGGTGCTGCCATTCCCATCCGTGGTGTCGCCGGCGATCAGCAGGCGGCCGTCATCGGCCAGGGCTGTTTCAGGCCGGGCATGGTGAAATCCACCTATGGCACCGGATGCTTTGCCCTGATCAACACCGGCGACCGCTTCATTGCGTCGGAAAACCGCCTGCTGACGACGATCGCCTACCGGCTGGATGGCAGGACGACCTATGCCCTTGAAGGCTCGATCTTCATGGCCGGCGCTGTCGTGCAATGGTTGCGCGATGTTCTTGGCCTGATCGAGTCCTCTCAAAAGGCGGGAGAGCTGGCCGCCCAATCGGATCCGGAGCTCGCTGTCTACATGGTTCCCGCCTTTGTCGGGCTCGGCGCGCCCTGGTGGGATGCCGAGGCGCGCGGCGCCATATTCGGCATGACGCGCAACACCGGACGGCCCGAACTCGTCCGCGCCGCTCTCGAAGCGGTGTGTTTCCAGACCCACGATCTTGTCGAGGCCATGCACAAGGACTGGGGCGCGGTGGGCGGCGAAACCATCCTCCGGGTCGATGGCGGCATGTCGGCCTCGGACTGGACGATGCAGCGCCTGGCCGACGTCCTTGGGGCGCCGATCGAGCGCCCGGCAGACCTCGAGACCACGGCGCGCGGCGCGGCTTGGCTGGCGGGACTGCAGGCCGGCCTTTGGAGCGAGACTGATTTGTCGGCGCAGGAGCAGGGGTCGTCCACACGCTTCACGCCGCAATGGGATGCCGAAACGCGCAAGAGGCGTATCGATGGTTGGCACGATGCCGTGCGCAGGACTCTTGTCCAGAGCGGATGACCGCTGTGCCGCGTCCGGGTGTCTTGACACATGGGGCACGGACTGTAGCGATGCTTTCAGGCGCCGCGGATGAGCAATATGCTCTGATGGCGTGATGGAACAGTGAAGGTCGGCCTGCGATGCAAGTGGCGCGTCAGAAAGAGATAATGGACCTGGCGCGCAAGATCGGCCGCGTCAATGTCGAGGACCTTTCGGCTCATTTCGGCGTGTCGCCGCAAACGATCAGAAAAGATCTGAAGGATCTCAGCGACCGCCGGCTCCTCGACCGCGTGCACGGCGGCGCCGTTATCGCTTCGAGTGTGCAGAATCTCGCCTATCAGGCGCGCCGCTCGATCGCCGAAACCGAGAAGAAACAGATCGGGCGGGCGGCGGCGGCGCTGGTTCCGAGCAACTCCTCGCTCTTTCTCAATATCGGCACGACGACGGAGGAAGTGGCGCGGGCGCTAATGCATCACGTCGGGCTGTTGCTCATCACCAACAATCTGCATGTCGCCTCGATGCTCTATCCCCTCGACGGCATCGACGTGGTGATCGCCGGCGGGCCGGTACGGCAATCGGATGGCGGCATTGTCGGTTCGCTCGCGGTCGAGATGATCGAGAATTTCAAGGTCGATTTCGCCATTATCGGCGTGTCCGCCATCGACGCGGAAGGTGTTCTGCTCGATTTCGATGTGCGCGAGATCGAGGTCGCCAAGACGATCATCGCCAATGCGCGCACCGTCGTTCTCGTCGCCGATTCGAGCAAGTTCAGCCGCAGGGCTTCGGCGCGGATCGGGCATTTCCGCGATGTCGATATCTTCGTCACCGACAAGGTGCCGACTCCGGCGCTCCGGGCGCTGTGCGCACGCGAAAAGGTGCGCCTTGTCGAAACGGCGGCTGATGGTGATCTCGGTCCGTCAGATCAGCTGGACGCGCCTGAACTCGGTGGCGAGACGGATCGCGATCCCGACGACTGGCTGCCGTGACTCGCCCCGCGTCGGCAAGCGGGCCGGCGCGCCATCGGGCGAACGGCGACGCCCCGTTGAGTCCGTGGCGAAATCGGAACCTTTTGGGCGGCGGGTTTCGGTTTCCATTCGGTTCGATCTTGCCGATTATGCGACCGAAAGTCGCGTCGCTGTCGGTATGCCCGGGGTCGGCAACACTCTGGCACCCCTGCGGCGTGCTACTCGCGATGCCGGCGGCCGCTGATTTGCAATGTGGACGATCTATACACAAGTAGCTGAATAATAATAAATAACAGCCTTGGTTCGCACGGCGAAACTGCTAACCCGCTGGCGTAGCGCTTGCGACGACCACGACGTTATGGAGCACGGCGTGCCGGTAGCGGCGAATGTGCTCTCCGTTGAGTTTTTGGCGGCAAGCGCGTACTTTCGTTATGCGCAACAAACGAGCGTATAGAAACTCAATACGAAAGGTTGCGCGCCGTCATGCCAAGGTGAACCGCCACATGGTGGATGCCCTTGCCGGAGATGAGAGGGGAACGCACATGCTTGAGGCGGTCGCATCGGGCCGACTTCCGCAACGGGCCGATGTCGTGGTGATCGGCGGCGGCGTCATCGGCTGTGCCATCGCGCGCGAACTGTCCCGCTATTGCCTCAGCGTCGTCGTGCTCGAACGCGCTCCCGATGTCGCCATGGGCACGTCGAAAGCCAACAGCGGCATCCTGCACGCCGGGTTCGACGCCGAGCCGGGTACGTGGAAAGCGCGCCTCAACGTACGCGGTGCCCAGCTGTACCGGGAAATCAGCGAGGATCTCGGCATTCCGCGCCGTCGCACCGGCTCACTGGTCGTGGCGCTCGACGAAGCCCAGCGCGACAGTCTCGAAGCCCTTCGCCACCGCGGCATCGACAACGGCGTTTCCGGCCTGACCCTGTGGACCCGCGACCAGGTGCTTTCTCACGAGCCCAACCTGTCGCCGGAGGTGACAGGCGCCCTGTGGGCGCCGACGGCCGCCATCGTCTGCCCGTTCTCCGCCACCATCGCTTTCGCCGAGAATGCCATCCTCAACGGTGCCCGCATCGTCACCGAATGCGCCGTTACCGGTATCGAGGTGACGAACAACAGGACCACTGCCGTTACCACCACGCGCGGCCGCATCGAAACGCAATTTGTCGTCAACGCCGCCGGGGTTCATTCCGGCGAGATCGCGGCGCTGGCCGGTGACGACACCATCACCATCACGCCGCGGCGTGGCGAATACGTTCTGTTCGACCACTCTGTCGCCGATCTTGTCAACACGGTGGTCTTTCCAACCCCGACCAAGCTGTCCAAGGGCATCCTGGTATCGCCCACCGTCCACGGCAATGTCTTCATCGGTCCCAATGCCAGTGAAATCGGCGATCTCGACGATCACGAGACAACGCGCACCGGTTTCGCCGAGATCATTTCGGGCGCCCAGCGCATGGTGCCGGACCTGCCGCTCGGCAATGCCATCACCGAGTTTGCCGGCGTCAGGGCCGTCGCCGGCAAGGACTTCGTCATCGGCTCCTCCCCCGTCGTCGGCGGGCTCGTGCATGCAGCCGGCATCCAGTCGCCGGGCCTGACAGCCGCGCCCGCCGTCGCCGAGGTGGTCGTCGATGCGCTCGCTGAAGCGGGACTGAAGCTCGAGCCCGACGCGACCTACATGCCGGTCAATCCGGTCCGGCCAAAATTCACCGCGCTCGGCGCCACGGAGCGGGCCAAACTGATTGCCACTGACCCGCTTTATGGCCGCATCGTCTGTCGCTGCGAAACGATCACCGAAGCCGAGATCGTCGAAGCGATCCACGCGCCCGCAGGGGCCCGTACCGTCGATGGCGTCAAGCGGCGCGTACGCGCCGGCATGGGCCGCTGCCAGGGCGGGTTCTGCGGGCCGCGCGTCACCGCGATCCTGGCGCGCGAACTGGGCGTGCCGGTGACGGATGTGCGCAAGGACGGCATGGACTCCTGGCTCTTCGTCGAGCGTGATCTTCCGCCTGCCGAGCCGGTGAACGCGGAGCACGACCATGTCTGAGTTCCACTACGACGTCGTGGCGATCGGCGGCGGCCCCGCCGGAATGGCTGCTGCCCTTGCCGCCAGGGAGGCGGGCGCCAGGGATGTGCTGATCATCGAGCGTGATCGCGAGCTCGGCGGCATCCTGCAACAATGCATCCACAACGGCTTCGGGCTCAGGCGCTTCGACAAGGAATTGACCGGACCGGGCTATGCCCATCGCTATATCGAGATGGTCAAACAGGCCGGCATCGATGTCTGGCTCGATTCCACCGTCCTTTCCGCCGACCCCGGCGGCATCGTCACGAGCGTCAGTCCCGACAAGGGTTTGCGCACCGTCACCGCCGCCTCGGTGGTCTACGCCATGGGTTGCCGCGAACGGACGCGTGGCGCCATCCGCATCCCGGGCAGCCGGCCGGCGGGCGTGTTCACCGCCGGCGCCGCACAACGCATGGTCAACATGGAAGGCTATCTTCCCGGCCGCAACGTCGTTGTCGTCGGTTCCGGCGACATCGGCCTGATCATGGCGCGGCGCATGACGCTTGAAGGCGCCGACGTGAAAGCCGTGTTCGAGATCATGCCCTATTCGAACGGGCTCAACCGCAACATCGTGCAGTGCCTCGAGGATTTCGACATCCCGCTCTATCTCAGTCACAGCGTCGTCGCCGTGCATGGCGAGGACCACGTCACCGGCGTCACGGTCGCAAAGGTCGACGACAGGATGACCCCGATCGCCGGAACCGAGTTCGACGTCGACTGCGACTGCGTGCTGCTGTCTGTGGGTCTGATCCCCGAAAACGAACTCGGGCGCGCCCACGACCTCGAAATCGATCCGGTTACCGGCGGCGCCATCGTCGATCAGTTCCGGCGCACCAACATGGCCGGCTATTTCGCCGCCGGCAATGTTCTGCAGGTGCATGATCTCGTCGACTGGGTGTCGCAGGAATCCGAGATCGCCGGGCGTTCGGCGGCACTGAATGCCCTCGGGAAGCTGCCCAAGGTCAAGGACTTCCGCACCGTCACCGGCGGCGAAGGCATCCGCTATGTCGTGCCCCAGAAACTGTCGCCGCCCGCCGGCAGGCCGACGGTGCGCTTCTACATGCGGGCGACAGAGCCGATGGGCGAGTCGGTGCTGCGCCTTCACATCGACGGCGAAATCGTCTGGGAGAGCAACCACCCCGTCGTCAAACCCAGCGAGATGATCGTTGCCGACATCCCCTGGAAGAAGATCGACGCCGCCCGGGAGATCAGATTTTCGGTCGTGCCGCTGCCCGATGATTGCGTGAATGAAGACCAGCCCGTCGCAGAGGTGGCGCCATGAACACGCACGCGCCAGCACGGGAAGTGCGCCCGGTTCTGTGCATCGGCTGCCCGACCGGCTGCAGCGGCAAGGTCTTCCTCGAGAACGGTGTTGTCACCGGCATGGAAGGCTACACCTGCGACATCGGCGAGGCCTATGTCGCCGAAGAGGTGATCGCGCCCAAACGTACGGTGACAACGACTGTCCGTGTCAGCGGCGGCGCCCTCGCCCTGTTGCCGGTGGTTTCCGATCGTCCCGTTCCCAAGGAATCGATCTTCGACACTCTCAAGCTGTTGAGGACGCTGACCGTCACGGCACCGGTCGATGCCGACGACGTGGTTGCGGAAGATGTTCTCGGCCTCGGCGTCAATTTCATCGCGGCCCGGGACTGCCCGGCTTTCGGCACGCCCGCCTGGGTCGAGCCCGAAAGGAACGAGGAAGAGGCGCTGACAAGTGCGGCGGACGAGCTGGTGATGGACATCGAGCTCGCCGACAATGATGAAGCGCCCTGGCACGATGCCTTGATGCCGATCGACGAGCGCATGGCCCTGGCTGAAGGCAAGCCGCTGGCAATGCGGCTGATGGCGGCGATGGCGCAGGATGATTGCCGCAAGTGCGGCTACGACTGCGCCGGCTATGCCAATGCCCTGGTTCTCGGTGAGGAGAAGCGGCCGACGCTGTGCGAGACAGGCGGCAAGCAGACCGAGCGCCTGCTCAAACAGCTCGTCGCCGAGGTCGACACCAGCCGGTTCGATTCCGATATCGCCGTCGAAACGCCACCAACGACGCCGTCTGGCGCCGGCGATGCCCGATCGCTCAAGGCGATGTGGCACATCGAATTCGACATCAGCGCCAAGCTGGCGCTCAGCCGCGATTTCACCATCGGTCTTTGGGACCTGCTGCTGCGCGGCGACGCCCTGTCGGAAATCGCCCAGAAGTTCATCTGGGACGCGCCACTCAAGTACAAGGTCAAGTTCATCGAGGCGATCGACAGGCACCTGTCGGACCGCTACCCGATGTTCAAGGGCCTCTCCAAGGGTTGGCCGACTGCCAACCACATCGTGCCCTATGTCCGTCCCGCCGAAGAGCGCAAGGACGATTTCGAGCTGGTGACGACGGGCTATCTCGGCTATCGCGCCCTCGGCTACTCGATGCGCGAAGTCGATCTTTTCGTCTGGCTCGAAGTGTTGCGCGACAAGCAGTGCGAGGACCGGCCCTGCGAGGCCGGCTGCCTGGTCAATGGCAAGAAGACCGGCGGCTGCCCGGTGGTGATCCACATCCCGGAAATGGTCGACCTTCTCGGCAAGGGCAAGCTCAAAAAGGCGCTTGAACTCATCGAGGCGTGCAACCCGCTGCCCAATGTCACCGGCCGCGTCTGCCCGCAGGAACATCAGTGCCAGGGCGTGTGCAAACTGGCCGGCTTGCCGATGGAAATCGGCCAGCTCGAATGGTATCTGCCCGAGCGCCGACGTCTGATCGAACAGGAACAGGGCGTCGACGAGAGCGAATGGGCTGGCTATGTGAGTCCGTGGGAACGGGCCGAAAAGCCGCCGGTCGCAGTAGTCGGCTCCGGTCCGGCCGGCCTGATCAACGCCTATCTGCTGTCGGTCGAAGGCTATCCGGTCACGGTGTTCGAGGCCTTCCACGAACTTGGCGGCGTGCTGCGCTACGGCATTCCCGAATTCCGCCTGCCCAACGCACTGATCGACGATGTTGTCGGCAAGATCGACCGGCTCGGTGGCCGGTTCGTCAGGAATTTCGTTGTCGGCAAGACCGCCACCCTGCAGGATCTGCGCGACGCCGGCTTCGCCAAGATCTTTGTCGGCACCGGCGCCGGCCTGCCGCGCTTCATGAACGTGCCGGGCGAGCACCTGAACGGGGTGATGAGCGCCAACGAGTTCCTCACCCGCGTCAACCTCATGCAGGCGCGTGACGAGGATCACGAGACACCGCTGCCGGCGGTTCGCGGCCAGAACGTAATCGTCATCGGCGGCGGCAACACCGCCATGGACGCGGCCCGCACCTCCAAACGCCTCGGCGGCAAGGTCACCATCGTTTACCGCCGCACCAGAAAGGAAATGCCCGCCCGCGTCGAGGAGTTGGCGCATGCGCTCGAGGAAGGCATCACCCTGATGCCATTGAGGGCGCCGCGCGAATTCACCAGCGGCAGCGACCATCATGTCTGCCACGCCATTCTCGACGTCATGGAACTGGGCGCCCCCGACGCCTCGGGCCGGCGCAAGCCAGCACCCACCGGCGAGACCGAAACGATCAAGGCCGATCTCGTCATCATGGCGCTCGGCAATGATTCCAACCCGATCATCAAGGACTCCGAGCCGCGCATAAAGACCTCGAGATGGGGCACGATCCTCGTCGAGGACAGCGGCGAAACCAGCCTCGAGGACGTCTATTCGGGCGGCGACGCCACGCGCGGCGGCTCGACCGCCATCAATGCGGCGGGCGACGGCAAGGCGGCGGCGGAACGGATCGCCGGCGAGATGTCTCTCTCCCCCGAGGACATCAGGGATCTGGTGAAAAAGGCCGCCGGCTACACCGACACGGCATCGGCTGCCGCGACGCTCGTCGAAAAGAGGGTGCTGTCTCCGGACATCGTCGAATTCACTGTCAATGCCCCGGTCGTCGCCCGCTCGGCCAAACCGGGTCAGTTCGTCCGCGTTCTGCCGACGCCCAGGGGCGAGCTTATCCCCTTGACCCTTGCCGACTGGGACGAGGAGGCCGGCACCATCGACCTCGTCATCCAGGGCGTTGGCACCAGTTCCATCGAGATGAACGCGATGGAGGTCGGTGAGGCCTTTTCCGGTGTCGCCGGCCCGCTCGGCCGGCCCTCGAAGCTCAACAGCGTCGCAGACGATGAGACGGTGGTGTTCTGCGCCGGCGGCCTCGGGCTGCCGCCGGTCTATCCGATCATGCGCGCGCATCTCAAGATGGGGAACCACGTCACCCTGATCGCCGGCTATCGCAACAAGGACCTGATGTTCTGGATGGGCGAAGGCGAGCGCATCGACCTGCTCAAAAGACAATACGGCGCCCGGCTCGAGGTGATCACCACCACCAATGACGGCAGTTTCGGCACCAAGGGTTTCGTCACCACGCCGCTGCAATCCATGCTTGAGGACGGGAAATCCTTTGCTGGCCGCACCATCGCCGAAGTCATCGCCATCGGCCCGCCGCTGATGATGCGGGCGGTGAGCGAACTGACCAGGGCACACGGCGTGCCGACAATCGTCAGCCTCAATTCGATCATGGTCGACGGCACCGGCATGTGCGGCGCCTGCATGGTTCCGGTCACCGTGGATGGCAAGCTGGTGCGCAAGCACGCCTGCATCGACGGGCCCGAACTCGACGCCCATATCATCGACTGGGACAAGTTCCTGCCGCGCTTCGATCAGTTCAAGGCACAGGAACAGGAAAGCCTTGAGCGCCACGACCGCAAGGCCTGAGCGCGCGCCGGCGCTTGGCGGATCCGGCCTTGTCCGGTTCTGGAACGTGCCGGACAGGCGTGCGCCGACACTATCGTTCAGCGAGTTCTGGTCCAGTGCGCCGCGACAGGTGAGGCTGACATCGGTCGGCCCGGCGAAATCGAGGTCGAGACCGGCCGCGATCTGCACCGTGTCCTGCCGAAGCGTCCTCTGTTTCGCGTTCTCGTCTTCAAGGCCTTCAGTCGTCTGTCTGCTGATCAGGCCGACACACTAGAGCGCTTCACGTTTTGAAAGCATCAAAGCGAACGCTCCAAGTCATTGAGTTGTCAGGTTTTCGAACCGGAAAAGTGGCGTCCACCGTTCGCTACCGCGGACCTTCGGTCCCTGAAAACATTCCAGCCTCAAATCGAGGACACTCCAGGGGAGCAGGTCACATGCCGTGCGCTTCCCAATGATCGGTGAGATATCTGCGCAGGGATTTGCGCAATCCCTTGGTTTTGGCTGATGCGCAAATGCGCAAGTCCGCGCGCCACTTGGCGGAACGGCACCCGTTTGTTCGACGGCCGCAATCTGCAGCGGCGCCTGAATCTGCTGGAGAATGCGGCCATGGCCCGGAACGCCGTGCCGATCAAGCTGGTATCTCGGGCCGCCCGTTCAGCATTCCGAAAAGTTGACGGCAAGGCCGCCTCTGGCGGTTTCCTTGTAGTCGGAGCGCATGTCGAGGCCGGTCTGACGCATGGATTCGATCGCCTGATCGAGCGAAACGCGGTGCTTGCCGTCGCCATGGAGTGCCAGCGAGGCTGCAGCGATGGCCTTGTGCGCACCGATGGCGTTGCGTTCGATGCAAGGGATCTGCACGAGTCCGCCGACAGGGTCGCAGGTGAGGCCGAGATGATGTTCGAGCGCGATTTCGGCCGCGTTCTCGATCTGCTCCGGCGTGCCGCCGGACACACAGGCGAGCCCGGCGGCGGCCATGGCCGCTGCCGATCCGATTTCGCCCTGACACCCGACCTCGGCCCCTGAGATCGAGGCATTGGACTTGATGATTACGCCGATGGCGGCTGCGGTCAGCAAGAAGTCCCGCGCACCGTCATCCGAATAATCGGAGAAAAATTTCTGATAGTAGCGCAGAACGGCTGGAACAACGCCCGCCGCGCCATTGGTCGGCGCCGTCACGACCCGCCCGCCGGACGCATTCTCTTCGTTGACGGCGACGGCGAAGGCGCTGACCCAGTCCAGATGGTCGTGAGGATAGGCCTTGTTGGATCCTTCGGCTGCAAGGAGTTTCTGTTTGAGCGTCATGGCGCGCCGTTCGACGCCGAGCCCGCCCGGCAGGGTGCCGGATCGGGACAGGCCGCGATCCATGCAGGCAAACATCGTGTCCCGGATGGCGTCGAGGCTGCTGTCGATCGCCGCATCGGTGCGTTGTGCGCGTTCGTTGGCGCGTTGCAGCTCGGCGATGCTCAGCCCGGTGTCCCGGGCCAGCTTGAGCATGTCCCCCGTATGCGAGAACGGGTAGGGCACATCTGCGATGTCATCGGCCTCGGCTTCGCCTTCGATGACGATGAAGCCGCCTCCCGGCGAGTAATAGACACGCTCGAGGATCACGGAATCGTCGGTATCGAGAAGACGAAACCGCATGCCGTTGGAGTGTTCGGGCAGGACCTCATCGAGATCGCACAGGATCGCGCTGGATGGATCGAAGCCGAGCGAAGCGCCATCGCTCAAGGCTATCGCCTTGTCGCGTCTCAGGCGGTCGAGCATTCTCGGCACCAATTCGGGATCGACCCGTTCCGGACTGTGTCCCAGCAATCCCAGACACAGGGCTTCATGCGTATGGTGACCAGTGCCGGTCCATGCCAGCGAGCCATGCAGTACCACGTCAATTCGGTGCGCTTTCGGTGCGATGGTCGCGACGCTCTGCATGAAGTGACGCGCCGCACGCATCGGACCGGTCGTGTGCGAACTCGACGGACCGATGCCGATCTTGAAAAGATCGAACACACTGATCATGCCGGTTTCCCCTCGGATGACGGGTGATTTTGCCAGTCAGGCAAAACCGATGCCGTCGATAAACGCGTCCAGTCCGATCCGCATGGGATCGAAGGAGGGCAGGCCCGTCTCATCGGCCGCCTTGTCGAGTTCGTTTTGGGCCTCCCGCTCGTCAAGATCGACCGTCGATACCGAAACCCCGACCACGCGTGCAGCCGGGTTGATGATGCGGGCGACGGCTTCGTAAAGCGTGACCGCATCGCCGAGCGCCGGAACGGGATAGTGCGGATGCCCGGCAATGTGGTGCCGGGTCGCGGTGTGGCACAGCACCATCATATCGGGTTGCGAACCGTGAACGAGCCCAAGCGTCACCGCGGCGAATGAGGGGTGATAGAGCGAACCCTGACCCTCGATGATATCCCAATGCCCCGGGTTGTTGGCTGGCGACAGGGCTTCGGCGGCGCCAGAAACGAAATCGCCGACGACCGCATCCACGGCGACGCCCTGGCCGGCGATGAGAATGCCGGTCTGGCCGGTGGCCCGGAAGTCGGCGGATACCCCGCGGGCGACAAGGGCGCGGTGGATGGCCAATGCCGTGTATTTCTTGCCCACGGCGCAATCCGTTCCGACCATCAGCATGCGTTTTCCGGTGCGCGGCATGCCGGTTCCGACCTCAAAACTGCGCTTGGAATGGCGGACGTCGTGCAGCGCGCGGCCAAGCTCCCGCGCCCGCGACGCGATTTCCGGAATATCGTCCAACCGCATGTGAAGACCAGACGCGATGTCGAGCCCGGCCGCGAGCGCTTCGAGAAGAGAGGGAATCCAGCTGTCGGGCAATTTGCCGCCGGAGGGAGTGATGCCGATGACGAGCGTCCGCGCACCGGCTTCGTAGGCTTCGCGGGGACTCATGTCGGCGAGCCCGGTGTCGACGGCGTCATCGGTGAGACGAAGCTGGCCGACGCAATCGTGTGCGCACCAATCCTTCAGTCCGAGCGCGGTTTTCGCGTGCTTGCGGTCGGCCATGTCGCCGAGCATCAACAAATAAGGCTTGCGGATGACATGAATCGGCAGGCCGGATGGTTTTGCGACTGTCTCGTCTGGTTGGATACTCATATTCCTCTCCGCCGCTCAGATGCACGCGGCAATTGCGTCGACCAACCTGTCGATCTGCTTGTCCGTATGTGTTGAAAAAACTGCGATACGCAGCGACTCCCTGTCGGGAGCGTCAGAATAGCCTGCCGGCTCCACGCGTTTGACGACGATATCGTGGTTCAGCAGGTGGTCGCGGACCGCCGACAGATCCGCATCCGCCGTCAGGTTGATGACAGGCACCGGCGTGTCCTCGACCGAAAATCCGATGTGCCGAAGGCCTTCGCGCATGTGTTGGACATTGGTGTGCAGCCGGTGTCGCATATCCGGGTTTTCGGCAAGAATTCGGGCGCCGGCACCACCGGCAGCCGCGCCGGGAACCGGTGGCAGTGAAGCGCCGATCATCAGCTTCGCACGGCGGCGAATGGCCTCCACCAGTTCGGTGGACCCGGGAACAATGCCGCCAAAGCCGCCAAAGGCCTTGCTGAGCGTCGCGGCCGAAAAGGCTTGCGGTCCGCCAATGCCGAAATGCTCGAGCGTGCCGCGCCCATTCGCGCCAAGCACGCCGACTCCATGGGCATCGTCGATACACAACAGGGCATCGTCGACATCCGCCATGACGGCGAGATAGGCGTCGAGCGGGGCGATGTGGCCGGTGACCGGGAAGACGCCATCGCTCACGATCACCGGCCTTTGATCTGCACGCACATGCGTGGAGAGTTTTTGCGCCAGGTCTTCGGGGTCGCGATGGCGGAAGGCAACGACCGGCCTGTCGAGCATGGCAACCGCGTCCCTGATGCTGAAATGGGAAACCGCATCGATCAGGATGACGTCGAATCGGTCGCTCAGGCCCTGCAACAGGACCAGGATCGACATGTAGCCGGAGGCGAAATAGCTGACCTCCGGGACGTCGAAATAGGCCCTGACACTGGCAAGCGCGGCGTCGTAGGCAGGCACCTCGGCCAGCGTTCCCGGACCGATTCCGTATGTGGCACAGGCGTCCTGCGCGGCCGCGATCACTCTGGGATCACCATGCAGGGCGTAATAGCTCGTGCCCGCAAAGTAGTCGACGGGCCGACCGTTGATGGTCATGCGCGCGCCGATGGGCGAGTCCATGCGCAACACGGGATGTGCCGCCGCGACTGTCACGCCGTCACACCCTCGTCCAGAGTGATGTGCTCGAGCGAATTGAGAAAATCGGGATCGAGACCGGCGCCGAGGCCAGGTGTGTCGGGCAGGGTGATTGCGCCATTTTCGCCATAGACCATGCCGCCGATAACCGGGTCGTCAGCCAGCATGTCCGCGCCGTCGAGATCGGCAAAGGCGATGTTCGGACGTGATGAAACCAGATGCGCCGCAGCCGTCAACGCCAGCCTGGTTTCGGTCATGCATCCGACCATGCAGCGGAACCCTGCCGCCTCGGCAACTGCATTGATGCGCATGGCCGTGTTCAGGCCGCCGGATTTGGCGAGCTTGATGTTGAGATATTGGCAGGCACCGCCGGCCGCGAGGGTGAAGGCGTCATGATCGTCGAATAGCGATTCGTCGGCCATGATCGGGATCGGCGAGCGGGCCGAGATCGCCGCCATGCCGGCATGGTCCCAGGCGCGCACGGGCTGTTCGCAGTATTCGATGCCGAGTGGTGCGATAGCGTCGAGCACCGTCATTGCGGCGGCGCGGTCCCAGCCCTGGTTGGCGTCGATGCGAAGCGCGATGGCGTCGCCGATTTCGGCGCGGATGGCCCGCATGCGCGCAATGTCCTCGGCGGCCTGTGTGCCGAGCTTGATCTTGATGGCCTGAAGGCCGCGATCGGCGATTTCTCGGGCATGGGCTGCCATGATTTCCGGCGTGTCCAGGCCGACGGTGATGTCAGTTTGGAAGCTGCGCTTTTCGCCGCCGAGAAAGGCATAAAGCGGCATGCCGGCTGCCTGGGCGGCTATATCGTGAAGGGCCATGTCGAACGCTGAACGCGCCGTGGGCGTGGCGGGCATGAACTGGCGCAGTTCCGCGACGCGGCTGTTGATGGCAACCGGGTCCTTGCCGAGCAGGAGCCGCGCATACTCCATGCCTGCGGCGACGGCCGTTGCCTGGTTTTCGCCAACAACCGGGCGGAAGCAATCGGCCTCGCCCATGCCACTGAGACCGGCGTCGGTCGACACGCGCACGAACATCGTCTCGGTGGCCCGTGTTTCGCCGATGGCGATGCGGAAGGGGCGCTTGAGCGGCAGATTGGCTTTGAACAGTTCGATCTTTGTAACGCGCATCGTTGGATCCATTGGCTGCAGTCAGGGTCAGGCGCGGCGCGCCAGAAACATGGGTCCGACTCGGATGCCGAGAACGCCATTTTCGTCGCGGGCGCCGAGTTCCAGCGTTTCATCTTCGTAGAGCGTGCCGTGCATGCGGTAGAGATTGCCGCCCAGCGGCTCGCAATCATGGGTGCAGAAATACTCGATCAGGCAGGTGAGACGGCCATTGGCGAAGTTCACATAGGTGATGTTGAAATCCGGACCGTAGGTGCCCAGATGCTCCGCGATCTCCGCCGGCGGCGCGACCTGTTCAGGCGTGTGCCTATGCCAGTCCTTGTCCTTCCAGACCATATGGCCGGCTTGCGGAAACCGGACGGCGCGATGCGGATAGTCGGTTCCGTCCGAATGCAGTCGTCCGTCGACGATGAACTCGGTCCGGGTGACAGGTCGGATCTCCAGCGGCACGCCATCACCCATGAGGTTGAGCCGGCCGTTTCCGACGCGAATTTCGGCGGTCTCGGCGCTGTTCGCGCATCGGTAGAAGCCGGTCAGCTCGCCCATTTGCTCCGATGTGGCCTTGCCAACCGTGCGCGGTCGTTCGGGCATGTCTCCCATTTTGCGCGACGCCAAGGCGACCCGCAGGCCGAGACTGGCCAATTGCCCGGCGATCTGGTTGGTGAAATCGAGCGTCGAGAACACAAGGCAGGCAAGCCCTGCATGCGGCAGAAGCGACAGATGGGTCGCATAGCCATAGACAGCGCCGGAATGGCCGACCGACAGCCAACCGTCCATGCGGCCGACGCCGAAACCCAGGCCGTAGCCTTTTTGCGGACCTTCATAGCCTTTCGGACGTTCGCCGACGGGCACCCACATGCGCAACAACGTGTCCGGCCGCACGAGCCGCGTGCCGTCCGGGCAAAATCCGCCATTGAGGAGAGCCGTGGCGAATTTCGCCATGTCCGGCGCGGTCGAATAGATGTTGCCCGCCGGCGATCCACCGAGATCGAAGACCGGGGCCGGAACGTCGCCATCGACGGTCCACATGAAGGCCGGTGCGAGCCGCTGCTCGAGTTGCGGCGTCAGGGTGACTTCAGTGTTTGTCATGCCGAGCGGCGCGAGTATGTTTTGCGCGATATAGTCCGCGAACGGCTGCCCGCTGACCCTTTCGATGACGGAGCCGACAACGGCGATGCCGGCGTTGGAATAGCGGAAAATGCCCTTGCTCGGGTCTTCCTTGAGCGTCGATGCCGCCAGTTCGTCCACGGTTTCGGCGAGCGAGGGCCGATCGGCATCCAGATAGTGCCCGCTTTTGGGTTCGCGCACGATGCCGGCGGTGTGACTCATCAGCTTGCGCAAGGTGATCTCGTTGCCAAGCGAACCGGTTGGGGCGGCGGCAAATGGATTGTGAGGTGCAAAATGTGGGATGTAGGCCGCGATATCCGCATCGATGTCCACCAGCCCCCGCTCGGCCAACTGCATGAGCCCGAGCGTTGTGAACATCTTGGACAGTGAGCCGATGCGAAAGACCGCATCGTCGTCGGGAACGGGGGTTCTCCCTTTCGGCACGACATGTCCGGACGCCATCAGGCCGTCGCGGTCGACAAGCGCATAGGAGATCGAGGGGATCGCCTTGTCCTCGACCTGATGGGCGATCAGTTCCTCGAAGCGGCCGGCGATGTCTGCTGTGTCTTTGGTCATGTCCGGCCGGTCCTATTGCTGCGTGATCCGCGGATCGAAGATGTCGCGCAGGGCGTCGCCGACCAGGTTCCAGGACAGAACGAACAGGAAGATCGCCATGCCGGGAAAAAACAGCGTGTACCAATAGGCGAAGGGGTTGTCCTTGGTGCCGACGATCCAGTTGCGGGCGTAGGAAATGAACTGTCCCCAATCGGCGTAGCCCATTTCCGTGCCGACGCCGAGAAAGCTCAGCGCCGAGGCGGCCAGCACCATCGACCCGGTGGCCATGGTCGCCAGAACCAGAACTGGGAAGAAGGCGTTGGGCAGAATGTGCTGCAGGATCAGCCGCCAGTCGGACGCGCCATAGGCACGTGCGGCATTGACGTAGTCCATTTCCTTGATGCGCAGGATCTCCGACCGGATGACGCGCGCATAATTCATCCAGCCGAAACTGGTCAGCGCGATCACCATTGGCCAGAGCCCCTTTCCGAGCAGGGTGGTCAGGACCATGGCCGCGATCAGGAACGGAACGGCCATGAACACATCGACGATGCGCATCAGGACCTCGTCGACAACGCCGCCGTAATAGGCCGAGACCGAACCGATGATGATGCCGATCATCGACGAGATGAAGACGACGCCGAGACCGATCTTGAACGCCGTCCGCGTTCCCCAGACCAGTCCGTAGAATATGTCGTACTGGCCCTGGGTCGTGCCGAGAATATGCTCGGGCGAGGGCGGCTGCGGCGTTTGCCAGAACCCCGAGCGCGGCGTGTCGTAGGGGCTGAGCTGATAGGCCTCGGGCGTGGCCAGCACCGGCGCGAAGATCGCCACGAAAGCGAAGCTCACAAGGATGATCAGGCCGATCAACGACAGGGGATTCTGCACAAGATAGCGAAGGACTTTCATCTCAGCTTCACTCGCGGGTCGAGCAGGGGATAGAGCAGGTCGACGATGAGGTTGATCACGATCAGCACCAGCGCAAAATAGAGCGCAAAGCCCAGAACCGCGGGGAAATCGAGATTGGAAGCGGCATTGGCGGCAAACTGTCCGATGCCGTGATAGTCGAAGATCGTTTCGGTGATGACGACACCGCCGAGCATGGCGGCGAGCTCCATGCCGGCAATGGTGATGACCGGCAGCAAGGCGTTGCGCCGCCCATGCTTGTTTTCGACCACGCTCTCGGACAGGCCTTTGGCGCGCGCCGTGCGGATGT
Source organism: Devosiaceae bacterium (assembly GCA_963675235.2). Classification (GTDB taxonomy): domain Bacteria; phylum Pseudomonadota; class Alphaproteobacteria; order Rhizobiales; family Devosiaceae; genus JAHJQZ01. The sequence continues at coordinate 630,841 of CAXXFU010000017.1, read as the reverse complement.
AGTCCTGACGCAGCGTCTCGAGCATGGAGGTCCGCATGACCCGGGTCATGCTGGCCAGGTTGACATAGGTGAGCGTGATGACCGGCGCGATCAGATGACGGATGGAATCCAGGAATATGTCCAGGCGCCCGTTCAGCAGCGCGTCCACTGTGTTGGCGCCGGTATGGCGGACAAACCCGTCGGTTTCGACCGCGAGAGCTGCCCATTGGCTCAGCCGCCCCGGCGGCAGCCAGTTGAGCGAGCCGTAAAAGAACATCAGCATCAACAGGCCGAACACGAAGGTCGGGAACGACCAACCCAGAATGGTGAAAATCCGGATGCCGTGGTCCACCGGCTTGTTGAGATGAACGCCCGCCCGCGTGCCGAGCCAGATGGCGCCAAACGCCGACAGGGTGAAGGACAGGATCACCAGCTCGACCGTGGCGGGAAACAGGGAGATCAGCGCCTCGGCCACTGGTGCCCGCGCCGTTTCCGACCAGCCGAGATCGCCCGAGAAGATGTTGCCGATCCAGTTCTGGTACTGGATTAGAAATGGCTCATCGAGCCCGTATTTTTCGATCAGCGATGCGATCTGCTCCTCACCGCCCTTCAGAAAGGATGGGTCGGGCGCGTAGGCAGCGATGCGTTGCGTCGGCGACAGCATCATCTGCAACGAAAAGATCATGAGCGTCAGCGCCAGAAAGACCACAGGCACAAAAGCGAGACGCCGAATGACATAGCTGAGCATAAGCCGTCGAAATGTCCTGAAATGCCCAAATGGGGCCGACCGAAAGACAAGGCACCGGAGACCGGCAGAGACGTTCGCTCTCCGGCGCCCTAGATGTGTCCGGGGCCGGGCGCATTCGTGTCCGAAGCGTCCGGCCGGTTCCGTCTCCTCAGGCTACTTGCCTTTGGAGATGTTGTAGAAGTCCCAGGCCCCGTAAGTGACCATGTTGTGGACATAGCCGTCGATCCAGTCGCGGGTCACGATGTAGGAGTATTCCTCCCACAAGAACTGCGACGTGGCGTAGTCGTGGCTCATCTCCTGCAGCTTGGCATAGATGGGCTCGCGCTTGGCTGGATCGGTCAGGTTCCAGGCTTCGTCCAGGAGCGGGTCGAAGTTCTCGCGCAGCAATTCGCGATAGCCGTCGCCGCTGAAGCCGGCCACAAGTCCCGTGCTCGACAAATAGTAGGTCGCGGCACCGAGCGGACCACCTGGATCGGAATAGTCCGGACCCCAGCCCATATAGGCCAATGGCGCGCTCGGATTGTCGGCGCCGTAGATGCGTTCGGACAGGGCCGACCACGGCACGGCCTGGATGTTGAGGCGGAACTTGGGATTGATCCGGGCCAGGTTCTGCTGCAGCACCGACAGGGCGGCATTGGCGAGCGAACTGCCTTCGGTGTGGAAACCGGTCAGTTCGAAACCGACATCCCACAGCTTGCCGCCGAACGCATTGCGCAGGTGCTCTTCGGCCTTTTCGGGATCGTAGGAATAGACCGGGCTGTCGTCGCGGTAGCCCATCAGGCCACGCACGGTCGGGCCGCGCATCTGGACGGTCTTGCCAAGGGTCACCTGTTCGATCAGCAGATCGTAGTCCTGGGCATAGTTGAAGCCCTTGCGGACGTCGATATCGCCGAAAAAGTCCGGCGGAATGCCCTTGCCGTCCAGTTGGCCGCTACCGATTGCCGAGCTGTCGGACTGGATCGGCCACATGTAGAACAGGGCGCGGCCGTAGATCTGCGGCAGACCTTCGGTGACGGTGATGCCATCGGCCTGTTTCATCTCGTCCAGGAACTCGACCGGCGTCGCGACGACGTCGGCATCGCCGGCTTCGAGCTGAAGGCGGCGTGTAGTCCATTCCGGCACGTTGCGCAGCACGACGCGTTCGAGCTGGGCAGGGCCGTCCATGTAGTTTTCGAAGCGCTTGAGCACGAGGCGGCGTTCGCCCTGGTCCCATTCCTCGACCATGAACGGGCCGGTGCCATTCTCGACATCGAACAGGGCGCTGTCGCCGGTATCGGGCTTGTAGTGGTCGATCCAGGTCTCGGCGTCGCCGGACCATGCGCCCTGCGCAACCGCCCATTCCTTGTCGATGATCGACGTACCGAAGGGCAGTGCGATGACACCGAGCGTGGCCGGGAAGGGCTTGTCGAGACTGAGCGTGACCGAATTGCCCTCGATCGAGAACTTCTCGGCCAGAGCATCATGCACGGCAACCAGGCCTTCCGGGCTGACATCGTCCATTGACTCGACGCCGGCCAGTCCTGTCGCCCAGGCGGTGATGTTGGGGTATTCGCCGGCGGTGATCATTTCGGTGACGGCATTGGCCATCCAGGATTCGCCCTGCAGCATGGCGCGCATGAGGCTGTATTTGACGTCCTCTGGCGTGATCTCGCCATAGCCAGGTTCGATCTTGGCTTTGTCGGCGTCCGAAAGGTCGTCGTAATAGACCCACTCGATGCTGCCATCGGCGCCGGCAATGCCGACCTGATGGGTGTGGATGCCCTCCTTGAGCGGGAAGGTGTAATCGACCGAGCCATCGTCATGGACCGCGATCAAACCGTTCTCGATCGAGGGCACCTCGGCCGAAAGCGCCGGCACGAACTCCGAGATCTTTTCGCCGTTGTAGTTGAGCAGCCGGCTGTACACGTTGATGGATGCGTAGGTACTGGGCGTGTTGCCGATATAGGCGGGATCGAGCGACGTGATGCCGTCGGTCCACAGGAACACGAGCGTGCCTGGATTCGGGATATCCTGAGCCTGAGCCCCTCCCGAGATCATGGCAAAAAGACTCGTGCAAACGAGTAGTTTTTTGATCATGGCGTCCATGGTTCCTTGTTGGTTCGTGACCCGAAGTTCCAGCCTTAAAACGTTATTTGCGGGTTGAGCCCCTGTCTAATGCTGTGTCAGGATGGGTTATGCGCGAAATGCATAGAGGTGCCTATGGAGCTTCGATGGCTTGAGGATTATCTCGAGATCGTAGCCACGCGGAATTTCTCCACGGCCGCTGCAGCCCGCAACAGCTCGCAGCCTGCCTTTTCCCGGCGAATTCAGGCGCTTGAGAGCTGGGTTGGCGCGGATCTGGTCGACCGCAGCACCTATCCTGTGCAATTGACGCACGCTGGCGAACTGTTTCACCCGCGCTGTCAGGAAATCGTCCGCGACCTTTATCGGCTGCGCACCGATTGCCAGCAGCAGTCCGATACCCACAAGCAACTGATTTCGTTTTCGGCCTTGCACACCATCGCGCTGTTCATGTTTCCCGAATGGATGAGTGCGATCGAATTCGAGCTCGGCTCGGTGCATATGAGCATGCACGCCACGGACTTTCACGATTGCATTGAACATCTGGCGCTGGGGCGGTCGGATTTCGCCATCGCCTATGACCATCCCGACGGGCCGCCGGTGCTGCGGGATGGGCCGTTTGCCTCCGTGCGGATCGGCGTCGATCCCTTCATTCCGGTCAGCGCGGTCGGCAAGGATGGTCTCCCGCTCTTCTCCCTGGACAGCGACGATGGCGAACGCATTCCCTATCTCGCCTATTCCTGGGACGACGGGTATATGGGTCGGCTGGTCTCGCTGATCCTGTCGCGGCAGGATCGCGATATTCCATTGTCCACTGTCTACGAAACCTCGCTGGCCGAGGGCATCAAGCGCATGGCCATGGCGGGCAGGGGCGTTGGCTGGCTGCCGCAAAGCTGCGTGCGCGACGCCATGGCACGTGGCGATCTCTGCCAGATCGGCGGGCCGGAGCTCACTGTCGACATGCAGGTGCGCGTTTTCAGGCGCAATGGTCCGGCTGAACCCGAACTGGAATCCTTCTGGCAAAGGATCGCCAAGGGCCCGCTTTCGCAGGCCATTGTCGATCCCGCCGCGATTGGCAATATCTTCAGCAACGGCGTCAAACAGGCAACCAGCGCCACGCCGCGCCGGGGTTGAGGGACTCTCGCCATGTCGGTCATGGCTCATGCGAAAATGGCATAGACTTGCCATCGCCCCGGATTTCCGGGCGGGTGCGCCGAATTGCGCGCGGACCGGCTTCCCCGGCTTATTGACAAGCGCGCGGCGCTTGGCCTGAACTAGCCGAAATTGATGGCTTTGGGCGGTTGCGCGGCACCTGGACGGGCCGCGCATCAGGCCTTGCTGCAAGTCTGGACGCGAGGCGATACCCTTTGATGAGCGAAACCACCGGCACCGGCTTTCCGCCCGAACGCGTTCTGGAGATCGACGACCTGCGTGTCGCCTTCCGTGCCGGCGAGGCACGCCAGCTCGATGCGGTGAAAGGCGTTTCCCTGCACATCGACAAAGGCGAGACCCTGGCGCTTGTCGGCGAATCCGGCTCAGGCAAGTCCGTGACCGCGATGACGGTGATGCGGCTGACCGAACATGAAGGCGCCACCATTCTGGGGGGCACGATCAGAATGCGCCTCGCCGATGGCAGCATTCGCGAATTGACCGCCCTGCCGATGGCCGAAATGACCCAGATACGCGGCGCCGATATCTCCATCGTGTTCCAGGACCCGATGGCCAGCCTCAATCCGGTTTTCACAATCGGAGACCAGATCGCCGAGGCGGTCATGCGTCACCAGAAAAAGGATCGGCGCGAGGCGCGCGAGATCGCGCTGCGCATGCTCAAGCTTGTGCGGGTTCCCGATGCCGAACGGCGCCTGAGGCAGTTCCCGCATCAATTGTCCGGCGGCATGCGCCAACGGGTCGTCATCGCCATGGCGCTGAGCTGCCGTCCGGCGCTGATGATCCTGGACGAACCGACCACGGCGCTCGATGTGACCATCCAGGCCCAAATCGTCGATCTGGTGCGCGCCTTGCAGGATGAAGTCGGCATGTCGGTACTCTATATCACCCATGATATGGGCGTGGTCGCCGAAGTCGCTGACCGGGTCTGTGTCATGCTGAATGGCGAGATCGTCGAAACCGGTTCGGTCTATGACATCTTTGCCGCGCCCAAACACGCCTACACCCGCTCTCTGATGGCTGCCGTGCCAAGACTGGGCAGCATGGCGCATACCGATAGGCCGGAAAAGTTCCCGCTCGTCTCTTTTGACGCTGGCGCCGAGCCCGCCGGCCACGACGGCGCGGAGACAGGACGATGAGCATGCCAGACGCCGACCAGTCCGCGACTGGTGCCATTCCGCTTCTCGAAGTCGAAAACCTCGTCACCCGGTTCGATCTGCGCACAGGACTGTTCGGCAAGGTCGCGGGACGCGTGCATGCGGTGGAGAACGTTTCGTTCTCGATCATGCCGGGCGAGACGCTCGCGCTTGTGGGCGAATCCGGCTGCGGCAAATCGACGATCGCGCGGACAATCATGCAGCTCGACAGACCCTTGTCCGGCGCGATCAGATTCGAGGGCCAGGAGGTCACGTCCGCGCCTGCTGCGGTGCGGCAACGGTTCCGCCGCAAGGTCCAGATGGTGTTCCAGGATCCATTCGGTTCGCTCAACCCGCGCATGACTGTTGGACGAGCGCTCATCGATCCGATGCTCGTCCACGGCGTCGGGGGATCGCGTGCCGACATGAAGCGCAAGGCCGCATCCCTGCTTGAACGCGTCGAACTGTCCGAAGAGCATCTCGATCGCTATCCGCACGCTTTCTCCGGCGGACAGCGCCAGCGCATTTGCATCGCACGTGCGCTGGCGCTCGATCCAAGCCTTTTGATCGCCGACGAGGCCGTGGCGTCGCTCGACGTCACCATTCAGGCGCAGGTCATCAATCTGTTGATGGACCTGCAAGCCGATCTCGGCATCTCGCTCTTGTTCATCTCGCATGACATGGCCGTGGTCGAGCGCATCGCGCATCGCGTGGCGGTCATGTATCTCGGCGAGATTGTTGAAATCGGCGACCGCAGATCGGTATTCGCCGATCCGCGCCATAGCTACACCCGGAAATTGCTCAGCTCGGTGCCGGTCGCGGACCCGTTGCAGCGCCCCGAAGGCCGCCAGCTCATGGCCGACGAAATTCCGAGCGCCTTGCGGCCCCCCGATTATGTTCCGGTGGAATTGCCGATGATTCAGGTCTCGGACACGCATTTTGTGCGGCAGGAAGCCGAGTAGCCGGCTCGCCGCGCGCTACGGCTATTGCTTGTCCGGCCCCCCGAATGCGTTGCGCCGGCGGCCCGTTGGCGGTTTCGTGCCGACAGTGTGGCAATTAGGTGGTGATCCCGACAGGATTCGAACCTGTGACCCTCAGATTAGGAATCTGATGCTCTATCCTGCTGAGCTACGGGACCATCGCGCTGTGAAATCGGTGACCAGCAGATAGCATCGGGCACTTGGCTTGCGCAAGCACCGCCTGTCAGTCCCCGTATTTGGCGATCAGCTCGTCAGGGGTCAACGTCCGCATGTCGATGAGCCGCTCGGCGAGAATCTCGTGCGGCCAGTCCCACCAGGCGAGCGCCAGAAGCCCTTCCACCGTCTTGTCCTCGAAGCGCGGGTGGATCGGTGTTGCGGGCACGCCGCCGACGATCATGTAGGGCTCGACGTCCTTGGTGACGACGGCGCCGGCGCCGATGATGGCGCCCGTACCGATGCTGACGCCGGCCAGGATCGTGGCGCCGTGACCGATCCAGACATCGTGGCCGATGCGGACGGCATTGGTGCGGCGCCATTCGAAGAATTCGCTGTCATCTTCGCCGAGGCCATAGGCGGCGGCGCGATAGGTGAAGTGATGCTGGCTCGCCCGCCAATAGGGGTGGTTGCCGGGATTGAGCCGGACATCGGAAGAGACCGAAACGAATTTGCCGATCTCGGACCAGATGATGTTGGCGCGCTGCATGACGTAGGAATAATCGCCGAGCACCGAATCGATGAAGGCGACATCGGCGCTCAGCTCGGTCCAGGCGCCGAGCTCGGAGCCGCGCCGGTCGGCGGTCGGGTGGATGGTCGGCCTCTCGCTGAGCCGCATCAGCGGGTTTTCGCGGTCGGAGTTCATGCGGGCCTTCTTTCCACCGGCGCTCGGCCGGCAATCTTGTTGAGGGCGGCGACGAAAGCGGCAATGCCTTCGTCGCGGGCGCCGGAATTGTCGATCTCGGTCACCGGGACCGAGTCTGGCAGCTTCGGCACCTCGCGCGCCAGCCGTGCCTCGATCTGCTCGGCCGTTTCGCGGCCGCGTTCGGCAAGCCGCGTGGCGCGGACGATGCGCAAGGCGTCGACGAAGACGACTTCCGAACCAGGATAGCGCGTCAGCGCCTCGGGCACGATCTTGCGCGAGGCATTGCACACCACGATCTTGCCTTCGGCAATATCCGTGATGGCCGAAGCGGGCACGACATAGCCGAAACCATGCGCCTCCCAGCTGAGGGCGCAATCTCCCGATCTGCGCCGATCCTCGTATTCGGCGCGGGTGATGACCTTGTGCGCCTCGTGGCCCAGCACCTCGGCGCGGGTGATCATGCGCTCGGGGAAGGTGAAGCGCGGATCGGATCCCAGCGCCGCCCTGGCGCCGGAAATCAGTGTGTCCTTGCCGGCCCCGGACGGTCCGACGACGAGGACGAAACGTCCCTTGCCGATCATTGGTGTTCCTCTCCGCTGCACCGACTGGCGGCCTGTGTCCGCACAAGCGCGCAGCGCAGGATCTTATCGATTGTCACGGCGCCGGTTAGCACGTGTCTGGTGTCAGAATTTTGACGCACCACCCGGATCGGGCCATCGAGGGTGGACAAGGCGGTTGTTTGCCGGGCGATGTGATCGAATGGCTCGACACGGTTCCGCGGGAGTGGAAAGATTTTTGCCGCAATTGCATGGTGAAAGCGTCGGGGCGACGGGCGGGCGTCATTTTGCTGACAAAGGTTCACATTCGGGCGTTGGTCCTCGTCGCGGCGTTTTTCATGCTGACAGGAGAGACCGTGGCCTGCGATAGCGTGAGTGAAGGGCTTGGGATCGAGGCGGTCGCGGTGCCGGACGGCGCCACGATACTCCTCGCCAGCGGCGACAAGCTGCGCCTGTCCGGCATCCAGGCGCCCAAGCTCTATGCGCCGGACACAGACCTTGCCGACTGGCCGATGGCCGAGGCGGCGCGGCAACGCCTGGAACAGCTGGTGTCCGGACAGGAGATTTCGATCGCTACGGCCCCCATGCCGCGAGACCGCCACCAGCGCCTTATCGGGCAGGCCTATCTCGCTGATGGCACCTGGCTTCAGCAGGCGATGCTCGCCGCCGGGCTTGCCCGCGCCTATTCCTTCCCCGACAATCGCGCCTGTGCCGGGGAACTTCTGGCGGTCGAAGCGCGGGCGCGGGCCGAGCGGCTCGGCATCTGGCAGGATGCGTTCTATGCCGTGCGCGATGCAGCCCGTCCGCAACAGCTCTTGACCCGCACCGGGTTTTTCGAACTAGTCGAAGGTCGCGTGCTGCTGGCTGACAAGGTGGGCGCAACCGTCTATCTCAACTTCGGGCGGTACTGGAAAGAGGACTTCACTGTGACCATCGACAAGGCGTCGCAAAAGCGCTTCGCCGCTGCCTCCATCGATCCTCTGACGCTCGAGGGCGCCCTGGTGCGTGTGCGCGGCTGGATCGAGGACCATGACGGGCCGCGCGTCGCCGTTACCCATCCCGAACAGATCGAGGTCCTGGCGCGTCCATGATCGGCTTTGCGCGTTCAATTCCGCTCCGAGGCGTGATCGCCGCCCTGGCAATTGCCGGGCTGATGGGCTGTTCGAGCTTTTTGCCCGGCGGCGACATCTCGGTGCACCGCACCGGCGATGACGATGCGGCGCCGGCGGTGCCGGCGGGAACGGATCCCGATGACATCGTGATCGGACGGCGCGAGCATCCGCGTATCGTCGCCGCCTATGGCGGTGTCTATCACGACGAAAAGGCCGAAGTGATGATCGCGGCGATCACCGGCAAGCTGCTGGCGGCCGCCGACCAGCCGGATACGCCCTATACCGTCACCATCCTCGACACGCCGGTCGTCAACGCCTTCGCTCTGCCGGGCGGCTACATCTATGTCACGCGCGGCATCCTGGCCCTCGCCAATGACGAGAGCGAGATCGCGGCGGTGCTGTCGCACGAAATTGCCCATGTCACCCTCAAGCACGCCCAGGCGCGCTCAAGCCGCATCCGCACCTCCGAGATCGTCGACAAGGTCGTCACTTCGGTGCTTGGCGGCAATCTCGAGACCGACCAGTCAGCGGCGCGCTCGCGCCTGTCGCTGGCCGCCTTCTCCCAGGCCCAGGAACTGTCCGCCGACAAGGAAGGCGTGCGTGTCGCGGCGCGGGGTGGCTTCGATCCCAATGCCGCCGCACGGTTTCTGTCGTCGATGGGACGCTTCGCCGCCATCTCCGCCGGCGGCGACGGTCAGGGCTCGGCCGACGATTTCCTTGCCAGCCATCCCTCGACCCCGGACCGCATCGAGAAGGTCATCACCGAGGCGCAGGCGCTCGGCGTCACGCCCGGCGTCGGCATGGTCGGGCGGGCGCCCTTCCTCAGGTCGGTGGATGGGCTTGCCTTCGGTGACAGTCCGAACCAGGGCGCCATCGTCGACCACCAGTTCATCCACCCGAGCCTCGGGTTCACCTTCTTCGTGCCCAAGTCCTATACGCTGCAGAACACCGCTTCAGCCGTGGTCGGGCTGGCCGGCGACGGCGAAGCCGTGCGCTTCGACAGCGCTCAGGTGCCCGAGACCATGGCGCTGACCGACTATCTCAAGTCCGGCTGGATCGCCGGCCTCGATCCCGACACCGTCACGCCGGCCCGCCACAACGGCATCGAGATGGCCAGCGGCGCCGCCAGGACCGGGCAATGGTTCTTCCGCGTCACCGTCGTGCGCTTCGACAAGGAAGTCTATCGCTACATCTTCGCGTCGCGCACCGGCGATGCCGGCTTTGCCGCCCGGGCCGAAGAAACGATCACCTCGTTCCGCAAGGTGACCAACGCCGACACAAGGAAGATCCGCCACACGGTGATCAGGCTCACCACCGCCAGGCCGGGCGACACCACCAGCTCGCTCGCCGCCAAGATGAGCGGCGTCGCCAATGCCAAGAACCTGTTCCTGGTGCTCAACGCCCTGTTCGACAGTGATCCGATCGTGCCGGGCCAGCAATACAAGATCGTCAGCGCCGAATGAGATACGCCCCGCTGCAGCCGGACACATGAAAAAGGCCGGCGTGATGCCGGCCTTTCTCGATTCTGTCGTTGTACGTGACGCCGATCAGGCGGCGGCTTCCTCGTCGTCCTGTTCGGAGTCGGAGCTGTCCGCCTCGGCATCGGCATCGGCCTTGGCGCCGCGGCGCGGGCTCTTGGCGAGGTTCTTTTCGATGAGCTGGACGGCTTCGGTCAAGGTCAGCTTGTTGACCGCGGCGATCTCGCGCGACATGCGGTCCATGGCCTGTTCGAACAGCTGACGCTCGGAATAGGACTGCTCGGGCTGGTCGTCGGACCGGTAGAGGTCGCGCACGACCTCGGAAATGGCGACGAGATCGCCCGAATTGATCTTGGCTTCGTACTCCTGGGCCCGACGCGACCACATTGTCCGCTTGACGCGGGCACGGCCGGTAACGGTGTCGAGCGCCTTCTTGACCAGATCGTCTTCAGCCAGTTTGCGCATGCCGACCGATTTGATCTTGGCGACCGGAACCCGAAGGGTGAGCTTGTCCTGCTCGAAGTTGATCACGAACAGCTCGAGGGTCAGCCCGGCGACTTCCTGTTCCTCGATGGAAACGATCTGGCCAACGCCGTGCGCCGGGTAGACGATGTATTCACCTGTCTTGAAACCGACACGCTGCTGAGACTTTTTTGTTGCCATTATGGGCATACTCCTGTTGACGCCGTGACGGTCGCCTTTGGCGGCCGTCCGAATTGCCGTGCCTTCCTGCTGGAATGCTGCGGCAGTCAACCCACCCTCTGCCGGACGGTTGGACCGGCCTAGGTACAGTGCTGGTACTGTTGCGAAAGAACCGCGTGCCTTCCTGGCACTCCAGTTTCACATAAGGGTGGCTGACGATTATCGAGCGATCATAGCATAAAATTCCGCAAGAATCAAAACTTGCGAATCAAATTGCGTCCGCTGCGCAAGTCCGCGCAACGGATTATCAACCATAATGCATGCCTTGACCGGGCAGGGCGGAGTCAATCCCCTTCGCCCGGCTCCTCGGAGAAATATTTTCCGAGCTTGCCGGTTTCGCCGTCGAATTTCTCGGCATCAGGCGGCGGGTCGCGCTTTTCGGTGATATTGGGCCAGATGGCGGCGAACTTGGAGTTGAGTTCGAGCCAGGAGTCGAGCCCGCTTTCCGTATCCGGCTTGATCGCCTCGGCCGGGCATTCCGGCTCGCACACGCCGCAATCGATGCATTCGTCCGGGTGAATGACGAGCATGTTCTCGCCTTCATAGAAACAGTCGACCGGGCAGACCTCCACGCAGTCCATGTATTTGCACTTAATGCAATTGTCGGTAACGATGTAGGTCATTGGCGACGGGATCCCTGTTGGTGTCGATGCAAGGGGCCGGTGGGCACGGAAGCCGGATCGCAAAGGATCCTAGCGTCCGCGACAGGTTGCTAGACGCTTTTTTCGCCGGTTGCAAGCGAGGCGGAAGCATGCCTGCTGCGCCAGGGTCGCCAGATTTGAAAAACCGTTCCAAACTGGTGCGCTGGCGTCGCGTGACCGGCTAGGGGACACGTGCGATGAAGGCTTCGCGCCTCGTCTGTGGTCATTCCCGACCCCGTTCGGAAATCCAGCAGCGTCGCGTCGGCGGCGCGCGGCTGTATTCCTAATCAAGTCCGGAACGACGATGAGACATGTGCAAGCGCTTTGGCGAAACCAGATTGCCCTAGAGTCGCCGCCGGGCGACCGAACGCGTGCCGCGCGGCTTTTCGTGAAGGATGGGGCGGGATGCCTTGTCGGGTGGGATGTGCTCGGGCGACAGGTCTTCGTAAAGCGCCTGGGCCTCGGGAGCCGGACCGCGCCGTGAACCGACATCGAGGATGCGCAGCACCCTGATGCGCTCGTGAAGGACAAAGGTCAAAACCGTGCCCGGACCGACGCGATGGTCCGGGCACGAGACCTTTTCCTTGTCGACGCGCACGGCGCCGGTGGTGACGAATTTCTGTGCCAGTGTCCGCGATTTGAACATGCGGGCGAACCACAGCCAGCGGTCGAGCCGCTGGCGTTCGGGCGCGCCGGCACTCACGCGCCGCTCCTGCCGCGCCCGGGCAAGCGCGACGTGCTCACTTGTCCTGGCGCTCCTTGAGCACCGCCAGTGCCGCGAAGGGCGAGTCCGGATCGAAGGGTTTGTCGGGACGGCGCTGGCGCGTGTCGTCGCCCTCCTGGCGGCGCGGCTTGTCGAAATCGCGTTGCTTGCGCCGGTCGGGACGCCTGTTGGGCTTGCCGTCCGGACGTCCGTCGCGGGCCTGGGGACGGCTGTCCTCGCCGCGCTGTCCGCCGTTCTGGCGATTGCGCCCATCCTCGCGTCGGCCCTGCTGGCGTTGCTGATTGCCGGACTCTCCGCCTTCTGCCGGTGCGCGCCGCGGCCTGCGGTCGCGATGGCCGCGATCGCCCGAACGGCCACCGGGGAACCAGATCTCGTCGAACCGTTCCTCGGGTTCGGCTGGCGCCTGTTCCGAAGCAGAGACCGTCGACGTCGCATCTGCCGTGTTTTCGCCTTCGGTGCCGTCGAGCTTTTTGAGGTCGGTCTGATCGGCGCCTGCTTCGGTCTCTTCAGCCGGCGCTTGGGAAGCTGCTTCCGCCTCGGCCTCGACACCGTCGAGCTTCTTGAGATCGTCGAGATCGGCCTCCGCTTCCGACTGTTCGGCCGGTGCCCCGGTTGCCGCCGCCGCGACTTCTTCGGTGCTGGTGCCATCGAGCGCCATCAGTTCGGCCTGATCTGGGTCGGCCCCGGTCTCGTCCGTTGCTGCATTGGTCTCCGGCGCGGGCTCGGGCGGCAGCTTGGTGCGCTGCACCCGATAGCCGAGCGATTTGAGGATCGAGGCGAAATCCTCGCCGGCGCAGCCGAGCAGCGAGGTCATCTCGACGGTGACGCGGAAGCCGTTGCCCGGCGCGGCGCCGGCCGGGAGCTCGCCCTCGACCCGGTCCGGATTGAGCGCGATCAGCGGCCGGATCAAGTCGGCGAGCCTTTCGAGTATGTCGACGCGCACGGCGCGCTTGCCGGCGAGCTTGAAACCGGCGATCTCGTAAAGGCGCGGCGCGATCTCGGGATCGGCCTCGAACGAAGTGCGGCCGGAAAGGACCACCGGCGGCAGTTCCGACACGCCCGGCTGACGTACGCCGCCGTTCTTGAGGGCAAAAAGGATCAGCGCCAGTTCGCGCGGCGCCGGCTTCAGCGACATCGGCACATAGATGTGATGGGCGCCGAACTTGATGCCGAGCTTGCGCATCTTGGCCCGGACGTCCTGGTCCAGTCCCTTGACGTCGTTGGCGACCAGCGAACGCGGCAGAATGCCCAGGTGCTCGGCGAGCTGGAAGGCGATGCCGCGGGCCGTGCCCTCGATCTCGGGCGGGTTCTTGAGCGTGATGATCTGGTCGAGCTGCGTGTTGATCAGGTGCCTCAGCCACAGGCCGAGTCTGTCCTGGACGCGCTCGAGATCTGCGCCGGAAAGGCTTTCGTCGGCCAGCACCAGAACGCGCGGGCTGAGGATGTCGTCGCCCTCGACGATCTCGCCGACCACTTCGCCCTTCCACCTGAGATAGCCATCCGTCGCCAGGATGATTTCCTCGTTCGGGGCATTGGCCAGCCGCGCGGCGCGATTGCGTATTTCCGGAGCGACGGCGCTCTCGGCGGCGGCGCGCAGCCCCTTGGCGTCCACTTCGCCTTCGGTCCGCGCCAGAGTGAAACGGAAGCCTTCGATCGATCCGATCAGATGACCCTCGACAGAGATTTCGCCTCTGTCATTAATTTCGGGAGATACCATGCGTCTGTCTCGTAAGTGCCGGATGAGGACGGAAGTGCGACGGTCAACGAAGCGCTGCGTCAGTTTCTCGTGCAAAGCATCGGATAGTCGGTCCTCAATGGAGCGTGTCCTGTCACGCCAATGCACCGGATCCTCGAGCCAGGTCCGGCGGTTGGCAACGAATGTCCAGGTTCTGATCTGCCTTATCCGGTGGGACAAGGTATCGATGTCGCCTTCGTTATTGTCGCAGAAGCGCACCTGCTCGGCAATCCAGTCCGTGTCGAGTTTTCCCTTTTGCGCCAATTCCTTGAAAATACGTGACACCAAATGGGTGTGCTGGGCCGGCGAGATGTCGCGATAGTCCGGAATCTGGCAGCATTCCCACAAGAGCCGCAGCCGCTCGGGACCGGTCGCCAGTTCGCTCAGCTCCGACTGCATAAGCGATTCCAGCGCGCGCTGGTCGACGGCCGTCGGCGCACGCGTCAGGCCCTCGACATCCGGTGCCCTGTCGAGCGAGGCCTTGAGGGCCTTGAGCGAGGTGAAATCGAGCACCGAGTTGCGCCATTGCAGAACCTTGACCGGCTGGAAGTCGTGGCTTTCGATGCGTTCGACCAATTCGTCGTCGAAAGCGTCGGCAAGTCCTGTGGTGCCGAAGGTTCCGTCGGTGGTGTGCCGACCGGCGCGCCCGGCGATCTGGCCGAATTCGGCGGGATTAAGCGGTCGGGTCTGGTAGCCGTCGAACTTGGTCTCGGAGGCGAAGGCGACATGATTGAGGCCGAGATTGAGCCCCATGCCGATGGCGTCGGTGGCAATCAGGAAATCGACATCGCCATTTTCGAACAGGTCGACCTGGGCGTTGCGGGTGCGTGGGCTCAGCGCCCCCATGACCACGGCGGCGCCGCCGCGTTCGCGCCGCATCAACTCGGCGATGGCATAGACCTCGGAGGCCGAGAAGGCGACGATGGCGGTGCGGCGCGGCTGGCGGGTGATCTTTTTCGAACCGGCCCATAGCAGGGTCGACAGACGCGGGCGGTGGATGATCTCGGCTTCGGGCAGGAGTTTTCGGATCAGCGGCACCATGGTCGCCGCCCCGAGCAGCAGGGTTTCCGAACGTCCGCGCGCCTTGAGGATGCGGTCGGTGAACACATGGCCGCGGTCGAAATCTGTCGCGACCTGGATCTCGTCGACGACAAGGCAATCGACCGGGATGTCGAGCGGCATCGCCTCGACGGTCGCCACCCAATAGCGCGGGTGCGACGGCACCAGACGTTCCTCGCCGGTGACCAGCGCCACCTTGTCGGCGCCGATACGCGTCACGATGCGATTGTAGACCTCGCGGGCCAGAAGGCGCAGCGGCAGCCCGATCATGCCGGTCGGATGGGCCAGCATGCGATCGATGGCGTAATGGGTCTTGCCGGTATTGGTGGGGCCGAGCACCGCCTTGAGGCTACCGGCAGGGCCGTCAGTCTTGAAAATCACGAAAACGCACCCGGGCGGGAACAGCAAATATGTTTCATCATGACACGGCCGAAGGGATTCGGCCAAACCGCGTTTAACACTGAGATCGGAACGTGAACAAAGTCGGACCGAATCGGTTGCGACTCACGAATGCCAGTTTGTTCTCCACTCCATCTTGGGGCTATCTGGCGCAAAGCATACAAGATTTTACGACCGCGGGAAAAAGCCTCCGAAATCGACGTGTTTTCCGTTCACCTTGGTTTCGATTGCCTTAACGCCGGGCGATTCGGCGGTTTCGTTAATCAGCTGTTACCGGGATCATGGCGAAAAAAAACGCCATGATTCAGACCGTGTGCCCCGATTTCCGGCACAAAAAACCGCAATGTTGGCAAAACTCTTGTTGCCGACCCAAAAAGGGACAGGCGTGTTGGTGCAATCCGGCGACGGAAGCGGCGCGGCGAAGGGCGGAAATGGTGTGGAAGAACCGCCAATGTCTCGACACCGACCAGTTCAGGGATTCAAGCAAGCTCAGGCGCGGGGCGCTCCTGCACAAAAAGTACGACACCAACAGCTGGTTCGGCTTCGTCGCCGGCCTGACCGGTTTCGCGCCGGGCATGAGCGTGCTCGATATCGGCTGCGGCGCCGGATGGTTCTGGGAAAAATGCGCCGAACGGTTTCCGGCCGCGCTCGACATCACCCTGGCGGGCAGGTCCACCGGCATGGTCGAGGAGGCGCTCGCCCGGCTGAATGGCGTCCGGCGCTGGCGTCACATCGCGGGCGTTGTCACGAATGTCTGCGCCATGCCGTTCGCGGATCGCAGCTTTGATCGGGTGCTCGCCATGCACATGCTCTGTCACGCCGAGGCCTTTGGTCTGCCGGCGGGACTGGCGATCGATTTCGTCCTCGAAAGTGCACCGCCGCTGCTTGAGGCCGGTTTCGGCGCGGTCGAGCTCAAACGCAATACGTCCGAGATGGTGGTTACGGATCCGGCGGATGTCTTCAGCTACCCGGCCTTGTTCCCGCCAGGCGATGACGCATCCGAGGCAGAGTTGCAGGTGCTCGGACGCCTGGCCGATGATGCCTTCGCGGCGGGTGGGGCGTGTTGCGCATCACCATCGACAGCGGCGTGTTCGTCTGCAGCGAACCGCGTTCCGGCCCAGTCGCAGTAGCGCCGCTCTAGTTGAGGCTTGTCATCACCATCGACAGATCGCCCGCCGCCGTACCCATCAGCACGCGGTAGGGGATGAAATAGCCCGATGTGCCGAGAGGCGCATACCAGACCAGGATCTTGTCGGAATGGGCGAGATAGTCGGTGACTTCCGAGTTTTCGTAATGACCGGAGATCGGGATATAGCGGACCCGGCACAACACCACCGGTCCCTGGTAGCCGGTGCGCGGCGAGGTCGCCTGCTGGGTCGCCCCGAAGCTCATGGCGATGTCGTAGCGCTCCATGCCGGTGAAGACCTTGATCTTGCGGTTGCATAGATCCGGGCTCAGCGTGGCGCCCTTGAGGATGAACGAGGTGATCGGGTCGGCGACGCCCTTGAGGTGTTTGCGCTCGATGGCGACGCGCCCGTAGTCGGTCGCGATCGGCGGGTCGATCTTGAAGGCCGTGGCGTCGCCGCCGGCATAGGAGACATCGACCTCGAACCGGTCGCCGCGCGCCCGGGTCTCAAGCGTGAAGTCCTTGGCCGACAGTCCGCGCGCCGTCGAGGCCCCGGCGGAATCGGCGCTGGCGGTGCCGCTCGCCACCAGATTGCCGACGCCGGCGACATTGGCGCCCACATCGATGGCGTAGCGATTGCCGTCGTCGATGAAGCGTACGTCGATATTGGCGACATTGATGCCGGCCAGGCTGATGACATACTGGGCCTTGGTATCGACCTCGGTGGCGTCGGCCCCGAAGGCAAAAAGAAAGGACAGCAGGAAAAAGACGCCACGGCGCCAGAACGGCCGGGCAGGGACGGGGCCGGCATCGGTATAACGGGTCGCGGCCGGACCGGAAAAAGCGCGTTCGACCAATCGAGTACTCCACCACTCACGCAACATGACCAATTTAGTATTTCCAAACATGCCTAAGAATTGGTGAAGCGCGCGGCGTCCGGTCGCGGTTTTTGCCTGTCGGAGGCGTTGGCGGGATTTGCGCACCATTGCACCATGCCGCAACCTCTAGCCTTGACGTCGGCACCGGGTTTGACTATCTAGACGCGACTTTTTCAAAGACAGTTTCGGTTTCCGGAGCGGCAGGTGCTGCGCGGGGCCGCTTCGCGTTACAGGAACTAACAAAATGTCCAAGCGCTGTGAACTGACCGGCAAGGGCGTCATGACCGGCAACAAGGTCAGCCATGCCATGAACCACACCCGCCGGCGCTTTCTGCCGAACCTGGTGCGTGTCACCCTGATGTCGGAAGCGCTCGACCGCCAGGTCAAGCTGCGTATCTCCGCCAGTGCGCTGCGCACTGTCGAGCAGCGCGGAGGCCTGGATGCCTTCCTGCTGAAGGCCGACACCGCCGATCTGTCCGATCGCGCCCAGGCGCTGAAGCAGGAAGTCCGGGCGGCGCTCGCCTCCTGAGCTTTCACCGGCCTGATCGGCCGGTCAGATGTTTCGGAACGGCGCCGCAAGGGCGCCGTTTTGTTTTGAAGAGCGCCTTTGGAGCTTGTTCAGGAAAAGTGGATGCCACTTTCCGGGTTCGAACAAGCGACCGCCTGATCTGGCGCTCAGGCTGGCGGCCGGCCGCACCGATGATGGTTTCGGAGCGCGGCCAACCGCCGAACTGCAACCCGCCCCGGTCCATTGCCGGTTCGCGGAAACAAAAAGGTGACGCATGTCCATGCGCGCTCGTTTTCTCGTGGCGGTCCTCGCCATGGTTGCCGTCGTGGCATCCTCCAATTTTCTCGTGCAGTTTCCCGTTCACGGCCATGTCGGCGGCATCGATCTCGCCAACATCCTGACCTGGGGCGCCTTCACCTATCCGGTGGCCTTCCTTGTCACCGACCTGACCAACCGCCATTTCGGCCCCGGCGCCGCCCGGCGCGTGGTTCTGCTCGGCTTTGCCATCGCCGTCGCCTGGTCGGTGTTCCTCGCCACCCCGCGCATCGCCATCGCCTCCGGTTCGGCCTTCCTTCTGGCGCAGTTCCTCGATGTCGCCATTTTCAGCCGGCTGCGCGCCAATCCGCGCTGGTGGCGGGCACCGTTCATTTCCTCGCTTCTCGGTTCGGTGCTCGACACCATCCTGTTCTGGGGCGTGGCCTTCTCGGCGAGTTTTGCCTTTGTCGACACGCTGTTCGGCACCGCCGACGGCTCGCTCGGCTTTGCCGTGCCCTTCTGGGATGTCGGGCCGGACGTGCCGCTCTGGGTGTCGCTGGCGCTTGGCGATTTCGCCGTCAAGCTGGCGGTGGCGCTGGTGCTGCTCGCTCCCTATGGCGCGTTGCGGCGCCTGATCTCGGACCGCGTCAGCGAAGCGAAGACGGCCTGATCCGCTTTTGCTGCTAGCCGGCGTGCGGATTGCCGTGTTCCGCTTCGAGGATCGAGAAGACATTGCCGTCCGGATCCTTGAAGTTGAGAAGATAGCCGACGCCGGGGATGAGCTGTTTCGGAGTGACGACGGAGCCGCCGGCCGCGGTGAGCTTTTGCTCAAAGGCATCGATCGAGGGGACGTCGATCGTCGGGATGACCGACTGCCAGGCTTCCGAGCGCTGGCCGATGCCGCCGCCGATCTCGGCCGGATCGGTGCCGGTCGCGATCAGCCAATAGGGCATGGGGCCCTCGAGCTTGTTGACACTCCAGCCGAAGACATGGCGGTAGAAATTCGCCGCGCGTTCGGGATCGTCGGCGGAAATGTCGATATGAACGAATTTCGGCATGCCTTGTCCTCCTCCGTGCAGTTCGAAAGAACAAAACAAGAACATATGCTGCTAAAAGCCGCCTTGACCTGTGTCAACCTGGCGGATTCCGCTTCAGGGTGTGGCAGATGCCGCGGCTGCCCAGCGCCGGCGCATGACAACAAGCCCCCAGGCCGAGCCGATGCCGAAGACGATGACGATGGCCTCGAGCGTCCAGATCTTGTCCGGCGTGTCGATGCCAAGGCTCAGCTGCCCCCAGGCAGCAACGGCATCGATGGCGGACTTGATTGCGAAAGCTGCCCAGAACCAGGCGGCGGCGCCGAACCTGATGGCGTAGAAGATGAGATATGTCGTCAGGCCATGCACGAAGATCGTGGCGATACGCTCGATGGTCGGCGCCGGGAGGATGGCCCAGTCGAGCGGTTTGACATGGGCGGCGACCTCGGGGGCCAGGCTCGCCGGATCGATCAGAAACATCACTGTCGGGATGAGGCCGCCAAGCCCGATCAGCAGCGCCTCGACGGCGCCGAACCCGAACCCCAGCGCCAGCGCCCTGTTGCTGTCGAACGCCCTGAGCCAGGGGATGAAACGTACGGCGAGATAGATCGCCCCACATTCGAACACCCCTGTCAGAAGCCCGATATAGATCCACACCAGCGGGACGCCGACATCCCTGCCGAGCGTCGTCACCAGCCAGGTGGCGACGACGGTGTTGACCGGGATCGCCCAGGCAAATTTCAGGGCCACGGCGATCACCCACAGGCCGGCGCCGGCCAGGAGGGGCCACCACACACGACCAAGCCGCAGGCGCGACCAGGCGACAAAACCGATTGCCGTGACGATCATGCCCGTTATCGACAGGAAATTGCTGATCATGCCGGCATCCGCTGTTTTGCGGCCCCATGCGGACCGCGCTCTCTAGTTCATTCGGCCAGCAACGGTGTTGCCAGGGCCACAGCGAGGATATCGCGGGCAGCCTTGAGGTCGTTGCGGTCAATGGTCTCGGTAACGGTGTGAATGAAGCGCGTGCCGACGACGATGCCGACCGCCTTGGCGCCGGCGGCGGCCTGCTGGGCGGCGGCGCCGTCCTGTCCGCCCCGGGCCAGCATGGTGCGCTGGTGCGGGATCTTGTTCTTCTTGGCCAGTGCCTCGATTTCCTTGACCAGGTCGAGATCGGCGATGAACGAGGAATCCTTGACGTGAAGGCCGAAGCCCTTGCCCTGGACGGTCACCGCCTCATGCGCCGGCACGCCGGGCGTGTCGCAGGCGAGCGTTGTGTCGACACCGAAGCCGATATCGGGCGCGACTGCATGCGCCGCCGTCTTGGCGCCACGCAATCCGACCTCTTCCTGGGAGGTGAACACGACGTGGATCTCATAGGGGTTGTCGGTGCCGTTCTTGTCGAGCTTGCGCATGGTCTCGATGCCGAGCCAGCAGGCGATACGGTTGTCGAGCGCCTTGGAGACGATCTTGTCGCCCATCTCGAAGAAAGGCTCGTCCATGACGACGTAATCGCCGACCTTGACCTTGTCGGCGGTCTTTTCGCCAAGCCCGATATCGACGAAGAAATCGGCGATCTCGGGAATCTTCTTGGCGTCTTCGGGCGGCAGGATGTGGATCGGCTTGCCGCCGGGGTTCATGATGCCCTTGTAGTCTCCGTCCTCGGTGCAGACCAGCACGCGGCGCGAGAACAGGTTGCGCTTGTCGAAGCCGCCGACCGGGTCGAGATGGATATAGCCTTCCTTGCTGATATGCGAGACGAGAAAGGCGATTTCGTCCATATGGCACAACAGCATGATCTTCTTGGGGTTCTTGGCATCACCGCGCGCATTGCGCACGCAGTGGAGCGACCCCATGGCGTCGGTGCGGACGCTGTCGAACAGGCCGTCGACCTCCTTTTCGATCAGGGCGCGGACGCGATGCTCACGGCCCGGTGCGCCGGGGGTCTCGCACAGGCGTTTCAACAGATCGATGTTCATTGTTTTCCCTTCCACGGCACGCCTGCGGAGAACCGCAACCGGCTCCCGGCAACAGGCAGGTCACTGCAATTGATCAGGTAGCGAGAATTCGAGGAGCAGCGTGCGCTCCCAGTCGTTGAAATTGTCGTCCGAAACCAGCGTGATGCGGGTTTCCCCGAAAGGACCGTCATGAACGGCGATACCTTCCATGTTGTCGATGGCCCCGCCCGACGCGGTGAGGATGACTTCGCCGGTGATGGCGCCGCCCGGCTTGACGTCCTCGGCCTTGATGCGGCGGATCTGCATGACGAAGCCGAGCAATCCGGTGCCGCGTTCGAGCAAAACCATGTCGCCATTGGGCAGGAAGGCGCAATCGGTCGGGTTCAGCCCGGGCGTCTTGATCACGGTGAAATTGCCCTTGTCGCGATTGCCGCGCATATAGGCGCGGATATTGCCGTCGGGCGTCTCGTCGTCCTCGGTGATCAGCATTGTCGATCCGGCGACCGGTGAGCCGGGCGAGGCGATGCATACCGCCTCGAGCGAGCTGTTGGTCCTGAGCTGGCTGAGCCAGTCCGGAATGGCGATTTCGCGCGCCGCCCCGCCGGGCCTGCCGTCGATGACGTCGAAATCGGCAACGCGCGTCAGGTTCTCGAAACTGACCCGCACGGCGGCGACGACGCCATTGCGCGCGATCGGGGCGATGCCTTCGGCGTCGCGGGCATAGGCACGCGGCAGGGCGGCGCCCTTGGAATTCTCGATGGCCGAGGCGTCGACGCCGATCAGTTCGAGTGGACGGCCCTGCTCGTCGTAAATGAGCTGGCCGGAGATGAACCAGCCCTGGTCGGAGACGGCGGCAAGCTTTTCACTGGTGGTGAAGGCAATGCCGGAGAGTCCGCCGAACTGCATGGCATCCGATTGCAGCTGCATGCCGCCACGCCAGATCAGCCCATCGACCTTCTCGCCGAAGGCGGCGCCCTTGAAGGTCATGATCGGTACGGAGGTGACGGTGATCTCCTCGGCCGCTGTTCTTGCGGCAAGGGTGAGTGCGAACGCGGCGAACAGGATGAGACGGGCGATCACGGGCGTTGGCGGCGCGGCCCCGAGGGCGGCTCCTCCTCGAACAGGGCTGCGAGATTGTCGGTCATGGCGCCGGCAAGCTCCTCGGCATCGAGCAGGGTGACGGCCCGCCGATAGTAGCGGGTGACGTCATGGCCGATGCCGATGGCGATCAGCTGTATCGGCGACCGCAATTCGATGTCCTCGATCACTTCGCGCAAATGAGCCTCGAGATAATTGCCGGGATTGACGCTCTGGGTCGAATCGTCGACCGGCGCACCATCGGAGATCACCATCAGGATGCGGCGGTTTTCGGGCCGCACCATCAAACGCTTGTAGGCCCATTTCAGCGCCTCGCCGTCGATGTTCTCCTTCAGCAGACCTTCACGCATCATCAGGCCGAGATTGCGGCGGGCGTGCCGCCAGGGCTCGTCGGCACTCTTGTAGACGATATGCCGGACATCGTTGACGCGGCCGGGATTGGCCGGACGGCCGGCTTCCAGCCAGGCTTCGCGCGACTTGCCGCCCTTCCAGGCCTTGGTGGTGAACCCGAGGATCTCGACCTTGACCCCGCAGCGTTCGAGGGTGCGGGCGAGAATGTCGCCGCAGATCGCCGCAATGGTGATCGGGCGGCCGCGCATCGAACCGGAATTGTCGATCAGAAGCGATACCACGGTGTCGCGGAAATCGGCCTCGTTCTCGGCCTTGAACGACAGCGGCTGCAGCGGATCGGTGACGACGCGGGTGAGGCGTGCCGTGTCGAGCAGGCCTTCGTCGAGATCGAAGGTCCAGGACCGGTTCTGCTGCGCCATCAGCCGGCGCTGCAGCTTGTTGGCCAGCCGCGCCACGGCGCCGGCCAGGCTTTCGAGCTGCCGGTCAAGCAATTGCCTCAGCTGTTCGAGTTCTTCGGGCGGGCACAACTCCTCGGCGCCGACGATCTCGTCGAAACGTGTGGTGAAGACCTTGTACTCGCGGGCATTGGGAATGCGGCCGTCTTCCTGGCCGCGGGGAGGCGGTGCCGGGTTTTCCTCGCCGGCATCGGATTCCATTTCCTGCTCGGCGTCGCGGTACTCGGTGTCCGAGCCGTCGGCTTCGCCTTCTTCCTCTGCGGTGCCCTCGGCCTCGGCATCCTCGGAATCGGCGTCCTCGGACTGGCCCTGGCCCTGTTCGGGCTCCTGGGTCTGGTTCTCGCCGCCCGATTCGTCCTGGTCGTCGCCCTGGTCCTCGTCTTCATCGAAATCGCCCATGTCGGCGTCCGACAGCAGTTCGAGATCGTTGAGCAGGCGCCGCGCGGCGCGCGAGAAGGCATTCTGGTCGCCGACCGAAGCGCTGAGGTCTTCAAGGCTTTGCTGGCACCGGCTTTCGACATCGTCGCGCCACAGATCGACGAGCGCCTCGCCGGCTTCGGGCACGTCGATGCCGCCGAGCCTTTCTCGCAGCATCAGCCCGAGCGCCTCGGCGATCGGGGCGTCGCCCTTGTCGCTGACATTGGCGAGATTGGCGCGGAACAGGCGGTCGTCGAGCGCCTGGGCGAGGTTGTCGCGCATGCCGGGCAAGCGCCGGCACCCCAGCGCCTCGACCCGCGCCTGTTCGAGCGCATCGAAGGCAGCGCGCGCCTGCGGATCGACGGGCGCGCGGCGGCGATGGGTTTTCTCGTCATGGGCGGCAAGCCGCATGGCCATGGCGTCGGCCTGGCCGCGGGCGATGGCGACATCGCGCGAGGTCGGCAGGCGCGGCAGGTTGGCGATGCGCGCCTTCTCCCCGGTCAGGATTGGCCGGTCGGAGGTGAAACTCACCTCGATATCCGGCTTGCCGGCGATGGCGCGCAGCGTCGCGCCGACGGCGCCCTTGAACGGGGCGGCGGTGTCGGGCTTGTTCTGTTTGCGCGGTGGCTGCGGCATGCCGAAAACCTAGAGCCTCATCCCGAGCCTGTCGAAGGATGGGGCGGAAATCCCAAAGCATTCCCCATGGTTCGACAGGCTCACCACGAGGAACGCGTAACTCAGACGCTGATCGCGAGATTGGCGGCGCTTTCCGGCAGGTCCTCACCGAACACGCGCTGGTAGAACTCGGCCACGACAGGGCGTTCGAGCTCGTCGCACTTGTTGAGGAAGGTCAGCCGGAAGGCGAAACCGAGGTCGCCGCCGAAAATCTCGGCGTTTTCGGCCCAGGTCAACACAGTGCGCGGGCTCATCACCGTACTGAGGTCGCCGTTGATGAAGGCCGACCGCGTCAGGTCGGCAAGGCGGACCATGTTGGACACGGTCTTCTGGCCGTCCTCGCTCGCGGCATAGGTCTTGGCCTTGGCGAGCACGATGCCGGCTTCCTTGTCGTGCGGCAGATAGTTGAGCGTGGTGACGATCGACCAGCGGTCCATCTGGCCCTGGTTGATCTGCTGGGTGCCGTGATAAAGCCCCGAGGTGTCGCCGAGACCGATGGTGTTGGTCGTCGAGAACAGACGGAAGGCGGGGTGCGGGGTGATGACCCGGTTCTGGTCGAGCAGGGTCAGGCGCCCGGACTGTTCGAGCACGCGCTGGATGACGAACATCACGTCCGGCCGGCCGGCGTCGTATTCGTCGAACACCAGCGCGATATTGTTCTGCACCGCCCAGGGCAGGATGCCGTCACGGAATTCGGTGATCTGCTTGCCGTCCTTGAGGACGATGGCGTCCTTGCCGACAAGGTCGATACGCGACACGTGGCTGTCGAGATTGACGCGGACCAGCGGCCAGTTCAGGCGTGCCGCGACCTGCTCGATATGGGTCGACTTGCCGGTGCCGTGATAGCCCTGCACCATGACGCGGCGGTTGTAGGCAAACCCGGCAAGGATCGCCAGCGTGGTGTTGTGGTCGAAAAGATAGTCCGGATCGAGCGGGGGCACATGCGAGCTTTGCTCGGCATAGCCCTTGACCTTCATGTCGGCGTCGATCCCGAAGGTCGCGCGAATGTCGTAGTCCTTGTCCGGCAGATTGGCGAATTCGGTCATTTCAGTCCCGGAGCACCCAGTTTGCCGCCTCGGCGGCACCCGTGCCCTTTTCCTCTAGAGCATGCCCAGGAAAAGCACAGCGCGCTTTTCCGATTCGAACATGCGGCCGCCCAAAACCCGGATCGAACGCTTTGATGCCATCAAAACGAGACGTGGCCGGGAGGTCGCATCGATTTTCGAAAACCGGCACCTGTTCGGCCCGTCAACCGGTCTCCCGGACCGGCCGATCCCGACGGATCGGGCCTCACGTTCGCGCGGGGGCTCAGCTCGGGCGCGGTTTTCACACAGAACAGTTCAAGCAAGCGGGTCTATAGCAGCTTCCGCGCGGCTGGCCTAGATGGCTGTGCGGCCGCGCCGATGACAAACGGGAATTTTCGCAATTCATGCCTGTGACAGGACATCTTCCGTCGGGAATATCGGGTGTGCCGGCAATCTCGCCAAAGGCCTGTGTGCATGCCGCAGGCGCTCTGCCCCAGGGTTGGTCCGGATGAAATGGCACCGGTTCTGCAGCCCGGGAACCCGCCGGAACCGAACTAGACAAACCCTTTCTGCTTCAGATGGGTATAGGCCATGATGATGGCGCGCAGCCGGTCTTCGGACGCCTTGTCGCCGCCATTGGCATCCGGGTGGTGGATCTTGACCAGCGACTTGTAGGCCTTCTTGATCTCGGCAGTCTGCGGCATGCCCTCGAGCCCGAGGGTTTCCAGCGCCCGCCGGTCGGGCTCGGCCAGGCGCCGGCGTTGTTCGGACTGCTCGGTGGCGGCGGCGCCCTTGCGGCGCGCCAAACGGGCGAAGATGTTGAGCGGATCGCTGGCGGTCTTGCGGGAAAAATCACGCGGGCGGGCGGTGCGCGGCTGCGCGCCGGGCTTTTGCGCCGTCATCGATTCCCAGGTCGGACGCTCGCCGTTGCGGGCAGCACGGCGGCTCATTTCCTCGATCTTGTCGGCGGTCGCGCCGGCGAAATAGTCGAATGTCTGGTTGTATTCGCGCACATGCTCCATGCAGAACAGGTGGAACTCGCCGGCAGCGCGCCAGCCCTTGGGCGCCTTGTACAGGCCGGGCTTGTCGCAGCCGTCCCACTCGCACTGCCCGACCTGGCGCTCGGGCTTGGCCTGGTGCCGCGGCTTGACGCGAACGCCATCAAAAAACTTGGAATTGAGCTTCATCGACATTAACTGAACACCACATCCTCACTGACAAACCGCGCCGGAGTGCCAAGCCCATGAGTGTCGCCGAGACCATCACGGACAAACTGACAGCCCGCCTTGAGCCTTCCGTGCTCGAAGTCATCGACGAGAGCCGCAAGCACGCGCACCATCATCACGATCCTCACCATGCCGGCCACCGCAAGGGCGGAGAAACCCATTTCCGGGTCAGAATCGCGACCCGCCATTTTGACGGCCTCAGCCGGGTTGCGCAACACCGGCTCGTCATGGAGACCCTTGACGACGAGATCAAGGCAGGCGTGCATGCCCTGGCCATCGAGGTCGTCAAACCCTAGCGCAGGCTCAACTGCCTGTGTGTTGCACCATGGCATTGCCAACGCCGCTTCGCCGGTTGAGCGTGCGGTCACCCGGAAAACAAGGTCATGCGTCTTGAAGTCGTCGAAGCGCATGACCTAACACGAAACTGCCATGGCATGGGTGAACAAAACCGGCCTGGAGAGCGATTTTCCGGCTTGCCGCGCCCTCGGTCACGCCCCATATTTGTAGGGTCGGCCCGGTCTTCGGACGTGGAGCTGGCTGTTTTCCGGCAAATTCGGCGGTTTCACGCCTTGAGCGGCGTCACCCGCAATTGCGTCAGCCGGTTGCGCTGCTTGCGCAGCACCCGGAAGCGCGAGCCGTGGAAGGTGAACTGCTGGCCTTCGTTCGGGATCATCTTGGCCTCGTGAATGACCAGCCCGGCGATGGTGGTCACCTCCTCGTCGGGCAGGTGCCAGCCGAGCGAACGGTTGACGTCGCGGATCGGCACGTCGCCGTCGATCAGGTAGGAGCCGTCGGCCTGCTTGAGAATGCCTTCGATGACCACGTCATATTCGTCGGCGATGTCGCCGACGATTTCCTCCAGAATGTCCTCAAGCGTGATCAGCCCTTCCATCTCGCCATATTCGTCGATGACCAGGGCGAAATGGGTATTGGCCTTGAGGAAGGCGCTGAGCTGGGCCGAGAGCGGCGTGGTGTCGGGCACGAACCAGGGCTTGGTCGAGAGCTTGACCATGTTGACCTTTTCCATGTCGCCCTGAGCCCGGGCCAAAGCCCTGAGCACGTCCTTGGCATGGACGATGCCGATGATGTCGTCCGGCTCGCCGCGATAGATCGGCATGCGGGTATATGAGCTTTCCAGAACCAGCTTGATCAGCTCCGGCGCCGGCAGGTTGGCATCGAGCGCGACGATGCGGGTGCGGTGAACCATGACGTCGGACACCTCGAGTTCGCCGAAGCGGAAGACGTTCTGGATATAGGTCGCCTGGCCGGCTTCCATCTTGCCGTGTTCCGCCGACACCTCGATCAGCCCTTCGATTTCCTCGTCGGTGAGAATGTCGACATGGCTGGCCTCGGCGACGCCCAGCAGCCGCAGGATGCCGCTTGCCGCCGCGCTCAACAGCCAGGTCAGCGGGAACAGCAGCACATACGAGACATGCAGCGGGTAGGCGATGAACAGCGACACCGGCTCAGGCTTGCGGATGGCCAGGGTCTTGGGGACCTGTTCGCCGATGACGATGTGCAGCGAGGAGAACAGCAGGAAGCCCGAGACGAAGGCGATGACATGGATGGCCGAATGCGGCAGCCCGAGCGGCTCGAGCAGCGGGGCGATCAGCGAGGCGGCCGTCGGCTCGCCGACCCAGCCGAGCCCGAGCGAGGCCATGGTGATGCCGAGCTGGCAATTGGCGAGATAGGGTTCGATCTTCACCATGATGCGCTTGGCGAGCCGGGCGCCGAACGTGCCGTTCTCGGCCAGCGCGGCGATGCGGAAGCCGCGCGATTTGACCAGGGCGAACTCGGCCGCGACGTAGAAGGCATTGGCCGCCAGCAGCAGCACGGCGATGGTGAGATTGAGAACGGTTTCGTTCACTTGGGCGGTCTTTCCACGCATTTGCCGGCGTGGTCAGCACCGGCCCGACGCAAGGGTCTTGGGTTCTGGCCATGTTTTGACCGTTTCGGCCCGCTGGTGCAAGCCGATGCGCGTGATTGGAGCTTTGGCCCGGGCAATGTGCGCTGAAACGGCCCGCTGGGCGCGCCATCGTCTGGAGCGATTCACGTTTTGATGGAATCGAAACCAACGCTCCAGATCAGTGAGGTGTCGTGTTTTCGAGCCGCAAAAGTGGCGTCCACTTTTGCGGAAAACACTTTAGTCCGTCACGGGCGTCACGCGCAGCCGCGTCAGGCGGTTGCGCTGTTTCTTCATCACCTCGAAGCGGAAGCCGTGGAAGGTGAACTGCTGGCCGGCGATGGGGATCATCTTGGCCTCGTGGATGACAAGACCGGCAATCGTCGTCGCCTCGTCATCGGGCATCGACCAGTTAAGCGTGCGGTTGACGTCGCGAACGGGGATGTCGCCATCGATCAGGTAGGAGCCGTCGGCCTGCTTGAGAATGCCCTGGATGACCTCGTCATATTCGTCGGCGATGTCGCCGACGATTTCTTCGAGAATGTCCTCGAGCGCGATCAGGCCCTGGACGTCGCCATATTCGTCGACGACCAGCGCCGAATGCACCTTGGCCTTGAGAAAGGCGTTGAGCTGAGCCGAAAGCGGCGTGGTATCGGGCACGAACCACGGCTTGGCGACGAGTTTTTCGATGGCGATGCGCGAAAGGTCGCCCTCGGCGCGATAAAGCGCCCGCACCACGTCCTTGGCGTGCAAGATACCTATGACGTCATCGGGTTCGCCGCGATAGAGCGGCAGGCGGGTATAGGGGCTTTCGAGCACGCCCTTGATCAGGTCCTCGACCGGCAGGTCGGCGTCGAGCGCGGCGATGCGCGTGCGATGCACCATGACGTCGGAAACCTCGAGATCCTTGAGATCGAGGATGCCGCCGAGCATGTCGCGGTCGCCCTTCTTGACCTCGCCTTCCTCGTGCAGCAGGTCGACGGTGCCGCGAATCTCCTCGGTGCCGGTGATGCCGGAGCGCGTGTCCTGTCCGGTGGCCCCGATCAGGCGCAACACCGTACGAACCACCGCCTGAACAGCAAAGGTGATGGGGGCGAAAACGGCGATGACCACGGCGATGAATGGTGCGACGGCCAGGGCAAAACCGTCGGGATGGTTGATGGCCCAGGTCTTGGGCAGCACCTCGGCGAAGACCACCACCGCCAGCGTCATGCCGAGCGTGGCGTAGACGACGCCGCTGTCTCCGAAAATGGCGATCAGCACGCTGGTCGCCAGCGCCGATGCGAGAATGTTGACGAGATTGTTTCCGAGGAGCAGTCCGCCGAGCAGCTTTTCCTTGTCGCCGGTCAGTTTTTCGACGGTTTCGGCCCGTTTCGATCCGGCTTTGCGCATGGCGCGCATCCGGGCGCGCGACGCTGCGGTTAGCGCCGTCTCCGAGCCGGAAAAGAACGCCGACAGCATCAAAAGGACGATGATCCCCGTGACGGTCGCCCACATGGCGGTGATCATGGGTTGAGTTGCTCCTCCAGAAATGCCCGCACGGCCGCGGGATCGACCTGTTTCTCGATGAAGCTTTCGCCGATGCCGCGTGTCAGGATGAAGGTCAGGGCGCCGCGCTCGACCTTCTTGTCCTGGGCAATGGCTGTCATCAGTGTCTCGATATCCATGGGTTCACCCGGAATGTCCGCCAATGTGGTGGGCAGGCCGGCCAATTGCAAATGCCTGGCGACACGCACCGCGTCCTGGGATGCGCAGATGCCGAGTTTGACCGAGAACTGGTGCGCCAGCACTGTGCCGATGGCGACGCCTTCGCCATGGATCAGGCGCTGGGAGTAACCTGTCGCCTTTTCGAGTGCATGTCCGAAGGTGTGGCCGAGATTGAGCAGCGCCCGGACGCCGGCCTCCTTTTCGTCGGCGAGCACGAACCGCGCCTTGGCGGCGCAGGCGCGGGCGATCGCCTCGGCGAGGGCCGGGCCGGCCGCGTAGATCTCGGGCCGGTTCGCTTCCAGCCAGTTGAAATAATCGGCGTCATCGATCAGCCCGTATTTGGCCACCTCGGCATAGCCGGCGCGGAATTCGCGCTCGGGCAGGGTGTCGTAGACGTCGAGATCGGCGAGCACCAGCCGCGGCTGATGGAAGGCGCCAAACAGGTTCTTGCCATAGGGCGTGTTGATGCCGGTCTTGCCGCCGACCGAGGAATCGACCTGGGCCAGCAAAGAGGTCGGGATCTGGACGAAATCCATGCCGCGCCGGGTCACCGAGGCGGCAAAGCCGGCAAGATCGCCGACGACGCCGCCACCGAAGGCGATGACCAGGTCCTTGCGTTCGAGTTTCGCCGCCAGCAGCCCCTCGACCACCTTGATCAGATACTCGTAGCTCTTGGTGGCCTCGCCCGCCGGCACGACGATCACCTCATAGCCGATGCCGGCAGCATCGAGGCTCGCCGTCAGGCGCGGCAATTGCGCCCTGGCGACGTTTTCGTCGGTGACGATGCCATAGCGCGCCGCGCCGAAACGCTCTTTCAGCATGGCGCCGGCGCGTTCGATGAGGCCGTGGCCGACAAGGATGTCATAGGGCCGGTCGGTGAGGGCGATGGGGACGATACGGGGGATGTCAGTCATGGGTGTCTTTGCTGAAATGGGCGGCCAGGGCGTCAAGGGTGTCGCGGACGATCACGTCATGCGGGACCTCGCGCGAGTGGATTGTCAGATCGGCCTCGGCATAGATGGGGCTGCGCTTGTCGATCAGCTCCCTGAGCGTCTGGCGCGGGTTGGCGGTCTTGAGCAGCGGCCGGTTGGCCCGGCGCGACACGCGCGCGAACAGCGTGTCGAGATCGGCCCGGAGCCAGATGGAAACGCCGCGCTCGCGGATCAGCGCCCGGGTTTCGGGATTGATGAAGGCGCCGCCGCCGGTGCCGAGCACGATGTCGTTCTCGGCCATCAGCCGCGAGATGACGCGGACTTCGCCGGTACGGAAATCGCTTTCGCCATGCACATCGAAAATGTCGGGAATGGACATGCCGGCCGCGGCCTCGATCTCGGCGTCGGAATCGAGGAACTGGCGACCGAGCACGGTGGCGAGCCGCCGTCCGACAGTGGTCTTGCCCGCCCCCATCATGCCGATCAGGACGATCGGGCGTCCGCCAAGGCCGGCGGTGACGGCCTTGATCAGGGCCTCGGGCGCAACAGGTTCGCCGCGCCTGCGCTCAACGTCCTCGCCATGCGTCCGCGCCTGGTTCATGCCTCATCCTTTGCCGGGAAACCGTCTCGACCGGCCCGATAAATGCCACGGCAGGGGCGAAAGCCGCAAGCCGAACCGCGCGCACTCCTGTGCGCGCGAGCGGGCACGGCTTGAAAGCGGAGGGCAAATGGGGGCAAAGTCCAATGATTATCGTGTCCTGACGGAGTTCGAACGCCAAGCGTCATGCCCAGCCTCATTCGTTTCATCATCGTCTTGCTGTTCCTGGGCGGGCTGGTCTTCGCCGGCATGCTGTCGCTGACCATCTTCGTTGACCCGCCAGAAAAGGTCGTGACGATGAAAGTGCCGGCGCGCGACCTGTTCGGCGACAGCTAGCGCCGGACCGGTGATGAGCACGGGCGCCGCCCAGGTCGAAGCCTTCCTCGAAATGATGAGCGCCGAACGTGGCGCCGCCGCCAACACGCTTTTGGCCTACGAACGAGATCTTGCCGATTATGCCAGTTTCCTCAGCGACACCGGCCGCACCATCCACACGGCCGACCGGCGAACGATCGGCGATTACCTCAGCCGGCTTGAAGCCGAGGGGCTGAGCCCGCGGTCGGCGGCGCGACGGCTGAGCGCGATCAAGCAGTTCCACAGGTTCCTGTTGTCCGAAGGCATGCGGGACGACGATCCGACCCGCATCGTTTCGGCGCCCAAACCGCGCCGGACCCTGCCCAAGGTGCTTTCGGTTGCCGAGGTCGACAAGCTGCTGGTGATGGCCGAAACGGAGGCCCGGATCGAGGCGGAAACCGCCAATGCCGGCACCGCGGCCCGCCGACTCCATGTGCTGGTCGAACTGCTCTATGCCTCCGGCCTCCGGGTTTCCGAACTGGTGTCGATGCGCCGTGCCGCCGTGCTCAAAGACGCGCAATTCCTGACCATCACCGGCAAGGGCGGCCGCGACCGCGTCGTACCGCTTACTGACAGCGCCCGCGACGCCTTGATGGCCTGGAAGGCGCAATTGCCCCCCGGCATGTTCGTGTTCCCGGCCGAGGGCGCGGCCGGGCACCTCAGCCGCCAGGTCTTTGCCCGTGAATTGAAGGCGCTCGGCGCCCGTGCCGGCATTGCCGCCTCGCGCCTCAGCCCGCACGTCATCCGCCACGCTTTCGCATCCCACCTGTTGCAGGGCGGAGCCGACCTCAGGGCGGTGCAGACGCTGCTCGGCCATGCCGATATCTCGACCACCCAGATCTACACCCATGTGCTCGACGAAAGGCTCAAGGCACTTGTCGAAACGCACCATCCGCTCAATGATCGCGGCGAGGATGCTTGACAGGTGAGTGCGCACTAGCCACTTTCCGGCCAAAATGGCGCTGCATGAAGCGCCCGGTTCTTCTTGAAACGGCAGTCAGATGCAGTCCTATCTCGATTTCGAAAAGCCCGTCGCCGAATTGCAGGGCAAAATCCAGGAACTCAAGTCGCTCGCGAACACCGACCAGGCGGTCTCGATCGACGAGGAAGTGTCCCGGTTGCAGGCCCGTGCCGATGAGGCGCTGACCGACATCTACAAAAAGCTCACGCCCTGGCAGAAGACCCAGGTCGCCCGCCATCCGCAGCGCCCGCATTTCACCGATTACGCCTCGGCGCTGATCACCGAATTCGTGCCGCTCGCCGGCGATCGCAAGTTCTCCGAGGACGCCGCCATCCAGGCCGGCTTCGGGCGTTTCCGCGGCACCCCGGTTGCCGTCATTGGTACCGAGAAGGGTTCGAGCACCGAAACAAGGCTCAAGCACAATTTCGGCATGGCCAGGCCCGAAGGCTACCGCAAGGCGGTCCGCGTCATGGAAATGGCCGACAAGTTCGACCTGCCGATCCTCTCTTTCGTTGATACCTCCGGCGCCTATCCCGGCATTGGTGCCGAAGAGCGCGGTCAGGCCGAGGCCATTGCCCGCTCGACCGATATGAGCCTTTCCGTCGGCGTGCCCAATCTGTCCATTGTCATCGGCGAAGGCGGCTCGGGCGGTGCTATCGCCATTGCCGTTGCCAACAAGGTGCTGATGCTCGAGCATGCCATCTATTCGGTCATCTCGCCCGAAGCCGGGGCATCGATCCTGTTCCGCGATCCGGCCAAGGCGCCGGAGATGGCGGCGGCCCAGAAGATCACCGCCAACGATCTACTGTCGCTCGGCATCATCGACGCCATCATCAAGGAACCGATCGGTGGCGCCCACCGCCATCAGGAGGCGATCATGAAGGCGACCGAAACCGAGATCGAGACCTTCCTCGGTGAATTCGCCAATTTCTCGCGCGAGCAATTGCGCGAGCATCGTCGCGACAAGTTCCTCAAGATGACCGCATCCATCACGCCGGCGTGAGACCATTCGGCCCGCCACTCTTTCGTGCTAGGCCATGCCAGGTCTTGGTGAAATCAAGACGCATGGCGCAAGTCTTCGGGTGGCCACGTGTTCGGATCGAAACCGGCGGGATCACCTTTTTGCGAACAGGCTTTTGGAGGCCGGAAAAGTATTTGCATGCGGTGTGTGGTTACGGGCGAGTAACCACTTGATGTTCAAATCGAGGGTTGAACGGGTGCGTGACGCCCGAGGCAGCTTGTGTTGGATGGATTGACGCGTATCGGTAGAGTTGTGCAGCTCGCCGGCCTGTTGCTGGCGGCATTGGTGCTGGCGTCGTGCAGCGGCGGATTGTTGAAGGGCGAAGGCCGCGGCAACATCCCGCTGTCCTCTGCGGCGGAAGCGCGGCTGGCTTCGATGGGATCGTCTCCCGGCGAGGCGATGATTGTCCGCATCTTCAAGCAGGAATCGGCGCTCGAGGTGTGGAAACGCACGCGCGACGGCACCTTCGCCTTGTTCAAGACCTACGATATCTGCGCCTGGTCGGGCGATCTCGGCCCGAAGATCAAGGAAGGCGACCGCCAGTCGCCCGAAGGCTTCTATTCGATCTCGCCGGGGCTGATGAATCCGCGTTCCAACTATTATCTCGCCTTCAATACCGGCTTTCCCAACAAGTTCGATCGCGCCTGGGGCCGCACCGGCGCCAACCTGATGGTGCATGGCGATTGCTCGTCGCGCGGCTGCTACGCCATGACCGACGAAGGCATTGCCGAAATCTACGCCCTCGGGCGCGAGGCGTTCCGGGGCGGGCAGAAGAGCTTCCAGGTGCAGATCTTCCCGTTCCGCCTGACCAACGACAACCTGCTCAAGTACCGCCACAACGAGAACATCGAGTTCTGGCGCAATCTCAAGGTTGGCTACGACGCCTTCGAGATGACCCGCAGCACTGTCGACTGGGATGTGTGCGAGAAACGCTACACATTCTTCCCGGCGGGCGGCGCCACCAATGCCACCGGCGCCTGTCCGGCTGCGACCACCAGGCCGGACCTGATGGCCAAGATCGGCGCCAAGCAGGCCGCCGATCTCGCGGCCTTCCAGGTTGCCGCCGCCGATCTCGACAAGAAGGACGTCGAGCGCATGAAGCGTGAGGAAGAGGCCAAGGTCGCTGCCGCCGAAAGCGCCAGGCGCACCGCCGAATTCAACGCCAAGGTCGAGGAAGGCGCCGACGCCATCGGTGGCGCCGTCACCGGGTTCTTCGGCAGTCTTTTCAGCGGAATCAGGGGCGGCGACGCGCCCCAGACCGTCGTCACCGACGCGCCCGTGCCGGCGTCCGCTCCGTCGCGCAGCTGATCCGTCGCCCTCGCTGTGGGCGGTCGCCGCAGGATACACGGACTCACAGCGGCCAGACCAGCATGATCATGGGCACCGATACCAGAACGATCAGCGCTTCGAGTGGCAGGCCCATGCGCCAGTAGTCGCCGAAACGATAGCCGCCCGGCCCGAGGATCAGCATGTTGTTCTTGTGACCGATCGGGGTCAGGAAGGCGCAACTCGCCCCGATGGCCACGGCCATAAGATAGGGATCGGGATTGACCCCGGTTGCCGTTGCCAGCTGCACCGTGATCGGTGCGGCAATGACGGCGGTGGCGGTGTTGTTGAGCACATCCGACAGCGTCATGGTCGCCACCATGATCAGCACCAGCGCTGCCCAGGCGGGCAGGGAAGAGGTCAGCGTCGCAAGACCCGTGGCGATCACTGCGGTGCTGCCGGAGGTCTCGAGCGCCGTGCCCAGCGGAATCATCGAGCCGAGCAGCACGATCACCGGCCACTCCACCGAATTGTAGAGTTCGCGCAGCGGCAGGACGTCCATCAGCACCATGCCGAGGGCGGCAAAGCCGAGTGCGATCGGCAATGGCAGCACGCCGATGACGGCGGCAGCGATGGCGGCGAAGAAAAAGCCAATGGCGAACAGCGCGCGCTCATGCCGTGTCACCGGCATGCCGGAACCGGCAAGCGGCAGGCAGTCGAGCCGCCGTGTCGCCGCGGCGATGGCGTCCTCGGTGCCGAGCAGCAGGAGCACGTCGCCGGCCTGGATCGGCGTGCGCCTGATGCGCTGGCGGATCAGTTTGCCGCTGCGGCTGAGCCCGACCAGCGCCACGCCAGCCGCCCGCAGGGTCACCACCTTGTTGGCGCTGCGCCCGACCAGCCGGCTGTCGCGGGTGACGACCACTTCGGAAAGACCCATTTCCGAGTTCATCTCGGCGACCTGGCCGGCCTTGCCCTGAAGCTTCAGTCCGAAGGCCCCGGTCAGGGCGTCGATGCCCTCGATCGTGCCCTGGACGACAAGAAGATCGTCCTTTTTCACTTCCTCGCGCAGGGCGCGTCCGGGCAGGCGCTGTCCCTTGCGCACCAGGCCGAGAATGGTGCAGCCGGCCTCGTCCGAGGATTCGCCGAGATCGCGGATCTTCTTGCCGATGATCTTGGCGTCTTCGGGCGCCACCAGCTCGGCAACGTAGTTCTCGACGCTCATCAGCTCGTCGGACGGGCTCACATCCTTCTGGCCCTCGGGAATCAGCCGCCAGCCGACAAAGGTGATGAAGATCAGTCCGGCGATGGCGGCGCTGGCCCCGACCGGGGCGAAATCGAACATGGAAAACGGCTCGCCGAGCGCCTGGCCGCGATAGGCGGCGATGATGATGTTGGGCGGTGTGCCGATCAGCGTGATCATGCCGCCCAGGATGGTGGCAAAACTCAGCGGCATCAGTGACCGCGACGGGCTGCGCCCGGCCTGCTTGGCCGCCTGGATATCGACCGGCATCAGCAGCGCCAGCGTCGCGACATTGTTCATGAAGGCCGATAGCGCCGCCGAGAACACGCCGAACAGGGCGATATGGGCGCCAAGCGATCTTGTGCGGTCGACAACGACGCGGGTGATGAGATCGACGGCGCCCGAGCGCGTCAGCCCTGCCGAGATGATCAGCACCAGTGCCACGATGATCGTCGCCTCGTGGCCGAACCCGTCAAAGGCCCCGTGTACCGGCACGGCGCCGAGCGCCACGCCGACAAGCAGCGCGGCAAAGGCGACGACATCATAGCGGAACCGGCCCCACAACAGCCCGGCAAGCACCAGTGCGATCAGGACGAACAGGACGGTCTGGTCATAGGTGAGTGTGAAATCCATCGCGCGAGTCTGGCTGGACAGGCGCTGTTGTGCAAGGCCGCATCGGCGCGAATCCTGAGCTTGACGGGTGAGATTCAAGCCTGCATATAACTAATAAGAAATATAACTGAATGGTTTATGATGCAAGCCACAGCCGAACTCGATTCGATCTTTTCCGCCCTCGCCGATCCGACGCGGCGGGCGATGCTGGCGCAGCTGGCGAACGGCGAAGCCAGCGTCTCGGAACTGGCGGCGCCGTTCGAGATGAGCCAGCCGGCAATTTCCAAGCACATCAAGGTACTCGAGAAGGCCGGGCTGATCGTCAAGACGCGCGACGGCCAGCGTCGGCCCTGCCGGTTGCAGGTCGATACGCTCGTCGCCGCCGAGGACTGGATCGAACGCTATCGCCGGGTCTGGGAGACCAATTTCGCCCGGCTCGATACGCTTCTGGATGAACTGAAAGCCGGCAGCAGCCGGGGAAAGGACGAGCAATGAACAAGATAACGCCCTGCCTCTGGTTCGACGGCACGGCAGAGCAGGCGGCGCGCTTCTATGTGTCGCTGTTCGCCAATTCGCGCATGCTCACCCCCGCCGGGCCGACCCCGGACGTCGCAGCCCCGCCGGTGATGGTCGTCTGCGAGATCGCCGGTCAGCCGTTGCAGCTGCTGAATGGCGGCCCGCACTACCAGCTGACCCCGGCCTTCTCGCTTTCGGTCGCCTGCGAAGACCAGCAGGAGGTCGACCGCTACTGGCAGGCGCTTCTCACCGGCGGTGGCGAGGAAAGCATGTGCGGCTGGCTGACCGATCGGTTCGGCGTGAGCTGGCAGATCGTACCCAAGCGGCTCGGCGAGCTGATGGGCGATCCCGACCGCAAAAAGGCCCAGCGCGTCACCGACGCGATGCTGAAGATGAAAAAGCTCGTCGTCGCCGATCTCGAAGCGGCGGCAAACGGCGGGCGGGCGTGACATGACTCTTGCCGATTCCCTGACGGTCGAAACCCCGAACGAAACCGATGTCGTCGTCACCCGCCGCTTCAATGCCCCTCGGGCGCTGGTCTGGCGCGCCCATACCGAACCGGCGCTCGTCAGGCGCTGGATGGTCGGCTATCCCGGCTGGACCATGCCGGTGTGCGAGATCGATTTCCGCGTCGGCGGCACCTATCACCATCGCTGGCGGAACGACGAAAGCGGCATGGAGTTCGGCTTTATCGGCACGTTTGTTTCAATCGAACCGGAATCCCGCATCACCAATCTCGAACGTCCCGAAGGCGTTGACATGCCGGAGGCCGAAATCGAGGTTCTGTTCGAACCGCTCGGCGACATGACGCAATTGAAGATGGTGATCCGCTACGCCGATGCCGCCACCCGCAAGGCGGCCCTCGAAACAGGCATGACCGACGGCATGGGCGTAACCTTCGATCTGCTGGACGGTGTGCTGACGGAACTGGCAGGATAGGCAACTGCACGACCAAAAGAAAAAGGCGCCGCGAGGCGCCTTTTTGTCTTTCAGCGGCCGGACACGCCTAGAACGCGCCGTGACAATGCTTGAACTTCTTGCCCGAACCGCAGGGGCAGGGATCGTTGCGGCGCACGTTGCGGGTCAGTTCCGGATCGAGCGGCTGGCTGGCCGGATCGGCGCCACCCGCCTGCGGGCGGCCACCGGTAGCGGCCATCAGGGCGGCGGCCATGGCGGCGTTCGGCATGGTGCCGGTAACGCCGGATTCGGCATCGTTCTCGCCGGTTGTCGGATCGATATGGGTCTGCTGCAGGGTGCTGAGATCCGGGCCGCGCGGCGGCTCGGGCGCGCGCTGCTGGATCTCGACATGGGCGAGCTGGGTGGTCACGACCTCGCGCAGATTGGTCAGAAGATTCTGGAACAGGTCGTAGGCTTCCTGCTTGTACTCGTTGAGCGGGTCGCGCTGGGCCAGGCCGCGCCAGCCGATGACCTTGGAAAGGTGATCGAGCGTCACCAGGTGCTCGCGCCACAGCCGGTCGACCGACTGCAACAGGATCTGCTTTTCGATCTGGCGCATGATGTCGGGCGTGAACCGCGCCGCCTTGGCGGCCATGCGGTGATCGGCCAGCTCGATCAGGCGCTCGCGCACCTTCTCGACATCGATGCCTTCCTCGGTAGCCCAATCGGCGACCGGCGCCTCGATGCCCAGGCGCAGGCGCACCAGTTCGGTGAGCTGGGCCGTGTCCCACTGTTCGGGATAGGCGCGCTCGGGAATGCACTGTTCGACGGTCGTCTCGACGACGTCGTGCCGCATGCCGGTCACCGCCTCGGTGACGTTTTCGTCATCCATCAGTTCCAGACGCTGCTCGAAGATCACCTTGCGCTGATCGTTCATCACGTCGTCGTACTTGAGGATGTTCTTGCGGATGTCGAAGTTGCGCGCCTCGACCTTGCCCTGGGCATTCTCGATGGCCTTGGTCACCCAGGGGTGAGTGATCGATTCGCCATCTTCCAGCCCGAGCTTGGCGAGCATGGTATCCATGCGCTCGATCGGGAAGATGCGCATCAGGTCGTCCTGAAGCGACAGGTAGAACTTGGAGTGGCCCGGGTCGCCCTGGCGCCCGGCACGGCCGCGCAGCTGGTTGTCGATGCGCCGGCTTTCGTGGCGCTCCGTGCCGATGATCATCAGTCCGCCGGCATCGATGACCTTCTGCTTGTCGACGACGATCTCGGCCTTGATCTCCTCGATCTTCTTGTCGCGCTCGGCGCCCTCCAGGCCTTCGCATTCGCGCTGGATGCGCATGTCCAGATTGCCGCCGAGCTGGATGTCGGTGCCGCGGCCGGCCATGTTGGTGGCGATGGTTACCGCGCCGGATACGCCGGCATCGGCGACGATGAAGGCTTCCTGCTCGTGATAGCGGGCGTTAAGGACCTTGATGTCCTTGACGCCGCGTTTCTGCAGCGTCTCGGCCAGCATTTCCGACTTGCCGATCGAAGTCGTGCCCACCAGCACCGGCTGGCCGCGCTTGCGGCAGTCCTCGATCAGGTCGGCGATGGCGGTGAATTTCTCGTCGGCGGTGCGATAGACGGCATCGTCCTCGTCGACGCGGGCGACCGGCATGTTGGTCGGCACCGTGACGACGTCGAGACCGTAGATGTCGCCGAATTCCTCGGCCTCGGTTGCAGCCGTACCGGTCATGCCGGCAAGCTTTTCGTAGAGGCGGAAATAGTTCTGGAAGGTGATCGAGGCCAGCGTCTGGTTTTCCGGCTGGATCGCGACTTTTTCCTTGGCTTCGAGCGCCTGATGCAGACCTTCCGAGTAGCGCCGGCCCGGCATCATGCGGCCGGTGAACTCGTCGATGATCACGACTTCGTTGTTGCGGACGATATAGTCCTTGTCGCGCGTGAACAGCTTGTGCGCCCTCAGAGCCGAATTGAGGTGATGCACCAGCGTCACGTTCTCGATGTCGTAGAGCGACCCTTCGGTCAGAAGGCCTTCCTCGCGCAGCTTGTCTTCGAGCTTTTCGATACCCTCGTCTGTGAAGGTGGCGGCGCGATGCTTCTCGTCGAGCTCGAAATCGCCTTCGCCGATGATCGGGATGACGCGGTCGGCGGTTTCGTAGAGGCCCGAACGGTCCTCGGAGGGACCGGAAATGATCAGCGGCGTCCGCGCCTCGTCGATCAGGATCGAGTCGACTTCGTCGACGATGCCGTAAAAGTGTCCGCGCTGAACCATCTGCTCGCGCGAGAATTTCATGTTGTCGCGCAGGTAGTCGAAGCCGAATTCGTTGTTGGTGCCGTAAGTGACGTCGGCGTCGTAGGCGGCCTTGCGCTGGGTGTCGTCGAGCCCGTGGACGATGACGCCGACACTCAGCCCGAGGAACCTGTAGACCTGGCCCATCCACTCGGCGTCGCGGGAGGCGAGATAGTCGTTGACGGTGACGACGTGCACGCCCTTTTGCGCGATGGCATTGAGATAGACCGGCAGGGTGGCGACCAGTGTCTTGCCTTCGCCGGTGCGCATCTCGGAGATGGCGCGGTCGTTGAGAACCATGCCGCCGATCAGCTGCACATCGAAATGGCGCTGGCCGAGCGTGCGCTTGGCCGCTTCGCGCACCGTGGCGAAGGCCGGAATCAGCAGGTCCTCGAGGGATTTTCCGGCG
The DNA here is from genome assembly GCA_963675235.2 of Devosiaceae bacterium. GTDB lineage: Bacteria > Pseudomonadota > Alphaproteobacteria > Rhizobiales > Devosiaceae > JAHJQZ01. Next base: position 589,783 of record CAXXFU010000017.1, on the reverse strand, counting down.
GCGAATTCGTCTCGGAACATCTGGGTACGGGCGCGCAGCTCATCATCGCTCAGCTTTTCGAGCTCGGGTTCGAGCGCGTTGATCGCGTCGACCTTGGGCTGCAGCTTCTTGATGCGCCTGTCATTCACCGAGCCAAAAAAGCGCTTGGCGATCGCTGCAACAACCATTGCGGGATAATCCTTTGTTGAAATGCATGACGGGCCAAGTGGGTCCGGAAAACACCCGGCGGGCCCTGTCTGCGCTTGCAAGGCGAGGGAGATGTAAGAGCCGTGTTCCGCCTTGTCAACGCCGGCCCAAAATGCCAAACCACCTCGCTCGCCGCGACCACGGGGGCCATCGTGCCCCACAAGGAGACCTATTATGTCCATTTCACGTCTGCCGGCTCCGGCCCGGCTTGCCATTGCCGCTCTGCTGTCCTGCGCGAGCATTGCTGCCGTGCCTGCCCTGGCCCAGGATGCCACAGCGCCCGACCCCAATTCCGTCGTCGTCACCGTTGGCGACGTGCCGATCACCGAAGCCGAGATTGGTTTCGCGGCCGAGGATCTCGGCCAGGACCTCGCCAATATCCCGGCCAACCAGCGCCGCGCCTTCCTCGTCGCCGTGCTCATCGACATGAAGGTGATGGCCGAGGCGGCCCGTGCCGCCGATCTCGACAAGTCCGACGCGTTCAAGAAGCGGCTGACCTATCTCGAAGACCGCTCCCTGAGGCGCGCCTATTTCAGCGAAAAGGTCTCCGGTACGGTCACCGCCGACGCGGTCCAGACGGCCTATGACACCTTCGTCGCCGGCTTCAAGCCGCAGGAAGAAGTGCGCGCCCGCCACATTCTGGTCTCGAGCGAAGACGACGCCAAAGCGGTCAAGGCCGAGATCGATGCCGGCAAGCCGTTCGAGATCGCCGCGCTCGAGAAGTCGCAGGACGGTTCCGCCCAGAATGGCGGCGACCTCGGCTATTTCACCTCCGGCATGATGGTCAAGCCGTTCGAGGAAGCCGCGTTCGCCCTCAAGGTCGGCGAGATTTCCGAGCCCGTCCAGACCCAGTACGGCTGGCACATCATCAAGCTCGAGGACAAGCGCAGCTCCTCGCCGCCGCCGCTGCAGCAGGTCAGCTCGCAGATCGAGCAGCAGCTGATGATCGAGGCCTTCACCACCGAAATGGATCGGCTCAAGCAGAATGTCGAGGTGAGCTTCACCGACCCGGCGCTCGAAGCCCAGGTCAAGGCAGAAGCCGCCCTGCGCCAGTCCGAAGGGCAATAGCTCCGGCACGTCCGCAACCGGGCGGGTTCCAGTTTCAAAGGCACTCGCGGTCCGCCGCGGGTGCCTTTTCGCTGTGAGGCAGGGGACCGGTTCAGACTTTCAGGCCGGCCACGATCTGCCGGGCCGCCAGTTCGAGTTCCGAACGCGGCGTATCGAGCTTGCCGATGAGCAGGCGTCCGCGTGCGAAACTGGCCAGGGTCTCGGCGGCGAGAACCGGATCGATATCGGCCCGCAACTCGCCGCGCACCATGCCGCGCCGGAAGATTTCGGCGGTCTGGTTGTGGCGGTCGCGCGAATAGGCCTCGAGAACAGCGGCGGCGTCCGGATCGGTCTGGGCTTCGGCAATCACGGAACGGAACACCTGCCCGGCCGCGCTCTCGCGCCAATAGGCGAGCAGGTGTTCGAGGAAATAGAGGGCGTCGATCTCGGCATCGCCGCTGTCGTGACTGTCGAACGCGCCTTTCTGGCGCTGGTAGACGGCAAGAAGCAGGCTGGTGCGGTTCGGCCACCAGCGATAGATCGTCGGCTTGCCGGCGCGGGCGGCGCGAGCCACGGCTTCGATGGAAAACCCGCCCAGGCCCTTTTCGGCCAGGATCGCTTCGGCGGCATCGAGAATGGCTTTCTCGGTGGCGGGATTGCGGCGGGCGCCGATGGAATGCCGGCTTTTTGGATCGAGAGTGCCGTGGCCGGCGTCGCCATGCGTGTCATCATCTCTTGCCGCCGTTTTGCCGGTCCTGTCCCGCGCCATGACAAATCCCTCGAGAGCTTCTTGATCGAAACGGAACGTTCCGTTATCGTTCGAAACGAAACGGCTCGTTTCGACATACAACGGAGTCCCTCCCATGTCCAACTCTCTTGCCCCCCGCATTCGGCTTGCCGGATTGATGGTGCTGTTCGTCTATCCGGTGGTCACCTTCTATCTTTATATGCTGATGCCGCTGACCGCCGGCTGGCCGATGTGGCTACGAACGCTGGTGCTGGTGCCGGCTATGGTCCTGACCATCGTCTTTGCCATCTCGCCGGCCATAAACCGTTTTTTCGGCACCTTCGTCGCCGGCAGGGCTTCCGCGCGCCGCGCCTGAGCCCGACCGCATTTGCGCGACGCGCCGAAGCACGAAAGCTTCCGCGTGTCGCGCCGATGTCCAAAAACCTCCAAGCGTCGCGCCGGCTCTTGCAACCTTCCGGGCGATCGGGCAAACCGGGCTGTCCCTCGTTGCATATGGATGGTCCGCCATGAAGCATCCCGTTTCTCCACTTGCTCCCAAGAATTTTCCCGAATTGCCGAGGGTTTCCGGTGTGCGCTTCGCCACCGCCGAGGCTGGAATCAAATACCGGAATCGCACCGACGTGCTGCTGGCCGTGTTCGAGCCCGGCACCACCGTCGCCGGCGTCCTGACCAAGTCGAAATGCCCGGCGGCGCCAGTCGACTGGTGCCGCACCCATCTGCCCACCGGCGCGGCGCGCGCCCTGGTGGTCAATTCCGGCAATGCCAATGCCTTCACCGGCGTTCGCGGACACGACGCCGTGCGCAGCACCGCCAATCTCGCGGCCCGCGCCGTCGGCTGCGTTGCCGAGGACGTGTTCCTCAGCTCGACCGGCGTCATCGGTGAGCCGCTCGATGCAAAAAAGTTCGAAGGCGTGTTCGAGGACTGCGTCACGCGCCTGCATCACCTGCCCTGGCGCGCCGCTGCCGAGGCCATCATGACCACCGACACCTACCCGAAAATGGCGGGCAGGGAGGTCGAGTTCGCCAATACCAAGGTGGTGATCAACGGCATCGCCAAGGGCTCCGGCATGATCGCCCCGGACATGGCCACCATGTTGGCCTATGTGTTCACCGACATGCCGGTGGCGGCCCCGGTGCTGCAGGCTGTGCTCGGCGACAAGGTGCAGACGAGTTTCAACGCCATCACCGTCGATTCCGACACCTCGACCTCGGACACGCTGCTGATCTTTGCCACCGGCACCGCTGCCCGGCACGGCGTCGCCCCGCTCCATTCGATCGAGGATCCGCGCTTCGTGCCCTTCGCCGAGGCGGTCGGGGAGGTGCTGTTCGATCTCGCCATGCAGGTCGTGCGCGACGGTGAAGGCGCTACCAAGTTCGTCACCGTCAACGTTACCGGCGCGGTCAGCGACGACAGTGCAGAGACGGTCGCCCGCGCCATTGCCAATTCGCCGCTGGTAAAAACGGCGATCTCGGGCGAGGACGCCAATTGGGGTCGCATCGTCATGGCCGTCGGCAAGGCCGGCGAACCGGCCGATCGCGATCTCCTGGAGATCCGTTTCGGCGAGATCACCGTTGCCAGAAAGGGCGAGCGCGCCGCGGGCTATGACGAGGACGCGGCCAGCGCCTACATGAAGAACAAGAACATCACCATCGGGGCCGATCTCGGTCTCGGCACGGGCCGGGCCACGGTCTACACCTGCGACCTGACCCACGGCTATGTCGACATTAACGGTTCCTACCGGAGCTGATCCCGCCCCGGAACTCGTCATTGCCGAAACGCGCTTTCTCGACGCCTGGCCGGCGCTCGAGACGCGTTGGGACGGTGCTTGGGTCTGGCGCTATGCCCGCGGCTTCACCAAGCGCGCCAATGCCATCCAGTGCCAGGAGCGGGCCGATGACGGCGATGCCGAGGCGCGTCTGTTGCGGCTGGCGCAATGGTCGCATGAGGCCGGCATCGCCCCGGTCTTCCGCCAAAGCCCGCTGGCCGGGCCCGGCATCGTCAATGCTCTCGACCGGCTCGGCTGGGAAAAGGTCGAGTTGAGCCGTATCCTTTATCTCGAACCGCTCTCCGCCGGGTTCGACAGTCAACATCGCACGGCGCTGTCGCTCAGGGCCGGACCGGCCTGGATCGGGCCGCAATGCTGGTTGCAGGGCTACGACTTCGAGACCCGGCGCACGCTGTCCGAGATCATCGCCCGCATGCCCGACAGCGCCACCGGCATCACCGTGTTCGATAGCGACAACCAGCCGGTCGCCTCGGTTCTCGCCGTTGCCGTCGGTGATCTGGCCATGTTCACCAATGTCGTCACCGCCCCGACCCATCGCCGTCTGGGCCTTGGTCGAAGCGCCATGGGTGCGGCGCTCAATGCCATGGCCGATCTCGGCGCAACGCGCGCCGTCATCCACGTTTCCGCCGGCAATGCCCCCGCCGAAGCGCTGTATGCCGGTTTCGGGTTTCGCGAGATTGGCACCTACATCTATCGAAAGGCGCCGCAATGACCGAAAAACCCCTGCTGCTCGTCGTTGCCTGCGCCCTTGTCGATGCCGACCGGCGCGTGCTCATCGCCCAGCGTCCCGAAGGCAAATCGATGGGCGGATTGTGGGAGTTTCCGGGCGGCAAGGTCGAGCCGGGCGAAACCCCGGAAGACGCTCTCATAAGGGAGCTTGAAGAAGAGCTCGGCATTTCGACGAAAACCGCCTGCCTGGCGCCACTGACATTTGCCTCCCATGCTTACGAAAGTTTTCACTTGTTGATGCCAGTTTTCGTTTGCCGGAAGTGGGTTGGGCTTCCGCAGCCGCGGGAACATGCGGCGCTCAAATGGGTCAGGCCTGTGGCGTTGAGGGACTATCCGATGCCGCCCGCCGATCTCCCGCTTGTCGCGCCGCTCTGCGATCTGCTTTAGCCCAGCGCTTTGCCGGCCAAAGGCATTCGGTCCGAGCCGGCCGCGATCGGGAGTGACAGAAGATGAAGACAGACAGCAGGCTAGTGACGTCTTTCGTCAACGACGAATGTGCCGCCACCGCGATTGAATACGCCCTCATCGCGACCGTGGTCGCCATGGCCCTTTTCACCGCCATCGGTTTTGTCGGCACCGGCGCCGGCAACCTGTTCAACTCGGTGTCCGACACGGCGACAAATTCGCTCAACAATTCGAGCAGCCTGATGAACTGACCGCTTCGGATCAGTCTTTCGTCTTCAGCGCATCGGCAAGGCTCATCTCGGCGCTGCCGGGCCGAAGCGGCTTCTGCTGGCTTTCGTCGGGCCCCCAGCCGCTCAGCCAGATGATCTCGAGCGTCGCCGTGATGCGGCCGTCTTCGTCGACCGGATAGGCCGCGACCGCCGCCATCATCTGCGATTTCGTTACCGGGCGAACCGGCTTTTCCATCATCGGGTTGCCGGCCCCGAGGCTCTTGAGCTCACCCATCAGCTTCAGCGCATCGGCATAGCGCACCGAATGGGTATCTGTATCTGAGACCGGAAGGGCGAAGCCGGCGCGCTGCAGCAGCGACCCGGCATCGCGCACGTCCATGAACGGAGCCACGCGGACGAAGGCGCCGCCGGCGAATTCGGAATCCGCTGCGATCCAGGCGCTGCGCAGTTCGGCAAGGCTGCGTCCGCCGAGCACGGCGGCGACAAAGAACCCGTCCGGCCTCAAAAGGCGCCGCAGCCGTGTCAAGGTGCCCGGCACGTCATTGACCACCTGCAGATCGAGCACCGAGACGATGAGGTCGTAATCGCTGCCCGCCAGCGCCGGCATGTCGTCGCTGGCGCCGGCCAGCGTCGGCACGATCTCGAGGCTGTCGACAGTGCCGAAAACCGGATCGGCATCGGCGATACCCGGTCCGATCAGTGCGGCTTTTTCGAATCGGCGATTGATCGTGCCGATACGTTCGCCGAGATCGGCGAGAACCAGTTCGGTGACGAAATCGGGCCCTTGCGCTGCCCGTGCCCGCCGCCTGGCGATCAGGGCGCGGTCGAACAGGTCGGGCGGAACGGGGCTGTTGGTCGTCATTGTCTCATTTCGCAACACGCGGTCGGCATGGCACACTCAGGCTTATGATCGTCCCGGCGCCGGAAGTCAAAACGCCAGACCGGACTCTCCGTGCCGCCACGGGGGTCTTGCGGCGCCTGCTCGATTTCCTTTATCCGCCGGTCTGTATCGCCTGCGCCGCGCCGGTCGCCGAACCTGACGGGCTGTGCCCGCACTGCTGGCGGGCACTGGTGCCGATCACCGAACCCCTGTGCCCGGTGCTCGGTCTGCCCTTTGCCGCCGACATGGGCGCCGAGGCGGTGTCTGCCGCCGCGCTCAGCGACCCCCCGCCGTTCGACCGGGCCCGCGCTCCGTTCGCCTATACCGATGTCAGCGCGCGCATTGTCTCGCGGTTCAAATATGCCGACCACCCGGAACTGGCGCGCTTTGCTGCCGCCGCGATGATCGGCGCCGGGCGCGCCTTCTGGCCGGACGATCCGGTGCTGGTGCCGGTGCCGCTGCATCGGCTGCGGCTGTGGCGGCGCGGCTACAACCAGTCGGCGGAGCTGGCGCGCGCCCTTGCCGGCACCCTTGGTCTCGATTTTGCCCCGGATCTGGCGATGCGCCGGCGCCACACCCGCCAGCAGGTCGGGCTGTCAGGCGCCGAACGCCGGAAAAACGTCGAGGGCGCCTTTGCCGTCAATCAGCAGGTGGCGGCGCAACATGCTGGCCGGCACCTCGTGCTGGTCGACGATGTAATCACGACCGGCGCCACCATTTCGGCCCTGGCAAAAGTGCTGAGGCGGGCCGGCTTCGATCACATCGACGTCATCAGCTTTGCACGGGTTGTGCCGGAGGCCGATTGACCCACATATATTGCCAAACCTGAATATAGCCCTCTCTCCGGAACCAGAATGGCCAAGATCGAAATCTACACCACGCCTTATTGTCCTTACTGCCATGCCGCCAAGGCGCTCCTTGACGACAAGGGGCAGGAATATACCGAAATCACCGTCGAGGACCCGGCACTCCGGGCCAAGATGATCCAGCGTGCCAATGGCCGCCGAACGGTGCCGCAGATCTTCATCGGCGACACCCATGTCGGCGGCTATGACGACATGGCGGCGCTCGAGATGCGCGGTAGTCTCGATCCGCTGCTCGCCGGCTGATCGCATCATGGTTCGCGTCGGGCTGGTTCAACTGCGTTCGGGCCTCGATCGCCGAGCCAATCTCGACGCCATTGCCGGTCATGTCGAAACCGCCGTGGCGGGTGGGGCCGGCTATGTGCTGACCCCGGAAGTGAGCGTGGCCTTCGTCGGCAACAGCGACGCGCTGGCCGAAATGGCCGGACCGTTTCGGGACAATCCCGCCGTCGCCGAACTCGCCGCGATGGCCCGTCGGCACGGCATTCACCTTCATCTCGGCTCGATGGCTTTCGCCCTCGAGGACGGGCGCTTTGCCAACCGCTCGCTCCTGTTCGGGCCCGACGGCCGGCTCGTCGCCCAGTACGACAAGATCCACCTGTTCGACGCCGATCCGCCCGGCGACCGGCCCTATCGCGAATCCGACAGTTATCGCGGCGGCGACGTTGCCGTCGTTGCCGAGGCCGCCGGCTTCCGGCTCGGCATGACGATCTGCTACGACCTGCGCTTTCCGGCGCTTTATGCCGCTCTTGCCGAGGCCGGAGCCGAAGTGATGGCCGTTCCCGCCGCCTTCACCGTGCCGACCGGCCGTGCCCATTGGCATGTTCTCGTCCGTGCCCGCGCCATCGAGACCGGATCCTTCGTGCTTGCCGCGGCACAGGGCGGCCGCCATGAAAACGGGCGCATCACCTATGGTCATTCGCTGGTCGTCGATCCCTGGGGGCGGATCGTGGCGGAAAAGGCCGATGGCGAGCCCGGCGTCGTTTTCGCCGATCTCGATCCCGCCGCCGTGACAGAAGCGCGCCAGCGACTGCCCGCACTTGCCAATCGGCGGCGCTTTTCGCTAAGCGTTAACAAAAATGTGCCAGATTAGGATGGCGAACGAAAGGGTGCAGGTGTGATCCATTATTCGCTCCTTTGCGAGAACCGGCATGCATTCGACGCCTGGTTCAAGAGTGCGGCGGCCTATGACGAGCAGGTGCGCCAGGGCATTGTCACATGCCCGATCTGCTCGACCCGCAAGGTCGAGAAGTCGCTGATGGCACCGGCAATTTCGCGTTCGGGCCAGGAAGCGCGCGCGCTTCCCGAAACCTCCGGCAACGAGAAAATGTCGTTTTCCGCCGGCCATCCGCAGCAGGCCCAGCTTCGTGCCGCCCTGATGCAATTGCGCGACAAGGTGACCGCCGAGGCCGACTATGTCGGCGACCAGTTTGCCACCGAGGCACGCAAGATTCATTTCCGCGAAGCCGAGCCGCGTGGCATCTACGGTGAAGCGACCAAGGATGAGGTCGCCGACATGATCGAGGACGGCGTCGATTTCATGCCGCTTCCGCATATCCCCGAAGACCACAATTAGGGCAAATCCGCTGCCCGAGAGCAGACGCGTTCTATTGTCCAAATCACATCTAGTCTTTACCGATTCGGTAACCAGTCCTTGGTTTTGCCTTTGTGAACGCGGATCAACACATCGGTCTGCGTTCGAAATTAAAGCACCATTAGCATAGCTGAGCGCACCATGCCTGTGAGCTGATCGGCGGTGCGATGAATACTACTCTCAACATCCGGGATTTCTTCTCGATCATGAAGGCGGGGATGAGCGGCCGGGCAGAGTCCGACGCGCTTCGCATCCACGCCGAGAAGATCCTGCGACGCCAGGTCAGCACGACCATGGCCGGCGTCACCATGGTCGTCGTCTCGAATTTCCTTATTCTCCTGGTCGTTCTGGGCACGCTGGTCGGACGCGTCGAACCGTTTCACCTCGCTGCCTGGGCCGTTGGCGTGTGCTGCACGCTGATATTTCTGCAGGTGGTGAGCATTCGCTATCGCGACGATACGTCCAGTGAGCCGGGACGCATCCGTTTCTGGGCCTGGAGCCTAGAAATCGGCTCAGCCCTCAGGGCATTGGGCTGGAGCGTCGGGATGATCGCCTTCTTTCCCACCGGAAGCCTGAACACACAGCTGGTCATCGGCTTGACCGCGGCCGCGATGATGGGCGGTGCCGCCTTTGCCCTCGGACCGTTGCCGATAGCAGCGACGATGTTCGTCGTCGTCGTGGGCGGCTCGGCGATGATTGCACTGATCATGGCCGGAACGGCAGACACCTTTGCGCTCGCCATCCTGACCGGGGTCTATGTGGCCTACCTGACAACCGCCATCCTCAATCAGGGCCGGACCTTTTTCGGCAATGCGCTGGGCGAGATCGTCAATGGCGAACAGAAACGCACCATCGGGCTCTTGCTCAAGGAGTTCGAGGACAACAGCGCCGACTGGCTCTGGCATACCGACGCAAACGGGCTTTTCGTCGATCCGAGCGTCCGCTTTGCTGCGGCAGCCGGGACCACGGTGGCATTGCTCAGGAAGCTGAGTTTTCAGGAACTGATCTATCTCGATCTCGACGGCTTCAACAAGCCGGCCATCAACCTGTTTGCCACACGCAGGGAGATGCGGGCTGTCGATGTCTGCCTCACCATCCGTGGTGAAAAGCGGTTCTGGACGCTGACCGCCAGTCCGAGCTACGACGATCATGGCCAATTCACCGGCTACCGCGGCGTTGCCAGCGATATCACCTCGAGCCGCACCGCGGCCGAGCGGCTTGAGTACCTGGCCCATTACGACCAGCTGACGGGCCTGCTCAATCGTTCGAGCTGTCTCAACGAGCTGAACCGGACCATGGTGGTCGACGGGCCGGACAGTGTCGGCATCGTGCTTCTGGATCTGACCGGGTTCAAGCTGGTCAACGACACGCTCGGTCACGCCGTCGGGGACAAGCTGCTGGCGCGGCTTGGCGAGCGCATGCGCGGATATTCGGTCACCGACCGGATGTTTGCCAGGCTCGGGGGCGATGAGTTCGCCCTGTTGATCAAGTCCCATCCGAGCGTCCACGAGCTCGAACATGCCGCCAGCGAGGTGCTGAAGCTCTTCGCTCTACCCTTCGCAATCGGCCCGCACAATGTCGCCATCGACGCCTCGGCCGGCGTGGCGCTCGGCGGACGTGACGGCAGCGATGCCGTCGAGCTGATGCGCGCTGCCGATCTGGCGCTTTATGCCGCAAAATCGAGCGGCAGGGGGCAATGGCTGGAATTCAACGACAATCTGGCCTCCGCCTATGTGCGCCGCCAGAATCTCGAACGCGGATTGCGCGAGGCCATCGAACGGAATCAGCTGTCGCTGCGCTTCCAGCCCATCGTCGCGACCCGCACCGGCGAGGTTGCGGCGTTCGAAACCCTGTTGCGCTGGCAAAGCCCGGAGTTCGGGGCGGTGAGTCCGGGAGAATTCATCTCGATCGCCGAGGAAAGCGGTATGATCGTCCCCATCGGCAACTGGGTCCTGCACGAAGCGACCAAAGCCTGTGCGACCTGTTCCGACCACACCCAGATATCCGTCAATGTCTCGCCGGTCCAATTGCGCAACCACAAGCTGGTCGCCTCGGTCAAAAGCGCCCTCGAGCTCAGCGGCCTGCCGCCCGATCGATTGGTCCTCGAAATCACCGAGAGCGTGTTCCTCGAACACAATGCCCAGACCGACAGGGCGCTGCATGACCTTCTGGCCCTTGGCGTGAAGATCGCGCTCGACGATTTCGGCACCGGGTTCTCCTCGCTGAGCTACCTGCGCAGTTTCCCGTTCTCCAAGATCAAGATCGACAAGTCCTTCATCGACGACATCGCCGAGGGCGGACCGGACGCATTGATCGTCAAGGCGATCATCGATCTTGCCGATGCACTTGGGTTCGAAGTCGTGGCCGAAGGGGTCGAGGACCACGTCCAGCTCGCCGAACTGGTTCGTCTGGGCTGTGGATTTGTCCAGGGCTACCTGTTCAGCGAACCCCTTCTCAGGGCCGAGGTCCCCGGCTTCATGCACGATCTGTCGCAAACCGCGAACACGCGATCGTCTGGCGCCGCCTGACGGCGGAGCCCCGAGAAGCGGTCAAGCGCCGCATTCGCTTCGTATTAGCGCCAATATTCCTCTTGCGAGCCGCGTGCCGCAAGCGTCACACTGCCTCCAAAATCACGTTTGGAGGATTCGTCATGGACTATCGCTTGCTCGGTCGTTCCGGCCTCAAGGTCTCGACGCTGACCGTAGGGACCATGACCTTCGGCGCCGGTCAGATGCTCGGTGAGACCGACACCGTCGCCGCCCGTCGCCAGCTCGACATGTGCTGGGACAAGGGTGTCAACATCATCGACACCGCCAACATCTACGCCGGCGGCAAATCCGAGGAAATCATCGGCGACATCCTGACCGCCGACAAGTCGCGCGAAAAATGGATCCTGGCCTCGAAGGTGCGCTTCAAGATGGGTGAGGGGCCGAACGACCAGGGTCTGTCGCGCTACCACATCATCCAGCAGTGCGAGGCGTCTCTGAAGCGGATGAAGACCGACCACATCGATCTCTACCAGGTGCACCAGTGGGACGGTTCGACCCCGCTCGAAGAGACCATGGAAGCCCTCGACACCCTGATCAAGCAGGGCAAGGTGCGCTATGTCGGGGCGTCAAACTACTCCGGCTGGCACCTGATGAAGGCGCTCTGGGCCGCCGGTGAACACAACTACCAGCCCTTCGTCTCGCAGCAGATCCACTACACGCTGTTCTCGCGCGAGGCCGAATACGAATTGCTGCCGATCTCCAATGACCAGAATCTCGGCGTCCTGGTCTGGAGCCCGCTGGCCGGCGGGTTGTTGACCGGCAAGTACACCCGCGACGGCAGCGGCGAGGGCCGTCACGCCAAGGGCTGGAAGGAACCGCCGATCTACGACCACGACAAGCTCTACGACATCGTCGATGTCATCGTCGCGGTGGCCAAGGAACAGGGCGTTTCGGGGGCGCAGGTGGCGATCGCTTGGCTGCTGCAGCGTCCGACGGTGACCTCTGTCATCATCGGTGCCCGTACCGACGAGCAGTTTGCCGACAATCTCGGCGCCGCCGATCTCGAGCTGGCGCCGGACCAGATCGAACGGCTCGACAACGTCAGCCGGCCGCCGCTGATCTATCCCTATTGGCACCAGTATGCTGCCGGACAGGAGCGCTTCTCGGAAGCCGACTGGGTGCTGCACAAGGACCAGGGAAAGACGATCTGGGAATAGTCGGACGGCTTCAGGGCCCGGTTTCCGGACCGGGCCTCCGGAGTGTTTTCAGGAACCGAAGGTCCGCGCTAGCGAACAGTGGACGCCACTTTTCCGGTTCGAAAACATGACAACTCAGGGAGCTGGAGCGCTCGTTCCGATTCCATCAGAACGCGAAGCGATCCAGGGTCTTCACTCCTGCCAGAAGCCTTCGTGCGATTTGGCGATCTCTTGTTCGAGTTCGGGGAAGGGACCGCGGACCTCGGTCTTGCGCTGGCCGGCCTCGAACACCGTGCGGCACGGCAGATCCATGGTGAGGTTCTCCGCATTGGCGCCGGTCATTTCGGCCAGGCGTTTTTCCGTCATGCCGTAAACGACGGCCCCGATACCGGCCCAATAGGTGGTGCCGGCGCACATGGCGCAGGGCTCGAAGGCCGTGTAGAGCGTGCACTTGGCAAGAATCTCCGGCTCGTAGAGCATGGCCGCCTCGCGGGCGACGACGGCTTCGGCATGGCCGGGGCCCCTCAGGTGCTGGAATTCGTTGCCGGCCTCGATCAGGACGTGCCCGGCGTCGTCGACCAGTACGGCCCCGAAAGGATGGTTGCCGGCGGCGCGTGCCTCGGCGGCGATTTCGAGGGATCGGCGCAAAAGCCGGACATCGTCGTCGTGGGTCAAACTCATTGGCGTGGCCTCCCTATCCGCCGGACGAGAAGATTCGTCGCAGGCAAGCCTAATTGACTGTGATGGGGCTTGCCAATATCGGGACCGGCTCTCCTCCGTGCGCCGTTCCTCCAACCGGCGCCGTTCGCTTCTCCCAGGTGAGTGTCATGGTCAGTATCCGTGCCCGGCTCGTCCGCTTTCTGCTCGAAAATCGTCACCGGTTCCGGGGCAATGCGCCCATGGTCTTTGCGCGCGAGTCTTCCGTTCTCCCGTTCCGCGACCACGTCGAACAAAGCGCCCGGCGTTTCGCCAAGCCGCCGCGCCATGTCACCATCACTCCCTTCGCCGCGCCCGGCGTCGTCGCGGAAATGATCGCGCCCGTGGGAGGAAGCGCGCCCGGCGCGATCCTTTACTTCCACGGCGGCGGCTACGTTTCCGGCTCGGTGGCAAGTCATCGCAATATCGTCGCCAGACTGGTCAAGGCGACGGGCGTCAAGGCATTGAGCTTCGAATACGGTCTGGCGCCGGAACGACCCTTTCCGGCCGGACTCGAGAACGCCCTTGATGCCTATGCCGCACTTGTTGCCGGCGGCGAGAACCCGAAGAGCATCGTTCTTGCCGGAGATTCAGCCGGGGCCGGATTGGCCCTGGCGACGCTTCTGGCCATCCGGCAACGCGCCGAGGCGCTCCCGGCCGCCGTTGCCGTGCTCTCACCCTGGGTCGATCTCGCCTGTTCGAGCCCGTCTTCGGGAATGCGCGATCCGCTTGCTCCCGAAGGGTCCTGGCGCTGTTTCGCCCACCACTATTGCGGCGAGAACGACCCGACCAACCCGCTGATCTCGCCGCTCTATGCCGACCTGGCCGGCCTGCCGCCCCTGTTCATCGCTGTCGGCACCGCCGAACACATGCGCGACGAGGTCACGGAATTCGCCGAAAAGGCGAAGGCAGCCGGCGTCGATGTCGATTTCATCCTCGGCAGGGACATGGTGCATTGTTTCCCCATGCTCGCCCCGGCCTTCCCGGAAGCCAGCAAGGCCTTTGCCCGCTTTGCCGGGTTCATCCGCGACCATGCCGGCAGCACGGCAAGCTGAGCCGGATTGTCGTTGCGTTCCAGAGTGTGCAGACTGAGCAGATAAAGGAGCTAGGCCATGCGGATAGTGGTGTTCGGCGCCAGCGGACAGACCGGTCGGTTGGTGGTGAAAAGCCTCCTGGACCGGGGCGACGAGGTGGTGGGTTTCGTCCGCGATCGCCAGAAACTGGCGCTCAGCCATCCGGCGCTTTCAATGATTGTCGGCACGGCGAACGATGCCGAAGCGATGGCACGTGCCGTCGATGGTGCCGATTGCGTCATCTCCACCGTGGCCTCGGGCAACGGCATATTGACCGAACTGGCTGCGAACCTGGTGCCACTGCTCGTTGCCAAAGGCCCGCGCCGCATCGTCACCCTTGGCGGTGCGGCCACCGAACTGCCGGGCGATCCGAAAACCCTCAAGCGCCGTTTCTTCCTGATGATGATGGGGCTGGGCGGGCGCCATTTCACCGATGATGTCCGCGCCCATTGGCAGGCGTTGCAGGCGGCCGGGCTCGATTGCACCCTCATTCGTCCGCCGCGCCTGACCGACGGCCCGGCCACCGGCCACATCCGGCATGGCTCCGATCTCACCCTCGGCATGATGGACAAAATCTCCCGGGCCGATCTGGCGGGTTTCATTGTCGATTGTGCCGTCAACGCCTGCCATGTCGGCGAGGCGCCGTTCGTCGCGGCTTCCTGAACCGCCTACCAGGCGATCGGCTTGCCATCCTTGAAGAAGCCGCCGTTCGGCCCGTCGTCGGGCAGGGTGGCGGCCCAGACGATGCCGGCGGCCCCTTCCGGGATCTCGCGCTCGGCCCCGTCGCCGCCCATCCGCGTCTTCACCCAGCCCGGATCCACGGCATTGACCTTGACATTGCCGCGCGCCTGACGGGCGGCAATGGCGGAAACGGCGTTCATCGTCACCTTGGAGATGCGATAGGAGGCGACGCTGGTATCGAGTTCGTCGAACTGGCCGGCGCCCGAGGAGACGTTGACGATGCGGCCATAGCCCTTTTCATTCATCAGCGGCAGGGCGCGCTTGATCGTCCTGAAGGCGCTGACGGCGTTGTTGTCGATGGTTTCGATGAGGTCATCTGCGGTCATGGCGTCGAAAGCCGCACCATAGCCGCCACTGCTGCGCGCCGCATTGTTGATCAGGATGTCGATATGGTCCTGTTCCTCGATCAGCCAGTCGAAAAACGCATCGACCGAGCCATCGTCGGAGACGTCGAGGACATGGCCTTCGATTTCGTCGGGGTGGCCAAGTTCTGCAAGCGCCTTGTCGATGCTCTCTTGTTGCCGGGCAGTAATGATGACGTGATGGCCGCGTTTGGCCAGTTCCCGGGCGGTCTCGAGACCGATTCCTGTCGACGCGCCGGTGATGACGGCAAGGCGGGGTGTGTCGGCCATGGGAATCTCCGTTTTCGATGATGCGCGCCGCGAAACGGTATCGGCCGCAACGGCGCAGCGATGCGGAAAGCCGGCCTAGCCCTTCTTTTCAGCCAGCATCATGTAGTTGACGCTCATGTCGCGGCTCTTGCCCCATTCGTCGCGCAAGGGTGAATAGGTGACCCCGGTCCTGTCCTTGATCGTCAGGCCTTCACGCCTGAGGACCGAGGTGATCTCCTCGGGGGTAAGAAATTTCGAATAGGAATGGGTGCCCTTGGGCAGCCAGCCGAGAACGTATTCGGCGCCGACAATGGCCAGCGCGAAGGCCTTGGCGGTGCGGTTGAGCGTGGCGATGAACATCAATCCGCCCGGTTTGACCAGCTGGGCGCAGCTCTTGAGGTAGAGCGGTACATCGGCGACGTGCTCGACAACTTCCATGTTGAGCACGATGTCGTACTGCTGTCCGGCATCGGCCAGTGCCTCGGCGCTGGTGGCGAGATAGTTGATCTTCAGTTCCGATTGCTCGGCGTGAAGCGCGGCGATCTTGATGTTCTTTTCGGCGGCATCGGCGCCGGTGACGCTGGCGCCGAGCCGGGTCATCGGCTCGCACAACAGTCCGGCGCCACAGCCGATATCGAGCAGCGACAGGCCGTCGAAGGGCCGGCGCTTGGTGCCGTCCAGGCCGAAATGGGCGATGAGCTGCTCGCGGATATACGCCAGGCGCACCGGATTGAACTTGTGCAGCGGCTTCATCTTGCCGTTCGGGTCCCACCAGGTCTCCGCCAGGGCGGTGAAGCGGGCGATTTCGTCGTCGTCGATGGTGCTTGCTGTCATCTCAATCTCTTTTGCGTGCGGCGTCCGCGATTGGCTCAGCGCCGCCGTTCGAGCAGGACAATGTCTGCGCCGTTATAGGTCGTTTCGGCGAATCTTTTAAAGCCAAGCTTTTCGGCGACGCGCAGGGAGGCGCCGTTGTCGGGGCCGATGATCGCGGTACACCGGACATCGGGATGGCATTCGTCGGCCCATGCGAGGGCTGCGCGCATGGCTTCCTCGGTAAACCCTTTGCCCTGCGCCTCGGGCATGAGCGCCCAGCCCGCTTCCATCGTTCCCTCGATCGAGGGCGTGATATCGCGATGCATGTCATGAAAGCCGGCGTCTCCCACATAGGCGCCGGTCGCCTTGTCCACGATGGCGAAGCCGCCGAAGCCCAGGAGCTGCCACAATCCGGGCTGGCGCAGGAAGCGCGACCAGGACTGTTCGCGACTGAACGGCACGCCGCCGATATTGCGCACGATCGCCGGATCCGCCCACATCCTCGCATAGGCGTCGAAGTCCTCGATGCGGTGCGGGCGGAGGCGCAATCGTGCGGTTTCCAGAAGAGGCGTATCGGTCATGACCTGTCTTTCGGCACCGGTTCATCCGCCGCATGCGGCAAAAGCCCATCCCCGTGCCAGTTGATCGGCCAGTGAGTTTGTGGCATGTCCCGCGCCATATTCAAACCACCCGACCAGCATCCATGCCGGCGGGATCGCCGGGGGATAATCCGTGGCGCGTATCGTGATGAAGTTCGGCGGCACTTCGGTCGCCGATGTCGATCATATCCGGCAGGCGGCGCTCCACATCAAACGCGAGGTGGAGGCGGGCAACGAGGTTTCCGTTGTCGTCTCGGCCATGGCCGGCAAGACCAACGAACTGGTGGGCTGGGTCAATCAGGCCAGCAAGATGCACGACGCGCGCGAATATGACGCCGTTGTCGCCTCGGGCGAACAGGTGACCGCCGGCCTTATGGCCATCGTCCTCAGCGAAATGGGCGTGCCGGCGCGGTCGTTTTCCGGCTGGCAGGTTCCGATCGAGACCGACGACGCCCATGGCGCCGCGCGTATCGAGAATATCGATCCGACGCTTCTCATCGACCGCATGGGCCAGGGCATGGTCTGCGTCGTCACCGGTTTCCAGGGCATCTATCCCCCGACCGGCCGCATCACCACGCTCGGGCGCGGCGGCTCCGACACCAGCGCCGTTGCCGTTGCCGCTGCGGTCGGCGCCGACCGTTGCGATATCTACACCGATGTCGACGGCGTCTACACCACCGACCCGCGTGTCGCGCCCAAGGCGCGGCGCATGTCGCGCATCTCCTTCGAGGAAATGCTGGAAATGGCCTCGCTTGGGGCCAAGGTGCTGATGATCCGCTCGGTGGAAATGGCCATGGCCCACAAGGTCAGGCTGTGTGTGCGTTCGACTTTCGACGACCCGGATGCGCCTCAGGTCACTCCTGATGGCGTTCCCGGTGTTCCTGGCACGCTTGTGTGCGATGAGGAAGAAATCATGGAAAAGCAGATCGTGTCGGGCATCACGCTCGCCCGCGCCGAGGCCAAGATCACCCTGAGGGGCGTCAAGGATACCCCCGGCGTGGCCGCGACGGTTTTCGGAGCCCTGGCCGACGCCAATATCGTCGTCGACATGATCGTGCAGAACGTCTCGGACGACGGCAAGGTGACCGACATCACCTTCACCGTGCCCGACAGCGATTACGACAAGGCGATCAAGGCGCTCGAATCGGCAGGCGATGCCATCGAGCGCGAGTCGATCTCGGGGTCCAAGGGTGGCGCCAAGATCTCCGTTGTCGGTGTCGGCATGCGGTCCCACGCCGGTGTCGCCGCCTCGATGTTCAGGGCGCTTGCCGGCAAGGGAATCAACATCCAGTTGATCACCACATCCGAGATCAAGACCTCTGTTCTCATCGAAGAGGAATACGCCGAGCTTGCCGTGCGCGTGCTCCATACGTATTACGGTCTCGACAAGCAGGACGTTTGAGCGGTCTCCATTTCGGAGCCGATTGACGGGAACGCCGGCCGGGAGCCGGCGAGGGGAATATGGCCACGTTGACGGGTGGGCCAAGGATCTTGCTCAGGCAACTGCGCGAGACCATGGCCGAACCCTTGGGCGCGCAGGAGCGTCTGAACAAGATCGTCGATCTGATCGCGGACAACATGCGGGCCGACGTCTGCTCGTTTTATGTCCTGCGCGACGATGGTGCGCTCGAGCTTTTCGCCACTCATGGCCTCAACGAGGAATCGGTTCATATCACCACGCTGCGGCTGGGCGAGGGCCTTGTCGGCCATATCGCCGCCGATGCCGAACCGCTGAACCTGACCGACGCAACCACCCATCCGAGCTTCGCCTACCGCCCTGAAACGGGCGAGGATCCGTTCCGCGCCTTTCTCGGTGTGCCGGTCCTGCGTGCCGGCCAGACCCTCGGCGTCCTCGTCGTGCAGAACTCAGCCCATCGCATCTATGGCGAGGAAGAGACCGAGGCGCTGCTGACCACGGCCACCCTTTTGGCCGAGATGCTGTCGACTGCCGAGTTCGATTCGCTGATCAAGCCGGGCTCGGACATCGATCTGAGGCGCCCGCGTCTGTTCTCGGTCGTCGGGCTTTCCGAAGGTATCGCGCTCGGTCACGTCGTTTTGCACGACCCGCGCGTCGTCGTCGCCAATTTCATCGCCGAGGACACCGACGAGGAAAAGATCCGTCTCGACAAGGCGCTCGAAACCATGCGCGTTTCGATCGAGGCCCTGTTCCAGCGCGGCGACATGCAGATCGGTTCCGAGCACCGCGACATCCTCGAATCCTATCGC
Source organism: Devosiaceae bacterium (assembly GCA_963675235.2). Classification (GTDB taxonomy): domain Bacteria; phylum Pseudomonadota; class Alphaproteobacteria; order Rhizobiales; family Devosiaceae; genus JAHJQZ01. The sequence continues at coordinate 570,870 of CAXXFU010000017.1, read as the reverse complement.
ATGTTCGCCCATGACCGCGGCTGGGTGAAGCGCATGGAAGAGGCCATCGACAACGGCCTTTCGGCCGAAGCGGCGGTCGAGCGGGTGCAGAACGACACCCGCGCCCGCATGCTCAGGCAAACCGATCCTTACATCCGCGAGCGCCTGCACGACCTCGACGACCTTGCCAACCGGCTGTTGCGCGAGCTGGCCGGCAACGGCTGGGCCGGCCCGGTCGAGCTGCCGGACAATGCCATCGTCGTTGCCCGCAACATGGGGCCGGCGGACCTGCTCGAATACGACCGTCACAAGATTCGCGCCATCGTCCTCGAGGAAGGCGCTGCCACGGCCCATGTCTCGATCGTCGCCCGCTCGCTCGGCCTTGTCGCGGTCGGGCAGGCGGACTCGGTTGTCTCGGTCTGCGAAGCCGGCGACGATATCATCGTCGATGCCTCGGGCGGCACGGTGCATCTCAGGCCCCCCGCCGACGTGCAGGCGGCCTATGCCGAAAAGGTGCGGCTGAGCGCCAAGCGTCTGGCCCAGTACGCGGCGCTCAAGAAGAAGCAGTCGGTGACAACGGACGGCGTCCGCATCGAGCTGTTCCACAATTCCGGGCTGGTTGCCGATCTGCATGCGGTCGATGATACCGGCGCGGAAGGCGTTGGCCTGTTCCGCACCGAACTGCAATTCATGATCGCCTCAAAGCTGCCGCGCCTGACCGAGCAGGTCGAGCTCTATTCGGAGGCAATGAGCATTGTCGGCGACAAGCCGATCGTTTTCCGCCTGCTCGATATCGGCGGTGACAAGGTCATCCCCTATATCCGCTCGGCGCCGGAGGAGAATCCGGCCATGGGCTGGCGCTCCTTGCGGCTGGCGCTCGACAGGCCCGGCCTGCTGCGCACCCAGGTCCGTGCTCTCTTGCAGGCGGCCGCCGGGCGGCCGTTGAAGTTGCTGGTGCCGATGGTCACCGAGGTCCGCGAGTTCCGCGAGGCCAGGATGGTGGTGCGCAAGGAGGCCGAGCGGCTGGCCCATTCGGGCGGGCCGGTACCGTCCAGGATCGAGGTCGGGGCGATGATCGAAGTGCCCTCGCTGTTGTTCGAGCTCGACCTGCTGCTGCCCGAATGCGATTTTGCCTCGATCGGCTCGAACGACCTCATCCAGTTCCTGACCGCCGCCGATCGCGCCAACCCGCGCGTCGCCAACAAGTACGATCCGATCGACCGGCCGCGCCTGAGGGCCATCCGCCATGTCGTCAAGGCGTGCAGGGAGCACAAGGTGCCGCTGACCATGTGCGGCGAACTGGCCGGACGGCCCATCGACGCGCTGGCACTGTTGAGCATCGGGTTCACCCGGCTCTCGATGGGCGCCTCCTCGATCGGGCCGGTCAAGGACATGATCCTCAGGCTCGATCTCGAGCCGATCCGGCTTGCCGTGGCGGCGGCGCTCGACGATGTCGACAACGACCGGCCGATCCGCGATCTGCTCACTGAACTTGCGCGTGACCAGAACCTTCCCGTATAGCGGGGCGATCTCAATCCTTCCCGTCGATCCGAGTCCAAGATGGCAAGCCTGCCCGAAGAAAAGCTCGAAGCGCTCGAAATGCGTTTCCAGATGATCGAAGAAAAGCTCGCCGCAGGGCCGGAGCCGGACGAATTCGTCCGCCTTTCCAAGGAATATGCCGAGCTTCAGCCGATCATTGGCCCGATCCACGAGTGGCGCAAATCCGTTTCCGATCTCGCCGGCGCCCGCGAACTCCTGCACTCGGGCGACGCCGAGTTGCGCGAGATGGCGGAACTGGAGATCGGCGAACTCGACGAGAAGATCGAGGCCCTGACCCAGAACATCCGCCTGGCGCTCATCCCCAAGGATTCCGACGACGACGCTTCGGTCATTCTCGAGATCCGCGCCGGAACCGGTGGCGACGAGGCGGCGCTGTTCGCCGGCGATCTGTTCCGCATGTATATGCGCTACGCTGAGTTGCAGGGCTGGAAGGTTTCGATCATCTCGGCCAGCGAAGGCGAGCATGGCGGCTACAAGGAAGTGATCGCCAACGTCACCGGACATGGCGTGTTCGCCAAGATGAAGTTCGAGAGCGGCACCCATCGCGTCCAGCGTGTGCCCGAGACCGAGACCCAGGGCCGTATCCACACCTCGGCGGCGACCGTCGCCGTTCTGCCCGAAGTCGAGGACGTCGATATCGACATCAAGCCCGAAGACCTCCGCATCGACACGATGCGGGCCTCGGGCGCCGGCGGCCAGCACGTCAACAAGACCGATTCGGCGGTGCGGCTGACCCACATCCCTTCGGGCATCGTCATCGTCTCGTCGGAAAAGAGCCAGCACCAGAACCGCGCCATCGTCATGAAGACGCTCAAGGCCAAGCTCTATGAGCTCGAGCGCAACAAGCGCGACAGCGCCCGCTCCGAATCACGGCGCGAGCAGGTGGGATCGGGCGATCGCTCGGGACGGATCCGCACCTACAATTTCCCGCAGGGGCGCGTCACCGATCACCGCATCAACCTGACGCTCTACAAGCTCGACAAGGTCATCGTCGGCGAAGCGCTGGACGAGCTGATCGATGCCTTGATCACCGATCATCAGGCAACGCTTCTCGCCGAAATGGACGCCAATTAGTGACGGGATCAAACGCGCGCCCGCGCCTCGGCACTGCTTGGCGGCAGCTGCGCGATCTTCTGGCCGGAGCCGGGATCGACAGCGCCAGCCTTGATGCGCGGCTTCTGGCCCGGCACGCGTTCGGGTTCGATGCGCTCGAACTGGCCATGCGCGAGAACGAGCCGGCGCCGGAAAAAGCGGTCTCACGCCTTCAGGCCCTCGGGCAAAGACGGCTCGCCGGCGAGCCGGTGGCGCGCATCCTCGGCGAAAAGGAGTTCTACGGGCTCAGCTTCGAGCTTTCGCCGGAAACCCTGGTGCCGCGTCCGGAGACCGAGCTGGTCGTCGATCTGGCCCACAATGCCCTCAAGGACCGCAAGTCGTCGCGCTTGATCGATCTCGGAACCGGCACGGGCTGCATCGCGATTGCTCTGCTCAAGAAGCTTCCCGGCAGCGAAGCCATCGTCACCGACATCAGCGCCGGCGCTCTCGAGACGGCGCAACGCAACGCCGAACGCCACGGTGTCGCCTCGCGCATGCAGTTCCGCCAGGGCGACTGGTTCGCACCGATCATGGACGATGAGGTTGTCGACGTCATCGTCTCCAATCCGCCCTATGTCGCGCACGGGGCGATCGCGACGCTCGATGTGGAGGTGCGCGACAACGATCCGCACCTGGCGCTCGACGGCGGCAGTGACGGGCTCGACCCCTATCGCGTGCTCGCCCGTGATTCGGCGCATCACCTGGTGCCGGATGGCGTCATCGTGCTTGAGCACGGCGCCGGCCAGTCGTCTGCCCTGATGTCGCTGTTCAGGCGTCATGGTTTCGTCAATCCGGTACGTCATGATGATCTTGCCGGTCACGATCGCGTTCTTTTCGCCAGATGGCCGGGCTGATCTCCGCAAACGCCGCTGTTTGCGGGCATAAGGGTCAATATGAACCGTTTTTGGCATGAAAATCGTTCGGTGCATCTTGACCAAATCCAAACCAAAGCCGGAATATGATGTCTCCGGTTAAGGATGCTGACGGATTCGGACAGGATTGCTGGCATTTTTCACTTGGAATAATTCGCCAAAGCGGATAGTTTGCCGGTGCTGCCCATGTCGCCCGTGAAGGGGCGAAAGGGACACTCACCCGCTACCGGAACCGGAATTTGGAAAGCCTCGAGTCGGCTTTCTTCACCGATGTAGGTCGTGTCATTCCCGGCGGCAGCGCGAGACGCTCCAATCCGAATGCGGCTGACGGTTGGACGACCGAGGACATGCAGAACCGGCATGGGCCATTGTTCTGATTCAATGAAAGCTGAACACACACGATGAGACCGAACCAGCAGAACAAGAACCGTTCGCGCGGGCGCAATGGTGGGCGCAAGAACGTCAATCCGCTGTCGCGCAATTTCGAGAGCAACGGACCCGATGTGAAGATCCGCGGCAACGCCGCCCATATCGCCGAGCGTTATGTCCAGCTTGCCCGCGATGCCACGGCGACCGGCGATTCGGTCATGGCCGAGAACTATCTGCAGCACGCAGAACACTATTTCCGCATCCTCTCTGCCGCCCAGGCGCAGGTACAGCCGCGCAACGAGCCGGTCTTCGACTACGACGAGGATGATTCGGACGGTGACGACACCAATGCCGGCGCCAATGACGCCAGCTCCCAGAACCAGAAGCCCGCCGCCGCCCCCGAGGCGAAGAACGAGAGCGAAGGCGAAGAGGCCAAGTCGGATGCTGCCGCTTCGGACAGCGAAGCCGGAGGCGAAGAGGAGCGCGATCGTCCGCGTGCCCGCCGTCCGCGCCGTCGCCGCCAGCCTGCGAGCGAGGACCGCGCCGATCCGTCCAGCTCGCCGCAGCCGGAAGTCGGCGAACTGCCGGCCTTCCTGACCGGAGGACCGGCCAACGCTGCCGAGTGAGCTGCCTCGGCGCTCCCAGGCAAGTATCTTGCGACAAAAGGTCGGGCGAGCGCCCGGCCTTTTTCTTTGCCCCTGAAGGCTCCAGGCGCTATGCGGTCGCCATGCCTTCGCCTCGCGAGGCGCGGTGAGAAGCAACAGCGACGGGAGCTGATCCATGTATCGTGTCTGGGCCATCATCTCCAACTACTCGCTGCTTCTGATCGGCGGGGCGCTGATGGCGCTGGTCTGGGCCAATACCGACCCGACGACCTATCATCACTTCATCAACACGCCGCTGCTGTTCAACTCCCAGATCGGGCTCGAGGTGAGCGAGTGGATGCACGAATACGGCCATGCCGCCATCGAGCTGGCGCCGCCCGGAGCGGAGCGCGTTGTCACCATCCACTTCCTGGTCAATGACCTGCTGATGGCGCTGTTCTTCGCCATGGCGGCCAAGGAAGTCTGGGAAGCGGTGATCCTCAACGAAGGCTCGTTGCGTGGCCGCAAGGCGGCGACGCCGCTGGTGGCCACGCTTGGCGGCATGCTCGGCCCTGTGGCCGTCTATCTTGGTATCGCCCTGGTTTTCGGCTCGGACACGTTCGACGCAGTGTTCCGCGGCTGGGCCGTGCCGACTGCCACCGACATCGCCTTTTCCTATCTGATCGGCCGCATCGTTTTCGGCGCCGGCCATCCGGCCGTCAGGTTCCTGTTGTTGCTGGCCATTGCCGACGATGCCGGCGGGCTGCTGATCCTGGCGATCTTCTACCCGTCCGGCGCTCTGGCGCCGCTTTGGCTGCTCGTGTCGTTGGCCGCGGCGCTGGCCGTGTTCTTCGGCTTCAACTGGTTGCCGCTCCGGCTTGACCGGGGCAAGCAGGACCGGCCGAACTCGACCTGGGTGCGCAGGGTTCTCGGGCCATGGCCCTATGTGCTGGCCGGGATCGTCTCCTGGTACGCCTTCGCCAAATCGGGCCTGCATCCGGCGCTCGGCCTGTTGCCGATCGTTCCGGCGGTGCCGCATGCCGATCGCGGCTTCGGCATTTTTGCCGAAGCGGAAAAATACCTCACCGACCTGCTCAACCAGATCGAACATGCCATCAAGGCGCCGGTCGAAGTCATCCTGTTCTTCTTCGGCCTGGTCAATGCCGGCGTCGAATTCGCCGCCATCGGCGCGCCGACATTGCTGGTCGTGCTCGGCCTCATCGTCGGCAAGCCGCTCGGCATCTTCGCGTTCGGCTGGTTCGCGGCGCGGCCGCTCAAGCTCGGCCTGCCTGACGGCATGGACCTCAAGGACCTCTTTGTGCTCGGCACCGTCGCCTCGATCGGCTTCACCGTGGCCCTGTTCGTCGCCTCGGTCGCCTTTAGTCCCGGCCCGGTTCAGGATGCCGCAAAGATGGGGGCTCTGTTGAGCTTCTTCGGTGGCGGCGTTGCCATCGCTGTCGGATTGATCATGGGGATCAACAAGGTCAGTCGCTGACACCGCCCGACAGACCGTTGATCTGTCCATATCCGCGCGCGGCCCAGGCCAGTTCATCGAAGACGGGAAAGGTGGCGCCGGCCGAACGCGGTACGCTGATGCTCAGTAAGGCGCGATCCGGACCGCTGCAAATGGGCGGGATTGACGCGGGTCGGGGCAGGGAACACCTGCCGGCGCCATGCCCTTTTCTTTTGCCGATTTGCACCCATATCTACAGCCAAGTGCAGTCGGTGCCTTCGGGGCCGTGCTGCTCAAGTGATCGGGCCGCCGGATCGCGTCGGTGAAACAAGCGCGATGTCGGTGCCCCGGAAAACCAACGCTTCGGGCGTTCTCCGGTTGCCATTCGGGACTGGATGACGTGCCGCGACAAGGAGCTTGCGTAATGAATATCGAGAAGTACACCGAGCGCGCCAGAGGCTTCATCCAGAGCGCGCAGACTTTCGCCCTCGGGGCCGGGCACCAGCATTTCCAGCCCTCGCATCTTTTGAAGGTGCTGATGGACGACGACCAGGGCATGGCCTCCGGTCTGATCGAGCGCGCCGGCGGCAATGCCGTGCAAGTGCGTGCCGGCGTCGAACAGGCGCTCAAGAAAATCCCCAAGGTTTCCGGCGATGCCGGCCAGATCTATCTGAGCCGCGAACTGGCGCGCGTCTTCGAGACCGCCGAGAAGGCGGCCGAAAAGGCCGGCGACAGCTTCGTTGCCGTCGAGCGGCTGCTTTTGGCCCTGGCCATCGAAAAGGACAGCGATGCCGGCACGGCGCTTGCCGCCGCCGGGGTCACCGCCAATGGCCTCAACGAGGCGATCAACGATTTGAGGAAAGGCCGCACCGCCGACAACGCCTCGGCCGAGAACCAGTATGACGCCCTGAAGAAATACGCCCGCGACCTCACCGCCGACGCGCGCGAAGGCAAACTCGACCCGGTCATCGGCCGCGACGAGGAGATTCGTCGTGCCATCCAGGTGCTGTCGCGCCGCACCAAGAACAATCCCGTGCTGATCGGCGAGCCCGGCGTCGGCAAGACCGCCATCGCCGAGGGCCTGGCCTTGCGCATCGTCAATGGCGATGTGCCGGAAAGCCTCAAGAACAAGTCATTGATGGCGCTCGACATGGGCTCCCTGATCGCCGGTGCCAAGTATCGCGGCGAGTTCGAGGAACGCCTCAAGGGCGTGATCAACGAGGTGCAGGCCGCCGAGGGGCAGATCATCCTGTTCATCGACGAGATGCACACCCTGGTTGGCGCCGGCAAGTCCGACGGCGCCATGGATGCGTCCAACCTGATCAAGCCGGCCCTGGCGCGCGGCGAGCTGCACTGCGTCGGCGCCACCACGCTCGACGAGTATCAGAAGCATGTCGAAAAGGACGCGGCTCTGGCCCGGCGTTTCCAGCCGGTGTTCATCGACGAGCCGACGGTCGAGGATTCGATCTCAATCCTGCGCGGCATCAAGGAAAAGTATGAGCTCCACCACGGCGTCCGCATTTCGGACTCGGCGCTGGTTGCCGCCGCGACGCTGTCCAATCGCTACATCTCCGACCGCTTCCTGCCCGACAAGGCCATCGACCTTGTCGACGAATCGGCGGCGCGCCTCAGGATGCAGGTGGATAGCAAGCCCGAGGCGCTCGACGAGCTCGACCGGCGCATCATCCAGTTGAAGATCGAGCGCGAGGCGCTGAAAAAGGAGAGCGACGAAGGCTCGAAGACCCGCCTGACCAAGCTCGAAGCCGAACTGGCCGATCTCGAGGACGAGGCCAACGCTTTGACCCAGCGCTGGCAGGGCGAAAAGCAGCGCCTTGCCGGGGCCCAGAAGCTCAAGGAAGAGCTCGACGCCGCCCGCAGCCAGCTCGAGATCGCCCAACGTTCCGGCGACCTCGCCAAGGCGGGTGAGCTGGCCTATGGCATCATCCCCAATCTCGAAAAGAGCATTGCGGCTGCCGAAGACGCCAATGGCGAGGGTGACGAGCATAAGGATGACGACCTTCTCGCCGAGGAAGTCGTCACCCCGTCGCACATCGCTCAGGTCGTCTCGCGCTGGACCGGCATCCCGGTCGACAAGATGCTTGAAGGCGAACGCGACAAGCTGTTGCGCATGGAAGACGAACTGGGCAAGCGCGTCGTCGGTCAGGCGGATGCCCTTGCGGCGGTCTCCCGCGCCGTGCGCCGTTCGCGTGCCGGTTTGCAGGATCCGAACCGGCCGATCGGTTCGTTCATGTTCCTCGGGCCGACGGGCGTCGGCAAGACCGAGCTGACCAAGGCGCTGGCGCAGTTCCTGTTCGACGACGAGACGGCCATGGTCCGGCTCGACATGTCCGAATTCATGGAAAAGCACTCGGTGGCCCGCCTCATCGGCGCGCCTCCCGGCTATGTCGGTTACGACGAGGGCGGGGTGCTGACCGAAGCGGTCAGGCGCCGGCCCTACCAGGTCATCTTGTTCGACGAGATCGAGAAAGCCCATCCGGACGTGTTCAACGTCCTGCTGCAGGTGCTCGACGACGGGCGGCTGACCGACGGGCAGGGCCGCACTGTCGATTTCCGCAACACGCTGATCATCCTGACCTCCAACCTCGGCTCGGACGCCCTGGCCGAGCTCAAAGAAGGCGAGGAAGTCGATCTGGTGCGCGGACGGGTGATGGACGTCGTCAAGATGGCGTTCCGGCCTGAATTCCTCAACCGCGTCGACGAGATCCTCTTGTTCCACAAGCTGGCGCGCCAGCACATGGGTGCCATCGTCGACATCCAGTTCGTCCGGCTGCAAAAGCTGCTGGCGGATCGCGAGATCACGCTGGAACTGACGCCGGCGGCGCGCGACTGGCTCGCCAACGAGGGCTATGACGCCGCCTATGGCGCAAGGCCCCTGAAGCGCGTGCTGCAGCGCGAGGTCCAGGACGGGCTGGCCGAAGCGGTGCTTGCCGGCGAGGTCGCCGACGGCGATCACGTCGTCATCGATGCCGGCGATATCGGTCTGACCATCAACGGCAAGACCGAAGGCAATCTGGCCGCCGCAGCCCAGGCAGGCGGCGGCGACGAGGCCGTGCTGCACTAACGAACGCCAACAGTGTCTAACGCAGCGCCCTCGTCCTGAGCTTGTCGAAGGACGAGGGCGCGGCTTCGCGTCATTTGCGAGTGCTTTGCGGCGCCCGTCGCGAAGCGTGTGGAAGTCAGGTGCTGGCTACGCAACAGCCAAAATTGAATTCCCCTTAACCATAGAAGCCCAAGATGTCGGTTGACTGAGAAAAAGAACAAAAGTAGAACAAGGTCGAGGTAGCCAAAATGGCGCAAGCAACACAGATCGAGTGGACCGACGCGACATGGAACCCGGTTACGGGGTGCGAAAAGGTCGGACCTGGTTGCGAACATTGCTACGCCGAACGCTTCGCAGAGCGTTGGCGCGGGATTCCTGGCCATCCCTATGAGCAGGGCTTCGATCTTAAGCTGTGGCCTGAGCGGATTGCACAGCCGCTGAGCTGGAAGAAGTCGCGCCTGATTTTCGTAAACTCGATGAGTGACTTGTTCCACAAGGACGTGCCAAGCGAGTACATCGACCGAGTGTTCCAAACGATGGAGCAGGCGGATTGGCACATCTATCAGGTGTTGACCAAGCGGAGCTCTTTGCTGCGCAAATACATCAACGAACGATACAGCGACCGCCCGGCGCCGGATCATATCTGGCTAGGTGTCTCGGTCGAAGATGGTGACCATACCAGCCGGATTAGGCACCTCAGGGACACCAACGCCGCGATAAGGTTCATCTCCTTCGAGCCATTGCTTGGGCCAATTGGGCAGGTTGATCTTTCAGAAATTGCTTGGGCAATCGTGGGAGGAGAAAGTGGCCCTCACGCGCGACCAATGGACCCCGACTGGGCGAGAGAACTGAGGGATCTTTGTACGGCCCAGGACGTAGCATTCTTCTTCAAGCAGTGGGGTGGCGCGCGGCCGAAGTCGGGTGGACGAGAACTGGACGGTGAGATTTGGGATGGCTACCCGATTGAGCGGCTGAATGGGAGGACAGCTGAGTTTTTCGTCGCCCATTCTGCTTAGCCAAAAAGGCCGCGCTGTCCATTAATTACACGTATTTCGTTCCATAGGCGTTTGGCGAAATCGCTTTTGCTGACAAAAACCAGCCAATAAAGCCTTTGATTGATGCTTCCTGTAACCAACTCTGCGTGTTTGGCTGGTGGTAGTCCAATCCTAGTCATTTGCGAGGTCCAATGCGCTAGGATTGCTGCGCGTATTGCCGATAGGGATTGCTTGGTGTCGACGGCTTCCCGCCAGCCTGGCGCGAATTTCTCAAGACGATCATCATTATCAGCTGTGTAGAGGTGTAGATTGCGCTGCAAATCAAGCGCGCTCACATGAATGAGCAGGTCAATTCGCTTGAGGCGCGAAAACTGCTCTAAAACGGTGAAGGGCAGATCGCCAAGACTAAAGGGATCGATAAAGGCAAAGTGCAGACCGTGTGGATTAAGTTGATCAACTATTTCTTTTGCGGTCTTTTGCGCTTGGCCGGACACCACTTGGCATTTTCCGCCTAAGCTTTCGATGCGCTTTCCGGCAGCTGCAGCAAGCTCGTCTTTCTCGTCCGCTACATAGAATTGCGAAAACTGAACCCTAGCTGCTTCCGCGGCCTTGTAGGCTACTAGCGGGCTCCCGTCGACGATCTCGCCGGTCTCGCGCAACTTGCTGCGACCTGCACCAGAGAACAAATCGATGTAGGAAGCCCCGCCAAATCCCTCGACAAATTTTCGGCGAGCGGCTCGAGAAGCATCAATGTACTTACGTAGGCGTTGATGCTTCTCTTCTGCCCAAGCTCCAACTACCCCGATGGGTAGACCATCGGCATCCAATTCATGCATGATTGGCGTCCCCCAAGTATGTTCAGCATATGTTCACATGAACAATAAGAGAACGCAAGAGGGCATCTGATCTTGTATTTGAATGTCAACTTTTCGACTTTTGCTCTCGTCCCCCTATTCTCACCCCTCTTCCCTGATCAGCCTTCGCCGCAGTTCCAGCGGCGTCACGCCATAGGCGCGGCGGAACTGGGCGTAGAACTGGCTCGACGAGTTGAAGCCGGACTGGAAGGCGACATTGGCGATCGACATGCGCGATTCGAACAAAAGAGCCCGGGCCCGGACCAGCCGCATGCGGACGATGAACTTGCGAATCGGCACGCGCATGACGCTCGAAAACAGGCTCAGCGCGTAGTTCGGATGCAACCCGGCGACATCGGCGACATCGGCGACCGATATTTCCTCGCTCAGGTGCTCGAGGATGTAGCGCAGCATGGCGACAACATAGCGTACCGGCGGCGCCTGGCGCGGCGTCGCTGCCGTCGGCTCGATCCAGGGCGGCATGATCTCCTCCCAGCCGACCAGCACGGCGCGCCGCAGCATGGCGCTGATCTCGACGCGCAGGATGTCCTGCCGCTCCGGGTCGCCGCTGCGGTAATCGCCGTACCAGCGCCGGAGCGTATTGGCGTCGATCGATTCCTCGCCAAGCGCCACCAACCCGCCGCCGAGCATGATTTCCTGCAGTTTCTCCACATGCGGCATGTGCAGAAACGCATCGAGCGGCAGGTAGATGTTGCACTGCTGGCTCTCGTTGTCCGGTCCGTAGTCGACCGAAACCGCCTGGTGTGGGATGCTGGCCCAGAAGGCGACGAGCCGGCGGGACTCGACGCGCACCTGCCGGCCGTCGAAAACGTAGTCCATATGCCCGGAACTCAGCCAGTTGAGCTCGATATGGCCATGGCTGTGGGTCGCCGGCATGACGACCGGCCGGAACCAACGCATGCCGAAGCGCCCGAAGGCGTTCGACCTGGCGTAGAACTGCCGATCCGGTCGTCCGATCGGCTTGGACACCGTCAGCGGTCCGCGTTGCTGTGCACGTCCTGATCGGCTCAAAGGGGCCACCTTAATTTTCCGGAATACCTGCATAGCAAACCGGATTGTTGGTTGAAAAGGGGCGGGGATAGATTTGCCATACGCGCAACCGTGGTGGTGCAGCATCCGCTCACCACGGCGGGCTGCGCAACGCTAAGGCGTAATGGGAGGACTACCTATGAGAATTTTCAATGCCCTTGGTGGGGCAGCGCTTCTGCTTGGCGTGTCGGTTCTCGCCGTCCAGGCGCAGAGTCTCAATCCGACGACCCCGCCCGATCCGCCGAAATTCGACGCACAGACCTCGCCGGTCTTCGCATCGATTTCGGACATCCTCGAATTCAAGGCGCTGCCGTCCTATTCCGAGCCGGAATGGGTGACCAAGCAGTTCGTCGACACTGGCAAGCTGCCGCCGGTTGCCGAGCGCCTGCCGGCGGAGCCGATGGTCTACAAGGCCGGCAACATGCCCGCCGGCATCGGCGTTTATGGCGACACGATCCGTCACGTCATCGGCGGCCGCCCGCAGGGCTGGAACTATGCCGCTGGCCAGATTCAGGGCTGGGGCGGTGTCGATATCGGCATGTATGAATGCCTGACGCGCACCGGTCCGTTGTTCGAGGTCAAGGCCGACGAACTCGAGCCCTTGCCGAACCTCGCCAAGAGCTGGGACTGGTCGGAAGACGGCCATGAACTGACAATGCATCTGATCGAAGGTGCCAAGTGGTCGGACGGCATGCCGTTCACCGCCGATGACGTCATGTTCTACTGGGAAGACGCCATCAACGATCCGAACCTCAAGCCGCTCAATTCCGGCGGCCCGGACAGCTTCGGCGTCGGCACCACGCTCGAGAAGGTCGACGACTATACGGTTTTGTGGACCTTCAAGGACGCGTTCCCCAAGCAGTACCTTTACACCATGGCATATGGTGGGTTCTGCCCGCTTCCCGCGCATCTGCTGAAGCCGGAACATCCGAATTATTCGGACAACACCTATGACGAATACACCAATGCCTTCCCGCCGGATTACCTGAACTTCCCGGTGATGGGCGCCTGGGTCCCCGTCGACCACCGGCCTGATGACATCATCATCATGCGCCGCAATCCCTACTACTGGAAGGTCGACGAAGCCGGCAACCAGCTGCCTTATCTCGACGAGATGACCTACAAGCTCTCGACCTGGGCAGACCGTGACGTTCAGGCCGTGGCCGGCTCGGGCGACTTCTCCAACCTCGAACAGGCCGAAAGCTATGTCGAAGCGCTGAAGCGCTCCGCCTCGGACGACGCGCCTGCTCGTCTGGCTTTCGGTGCCCGCACCATCGGCTATTCGGTCTACATGAACATGTCGGCCAATGGCTGGGGTGCTCCGGACGATCGTGAGCAGGCGGTTCGCGAACTGAACCGCAACCTCGACTTCCGCAAGGCCGTGACCTCCGCCATCGACCGCGTCCAGCTTGGCCAGTCCCTGGTCAAGGGACCGTTCACGGCGGTCTATCCGGGCGGCATCTATGCCGACAGCGCCTTTTACGACAAGGATTCGACGGTCTACTATCCCTTTGACCTCGAGGGTGCCAAGGCAGAGCTCGCCAAAGCCGGACTGGAAGACACGGACGGCAACGGTATCGTCAACTTCCCCGCAGGCACCGCCGGTGGGCAGGACGTTTCGATCACCTTGCTGGCCAGCTCCGACTACCAGACCGACAAGAACCTCGCCGAAGGCGTCATTGCCGCGATGGAAAATCTCGGCATCCGCGTCATCGCCAACTTCGTGTCCGGTTCGAACATGACCGCGACGCAGAACGCAGGCGAATGGGACTGGCAGGTCTATCGCAACGGTTCGGAACTGATCTCCGTGGTCCAGAACACGGCCAATCTCGCGCCGACAGGCCCGCAGACCAGTCCGTTCCACCGCGCCGGCTCCGACGGCACCGTTGATACCATGCCGTTCGAAGACGAGCTCATCGACGTGGTCAACGCCTTCATCGGCGAAACCGATGCGGCCAAGCGTACCGAGCTGATGAAGGCCTACCAGAAGATGTTCACCGAGAACGTCTACGGCATCGGTCTCACCCAGTATCCGGGTGCTCTGATCATCAACAAGCGCTTCAAGAACGTGCCGCTTGGTGCCCCGATCTTCATGTTCAACTGGGCCGAAGGTGCGGTCATGCGTGAGCGCCTGTTCGTTCCGGAAGATCAGCAGAAGGGGCTGGAGCTTTATCCCAAGACCCTCCCGGGTGCGGTTGGCATCGGCAACGGTCCGGTTTCCGACTGATATCGCACTTTAGCTCAAGCAAGGGGACCTCAGGCCCCCTTGCCCGTCCCCGAGGGATCCGACGATGCTGAGATTCATAGCGACGCGCATTCTGGCCGCCATTCCGGTGCTGCTGATCCTGTCGATGGTGACCTTCGCCATCATCAAGTCGCAGCCGGGCGATTACGCCGACTATCTGAAATCGGTGCTGATGAGTCAGGGCAACGTTCCCGACGAACAGGCACAGGAACAGGCTGACGCCTATCGCGAGGCACACGGGCTCAATGGTCCGCTGCCGCTGCAATATCTCAACTGGATGACCGGCATTGTCACCCGTTTCGATTTCGGGGATTCGTTCTACTATTCCAAGCCGGTCGGTCAGGTGGTCGAGGAACGTCTCGGGCGAACGATCCTTCTGGCGCTGACCTGTCACATCCTGGCTTCGGTGATCGGCATAACGCTCGGAATTGTCGCGGCGACCCGGCAATACAGCTGGGTCGACACCTTGTTCGGCTTCATATCGTTCCTGGGGATGACGATCCCACGATTCCTGTTGGCGATCATCATCATCTACATCCTCGCGTTCAAACTGAATGTTCAGGAGATCGGCAGTTTCTTCTCGGCCAAATACGGCGGGGCGCCATGGTCCTGGGGCAAGTTCGTCGATCTGGTCCAGCACATATGGCCGGTGGTGTTCATCGCCACCTTCGGCGGGCTCGCCTACAACATGCGCGTCATGCGCGGCAATCTGCTCGACGTCCTCAAAGCGCAATATGTCGAGACCGCCCGCGCCAAGGGCCTGAAGGAATCGACGGTGATCATGCGTCACGCCGTGCCCAACGCGCTTCATCCGCTGGTTGCCTATCAGGGCGTGGTCCTGCCCTACATGCTGACCGGCGAGATTGAGGTGGCGATCGTTTTCGGCCTGCCGACGGTCGGACCTGCCATCGTCGGCTCGCTCAATGTCGGCGACGTCTGGGTGACGGCGACCTTCATGCTGGTCATCGCGGCGACGCTGATCGTCGGCAACATCATTTCCGACATTCTGCTGGCACTGCTCGATCCGCGCGTCCGTCTCGGGGGAGACAGCTGATATGGCAAACTCGCCGGACAACACCAAGGCTCCGATCCCTGCCGAAGCCGAAGACACCAACTATGAGGACGTTGTCGTCGACGATCGCCTCATCGATCGTGACGAGACCTATTACGCCCTGGTGTGGCGGCGGTTCCGCCGCTCCGTGGTCGGCATGGTCGGGCTGGTTCTGGTCGCGATGCTGCTTGTCATGGCCGTGTTCGCAGACACGTTCGCACCCATGGATCCCAAGGCGCAGGGCATCTCGTTCAATCCGCCCGACGTCATCATGTTCGAGGCGCCGGACGGCTCGTTTTCTCTCATTCCGAAGCTCTATCCGATCGTCGAGACCGACGAGCTCGATCCGATCACCTACCAGCCGATTACAGGCCCGGATCTGGAGAATCCCACCGAACTCGGGTTTTTCGTCAAGGGCTACGCCTATGACCTGTTCTGGCTCATCAGGACCGACATTCACGTTTTCGGATCGACCGACGGCACGCCGGTACATTTCCTCGGTACCGACAAGCTCGGGCGCGACATCCTTTCCCGCGGCATGATCGGCGCGCGCATCTCGCTGACCATCGCGCTTGTCGTCGTCGCGATCACGACGGTCGTCGGCACGTCCATCGGCATCACCTCCGGCTATGTCGGCGGCATGTTCGACGCCTGGATGCAGCGCTTTGTCGAGGTGGTCCTGGCGTTCCCGCAGCTGCCGCTCTATCTGGCCCTGACAACGCTCATTCCGGTGACGGCGCCTTCCAATGTCTTTCTGGGCTTCGTCATCGCGGTGATGGCGGTGCTGATGTGGGCCCAGCTGTCGCGAGAAGTGCGCTCCAAGACCATGGGCCTGGCCCGCATCGAATATGTCCGTGCCGCCGTCGCCGTCGGCGCCGGCAGCGGCCGGATCATCTTCCGTCACATCCTGCCCAATGTGCTGAGCCATGTGATCGTTGCGATCACCCTCGCCATTCCGACGGTGGTGCTGCTCGAATCCTTCCTCGGGTTCCTCGGCTTCGCCGTGAAGCCGCCGCTGATTTCCTGGGGTCTGATGCTGCAGGACACCGGCACCTTCTCGGTGATCGGTTCCTATCCCTGGATCCTGACACCGGTCATCTTCGTGCTGATCGCCGTGTTTGCCTTCAACGCGCTGGGCGACGGTCTGCGCGATTCCATCGATCCGTACTAGGCGGGGCACCGACATGACCGATACCCAGCAAGAATTCGCCCCCGCCGAACGCTTCGATCTCGGTGAACACGGCCGCGAGCTCATCCTCGATGCCCGCAATGTTGCCGTCGACTTCCAGGTCGAAGGAGGCACGGTCCATGCCGTGCGCGACGTCTCCTTCCAGCTGCACAAGGGCGAGACCATCGCCATCGTCGGCGAGAGCGGGTCGGGAAAATCCGTCACCGCCCGCACGGTGATGGGGCTGCTGTCCAAGCGCGCGACAGTCGGCAAGACGGCGACCATCCACCTCAACGGTGAAGACATCCTGACGTTCAGCGACCAACGCTTCCGCAAGCTTCGGGGCAATCAGGTCTCGATGATCTTCCAGGAGCCGATGTCCTCGCTCAACCCGGTCTATACCGTTGGCGCCCAGCTCGTCGAAATCCTGCTTTTGCACAACAGGATCGGCAAGAAGGAAGCCTGGGACCGGGCCGAAAAACTCCTCGAGGAAGTGCAGATTCCCGAACCGGCGGCCCGGCTCAGGTCCTATCCGCACCAGCTCTCGGGCGGGCAGCGCCAGCGCGTCATGATCGCCATGGCGCTGGCCAATCGTCCCGATATCCTGATTGCCGACGAGCCGACGACGGCGCTCGACGTCACGGTGCAGGCCCAGATCCTGCATCTGATCAAGGACCTGCAGGCCCGCTACGGCATGGCGGTGATCCTGATCACCCACGATCTGACCATCGTCCGTCAGTTCTCGGACTATGTCTATGTCATGCAGAACGGCGAGGTGAAGGAGCACAACCGCACAGAGGAAGTGTTCTCCAATCCCAAGCACCGCTACACAAAGCACCTGCTGGCCTCCGAACCCAAGGGCATCGCCAACCCGCTCGACCGCGACACCGGCACCATCATCAAGGGTAACGAGATCCGCGTCGTGTTCACCCTGAGGCGCGGCGGCATGTTCTCCCGCGACTATTTCGACCTTGTCGCCGTCGACAGCCTCGACCTTGATCTCAAGCGCCACGAAACCCTCGGGCTCGTCGGCGAATCGGGGTCGGGCAAGACGACCTTCGGGCAGGCGCTGATCCGCATGATCTCCAACAAGGGCGGCAGGATCACATTCGACGGCGAATCGATCGAAGGCTATTCGCTCAAGCAGATGCGGCCGCTGCGTTCGCGCATGCAGATCGTCTTCCAGGATCCGTTTGCCTCGCTCAATCCGCGCATGTCGATCCGCCAGATCATCGAGGAAGGCCTGATCGTCAACAACATGGGCAATCACAAGCAGCGTCTCGAACGGGTCAAGCAGGCCCTGGCGGATGCCGGCATGCCCACCAATGTCCTGGCGCGGTTCCCGCACGAGTTCTCGGGCGGCCAGCGCCAGCGCATCGCCATCGCCCGCGCCATCGCGCTCGAACCCGAGTTCATCCTGCTCGACGAGCCGACCTCGGCGCTCGATCTGTCGGTCCAGGCCCAGATCATCGACCTGCTGCGCAAGCTTCAGGACGAGAAGGGCCTTTCCTACCTGTTCATCTCGCATGACCTCAAGGTCGTCAGGGCCCTGTGTCACCGCGTCATGGTCATGCAGCACGGCAAGATCATCGAACAGGGACCCGTCAACGAAGTCCTGACCAACCCCAAAACCGAATATACCGAACGCCTGGTCAAGGCCGCGTTCGAGATAGCCGCCTGATCCGGAGTTACATCATGGCATTCCCCCCCAAGATTACCTTTATCGGCGCCGGCTCGACCGTGTTCATGAAGAACATCGTCGGTGACGTGCTGCAGCGTCCGGCGCTTGCCGGCGCGACCATCGCGCTGATGGATATCAGCGCCAGGCGACTCGAGGAATCCGAGATCGTCGCGACAAAGCTCATCCAGACCCTCGGCGTGCCGGCCAGGGTCGAGACCTATTCGGACCAGCGCGCCGCGCTCGATGGCGCCGATTTCGTCGTTGTCTCGTTCCAGATCGGCGGCTACGAGCCGGCGACCGTCACCGATTTCGACATTCCCAAGAAATACGGCCTGAGACAGACCATCGCCGATACGCTCGGCGTCGGCGGCATCATGCGCGGCATCCGCACCGTGCCGCATCTGTGGAAGATCTGCGAGGACATGCTCGAGGTCTGTCCGGACGCGGTCATGCTGCAATATGTCAACCCGATGGCCATCAACACCTGGGCCATCGCCGAGAAATACCCGAGCATAAGGCAGGTGGGTCTGTGCCACTCGGTACAGGGTACGGCCATGGAACTGGCTCATGATCTCGACATCCCTTATGAGAAAATCCGCTACCGTTCCGCCGGCATCAACCACATGGCCTTCTACCTGAATTTCGAGGAGAGGATGGAGGACGGCAGCTATCGCGACCTCTATCCCGACCTGATCAAGGCCTATGCCGAGGGCCGCGCCCCCAAGCCCGGCTGGAACCCGCGCTGCCCTAACAAGGTGCGCTACGAGATGCTCAACAAGCTCGGCTATTTCGTCACCGAAAGCTCGGAGCATTTCGCCGAATACACGCCCTGGTTCATCAAGCGCGACCGGCCGGACCTGATCGAGAAGTTCGGCATCCCGCTCGACGAGTATCCCAAGCGTTGCGTCGAACAGATTGCCCGTTGGGAAAAGGAAGCCGAAGACTACCGCAAGGCCGACCGGATCGAGGTCGCGCAAAGCAGGGAATATGCGTCCGAGATCATCAACTCGGTGGTGACCGGCGAACCTTCGGTGATCTACGGCAATGTGCGCAATGACGGCCTCATCACCTCGCTGCCCGACGGCTGCGCCGTCGAAGTGCCCTGCCTTGTCGATCGCAACGGCATCCAGCCGACCTATATCGGCAAGTTGCCGCCGCAGCTGACGGCGGTCATGCGCACCAATATCAACGTGCAGGAACTGACGGTCCGGGCGCTGATCGACGAGAACAAGGAAAACATCTACCACGCCGCGATGATGGACCCGCATGCCGGCGCCGAGCTCGATCTCAACCAGATCTGGGACCTGATGGACGACCTCATCACCGCCCACGACGACTTCCTGCCCGACTGGGCCCGCGGCCCGGTCGAAAGGCGGGTCGCCTGAGCGCGGCGGAGGATGAAAATGTGGCGGGCCTCGCCCGCCGCATCGCCATCGTCGGCGGCGGCACCGCCGGCTGGCTGGCGGCGCTGATCCTCAGGGAGGGCGCCAGAAAAGTCGGTCGCGACATCGCCTTCACCATGGTCGATTCCTCCAAGATCCCCACTGTCGGAGTGGGTGAGGGGTCGACTGCAGTGTTCCGGCAGATGCTCAGGCAGTTCGGTCTCGACGAGTTCGAATTCCTCAGGGAAACCGAAGCGACGATCAAATACGGCATCCGCCACAAGGACTGGCGCCGGCCCGGCGTCAGCTATGACGGGCCGATCGATGATCCGCACCTGGTTGCCGCCGCGCCGCCCGGTACGCAGACGTCGTGGCTCAACCAGTATTGCGTCGCCTCCGGGCGTTCGGTCGCCGAGCCGCATCTGTTCACCTATCTGATGGAGCGCGGCAAGGCGCCCTATGCGGCAAGGCCCGATGGCGGTCTGGTTCCCGCCGGCCCCTTCCACTACGCTTTCCACTTCGACCAGTCTCTGGTGGCGCGCTATCTGGAAAAGCGCATCGAGGGCGTTGAGCGAATCGATGCCCAGGTCGTCGGTGTCGACAAAAACCCCGAATCGGGCGACATCACCGCGCTGCTGCTCGATGAGGACCGCAGGCTCGAAACCGATTTCGTCATCGATTGCACCGGCTTCCGCAAGGCCCTGATCGGCAAGGAGATGGGAGCGGAATGGGTCGGCTATGGCGACAAGCTGCCGGTCAACCGCGCCATGCCGTTCTGGATCGACCTCAAGCCCGGCGAAGAGATCAATCCGTTCACCCTGGCCTGGGCGCAACAGGCCGGCTGGATGTGGTCGATCCCGACGCGCTCGCGCTACGGCTGCGGCTATGTCTATTCAGACAGTTTCAAGACACCGGACGAGGCGCAGACCGAGATCGAGACGGCGCTCGGGCACAAGATCGAGCCGCGCAACGACATCAGGATCAATTCCGGACGGCTTGACAGGGCCTGGGTCGGCAATTGCCTCGCCGTCGGGCTTTCGTCGAGCTTTCTCGAGCCGCTCGAAGCGACCTCGATCCACGGCACCATCGTGCAATTGCTGCTGTTCTCCGAAGTCCACCTCAAGGCCGGCCGGGCCGACATCGCCCGCCACCGCGACGCCTATAACCAGGTCGTTGGCCGCCAGGTCGACGATTTCATGCGTTTCATCAACATGCACTATGTCAGCGAACGGCGGGACACGCCCTTTTGGCAGACGGTGGCTGAAGAGTTCATCCTGCCCGATACCCGGGAGCGTCTTGCCGCCTGGTCCGATCACCTGCCGCGCCGCGACGATTTCCAGCCCTTCCCCGGCAACCTGCCCCATATCGAGGAACAGCTCTATTTCCCGGTCCTCGACGGGCTCGGGCTGCTCGATCGCGAACTGGCACGCAAGGAAATGGCGGTCCAGCCGAAACTGCGCGCTCATGCCCGCAAGACCGCCGACGCCCTGACCAGGGAATACAGGCAGGCGGCGCTCAAGACGCTCGGGCACCGCGAGTTCCTGGAGCGCCTGGCGGCGGGCTGACCCCTATCCCTTTGGTGCATCCATGCCCCTCCGGCCCCCGCCCGCCGCCGGCATCGAATACATGCCCGAGGCGCGAAAGGCGCTGGGGCTGACATCGAAGGCGCGCCGGAAGGCCTTGGCGAAGTAGTTGGCATTGCCGAACCCGCAGGCGCGGGCGATCTCGGCGACGCTCATGCCCGAGCCGTCGAGCAGTTGCGCCGCCAGCTGCATGCGTTGGGAGAAGACATATTCGGAAGGGGCGCTGCCGGCGGCGCGGGTGAACTGGCGGACGAAATGGGCCCGGCTCATGCCGGCGCGCCGCGCAAGCTCCTCGACCGGCAGAGGCTGGGCAAGATTCTGCGCCACATGGCTGGCGATCTGGGCCAGCCAGTCCTGTTGCTGTTCGGGCGTGCCCGCCGAGGCGGCGTCGAACAGCACCGTCATGGCGCGATAGGCCAGGGCCGAAAGCGTCCCCGTTGACAGGTTCTCGCTAGACACCATGTCGAGGCAGATGCCGGCGAGCGTCTCCACCTGGACGCTATCGAGGGTCTGCACCGGCCCGGCTGCTGCAAGGATGGCGTCGGCGAGTTGGACGATTTCGTTCCCGGCCAGCACCAGGAAGAAGAAACGCCAGCTTTCGCCGCGGGCGACATAGTAGCGGTGGGCATGGGGAATGCGCACCAGCATTGTCGAGCCGGGCGTCAGGACGATCTGCCGGCCCTGGTAGTCGAGCCGGCCCCTGCCGGCGAGCGTGTGCTGGATGACAACGAAGCTGGCATTGCCGCGTTGCAGCCCGTCCCAGGCATAGTCCGGTGTGTCACGGAGTTCGATGCCGGCCGCGGTCGGCAGGGCATGAAGCCCGATACGTCCGCGCGGGATGGCGATGGTTTTCAGTACCTCCGGATGCGCACCTATCCGGTCGAGCACAAAATCACCCATGCAAGCACAATCTTCCTCTTTTTCCGGCATTTTGGAAGCAATAGTCTCAACACACAAGGTGAGACTGCCCCAATTTCAGCAATGGCAGCGGCCGGGGAGAAAAATGATGAGTTTCAAGATTGCCATTATCGGCGCCGGTTCGGTCGGCTTCACGCGCATGCTTGTTGCCGACCTGTTCAAGGTGCCGGAATTCGCCGATGTCGAGATCGCGCTGACCGACATCAACGAGCGCAATCTCGACATGGTTGCCGAGATCCTCAAGCGCATCGTCGAGGTCAACAAGCTGCCGGCAAAGATCACGGCAACGCTTGACCGACGCAAGGCGATCGAAGGTGCACGCTATGTCATGAGCGTCGTGCGCGTCGGTGGACTTGAGGCATTCGAGACCGATATCGACATTCCGCTCAAATACGGCGTCGACCAATGCGTCGGCGACACGCTGAGCATCGGCGGCGTCATGTATGGCCAGCGCAACATCCCGGTCATTCTCGATTTCTGCAGGGATATCCGCGAGCTTGCCGAGCCGGGCGCGCGCTTCCTCAACTATGCCAACCCGATGGCGATGAACACCTGGGCCGCCAACATGTATGGTGGCGTCGAGACCATCGGGCTGTGCCACGGCGTCCAGCACGGCGGCGAACAGATCGCCAAGATCTTCGATGTCGAATTCGAGGATGTCGATTTCATCTGCTCGGGCATCAATCACCAGACCTGGTATCTCGACGTCCGGGTCAAGGGCCGCAAGATCGAGGCCGATGAACTGCTCGAGAAGTTCCTCGCCCACCCGGTCTATTCCAAGCAGGAAAAGGTCCGCCTCGATGTGCTCAAGCGCTTCGGCTACTACTCGACCGAGAGCAATGGCCACTTGAGCGAATACCTGCCCTGGTATCGCAAGCGCCCGGAAGAGATCACCAAGTGGATCGACATGAGCGAGTGGATCCACGGCGAGACCGGTGGCTACCTGCGCTTCACCCGCGAGAACCGCAACTGGTTCGAAACCGACTATCCCAAGTTCCTCAAGGAAGCCGACAAGCCGCTTTCCGAGCACAAGCGTTCGACCGAGCACGCCAGCTACATTCTCGAGGGTATCGAGACCGGGCGCCCCTATCGCGGCCATTTCAACGTCCGCAACAATGGCGTGATCACCAATCTGCCGGACGACGCCATCATCGAAAGCCCCGGCTATGTCGACCATTTCGGCATCAACATGGTCGAAGGCATCACCCTGCCGATGCAGTGCCGGGCGAGCCTTGAGGCATCGATCAACGTGCAGCGCATGTCGGTCGAGGCCGCGGTCAAGGGCGATGTCGACATGCTCAAGCTCGCCGTGCTGCACGATCCGCTGGTCGGTGCCATCTGCGCGCCCGACGAAGTCTGGCAGATGGTCGACGAAATGCTCGTCGCCCAGGCCGAATGGCTGCCGCAATATGCCGATGCCATTCCGGCGGCCAGGGAGCGGCTGGCCAAGGGCACGGTCAAGACGCGCGAATGGTCCGGCGCGGCGCGCAGGACGCCGGCCTAGCATTTGTTGGATTTTGCCTGCAGCGCTCCCCGCTTCCCTCCCCCTTGTGGGGAGGGTTGGCGAACAGGACTTAGCTCTTGCTAAGTCCGTCGTGAGCCTGGGTGGGGGGCTTCGAGGCGTCCTCTGGTCAATCGCGCCGGTGGCACGATTGAAGCCGGGAAGGCCACGAAGCCTATGGCTGAGTGGCAAACACCGGCGTCTGAGGCTCCACCCCACCCGACCCGGCTGCGCCGGGCCACCCTCCCCATCAAGGGGAGGGAAGCCCCGCGACTGCTTCCGCCATTAGCTGACAGGATCTGAATCCCGCGGAGGGGCTGGCCGGAGTCACGATCGGCCGGCCCCATCGTTTTCCCGCTGTTGGCAGGGTCAGGCACCCGGCTGCAGCGCGGCCTTGTGCATCGACACGCGCGTCAGCCCGTAGATGGCGGCGATGACCACGACCAGCGCACCGACCTGGTAGAGCGCGATCGAATCGCCGAGCAGGAAGAAGGCCAGCACCATGGTCAGCACCGGCCAGGGCGCGTTGATCGTCGAGGCCAGCGACACATCGATATGGCGCATCGAGCGGAACCAGAACACCAGCTCGGCGAAATAGACCAGCCCCATCAGCATCGAGAACGGCTGCACAATTGCGTCGACCGCCAGGGCCAGGAAATCGCTCGGGTTGAGCGCGGCCAGGATGACGAACAGGATCAGCGTCGAGACGATGACGCGGAACACGGTCACCTGGGTCGGGGTGATCGGCGTCAGCCGGAACTCGATCTTGATGAAGGTATGGGCGATGGTCCACATCAAGGGCACGCACAGCGTCAGCACGAACCAGATCGACAACCCGTCCATCCGGAAGGTGCCGGCGGTGCCGAGATAATAGAGCGCTCCGAGAAGGGCGAAGGTCAGTGCCAGTTCGGCGGGCGTCTTGCGCCCCTTGAGGAACAGCGCTTCCAGGATCATGGCGAACAGCGGCGTTGCCTGCATGGCGATGGCGGCGTTGGTCGCCCCGGCTTTTTCAACCCCGACCACATAAAGATATGTCGCTCCGCCGAACAGGGCGCCGGTCAGAAGGGTGACGCCGACAACACGCCAGCGCACCGGAGGCGACAGCTCGGCGCCGAAAATGCCCCGGTCGTGGCGGCGGGTTTCGGCGATGAGCAGCGGCAGGCCGAACACCACTTCCCAGAAACTGAGGGCAAAGGCGAAGGGCAGGGCCTCGAGCGCCGCCGGCCTCAGATTGGAGATGATCGGCATCACCCCGAGCAACACCAGACAGATCAGGGAGAATGCAATGCCTTTGGCAACAGACGACTTCGGCATGGAATGGAAACGACGGCAGGAGGGGAAGGTACCCCGGTTCTGCGTCCGGCATCGGATAAAAGCAAACGCAACATGGTCACACCCGTCCGATCGGCTTGAGGTGTGACGCGGGGGCTACGGTTTCTGCGCGATGACGAACAGTACACTACCGGGTTTGGCGTGCCATTGGTCCTTGATGACGAAGCCGGCAGCCTCGAGATCATGCACCAGCGTCTCATCGGTGAAGACCCCGATCTTGGGGATGAGCCCCAGCTTGCCGACGAGCGGCAGGACCCATCTCAGGATCGGCGACATGGTGCCGATGCAGACTGTCGAGGAAACGAAATGCCCGCCCGGACGCAACAACTCGTGGACTTTGCCGATGACCTGCCGGCGGTCGTCGACCAGATGCAGAATGGACATGCCCAGCACGATATCGAAACTGGCATCCTCGGCGGAGAGCGTCTCGATGGCGTCGGTCCTGAACGTGATGTTCGTGATGCCGGCCTTCTCCGCCTTGGCGCGGGCAATGCCGATCATTTCCTCGGAATAATCGATCGCCAGAATCGAGCGCACATTCGGGGCATGGATCAGTGCCGTTGATCCAGTGCCGCAGCCAAACTCCAGCATGCTCATGTCCGGGGTGAGCAGCTTGCGTGTGCGGGCGAGCTTTTCCTCATATGCCGCCTGATCGGCGACCGGTGAGGCAGCGTATTTCGCCGCGCGGCGGTTCCAGAAGGCCTGCGAGCTGTTCATTGCAATCTGTCCTGTTCGGTCGGCCGGCCTCTGGCGGGCGCATGGGGTGAGTGCTGAATGTGGGGAGAAAATCTCTCTCTGACAACCGATTGCCGGCTCAGGGGCAGAAAACAGCAGAAACTGGCAGAAAGCAGCAGAAAACAAGCGACCGGCGCGCAGGAATCGATTCTGCAATGAGGCGTCTTGACGACAAAAAGACTGAAATCATACAATAAGAAATCTAACAATACGGACGATACGCATCATGGCCAAACAGGACATGGCGAGCAGGGACGAGCAAGGCACGGCGCAGCCTGCGTCGGGCACCGACGCGCAGGCCGGAGCCATTGCCCGCTTCGATGCCAGCCTTGACCATTTCATGCGGTACTTCATGGTGCACATCAATCCGGTGCTGCACCGCACCACTTACAAGGGGCGATCCTTTTCGGAATACGAGATCGTCACCGTCATGGCCCTTGGCCTTGTCGGCCCGTCGCGGCCGGTCGACCTCAGTCGCGGACTCGCCATCGAAAAGGGCTCGCTCACCTCGATCATCCGGCGGTTGCGGGGCCTGGATCTGATCGAAAAGCGCGCCATTCCCGGAGACGAGCGCAGTTATCTCGTGGCACTGACGCGTGCCGGTGCTAAGTTCCGGCGCCACCTCGAAGCCCAGCGTCACAGCGCCTTCGAGACGCTGTTTGCTGACATGGATCGGACCGACCTCATCGCAGCGGCGCATGGCCTTGAGGTGCTGACAACCTATCTCAAGGCAAAGGAGGACAAAGATGTTCGCCTTGGCAAGAACACCGCCGCCGGCGCGTGACTGGTATTTCACGGCCAGCCCCGAGGCGCGGAAGGAATATGATGCTTTCGGCCCCTGGATCGGCGTCGTCACCAAAAGGGAAGACTTGCCGCCGCGCTTCCGCGCCGCCTGGCCGGAAATTCGCGATGCCCGCTTCGTGCTGAAACTGCCGATCCGGGCCGACCGGCGCGACGTGCGGCCGGGCATGGATCTGTACGACATGGTCCTGGCCATCGGCGAGGACGGGGCAACGGTTCTGAAACTCACCAGGGATGACACCGCGCGGCGCGAACTCGGCTGGGACTCGGTCGCCGGCATCTCGATCTTCACCGATCTGCTCTACGGCTGCTGGACGCTGCTGCTGCGCGACGGCGACACGATCAGTGCCACCTACAACACCGTGTCGGCACACCACTTCGCCACACTCGGCGATTTCATACGTCAAAAGCTCAGTCCCGATGTCCCTCGGCCGGAGCAAGGCCCGGACACTTCGCCCGTGCCGATCAAGGACCTGTTCTACCGCAACCAGGCGAGAACGGTGCGCACCACGAGCGGCGGCCGGGCGCGCGTGCTTCATTCCGAACCGCTCGGGCGATGGTGCCGCGACGACAGGAATCGCCGCCGCCTCAGCACCGGCCTGCTCGTTCTCGATGCCGGCGACGCCCTGGTCGCTATCGACCGCGGTGTCCCGACGCGCGGCTTTTTCCAACCCAGCTACGCGGCGCGTCAGGTGTTTGTGCCCTATCGGCGTTTGACCGGCTTCGCGTTCACGCCGGGGCAGCCCGATAGGCGCGGCTTCGCACATCTGACCCTTTATGCCGACGGGCAGGCCGTGCCGCTCGCCTGTCTCGAGTTTCCAGAAGAGATCATGGCGCATCTGTCGCGGCACGGCGTGCGGTCGGAACAGCCACCCGCACCGCAGTCGCAGGCATAGCAGGCTTGTCATTTGGTGTCGATCGAGATAGAACAAAGCAGGAACATGAGCCTGCCATGCATACGACCAACTATTTCAACACTCTGATCGAAGTATCCGGCGATTGCCCTGCCAGCTCCGGCAAGGTGCCGCGCCGCTCTGGCACGGTGGCGCTGCTGCAATACCGCTTCCTCAGCGAGCGGCCTTATGCGTTTACCAGCGATGAGCTGCTGGCGGCCGTTGCGGCGGAGCGGCAGGGGCGGGACGCCGACGAATGGGATGCGGTAAGGGCCGAGCTGTTTTCGCGCCCACAGGCCTGCCTGAGGGCCTCTCCGCTGGTCAAGACATTCGGCTGGGGGCTGCATCACGACGACAAGGGGCGCGTGGCGCTTGTCGACAGCTCAGGTCTCGAATACCGGCGGCTCGTGGCCGATGCCGGCATCGCCAAGACGCCGGGCATGCGTTCGACGCGGGCTTAGGGCTGGTTGCGCCTTTCGTCACCAGCCGGCCCTGCCGGTTGCGGCGAGTGCAGCTCCCGGTCAGGCGGCTTCGAATTTCGGCCAGAACCCGGCATCGCCGAGAAGGGTATCAAGCGTGGAGATATCGACGGGCCGGGAGATATAGTAGCCCTGTGCCAGGGCAACGCTGGGATTGGCCTTGAGCGAGGACAGGCGCCAAAGGGTTTCGACGCCCTCGACGATCAGGACCTGTTCGGTCTTTGAGACCATTTCGATGGCGCTGTCCATCATGACATCCATCAGCGACCCCTCCGGCGCCATGCCGAACGAACGATCGAGCTTGACGCCGTAGGTGCCGAGCCCCGCCAGGTAGCCGATGCTGGAATAACCCTCGCCGAAATCGTCGATAAAGGTGAGAATACCCGCCTTTTTCAGTCGTGCGACGGCCGCACGGGTGCGGTCGATGGGCAAGGCATCGCTTTCGACCAGCTCGATGATCACCGTGAACCGTGCCTTGTCCCTGAGGAAATCCGTGAACAGCTCGATCATCCAGTCCGGATCGAAATCTGACGGAAAAATGTTGAAATGCACGTTCAGAGGGCTTGGCCCCGAGGTGAGTTGGCTCAATTCGCGATAGGCCCGGTCGACAACCAGCCTGGTCAGCTTGCGCTGCAGGTTGTGCTGCTCGATGACCGGCAGGAAGGCGCCGGGCGCGACAAGCGTGCCGTCGTCATCGCGCCAGCGTGCCAGCACCTCGATACTACTGATTTGGTCGTTCCTGAGATCGAGCATTGGCTGATAGACGCAGGCGACTGTTCGCGCCGACAGGCGGTGGCGGACCCGCGAATCCAGCGACCACGACCGCTCGACGGTCCCTTTCAGGGCAAAGGTCATCGTGGCGGCGAGGACGAGTGCAAGCGTGATCGCGCCCAGGATCACCCAGGAGAACCGGTCGATGATCGATCCGACGGGCTCCATCACAGCAATGCAATCGGAGCCGGTGGCATCGCAAAACGTGGCGGAAAAACCGCTGCCGAAGGCGGACACTTTCTGTTGTGCGCCGTCGGCACCGGCAAGGCTTGCATAAAGGCCCGGTGTTCCGGCGCGGTGCCAGATGCGCCCAGAAGTGGTGCGCCAAACGGTCTCGTGCAGGACTCCGTCCGGAACCGGCGCCAGCAGCGGCATATCCGGCACGGCCAGCACGAAGTCACTGAAACCCATCAGCCAGTTGATGCTGTCGGGAAGAGCGAGCGCGTCGAAGTCGATGTTCTGCCAGACCTGAATCGAGTATTCGTCAAGTGTTTCGGCGTCACCCTTGCCAGCCTGCGCAAGTATGAAGTCTGGCAGGCCAAGTGGAACGGGCGTGTCGAAATCGCCCTGGTTGATCGTGCAGGAGACCATGCCATTGGGCGCGTAGAGAATTTCGTTGATGCGATCGGGACGGAACGCGACCTCGCGCAGCCAGTGCACGAAGGGCTCGGAACACGGCGCCACGGCAGGCGGCATGGCGAGAACCTTCATCGTGCCCAGGATGTCGAAGGAGAAATCCTCGATTTCCTCGATCGCGATGTCGGTATGGGTCTCGAGATCCTTCTGGATCAGCACGGCGCCGAACCCGGCGACAACAGCGAGAAAGGCAGCAAGAAGCAGCGCGAACAGGCTCGCGAAGAACAGGTGCGGGCGGTGGCGCATACCAAGGATCATCGTGTCATGGCCCAACGTGTTGCCGAACTCCATCCGCTCCTCTGGAGTTCATTTCGCTCTATATTGAACAGGCACCGACACAAAGCGCGGTTAACAGTCGAGTGAAACCCCTGTTTTGAACTAATGGTTGTTTAATTGAGCCCGCCAAGCAAAAGAGGCTGGCGTTCCCTGGATTGAAATGGGAGGACGTCTTCTCGGTCCGACCATGCCGTCTCGAACCATCGTGTTATTGCCGCATCGGGTGCTGCGACCGGACCCCACGCGCCGGTCGGGCGCGTCAACGGGCCGTTGCGCGTCATATCGCTGTTCGGGCGACCGTGCGGTCAGCCATCCGTTCGGGAAAGCTTGCGGTGGTCAGCCGTTGGAGGCGGCGGCGTCGGCGCTCGCGACCGTCACCGGCGCGGGATCGCGGGCCATCAGATCGCGGATCTGGGCCACGGTCTGCTCGAACTGGTGCTGGGCGCTCGAGGGCAATGATTTGGCGCGCGGCAGCTTCACCGAGACCGGATCGACGAAACGCCCGTTGATCTTGATCTCGAAATGCAGGTGATTGCCGGTCGAAACGCCGGTCGAACCAACATAGCCGATGACCTGGCCCTGGCGGACACGGACGCCCGGCTCGATGCCGGCGGCGATCTTGCTCATGTGGCCATAGCCGGTTTCGTAGCCGTTGACATGCCTGAGCATGACATAGCGGCCGTAGCCCGACACCCATTGCGCCTTTTCGACGACACCGTCGCCGGAGGCCATGATCGGCGTGCCGTAGCCGGAGCTGTAGTCGACGCCGGTGTGCAGCTTGTAGGTGCCGAACACCGGATGCTTGCGATATCCGAAGCGCGACGAGATGCGGTAGTTGCTTGTCTGCAGCGGGTGACGGTTGAGGAAGCGCTTGCCGGTCTGGCCGTCCGGATCGAAGAAGTCGACGCTGCCGTCGTTTGAGCGGAAGCGGAAAAACTCACGCGTGGTATTGCCGATGCTGAGCGCGACATAGAGCAGATCCTGGTTGCCGGCATCGTCGGGCTCGGTTTGCAGCAGGGCGATGGAATCGCCGACGTCGACGCGCTTGGACAGATCGACGTCATAAGCATAAAGCGCGATGATCTGCTCGACTTCCTCATCGCTGAGATTGTGCTTGCGACCGGTCTCCCAGATCGAGCGGTAGATGGTCGGCAGGTTGTTGACGTTGACCTCTTCGGTGTCTTCCTCTGGAAAGACGATGTCCGCCGGCTTGGTGGCGAGCACATAGCGGCCGCGATCGGTCAGCGCCACGGTCGCGACATGGGCATCCTCGATATAGATGGACAGCCTGTAGGGAACCACGGTGTCGGCGATGCGCGAGGGACCGAACAGGATCCTCAGTCGCGCACCTTCGGGCAGGTCGGTCAGCGGATAGACATTGTGCAGACTGGACTGGATGGCGTCGACCATGACCGGCGAGAAGCCGTTGCGGGTCAGCGCATCGCGCAGGGGCTCGGCCTGCTTCAGGGTGACGATGCGCTCGGATCGGCCGATGCCCTCGGAATCGTCGCTCGTCGTTTTGGGCACGATGGTCATGTTCTCGACCACG
>CAXXFU010000017.1:0-535000 GCA_963675235.2 Devosiaceae bacterium | reverse complement strand
GTCATGGTTAAGTGGGAAAGCATGTGGGATTGCTTAGACAACCAGGAGGTTGGCTTAGAAGCAGCCATCCTTTAAAGATAGCGTAACAGCTCACTGGTCAAGCGATCCTGCGGCGAAAATGTAACGGGTCTCAAACCATGCACCGAAGCTTAGGGTGTGCACCTTCGGGTGTACGCGGTAGCGGAGCGTTCTGTAAGCCTGTGAAGGGATACCTGTGAGGGGTCCTGGAGGTATCAGAAGTGCGAATGATGACATGAGTAGCGATAAAGAGTGTGAGAGACACTCTCGCCGAAAGTCCAAGGGTTCCTGCGCAATGCTAATCAGCGCAGGGTTAGCCGGCCCCTAAGTCGAGGCGGAAACGCGTAGACGATGGGAACCACGTTAATATTCGTGGGCCAGGTGGTAGTGACGGATCTGAAAGTCTGTGTGTCCTTATCGGATTGGATGCGCAGTGGACAGGTTCCAGGAAATAGCTCCACCATTAGACCGTACCCTAAACCGACACAGGTGGACTGGTAGAGCATACCAAGGCGCTTGAGAGAACTATGCTGAAGGAACTCGGCAAATTGCACGCGTAACTTCGGGATAAGCGTGACCTGTCAGGTGGCAACACTTGGCGGGTGGCACAAACCAGGGGGTAGCGACTGTTTATCAAAAACACAGGGCTCTGCGAAGTCGCAAGACGACGTATAGGGTCTGACGCCTGCCCGGTGCCGGAAGGTTAAAAGGAGGAGTGCAAGCTCTGAATTGAAGCCCCGGTAAACGGCGGCCGTAACTATAACGGTCCTAAGGTAGCGAAATTCCTTGTCGGGTAAGTTCCGACCTGCACGAATGGCGTAACGACTTCCCCACTGTCTCCAGCATAGACTCAGCGAAATTGAACTCCCCGTGAAGATGCGGGGTTCCTGCGGTCAGACGGAAAGACCCCATGAACCTTTACTATAGCTTTGCGCTGGCATTCGTGTCGGCATGTGCAGGATAGGTGGTAGGCTTCGAAGCGAGGACGCCAGTTCTCGTGGAGCCGCAAGATGAGATACCACCCTTACTGTCATGAATGTCTAACCGCGGTGTAACAGCATCCGGGACAGCGCATGGTGGGTAGTTTGACTGGGGCGGTCGCCTCCCAAAGAGTAACGGAGGCGCGCGATGGTGGGCTCAGACCGGTCGGAAATCGGTCGTCGAGTGCAATGGCATAAGCCCGCCTGACTGCGAGACTGACAAGTCGAGCAGAGTCGAAAGACGGTCATAGTGATCCGGTGGTCCCGTGTGGAAGGGCCATCGCTCAACGGATAAAAGGTACTCTGGGGATAACAGGCTGATGATGCCCAAGAGTCCATATCGACGGCATCGTTTGGCACCTCGATGTCGGCTCATCACATCCTGGGGGTGGAGCATCTCCCAAGGGTACGGCTGTTCGCCGTTTAAAGTGGTACGTGAGCTGGGTTCAGAACGTCGTGAGACAGTTCGGTCCCTATCTGCCGTGGGTGTAGGAATGTTGAGAGGAGCTGTCCCTAGTACGAGAGGACCGGGATGGACGCACCTCTGGTGGACCTGTTGTGGCGCCAGCCGCATTGCAGGGTAGCTATGTGCGGACAGGATAACTGCTGAAAGCATCTAAGCAGGAAGCCCCCCTCAAAACGAGCATTCCCTTGAGAGCCGTGGAAGACGACCACGTTGATAGGCCGGGTGTGGAAGCGCAGTAATGTGTGAAGCTTACCGGTACTAATAGCTCGATTGGCTTGATCGTTCTCATTTATCTATGTCCGTAACGGAACGTTCGGTCACACCAAGAAATCCAGTTCACGTCAGTTGTTTTTTGCCGACCTGGTGGCTATTGCGAAGCGCCCAGAACACGATCCCATTCCGAACTCGACCGTTAAACGCTTCAGCGCCGATGGTACTTTGTCTTAAGGCACGGGAGAGTAGGTCGCTGCCAGGTCTGCCAAGAACAATTGGTTCTCTTCATTTTGGATGATTTCAAAGCCCCTTGCCGGAAACGGTAAGGGGTTTTTTGTTTTGGGGCAGCGCAGGCGCTGCGGCGAAATGGACGAACGCGTCGCTTGCCCGCCAATCGTCGCTGGATGATACTTTCCTGAGGGCGCATTGCGCGAGGGATCCTGACATCCTCAGGAAGATGCCGGCGCAGGCTTTGCGACGACTGGCTCGGTCGGTCGCCATCCCTGCCAGAGCATCGAAGCGCTATGCCTCGCCCGCAGGGGAGGGTTCAATGACTCGATTCATCGGTATTGTTCTGGCTGCTCTGATTGTGGTGTCGCCTGTCATTGCAGCCGAGCTCAATGACGTCCCCGGCGCCGCCGACCCGGACGGATTGCAGCGCATCGCTGGTGCCGTCATCATCGGCTACGATCAATCGAGCTTTGACGAGAATACTTTCCCCGAAGGCCCGGTAACCTATGACGGCGCTGAGAAAAGCCTGGCCGTCGAGGGACCGCGCACGCGTCTTGTCTACGTGGTTCCCGGCGATCGTTCGCCGCTTGAAGTTGTCCGCAACTACGAAGCCGAGCTGACCGAAAAAGGCTTTGCCGTCGCATACCAGTGCGGAAAAGAGGCGTGTGGCAAGCCGGGCGCGATGATCAACCTGCTGTATCCGCTCGGCGGACGGCTCGAAAACATGGGGCAGGTGACCAGCTACGCCTTTTCCTCGCCGCGCAACGATCAACGCTATCTGTTGGCGCAGAACCCCGAAACCGGGCGCACGGTGTCTGTCTATGCCGCCTTCGAAACCTTCGACAACTTCCCCGAAACCGCTGACAAGGTGCTGGTTCTGGTCGATGTGGTCGACAGCAAGCCAATGGAACAGCGCATGGAGACAGTCAGCGCCGCCGAGATGGCGCTTGCGCTGAGCAACAAAGGAGCAGTCTCGCTTTATGGGATCCTCTTCGAGTTCGACAGCGACAGATTGACTGTCGAGTCCGATCCCACTCTCGAGCAGATTGCCAACCTGCTGAACAATGAGCCCGATCTCAGGCTGTTCGTGGTCGGGCACACGGATATGACCGGCGGCTACGAATACAACATGGACCTGTCGCAACGCCGCGCCGGGGCCGTGGCTGCAGCGCTGGCTGAACGCTTCGGCGTAAGCGCCGACAGGCTGGCGCCGGCCGGGGTAGGTCCGCTGGCGCCGGTTGCCAGCAACGCTACCGAAGAGGGCCGGGCCGAAAACCGCCGCGTTGAACTGGTGCGCCGTTAGCGCCTGCTTTTGCCATCAGTACCGGCATACTGGCGACCGCAAAACTAATGACGTGTCCTTGTCCGCGCCATCCCGGAAGCCGGGCAGGCCAGACCGAGTGTTTTGACGATACCTGCCGGCCGGGGGGCCGGCAAACGCCTGCACCGGCGCACAATTTGTCTTCATGGAGAAGTCGCCGGCGGCGTCGTGGACGCGTCGCTCCGGCGCGTGAGGCTTACGGCATGCGCGTGATCTCGATCGGATCGCCTTCTTCGATCAACGCCAGATCGCGGACGTCGCCGATGGCATCGGCCCAGATGTTGCACGGCGCTGCCAGGCGGATCTCCGAGCCTTCGGACAAAGGCGTTTTGCCAAAGCCGATGGCGATGGCATGGCCCTGCGTCCAGAACGCGACTTCGCCGCGATCGACCACCGCCTTGGCATCGGCCTCGCGGCCGGCATTGACCGGCACCATGAAATAGATCTCTTCGCCCCATGTCATCGCCTTGCCGCGGATCGGCAGCGCGGCAAGGATCTGCCTGGCCGTTTCGGTTTTCCGCGTCATCACGACCAGTTGGACCGAGCCGGAGGTGATTGCCAGTTTTGTCATTACCGTCATGCTCCCATGGGCGACTCGGCATAGGCTAGCCAATGATTTAGTCTTGGCCAACCGGATTGAAACGGAGGGAGTATGCCATGCGCCAAAGTCTCGCATTCATCGTGCTGGCGCTTGCCGCGACACCCGCCTCGGCGGCCAGCTTCGACTGCAACAAGGCGGAATCGCCAATTGAATACGCCATTTGCGGCGATCCGGCCCTGTCCGACGCCGACACCGAGATGGCCAGGGCCTTTTCTGCCGCCCGCAGGACACTGGCGCCGGATGCCTTTGCGGTCGTGCTCGACAACCAGCGCGACTGGATCGATTTCGTCTCGCGTGCCTGCACCGACACCGCCGAGCCGAAAACTTCCGGTCGCTACGATTCCGATGGCGTTTCCTGTCTTGGCAACCTTTATGCCCAAAGGATCAATGCCCTCGAGCGCATCGGCCGCGTCGATGGACTGCAGCTCTATTCGATCGACAGCTTCGATGTCGTCAGGGACCCCGATCCGGACGGCTGGAACAAGGTGGCGACCACCGAGATTTCCTATGCCCAGATCGATGGCGCCGGCGCCGAAATCGCATCGTTCAACGCCTATGCACGATCGCTGGCGTCATCGGCGGGCGGGCCCGCCGATTTCGGAGACGGACCGGGAACTGCCGATTATGCCCAAACCGTCGAGATCGCGGCAGTGACGCCGCAGCTCATCCGTCTCGAGATCAACGACTATCATTATGCTCATGGCGCCGCCCATGGCATGTATACCGTCACCCATGGCCAGTTTCTGCGAGGCCTCGGACGGGCTTTGCAGGCGAACGACATCTTTGTCGGCGGTCGCTGGGCCGACGAGCTCGCCCCGCTCGTCATCTCACGGCTCAAGCAATTCGCCGCCGCCGAATTTGACGATAGCGAAGCCATCTGGGTCGAGCCGGACGAGATCGTCGAAGCTGTCGCCCTGCCGGAACGCTGGAACATCACCGGCGAAGGCATCGGCTTCCAGTTCCAGCCCTACGAGGTCGCAGCCTATGTCTACGGCGCCATGGAGGCGAAGATGAGTTGGGACGAACTCAGCCCCTGGCTGCAGCCGGGCGCGCTGGCGCTGCTGATTGGCGAATAATCAGGCGTCTCCGGTAGCGCCTGGACAGACGCCGTCGGTCAAAAAGTCTGCGATCTGGTCGGATGCGTTCGCTTCTACGAGCGGGGGACCTGCTGCCGCGAAAGGATTCAGGCCCGGAGATCGGCCCAGTCTGGATGACGGCGGAACTGCGCCGCCACATAGGAGCAGGTCGGCACGATGCTGAAGCTCTCGGCGCGGGCATCCTTGATGGCGCGCTCCATCAGCCGTGCAGCGAGCCCGGTGCCACGGAAGACCTCGGGCACATAGGTATGGTTGAAATCGCGGACGCCGGGTGCGCGGACAACCCAAGTCATTTCCGCTTCCTCGCCGCTGGCGAGACGGACGACATAGCGGCCGTGCGTGTCGTGGTCTTCGCGGGCGATGTCGGGCAGATCGTTCATGTCGGCTACCAAGGTTTCATTCGGGGGCAGGCGGCGGCGAAACTAGAGCACGACGCACTGACGCGAAAGCCACAGTCTCGTTATCGCCGGGGTGCGCGAGCGCACCCCGGTCGGGTCATCGGTCTTGCTAGGGAACTTCAGTCCGCCGCGACCGTCGTCTGCATCTGCTCGCCAAGCCCTTCGACGCCAAGATGGATCTTCTGGCCGGGTTTCAGGAAGACCGGTTCCGGCTTGATGCCCATGCCGACGCCGGGCGGCGTGCCGGTCGAAATGATGTCGCCGGGCTGCAGGCTCATGAACTGGGAAATGTAGTGAACCAGGAACCGCACCCCGAAGATCATCGTCGCTGTCGATCCGTTCTGGCGCATGACGCCGTCGACTTCGCAGAACATCTTGAGATTCTGCGGATCCGGCACCTCGTCGCGGGTGACCAGATAGGGACCGATCGGGCCGAAACTGTCGGCCGACTTGCCCTTGACCCACTGACCGCCGTGCTCGATCTGGAATTCGCGCTCGGACAGGTCGTTGATGGTGCAATAGCCGGCGACATGATCCATGGCGTCGGCTTCGGAGACATAGCGGGCTTCCTTGCCGATGACGACGCCGAGCTCGACCTCCCAGTCGGTCTTGACCGATTTGCGCGGAATGATGACGTTGTCGTTCGGTCCCATGATGGCGCTGGTCGCCTTCATGAACAGGATCGGCTCTTCCGGAATCTTGGCACCGGTTTCGGCGGCATGGTCGGCGTAGTTGAGCCCGATGCAGATGAACTTGCCGACCGGGTTGACGCAGGCCCCGATCCGCTCGGAGGCGTCGATGACCGGCATGGCGTCGAGATCGGAACTGGCGATATCGGCGAGAGAATTGTCGGTCAGCGTCAACCCGCCGATATCGGTGACGAATTCGGATAGATCGCGGATGGTCCCGTCCGAGTGAAGCAGGGCAGGTCGTTCAGCGCCCTTGGCGCCCATGCGCATCAGTTTCATGAGAAATGTCCTTTCGAAGCGGGGTCCTGTTACATCACCGTCCAGCCGCCATCGATCACCATGGCCTGGCCGGTGACGAAACTGGCGGCGTCCGAACCGAGATAGACCGCAAGCTGGGCGACCTCCTCGGGCGTGCCGAGCCGGCCCATTGGCTGGCGGTCGACAAAGCTTTTGCGCACTGTGTCGTAGTCGCCCTGGGCCGAGATGCGCTGTCTGAGCGATGGGCTGTCGACTGTGCCGGGGCAGATGGTATTGGCGCGAATGCCCTTGGTCATGTAGTCGGCCGAGACCGACTTGACGAGCCCGATCAGCGCCGCCTTGGAGGCGCCATAGGCGCAACGGTTGGGCACGCCGATGATCGAAGACGCAACCGAGGAGATGGCGATGATGGAGCCGCCGCCGCGCTTGAGCATGGATGGCAGGAAGGACTGCATCAGCTGATAGGCGGCGCGGGTGTTGAGAGCGAACGAGGCATCCCATGCTTCCGCGGGTGTATCGAGCAGTCCGCCGTGGAACACCATGCCGGCGCAGGACACCAGGATATCAATGTCCTCCTGCGCCGATGCCAGCGAGGCGATCGCTTCGCCGTCGCGCACATCGAGCGGCGCGGTATCGATGCCCTCGACTGCCGACAGTCCTGCCAGCCGGTCCACGGCGATATCTGTTGCCAGCACCCGGGCGCCGGCCTCGGCGAAAGCAATGGCCGTGGCGCGCCCGATACCATCGGCTGCCGCGGTGACAACCGCTTTCTTACCTTTCAAACTGATCACGTGACGTCCTCCTCGCGCGGGTTTTCGTCAATTTGGGCAGTTGCGCCGGGCACCGGGGCCGCGCTCCCCGTCCCGCGCGCCGTATTGTTTTTTTGGGGCCGTGGCCGCCGATCAGCCCCCGGGACCGATGACGCCCTTTTTCAGCAGGATATTGCCGTAAAGCCGGGTTTCGCCGGTCTGGATGATGGCATAGGCGGTCTTGGCCCTGGCATAGAAACCGAAGCGCTCGATCGGCATGAGGGCCACTTCGGGCTCCTGGGCATGGATGATCCGCTGGAACTCTTCCATGATCGGCTCGATCTTGTGCGGATCCTCGACCACCTCCATGCGGAAGGCGGCGTGTTCCATCTTGTCGAGCGGCATCAGCGCCAGAACCGCCTCGAGCACATCGGTTGCCGTATGCCCGTCCATGCGGATAAGGCGCTTGGTCAGGCTGGCGCCGGGGAAATTGGCATCGGAAATGACGATCTCGTCGCCATGGCCCATCGACGCCAGCACATGCAGCAGGTCGGGTCCGATGAGGGCGGGAATGCCTTTGAGCATGATTCAGCTTCCTCCGGGTCATTTGCCCGCCGCTGATCGACGGGTCATACTTGAGTGGCGCGGGCCGTAAAGATAGTGTCCTTGCGGCCACGCCGGCAGTGCGCTCCAACCAAGACGCCACTGCCGGATTGCGCCTGGATGGCTCGCAACACCATTCTCCGGCCCCGCTCCCGATTTATGCGGAAGTCGGGGGGGCGGCGTGCGAGCATTTCGCAGCATGTTAGTCTTGTGCCCGTGACCGCGGCAATGTTGTTTCGACGCTACGGTGGACAAAGCACACCGGAAAGGAATTGAATTCAATGGACAAGCCGAACGCCGAGCCGAGGACCCTGGTCCTCAACGCCGCCGACAATGTGGCGGTAGCGCTTGCTGTCATCCCTGTCGGAGCGGTGACCGCTGAAGGCGTGACGGCGCGCGAGCGGGTTCCCAAGGGTCACAAGATCGCCATTGCCACGATCGAGTCCGGTGCACCCGTGCGCAAGTTCGGCCAGATCATCGGTTTCGCCAAGGCCGACATCGCCCCTGGCGACTGGGTGCACGAGCACAATACCGGCATGGGCGAATTGAGCCTGGATTACGCCTTCGGCGCCGACGCGCGCGACAATGAGGTTCTGCCTCTCGCCGAGCGCGCCACATTCGAGGGATTCCGCCGCGCGGACGGGTCGGTCGGCACGCGCAATTATGTTGGCGTTCTGACGTCCGTGAACTGCGCCGCTTCGGTCGGCTCATTCATCGCCCAGGAAATCGAGCGCTCCGGGCTGCTTGACGATTTCCCCAATGTCGACGGCGTCATTCCGCTTGTTCACGGCGGCGGTTGCGGCCTCGACACCAAAGGCGAGGGCTATGAGATCCTGATGCGCACGCAATGGGGCTATGCCACCAATCCCAATATCGCCGGCGTACTGATGGTGGGCCTCGGGTGCGAGGGATTCCAGATCTCGCGCTTCAAGGAGAATTACGGCATCGTCGAAAGCGACCTGTTCCGTTCGATGACCATCCAGGAGACCGGGGGCACGCGCAAGACGGTTGCCGCGGGTGTCGATGCGGTCAAATCCATGCTGCCTCTGGTCAACGCAGCGCAGCGCCAGACGGCGCCGGCATCGGAACTGATGCTCGCCATGCAATGCGGTGGCTCCGACGGCTATTCCGGCATCACCGCCAACCCGGCCCTTGGCATCGCCTCGGATATCCTTGTCCGCAACGGTGGCACCTCGATTCTCAGCGAAACGCCGGAAATATACGGCGCCGAGCATCTGTTGACCCGCCGCGCCGTCTCGACCGAGGTTGGCGAGAAGCTCGTCGACATCATCCATTGGTGGGAGGACTACACCACCCGCAACAAGATGGAGATGAACAACAATCCCTCGCCGGGCAACAAGCTCGGGGGCCTGACCACAATTCTTGAGAAATCGCTCGGCGCGACGGCCAAGGGCGGCTCGGCCAATCTCAGTGCCGTCTACCGCTATGCGGAAAAGATCACGGAGAAGGGTTTCGTGTTCATGGACACGCCCGGTTACGATCCGGTGTCGGCCACGGGCCAGGTGGCGGGTGGCGCCAATGTGCTGTGCTTCACCACCGGGCGCGGTTCGGCCTATGGCAACAAGCCGACCCCTTCGATCAAGATCGCCACCAATTCCGACATGTACGAAAGACTGTCGGAAGATATGGACATCAATGGCGGTGATGTGCTCGACGGCACGGCGCTCGAGGCAAAGGGCCAGGAGATCTTCGACAAGATCCTTGCCGTGGCCTCGGGCGAGAAGTCAAAGTCCGAGGAACTGGGCTATGGCAGCTACGAATTCGTGCCGTGGTACGTGGGAGCGACTATGTAGCGCGCGGCCGGCCGGGCCGGGTTGACCGACCTTTAACGAGGCTGTGCTCAAATCCGCGCCCATCGGGCAAGAGGCTTGGGAGAGCACTCATGAGATCTGTTCATGTCATCGTATCGGGCCGGGTGCACGGGGTCGGGTTCAGGGCCTGGACGGAAGAAGAGGCGCAGTCGCTGCACGTGACGGGATGGGTCCGCAACCTACGCGACCGTACCGTTGAAGCCGTGTTCTGCGGCTCCGAGGCCGCGGTCGATGAGATGCTCAGCCGTGTCCGGGTCGGCCCGCTGGGTGCGCGCGTCGCCGATATCGAGGTCTCGGATTGGGACGGCGGAAAGTTCGACGGTTTCACCATCCTGTCGACGCAGAACGCCTGAATCACTGCAGCGGCGACGGCGTGAGATGAGGGTTTCGGCGCGCCATGTCGAGGGCGATCTCCGGGTCTGCCTTTGCCACGGGCGTATTGCCGCCCGAGGGGAGCACGCAGCGATCGGCTCAAAGCTCAAGACGCCTGCGCGATCGTTCCTTGCAGCAGCTCGGTTTTCCACCTGGTCAGGGCCGCGATCAGGACCTGCGAGCGATCGCTGCACTCTCCGCCCAGCAAGGTGTCGGCTGCCTTGCCCGGATTGATCTGCGCCTGTGCCAGCACATTGCTTGCGCAGGCGTGAAACTCAGAATGCAGCCGATATACGATCTGATAGGACATGCTGGCGCGCATCTGTTCCGGGATGTCCGGACTGTCGAGCAAACGACCGAGTTCGCAGGAATTATGGCCGCGGGCCATTTCCACGATCAGGTCCCTGTCGCCGCTGGTTATGGCGGTGCGCAATTTCTGCTTCCAGGTGCCATGCGCGTAGATGGCTCTGCTGATTTCCTCGATCATACTGGATTGCGGCACAGAAGCCTCCATCGCCCGGCATCCGCCGACCGGCAAAATACTAACTGAAAAGTACTTAATAGGATGTTCGACTCGCCCAGCGGAGACAAATTGGGCGAGGCATGCTGCACATCATGCAGGACTCATCGATGCCCGACATATGCGCCGGGCACTTTCACCCCAGGGGTCGACCCGCATGCCTGCGCGCCGACCACAAGCCTTTGTCGCCTGAAGACGGTGTCAAGTCGGTCCGCTCCCGTCACGAAACACGTCTGTGCGGTCTGTCGCCGCCTCAGGCAGCCTCGTTCATCGCGAGCTCACGCTTCCACTTGTTGAGGGCGACGATCAGCGTATGGGACCGTTCGTCGAACTCGCCCTTGAGAAGGGCGTGGGCTTCGTCTGAGCGTTTGTCGACTGCCAGCTGGAGCACCTTGCTGGCACAGGCGTGGAAGTCGGCATGCAGGCGTTTCACCACCTGATAGGGCATGCCACTGCGCGTCTCGGAAGAAAGAGACGAGCCGTAAATCCACTTGCCGAATTCACAACAGTCGTCGCACTTGGCGATATCCGGAGTGATCTCGGAATGCCCGGTCTCGACAGCAACCTGAAGCTTCAGCCTCCACGGACCATGCGCTCTGATTGCGTTGTTGATGGCGTCTATCGTAGTTGTACTTGACACGTTCTTCGCTCCTTTGCCTTGTATTGGCGGGAGAAAACATGATCCGAGAAGTGATCTTAACAAACCGCTTTCAATTTGCAAATAATGCGTGAATTTGCATGTAATTCGCGTGTATGAAGCATTTTTATTCCGATATCGATCCTATTTTGGCAGTGCTATTGATGCAATTGGCCCAAAAATCAGGATTTATCTTATTATCTATCAAAGATAGTCGAATATCCTGCATGAAAGATGTATTGGAAATATTTTGCGGATTCATACTCCGTGTATTTAATGCGAATTCGTTCAGAAACTCTGCAAATTCTCATGTCGTGTGCGGCGGTTGGAAAGTGCTTGTCCGGCATGTCGGTGACAGTATCGGCTTCTCCGAACTGGTGGTAAATATTTCCAAATAAAACGATTTGCCAGGACTGTGTCGGATCCAGCTAAATGCGCGTTCGGGTGCCCGGCGAGTCCTGTCCGCGGCAGTGACGCCGTGCCGGCAGGGACCAGCCGTGCACCGGATCAACCCAGCCTGGGAGCTGCCAGGTCCGGCCGTGGATCAGTCGCCACCGGGAACCGGAACCCACATGACCTCGTCGATCCGCGGCGCCCCGGTCGCGAGCATCACCAGCCTGTCGAAGCCAAGCGCAATGCCGCTGGCCGGCGGCATGGCGGCCAGCGCCAGTAGAAAATCCTCGTCGAGCGGATAGCGCTCGCCATAGACTCGATGCTTTTCATTCATCTCGACGATGAAGCGGGCGCGCTGCTCTTCGGGGTCGGTCAGCTCTCCGAATCCGTTAGCGAGCTCGACGCCGCAGGCATAAAGCTCGAACCGTTCGGCAAAGCGCTGATCGTCTGGCGTCCGCCGCGCCAGCGCGGCCTCGGCGGCCGGGTAACGGTCGAGAATGGTCGGGCGGTCGCGCCCGAGATTGGGTTCGACCTTTTCGACAAGCACACGCGAGACCATGTCCGACCAGGTGTCATCCGGGGCCGCCTGCAGCTCGAGCCGGCCCATCTGTGTCCGCAGCGCCTGAGCGTTGGTGCTGCCGTCGGGCAGAAGCGTTGCATCGATATCGATGCCGGCGAACCTTGTGAAGGCGGCGCTGACGCTCAGGCGTTCGGGCTCGGCGAAAGGATCGCAGTTGCGGCCGCGATAGCTGAGCGTCCGCGATCCGGCCGCTTGGGCCGCCAGGCGCAAGAGGGCCGTGCAATCTGTCATCAGCTCGGTATAGCCGGCGCCGGTGCGGTACCATTCGAGCATGGTGAACTCGGGTGAATGCAGCGGCCCGCGCTCACGATTGCGCCAGACGTGGGCGAAAGCGAAGATCCTGTCCTCGCCTGCGGCGAGGAGCTTTTTCATGGCGAATTCCGGCGAGGTATGAAGATAAAGCACTTGCTGTGCGCCATCCGTGCCGATGGCTTCGGTGCGGAATCCGTGCAGGTGTGCTTCGTTGCCGGGGCTGACCTGCAGGCCGGCAGGATCGATCTCGATGAACCCGTCAGCGGCAAAATGGGCGCGGATCGCGGACTGCAGTCGGTTGCGCGTCAGCAGCAGGGGACGGCGGTCGGCATGGCGCGCGCGCTGCCAGAACGGGGTTTGCGGCGGATTTACCGGCGTTTTGGCCATGATTTGCTGCTTTCGATTTGAGATTTTCGCGCAATTGCGCTAACGGCATCACCAAATAGTGGCTGCCATAGGCGCAGCGCCGCACAAGCTCAAGGACAGACTGTGGTAAAGGTCATCGCTTCATCCATCCGCAAGGGCAATGTCATCGACTACGAGGGCAAGCTTCATGTCGTTTTGACGGCGGACAACATCCACCCCGG
Source organism: Devosiaceae bacterium (assembly GCA_963675235.2). Taxonomy (GTDB): domain Bacteria; phylum Pseudomonadota; class Alphaproteobacteria; order Rhizobiales; family Devosiaceae; genus JAHJQZ01. The sequence continues at coordinate 522,203 of CAXXFU010000017.1, read as the reverse complement.
CAAGGGCACGCCCGTTACCCAGGTCGACATGCGCCGCATCGCCGATGGCGTGAAAGTCTCGATGCGCTGGCGCACCACCGAACAGGTGGAAAAGGCCGATGTCGACGAACGCGAGTACAATTTCCTTTATTCGGACACTGAAGGCTATCACTTCATGGAACCCGAGACCTATGAGCAGGTCACGGTGACCGAGGACGTCATGGGCGACAGCCACGTCTATCTCGAGGACGGCATGACCGTCTTCCTCAAGACCTTCGAAGGCATTCCGATCGCCATGGAACTGCCACAGCGCGTCACGGTCGAGGTTGCCGAGACCGAACCAGTGGTCAAGGGCCAGACGGCGTCGTCGTCCTACAAGCCGGCCGTGTGCACCAATGGCCTCAAGATCATGGTGCCGCCGCACATCACCGCCGGCACGCGTGTCGTCATCAACACGGTGGACAACTCCTATTACGAGCGCGCCAAGGACTGATCTTCGGTGGACGCTCGCGCGCCAAGGCAAAGGCCCTTCCACGTGGAAGGGCCTTTTTCATTGGTTCAGTTGCGATCCGTGACTAGCCGCCGAGCGCCCGCTGGTCCGCGACGATGCGATCGATCAGCGCGTCGGTCTCGTTGGGCTTATAGGGCGCCGCCGCGTTGCGGACCTTGAAATGGGCGATCGAGTCCGCCAGGACCTTGTCGAGATCGTTCTCGGTGGAGAATTCGCCGGCCACGGACATCACCTTGGAATTGTCGAACAGCACCGTCCATGCCTTGTCGCCGGTGAGCGGGCCGATCCAGTCGGGATTGTATTTGACGAGCGTGTCGGTCGGCACATGCACGATATCGGCCTTCGCGCCGAGCGCCCGCGCGATCGCCTCGTGGATCTGGTTCCAGTTGTAACCGTAAAGATGCTGGGTGATGTTGAAGATCTCTCCGATCGCCGCGCTCTTTCCGAACAGGCCGACGAAGGGCACGGCGAAATCGGCGCAGCGGGTCAGCGTCCACAGCGACGTGCCGTCGCCGGTCACCACAACCGGTTTGCCGGCCAGCATGCGCTGGGCGGTACGATCACCCTCTCCGACCTGGGACGGCAGCCCGGTGCGGATGGTGTGGCTTGGACGGACGATGGTCCAGGGAATGTCCGAACGCTGGATCAGCTCATCGCAAGCGATCTTTTGCTGGGAATAGTGCCAGTACGGGTTGATGGCCGGCGTCTGCTCGGTGATCACCGGGACCGAAACCGGCTTCTCGTAGACCGAGGCACTGGAGATGAAGATGTACTGCCCGGTCTTTCCCGAGAAGGCCTTGATGTCGCGCGCCACCTGTTCGGGCGTGAAGGCGCGGAACTGGCAGACAACGTCGAAGCGTCGGTCGCCGATCTCGGCATAGGGGTCTTCGGCATCCATGTCGCCGATGATCGTCTCGACTCCCGCCGGCACCGCCACCGAGGTCGCGCCACGGTTGAGCAGGAAGACCTTGTGGCCGAGCGCGGCGGCATGCTCGACAACAGGCAGGGAGATCTGCCCGGTGCCGCCGATGAAGAGGATATCCATTCAGCTGAAGTCCTTTGTGGTCAGGGGGTCTGGGCGCCGTTCGCCGCCGTGTGCAGCAGATGAACCGCATTTGTGGCGGCGATGAACAGCCAGTTCTTTTTCACGCCGCCGAACGTGAGATTGGCGACGCGGCGCGGGGTGAGTATCTTGCCGATCAGGACGCCCGAGGCGGAGTAGACATGCACGCCGTCGCCGGCCGAGGTCCAGATGCGTCCAGCCGTGTCGAGCCGGAAGCCGTCGGGGGCGCCCGGATTGATTTCGGCGAAAACCGCGTCACCGGACAGCGTGTTGTCGGAATTGACCCGGAACACGCGAATGTGGTGCGGCCGGCGCGGGCCGTGCGACAGCCCGGTATCGGAAATGTAGAGAAGGGATTCGTCGGGCGAGAAGGCCAGCCCGTTCGGGCGATCGAAATCGTCGGCAACGATCTTTAACGTGCCTGTCGCCGGATCGAAGCAATAAACGAAGCACCCTTCCTGCTCCATCTCCGCCTTGTTGCCTTCGTAGTCGCTCTCGATGCCATAGGCTGGATCGGAGAACCAGATGGTGCCATCGGACTTGACCACGACATCATTGGGCGAGTTGAGGCGCTTGCCGTCGTAATGGGTGACCAGCGGCGTGATGGTGCCGTCATGCTCGGTGCGTTCCACCCGTCGATTGCCATGGCTGCACGACACCAGCCGACCCGCGCGGTCACGGGTATGACCATTGGTATTGCCGGCTGGCCTGCGGAACTCGGAAACGCCGACGCCCGGCGTGTAGCGCAGGATCCGGTCATTGGGGATGTCGGACCACAAGAGGTAATTGCCGTCGCCGAACCACACCGGCCCCTCGGCCCAACGGCAATTCTCAAAGAGCGTTTCGAGACGGGCGGAGCCTTTGACGAGCGACGAGAATTCGGGCTCGAAATGCTCATAGAGCGGTGTGTCTTCGGTCATGTCTCTCTCCCCGAAACCGCGTTCTTGATCGCTAAAGCGAACAAATCCGATTGCCGTCGCCGGTGCAAGTCGAACCGATACGCCATGAGGCACAGGAATCGGGCTTCGAATGCGCGCCTAAACGTGCTGATCGATAAGGACGGGGTTGCCGTCCGGATCGACAAGCGTCAGGTGGGCTGGTCCGGAGCTCGACTCGTCGGCTTCCTCTATGAGGGTCAGCCCGTCTGCCTTCAGCTTTTTCTGGATGTCGCGCACATCGGTGAAGCCCTGAACGGTCTCGGCATCGGCGTTCCAGCCAGGATTGAAGGTCAGGACGTTCTTTTCGAACATGCCCTGGAACAGGCCGATGATGGTGTTGCCGTTCTTCATGATCAGCCAGTTCTGCGCTTCATCGCCGTGGAATTTTGCAAAGCCGAGCTTTTCATAAAAGGCCTTCGAGGCCTGAAGATCGGCGACGGCGAGGCTGACGGAGAAATTTCCCAGTTCCATGTTTCACTCCCATTTGGACTGGGCGAAGGATTGCAGACCCGCGCCGATCAGCCAACCAACGATATGGTGAGTGGTGGATATCGGCCCATGTCTTTGGTTGGTCTCCGCTTTCACGTTGGCATGCAGATTGTGGTCCCACGCGCATTGGCGATAACCTTGGCGCGATGCCACGCATGAATCGGGGGGAGATGATGTCGGCACTCGACAAGGTATTGACCATTGACGACATGAAGAGACTGGCGCGACGTCGGGTGCCGAAGCTGTTCTTCGATTATGCCGATTCCGGCGCGCTGACCGAACAGACCTATCGCGCCAACACCGCCGATTTCTCTGAGGTGCTGCTGCGCCAGCGCGTGGCGCGCCGGCTCGGGACACGCTCGCTGAAATCGTCGATGGTCGGGATCGAGACCGAGATGCCGATTGCATTGTCGCCGGTGGGTTCGCTCGGCATGCAATATCCCGATGGCGAGATGCACGCCCAGCGCGCCGCCGAAAAGGCCGGCGTGCCGTTCATCCTGTCGACAATGTCGGTGTGTTCGATCGAGGACGTCGCATCGGTGGCGACAAAGCCGTTCTGGTTCCAGCTCTATGTCATGCGCGACCGCGAATTTGCCCTGAGTCTGCTCGCGCGCGCCAAGGCTGCCGGCGTCGAGGTTTTCGTTTTGACGCTCGACCTGCAGCTTTATGCCCAGCGCCACAAGGATCTGCGCAACGAACTCAGAACCCCGCCCAAGCTCGGGCCCAAGCACCTGATGATGATGGCGCGCTGCCCGCGCTGGGTGATGGGCATGGCCCGGACCCACCGGCGCACCTTCCGCAATGTCGTCGGCCACGTCAAAGGCGTCGGCGATCTCGGCACCTTCACCCAGTGGACAAATTCCCAGTTCGATCCCGAGCTCGACTGGGAAGCGGTCAAGTGGTTCCGCTCCCACTGGGACGGCAAGTTCATCCTCAAGGGCATCGCCGACGAGGAGGATGCCAGGATCGCCGCACGACACGGCGCCGATGCCATTATCGTCTCCAACCATGGTGGTCGCCAGCTTGATGGCGCCCCGTCCACCATCCGCACACTTCCCCGCATCGTCGATGCGGTCGGCGACAAGATCGAGGTGCATGTCGACGGTGGTGTCCGCACCGGCGTCGATGTCTTCCGCGCCCTCGCGCTCGGCGCCAAGGCCGTGCATGTCGGCCGCGCCTATGCCTTTGGCCTCGGCGCCGGCGGCGAAGCCGGCGTCAGCAAGTCGCTCAGCATCCTGAGGAATGAGCTCGACCAGACCATGGCGTTGTGCGGGGAAAACGACGTCGCAAATGTCGGGCGCCACAACCTGTTCGATCTGCCGGAGGGCGCCAGTCCCGTTGCGCCGAAACCGCCTGCCGCCAAGCCGGCTGTCAAAGCTGCAGCTAGGCGGGCGACGTCAAAATCCGCTCCTGCCAAACCGGCGGCATCAAAGGCAACTTTCGCCAATTCGAAAGCGAAAGCTGCGACCAAACCAACCACCAGACAGGCTGCGAAACCAGCGACATCAAAGAGTGTTGCCAAACCAGAAGCCGGCTCCACGTCATCGCGTCGGACCACAAGGAGCTGATCGTCCGAATTCGGCCGCTTAGTCGGTCGAGGTCACAAGGCCCGCTTCGATGGCATAGCGGGTCAGGCCGGCGGTCGTGGCGATGCCGAGCTTTTTCTTGATGTTCTTGCGGTGGGTCTCGACCGTGCGGGCCGAGATGTTCAGGGTCTGCGCCACGTCCTTGGAACTCTTGCCCTCGGCGACCAGCGTCAGCACCGAGGTTTCGCGGCTGGTCAGCGGGCCGGAATGGCGGTTGGGGTCGGGCAGGCGCATCAACACGTCCGAAACGCCGGAGGAGAAATAGGTGCCGCCAGCGGCGACCGCTTCGATGGCGGCGATGATCTCGTTGGTCGGTGCGTCCTTGAGGATGTAGCCCGAGGCGCCGTGCATGACCGAAGCGGAGATGAAATCGCGGTTGTCATGCATGGACAGCATCAGGATGCGCACCGAACCAAGCGCCTCCTTGTACATGTCGATCGCCTCGAGCCCGGAAACGCCCGGCATGTTGATGTCGATCATGACGACGTCCGGCGGCGTCCTGGTGGCGATGGTCAGCCCGTCGCGGGCATTTGTCGCCGAACCGACGACTTCGACATGGGAGTAGGTCTCCAGAACGGCGCGTACACCCTCGATGACCAGGGGGTGGTCGTCGACCAGAAGGATCTTGATGTTGGGCCGTACTGACATGGTCTGCTCCCGCCTCGGCACAGCGCGAACGCCGGAAAGCGCTGGCACAGTGTCCCACCGAATGAGATGGAGTGACAATGGACGCGGCGTCGCACGCTGGTTCCTTGCCTTTGCCCGCTGGACCGGGATAAACAAACCTCACAGGCGGCGCTTCCGCGGGGGTTCGGCGGCGTCCGGGCCGTTCGCGGCCGGATTGGGCGAAACTTTCGGCGCCGCACACGGCGTGGGGGAGGCACTACATGCAGGGTTTGCTGGCGTTGTCCCGGTTCGTTGACCGGGTCACGGCCTTTATCGGCAAATTCGTCGCGTGGCTGGTGCTGGCAGCGGTGCTGATCAGCGCCGGAAACGCAATCCTCAGGAAAGCGTTCTCGATCTCGTCCAACGCCTGGCTCGAACTGCAATGGTACCTGTTCGGCGCCGTGTTCATGTTGGCTGCCGCCTACACGCTGCAGACCAATGATCATATCCGCATCGACATCATCTACGGCGCCCTGAAAAAGCGCACCCAGGACTGGATCGACCTGATCGGGCACCTGCTCTTCCTGCTGCCGTTCTCCGTGCTGATGGTCTACCTGCTCATCCCCTATGTCTGGCGCTCCTTTGTTTCGGGCGAAGTCTCGCAGAATGCTGGCGGCCTGCTGCTGTGGCCGGCCAAGCTGATGCTTCTGCTCGGTTTTGCGCTGTTGCTGGCGCAGGGGGTTTCCGAGCTCATCAAGCGCATCGCCATCATGCGCAAGCTCATCCCCGATCCGCATCGACACGCGGGCGCGCACGCCCCGCTCGAAGACGCGACCGCTCCGGAAGAGGAGCGTCCCCATGGTTGAGCTCATCGCCCACAACATGGCGCCGATCATGTTCGCCGGCCTGGTCGTCTTCCTGCTGCTCGGCTACCCGGTCGCCTTTGCCCTGGCCGCCAACGGGCTGCTGTTCTTCGTCGTTGGCGTTGAACTGGCGCCCTATTCGAACGGGCAGATCACCCTGTTCTGGCCATTGCTGCAGGCGCTTCCAGATCGCTTCTGGGGGATCATGAGCAATGAGACCATGCTCGCCATCCCCTTCTTCACCTTCATGGGCCTGATCCTCGAGCGATCGGGCATGGCCGAGGACCTGCTCGACACCATAGGGCAGCTGTTCGGCCCCATACGGGGCGGGCTTGCCTATGCGGTAATCCTGGTCGGCGCTCTGCTGGCCGCGACAACCGGCGTTGTTGCCGCATCGGTGATCTCGATGGGCCTTATCTCGCTGCCGATCATGCTGCGCTACGGTTATGATCGGCGGCTGGCGACAGGCGTCATCGCCGCGTCGGGCACGCTGGCCCAGATCATTCCGCCGTCGCTGGTGCTGATCGTCCTCGCCGACCAGCTCGGCCGTTCGGTCGGCGACATGTATGCGGGCGCCATCTATCCGGCGCTTGTCCTTACCGGGCTCTACCTGTTCTACGTCTTCCTGGTCAGCACCTTCATGCCCAAGTCGGCACCGGCCCTGCCGGCCGAGGCACGGGCGCTCGGTGCAGGTGTGACCTCGCTGATCGTGCTGCTGGCAGTGACCGCGGCGCTGGCCTTCGGGTTCAACCATCTCTGGCTGCCCTCGCTTGGCGGCAATGCCGGCATCTGGGCCGTCACGGCGGCGGTGGCCATCGCCTATGGGGTCGCGCTGCTCGACAAGGCGATCAATCTCAATCTTTTGAGCAAGCTGGCGCGGCAGGTCGTCATCGTGCTGGTGCCGCCGCTGGCGCTGATCTTCCTGGTGCTCGGAACAATCTTTCTCGGCATTGCCACCCCGACCGAGGGCGGTGCCATGGGCGCCGCCGGCGCCCTGGTTCTCGCCGCCTCCAAGCGCAAGCTCAACATGGACATGGTGCGCCAGGCCCTGACCTCGACGACACGCCTGTCGAGCTTCGTGCTGTTCATCCTCATCGGTGCCCGCGTCTTCTCGCTGACCTTTTACGGCGTCAACGGCCACATCTGGGTCGAGGAACTGCTGACCGGCGTGCCAGGCGGCCAGCTCGGCTTTCTGGCCATCGTCATGGTGCTGGTCTTCTTTCTGGCCTTTTTCCTGGATTTCTTCGAGCTGGCCTTCATTATCGTGCCGCTTCTGGCGCCGGTGGCCGACAAGCTCGGTATCGACCTGATCTGGTTCGGCATCCTTTTGGGTGTCAACATGCAGACCAGCTTCATGCATCCGCCCTTCGGATTCTCGCTGTTCTATTTGAGATCGGTGGCGCCGCGCGTGCCCTATATCGACCGCATCACCAAGCACACCATCGCCCCGGTCACCACCGGCCAGATCTATTGGGGGGCGGTGCCGTTCGTCTTCATCCAGATCATCATGGTGGCGATTGTCCTCACCTTCCCGCAGCTCGTGCTGCACTACAAGGACGAGCGACCGATGGTCGATCCCGGCTCGATCGAGATCATCGTGCCCGACTTCGGCGGCGAAGGCGGTTCCGATCTCAACGACCTTACCGCACCGCCGATCGGTGGCGGCGACGATGCCGGCTTCGGACTGCCCGGCCTTGGCCTCGACAGCACGCCGCCCGAATTTGGCGCGCCGGCGGAAGAGCCCGAGCCCGACGCGATGGATCTCAGCCAGCCGCCGAGCTTCAACTAGACCGCGCCATTGCCGAACTGATCGGGACTTCGAGACGTCTTGCGCCTGGCGCCAGTGGCACAAGGCGAGGCGTCTGCTGAGCGTTTGAGCCCTTTCACGCAGGACTGCGCGTGGCGGGATTCCCGGTTTCACGGGAATGACGATGAGGTCGAGCGCTGCTGTCACATCATAACAAGACCCAGGTTGATTTCGGCTCGGTTCGCGCCAATCCGCCGCGAGTTTCAGGGCAGCAAAAAACCCCGGAGCTCGGCTCCGGGGTTTCGTGTTCACGCAGCTTTCGGGCTGGATTACAGCTTGCCGGCGCGCTGCTGCACCATCATGAAGGTGTCGAAATTGTACTCGGCGATCTGGAACCAGAGATAACCCTTGGCCCGGAACGAGGACATCGAATCATAGACCGTCTTGAAGTCGGCGTTCTTGGCGATGAGCTCTTCATAGACCGCACTGGCGGCCTCGAAGCCGGATTCGAGAATGTCCTTCTTGAACGGACGCAGCTGGGCGCCTTCGGCCACCAACGCCTTGATGGCGTCGGGGTTGAGGGCGTCGTAGCGCTGCAGCATGTCGGCGTCGGCCGCCTGCGCTGCGGCGGTAATCAGCGCCTTGTAGCTTTCAGGCAGTTCGTCGAACAGGCCCTTCTGGAACATGAAGTGCAGCGACGAACCGGCTTCCCAGAACGCCGGATAGTAGTAATAGGGCGCGACCTTGACGAAGCCGAGACGCTGGTCGTCATACGGGCCGACGAACTCGGTGGCATCGATCGTGCCTTTTTCGAGGGCGGGATAGATGTCGGCGGGCGCGATCTGTTGCGGCACGGCGCCCATCTTCTCGAACACGGCGCCGGCAAGACCGGCGATGCGGAACTTCAGGCCCTGCACGTCGGCGAGCGAATTGATCTCCTTGCGGAACCAGCCGCCCATCTGCACGCCGGTATTGCCGCCCGGCAGCGCATAAAGATTGTGCTTGGCATAGAAATCGTTGAGCAGGCTGGTGCCTTCGCCGTGATAGAGCCAGGAATTCTGCAGGCGGGCGTTGAGCCCGAACGGAACGCCGGTGGCGAGCGCGAAAGTCGGATCCTTGCCCCAGGAATAATACGATGCCGTATGGCACATTTCGACGGTGCCGGTGGATACGGCATCGAGCGGGGCGGGGCCGCCGGGAACGATCTCTCCGGCCGCGAAGGGCTGAATGGTGAAATTGCCGTCCGAGGCTTCTGAAACGTATTTGCAGAACAGTTCCGCCGTCCCGTAAAGCGTGTCGAGCACCTTGGGGAAGGCCGAGGCCAGACGCCAGGTCATCTTCGGCATGGACTGGGCGATAGCGGGTGCGGCGAGCGTGGTTGCTCCCACGGCTCCGGCCGTGGTCACACCGGCTTTCTTGAAAAACGAACGACGATCCATGCGTGTTCCTCCCCTGCATGAAATTGTTGATTTCGCGATGCATTTTTGCTGGCGCGGTTCGGTCTCAGATTACACCGGCTGCGCAATCTGTCCAGCCGGCGCGCGATGCTTTTCTGGCCGATTCCCGGGCAAGACGGCGCAAAGATACGATGATCAGGCGCCAGAAAACAGGATGCAATCGATCATGAATATGAACGCGAGCGCGCAGGGGAATGGCTCATCCGGTCTGTTCCCATCGACACCGGACATGGTCTAGGTTCGCTGAAAGGCGCGGCTTGAAGGGGAGCAGGCATGAGCGAAATGGCGCGGGCAGTGCTTGTCACCGGCTCGACCAGCGGTATCGGTCTGGCCATAGCCAAGGGCTTCGGCGCGGCGGGCTGGCGGGTGGGGGTCAACAGCGACGAGCCGGCCGGGGCGGTCGAGACCATACTCAATGACATCGCCGGATCGGGGGCGCCGGAAGTGCGCTATTTCCAGGGTGATCTCGGAGAAGCCGGAGAGGGCGAAGCCGTTGTCGAAGAGGCGATTGCCCAGTTCGGTACGCTCGACGGGCTGGTCAACAATGCCGGCGTTCACACCGGGGCGCTTGTCGAGAACTTCCCGACCAAGGAATGGGATCGCATCCGCACCATCGGGCTCGACAACGCCTTCAACGCCATCCGTGCCGCCGTTCCGGGCATGAAGGCGCGGGGCTGGGGGCGCATCATCAATATCGCCTCGGTCTATGGCCAGCGTGGCGCGACAATGAAATCCGGGCTTGTCGCCACCAAGCACGCCCTGATCGGTTTGACGCGTGCGGTGGCGCTCGAGCTGGCCGAACACGGTGTCACCGTCAATGCCGTCTGCCCGGGATATGTGTGGACGCCTCTGGTCGAAAAGCTTGTTCTCGACGAGATGAATGTGACCGGCCTGGATCGTGAAGCGGTCATCCGCGACGTGCTGCTCGCCCATCAGCCGACCAAGCGTTTCGTTACCTCCGAGGAAATCGCCGCGCTTTGTGTCTACCTGTCGGGCGACATGGCCTGCTCGATCACCGGCGCGGTGCTCGATGTCGATGGTGGCTGGACGGCGAAGTGATCGAACGGACTACCGGTCTTGTTGCGCGACGTTCCAGCGCTTGGCCTGACGGCGCCGCTGCGCTAGACAACGCCGGGATTTGTGAGTGGTCGCGATTTCGAACCGGCGAACCGGTGCCCACTTCGCCTGAAAACGCTCAACGTCGGAGGAAGTCATGTTCGTAGTCGGTGGCGAAAGCCTGATCGATCTGGTTGCGCAGCGGGTCGGAGCGGACCGGCGCGTCATGCTTGAGGCTCATGCCGGCGGCTCGCCGTTCAATTGCGCCATCGCGCTTTCCAAGCTCGGAAATGAAGCCGGCTTCTTGTGCCCGATCTCGACCGACACCTTCGGCGACATGCTGCTGATGCCGTTGCAGGCAGCGGGTACGCACATGCTGCTGCCCGAGCGCGTCGCCGCGCCGACGACGCTGGCCGTGGCGACGATCGACGAGCGCGGCAAGGCCAGCTATCGCTTCTATCGCGAAGCCGATCGCGCCTTCACCCGCGACGGACTGATTGCGGCCCTTCCGGCGCAGCCCGCCGTCTTCCAGGTCGGCGGGTTCTGTTCCATCCTGCCCGAGGATGCCGACATCTGGCTCGATGTCGTCGATGCGGCGGCGGAAAAGGGCGCGCTCATCACCATGGACCCCAATGTCCGCCCGACGCTGGTTTCCGATTTCACCTCCTACAAGGACCGGCTCGAGCGCTTCTTCGCCAAGGCCAATCTGGTCAAATTGAGCGACGAGGATCTTCTGGCGCTCGATGCCGCAAAGAGCATCGAGGACCATGTCGCTGATCTGCTGGCCCATGAAAACTGCCGGCTGGTGGTCGTCACCTATGGTGAGGGCGGCTCGCGCGCCTTCACCCGCAATGCCGAAGGTCGCGCCGATATCTACGTTCCCGAGGTTTTCGGCGACACGGTCGGAGCCGGCGACAGTCTGATGGCCGGGATCTTGACCATTCTCGGTAGCTGGGACGCGTTGACGCCGGATGCGCTGGCCGGACTCAGTGCCGACAGGCTCAATGAAATGCTGCGCTTCGGTGCGGTCACCGCCGGGCTCAACTGCGCCCACACCGGCTGCAATCCGCCGACCCGCGAAGAGGTCGAAACGATCATCAAGGGCTGAGTACGGCACTGCAGGTCAGGCGCGATATATGGCGCATTGACGACGGCATTTGCATGGGGCTGGTTTCCAGAATTCAGCCATCCAGATTGGGCTGTCCCTGTCTCGCGAAAGCGTCAGTGGCCCTTTGCCGCGAATTTCGCGATAGTGTCCGTTCGCGCGCGCCGAGGCGCCGCATCATCTCACGGCGTCTGGAGGGCGGATGAAACGCAGCTGGTTGATCCTGATCGGAATACTTGTCGTCATCGGCGGCGCCGTCGCGATCTATTTTCTCAGGCCGGTGACCGGTCCGGCGCGCGATCTGAACCTTGCGGGCGACGCGACGCGTGGCGCCTATCTCATGGTGCTCGGCGATTGCGTTGCCTGTCACACCGATGCCAAGGCCGGCAACGAACCGTTCTCGGGCGGACCAGCGCTCGTGACCGATTTCGGCACGTTCTATGCCCCCAACATCACACCCGATCCGACCCACGGCATCGGCGGGTGGACCCTGGCCGAGTTCTCCAACGCCTTGTCCAATGGCGAGGGGCCAGGGCTGATGAACCACCTGTATCCGGCCTTCCCGTACGACAGCTATACGCTGATGAGCGACCAGGAAGTGGCCGACCTGTATGCCGCGCTGCAACAGGTCGCCCCGGTTGCCAGGCCCTCTCGCCCGAACGAGGTTGGCTTTCCCTTCAACATTCGGCCGATTCTCGCCGGCTGGAAGAACCTGTTCTTTTCGCCGCGCCGCTTCGAACCGGATCCAGCGCGTTCGGAGGCCTGGAACCGCGGCAAGTACCTTGTTGAAGGACCGGCCCATTGCACTTCCTGCCACACGCCGCGCAACATGCTCGGCGGTCCGGACAACTCGCGTGCCCTTGCCGGCAGCCGCGGCGGCCCTGCCGGCAATGTTCCGGCGATCACCGAAGCGCATCTCGCCGAAGCGGGCTATGACAAACCGGCCCTGATCGAGGCGCTGAAGACCGGCTTCACTCCGGGCTTCGACATTCTCGGTGGCGCCATGGGCGAGGTCATCGAGCACTCGACGTCGAAATGGACGGACGAGGACCTGGCGGCGCTGGCCGACTATCTGCTCGGCGAGGACGGGTGATCCAAAGCGTGGGCACGCCTATTCGCATGCTCCGGCCCTGATCGCCAGCGCCTCGTCGAGCACCATTTCGGTATGCGAATGCCAGTGGGCGTCGTCGGTCTTGGGGAAATCGGTGCGGAAATGGCCGCCCCGGCTTTCCTCGCGCTTCAGCGCCGCTGCCGCGACCAGGGTTGCCGAGGTCGTCATGTTGAGGAAGGACCGGGTGACGCCCTGCGCCATGTCTTCGAGTTCGGCGATGCCCCTGAGCGCAGTAGTCAGGCCCTCGGCGTCGCGCTCGACCCCGACATGGTCGGACATGATCCGCCTGAGTCTTTGCACCGGCTCGAGATTCCTCAGGCGCTCCTCGACCGCTTCGCCTTCGGTTTCGTCCCAGGAAATGCCCTCGAACGGGGCGAGGGGATGCCGGACCGGTTCGAGCCCGGAAATGTCGTTGGCGATGCGGGCGGCATAGACCGTGGCCTCGAGCAGCGAGTTGGAGGCGAGGCGGTTGGCGCCGTGCAGCCCGGTGCAGCTGGCCTCGCCGCAGACCCACAGGCCCGCCAGTGACGAGCGGCCGTCCTCGTCCACCTTGACGCCGCCCATGTGGTAATGGGCCGCCGGCGTCACCGGGATCGGCTCGTTGACCGGGTCGATGCCGGCCTCACGGCAGTATTCGCTTACGGTCGGGAAGCGCTTGACGATCTCGTCGCCCAGCGCCTGCCTCGTGTCGAGGAACACCTTCCGGCCTGCCTGGATCTGGCGGAAATTGGCGCGGGCAACGATGTCGCGCGGCGCCAGCTCGGCGTCCTTGTGGACCTCGGGCATAAATCGTTCGCCGAGATCGTTGATCAGGATCGCGCCTTCGCCGCGCAGGGCCTCGGTGGCCAGCGGCGCCGGATCGCGTGCCGTCAGGATAGCGGTCGGGTGGAACTGGACGAATTCGGCATCGCCGATGACGGCGCCGGCCCGGGCCGCCATGCCCATGGCGTGACCGCGCACGCCGGGCGGATTGGTGGTGACGGCGAATAGGCCGCCGAGCCCGCCGGCGGCAAGCACGGTAGCGCGGGCCCTGACCAGCAATGGCTCGGCATAGCGATCGCCGAGCTTGCGGGCGTAAACGCCGATAACGCGGCCATCGGCGCATGCCAGGTCGGTGGCGGTAATGCCCTCGACGATGCGGATCGACGGCGTCGCCACCACCTTCTCGATCAAGGCGCGCATGATCTCGGCACCGGCGCGGTCGCCGGCAACGCGAACGACGCGGCTTTTCGAATGCGCCGCCTCGCGCGACAGGATGAAACCGCCATTCGGGTCGCGGTCGAACGGCGCGCCCCAATTGGCAAGGTCGGCGATTCGGGCAGCGGCCTCGCCGGTGACGTTTTCGGCGACGCCCATGTCGACCAGTCCCGCGCCTGCCATCTCGGTGTCGAGCGCATGGTCGTGCGGGCTGTCGTCCTTGCCGACGGCGGCGGCGATGCCGCCCTGGGCCCACACCGAGGAAGCGCCGGCCCCAAGCGGTTTGGCGGCGATCAGCGTCACCGGACGCGGCGCCAGCTTGAGAGCGCAGAACAGGCCGGCAAGGCCGGCGCCGACGATCAGGGCGCCATCGGCATTGAGGGTGTTGTCGAATACGGGCATGTCGTTTTCCCCCCGCGCGGGACAATCGCGGCGAGCGACCCTATCCGCATTCGCGGCAGGGGTAAAATCGGAAAAGCCGTGGGGCGTCAGACCGCCGCGGCGTGGCGCTTGATATTGGCCTGTTCGCCCAGATAGGCGTCGAACACAGAGGCAACGACGCGCAGGGCCGGGCGGCCGCGTTCGGTGACGCCGAGCACCCGGCCGTCGCAGGTGGCAAGGCCTTCGGCAACGAAGGCATCGGCGCGGTTCAACTCGGCATCGAAGGCGTCGGGCTTGAGGCCGAACCGTGTAGCGATCTCAGCGACATCGACGCTGAGGTCGCACATCAGCCGCTCGATCAGTGCCCGGCGCACCTTGTCGTCATCGCTGAGTGTCAGGGATTTGCCGGTCGGCAATCGACCGGCCTCGACGGAGCGCGACCAGGCGCCGGTCTCGGCGATGTTCTGGACATAGGCCGAGGGCAGGGCCGAGATCGAGGTGGCGCCGAGCCCGATCAGGGTCGGAGCGCCGTCGACGGAATAGCCCTGGAAATTGCGGTGCAGGCGACCGGTTTGGAGCGCCTGGGCCATGGCGTCCTCGGGCAGGGCGAAATGATCGAGCCCGACCCGGACATAGCCGGCCTTGACCAGCGCCTCGGCGGCAAGCTCGGCCTGATCGAAGCGTTCGGAGGCGCCCGGCAGGCTGTCCTCGGGGATCAGTCGCTGGTTCTTGGCCATCCACGGCACATGGGCGTAGCCGAACAGGGCGATGCGGTCGGGCCTGAGGGTCAGGGTCTTTTCGACCGAGCGGGCGATGGTTTCGCTGGTCTGGTGCGGCAGCCCGTACATCAGGTCAAAATTGATCGCCGAGATGCCGGCCTGACGCAGCGCATCGACGGTCTGTTTCACCACCTCGTAGGGCTGAATGCGGTTGACCGTCTCCTGCACCTTCTCGTCATATTCCTGCACGCCGAGCGAAGCACGTGTGGCGCCGAGCCCGGCCAGGACCGCGGCGAATTCGGGCTCGAAGGTGCGCGGGTCGAGTTCGAAGGCGATCTCGGCGTCGGGCGCGACATCGAAATTGCTGCGGATTTGCCCCATCAGCGCTTCGAGCGCGTCCATCGGCATGGCGGTCGGCGTGCCGCCGCCCCAGTGGACATGGGAAACCTTGAACCGGGCCGGCAGGGCTGCCGCCGCCAGCGCGATCTCGGCTTCGAGCGTCTTGCCATAGAGGCGAACCGGAGCTTCGCGGGCGGCGAGCTTCATGTTGCAGGCGCAATACCAGCACACCTGCTTGCAGAATGGTACGTGCAGGTAGAGCGACACCGGTTCGTCGGGATCGAGCGATGCCAGCCAGGCGCGATGCTCGGCATCGCTCTCCGCCGCCGCGAAATGCGGCGCGGTCGGATAGCTGGTGTAGCGCGGCACGCGCATCTCGGCGTAACGGGCGATGGCCTGGTCCATTGGCTCCCTATGCCCTGTGGCAGATTGTCTCGCCTTGATCGGTGTCAAGCGATGATGGCGATTATCAGGCGCGACGCCAGATGACGATCGGTCGGAAGCGGAAGACCTCAGTCGCCCTTTTTGCTGAGGGCGATCATCTTCTCGATGGCGGCGCGGGCCGGGTCGATATGCTCCTCGGCAACTGTGATCTCTTCGGTCATCGTGTGCAGCGACCACAACACGTTCTCGAGCGTGATGCGCTTCATGTGCGGGCAGAGGTTGCAGCCCCTCAGGAATTCGATCCCGGTCGTTTCGGCCGCGACGTTGTCGGACATCGAGCACTCGGTGACCATGACCACGCGCGGCGGCTTCTCGGTCTTGACCCAGTCGATCATGCCGGCGGTCGAGCCGGAGAAATCGACGGCTTCGATGACCTCGGGCGGGCACTCGGGATGCGCCAGGATCTTGGCGTCCGGATAGGCGCCGCGCAGTTCGGCGATATCGGCGGCGGTGAAGGTCTCG
Source organism: Devosiaceae bacterium (assembly GCA_963675235.2). GTDB lineage: Bacteria > Pseudomonadota > Alphaproteobacteria > Rhizobiales > Devosiaceae > JAHJQZ01. The sequence continues at coordinate 506,150 of CAXXFU010000017.1, read as the reverse complement.
TGCACCTCGCAGGCGCCGGCCCAGGTGATGATCTTTTTCTTCGTCTTTTTCGCCGTGTTTCGGGCGAGATACTGATCGGGGATCATGATCACCTGATCGCCCTCGACCGCGTTGACGATGTCGAGCGCGTTCGAGGAGGTGCAGCACACATCGGAGACCGCTTTGACCGCCGCCGAGGTGTTGACATAGGTGACGACCGGCACGCCCGGATACTGCGCCTTCATCGCCAGCACATCCTCGGGCGTGATTGAGGAGGCGAGCGAGCAGCCGGCGCGGCTGTCGGGAATGAGCACCGTTTTTTGCGGGTTGAGGATCTTGGAGGTCTCGGCCATGAAGTGGACGCCGCACTGGACGATCACCGACTGGTCGACCTTGGTCGCCTCGATGGCGAGCTGCAGGCTGTCCCCGACCACGTCGGCGACGCCGTGATAGATCTGCGGCGTCTGGTAGTTGTGGGCGAGGATGACCGCGTCCTTTTCCGTCTTCAGCTCGTTGATGGCAAAGACCAGCGGCGCGAAGAACGGCCATTCCATCTCGGGGATGCGATCCTTAACGCGGTCGTATATCGGTGCAGTCGCCTTTTTGATCGCCGGAGAAAATTTCAGGTCGAAAGTGTCCGCGAGCACGGCCCGCGCTTCGTCAATCGGCGTATGCGCGTTGATCATCTGGACCATCGGCGGAAGACCTTTCTCGAGGATTCCGGGGTGGGCTGGCTCGGCGCCTGCCGATCGGGTAGCGCCACCCCGCGCAACCGCCGGCACAGATAGGCACTTTTTGAGTTTTTTTCAATAAACACCAGCCTCGGGTACTCGGATGCCCCGGGTCCATGGCGCCAGCGCCACAGTGGCGGCAGGGCGACGCACCGTTTGATGTCGGCGCAACAATTTGACGAGATTGTTCACGTTATCAGCCGGCCTGTGTCAGGATGGGAGCCACCAGACCACCGAGTCGCGGATGGCGGGCTGACCCACGGAGATGGACAATGACCCAGGACCTGGCGCGTCTGCGCGCCTTCGTGCAGGTATACGAGGCGGGCGGCTTCTCGGCGGCGGCGCGCGAGCATGGCCGCTCCAAGGCGCTGTTGTCGAAATATGTTACCGATCTCGAAGACGATCTCGGCGTCCGGCTGATGAACCGCACGACGCGAACGCTGAGCCTGACCGAGGCCGGGGAGGCCTATTACCGCGAGATCACCCAGATCCTGCAGCATCTTGACGATCTCGATGCCTCGATCGCCCACCAGACGGCAGAGGCGCGCGGCTTGCTGCGCGTTTCGGCGCCACGCAATTTTGGCGAAATGACGCTGGCCGGGGCGCTGTTCGCATTTCTCAAGGCCAACCCCGACGTCTCGCTGGATCTGCGGCTCGAAGACCGTTTCGTCGATCTGGTCGACGAGGGCATCGATGTTGCCCTGAGGATTTCCGCGCTGCCCGATTCCTCTCTGATCGCCCGCAAGATCGCCGACATGCCGATCCTGTGCTGCGCCGCGCCGGAGGTGATCGCCGAATACGGTACGCCCGAGACGCCCGAGGCCTTGCGCGCCATGCCGGCCATCGTCGACACCAACCGGCGCCAGCTCGCCAATTGGCGTTTCATCGATGGCGACCGCACCATCTCGGTGCATGTCACCGGTCGCGTGCAGGTGAATTCGCCGGCAGCGGCAGCCGAGGCCGCTGCTGCCGGGCTCGGCTTCGTCACCCTGCCGGGTTACCTCGCCGATCCGTTGATCGCCGAAGGCCGTCTCGTGTCCGTACTCGAGAACTTCCTGCCACCGGCACCAGGCCTTCATGCCGTTTATGCCCATCGGCGGCACCTCGCAGGCAAGGTCAGGGCTTTGATCGACCATCTTGTTGCCTGGTTTGACAGTCACCCGGTGCACTAGCAGCGCTTCACGTTTTGAAAGACTCAAAACGAATGCTCTTGGTCTTTGTTTTGTCGCGTTTTGGAACCGGAAAAGTGGCGCCCACCATTTCTGAAAACAAGATGGAGGCGCGTTCAGGAAAACTGGGTAGCGGTTTTCGGGTTCCGTCAAGCGGGCTTTCGAGAACTTGGCCTAGACTTGCACGTGGAGGCAGTCACATGCGTCATCTGGTCAGCCTTCGTGCGCTGATTGCTTTTGCCGCCTTCATGTTGGCCATGGCCGGCCCGGCCCTGGCCCATCCTCATATCTTCGTCGATTCGACGGCCCAAATCGTTTTCAACCATCAGGGACAATTCGCCGAGATCCGGCATCGCTGGGTCTTCGACGAGGCTTTCTCGGCCTGGGTGATCCAAGGGCTCGATGTCGATGATGACGGTTCGGTCACGCCCGACGAAATGCAGGACCTGGCTGACGAAAACCTGCTGGGGCTGAGCGAGTTCGACTACTACACATTCGCCGGAGAGGGGCAGAAGGATCTGATCTTCCGGTCGGTTCCGGGCGCGCGCATGCATATGGAGAATGGCCGCGTCGTGCTCCAGTTCTCCATCGTGCCGACCAAAACCTACGAGATTGGCGATACGCTCGAAATCGAGGTTTCCGACCCCGACTACTATGTCGCCTTCTCCTTTCCCGACAGCGGTGGCGCAAAGCTCAGCGGCGCTCCGCTCGGCTGCTCGGTTCAAAGCCATCCACCACAGCCGCTGAGCGATGCCGATGCCGCCAAACTCGCCGCCATCGGTGCCGACGTCGTGGCCGTGCCGTCCGAGCTGAAGGCGCTGGCCCGGAGCCAGGCCAATATCATCCTGGTTCACTGTCCGCTCGGCGCCAAATCCGAGACCGCCGCCGCCAACGAACCGGCAACGGCGCTCGATGCCATCGCCGCCGCCACCCGGCCGGTCTCCGCGCCTTTCGGCGGCCCGCCGCCCGAGCGCAACCTGCCGATGCCGAAGACCGGTGTTCTCGGCTGGATCAACGCCCAGCAGAAGGCCTTCTACATCGCCATGAGCGAAGGGCTCGGCGCCTTCCGCAACGATACCAGCGCCTTCCTCGTTCTCGGGCTGTTGAGCTTTCTATACGGCATTTTCCATGCAGCCGGGCCAGGCCACGGCAAGGTGGTGATCTCGAGCTACATGCTGGCCGGAGAGCGCCAGCTGAAGAACGGCATCGCGCTGAGCTTCGCGGCCGCGCTGATGCAGTCGGTGACAGCGGTGGTCTTCGTGCTGGTCGCGGCGGCGGCGCTCAATCTCACCAGCACCGCCATGTCGGGCGTCGCCTTCTCGATCGAGATCGCCTCCTACGGGCTGATCGTCGCGCTCGGGCTTTGGCTGCTGATCCGCAAGCTTGCCGGCTTCGGGCATCGCCATGACAATCACAGCCATGACGATCATCGGCACGAAGGTCATGCTCACGACAATGATGCTCATGAGGGTCACGCGCACCACCATGTCGTCGTTCCGGCGAGAACCGGCTCGATCCGGGAAGCGGTCGGACTGGTGCTGGCGGTCGGGCTGAGGCCGTGTTCCGGTGCGCTGGTGGTGCTGGTCTTCGCCCTGTCTCAGGGCGTGCTGATGGCCGGTATCGCCGCGGTCTTCCTGATGGGACTGGGGACGGCGCTGACGGTGTCGCTGCTCGCCAGCCTTGCCGTCGGCGCCAAGGCGCTGGCCCTGAAGATCGGCTCAAAGGCCGACCGGGCTGAACGTGTCGTTTCGGCGCTGGAAATCGTCGGCGCGCTGGTGCTGCTCGGTTTCGGGCTGCTGATGCTTCTGGCGAGTTTCGCGCCGTAGCGATCAGCCTCTTGGGCCCCCGATCCCGGTCTGGAAAGGGGATGGCGCAAACGATACTTGCGCCCAAAAAAAGCCCCGGACCGAAGCCCGGGGCGTCTGAGTGCTCTGATCGAAATCGGAACTATTCGACTTCGGTGATGCGACCGTCGGTTTGCGGGGTGTATTCGCCGCCGAGGCCGGCAATGTACTCGGCCACAACGTCTTCGAGCGGCGGGCCGTAATCGTAGGCGTTCATGCCGTTGGTCTCGAACACGCCATAGCCGTCGCCGCCCTGGCGCATGTAATTATTGGTCACAACACCGTAGGTCGCGGCCGGATCGATCGGCGCCCAAGCCCCGTCGACCATGACTTCGGCCTTGATGACACGTTCCCCAGCCGGCTTGGCCTTGGTCCAGGTGTACTTGAGACCGGCGACCTGCGGGAAGCGACCGGCGCCCTCTTCGACCTGGCTGAGCCCGTTCTCGAGCGCGGCAACGACGTCGGCGCCCTTGAGCTGCATGGTCGCGAGGGTGTTGGAGAACGGCAGGACCGTCAGCACTTCACCCATGGTGATGTCGCCCGCATCGATCGAGGAGCGCAGGCCGCCGCCATTCTGGATGGCGATAGAAACGCCCTGATCGGTGACACGGTCGAGCAGCGCGTCGGCAACGAGCACACCCATGGCGCATTCCATGGCGCGGCAGGTGTCGCGGCTGCCGTCGATGTTGTCGGTGGCGGTGCCGATGACCTTGGCCTTGAGTTCCTCGATCGGAGCTGCCAGTTCGGCGAGGCGGGCATTGACCGCTGCGTCGGGGGTGATCGAGGCGTCGAGCAGCATCGCGTCGCCGGAGGCGGCAGTGACATTGCCGTCATCGTCCCAGGTGACCTTCAGCTCGCCGAGGAACTTGGCATAGGAACCGGCGGTGACGACCGGCACGTCGCCGACCATGGTCGGGTAGGCTTCGGCACCTTCGACGGTGTTCGACATGGTGGTGTGCGAGTGACCGCCGACGATAACGTCGATACCCGGCACGGCGGCCGCGATCTTGAGATCGCGCGGGAACCCGGCATGGGTCAGGGCGATGATCTTTTTGATGCCGGCGGCCTCGAGCCCTTGCACCGCACCGATCAGATTGTCCTCGATATTGGCGAAACGCACATTGTCGCCAGGCGAAGACGTGTCGATGGTGTCTTCGGCAAGGGCCGAGACAACGCCGATCTTTTCGCCGCCGACCTCGAGGATGAAGATGCCCGGCAGCTTGCCGGCCAGCAGCGGCTCGGAGGAAACGACGGTATTGCCCGAAATGATCGGATACGTGGCACCGTCGAGGAATTTGGCCAGCTCTTCCGGACCATTGTCGAATTCGTGGTTGCCCACGGCCATGACGTCGATGCCGAGCTGGTTGTTGAACTCGTTGACGACGTCGGAATGGTAGGTCGTGTAATAAAGCGAACCCTGGAAGTCGTCGCCGGCGTCGAGCAGGACGACATTCTCGCCTTCGAGCGCGGCCCGGCGCGTGTCAATGGCTGCCTTCAGACGGCCCATGCCACCAAAGCACTCGCCGGCGGCTTCCGCATCGGCGTCGCAATTCGAATCGTACTTGTTGATTGAATCGTAGCGCGAATGGAAATCGTTGAAATGCAGAATGTTCAACGTGAAATCGGCGTGGGCGGCAGTGCCGCCTCCGGCCATGACCGCGAGTGTCGCGGCGCCCAAAAGCAGTTTCTTCATCTTCGTTTCCTCTCCGTGTCGCACGAATGGCTAGGGTCAGCAGAGCGTGTTAGTCATGGCAAATGACAGTTGCATGTCGACCGGCCAGACGGTGCTTGCCCAATCCATAGCACCGGGCCGGGTGTCACAAAACTTTCATCAAAACGTCATGTAGCAACCTGTGAACAAGCATGCCCGTTCCGAGAGCCTCGCGAGGCGAGTATCTGCGGAACGAATATTCTGGTGTCACGTCGGCCTGCATGCGGGTGAGCATATAGCGCCTTTTCGGCCAACGCGAGGCATATCGTCGCATAGCCGGAGATTGCGATCTGTGCCGCATTGACTAATGTGCACTGCCTCCGACTTGCCCGGAATCGAGCCCATGACGCCTCTATTGCCTGCCGACCATCCGCCGATTGCCAAATCGAAGATCGGCGTTCTCCTATTGAATCTCGGTACGCCCGACGCCACAGATTTCGCCTCGATGCGGCGCTATCTCGGCGAATTCTTGTGGGACAAACGCGTGATCGAGACGCCGCGCGTGCTCTGGTGGCTGCTGCTCAATCTCATCATTCTCAACACACGGCCGCAAAAAAGCGGCGCGGCCTATGACAAGATCTGGGATCGCGAGGCGGGCGATTCGCCCCTGCGGGTCATCTCGAAAAGCCAGGCCGAAAAGCTCGGCAGCCGGCTTGGCGGCGATGTCATTGTCGATTTCGCCATGCGCTACGGCAACCCGCCGGTTGCCGAAAGGCTCGAGGCGATGAAGGCGGCGGGCTGCGACCGCATCCTTTTGTTTCCGCTTTATCCGCAATATTCGGCACCGACGACGGCGACGGCCAATGACAAGGCTTTCGATGCCTTGAAGGCCATGCGCTGGCAGCCGGCAGTCCGGACCGTGCCGCCCTATTTCGAGACCGAAGTCTACATCGACGCGCTGGCGAAAAGCATCGAAACGGGGGTCAAATCCCTCGATTTCGAACCCGATCTCGTCATCACCTCCTATCACGGCATGCCGAAGTCCTATCTCGAGGCCGGCGACCCCTACCACTGCCAGTGCCTGAAGACGACGCGGCTGGTGCGTGAGAAACTCGGCTGGCCCGACGGGCGGCTGATGGTCACATTCCAGTCCCGCTTCGGTCCGGCCGAATGGCTTCAGCCCTATACCGACGAGACCCTGATGGCGTTGCCGAAAAAGGGCGTGCAGAAATTGGCCATCCTCGCCCCGGCCTTTTCCGTCGACTGCCTGGAAACGCTGGAAGAACTGGCGATCACAGGGCGCGAGCAGTTCATCGAGGCCGGCGGCACCGACTATGCCTATATCCCCTGCCTCAACGATTCCCAGGTCGGCATGGACGTGATCGAGCAGGTGGCGCGCAACGAACTCAGGGGCTGGGTTGGCTGACCTGCCGGCCGGACGTGTATTGCGGCGAACAGCGTATGCTCCTACATCTTTGAGATGCCGCTGTGGCGCTAGGAGGAAACAATGGAATTTCTGGACGGACTGTCGGTCGTATTGATCGGAGGCGGGATCCTGGCGATCCTCGTGCTGTTCGCCGGCGTCAAGACGGTGCCGCAAGGCCATAACTTCACCGTCGAGCGCTTCGGGCGCTACACGCGGACCCTGACGCCGGGCCTCAATCTGATCATCCCGTTCATCGATGGCATCGGCAAGCGCATGAACATGATGGAACAGGTGCTCGACGTGCCCCATCAGGAGGTCATCACCCGCGACAATGCCACGGTGACCGTCAACGGCGTCAATTTCTACCAGGTGCTGGACGCCGCCCAGGCGGCCTACGAGGTCGCCCAGCTCGAACACGCCATCCTCAACCTGACCATGACCAACATCCGCTCGGTCATGGGCTCGATGGATCTCGATGAACTGCTGTCCAACCGCGACGAGATCAACGCGCGGCTGCTGCGTGTCGTCGACACCGCCGTTTCGGCCTGGGGCGTCAAGATCACCCGCATTGAGATCAAGGACATCGATCCGCCGACAAATCTCGTTGACTCGATGGCCCGCCAGATGATGGCCGAACGTGAAAAGCGTGCGCTGATCCTCGAATCCGAGGGCAAGCGCCAGTCAGCCATTCTCGAAGCTGAAGGGATGAAGCAGTCGCAGGTTCTGGAAGCCGAGGGCCGCAAGGAAGCTGCCTTCCGCGACGCCGAGGCACGCGAACGGTCGGCCGAGGCCGAAGCCAAGGCGACCCAGATGGTTTCCGAAGCCATTTCCAAGGGCGATGTGCAGGCGATTAACTATTTCGTCGCCAACAACTACATCAAGGCGCTCGAAGGCATCGCCACATCGCCGAACCAGAAGGTGCTGATGCTGCCCGTCGAAGCCGCCAGCGTCATCGGCGCCATCGGCGGTATTGCCGAGATCGCCAAGGAAACCTTCGGCGATACCGGTTCGGCGGCATCGCGGCGCGGCGGTCGTCCGCCGTCGGCCGGACAATAGGAACTCAGTCATGCAGGTAATGGAACTGATAGGCCAATATGGCGGCTGGTCGTGGATTGTCGCCGGCCTCATCCTGCTGGCCCTTGAGTTGATCGTACCCGGCGGTGTTCTGGTCTGGCTCGGCATCGCCGCGGTGATCACCGGCATCGTGGCTCTGCTCAACCTAGCCTCGTTCTCGATCCAGTGGGTACTGTTCGGGGCGGTGTCGATTGCCGGTGTCGTGCTCTGGCTGACCTTCGCCCGCCGCCGCAAGCTCGATAAATCCGACCGGCCCATGCTTAACAAGAGAGCCGAGCAGTTGATCGGCCAGCAGGCGCAACTGACCGAAGCCATCTCGGGTGGGTTCGGACGGGCCAAGCTTGGCGATTCGACCTGGCGGGTCACCGGTCCGGACCTTCCCAGGGGCACGAGCGTGCGGGTCACAGGTGCTCAGGGAACGGTGCTGACCGTCGAGGCTGACACCTGATACGGCGCCTCAACGGCGCCGGGATCAGGGCATGAGGCCGGGTGGCACCGGCGGCTCTTCGATGACCAGAAGAATGGAGATGCGCTCGTTGGTCGCCAGGTAGGGATCGTTGGGGAAATAGGGTTCGGCTTCGCCGCGACCGACCACCGAGAAGATCTGGCTTTCCGGCACGCCGTGCTCTTCGAGGATGGCACGGGTGACATTGGCGCGGTCGGCGGAAAGCTCCCACTTGCCGTAGCGCGGGTTGGGATAGTCGTTGCCGGCAGCGACATGGCCGGAAATACGGATCTGATTGGGCATTTTCGCCAGCACCGGCGCCAGCGCCGCGATGGCGGCCCGGGTTTCCTCATTGGGGTATTTCGAGCCCGGCGGGAACATCGCCCGGCCTTGCTGGTCGGCAATGACGATGTTGACCCCTTCCTCGTTGTTCTCGACAATCAGATTGTCGGAGACATTGGTGATCTCTGGCAAGTCCTTGAATGCCTGCTTCAGCGTCGCCGAGGCCAGAGAGAACATGGCGGTGGTGTCAGTATCGGTCTTTTCCTTGCTGTAGGTATTGGCTTCCTGGCCCTGCTTTTCTTTGTCGGGATTGTCGACATTGTCGAATTCGGTCGACAGCACTTCGGTGTCGTCCGTGACGTTCTTGACATGCTGGCGCTCGGGATTGCCGTCGCGCTCTATCACCGCGGCGCGCTGCTCGACCTTGAGGATGCCGAAAGCGTCCTTGAGTGACCCGGACACGACCTGGAGCTTCTGTGTGTCCTGGATCGAGAACGAGATGATCAGCACGAAAAAGCACACAAGCAGCGACATCAGATCGGCAAAGGTCACCAACCATTCGGGCACGGAGCTATCTGCAGGCCGCCGGCGTGCCATGGTCAGGCCGCCTGTTCGGTGATCTCGTGATGCTGATGTTCGGGCAGATAGGCCACCAGCATCTCGCGGATCAGGTTCGGACTCTTGCCGTCGCGCACCGACATGATGCCGTCGATGATCAGGGTCTGGTTGATTTCCTCGACACCGATCTTGGCAATGAGCTTGTCGGAAATGGGCAGACAGACAAGGTTGGAAATGACGGCGCCGTAAAGCGTGGTCAGGAGCGCCACCGCCATAGCCGGGCCGATGGTCGAGGGGTCGTCCATGTTGCCGAGCATCTGAACCAGACCGACCAGCGTACCGATCATGCCGAAGGCCGGCGCGGCGTCGCCGAGCGATTTGAACACGCGCTGCCCTTCGGTCAGACGGGTGAGAAACTGGTCGCGCGCCAGTTCCATGGAATCGCGGATGAAATTGGCGTCATAGCCATCCGCGATCATCTGGGCGCCCTTTTTCAGATTGGGATCGCCGACCTCGATGCCTTCAAGGCCGAGTGGCCCGGAACGACGAACGATATCGCCCATCTGGGCGATGTTCTCGATCAACTCGCGCGGTTCGACCTTGACGTGGGTGAAAGCGACCTTGCCGCCAACCTGGAAGGCGCTCATGACGCCGGCCAGCGGAAACCGGATCAGCGTGGCGGCGAACCCGCCACCCAGAACAATCAGGATTGCCGGGATGTCGACGAACGAGGCAAAGGATCCGCCAAGCATGATGGCGATGCCCACGACCAACGCGCCGGCAGTGATCCCGATGATTGTTGCTAGATCCATAGATGCTGCTCCGGACAGCCATGCTTTTTTTGGCGTTATTCTAACTATGTGGTCACTGCACTGAATCCACGGTTAAATCTCAGGTGAAATGTCGATTTTCTCGGGCCGTTTGTTAGGGTTTTGTTAACCTTGTTTGACAAATCATGACCGCACCAGGAGCGCGGCGTTCTGACACGAGAAACAGAGCGCGCGCCCCATCAATGCGCGGCCGCATCGCCGGGGCGAAGACCCGGAAGCTCTCCTTGATCCCGCAGGGACCGGCGCTTTCCGACGATGTACCCCGCGGGCCGGAGGCTCAAAGCGGTGACAAGGTCAATTGCCAGATCGCGCGCTTGGCCGTCGGCCGCAGCGTTGGCGGCGCTCTTGGCCGGCGGTAGCGGGCCTGCGCTGGCAGGCGATGGCTCGGCAACCGACAATCCCGACCTGCTGCGCGGCGCCTACACCATCGTTTGCGCCGATTCAGAGCCGTGCCCGACCCAGCACCATCTATGGTCGTCATCCGATGCCGAGCCCGTTTCACTGGCTGGCTCTGCCACGACTGTCGCGCGGGAAACCATGTCTGGTGCGCAGACGATCGCCGATCCGCTTCCACCGCCGGCAACGCCGCAGAACCCGGTTCCCATTGCCATGGATCCGATCCCGACCGGTTCGATCACCAGTCCGGGAACACCGGGCGACGATGCTGTGCTGGCCGATTGGCAGATCGCCCTTAGGGGCAGTTCCACCTGGGACGGGCGCGGTCAGCGCTATGCCATCATCCTGTCGCCGGAAGGATCGCTGGCCTTTCAGCGCGCGCGCGGCGAGCTGCGCCTCGCCGCCGGACTCGATCTCGCCTATGAGCCGGGCGGCAGTATTGCGCTCGACGGCGCCAATGGTACGCTTGCCATCGATCATGCCCTGCAACGCGACCTGCTGGTGCGCGCGGCTGTGACGCTCGACGGCGCCCGCGAACAGGTCAATGCCGTCACCTCGCCAGCGGGCGAACAGACCGGCGCCCTTTCGGTGCTCGGCAATGCCGATCTCGAAATCGAAAAGCAGTTCGGGCGCGCCGCCGTCGCGCTCGGCGGGTCGCTCAGCCGGCGCTATGTCGGCGATACCACACTGGTCGGCGGCACGCTCAGCTCCAATGCCGACCGTTCCTGGACCGGCTTCGGGCTCAGGGCGCGGGCGAGCTACAAGCTGACCCCGATCATTTCGCCCTATGTCGAGATCATGGCCGACCGTGCCTATTACGATGCGGTGTCGGCGGGCACGGGCGTCGTTTCGGACAACTGGTCCTATCAGGCGACAGCCGGCCTCGCCGGCGTCTGGAGCACTGGCATGACCGCCGAGCTCTATGGCGGCTACGGGCTCGTGCAGTACGACAGCGCCGCGCTGACGAGCGGCGGCTATTTCGTCCTCGGCGGGTCCTTCTCCACGCCGTTCGCCCGCGGCGGCACGCTGACCGCGAGTGCAAGCACCACTGTCTCGCCGACCGACAGCGTTGCCGGCGCCTCGACCGAGGTCGATTACGGCGCCGCGCTCGATGCGCGCTATCTCGTCAATGACTGGCTGGCGGTGCGGGCGGCGCTCGGAGGCAGCTGGACGCTCTATCCCGGTGCCGATCGCAGCGAATACGGCGTCAGCGCCAATGCCGGTTTCGACTGGCTCCTGGGGCCGCATACCTCGCTGACCAGCGATTACACCTTTGGCGCCGACTGGACACCGACAACCAGCGGCACCAGCCACGAGGTCAGCATCGGCATGGTCGTGCATCGCTAAAACGCGTTCGGGAGACGTGACGACAGCTACCGCGGCCTATCGGTTCGACCGGCAGCAAAACGGACGTGCGTTTGCCGCACGCCCGCGTAGCAAATCCGCTGAAATGCGTTGCCTACTTCTCGGTGACGGTCTGGGCCAGCAGGTGGATTTCATGCATGAAATCGTCAGCAATATCGGGCCGGTCGAGGGCATAAGCGACATTGGCGGTCAGAAAGCCGATCTTGGAGCCACAGTCGAAGGTCTTGCCCTCGAACTTGACGCCGTGGAAGGACTGACGCGCCATCAACTGCAGCATGGCGTCGGTCAGCTGGATCTCGCCGCCCGCACCTGCCGCTTGATTGCTGAGGATGTCGAAGATTTCCGGCTGCAGGATATAGCGGCCGGAGATGATGAAATTCGACGGCGCATCGGCGGGCTTGGGCTTTTCGACCATGCCGGTGATCTCGAAGCCGTTGTCCGGTCCTTGCCCGCGCGCCACGATGCCGTAGGAACTGACGTCCTTGGGATCGACCTCCTCGGTGGCGATGATGTTGCCGCCGTGCTTGGCATAGGCGTCCATCATCTGCGCCAGGCAGCCGGGATTGGCCTTCATCAGCATGTCGGGCAGTAACAGCGCGAAGGGTTCGCCACGCACGATTTCGCGGGCGCACCAGACCGCGTGCCCGAGCCCGAGCGGTTCCTGCTGGCGGGTGAAGCTGGTATGCCCCGCCATCGGCAGGTCCTTGTGCAATTCGTCGAGCGCTTCGGTCTTGCCGCGTTCCTCGAGAGTCTTTTCCAACTCGTACTGTTGGTCGAAGTGGTCTTCGATGACGCCCTTGTTGCGCCCGGTGACGAAGATGAAGTGCTCGATGCCGGCTTCGCGCGCCTCATCGACCGCATACTGGATCAGCGGCCGGTCGACGACGGGCAACATTTCCTTGGGCATGGCCTTGGTGGCAGGCAAGAAGCGCGTCCCGAGGCCTGCAACGGGGAAAACGGCGATCCTTACACGTCCTGTCATTTCGGTTCCTTCGAGGCTTCACGTTGTCGCAAGGAAATAGGTTCAAACCTGTTTCCCATGGATGTCCAAACATCTAAAACTTCACGCACAATGCATGATCGGGAGCGGATTTTATGACCATTCTTGTCACGGGTGGCGGCGGCTATATCGGCAGCCATATGGTTCTCAACCTTTGTGACCGTGGTGAGAAGGTCGTCGTTGTCGACAATCTCTCGACCGGCCACGACTGGGCCATCGACCCACGCGCAAAACTGGTCGTCGCCGATGCCGGCGACCTCGTTCGCGTCAAGGCAGTGATCGCTGAAGAAGGTGTCGATTCGATCATCCACTTCGCTGGTTCGATCATCGTACCCGAATCGGTCTCTGATCCGCTGAAATACTATGCGAACAATACCGGCGTGTCCCGCAACCTGCTGGAAGCAGCGGTGACAGGCGGGGTCAAGCGCATCATCTTTTCATCGACGGCGGCGGTCTACGGCATGACCGGGCTCGATCCGGTCAAGGAGACCAACGAACTCAACCCGATGTCTCCCTATGGTCGCTCCAAGCTGATGACCGAGTGGATGATCAAGGACACCGCCGCCGCCTTCGGCCTGCAATTCGGCATCCTCAGGTATTTCAACGTCGCCGGCGCCGATCCGGCCGGACGTTCGGGCCAGTCGACGCCCGAGGCGACCCACCTGATCAAGGTGGCGCTTCAGGCCGCCACCGGCCAGCGCGAGGGCATGGACATCTTCGGCACCGACTACGAGACGCCGGACGGCACCTGCATCCGCGACTACATTCATGTCACCGACCTAGCCGCCGCCCATGCACTGGTGCTCGACCATCTCCGCGATGGCGGCGAAAGCGGTATTTTCAATTGCGGTTATGGCCGCGGCTTTTCGGTGACCGAGGTCGTCGACATGGTCAAGCAGGTGACCGGGGTCGATTTCCCTGTGCGCCTTGTCCCGCGCCGCGCAGGCGATCCGCCGGCCATCATCGCCAATTCCGATCGCATCAAGACTGATCTCGGTTGGGTGCCGGAACATGCCGAACTCGACGGTATCGTCGCCGACGCCTACAATTGGGAAAAGAAGCTGCTGACCCGCAACCGCAAGGACTAGCGATTTCAGGCCACCGCGGGGCCGGGGCAGACACAGCCAGCGGCGGGGTGGACAGCGTTGCGCGAAAACCGGATCAGGACTCTCACTCGAACTCTCGGCCGGCTTTGCGCCGCGCTGGCGATGCTGCTTGCCGCGCTGGCCCCGGCCGCCGCTTTGGCGGAGGATTTTGACGCCTTCATCGCCCGCTTCGAGCAAAAGGCCGTCGACGCCGGTATCTCCCGCGACCTCTACCGTTCGCTGACCCGTGGCCTGACGCCCGATCCGCGTGTGCCCGCGCTCGTTACCAGCCAGCCCGAATTCACCCGGCCGATCTGGGACTATCTCGACAGCCTGGTTTCCGAACGCCGGGTCAGGGACGGGCGCACCGCAATTGCCGCCAACAAGGCGCTGATCGACGGCATCGGCAAGCGCTATGGCGTCGATCCCTACATCCTGTCTGCGATCTGGGGGGTTGAAAGCGATTTCGGCGCCATTCTCGGCAACACCAAGCTGATCCGGCCGATCGTTCGTTCGCTGGTGACGCTGGCAGCCCAGCATCGCGGCCGCTGGCAGGGCGACGAGGCCGAGCTGATTGCCGCCATGCGGCTGATCCAGGATCACGGCTGGACCGATGAGACCCTTGTCGGCTCCTGGGCCGGCGCCATCGGGCATACGCAACTGATCGTCTCGGGACTGATCCGCTACGGCACCGATGGCGATGGCGACGGGCGCGTCGATCCGCAGAACTCGCTCGCCGACGCCATGGCCTCGACCGCCGTCTATCTCAACGGGCTCGGCTATCGCACCGGCGAGGACTGGGGCTACGAAGTCACCGTGCCCGACGGGTTCGACCTGCTGCTGGCGACGCGCGAGACGCTGCGTCCAGTGAGTTTTTTTGTCGACAGGGGCATCAGGCGCGTCGCCGGACGGGTCTTTGCCGATCCGGACCAGCCGGTCTTTCTCTATCTGCCCGCTGGCACCAAGGGGCCAGCCTTCCTGATGACGCGCAACTACCTGGTGCTCAAGGCCCACAATTTTGCCGATTCCTATGCGCTCGCCGTGGCGCATCTGACCGACCGGCTCAAGGGCGCGGGGCCTTTCATCGCCGACTGGCCGCGCAAGACGCCACTGCCCGATCTCGCTGAGCGCAAGTTCATTCAGCAGGCGCTGACCAAGCTCCGCCTTTATGACGGCGACATCGACGGGCGCATCGGCCCGATCACCCAGCGCGCCTACGCCCAGTTCCAGGCGCGGATCGGCGAGCCGGCAGACGGCTTCGTCACCGCCGCGTCGGTGCAGCTTCTCGCCAGGGCCATCGAGTAGTGCCATAGGCACGACGCAATCTGCCTGCTAATTTCGATGCGATGCTTCGCTTCGTAACTGCTCTTGCGCTTGCGCTGACCCTGACCGCCATTGCCCTGCCGCCACCCGCCGTGGCGCAGGAGGACGGCACCATTCTGGTCGCCCAGTCCAAGCCCAAGACCTTGTGGGACCTGTTGTTCGGCGGAGGCGAGCAGAACCAGACGCCGGCAGAGGAACCGCCGCCGGCAGCGGTGAAAACGCCCTCGGTCACGGTGATCGAACCTGCCAAACCGGAGATCGAGAAATCGGCCGATGCGACGCGGCTCGGCGTTATGGGGGATTCGCTCGCCATCGACCTGACCCGTGCGCTCGAAAGGGCCCATGCCGAGGATCCCAACATGGTGGTGATCGGCTTTCCGGTTGATTCCTCCGGTTTCGTGCGCGACGACTATTTCGACTGGAACCAGCGCCTCAACGAATTGCTGATCCAGGATGCCTTCGACATCGCCGTTGTCGAGATCGGCATCAACGACCGCCAGCCGATCGGCGAGGATAAGCCGCTGACCGATCCGTGGAAGGCCGAGTATTCGGCCCGGCTCAACCGTTTCCTCGGGCAGATGCGCGCCGCCGGCAAGCCGGTGATCTGGGTCGGGCTGCCGCCGATGCGCCAGAGCTCATATTCGGCGGCGATGACGCAGATTTCCTCGCTGCAACGGCTCGCCGCCTTTGCCGGCGGAGCGGAATTCGTCGACATCTACGAACGTTTTGTCGACGAAGACGGCAATTATTCCAACTATGGTCCCGACCTCAACGGCCAGGTTGTCCAGGTGCGCAAGTCCGACGGCATTCACTTCACCCGGGCCGGCGCCGACAAAGTGGCCTTCTACATCGAGCAATCGCTCAAGCGCTTCTATCGCGGCGGCACCGTCTCGCTTGAGGTCTCCGACGTGCTCGCCGGCACCGACGCCGAGCACATGTTGCGCCCGCCCTTCCAGGGGCTCGGACAGATCAGGCTGCTCGAAGTTGCCGGCGCGGTGGTGCCGCTGACCGGCGTTGCGCCCAAGGCGGCGGAACTGGTGACCGCGGAAGCCCCGCAGGAAGGGCTCGGCTTCGATGTCGAGGAACTGCTGCTGGCACCGGCCGGCCGGGCCGATGCTTTTGGCGCCGGCGTCGAGAGGGATGCAGATCAGACTGAAGAGAACCGTTCAGGCCGATGACGCCGGGCGCTTTCCGGCAGGTCTTGTGCGACCGCATTGTTGCCCGCGCCGGCGCGGGCATCTTGCGGGTTGCGGTCACCGGCGTCGACGGCGTTGGCAAGACGCGCCTTGCAGATGACCTTGCCAGCGATCTTCGTGCTATGGGCCACCATGTCATCGGCGCCAGCATCGACGGCTTTCACAATGCTCGGGCAAGGCGCTACGCGCGTGGCCGGCATTCGCCGGAAGGGTTTTACAGCGACAGCTTCAACCTCGACGCCTTCCGCCGCGAACTGCTCGATCCCTTGTCGCCGGGCGGCAACAGGCGCTATCGGACGGCCGTTTTTGACCACCGGACAGACAGCCCCGTCGAAATAACGGAACAGACCGCGCCGGCAGCTGCCATCCTTCTCGTCGACGGTATTTTTCTGCTGCAGGAAGCATTAAGGCCCTGTTGGGATCTGACAATCCTGCTCGATGCCCCGTTCACCGAGACATTCACCCGCCTGGCTGCCCGCGATGGTGGCGACACCGACCCTGCGACCGAAGCCAACCGGCGCTACCGTGACGGACAATTGCTCTACGAAAAAGAAAACCGCCCGCATGAGTGGGCGGAAATCCTTGTCGATTATGGCGATCTCGACGATCCGAAGATCGTCCGCGGCTAGCGCGGCAGAATCGTTTCGCCCATCAGGTCGAGATCGATGGCACGGGCGGCCTGGCGGCCTTCGCGGATGGCCCAGACGACCAGAGACTGGCCACGGCGCATGTCGCCGGCGGCGTAGACCCCCTGCTTGGACGTCCGGTAGTCCTTCATGTTGGCGACGACATTGCCGCGCGGATCGCGGTCGAGACCGAGCTCGTCGAGCATGCCCTCGTGCACCGGCGAGACGAAGCCCATGGCCAGAAGCACGAGGTCCGCTTCGATGACGAACTCGGTACCCGGAATCGGCTGGAACTTGTCGTCGACCTGGACGCAGTTGAGGCGGCGGACGACGCCGTTCTCGCCGTCGAAGCTCTGGGTGGCGACCGAATAGAGCGTGTCGGCGCCTTCCTGCATGCTGGTGGAGATGCGGAGCTTGCGGGGCCATTCAGGCCAGGTCACGTCCTTGTTGGGCTTCTCGGGCGGCTTGCCCATGATTTCGAGCTGGGTCACCGACAGCGCGCCCTGGCGGATCGAGGTGCCGATGCAATCCGAACCGGTATCGCCGCCGCCGATGACCACGACATTCTTGAAATTGGCGTGGATCAGCCGCTCGCCGACAAGACTGGCATGTTCGAGGCGACGATTCTGCTGGGTGAGAAAATCCATGGCGTAGTGGATGCCATCGAGTTCGCGGCCCGGAACCGGCAGGTCGCGCGGCTTCTCGGCGCCGCCGGTCAGCAGCAGCGCGTCGTGCTTGGCTTCGAGCTCGGCCGCAGTGACGTCCTTGCCGACATTGACGCCGCAATGGAAGATAACGCCCTCGGCTTCCATCTGCTCGATGCGACGGGCGACCAGCGACTTGTCGAGCTTGAAATTCGGGATGCCGTAACGCAGCAGTCCGCCGGGATTGGCGGCCTTTTCGTAGACATGCACCTCGTGGCCGGCACGGGCCAGTTGCTGGGCCGCGGCGAGGCCCGCAGGGCCGGAGCCGACGATGCCGACCGTCTTGCCCGTCTTCTCGGTTGCCGGCTCGGGCTTGACCCAGCCTTCTTCGAAGGCCCGGTCGACGATGGCGCATTCGATCGTCTTGATGGTGACCGGGATGTCCTCGATATTGAGGGTACAGGCTTCCTCGCACGGCGCCGGGCAGACCCGACCGGTGAACTCGGGGAAGTTGTTGGTCGAGTGCAGGTTGCGCGCCGCCTCTTCCCAGTCCTCGTGATAGACGAGATCGTTCCAGTCGGGGATCTGGTTGTTGACCGGGCAGCCGCTATGACAATAGGGGATGCCGCAATCCATGCAGCGCGATGCCTGCGAGACGACTTCGCGCTCGGCGAGCGGGATGACGAACTCCTGGAAGTTTCGCACCCGGTCGGAGGCCGGCTCGTAGGTCCGGTCGTGACGTTCGGTTTCGAGAAATCCGGTGACTTTGCCCATGGTTTTTGACTCCTACTCCGCCGGAACCTGAGCGGCTTCCCGCATTTCCTGCATTTCGCGGATGGCCCGCGCGTATTCGACCGGCATGACCTTGACGAATTTCGGCCGGTAGTCGGTCCAGTGATCGAGGATCTGTTTGGCCCGTGTCGAGCCGGTATAGTGCAGATGGTTCGAGATCAACTGGTGCAGACGCTCGTCATCATGCTTGGTCATGTCGCCGGAGATGTCGACGCGGCCGTGCCATTCGAGATCGCCACCGGCATGGTGGATCTTGCGCATCAGCGCCTCCTCCTCCTGCACCGGCTCGAGATCGACCATGGCAAGGTTGCAGCGTGAACGGAAGTCGCCATCCTCGTCGAGCACATAGGCGATGCCGCCCGACATGCCCGCGGCGAAATTGCGTCCGGTCTGGCCGATGACGACGACAACGCCGCCGGTCATGTATTCGCAGCCGTGATCGCCGGTGCCTTCGACAACGGCGACGGCGCCCGAGTTGCGGACGGCGAAGCGCTCGCCGGCGACGCCACGGAAGTAGCACTCCCCGGAAATGGCACCATAGAGCACGGTGTTGCCGACGATGATCGACTTCTCCGGCACGATCGAGGATTTCGGCGACGGCCGGACGACGAGCCTGCCGCCGGAAATACCCTTGCCGACATAGTCATTGGCTTCCCCGACCAGGTCGAAGCTGATGCCCTTGGCAAGGAAGGCGCCAAAGCTCTGGCCGGCGGTGCCGGTCAGGTTCACCGAGATGGTGTCGTCGGGCAGGCCCTCAAGCCCGTAGCGCTTGGCCAGTTCGCCGCTGAGCATGGCGCCGGCGGTGCGGTCGACATTGGTGATCGGCGTTTCGATGATTACCGGCTTTGCCCCGGCAAGCGCCGGCATGGCCTCGGCAATCAGCTTTCTGTCGAGGATGTCGTCGATCTCGTGTTCCTGCAATTCGGACTGGTAGAGCGTGTCGCCGCCGATCGGCTCCGGCTTGTAGAACAGCTTGGAGAAATCGAGGCCCTTGGACTTCCAGTGATCGAGCAAACGGTGCTGTTCGAGCAGGTCGGACCGGCCGATCACCTCGGTGAGCGACCTGGCGCCGATCTCGGCGAGATACTTCCGCACTTCCTCGGCGATGTAGAACAGGTAGTTGATGACGTGCTCGGGCGTGCCCTTGAAGCGCTTGCGCAACACCGGATCCTGGGTGGCGATGCCGACCGGGCAAGTGTTGAGGTGGCACTTGCGCATCATCACGCAGCCGGCCGCGATCAGCGGACCGGTGGCAAGGCCGAACTCGTCGGCGCCGAGGATGGCGCCGATCAGCACGTCGCGGCCGGTACGGATGCCGCCATCGACCTGCAGTCTGACGCGCGACCTCAGCCGGTTGAGCACCAGCGTCTGGTGGGTTTCGGCGATGCCGATCTCCCACGGCGAGCCGGCATGCTTGATCGAGGTCAGCGGCGAAGCGCCGGTGCCGCCGTCATAGCCTGAAATGGTGATGTGGTCGGCGCGCGCCTTGGTGACGCCGGCGGCAACCGTGCCAACGCCAATCTCGGAGACGAGCTTGACCGAGATGTCGGCCTCGGGATTGACGTTCTTCAGATCGTAGATCAGCTGGGCCAGATCCTCGATCGAATAGATGTCGTGGTGCGGCGGCGGCGAGATCAGGCCGACGCCCGGCGTCGAGTGCCGGACCTTGGCGATGACCGGATTGACCTTGTGGCCGGGCAACTGCCCGCCTTCGCCGGGCTTGGCGCCCTGGGCCATCTTAATCTGGATCATGTCGGCATTGACCAGGTATTCGGTGGTCACGCCGAACCGGCCTGAAGCGACCTGCTTGATGGCCGAACGCATCGGATTGCGCGAGCCGTCGGGCAGCGGCCGGAAGCGGTCGGGCTCTTCGCCGCCCTCGCCGGTGTTCGACTTGCCGCCGACCTTGTTCATCGCCTTGGCGAGCGTCGTGTGCGCCTCGCGTGAGATCGAGCCATAGGACATGGCGCCGGTCGAGAAACGCTTGACGATCTCGGCGGCCGGTTCGACCTCGTCGAGCGGCACCGGGCCGGAACTCAGCGGCTTGATGTCGAACAGCGACCGGATGGTCAGCGCCTTTTCGCTGGCCGAGTTGATCTCCTCGGCAAAAGCATCATAGCGCGCCTGCGCCTCGGTGGCGTCCATATCCTTGGTGCGGACGGCATGCTGCAGGTTGGCGACCGAAGTCGGCGACCAGGCATGGGATTCGCCACGGAAGCGGAAGGCATATTCGCCGCCGACATCCAGCGACCTCTTCAGCACCGCATCGGCACCGAAAGCGGAGGCGTGACGCCGGACCGTTTCCTCGGCCACTTCATTGAGGCCGACGCCTTCGATGGTCGTGCCGGTGCCGAAGAAGTAGCGGGCGACAAATTCGGAATCGAGCCCGATGGCGTCGAAAATCTGGGCGCCGCAATAGGACTGGTAGGTCGAGATGCCCATCTTGGACATGATCTTCAACAGGCCTTTGCCGATCGCCTTGATGTAGCGATAGACGACTTCGTGCTCGTCGACCTCGGGCGGGAACTCGCCCTCGGCATGGAGCGCCACCAGGGTTTCGAAGGCCAGATAGGGGTTGATCGCCTCGGCGCCGTATCCGGCCAGCACGGCGAAATGGTGGATCTCGTGGGGTTCGCCCGTCTCGACGACAAGACCGGTCGAGGTTCTCAGACCCTTGCGGATGAGGTGATGGTGCACCGCAGCGGTCGCCAGCACTGCCGGAATGGCAACGCGGTCGGCCGAGATCATCCGGTCGGACAGGATGATGATATTGAAGCCTTCGTTGACCGCCAGTTCGGCGCGGGCGCACAGCGCCTCGAGCGCTTCGTCCATACCATTGGCGCCGCGCTTGCTGAGATATGTGATGTCGAGTGTTTCGGTGCGGAACTGGTTGTCGGCCTGATCGCCGATCATGCGGATCTTTTCCAGATCCTCATTGGTCAGGATCGGCTGCCGGACCTCGAGACGCTTGACGCTCGACAGGCCCTCCAGATCGAAAATGTTGGGGCGCGGACCGATGAACGAGACAAGGCTCATCACCGATTCCTCGCGGATCGGGTCGATCGGCGGATTCGTCACCTGGGCAAAGTTCTGCTTGAAATAGGTGTAGAGCAGCTTCGGCTTGTCCGACAGCACCGAGATCGGCGTATCGGCGCCCATCGAGCCGACGCCTTCCTGGCCGGTCGTGGCCATCGGCGTCATCAGGAACTTGATGTCCTCGACGGTATAGCCGAACGCCTGCTGGCGATCGAGCAGGCTCTCCGATGTCTGCGGCGGCTCCGATTCGACCGGCGGCAGGTCCTCGAGAACGATCTGGGTGCGGGCCAGCCACTGGGCATAGGGGTGACGCGAACTGAGCGTCTTCTTGATCTCGGCATCCGAGATCACGCGACCCTCTTCCATGTCGATGACCAGCATCTTGCCCGGCTGCAGGCGCCACTTTTCGATGACGTCCTCTTCGGGAATGTCGAGCGTGCCCGCTTCCGAGGCAAGCACGACATGGCCGGCCTTGGTGACGACGTAACGTGCCGGCCTGAGGCCGTTGCGGTCGAGCGTTGCCACGACATAGCGGCCATCGGTCATCGACATCGAGGCCGGACCGTCCCACGGCTCCATCAGCGCGGCGTGGTACTCGTAGAAGGCCTTGCGCTCTTCATCCATCAGCGGGTTGTTGGCCCAGGCTTCCGGAATGAGCATCATCGCCGCGTGCGGCAGGGCATAGCCGCCGCGCGACAGGAACTCGACGGCGTTGTCGAAACAGGCCGTATCGGACTGGCCCTCATAGGAGATCGGCCAGATCTTGGAGATGTCCTCGCCATAGTGGCGCGAGGCGACCGAGGCCTGGCGGGCGGCCATCCAGTTGAAGTTGCCGCGGATGGTGTTGATCTCGCCGTTGTGGGCGGTCATCCGGTACGGATGCGCCAGCTTCCATGACGGGAAGGTGTTGGTCGAGAAGCGCTGGTGTACCAGCGCCACGGCGCTCTCGAAATCCGGATCGGAGAGATCGGTGTAGAAACCGCCGAGCTGGTAGGCCAGGAACATGCCCTTGTAGACCAGCGTGCGCGCCGACATCGACACGATATAGAAACCGTTGTCGCCCTGAGCTTCCGGATGATCGTTGTAGATGGCGTTGGACACGACCTTGCGGGCAATCAGCAGCTTGCGCTCGAAACTGTCGATATCGAGCCCGGAGGGCATGCGGATGAAGGCCTGCTCGATGATCGGCTGGGTGGCAATCACGCCTTCGGACAGGCAGGAATTGTCGAACGGCACGACGCGCTCGCCCAGGAGCGTCAGTCCTTCGCTTCCAAGACCGCTCTTGAAGATGGCGTTGCACTTGTCGCGCAGCGATGTGTCGGCGGGATAGAACAACACGGCAACGGCGTATTCGCCCGGGCCGGGCAGATCGAAATCCGTGACCTTCTTGAAGAACTTGTGCGGAATCTGCGCCAGCATGCCGGCGCCGTCGCCCATCAGCGGGTCGGCGCCCACCGCACCGCGATGGGTGAGGTTGACCAGCATCTGCAGGCCCTTCTCGACCACTTCGTGCGAGGCTGCGTTCTTGATATTGGCGATAAAGCCGACACCGCAGGAATCGTGCTCATTGGCAGGGTTGTAGAGCCCTTGCGCTGCAGGCCGTCCCGATTTGACGGTGAGGTCGGCCGTGTTCGCAGCGCTGGCGGACATTGTGTCGATCTCATCAGTCATGGTCTTGTTCCTCGTTACTGTGCCGCATTCCTCAAGCGACAGTCATTCATGCACACCTTCGCTTCGGGTCGTACGTAACCGGTACGGCTCGAGGCGAAGATCGCCAGTCTACGGGGAGCGGCACTGCATCCAAATGGCCGCTCATGCGGGCCTCTTGGCCCTCACGTTTCGGCTCGGACTGTTGGTGACCCGAGCCTATCGTGCTGCATCGGCCCGGGAGACGGGCCCTCAGCAAATCCCCTGTCAGCACTTTAAAGCATCACGCCGCGGGCTAGAAGCGACATAAGGCTCCATCGTGCCATTTGCGCATGCCCCTTGCCGAAAACCCGACCAAGTCGGGGACACACGAACAGGGCCCGACGCAAACGATCCGCGAGCCCGCTTAAATGGACAACAGTGCTGTCCTAAATCGGGGGGACATTGGCAGATTTTTAACCGAAGGGCAAGCGTAACGCGGCGCCTGGGACAATGCGCGCCAGCCCGGCTGCGGCTGCATGCGGATGCATCGCCCGGAGCCGGTCACGACAAAGGCGCCGGCGTGAAGCCGGCGCCCGGTCAAGGGCTTAAAAACCCTATGCAGGTATCGTCAGTTGACCGACTTGTCCTCGATCACGGTCTCGGACGATGCCGAGTTGATTTCGATCTGGCGAGGTTTCTTGTTCTCGGGCACTTCGCGCTTCAGATCGATATGGAGGAGGCCGTTCTCGAGAGCGGCGTTCCGCACCTCGACATGGTCGCCGAGTTGGAAGCGCAGTTCGAAGGCGCGTTCGGCGATGCCGCGATGCAGGAACTCGCGGGCTTCGCTGCCGGCCGCGGGCTCCTTGCCACCCTTGATCACCAGCGAGTTGTCGGCGGCCTCAATCGAGATGTCGCCCTTGGAAAAGCCGGCGACGGCAATCGACACGCGCCAGGCCTCATCCTCAAGGCGCTCGATGTTGTAGGGCGGGTAGGTTTTGGTTTCCTGCGCGGTCAGGCTGTCGAGCCGGTCGAACAGGCGGTCGAAACCGACGGTGGAACGATAGAAGGGGGAAAAATCGAAGGTCTGCATCTGACAATCTCCAACTGGACGATTACCGTTTCTGATGTCCCGGGGTCCGTCCACGGCTCCCATAAAGGCAAGCCCTTCGAACCTCCGGCGTTCCCGGCTTATTCCGGCGAACCCCATCGATATAGGTGTGTGAAATCGCCTTTCAAGAGGGGCGGCAGTATCGGAGGAGGTCTGCGAGAACCCCTTGAAATCAAAGCGTCATGTCGGCGATCCGCTGCCGTGCTTCATCTGAACCGGACATGAACACCGCGCTCCGGAAAGGTTCAGGCAGCCGGGCGCAGTCTCAAACCGTGGAGGCCGGAGAGATAGCTCGCGTTTTCCTCCTCCACCCGGAGCGGACGGTTCGGCCGCTCCGGATCAAATTCGAAGCTCCGCGTTTCCCGGGTGGCCCCCCGTCCCCCCTTCCGCCTCGGAAACGCGAACAAAAAAGCGGTTGCGCTTAACGGCCCCCCAACCCGGCCGTCGCCAAAGGCAAAGCGCTCCAGGACCGGATGCGACACCCGCCCCCGCTCGTGCATCCGGTCGACAGAAGGCCGGTTCGGTTCCCTCAGCGGAACCGGGCCGGTTTTCGCTTGTGCATGCCTGAGCTTGCAGTTGCCCGGTGGAGCCGGACTGGATAAATTCCGCCGGCAAGATATCTCAGCTGGACGTCTTCTATGAACGAGATGAACACGGAGACCGGTCCGGTCCTGTGCGACACCGAAGCCAACCCGATTCCTGACGGATCGCGTGCCGGCTATTTCCTGACATCGGACAAGGTGCGGCTGCGCTACGCCTTCTGGCCGAAATCGGCCGGCGCCATGAAGGGCACGATCTGTCTGGTCCAGGGCCGTGCCGAGCTGATCGAGAAATACTTCGAGACCATCGAGGATTTCCGCAAGCGCGGCTTTGCCGTGGCAACCTTCGACTGGCGCGGGCAGGGCGGATCGGATCGGCTGATCCCCGGCCGCCGCACAGGCTATGTCGATACGTTCGAAGACTACTGGACCGACCTCAGAAGCTTCCACGCCGAGATCCTATTGCCCGACTGCCCGCCGCCCTTCTATCTGGTCGGGCATTCGATGGGCGGGCTCGTTGCGCTGATGGCGGCTGTTCGCGACCGGCTGATGTTCGACCGCATCTTCCTGTCGGCGCCGATGCTCGGCATCCCCGGCCAGCCGCTTTCGAGCGCCGGCATGGCGGCTGCGGCCGAGGCGCTGAGCTTCATCGGCGCCGGCCATTTGCCCTTCGGCCGGTCGGGCGACGGCCCGCCGGACGAGACGCGGTTCCCCGGCAATCCGTTGACCTCGGATTTTCGCCGCTACATGTACATGGTCGATACGCTAAAGGCCCGGCCGTCACTGATGGTCGGCAAGCCGAGCGTCAAGTGGCTCGCCGCCGCCTTCCGCGCCATGGCGCAGGCTGCCGACAGCGATTTCCCGGCCGAGGTCAGGGTGCCGGTGCTGATGCTGGCCGCCGCGAGAGACGAGATCGTCTCGGTCTCCGCCATCGAGCATCTCGGCCTGTCGATGCGCACTGGGCGCCATGCCGTCATTCCGGCGGCACGCCATGAGATGTTCATGGAGAACGACGCCATCCGCGCCGATGTCTTTGCTGCGTTTGATGCCTTCGTCACCGAAAAGACTGACTAGAGCCAGCGTCCGAACCACAGGGCCGGATGCGCTTCGGTTGCATTGAACTCGATCGGCGACAGGCGGCAGGCCTGCCAGAAGGCGGCGCCACGGTGGTTCTTCGGGCTCACCCCGACATGGACGCCGGAAACGCCGCGCTTTTCGGCCATAGCGCACCATTTCTCGCAAAGCGCTCGGCCAACGCCCTGGCCCTGGGCCCGGGGCAAGATGTTCATGTGCATGTGGGCGGGAAAGCGATCGATCACTGCGGCCGGCGGCAGCGACGGATGATACATCTGGTAGATGCGGGCGGCGTCGGCACTGGCAAAGGGCGGTGGACCGGGGTCGGGATAGCGCCCGCGCAACTCGGGCCACCAGCTTCGCTCGAGTTCATCGGCAAAACTGCGCGTGTCCGGGGCGCCGACGACATAGCCGCAAACGCCTTCCTCGTCCTCGGCGACGACGCACCAGTTCGGCGCCAGAACGCCATAGGGTGCGGCGTAGAGGTGCCCGAGCAGGCGGCGGTCCTTGTGAAAACGCGTTGCATCGCCCCCGGCATCGCCAGTCTTGAGGGCGATGTCGTAGAGCGCATCGAGATCCTCGGCCCGCAACGGGCGCAGGTCGATGCTCATGAGACCGGCTTCGTGCGCGAGGCCGCGATACGGTCCAGCGCCGCCGCATGCAGTTCCGGTGTTGCCGCGGCAATGATGTCGCCACCCTGGTCGGCTGGCCCGCCATCCCAGGTGGTGATACGACCGCCGGCCTGTTCGACGATCGGGATCAGCGCCGCGATGTCATAGATGTGCAGCGCCGGCTCCATGACGAGGTCGGCATAGCCGGCAGCCAGCAAGCAATAGGCGTAGCAATCGACGCCATGACGGATGAGCAGGGCGTCGGACGAAACTGCGTCCCATGCCGATTTCAGCTGCGGTGTGTTGAACAGCGCCTCCGTGGTGGTGAAAAGCCGTGCCGCGCCGATCTCGGTGCAGGTGCTCGTTGCGAGGCGGCGCCTGTCCTCGCCCCGCCGCCACTCGGCACGACCCGGCAGGCCGATGAAGGTCTCGCCGGTAAAGGGCTGGCTCATGATGCCGGCGACGGAACGCCCTTCATGGGCGAACCCGATCAGTGTACCCCACAGCGGCACGCCGGTGATGAACGAGCGCGTGCCGTCGACCGGGTCGATGACCCAGGAGAACGGACTGTCCGAGTGCTTGTTCTCGTGCTCTTCGCCGATGATGGCATGGTCCGGATATGACGCTTCGATGACGGCGCGGATGGCCCGTTCGGCCTCGCGGTCGGCCTCGGTCACCGGATCGAATCCCGACGAATACTTGTTGTCCACAGATAATTCCGTGCGGAACCTGGGCAATGTCACGCCGTCCGCTGCCTTTGCGGCTCGTAATAACGTTACTTCAAGCGCGTCTGGGTCAAGTCCCGTCCGTTGACGAAATTGTTCATTGTTTTCAAACATCAGGTTGACTTGCTCTATCCGAGTTGTTGCACCGATATATCTGCGCCAAATCGGCTTTGTCCGCTAAACGATACTCGCGTTAACCTGGAAGTAAGACAATTGGCGCTAATAAAGAGGTGGCAATAGTGTTGCCGTGTGAAGCGATTTGGTTCACTTCACGATTTGCATGACGAAGACCGCCCATCAGGTTTTGGCCTTTGGTCCCGGTCTTTTGTTTCCTCCCTTGACTCCGGGCCGCGCATGCGGCCCGTCTTTTTTTCCTGCAAGCGGTCGTGCTGTACGATCCGCCGTTCCTGTCGGGAGCGGGGTCTATTCGGCTGCGGCGGCCAGGTCGGGTTCGGCGCTGAGATCGAGACTCATCAGCGCCGCGACCAGCCGGTTGGCCACGGCGGTGACCAGTTCGAAGCCCTCGTGCCGGGCGAGGGTGGTTTCATTCATGTAAAGGTGCCGGCTGATCTCGATCTGAAGCGCATGCACGCCGCGTTGCGGCCGGCCGTAGGCGCGAGCGGTATGGCCGCCGGCATAGGGGCGGTTGCGCGCAACGCGGAAGCCGGCGCCGGCAAACACTGCCTCGGCGGTCTCGATGACGGCGGGGGCGCAGGTGGTGCCATAGCGGTCGCCGAGCACGATGTCGGGCGGCATGCGGTCGCCGGTGCGCGAGAGGCGCGGCATCGAGTGGCAGTCGATCAGCAGCGCCACGCCGAACGTGTCCAGCGTTTCCCCGAGCAGCTTCTGCAGGGCAGCATGATAAGGCTTGTAGATGCCCTCGATGCGCATCAGCGCGTCATCAAGGCTCAGTGGGTCGCGATAGATCGGCTTGTTCTCGGCGACAATGCGCGCCAGCGTCCCGAGGCCGGCGACGACGCGCGGCGATGCGGCATTGCAATGCTCGGGCAGGGTATCGCGGAACATTTTCGGGTCGAGTTCGAACGGCTCCCGGTTGACGTCGAGATAGGCGCGCGGGAAATGCGCCCGAAGCATCGGCGCGCCCATATGCGGGGCGCGGGCGAAGATCTCGTCGATATAGGCGTCTTCGGATTGGCGGATCGACAGCCGGTCGAGCCGCGTCATCGCCAGGAAACGGGCCGGATAGTCGCGCCCGGAGTGAGCGGAATTGACCACGACCGGCGCAACCTGCCGCCGTGGACGTATGGTTTCGAATGCCGGCCGGTCGGCAAAATCGGATCTCAACGCGTGCACCCGTCGATTAACCCCTCTCTCGAATCAAGTTTGCCTCGTGGCCGGCTCATTGTCCATAAGCGCGCATGCGAGACGGCGCTGCGCCGCTTTGGGTTTGCGCCGCGCGCAATCTCGATTAAACATCTGGTGATAGTCTCGGCCGCGATCCGGGACCTGTGGAACGAAGAGATTTCAGATGCACCGCATATTGCTTGCCGAAGACGATACCGACATGCGTCTTTTTCTGACGCGGGCGCTCAAGAACGCCGGCTACGACGTAGCGTCGTTCGACAATGGCAAGTCCGCCTACGAGCGCCTGCGTGAAGAGCCGTTTTCGCTGCTGCTCAGCGACATCGTCATGCCTGAGATGGACGGTATCGAGCTGGCGCGCCGCGCCACCGAGCTCGATCCCGACCTCAAGGTCATGTTCATAACCGGTTTTGCCGCCGTCGCGCTCAACCCTGACAGCGACGCGCCCAAGGACGCTTCGGTGCTTTCAAAACCCTTCCATCTCAAGGATCTCGTCAGCGAGGTCGAGCGGCTTCTCGCGGCCTGAATCGGCAGGCGACGAAATGCCTGGCCACAGCTGAAGAATGCCGGTCTGAAACCCCTTGACCGGCGCCGGCGTTTTGTGGTCTATCCCCGCGTCGTGCCCTTGATGCGGGCGCGAGACGGAAATGGGCGTATAGCTCAGCGGGAGAGCACTACGTTGACATCGTAGGGGTCACTGGTTCAATCCCAGTTACGCCCACCATTTCGTCCCTCCGGCCCGGCCGGACAGCGCGTGATCCAGAGCTCGGGCACTTTGTTTCCTGCTGAGGTCATGCCGCAAAGATCGTGACGGCGTCGTTTCTGACGCGTTCGGTCACGGGTGTGTAGCTCAGCGGGAGAGCACTGCCTTCACACGGCAGGGGTCACAGGTTCAATCCCTGTCACACCCACCATATTTTTCAATGAGTTAGTTGAAATTTGGGCCTGGCGTTTTTCGTGCCGGTAATCACCGAGTAATCACGGTGGCGGGATGCTCCTAGCGCATAGGTAGGCTTCTTTGGGCGGACAAATGAGCTTGGGGGAGCGAGAAGGACGACGAAGAAATTTCCTCTCGTTGCCTCTTGAAATGCCGGAGCGATGAATCTATTTCATAAACACGGGAGGCTAGTTGCCATCCCGTTAGTCCCGGAAAAATCGGGACTGGTCGGACTCGTGAGCTGCGAGAAAGCTGCTCATGCGACCCCAATCAACTACCGGGGCACGGGCTCAGCGATGAGCCCACCGAAGGCCGGTGCTCCAATACACCGGCATTAGGTCCAGTTCGACTCCCTTCTCGCGATGCGGGAGGAGTCGGTTTGTGGGCCTTATTCTGTATATCTCCCGCATTGCGACTCCTCTCTTTCTTGAACGGAGAGGACTATGTCCGAACACCTCAATCCATGGCCGACTTCGGTCGCCCATCATGCTGCTAGTCCTGGTCTTGCCCTCGGCAAGGATGGCTCTCAGCTTCGCGACCGCTCAATTGGCAATGCCGGAGCAACTGCGAAGGTTAGGGAGCAGAACCATGCTCCGGCCTCAACTGATCTCTCGCCTACCATCCGCCAGCATGAGCAGGCCGATCAGGTTCTTGGTTCTTGTCCGATTACTGAGGAGCCCGAACCGAGTTCGGGTCAGCCGGAAGATGAAACGGTGCATTCTGGCACCGTGTCTCCGGAAATTCGCTTGCTGGCGGACGCAATCGCCTTGGTGCTCGTTTCCAGCATTGGCAGGCTGACCCAGGATGAGCAAACTAAGCCTTCTACCAACCGGCGCAAGCGGCGGAGTCTTAGGCGGCGCTCCAAGCCACGTCCGCAGTATGCACTCGATTCTAGACTGCCTCCCAGGCAGGCTGCAAAGCTGCTCGGCGTTAGCGAAAAGACCCTCGCGAACTGGCGCCATCTCGGAACGGGCCCCGTCTACGAGAAGCCTGGTGGGCGCTATGTTCGGTATCAGTACAGCGACCTGATCGATTTTTTGAATGCCGGACGTCGGCACAGCACCTCGGATGTCGGAGGTAGCAATGCCTGAGCTTCGTTTTAGCCTTCCCGCCAAATTCGAATCCGTGGAAATTGCGAATGCACGGCGTTTGAAGCTGGTGACTTCTCTCTCACATGATCCCGAGTTGGCTCGCCGGCCCGAGGTTGAGGCGCTTCTCGCATGCACGCCGGAGACTCCTTGTGGTCGAGAAGGCTGTCCTGTCTGCATGCGCACCTTTCGCGAACAGCTGCTCATGGAGGCATACCGACTTGGCCTTCATGATGCAGTATGGACACGAGCGTCGATCGTCCCAGCCGGTTGGCGCGTTCAGCCGGGGAAGCTCGAAAACTTCTGGCTGAAGAAAGCCGTGCGACTTTTAAGGAAGTGGCTCGAACGTTCCGAGATCCGCGACGCGGTGGTTATTGGGGGCATTGATGTGTCCTTCAATACCTTCGGCAACCAGGCTCTCGGCTGGCAGTTCCACGTCTACTTTCTGATCAACCGCCCAAAGTCAGAGGCTCTCCGTCAGGCAATAAAGAGTGCCTTTAGGCTCGATCCCAACGTCCGGTTTCCACTGACCTTGAAAGAAGTCAGAGCTACGGAATTCGCAAAGACCCTATCCTACTCCTACAAATCTACTTTCAAAAGATCGTCAGGATACATCGAGAAGAGGCGCATGAAAGCCGATGGCTCGCCGCGCAAGAACTCGCATCCTCTCCCTTTGCCCCTCGGGAAATTGCGGGAACTTTCGAGCGCGCTCGCGCAATATCCAATTGGCTCGCGGTTGATACTGCGAAACGCAATTCGAACCACTTCGCCCGGTGGAGAATTGCGCATGAGCCTGCGCGTTCAACCCCAAGCCGTGTCGTCGAGGTCAAAGCGCAAAAGGCGTCCTAGACGTGCTGGCAGTGCCCGCAGACGGGTAGGCAAGCAAGCTTGACGGATAGCGGTGGCAACACTGCAAGCCGACCTTTCTGACAATCGCGAGCCATTCGCAGGCGTAAGCAAACTCACTGCGGCAAGTGCGGCACTGTGGCGTCAACTGCCGTCCACCACATTTGCCGCAGTGCCGCAGCGCCGCAGGCCGCACGACCATAAGGAACTTAGCTATGAATCCCGATAAAGACTCTGAAGCCCCCATTGTCGCAATTCGCTTGGAGCATGAGGCAACCGGCAAGGACTACATCGCTTTGAAATTTATCCGCAGCAACGGACGTGGCGAGGAGCAGCTTGTGCTGCCTGCGTCCATTGCGCTTCAGGATAAGCGTGGGACGCGCAAGCAGCTAATCGATCACGGCGCCGTCATCGCAGATGATCTTGAGATTGATGCCTTGATTGATCCCGAGCAGCCCGTGGGTAGCTTTTTCGATAGCCCGGGCTGGAAGGCCAACAACCAAGCTTTCGAATTTCCGGATGATAGCGTCGGGGATACCGATTTTCCGGCCTTCTTCGACAAGGAATCTCTTTGCTGCCGCTATTTGACGAAGCCATCTGGCTCGTTGAGGCGTTGGAAGCTTCGGGTCGCGAGGGAAATTGGAAAATCCGACGCCGCAGCAATGCCACTTCTTGCATCCTTCGCCGCTTCACTGATGCAGTGGTCCGGCCTTACCGAGAGCTTCGTTTTGAACTTGGCCGGCAACAGTTCATGCGGAAAGTCCACTGCAGTACGAGCGGCGTACTCTGTTTGGGCGAATCCTGCCAATATGCCGAGCTGGCATGCAACGCCGCGCGGACTTGAAGAAGCAGCAGTTGCTCACAACGATGTCTGTTTTGCGGTCGATGATTTGGAGCGTAGCGCGCTGAACTCAGAGCAGCGTCTCCGGAAGCTTCATGACAGCACCCATATGCTGTCCTCGGGAGAAACGAAAAGCTATTCACAATCGATCTCCAAAAACGGCCCTTTGGCGTTTCGCAAATTCCGCTCCGTCACGCTGACTTCGAGCCCGGCTTGTATTCAGGATGCTATGAGCGCGGCGGAAGTCGAGCGCACTGACGGCGACCGCGTTCGCTTGCTTGAGATCCTTGTTCCCAATGGAGACGAAGGCGGCATCTGGTTCCGGCAGAAGCGCTCGGATCCAAACATCAGCACGAAGGAACTTTCGGATCGAGTTTATGAGGCCGCACTCGCTAACTATGGAGTCGCTGGGCGCCATTGGGTCGCGTGGCTTATCAGGCATCGGCGCGATCTCAGGGGTCGCATTCGGCGGCTTTCTCGCGATTTCATCGCCGCCGCCGCTCCTGACTATTCAGACGTCCGCGCACGGATTGCGGCCAAGGTTGGACTTCTTTACGCGGCGGGGATGCTGGCTCGTGAGGCGGGAGTGATTGGCTGGAGCGAGGTGCGCATCCGTACGATCTGCAAGCGTGGTTTGAAATCGATTCTTGATGCTGCCTTTCCCGCTAAGGCCGGTCTGCCGAAGATCACCCACCAGCTTTTCAGGTTCTTCCAGTCGTCTGACTACTTTCCTAGATACAGCTCGAAGCGCCTCTGCGAGATCGCTGTGCCGGATCATGCGAAAGGCTTTGTTCTGGTCGGCGCGAACGGAAAGGATCGGGTGTACGCGCGCCTGGAGGAGCTTGAGGACTACCTTAAGCAGATTCTCCCAGGGCGGTCCGGGCAAAGTGCAAAGGGAATTCTGCAGAAATACAAGCTCATGCAGATCATTGTTAGTGGTGGCACTAGTGGTCTCACCGACGACCCACGCCTGAAGGGCAAGAGACAGCGCTTTGTTGTCTTCGACGCCGAAGGCCTGCGTCGCGTGATACGACAGGCCCGTTGACCGCTTTCTGACGGCCCGTCAACTCGACCTATTCACCTTTTTGTGGTGGCGTGCAACACGATTTGCACGCCACATTTTCTTTCGAACTAATGCGATCCGTAGATGGCTCTGAGTAAGCCTGTCACTCATGGCCACGCGTTGATTTTCAACTGCTTTTGCTTGTTGTTACTGAGCCCGCCAGCAGTCTTTTATGCATCCGAATACTAAGCAAAAACAGAGACTTAGTTGACTTTCGCCGACTTTCCGGCTATGGTGTGGCCATGCCGAGCCGCGCCGTGGCGCCGCTTGTTGCCCCAAGAGATGGGCTGATCAGACGCCCTTTTCGTCGCGTGGTTCGGAGTTCTTCCGACACCGCTCCAGAGCCGATTGGCTCGCTTCGAAAAAGGATGAGAGATCATGCTTCAGACTGCGCTCGCCCTGAATCCCCCCGCCACTGACCCTGATACTCCCGCCGTTGTCGTGTTCGGCCTCGGCACCGACGGCAAGCCGCGTGCCTCCTGGTTCACCAAAGAAGATGGCGCCGCTGCCAAGGCTGCCGCGCGCAAGATGGAGGTGCGGGTTCTTGCCGTGACCTCCGCAGAAAAGACCGCCCTGGCGTTGCGCGTGCCCAAGGGACGTATCTTCTCCTCGGGCAAGGCCTTCATGCCGCTGATCCAGAGGGAGGTCTATGACGGCCTCAACAAACTGGCGCCGGCGGAGAAGCCGAAGCTCAAGATCGTCGCGTCGTCCTCCGGGGATGGCAAGGCCGGTGAGAGCTCGGCGAAGGATGATGGCAAGCTGTCCGAGGCGACCAAGAACGCCGGCACCAGCCTTCCGACCGACTGGGCGCACATCACCGGCAACAGCCTCGTCCTCGCCTATTCGCCGGATGACGAGGCTTGGTTCGAAGCCGTGGTCATCGGCGCGGGAATGGGTGGCAGCTTCACTCTCAAATGGCGGGATTACCCGGACGAACCGACCATCACCTGCAAGCGGCACGAACTGGCGCTGATGTTCCCGAGCAAGGACGCCGCGGCCGGAGCGTAGCGGTTGCCCATTTGGACGGCGCCGTGATCCGGCCAGGATCCTGCTTGCCCCCTTCGGCGCCGTTCACTTCTCCCCGTCACCCCAACAGATCAATCCCGCGCCTCATGCGCGAATGCCTTTTCAGGAGAGCCGTCATGACGCGTGACAACGCCAAGATCGCCGACGCCCTGTGGGATCGGCACAAGGACCTTATCAACACCGTCGCCAGACACGAGCGCGGGGCAACGGACTTTGTTCTGGCCAGAGTGTGGTCCCGCAAGGCGGAGATTGAACGCGAGGCCAGCACCGAACAGGTCCGGCTGATCTTCCTCGATGCCGGCGCCTTCGACTTTGCCGACCGGGGATACGTGACATTGGAGATCGGTGCCGAGGTAAAAGCCGGCGACCGGTTCGAGATGTGCGCCTTACCGGTGAAACTCGAACTGGACATCAGCGCCCATCGTGGCCTCGCGATCGAGGTCACCCTGATGGTGCCGGGCAAGGACTCCGCGTATCGGCCTCACTTCGAACAGGCGCTCCAGAATTGCAAACCGCCGATCAAGCCAGAGCGCGACGAGTGGAGCACCGGCATTGAGTTGGGCAAGGTCGAGATCGCCAAGACCTCCGCTCACTTCGACATCGACGCTCTGGTCGATCAGCTCCCCAAAGCCCTGCGCGACATCACAGAGCGGGTTCTCGCGCCGCTCGCGTTGGCGCTGCAGGCAAACACCCATCCCAATTGAACAATAGGACGCATGGCCAAACAGGGTCGTGCGCGGAGGACACGAAAATGATTGAGCAGCTCGCCACAGCGGCAACCTATGGCTTCGGCGCCAGCTTCGGACGCGATCTCTATAAGGCCGCCAAGAAGAACCCGATCGTTTGGGCAATCATCGGTATTCTGATGATCGCCTATGGCTGGCGGAACTACTATCTCGGGATTGGTCACGGCGCCGCTTATAGGTTCTTCGTCACCTTCCTCGGCTCGACGCTGCTCATTCTGATCGGGACCGGTGGGTTCCTGGTGATCGGCGGCGGATTGGCGAAGGATACGAACGGCGCGAGCGTTTTGATCGCTCTTGGACTGATTGTCCTGTCGACTATTGCCGGCAATATCTGGGGCGCAACGGATCGAAAGAAGCGCATCCGGGCCGAGGAGCTAGCCGAGCAGAACGCGGCGTTCCTGCATAACATCGGCCTTCGGGACAGCGACTTCGACGCGGACCTTCTTCAGGATGCTGAGGGCAACCTTCTCAAGCTGATCGACCAGGACGACACCAAGATCGTGTTCTCGGTCGCCGGCAAGCGCGGGCTGCGCGCCGCCATCAAGCTCGAACGGGGCCGCATGGTCGATTACACGGGCGTGGTGCGGCTGTAGGGCAGCGCAGGCGCCCAAAGCCGCCAACAACTAGCACAACCCCTCAGGCGCGCCCGGAGGGGCTTTGCATTGTCAGCCGTTGGCAGCGGTGCTGAGGCCGGCTTCGGTCTCCATGCCAAGCTTACCTTTTCGCCTTTCGCCAGCCGGCGGCCCTGGCCTCGGCCTCGGAACAAAACCAACGCTCGCCATACTGTGGATCGATCTTGGTCTGGGCATAAAACTCCTGCCCAGGAACGTGATATATCCGCTCGCCGGAGTTGATACTGACATTGCCCTTGATGTTGCAGTTGCTTCCGCCAGCTACAGCGAAAGCGGTGGTTGCGCCTATATCAAGCGGATTGGTCACAAACCAGACAGACCCAAATCCAAGTCCAGCGGCCAAGGCGACTTGCAGCGCAAATGGAATGCGCATGAAAATATCCTCCAAGTATAGATCTCAAGGATGCGCATAAACACTATAAATTCAGATTCACATGACCGCTAAAATGCCACGCATTGAAAAAACTGTATCGAGGAGAGAGGGTGCTGCGAGTGCTTTTGTCTGGCTTTGGCCCGCAACAGAATGGCAGGAAACAAAGGAAAATGGCCGGCGGCCGTCCGATTTCCGATGACGCGTGAGCAACCGTCCTCGCTAAACCAAGGCACCGACCGGAAACTGAACTGGACTGAGAGAGGCTGTCGCTGCAAGTTGTTCCAAACAATGGCCTGAATTATTCGCTGCTGTCGCCTCACTCACGAGTTGCCAATTGCCTTACGATTTCACGTCACTTCTGCCTGCCGACTTCGAAGATCTCGCGCGCGATCTGATTGGTAAGATGTTGGGCGTGCGCTTCGAGGCGTTCGGACCGGGGCCGGACGGCGGCATCGACGGGCGCCATGCTAAGGACGACGGAAACATCGTGCTGCAGGTTAAGCACTACGCCGGGTCGCCCTTTCCTCAACTTAAGACCGCTATGAGGAAAGAGCGCGCATCGATAGACCAGTTGGAGAGCGAGCGGTATATCTTGGCGACCTCGCGCCACCTCAGCCCACCGAACAAGGCGGCGCTCGCGGCTGTGATTGGTCCCGCCCTCCTGCAAGAGTCGGATATTCTCGGCCAAAGTGACCTCAACCAACTGTTACGCGACCATCCCGAGGTCGAGAAGGCGCACCTTAAGCTGTGGCTATCGAGCACAGCTGTCCTTCAGACAATCCTCGACGCCATTGTTCACTCGGGTTCGCATGCCTTCACGGCAAGCGGCAAGGCAGAAATCGCGGCGAAGGTAAAGGTATACGCGCCGAACCCGAGCTTAGCGCAGGCTCGAGAGGTGCTCGACAACCGACACGTCTTGATTGTCTCAGGCCCGCCAGGGGTTGGAAAGACCACCCTCGCTGAGATTCTGACCTTCGCTTACCTCCGAGAGAGTTGGGAGCTTGTATCGCTGCGCTCGCTCGAGGACGGGTTTGAACGCATCGACGACACGAAGAAACAGGTCTTCTTCTTCGACGACTTCCTTGGGTCGATCGCGCTTGACCACCGGGCGCTCGCTGCGAAGGATTCCGAGCTTGCGCGCTTCATGCAGAGAGTGAGAAGGAGTCCCAACGCTCGCTTCGTGCTTACCACGAGGGCCTACATCCTGAACGAGGCACGGCAGTGGTCGGAGCGCATCGCAGATCGTCGCGTAGAGCTGTCCACATACGTGCTTGACCTGTCTTCCTACACGCGAGCAATTAGAGCCCGCATCCTCTACAACCATCTGGCGATTGGCGGACTGTCGCAGGCCTATGTCCTTGCTCTTCTGGACAGCGGCGAACTTCCAACGATCATCGACCACGAGAACTACAATCCCCGCATCGTGGAATGGATGACGGACGTGCTAGGCACCGAGGACATCGCGCCAGAAGATTACCCTGCTGCCTTCATCGAGACCCTCGATAACCCTACGCAGCTTTGGGACAAGGCGTTCAGCAAGCACATCACGATACCCGCCCGCCACCTCTTAATCGCGCTGTTCCTTTCCGCACGGAAGGGCGCTGAGGTTGAAGACCTGCGAACGCTTTTCGAAGCGTTCCATGCGCGGCTCTGCGTCGACCTCGGCGTCGCACGTGATCCTAAGGACTTCGAGCAGAGCCTGAAGCAGCTCGAGGGAGGCTTCATTGCGATCCAAGGTGTGAACATCAACTTCATAAATCCTTCGGTCAGGGACTACCTGGCCGGCTACTTGGCCGACGGTGCGCTGCTTCCGGTCGCCGCCTCAACGTGTACCTCGGCGACCTCCGCGCTGCGAATCTGGACGTTTGCCAAGGAAAAGCTCGATTGGCTAACACTGCCCGCCCTCGCCACCGCCTTCGAGCCGGTGATAGGATACCTAGCCGCGGCCTCCATTGGAGCATTCACCGACCCATCCAATTCGGACCGCATCAGCCTGCTGCTCGAGTGGTGGGCTCATAGCGGTGAAGTCGTCTTCGCCGATAACGCTCTCGCCATCGCTCTCAAACCACCGCACAGCTATGCTGCATGGCGCGACGGGACGCGACTGCTCGAAATGATTGGCGAACTACGCGACCCGGGCCACCACGAGCCGGGGCAGAGAGCCGACGAACTCGCAGACGCGCTAGAGGACATTGTGGTGCAGCTCTTTGAGGAGGGGATGGCCTCAGACGACCTGCTGGAAATGTCCGACATGGTCGATGGCGGTGACTACTCGGAGAAAGTCCAGGTCGCATGCTGCGCCGCGATCACCCGCGAGATCGACGAAATCGGCGATGTGGTGTCCAATTACGTTTCCGAATCTGAACTCGAAGACTACGCCTCCGATCTGCGTCGGCTTGCCCCCCGAGCGGACATTCCGGAATACGCCCTGCAGCGTGCGCTCGAAACCGTCGACGAGCGCCTGCAGGAGGTGCTGGAATCGCAAGCAGACGAGGCAGATCCCGATGTGCCGAATACGGAGGCGATCGCCGACGAAGCGTTCAACGACGACGCGCTCTACGGCCTATTTGATAGCCTCCGATAGCCTGCTCCACTCCTAATATTCAGGACACCGTGACCGAACGCCAAAAATGGGTGCGCGGCGGACCAACAACTGCTTGGCTCGTTCTGGCCTCTTACTGCAGACACTAGGATAAAACCTGCCGGCCTACCTCGCACAACCAACTTTGACTTGTTGCAACTTGATCGGCAAGAGCGTGAAATGCGCACGAAGAAAAACTAAAGGGGCGAGTCAATGAATCTTGTCGCAGTAACGCTAGAAAATTTCCGTGCCTACTTGCAGCCGACGCGGATCGAATTCGCAAGCCTTACGACCATGATCGGGCGGAACGATATAGGGAAGTCTACTGTCCTCGAAGCGCTAGAAATTTTCTTCAATAGCGAATCAGTCAAGATCGAGCAGGGGGATGCTAACGTTCGTTCTGGCCTCACTAACGTATCCATCACGGCCGAGTTCTCCAATCTTCCAGCGGAGATTACGCTCGACGCTGGAGCGATGACGAGCCTTGCCGACGAGTACCTTGTTGCCGCGAATGGCAACCTAATCATCCGAAAAGTATACGACTGCGGGAAGAAGACCCCGTCCTCGGAAACATTCGTTATCGCGAACCACCCGACTGCTAGGAGCGTATCCAACCTTCTCGAACTGAAGGAGAAGGACTTGCAGGCGATGGTGAAAGACCAGAATCTTGAGGTGAAGCTTAAGGGCAACCCCGGCATGCGGCAGGCAATCTGGGCCGCAGCGGGCGAACTGGCTCTCGCGGAGGTCGCGATCCCGGTCTCCAAATCGAAGGAAGACGGCAAACGCATCTGGGAGCAGATCGAGCGGTATCTGCCAATGTTCGCGCTGTTCCAGAGTGACCGGGCCAGCAAGGACTCGGATGACGAAGTTCAAAGTCCTCTGAAAGGGGCGATCAAGACGGCCATTGCCGAGGTGCAGGTAGAGATCGAGGCGATTCAGGCCAAGGTCCGAGAGAAGTCCGTGGAGATCGCGGAGCTCACCCACAAAGCTCTTCGCACCATAGACCCGAATCTGGCCGAGGCGCTCACACCAACGTTCTCGCCGCCGACGCAACAGAAGTGGACTGGCCTGTTCTCCGTGGGCATGGACACAAACGACAACATCCCTCTCAACAAACGCGGCAGCGGAGTGCGCCGTCTAATCCTAGTATCCTTCTTCAAGGCTGAGGCAGAACGCAAGCTAGCCACCGAAAGCAAGGCGAACATCATCTACGCGATCGAGGAGCCGGAAACCTCGCAGCACCCGGGTAACCAGAAAATTCTCATCGAGTCCTTCAAGGAGATCGCGCAGGCCCAGAATTGTCAGGTTATCCTGACGACGCACAGCCCCGGTCTGGCTGCAGATCTGCCTGTGGACAGCATCCGGTTCGTATCCGCAGACGCTGCTGCCGACACGCCCACCGTCCAACAGGGAGCAGACGTGTTTGGAGCCGTCGCGGACACGCTCGGGCTAACTCCTGACAGCCGCGTGAAGGTGTTGGTGTGCGTCGAGGGGCCGAGCGACGTAGAAGCACTCAAACACCTCAGCCACGCGCTTCACCAGCATGACAATACGATCCCGTGCCTGCTCACCGAAAAGCGCTGCGCCTTTGTCACTCTAGGAGGCTCGACGCTGAAGCACTGGGTGACTGCGCACTACCTGGAGGGGCTGCGCTGCCCGGAGGTGCACATCTACGACGGCGATGTACAGAAGTACGGACAGTCAGTGGCTGAGGTTAACGGACGGCAGGACGGCCTCCATTCCTGGGCCGCGCAGACAGTTAAGCATGAGATCGAAAGCTATCTGCATCCTGATGCGATCGACGAGGAGTTCGGAGTGCTTGTAAATGTCGTCGATCAGCCGGACGCAGCGAATCCGGCTGTGCCTCGCGCCTTTGCGGAGGCATACTCGGCACACAAGGGCTGGCCGAATGTCATGGGTGACGCCAAGGCGAAGTCGCAACTCACCAAGGCCTTCAAGCGAATGACAGCGGCTCGCATCCAGGCGCGTGATCCAGACGGAGAGGTCGAAGGATGGTTCCGCAAGATCGCTGAGTACTTCTAGCTCTCATGCACAGGGCCAAAACAACTATCTTGTCCTTTGCCAATTCTCCAGCAATCGGAAGGCGCAGGAGCCCGCTATCGATGATGAAGGCCGTAGTCTCTTTCGCACCTTGATCGACTGGAAGCTCTCCAGCGCGGCGTTATTAGGTGGCGGCTTGCAGTAAGCTGACAATTCCGTCTTTAGGATGGAGACGGTGAGCCAAGCAGTATCTCAGCTCACGCTCAAACTAATCCCGGGTCGCCTTGTTCGATATCCGATACACCTGCATCCGCGAGCATCCGATGGTACGAGCAATGGCCGATGGACTTTCTCCGGTGTCGAGCAGCTCTTTGATCCGGTCATAGTCAAGACGACGTTTCCCGCCTTTGTAGATGCCAGCCGCCTTGGCGCGCTCAATACCGTCCTTTTGCCGCTCGCGAATGAAGCGGCGCTCCATTTGTGCGACCATGCCCAAGACGGTGAGGACGATGTGCCCCATCTCGCCTTTCGTGGACACATGAGGATCAAGTACGGTGACCGACGCGCCGCGCTCTTCGCATTCATGGATGAGGTTGAGGACGTCGCGCGTGTCGCGACCTAGCCGGTCCAGCCGCGTGACGATCAACTCATCGTCTGGGCGCAAGAACGCTAAGATCGTTTCAAGCTCAGCTCGGCCCTTTCGACTGCCGCCTGATACCTTCTCCGAGCGGATAACCTCGCAGCCTTCGGCCTTCAGCCGTGCAAGCTGAACGTCGAGATCCTGTTCAATGGTGCTGACGCGGGCGTAACCGATGCGGGCCATGTGTCACCTCAAGGTTTAGGCCCGAGGCTCGCATGTCACAAATAGTCGATGTCAACCCGGATGTTACAGCGAATGACGCCGGACTGTGACGTCACGGCAGGGTATACCTCGATGTTGTGCTAACAACCGCATTGTTTGCCGCCTCCAACACCGCATCGGCGGCATGCGATGACTGCTTCCGGCTCGAAACGCGCATCCAGCAAGCTGCAATAGTTCAAAGACGCGGATCACTTCTCGGGATGAAGCTGTCGGGATCCCGGTTTTTGCATCCTGCAATGCCACCTGCCGATCCGTGCTTCGGAGCTTCGTATCACCACGTTCTCAACGGCATCGACTCGCCGTAAAATTCGTGCAGGGCATTGTCTAGATGACGAGGAAGATATCTCTCAATTGGAGTTGTCAACAAAATAGCATGAGCTACAACTATAATAAGAAAAATCCAAGTAGCAATATTTCTAGTCCTAATGAAGAACTCAAGCATAGTAGCCCGTTTTTTTGCTTCTGCATTTAACTTCTTGTCAGAAAGTCCATATTTTACTAGCAAGCTAAATTCAGACAGGAAAAGAAATATTACAAATGTAAGAGCCGCTTCTATAATGGTTAGCCACTGCCATGGATGGATGTTTTCAATTCTTATAAGAAATAGATATTCGAATGGAGCTATTACAAATTTTGGGACACTTGTCGTAGAAAATATAACAGGAAAGACATTTGACAAAGTGAAACCAGATACAGTAATAAAGAATACAATTCGTCTCATCCACTCTCGTACGTCACCCCATAGAAGTGCGCTAAAAAAAGCCGGATTCTGCGAATAATTTGGAGTCCTGGCAATATATACTATCGGGATATATATCCAGAATGTTGATTTTACGCTTATTCTATACAAATATGCCGGAAAAAATAGAGCAAAAAAACCTACGAGGCTGACAATCTTTTTCGGAATACTCTCTCTTCCCCAGGCTTTATTTAAAAAATACCGCGTGTTGAAAATATCGCTATTGGCATATCCTGGGATTATTTCCGGTGGTTGTGCAACATCGACAACAAACAATGTCCTATAGTAATTAGACGGCAACGCCGCGAGGCCTTCTCGAATATAAAGTAGTGTGGCAACGATTCTGATGCCGAAAATTCGAATCCAGGCGCCAAGACTGATTCCTGGCGCAAACACGGCAAAGGCGACTCCAGCGTTCTTTAAGGCCTCTCGGGCAAATTCCACGCCCTTCACCCGAGCTTCTCCATGACTGTGCGCCATCGCCATTGCCTTCGCCACCGCCGGCGGTGCTTGAAAAATTCCAGTCATGGCGAGGAATACAGTTATTGAAGATGCTGAAATGATAGCAGCAAGATTGCCGCCCGAGATTGCAACGCCGGTCGCCGTAGCAACGACTAGAAGAGAACCTACCTGTGCGGCATTCCGTCGCTCAGAGGCTTGAACCATCACTTCTGCTGCTGCCTGAATAACAATTATGGTGAGCGCCGCTTGCGAGGCGACGTAGCCAATGGCAGCACCGACTACGCATTGTAGCAAAATTCCCTCATCTGGGAGCCACCACCACGTCAGAAGGGCCGCTGCAATGCATGTAGATATTGTTTCGAGGAAAACAGATGCGCCGATACGAATGGCGCCACGCCGACTTTTCGGCAGGTCCGCGACGTCGTAGAAGCTCCTATCTATATACTGTTCAAACCATTCAATTGCCTTCGCAATGGACTCCGGAGATCTCAATAGAAGTAGGGGGGCGACAATGACGCTAACCCATAAGAAATGCTGCGTTTGAAAAAATTCAAAAACTGCCAGAT
This sequence comes from Devosiaceae bacterium, assembly GCA_963675235.2. GTDB lineage: Bacteria > Pseudomonadota > Alphaproteobacteria > Rhizobiales > Devosiaceae > JAHJQZ01. The sequence goes on along the minus strand of CAXXFU010000017.1, from coordinate 462,926 downwards.
ACAGCCCAACGGAAAGCGCTACTTCGGCAACAGCCAAGAATGAAATTGCACCGGAATCTATCGACGATTTTGTTGACCACAAGACGATGGCAGGATTTAACGAATCCCTTTTGCGTCTAGCCATGATTTCGGCCTATCAAATTTCGCATCGATAACAATAACGATATGTGCAGCAAAGAAGCTTTCTAACTAGGAGGATTGACGCGCGTTATGCGAAAGGAGTCAAGTGTGGTACCCAAGCTGTAGCTGTATCTCCGATGAGAGAAACACAAGATCGTTGCTGGCAATGGGCGTGAGTTCTAGCCATTCGAACCAAGAGGAATTTCCCTCAAGATGACTGAGATGTTTGATGCGGTGGTTATCGGTGGAGGTCCTGCTGGTAGCGCGGCAGCTTACACCCTTGCCGCTCGAAATCTGCGAACCTGCCTGATTGATAAAAGCGACTTTCCTAGAGAGAAACTATGCGGCGGCTTGGTCACCGAAAGAAGTAAGGACACCTTCGAGTCCGTTTTTTCTCGCAAATGGGACGAACAATTGTTCGTTTCGACGAAAAGTATCGCTTTCTACGCAGGCAACAAACATTTAGGATCACCAACAACTACAGAAAATACACTCTATTTTACTATGCGTCGAGAGTTTGATGCGTATCTGCTAAAGTTGGCAAGGGAGGCAGGCGCGACTGCCAAATTAAATACTAGGGTCACAAATCTAGACATTAAAAATGACAAAATTGAACTAGAGGGTGGGGAAGTAGTAAAATATAGGTATCTTATCGGAGCGGACGGCGTGAATAGCCAAGTTGCGAAGGAATTATTTGGCGCGTCATTTGATCAGGATAAAATCGGATTTGGTTTGGAAGTTGAGGTTCCTCGTGAGTCGTTGCCGGATCAACCACAATTAGCAGAAATCGACTTTTCAGCGACTGACTGGGGGTATGGTTGGATCTTCCCAAAAAAGCGAACGTTTACAATTGGTGTCGGTGGATTACAGAAGCAAAATCCAGACATAAAGAGCAGGTTATCTGAGTATTTACTACTTAAGGGCCTGGATATAGCAAATTATAAGGTTAAGGGGCAGTTTATTCCATTTGGAGATTTTAGAAAAAGTCCCGGAATTAACAATGTCCTTTTGTGCGGCGATGCCGCAGGATTGGTGGATCCAATTACCGGCGAAGGGATTGCCTACGCGATGCAGAGTGGGTACGCGGCCGGAAATGCGATATACCAAGCATCGTCTTCCAACCAGTTTGGTGAAGTGCTCGGAATCTACCTTAAGTCTTACGCAAAAATAACCGAACAGATAAAGCAGGCGCGTAGATGGCGATATTTAATATTTCCGAAAATAGTGCAAAGACCCTTTCGATGGGCTTTCGCGGATGCGGGGACTCTTCGAAGGGGGTATTTACAAATATTAGCGGGGAAGCTTTCCTATAATGATTTATACAAATTATTTATTGTTCAAGTGGCGAAAGCAATACGAAAAGCCTTTAGATATGCGCTAAGGAAGCTGACGCGGCGAAGCGAAGGCGATTAGGTGTAAAGCGGTCGCCCTAGGAAATTCCATGTTTTAATGATCCCAAGAAGCGCACATCTGTTTCGACTAGGCGACGAAAGCCATGCGGTAGCGATATTGGTGAAGTTGTCCGAAGGAAGAGATGGATTGAAATCCGCGCGAAAGCTGTTGGGCTGTGGTGGCTCTTATGCCCTCCGCGCTTTCAGGCTTTTTAAGCCTCATATAATGCCCATCGCGCTACCCAAGGCCGCTCCAATCTCTTCGGTCGCCTGGCGTATGGGATCGTCTGAGAGATGTGCGTATCGCTGGGTTGTGCTGGCGCTGGCGTGACCGAGAAGTGCACCCACAAGCATAAGCGGCTTGCCCTGAAGAACACCGACGCTAGCGAATGAGTGGCGGAGATCATGCAGACGGAGCTCCGGCATTCCGACTTGATTGCGCACTTGATCCCAGATCCGCTGGGTCCCGACGAAGTGGTTCTCTCCCTTTGTCGCTGGGAAGACCCAATCTGATTTAGATCGCCGATTTGGCTGGAGCTTCTGTAGCGTTTCAACCGCCGCCGAGTTCAAAGGAATGATCTTCTGACCGGTCTTGGAGTCCGCGAGGCGGAGGCATCGATTGTCAAAGTCCACCTCAGACCATCTGAGACCCTCGATCTCTCCCTTTCGGGCGCCGGTTAAGATGAGCAGCGAGATGATATCGAAGGCCGGGTTATCCTCTCGCCCGAGACGCAGCTCCGCGAGAGCCGTTCCAACCGTCTTGATCTCTTCGAGTGTGAGGAAGCGTTCGTTCTTGCGATCCGGGTATCGTTCGACACCGTGCGTTGGGTTCTCTTCAACATAGCCTTCCTGCACTGCGTAGGAGAAAATCCCGCCAAGCAGGCCCAGCGTTCGAGACGCCGTGCCCTTGCCGCCTCGGACAATGGCGCGGCCATGCTTTTTGGTCTTGATGCTTGTTGCCGTCTCGCCTTTGGCCACACTCGACAGAAACCGTCGAATGTCGGCCTGGGTGACCTGGTTGACCTTCTTCTTTCCGAGCAATGGAATGATGTGGCGATCAATGCGCCCTCGGTCTGTCGCGAGCGTGCTGGCCTTCTTCGTGCCGGTGCCGTTCTTCATGTAGTCTTCGCAGAGCTCCGCAACTGTCGGTGATCCACCGAACTTGCGCTTCAGAAGGGCAGGGTCGTCGCCATTGGCAACAAGACCCAGAACACGCTTTGCCTCATTGCGCGCTGTCTCCACCGTCCAGGGCGAACCGTGCTTTCCGATGGTGTAGCGGCGAGCAACGCCACTCCTGCCACCAGGTGTCCGATATTGCACGACATAGGTGCGCGCTCCGGCAGCGGTGACCTTCAGTCCGAAACCGCGAACCGACTGGTCCCAGAAGAACTGATAGTCCTTGCCTTCAGGGGCCGATGCCGACTCCACGAATAGCTTAGTGAGCTTGATCCCATCCATGGTCTGCGACCCATCCAGTGAACGGCTCAAAGCCGCCAGTAATCACCCAGTAATCACCAAATTGGGAAAGGTCAAGGTTTCGCGGGAACTGTGAATGGTCGACAAGCTCACATAACACGTTGAAACTGCATATTTTTGTAGAATGCCGAGAAACTCTCGGAACTGGTGGGAATGCTAAGCGTCAGCTTTCACACGGCAGGGGTCACAGGTTCAATCCCTGTCACACCCACCATTTTTTAAAGCAATTTCAATAAGTTGCGACACGGAGGGGCATCCGTCATGTCGGCGTGTTTTTTCGTGTCCGCATAGTGTCCGCAAATCGGCAACCTTTTCTTGTGGGTTGCTCGGCTCAGCTTGGCCGCTGCGATCATCTGGCCTACCGTGCAGGCAAAGTTGGCAATTGACGACGCCTGTGTCGTTCCCTCCTACTTCATCACGGTGCGGAAGGGGGATGCAGTGCAAATCGCAAGCCTTGAAATAGAGAACTTCCGGGGCATTAGCGCCGGAACAGTGAATTTCAGCAAGCACACTGTTCTGATCGGACCGAATAACTGCGGGAAGACCACAGTAATTGAAGCGCTGGCGCTTTTGTTCGGCCGGGATCGAATGATCAGATCGCTAACCGAGCACGACTTCTATGGCAGCAATCCCGACGCGATAGCTCGTATTAAACTAGTCGCCACCGTTATCGGATTTGAAGGTGACGACCCATCGCAACATCTTGATTGGTTTCGCGACGACCGGGGCATCGTAAAGTGGTGGAACCCGAAGACCAAAAAAGTTGAGCCGGAGAGGTCCGAACCTGAGTGCAAGCTTGCCTGTCAAATTGCCTTCGCTGCTCGGTTTGATCGCCCATCGCTCGAGGTGGAGACGATCCGCTACTTCTATGATGATGACGAAATGGGAGACGTCTTCAATGACGAGCTTTCTACCACCTTTCCCGCCAGGCTAATCCGCGAAGTCGGCTTCTTTCTGGTACCGGCAACTCGAACTTGGGACCGAATGGTTTCTTTCGGATCGGAGCTATTCAGGCGAGTGGTTGCTGCCAGCAATGGACAACCGTCCGAGTCAGTGATTGCAGAACGTGACCGACTTCGTGACCCTCAAGGCAAACTCGAAAAAGATGATCATCTCGGTCCCATTGTCGATGAACTGAACAAAGAACTGGAGGGCTTCTTTCGAACCACTCCGACACTACAGCTACGGGTGACCGCTACCGATAGTAGCAGCCTACTTGATGCCGTTGTGACACACTATACGCATCAAGGGACAACGCTTCCGCTCCCCGCACGTCGACACGGTAGTGGTTTGCTATCACTTCAACACTTGCTGCTATTGCTGCAATTTGGTCGGATGCGTAGCGAGAACAACGAGGGCTTTTGGATGGCTCTCGAAGAGCCAGAACTGCATGTGCCGCCGGCGCTGCAACGGCGACTCGTGCATCGCATACAGGCACTTTCAACGCAGACTTTCGTCACAACGCATTCACCGATGATCGCGTCACTTGCCGATCCGACCGGTGTGATTGTCTTGCGAAACGAAGGCGGAGTCTTGTCGTCTAGACCGCTGCTATCATCAGCATTGCCAGCCGACACGACAAATGGTGTTCGGAAGCTGTTTCAGGTCAATCGTGCAGAAACAGTCGCTGCGCTGATGCACGATTTTGTCCTTATTCCCGAAGGACGCACCGATTACGAATGGCTCATGTTACTCGTTCGCGCGGCTGACTTGCATCAGGGGTGGACCGATGAACGGGTTTGCCATTTCGATTCATTCATTGGCGTCATCCCGACCCACGACAGTGCTGTAGTCAAAAGCGTGGAAATCCTCCAGCCGCTTCACCCGCGTGTTCTAGCATTGGTGGATGGTGATGACGCCGGCGTTGGATATGCTAAGGAGCTTTTGGCGCAGGATGACCCAAATTCAGGTGTTATTGTTCGGTGGCCTGACGACTGGACGCTAGAGAACGTTATCGGTTGGATTGTCGAAGCAGACGCAGACGAATGCTTGGCGGCAGTGACAATTGATCCACCTGCCGCGAGTGTTCCCGAACTTGTCGAGCGCCTCAAATCTAAGGATAGACCCGTATATGGCCTTAAGGCGGATACTTCAGCCTACGAGGCGATTGCGGATGCTATCAGCGCCCGACCAAAATGCTACGGCCGCGCAAAACAAGTCCTAGATGCTATCGCCGATGCTGCCCAAGGGATCGAAAATGCTATGATTGCGAACGATCCCAACCTGCCTGCATTGAAGGTGTTCAAGCCTTGACGGTTCGGGCGGTTGAAGGCGTGGCAGGATGTGGCAAGACAACTCGCCTGATGGAGATGCTTGCCGAAGCGCTCAAAGCTCACCCGTTACAGGATGGGCAACGCGTTCTCGCACTTACCTACTATCATGGCGGACGTCGCCGCTTACTTGAGCGGCTAAGGTCTATCCAAAACATCGTGGGTCACGTCGAATGCCGGACAGTTGATGGCTTCGCGCTTCGAACGCTTCGGCGCTGGCGGGGTCTCGCATCGACGCTAGGCATTCCGCCTGTTGCCGACGACCAATTTGAAGTTGTCTGTGATGCAGCAGGACGACTGCTAGAGCATCCGCAAGTACGAGAGTGGACAGCTGCCAGCTTCCCCATAGTGCTTTTGGACGAAGGTCAGGATCTTCGACCTGAACGGTTGCGTATGTTCGTCGCAATGGCCAATTCCGTCCAGACTCTGATTGCTGCCGACGAGTTTCAATGTTTGGACCCGGAGTTACGACCGAATCCGTTAGTTGACTGGCTTAGCCACACTGGGCAAACGGAGACTTTGACAACGGTTCATCGAACTAATGTTGCGGGCCTCCTTGATGCTGCGACAGCAATCCGGAGTGGACAAGCACCCCAAGGTGCCAAGCAGCAATTCACTCTGTTCGTCGCGCCATCCATACCGCTTGCAGCCACTGTGCTTGCTAACGCGATAGCGTGGCATGGTGAGCCAAGCAGCGTGGCAATCATCGCCCCCGCGCTGGCGGGAGGTTGGGCGCAAGCTGCAGTTGAGCGCGTTTGCAAAGGACCATGCGGCAAGCAACAAAACGGTCCCTATGACATAAGGTGGGAAGCGAACGATGCTGAAGAGACGTTCAGAATCGTTGCCGACCTAAAGATGGACGCCAAGGCGCCGGCTGAAACGACATTGGCCGCCCTTCGTGCGCTTGTGGATTCCGGACCGGTTCGCCAGACGATCTCTTGGGTGCAAACGCAAATCCACGTTGCCGGTCGTACTGACTTTCAGCGCATCGAAATCGCCAATGAGATAGCGCGCTGTGTAACCCTGAGGCGGCAACACGGTGGAATTGCCACGCATAGATATGCCGCGATGACGGTGCATCAGGCCAAAAACCGAGAGTTTAGCGGCGTTGTGGTTCTTTGGCCGTACAGGGTCCGGGGAGACGCAGAGCAAAAAGCTCGATTGCTCTACAATGCAGTAACCCGCGCCAAGCGATGGTGCACCGTCATTTTGCAGGGACAAGACATAGCTGACGCCCCTCCATTTTCGTTCCCTGAGAAAGACGAGACTCCTGACCATTAGCTGGCTATGCCGCCCATTTGCTTGACATGGCCACGCAAAAGGCAGGCGTAAGCAGGTAAATTGCAGCCTGAAGCAAATTTTCAGGGGGTCAGGAATGTCTCTGGCCCCGGAGACAAATGTGACTGTGGCCTGCAGACGGTAATGTCCTACATAATAGGATCAATATCCATCAAGCACACATCGTGCTTTTAGGACGCAGTATCACGGATACAGGCCGGTCATTTTTGTCTCCCCTCGCACGGGCGGCGCCTCTTGCGAGCACCCTGTGCGAAGCGCATATTCCCACCATGACAAAGACACCGGATAACAACTCAGGCAACGGAACCGTCATCAAGCTCCCTGTTTCCAAGCAGGTTAAGCGGCGGGCGGAAGACAAGTTCGGTGTACCCGTGATGAAGCACGGATACACCATGCTGCCTAATTTGTTGATGCAGGCGCAAGGGCGGCTTGGCATCAAGCATGCAGAATTCAACGTCTTGGTCCAGCTTGTCTCGCATTGGTGGGAAGCGGATAAAGACCCCTATCCATTTAAGGAAACGATAGCCCGAAGGATGGGGCTTAGTCCGCGACAGGTGCAGCGACATCTGACCAAATTGGAAGAATCTGGACTCGTAAGGCGGGTCGAGCGGTATACCGGACGGAAAGCGCAGACTGCCAATGCATATGACTTGAGCGGCCTAGTTCGGAAACTCGGCGAGGTCGAACCTGAATTTCGCAAAGCAGCAGAACAGAGAAAGATACGGCAAAAGAAGGTAGAAGGGGCCTCCGCCTAGCCTTCGCGATGTAGCTTAATGGATAGAGCCCCCGCTATCGAACGAAATCCTAGTCGGCACTTGGAGAGTAGTGGCGGGAAGATGCGGGTTCAAGTCCCGCCATCGCATCCAACATAAGGTGAGAAAATGCTCGCAGCAGACGTGCTAAAAGGATTGGCCGCCATTAGCGGCATTTTGGGGTCAATGCTTTTGGCTTGGCGTGTCAGCGGTATCCTAAAGGCCCTTGCGTTCGTAGCCCATATCCATGAGGGGAACATCGACGAGATTACCAGTGGCCGGTCGCACATTGTCATGGGCACGGGCGCCACGAAGCACGTCGAAAACGCTCAGAAGTTGTGGCTCCTTTATGTCGGTTTCTTTTTCCTAATCGCATCTGGCGTGCTGAACTTTGCCTCCTTGTGTGCGGGCTAGTGGGGGGGCATCTTGTTTGGGCCGGTACTATCGCAACGCTTCTAGCGCCTGATCGACTTCGATCTGAACAAGCGCCTCAAGGTCGTCGGGCGTCAACGTCTCGGCTTGGTTTGCGACGCTTGCGGGAATCGCAGTGAATAGGGATTTGAATGTCGCCATCCGCGTATCGAAATCACGCGCGGCCTCGTCCACAAGAACCATGTCACCCCGCGCAAGGGCGCGCTCGATTTCCATCTTTTCCGCTTGAAGGTTGATTCGGCGCGCCGCGAGGTCGTTCGGGGACAAGACGTCCAAATCTGGTGCTTCGTTGTCGTTCGGATCTTCGTCACTATCGGGCGCATCGGACTCGGGTGATGACAGGCGCTCGAGGACACGATGAACCGAATCCCGGATCGTCGCGAACGCCTCGCTGGCCGGCTTGCCCGCGGCTTCGGTGCCGACCGTCCAAGCAAACCCTGCCACCTTGTCCGCGAAGACCTTGCGCTGTTCGTCCATCGCGGCATCGGCGTCCGCCTGTGTGATCGCATTCGCCCGCGATGCGGCAACGTCATCGATAAGGTTGCCCACCTGTGCCCGGAGACGCCTATTGCGCGCCGAGGACAGGGCCATCGGTGCAACCGGCCCTTTCTGAATAGTCCGGGCGGCCAGCCGTTCGACCTTTGCCGCGTCCAGTGACCCATCCGACAACAAGGCGCCGGCCAGATCGCCGTTAGCGAGATGCTTGCGGATCGTCGCTTCGTTCACGCCCGCGCGGCGCGCGGCTTCACGTCTTGAAATACCTTCCATGATCGTACTCCCAACTTGTCGACCATCCATTGGCGGAAGTGTCCCTCCGGTCCGCACCCGATTCAAGATGTACGCACCCCAGATCGGGGTGAATCGTCCCTTGCGGACCGGTCGCGTGAATATTCATCGCAATTTGCCGATGGAACGTCTAGAATTCATCGTAAAAATACGATGAAATGCGGGAGCGGCCCGAAATGACCGGCTATAGCTAGGGACGGAATTCGCCTCGCCGCCCCTTGAAGCATCTGATGGCTAGGAAGGACCCACGGCGCGGCGCTCGAGTTGCCCCAATTTCGCAGTCGGTGTTCCGGCGCCTTCCATGACAGGGGATCATCGAGGGCGGAATGCTCGGGGTGGCCAATCCTTCCAGATCATTCCCGATCAAACCGCCCTTGCAATCGACGTAGCCGCGCATTCGCATCGCACACCAGCAATCAGGGCGACGGTATCCGGGGGTATCCCGGATATCTACCCGGCTACCGCCTATAGGGCGATTCACGGTTCTTCCGTGTGATTCAGGTTCTGAAGGTCTTCCTATAGCAACAATCTGTCGATCTACCCGGATACCCCGGATACCAGACAAATCAGCCCGAAAAAGCGCTTACTTTTCTGGAAGATGCGTATCCGGGTTCCCATGCGCCAACCCGGATACTGGTCGGATACGTCCCGGATATCGCACCTAGTAGCCTTAATCGTCTTCAGTGTCTGGTTCTGGCGCGCAATCCGCCTTGAAGCACACATTACGATAGCTTGGCACCTGTGCGCCTTTCGGCCCGGGCTTCCACGGTTCGATGACCTGACCGGATGCCGTCTTCAAATGGCTGGTGAACTTTTCGGGCGACGGGACCAACGTAATGTCGTGGTCATCGCACCAGTGTTCGAAGCCTTTGTACAGGATGGCCTTGGAAACCGAAGCGCCTTTGACCACGTCGCAGCATTCCCGAAGGAACGCGTGAACCGAAGAGCCGTGCCGTTCAATGTCGTCCAACATCTTCTGACCGGTCGTGGTCTGCTTGAAGCCAAGTTGGCGGCCGGTCATCGGGTCACGTCGCCCTTCAAGCCGCTCGAGGCCGTCCAGCGCCCAATTCAGAATCCCGGGCAGTTCTGTCAGGAGCCGCGCTGTCAACGTTGTGTCCGCCCGATGTTCGAAGTTCTGTTCGAACCGCAACGGCACAAGGCGCGATAGCAGCGCACCAGATTGGTCGGGAAGCACTAGTTCCATATTGGACAGCAACAGGATTCGGGTGTTCAGGCGCACGCCCTTGTCGTCCTCGAACTTCCGCCCGACCGAAATGGCGTCTTCGCCCGAAATGTTCAGAAGCGTTTCGACAATGCCCCCTGTATTGGAGTCCTTGCCGAGCCGAAGATCAGGAACGACCATCACCTGTTTGCCCAACAGCGCCTTGAGGCCAAACTCCTTGCCAAGCTTCGTGACGCTTTGGGACGCGATGTTTCGTGACCCGATCAGACCTTCAAGCACACGGGCGATGGTCCCCTTGCCGGCACGCTTGGACCCGACGAACATGAAAATCTTCTGGTACTTGGTCTCGCCTGTTAGCAGGTGACCGATGATTTCCTGCAAAGCGTCTCGGTTTTCCTGACCGTCTTCATCGGGCCAGACTTCATCCAAGAAGTGTAGCCATTGGGTCGGTTCAGGCGCGTCCGGATCATAGTCATAGCTGAGGCCGTTCAGGGTGAAAAAGCGCGGATCGTGATCGCGAAGTAACCGTCGCCCCCCGGACAGTTCCACCAGCCCGTTGCGGCACGCTATGGTCGCTTTCGGGTCAGAGTCGATCAGCGGCCAAGGGTCCAGCCATGTCGGCGGTTCCGCTTCGCGCAAAGAGCGATGGGCGACCGTCGCAATCGCATCGACCGCTTCATCTATGTCACGTTTCGTCGGATAGAAGGGCTCGCCGGATTCGGCGTTCACACCTGACTCCATGTACTCGGTGACCTGCTTACGAATTTCGCGGTCTTCGAACTTTTCGTAATGGCTTCCCACATAGTCGAGGAACTGATTGTCGAGAAAGATCAGGTGGGGCCGGCGTGCCTTGATGAAGTCGCGTGCGATGACCGAGGGCTTGCCTTGGGCGATCAGGGGCCGGCCTTCATCCGCGGCGGCATTGATCCGCTCTTCGGTTTCCTTTTCGACCTGTCGTTTCCTGTAGTTTTCTTCGGCCTTCGCAACGAATTTCTGGACGCGCTGCTTGAACACGGACACAGACACCCATCCCGCTAGGATGCTTAGCAGTTCGGCGTACTTCGTCGGCTTGTGCTTTGACAGCCATGCGGCGATCTTGATGAACCCCGCGTTTGGATCGATCAGAGCATTCCGATCAGGTCCGCGCTGGCGGGCGACATAAAATAGGCGTTCGACGGGATCTTCTGGGGCGTCTTCATCAATTTGTGCGTACGTCATAGCTGCCACCTTCTAGTTGCGATCCGCGTCCGGCGAAGGTGACGTACACCGAACGCGGATCGCTTTGGCCGACGCGGGCGTCGTCGGATGGAAATCTATTTGCCGCGGCCCGTGGTGCCCGTCGCGGCGTTTGCCGAGTTGTCGCTCTTCCGGGTCGGGAAATTCCATAACAAAGGGGGGGCATCGTCTTTCTGGCGACAAAATTGACCTGACCGTCACGAGTCCTTCCGAAAGCCCAACTGGTCGTCCAGAAAGTGCGGCGGGCGCGCCTTCCACGGCATGATCACTGCGAAGTAGGCGGCACCGGGGTAATACAGGCTGGCATGCGGATTCGGGGGTACGTAGGCGACAAGGCGGCGCCCGGTGACCCACTGGACAAGTTCATCCACTTCGCTGCGGTTGTAGGGTTCGACCACGACCGCGACGGGCATGCGCCCACGCTTGAAATAGGTCGCGTGATCGCAACCGGGGAAATTGAACTCGGCGCCCCATTTGCCCCCATGCATCAGCCCGCGGGACAGTGCCTCGAGCGTGAAGTTCTTCGACCGATTCCAGCCGTTCAGGGTGCCGAAGTCGTCTAGAAGGGCGAACCATCCTTCATCCCGGGCGATCTGCTTGTCGGATATCCGCCCAAAGTTCGACAAATCGCTATCCGTCTGCCAGCGCCGATTGTTGCGTCGGATTGCATCGCGGCGGGCGACGAGGCGGTTGAAGGGTGACCGCGGACCGTGGGGCAGGAATTGCACCGGTCCGGACTGATCGGCGATCCATGCGCGCATCGCCTCCTTGCCGCTGAACATCATCACGGCGTCGGGGTCGGCGACAGGCGCCATGAACCAAGGGCCATCCGGCCGCAATCGGAGGATCGCGGCCGAAGGGTCTTTTGTGGCGGGGCCGGTCATTTCGGACCGCCTGCGTATGGGCGATTCCACCTCGCCCACACCTTTGCCGCACCAGCCGGGGTGAACGGATTCGGGCCGGCGCTGGTGTGCATCGCCGCTTTGCGCAATTCGGCCTCGAATTCTTCAAGCGTGTGCCAATTGTCCGGATCGGATGGATCGGGAGCCGTGCCGCCAGACCAAATGCAAACCATCAGTTCCCCGGCGTCGTTCATTTTTGTGTTGGTGGTCATGTCAGTTCTCCTCGTTATCGCCTTCGACGGCGCGGCGTGCGGTCTCGTCGTCGGCGGCTTTGCGGCGCTTGCCGGCTGCGTTGAAGCGCGCCCAGATGGCGGCTTCGTCCAATTCCGCGACCGCAAGGTCAGGGCATTCGGATTTAATTTCTTTGGTGGTCATGGTGATCTCCTGTGTTCAGGGTTGAATGGGTTGGCCGGGTGGCGAGATGAGGAGGGTCAGGCCGCCCGGCCGGGTACGCGCGACGCGGACCCCTTGAACGCGTCACGCGATTTGTGGCTGACCGGGGACCGACGACCCGGCCAGCCTTCGCGCGTTGTTGATGACGACGAAGCCAACGCGCGGTTTTCGTTTGTCAGACGATTTGCAGGAGTGCCCGGGGCGAAAGCCCCTTGCGGGGAACAAGATCGACACCAGAATCGGCCAAGCCCCAAAAATGGGCGGCTTCCTGCAATTCGATCTGGTGAAGATCCGCCCGAAGCTTGTTCAGCCGCTTGCGGCGTTCGCCTTCAGGCAGGGCAAGACGTCCGTCGCTGTACGCGGCGCGCGCCTGATCTTTCAGTGCTTCACGGACAGCGTCGGGCGCCAGCCAAAGAAGCATCGCTACGGCGTCATCCATTACGGGAACGACATGGGGATTCTTGGCTTCGACGCCGCGAAGTGCTTTCGGCGACCAATGGACGTCAAGTGGCTTCATTTTGCCCCGGGAGTCGACGCGTTGCGGGTGCGGAATAAGCAATCTGCCAGGGAACGGCGGGTCATCGACGTAGGCGTCGATGCGCGCATTGATTTCGTCCAGCGGCAGGGCAGCGCCTTCGGCTTCGGCGATATCGGCTGCTTTCTGAACAGCCTTTTCGCCGAGACCGACCATCTTCGCGTGATCAGGTTTGAACCCCTTGCCGGGATCGAACTGGTCGAAGATCATGCCGGGCGGCTGTGAATTCAGCCAATCGCGAGCCGCGTTTGCATGGCGGACGAGGGAGTTCGCGTTACCGACAAAGGGGCTGTGATCCGTCACCTGCTTCTGGGCTTTGCGGTACGCCTCTTCGGCCTTGTCACTTATGTGGACCAGTCTGAGGCGCGCCGATGCCCGGGCATGGTCTGTACCGGAATACCTAGACCGTTTGATCACGTTGCCGTCCGCGTCGATGACCGGTGGGTCCGGGATGCGCTCGCCAGTATCGGGATCGATATCACCCACAACCGGTTTGCCGGCATTTTCGTGATCGTACCGGTCAAGATCGGCTTGCGCGTCCATCCACACGCTCCGGAGCCTTTTCGCTTCGTCGGCGTCGGCCTGACCGCGTGCACGTTCCTTTTCGGCGCCGCCATCAAGACGGTCGAGATTGTCGCCGACGAAGAAATTGGCGGGGGTTTCAAGGGCGCTAAGCGCCGTGCTGTTCAACAGATCAGACATAGCTGGTCTCCTCGTTTGTGCGCCGTGCTTCGGCGATGGTGCGGGCGACCCACGCGTCGACCTCGAGCGAGTCGAACGCGCGAATCCGGGTGCCCGGAATGACGATGGGTGCGGGGAATGTGCCGGCCGCGATGCGCCGGTATAGTTCGTTTTTTGAAAGTCCCGTGCGTTCCACTACACGGGGCAACCTGAGAAGTTCTTGGCTCACAACTTCGCCTCCGTTGTAAAAATGTGTCCCGTGGGGGACCGATAAATAATAATTACTCGGAATGATCGAAGAGTCTACATACTGGAACCATGTATTATTTGTACAATACTTGGTACTTGATGGTAATAAGTGGAAATGGATCGAAATGGGCCGCCGCCCGGTTCAGGGCAGCGGCCTATGTCTGATCGTCGGTCGGGATCGCTTCGCCGCGGAAAAATGCGTGAAGGACGTCGCGGTCGGCCGCCCATTTGCCGCCGACCTTGCGGGCGGGCAGTTCACCGGCCTCGAGCAGTCGGAACGTGGCGCGCACCGGCCGCCCGATTTCGCGGGCGATGGCTTCGGCGCCCCAAAGGATTCGAAACTCTGTGTCCTGCATGATCGCCCCCTATCGAGTCCGGCGCACGTTGCGCTGAACGCGGCGGGCGCGAAGCCAGTCGGCCAGATCATTGCGATGAACGAGGGGACGGCGCCCAAGCTTGGTCACGGGCAGGCCGGGCGAGGTGGCAGAAATCCACCGGGCGACAGTGCGCCGGGAGACGCCGCATTGGGCGGCAAGATCGTCTAGGGTCAGAAAGTCATCAAGAGCGGCCATAGATGGACCCTCCTTGTTCAAGTGAAACAAGGAGGCCCCAAAACCCGCACTTCCGTTCCGGGCTTGGCGCAACTGCGACAGTGGTCCGGAATCCACGTCACGCCTTCGGTGACGCAGTTGGCCACCGGCTCGAGGCCGATGGAACGTGGGGGTTACGCATGTTCTCCATGCGCACAGGCCCCGCCCCCGATTGGGGACTAGCCGGGCTTAGTGACGTTGCCGGTTAACAGGACATTAAGGGACACGAATTGCCGAGTTCAAGACAAATGCCCCCCTGTTCGTCCCGTATGGTTACTCCGGACGCTTGGACATGGCGCCGGCCGCGACCGACGCGGCACGCTCGGCAAGGGCTTCGCGGCCTTCAAGCGCCCAATGGATATACTTCTGAGACGTCGACATTTGCCGGTGACCCATCGCCGCCATGATTTCGGCGGCCGTGGCGCCGCCCATCGCTAGGTGGCTGGCGACCGAATGGCGGAGTCCGTGCAAGCCGATGCCCGGGGGTAGCTTGGCCTTTGCCCGCACGTCGCGCCACGTCTTGGATATGACGGACGTGTCGAAGTCGAACAGGACGTCGCCTTCCGGCTGGCGCTGGACGATCTCCCGGGCTTCCTTGGGCAAGACGATGATCCGGTCGTCGCCGGTCGACTTTCCCGTCTTGTGGCGCGTCGGCGGGAGAACGATAACGCCACGATTCACGTCAACGTACTGGCGCTGGAGTCCGACAATCTCGCCGCGCCGAGCGCCGGTCAGGGCGATGACCCTGATTGCGTCGGCGACGTCGCCGTGGATGGACTTGTCGGCTTCCATCGCGTCTAGCGTTTTGAACAGCGCTGCATACCCATCAGCATCTAGGGTCAGGTCGCGCCGGCCGTCACTGCCCACTTCGGCGCCCGCGGCTGGATTGGAGTCGATCAGTTCTTCGCGCATCGCCCAAGTCAGTGCGGCCGCCAGAAGCCGGATAGCCTTGCGGGCAGTGCCTTCGCCACCTGTCACCCGGGCGAGGCCGCGCTTTTTGGTCTTGACCTTCTTGGACGTCTTTCCTGCCGCGATATCTGCGAACGCCTTTTCGACGTCATTGACCCGAAGATCCTGAACAAGCCGATTGCCAAGCAGCGGGCGGACATGGCGGGTCAGCCGTCCCTTGTCGATGGCTTGGGTGTTCTCAGCCTTGCGAGCAAAGCGTGCCGACGCTTCGTACTTGTCCAAGACCTGATTGACGGTCAGGGCGTCACGGGCTTCCTGCCGTTCTGCCATTGGATCGTCACCGCGGTTCACATCGCCCCGCATGCGCTCAGCTTCCTTGCGGGCGGCCGTCGCCGTCCATTCGGAGCACCTGCCAATGGTGATCAGGCGTTCGCGGCCGTGCTGATTGCGAAAGCGCCAGATGAACGACTTGATCCCGGCCGCGGTGACGCGCACGCCGAAGCCGCGCACCTCGCGTTCATAGTGGATGCGATGCCCCTTTTCGGGGATCGGAAGCGCCTTGACGAAGGTGTCCGTAATGCGCTCGATATTGTCTCGTGTCCGCACTATGTCCGTCCTTTTCGTGGTTTCGGCTGTCATTCACTAGCACGAGGTGTCCACGAATGTCCTCTAATAACCATTTAAAATCCAATAGTTATGGACATAATGCCCGGAATCCGGGGCTTTGGGAAGGCCCTAGCATTCTGGCTTCACACGGCAGGGGTCACAGGTTCAATCCCTGTCACACCCACCATTTTCTGATTTCCATCCACACACACAGAGAAAGCCTTTGTGCGGCTCGGTTCTTGTCTGCCTTTTCTGGCGGCGGATTCGGGCTTCGGGCATGGCGGGTGACTTTGGTGGTGGCAAGCCGCAGTTCTGCTTCCTGCGCGGCCTCGGCGAATACCTGACGCGAGGCGGCGACAGCTCGGGCTTTCCCGACTATGCCGGCCTGATGGGGCATGGCGAAGCGTTGTTTCGGGAGGCGGTGCTTGCCTGTTTCCTCGGCGGCGTCGATCCGTTCGGGGGTATGTCCATGTCGTGCAGGTGGTGCTGCCGCTGATGATTCTGCAGGTGTTCTCGTCGGGCCTCTAGCTGATCGGCGCCAACCAGCATCTGACCACCGTGATCTGGTGCATGTTTCCGATCCTGGCAATGCTGCTTCGTTCCGATCAGGTGCGGTATGTTCTGGGCTTCCGACGGTTTAAAGAAGGCATCGGCGGACTGCTTCCGGGTTTCGGCACCGGTTCTGTCGACATCGCCTCCGATCAACGGCCATGCCACGAAGGGCGCCATTCAGAACACAGCCGCGAACACCGGCTTTTTTCCGCCTGCGACTTCAAGGCTGTTCCTTATCCGTCTTGGGGGGTTTCCAGGATCGGAGCTGGGGTATAATCGAGCGGTCGGCTTCAGCGCCGCAGCCCTGCGATCAGCCTGGCGCGCACGATACTGCCCCGAGCAGTGCGCATGAATTCATCACATCTCAACGTTGACAGCAAATTGAGCAAATCCTATGATTTTGACCGGTTGGTCAAAAATTGGAAGCGCTTCAATGACATATGAACTTCGCCTGTCCCGCCGTGCCGTTCTGGCTTCGGGTCTTGCCCTGGGCGCCGCGGCTCTCAGCCCCTCCGTCCGCGCCGCCGGCCCGATGAAAGTCGCCGGAATCCATGCCTCTCCGGTCGAGAACGCCTGGAACTCGGTGCTGCACAAGGCGCTCCAGGATGCTGCCGCCGACGGCGCCATCGACTACGTCTTCTCCGAAGGCGTGTCGGGCACCGACTACCCGCGCGCCATGCGCGAATATGCCGAGCAGGGCATCCCGCTGATCATCGGCGAGACATATGCTGTGGAAAAACTCGGACGCGAAGTTGCGGCGGATTATCCCGAAACGGCGTTTGTCATGGGCTCGAGCGGCGGCCCCGAGGGCGACAATTTCGGCGTGTTCGGCACCTGGAATCATGACGGCGCCTATCTCGCCGGCATGCTGGCCGGTCAGATGACCAAGACGAATGTCGTCGGTTCGGTTGGCGCCATGCCGATCCCCGAGGTCAACATGCTGATCAATGCCTTCGCCGCCGGCGTCAAGGCGGTCAATCCCGAGGCCAAGCACCTGGTCACCTTCATCGGCACCTTCTTCGATCCGCCCAAGGCGCGCGAGGCGGGCCTGGCCCAGATCGATGCCGGCGCCGACATCCTGTTCGGCGAGCGCATCGGCACGGCTGACGCCGCCAAGGAACGCGGCATTCTTTCGGTCGGTTCGCTGATCGATTACACGCCGCGCTATCCCGACACGGTCTTTGCCAACGCGCTGTGGGGCTTCCGTCCCATCGTCGATGCAGCTGTGGCCGATGTTGCGGCGGGCAACAAGGTCGGCAGGGACTACACGGCCTATGGCATGATGGTCGAAGGCGGTTCCGACATCGCCTATAACGCCGACGTGCCGCCGGCCGCATCCGTCACCGCGATGGAAGAGGTCCGCGCCGCTATCAAGTCCGGCGAATTCGAAGTGCCACGCAACACGGACGAGCCGAAAAACGGCTGATGCAACATGACGCAACCGCCCTCGCCGAGGCGATCGGCGGGGGCAGGCTTTCGGCAAGGGAGGCCATGTTGGCCTCCCTTCGTGCCGCAGCCGAACATGAAGAGCTTGGCGCCATCTGCCGCCTGGACCCGGACAAGGGCCTCGCGGATGCCGATGCATTCGATGCGCGTCCTGCCGACGATCCGGCGTGCCGATCCGGACTTGCCGGAGTGCCGACCCTTGCCAAGGATCTCGGCGGGCCGTTCAGGGGCTTGCCGCCCCGTGCCGGCTCGAAACTCGATTTCGGCGCCAACCCTCAAGACGAAAGCGATCTCGGCGCGCGATTCCGCGCCGCCGGTCTCTTTGCCTTCGGGCTCACCACTTCTCCCGAATTCGGCCTGTCGCTCGCCTCGGAGCCAGCAGATCAGAAGCCCTGCCGCAATCCGCTGGCGCCGGACCTCAGTGCCGGCGGCTCGTCGGGTGGCGCGGCGGCTGCGGTTGCCCAAGGGATCGTCGCTATCGCCCATGCCACCGACGCCGGCGGCTCGATCCGTGTGCCTGCCGCCTGCTGTGGGCTCATCGGGCTGAAACCGGGGCGCGGCTCCATGCCCGCCGGCCCCGGATACGGCAATTATCTTGGCGGCATTGCCAGCGAACTTGCCGTCACCCGCTCCGTCCGCGACGCGAAAACCATCTTCCGGCTGACCGCGGATGCGGCCAACGGTCCGTTTCCTCCCGTCCGGCGCGCCGCAAAACCTGTTCATCACTTGCGGATCGGGGTGCTCAGCGATACCGGCAGCGACTACGTTACCGACCCGGAGCGCTGCGAGGCGGTCGAAGACGCGGCGCACAGGCTTGAAAGGGCAGGTCATGAGCTGGTCACGCTGGACTGGACCCGGATTGCGGCCGTGGCCCTTCAAAGCGCCCGGATCTTTGCCGGGATCGCATCGGTCAACCTCGCCGCCCTGTTCGAGCAGTTTGACCTCGATGCAGCCGAAACGGAGCCAATGACTGAAGCGGTGATCGAGCGCGGGCGGGCGATGAGCGGGACGACGGCCTGGCAGCTCACCACCGATTCCGCCCTTGTCAGCCGCGATCTCTGGCAGCTGTTCGCGGAGTTCGATTGCCTGTTATCGCCAATTCTGGCGACGGCGCCGAAACCGATCGGCAGCTTCCCGACCGACCATTCGGACACCGATCTGCATTTCGACCGCATGACCCGTTTCGCGCCTTTGGCGCCGCTCGCCAACATCTCCGGCTTCCCGGCGCTGACCCTGCCTTTCGGGCAGGACGACAACGGGCTGCCGCTGCCGGTGCAGCTGATGGCGCCGATGGGGGGCGAGGAGACCCTCCTCGGCCTTGCCGAAGCGCTCGAAGCCGAAGGGCGCTGGCACCACAGATTCGACATTGCGGGGCTTGCGGCATGAGTGAACAGGTTCTCGACATTGCCGGTGTCTCCAAGCGCTTCGGCGACAATCTCGCCAATGACGATATCTCGCTGACCCTGGCCCGGGGCGAGATCGTCGCCCTGCTCGGCGAGAACGGCGCCGGCAAGACGACGCTGATGAACGTGCTTTTCGGCCACTACGTGCCGGACGAAGGGACCGTGACGGTCATGGGAAAGCACTTGCCGCCGGGCAAGCCGCGCGAGGCGATCTCGGCCGGCGTCGGCATGGTGCATCAGCACTTTTCGCTCGCCGGCAATCTGACGGTGCTCGAAAACGTCATGACCGGGTCCGAGCGCCTGTTCCTGCCGGCCTCGAACACCTCGGCGGCGCGCAAGAAGCTCATGGCCCTGTCCGAGCGTTTCGGCCTCAAGGTCGATCCCGAGGCGCGGCTCGGCGACCTGTCGGTCGGCGAACAGCAGCGCGTCGAAATTTTGAAGGCGCTTTACAACGACGCCAGGATCCTCGTCCTCGACGAGCCGACCGCCGTTCTGACCAATCTCGAGGCGGAAAAGCTCTTTTCGACCCTCAAGGACATGGCCCGCCTAGGCCAGTCGCTGATCTTCATCTCCCACAAGCTCGACGAGGTGATGGCGACCGCCGACCGTATCGTCGTTTTGCGGGGCGGCAGATCGGTGGCCGAGCGCCGCGCCAGCGAAACCAACAAGGCCGAACTGGCCGAACTGATGGTCGGCCGCGCCGTCTCCCGTCCTGTGCGCGACAAGGTCGCGCGCGGCGACAAGGTGCTCGAAGCGGTGGGTATCACCGTCAGGATCGACGGCGTCGACCGGCTCAAGTCCGTGGATTTCGACCTGCATGCCGGCGAGGTGCTCGGCATCATTGGCGTCTCCGGCAACGGCCAGGCGGCACTGGCCCACATGATCTCGGGCATTGTGCCGCCAAGCGAGGGTGACCTGCTGCTCTACGAAAGAAGTGTCGGCGACATGTCGGTGGCCGATGTGGTCAAATCCGGCATCGGCCGCATCCCCGAAGACCGCACGCGCGAAGGCGCCATCGGCGAAATGGCCATCTGGGAAAATGCCATACTCGAACGGCTCGGCGAGTATTCGAAAAACGGCCTTGTAGACCGAAGGAAAGCCATTGAATTCGCAGGCGAGATCATCGCCCAGTTCGACGTGCGCGGCGGTTCGCCGACAACCCGGTTCCGCCTTCTGTCCGGCGGTAACATGCAAAAGATGATTCTCGGGCGAAACCTCATCGAGCACCCGAAGATCCTGCTTGCCGCCCAGCCGGCGCGCGGCCTTGACGAGGGCGCCGTCGCTGCCGTGCACGAACGCATTCTCGAGGCGCGGCGCAACGGCACCGCCGTTCTGCTCATTTCCGAGGACCTCGACGAGATCATGGAACTGTCCGATCGCATCCAGGCCATTGTCGGCGGGCGCCTGTCGCCGACAATCGATGCCGACCACGCCGATGCTCGCATGCTCGGCCTGATGATGGCCGGCGAATGGAGCCACGCGGCAATGGGCGCGGAGGAAAGCAATGCGCTTTGAACGCCGTGAACACCGTCCGTTGGCACTGGTGCTCCTGACCCCGCTCATTGCCGTCGCCGTCGCTCTGGCCATTGCTGGCGTCCTTATCGCCATTGCCGGTGCGCCAGTGCTGGAAGCTTATGGCCAGCTTTTGAAGGGTGCCTTCGGCTCGCGCCTTGCCACCACAGAAACCCTGACCCGCGCCATCCCGCTGATCCTGACCGGTATGGCCGCCGCCGTCGCCTTCCGCGCCCAGGTGTGGAATATCGGCGGCGAAGGCCAGTTCTATCTCGGCGCCATTGCCGTCGCCGCAATGGGGTCGCAGGTGCTTGGTGATTTGCCCGGCTTCATCCAGATCCCGGTGCTGATGGTCACGGGCGCTGCCGCCGGCGCCGTGCTGCTGCTCATTCCGCTCTGGCTCAGGCTCAAGTTTTCGGTCGACGAGGTGGTGACGACGCTACTCCTGAACTTCGTCGCCATCCTTTTCGTATCGATGCTGATCGACACCGTGCTCAAGGATCCGCTCGGTTTCGGCTGGCCGCAATCGGAGGCCATCGCCGATCAGGCCATGCTGCCCGATCTCGTTGCGCGCTCGCGCCTGCATGTCGGGCTGATCATCGCCATAGTGCTGGCCTTCCTCGTCTGGTTCGTGCAGACGCGCACCGTGTTCGGCATGCAGTCGCGCGCCGCCGGATTGAGCCCGTCAGGCGCCCGCTTCGCCGGCATCCCGCTCGGACGGACGCTGGTTTTCGTCGCCATGATCTCGGGCGGCTTCGCCGGACTTGCCGGCGCCATCGAGGTGATGGGCGTGCAAGGCTATGTGACAACGGAACTGTCGCCCGGTTTTGGCTATTCCGGCATCGTCGTCGCCATGCTGGCCAATCTCAATCCAATCGGCGTCGTCTTCGCCGCCATCTTCATCGCCACAATGTTCGTCGGCGCCGACGGCATGAGCCGGGCCATGTCCATCCCGACCTATATCGCCGACGTCACGGTCGCCCTGTCGCTTCTCTCGATGCTGGTGGCCCTGTTCTTCACCCAGTACAGGATCCGCAAATGAACGAGCTGATGGACATTCTCGCCTCGGCGGGCCTTTGGGCGGCGGTTCTGCGTATTGCGACGCCGCTGATCTTCGGCACGCTCGGGGCCTTGCTTTGCGAGCGTTCTGGCGTGCTCAATCTCGGCATCGAGGGCATCATGACCTTCGGCGCCATGATCGGCTGGCTCGCCGTCTACAACGGCGCCGATCTGTGGACCGGTCTGCTTGTCGCGGCGATCTGCGGCGGATTGTTCGGCCTTCTGCATGCGGCGCTGACGGTAACGCTCGGGCTTTCCCAGCACGTTTCCGGCCTTGGCGTGACGCTGTTCGCCTCGAGCTTTTCCTATTACGTCTTCCGCCTGATGGTGCCGGTTGCCGGGACGCCGCCGACCGTCGAGGCCTTCAAGCCCATCGCCATTCCCGGACTTTCCGACCTGCCTTTTGTCGGGCCGGCCCTTTTCACCCAGACGCCGCCGACCTATCTCGCCATCTTTGTGGCGCTCATCCTCGCCTATATCCTGTTCCGTACGCCGCTCGGGCTTGCCATCCGCATGACCGGCGAAAACCCTCATGCCGCCGAGGCTCAGGGCATCAATCCGATGCGCATGCGCTATGGCGCCGTCATTGCCGGCAGCGCGCTGATGGGCGTTGCGGGAGCCTTTCTGACGCTTTCTGCCTTCAATTCCTTTTTTCCGACAATGGTGCAGGGGCGCGGCTGGATCTGCATCGCGCTTGTCGTGTTTTCGTCCTGGCGGCCCTCGCGCGCCCTGCTCGGCGCGCTGCTCTTTGCCTTTTTCGACGGCTTCCAGGTGCGGCTGCAGACAGTGCTCGACATCGTGCCCTATCAGGTCTTCCTGATGATGCCCTACATCCTGTCCATCGCGGCGCTTGCCATCATGGCCCGCCGCGCCCGCGTTCCGCAGGCCCTGATGCAGCCCTATCGGCGCGGCGAGCGCTAGGAGGTTTCCATGTTCGATACACTGATCCGCAACGCCAACCTGCCCGACGGCCGTACCGGCCAAGACATCGGCATCGAAAAGGGGCGTATCAAGGCCGTCGCTACCGGCCTTCCGGCCGAAGCCGGCGAAGTGATCGACGCCACGGGACGGCTCGTCAGCCCGGCCTTCTGCGATCCGCATTTCCACATGGACGCGACCCTGTCGCTCGGCATGCCGCGCATGAACGTCTCCGGTACGCTGCTCGAAGGCATCGGCTTGTGGGGCGAATTGCGCCCGCTTCTGACAAAGGAGGCGGTGGTCGAACGTGCCCTCAAATATTGCGACCTCGCCGTGTCGCAGGGCCTGCTATTCATCCGCTCCCATGTCGACACCTCCGATCCGAAACTGGTGACGGTCGAAGGCCTGCTCGAAGTCCGCGACAGGATAGCCGACTACATCGATTTGCAGCTCGTCGCCTTCCCGCAGGATGGCTATTACCGCAACGCCGAAGGGGTGAAGGCGCTCGAGCGCGCCCTCGACATGGGCGTCGACATCGTCGGCGGCATTCCCCATTTCGAGCGGACGATGGAGGAGGGCCGACAATCGGTCGAGGCGCTGTGCCGCATCGCCGCCGAACGCGGCTTGATGGTCGACATGCATTGCGACGAGACCGACGACCCGATGTCGCGCCATGTCGAAACGCTCGCCGCCGAAACAGTGCGTCACGGCTTGCAGGGCAAGGTGACCGGTTCGCACCTGACCTCGATGCATTCCATGGACAATTACTACGTGTCCAAGCTCATTCCGCTGATGACCGAGGCGGAGATGAACGTCATTCCCAATCCGCTGATCAACATCATGCTTCAGGGCCGGCACGACACCTATCCCAAACGCCGCGGCATGACCCGGGTGCGCGAGCTGATGGAGGCCGGCCTCAATGTGTCGTTCGGCCAGGATTGCTGCATGGATCCTTGGTACTCGATGGGCTCGGCCGACATGCTGGAAGTCGCGCATATGGCCGTCCATGTGGCTCAGCTCGGCTCCATTGGCGACAAGCACAAGGTCTTCGACGCCATCACCGTCAATTCGGCTCGGACCATGGGACTCGAAGACTACGGCCTCGATGTGGGGAGCAAGGCCGATCTCGTCGTCCTGCAGGCAGCCGACGTCACCGAAGCCTTGCGGCTGAAACCGACACGGCTCGTCGTTTTGAAGGCCGGCAAGGTGATCTCGAAATCGCCGCCGCGCATCGCCGAACTGTCCCTTGACGGCCGCCCGCAGAATATAGATCCCGGCGCCGACTTCGTGCCCGGCGCTGCCAACTAGCTCCGGGCTTTCATCAGCCAGCCCGTTCGAATCTGTGTCGGCGAAACCTAGAAGTTCGGATCGTAGTTGAAATAGATCGGGTTGGAGAGCGCGACCATGTTCCGGCTCTGCGCCATGCAGTTGGGGACATCCGGATAGGGCGTTTGCGGGCCTTCGATCTCGACCCGGTAATAGCTGTGGGAGTCGCGTGCGGGCGCATCGGTGAAACGGGCGGTCTGGGTGACCGGATCGGTGATGGCAGAACCGAACGCATCGCGGTTCTTGATGATGTTCACCTTGTATTGCGCCCCCCTGATGCCACCGCCGATCAGCCTGATCTCGAAATCGACCGGCTGCCCGTCGGCCTCGGCATTGTCGCCCATCATCAGGTTCATCTTGCCGCCGGCCTGGCGGCCGGCAACCAGTTCGACGCGCGGGTTGAACGGGTTGGCGCTCACCGAGGCGCGGCCGCGGACCACGGCATCGAGCACAGCGGCCTTGCTACGCTCTGAGGCAAATACCCAGGTTGTCGGCGTGCCGACGTAGTTTGCCGTCGCCTCGATACTCTGCGGTGTCGTCAGGTCCGGACTGTCCGGAATGCCATGGTGGGAATCCGAACCGCCGCGCGCACCCAGCATGCGTCCTGACAAGAGCATGTCGTCCCATATCCGGACGCCGGGCACATTCTTGGGCCAGACCGAGGTGTTCCAGACCTCGACGGAATCGGCGAGATCGAACGAAAAGCCATAGTGGTTCTTTGTGCTCGGATGATTGGCCGAGAAATGGACGCCCAGCTCCGTCTTCAGCGCCAGCAGGTCCCAGTCCCGGGCGTTGCGGGCGTCGAAAACCCGCTGATGATCGTAGGGTTCTGTACCGATGATGTTGATATGGCCGCGCGGCGCCGTCAGCTCGGCGCCATGGAAGAGAAGTACCGTATCCGAGAGGAATTCCGGATCGGCCCAGGTGTGGTTGGCCACGTCGCCGCCGACATGTACGTCATGGTCGGTGATGGCCAGGTAGTCGAACCCCAGCCGTTCAGCAAAGCTGATGATCTTTTTCTCCGGATTGTTGGTCGAATCGGTGCTGTGCCGGGAATGAAGGTGCCAATCGCCCTTCAGCCAAAGGCCCTGTCTGTTCGTAACGGGGCCTGTCTTGGTGGTCTGGTTCATCGGGCGCCCTTCAGGCTCTCAATCATCATGGAAATGCCGGTTCGATCAACGGGCTGGCGAGAGAAAAGAATAAATGTTCTATTCTGTCAAACAAGTGGAACGGCACCCCGGCTTCGCAACTTGATGGGGAGGCCGTCCATCGGCGCGGCCAGGCAGGGTTATCAGCACAGATGTCACAGGATCAAGCACCGCAAACGCCGGAGGCCTTTCTCGGACGGCTTGCGCAATCGATCGACCGGCTGCCCAGGCGGCTGCGCCAGTGTGCGGAATTCGTCGCCACCCATCCCGAACGCATTGCGGTTTCGACAGTCGCCGAGCTTGCGGCAAGCGCTGGCGTTCCGCCCTCGGCCTTCATGCGGTTCTGCCGGGAAATGGGCTTTTCCGGCTTTTCCCAGATGCAGAAGCTGTTTCGACAGGACTATGCCCAGCGCTGGCCCGACTACCAGACGCGACTGCAGAGCCTGCATGCCCAGGGTGGGGACACGGCCGGCGCCTTGCTGGCAGAGTTTGTCGATGCGGGTCGGCTTTCCATCGAAAACCTGGCACAGACGATCAATCCCGAGACCCTCGACGAAGCCGCCAGGCTCCTGAGCGCTGCCCGGACCATCCACCTTGTCGGGTTTCGGCGCGCCTTTCCAGTGGTCAGCTATCTGTCCTATGCGCTCGAGAAAATGGGGATTCCGGCCGTCCTGGCATCGGGCGTCGGCAATCTCGGCACCAGGCACCTGTTTTCGCCGGACGATGCCATGATCGCGGTCAGCTTCGCGCCCTATACCGAGCAGACCATCGAACTGGCGCAGGACGCAAGCGCACGTGGCCTGCCAATCATTGCCATCACCGACCTGGTCACCAGTCCGTTGCTGCGGTTCAGGGCCACCGCGCTTCTGGTCAACGAGATCGAGGTTGGCGCCTTTCGCACGCTTGGTGCAACGATGACACTGGCGATGGTGCTTGCTGTCGCGATCGGGGCGCAGCGCACCGGCAGCTCGCCCGCGCCAAAAAGAGAACGAATACGCTAAATATCCTGTTGAATGGAATAAAAATTCCATCTAGACCAGTCGAGTGAAGAGTGCGCAATGCAGGGAGGCAGGCGGGAGGCATGACCAAGCTCGATGTCATCACGATCGGCCGCAGCTCGGTCGACCTTTACGGCGCCCAGGTCGGTGGACGCCTCGAGGACATGCGCTCGTTCAACAAATATATTGGCGGCTCGCCGACCAACACGGCCTGCGGCGCCTCGCGGCTCGGCCTGAAGGCGGCGGTGATCACCAAGGTCGGCGACGAGCATATGGGCCGGTTCATCAGGGAGCAGCTCGAGCGCGAGGGTATCGATGTCCGGGGCGTGAAGACCGACCCGAAACGCCTGTCGGCGCTGGTGATCCTCGGCATCCGCGACCAGGAACAGTTCCCGCTGATCTTTTATCGCGACAACTGCGCCGACATGGCGCTGTCCGAGGAGGATATCGATCCCGCCTTCATCGCCGAGGCACGAGCGGTCGTGGCCTCCGGCACCCATCTTTCCCACCCCAATACCGAGGCGGCGACGCTCAAGGCGGTGCGGCTGGCGCGCGAGAACGGTGCGCGCACGGCTCTGGATATCGACTATCGCCCCAATCTGTGGGGGCTGGCCGGGTTCGGCGAAGGCGAGAACCGCTTCATCGAAAGCGAGCGGGTGACGCGAAAGCTGCAATCGACGCTGCCTCTGTTCGACCTGATCGTCGGGACCGAGGAGGAATTCCATATCGCCGGCGGATCGACCGACACGGTGACGGCGCTCAGGAAGGTGCGCGAGGTCTCCGGGGCGACGCTCGTGTGCAAACGCGGCGCAGCGGGAGCAACGGCCTATGCCGGCGCCATTCCCGACAATCTCGACGATGGCGAAAGCGGGCCGGGGTTCGCCATCGAGGTGTTCAACGTACTCGGCGCCGGCGACGGCTTCATGGGCGGCCTGCTCAAGGGCTGGCTCGATGGCGAACCCTGGCCGGTGGCGCTTAAATACGCCAATGCCTGTGGCGCCTTCGCGGTATCGCGGCATGGCTGTACGCCGGCCTATCCGAGCTGGGAGGAACTGCAGTTCTTCTTCAAGCGCGGCATCGTCCGTCCCGATCTCAGGCATGATGCCGAACTCGAGCAGGTTCACTGGGCAACCAACCGTTTCGGCGACTGGCCCGACCTCAGGGTCTTTGCCTTCGATCACCGCATTCAGCTCGAGGACATGGCGGATGAGGCCGGCGCCGACATCTCTCGCATCGGCGTGTTCAAGACGCTCTGCCTTGAGGCCGCCAATCGCGTCGCCGACGGCCGGCCGGGCTATGGTGTGCTCTGCGACGGACGCTTGGGACAGGATGCCCTATTTGCCGCTGCCGGAACCGGTCTGTGGATCGGACGACCGGTGGAAAAGCCTGGTTCGCGGCCGCTCGAACTCGAAATCGGTGCCGACTACGGTTCGGCACTGTCCGAATGGCCGACGGGGCAGGTGGTGAAGGTTCTGTGCTTTTATCACCCTGACGACGATGATGGGATCAAGGCCGATCAGGAAACGACAATACGCCGCCTGTTCGAAGCGGTGCGGGCCAACGGGCTCGAATTCCTTCTTGAAGTCATCCCGTCCAAGGTCGGGCCGGTCGCGGACGACACCACGGCCCGGGTCATCCAGCGCTTCTACGATATCGGCATCTATCCCGACTGGTGGAAGCTCGAACCGATGCAGACCAAGGCGGCCTGGACCGAGGCCTGCGATGCTGTCACCCGCAATGACCGCAATATCCGTGGCATCGTCGTGCTTGGTCTCGACGCGCCCGTCGAGGAACTGACGAAGAGCCTCGCACTTGCGGCGCGCTTCGATCTCGTCAAGGGTTTCGCTATCGGACGCACGATTTTCGGCGAGGTGGCGCGGAGCTGGCTTGCCGGCGGCATGAGCGACGAGGATGCCGTCGCGCGCATGGCCGATCGATACCGCGAATTGTGCGACATCTGGGACAAGGCGCGCCGCGCGGCGCAGGAGGCGAGGGGAGCGAAATGACAACCACCCGGCTGACGGCCGCGCAGGCCATGGTGAAGTACCTTGCCGCGCAAAGGAACGAGGACGGCGCCCGCTTCATCGAGGGCGTCTGGGCAATTTTCGGGCATGGCAATGTCGCCGGTCTCGGCGAGGCGTTGCACGAGGTCCGCGACAGCCTGCCGACATGGCGCGGCCAGAACGAGCAGACCATGGCGCATGCCGCCATCGCCTATGCCAAGACCCGGCGGCGTCGGCAGGCCATGGCGGTCACGACATCGATCGGGCCGGGCGCCACCAACATGGTCACCGCTGCCGCGCTGGCGCATGTCAACCGCATCCCGGTGCTGCTCATTCCCGGCGACGTCTTCGCCAATCGCCGTCCCGACCCGGTGTTGCAGCAGCTCGAGGATTTCGACGACGGAAGTGCCAGCGTCAATGACTGCTTCAGGCCGGTCAGCCGCTATTTCGATCGCATAACGCGGCCCGAGCACATCCTCACCGCCCTGCCGCGCGCCATGCGGGTGATGTCAGATCCGGCCGACGCCGGTCCGGTCACGCTCGCCTTCTGCCAGGACGTGCAGGCCGAAGCCTATGACTATCCGCAGAGCTTTTTCGAGCCGCACGTCTGGCGCATCCGCCGACCCGAACCCGATCCGCGTGAAATCGCCGATATCGTCTCCCTGATGAAGGCGGCGCAAAAACCGCTCATCGTGTCGGGCGGCGGCGTGCTTTATTCTCAGGCGGAAACGGAGCTGCTCGCCTTCGCCAAAAGGCACAATATCCCGATTGCCGAGACCCAGGCCGGCAAGGGCGGGATTGGCTGGGATGAGCCGCTGAATTTCGGCGGCACCGGGGTCACGGGAACCGATGCCGCCAATCAGGTTGCGGCTGAAGCCGATCTCGTCATCGGGGTGGGCACACGCTTCCAGGATTTCCAGACCGGCAGCTGGACGGTGTTCGCCAATCCCGACCGCAAGCTCGTCTCGATCAATGTCACGGGATATGACGCCGCAAAACATGGCGCCATCCCGCTTGTTGCCGATGCCAGGGCCGCCATACGCGAAATCGACAAGGCGCTCGGTGACAAGAGCTATGCCGATCAGGACAGGGGCCGGCGCGCTGCCTGGTTCGCCGCTGCCGACGCGGTGATGGCGATGCCCAATGAACCGGGCCTGCCGACGGACGCCCAGGTCATCGGCGCGGTTCAGCGCCAGGCGACCAAGGATACGATCGCCATGTGTGCGGCGGGAACCATGCCCGGTCATCTGCAGGTGCTTTGGCGTGCCAGCGCCGGCGGCTATCACATGGAATACGGCTATTCCTGCATGGGCTACGAGATCGCCGGCGCCATGGGCACCAAGCTCGCCGAGCCCGACAGGGACGTTGTCTGTTTCATCGGCGACGGTTCGTACATGATGGCCAACTCGGAACTGGCGACGGCGGTCATGCGCCGTATCCCGTTCACCGTCGTGCTGACGGACAATCGCGGCTTCGGCTGCATCAACCGGCTGCAGAAGGAAACGGGCGGGGCGCCCTACAACAACCTTTACCGCGACGCCAATATCGAGGCCCAGCCCGAGATCGATTTCGTCGCCCACGCCCGTTCGCTCGGCGCCCATGCCGAAAAGGCTGCGACAATCGCCGAACTCGAACAGAAGCTGATCGAGGCGCGTGCACGCGACATCCCGAGCGTTATCGTCATCGACACCGATCCCATGCCGGGCACCGGTGCGGGCGGACATTGGTGGGATGTTGCCGTGCCGGAGGTCTCGAACCGTGACGAGGTCAACGCGGCACGCCGGAACTATGTCGAGATGACCGCCAGACAGCGGTCGAACTGAAGGCACTACGATCATGATTTTCTACGGAACCAATCCCATCGCCTGGGCCAATGACGACGACCATTCGATCGGCGCCGACATCCCGACCGAACGCATCCTCACCGAAGCCGGCATCGAGATCGGCTTCGACGGTATCGAGAACGGCCATCGCTGGCCTGACGATCCCAAGGCGCTCAAGGCGCTGCTCGGCCAGTACGGCCTGAAATTCATCTCCGGCTGGTATTCGACCGAACTGCTGACCCGGTCGGTCGAGGACGAGATCGCCGCCTTCCAGCCGCATCTGGCCAAGCTCCGGGAAAGCGACTGCAAGGTCTGTGTCACCGCCGAAACCTCGAACGCCATTCACGGCTCGGACAAGCCGCTCACCGAGAAGCCGGTGCTGAGCGCCGAGGAAATGAAGGCCTTTGGTGCCAAAATGGAAGCCTTGGCCCAGTATATGGCGGGTGAGGGCATCCACCTGGCCTATCACCATCACATGGGCACGGTGGTGCAGACGCCAGAGGAAATCGACGCCTTCATGGCGGCGACCGGCCCGGCGACGAAACTGCTGTTCGATGCCGGCCATTGCGCCTTCGGTGGCGGCGATACGGTGGCGGTTCTGACAAAGCATGTCGCCCGCACCGTGCATTTCCACGCCAAGAATATCCGCCCCGACATCGTGCAAAAGGTCTGGGATGAAGGCCTGAGCTTCTTGCAGGGTGTGGTTGCCGGCGCCTTCACCGTGCCGGGCGACCAGGACGGCGACATCGATTTCGAACCGCTTCTCAAGATCCTCGCCGATGCCGGCTATGACGGTTGGCTCGTTATCGAAGCGGAGCAGGATCCGGCGGTGCGCAATCCGTTGCTCTACCAGACGCTCGGTCTGGCCACCCTGAAACGCCTGGCCCGCAAAACCGGCCTCGATAAAGCCTGAGAGGAGAGACGATGACCGATCTGCTCGTTCGCCCCAGCGGCACGCATGGCAAGGTGCATGACATCACGCCCAGGACCGCCGGCTGGACCTATGTCGGCTTTGCGCTTCACCGCCTGAAGCCGGGTGAAACCGCTGCCGAAGCGACAGGCGACAACGAGGTCATCCTCGTGCTTGTCGAGGGCAAGGCGGCGATCTCGGGCGCCGGCCAGGATTTCGGCGTGCTCGGCGAGCGCATGAGCGTGTTCGAGAAAACCCCGCCGCACTGCGTCTACCTGCCCAATGGCAGCGACTGGACGGCTACGGCAGAGACCGATTGCACGCTGGCCGTGTGTGCGGCGCCGGGCACGGGCGGACATGAAGCCTGCCGCATCGCCGGCATCGAGATGATCTCGCGCGGCAAGGGCACCAATACCCGCTACATTCATCCCATCGCCATGGAAGAAAGCGACATCGCCGACAGCCTTCTGGTGACGGAAGTGTTCACGCCGCAGGGGCACTGGTCGTCCTATCCGCCGCACCGGCACGACGAAGACGATTTCCCCAACATCACCTATCTCGAAGAGACCTACTACCACCGGCTCGATCCCGCCGCGGGTTTCGGCATCCAGCGCGTCTACACCGATGACGGGTCGCTGGACGAGACGATGAGCGTGGCGGATGGCGACGTGGTCCTGGTGCCCAAGGGCTATCACCCCTGTGCCGCGCCCTACGGGTTCGACATGTACTATCTCAACGTCATGGCCGGACCGCAGCGCAAGTGGCGCTTTAAGAACCATGCCGATTTCGACTGGATCGCCAAACGCGACGCCTGAGCGCCGCCCCTGTTTTCGGGCGGCAACGCCCTTTGCCTAAGGAAGAGAAGAAATGCTGAAAGTCGGTCTGCTGGGTGCAGGGCGCATCGGTCTGGTTCATGCACGCAGCATCGCCGCCCATGACGGCAGCAAGCTCGTCGCGGTCTCGGACGCCATCGCTTCGTCGGCGGAAACGCTGGCCGCCGAACACGGGATCGCGGTCAGGTCATCCGAAGAGATCATCGCCGATCCGGCGATCGATGCCGTTCTGATCGCCACGCCGACCGACACCCACTCCGACCTGATCGAGGCCTCGATCGCGGCGGGCAAGGCGGTGCTTTGCGAAAAACCGGTCGATCTGAGCCTCGAGCGGGCACTGCAATGCCAGGCCGCGACGGCCACGAGCGGCATGCCGGTGATGATCGGTTTCAACCGCCGCTTCGATCCGCATTTCGCCGCGCTCAAGACGGCCTTCGACAACGGCGAGATCGGCAAGGGCGAACTGTTGTCGATCACCTCGTTCGATCCGGCGCCACCGCCGGTCTCCTACGTGAAGGTCTCGGGCGGCATTTTCCGCGACATGGCCATTCACGACTTCGACATGGCCTGCTGGATCATGGGCGGCGCGCCCGAAACGGTCGCCGCCATCGGCTCGTCGCTCGTCGATCCGGAAATCGGCGCCGCCGGCGATGTCGATACCGCCGTCATCACGCTCAAATTTGCCGATGGCAGGCTCGCCGTCATCAAGAACAGCCGGCGCGCTGCCTATGGCTATGACCAGCGTCTCGAGCTTCTGGGCTCCGAAGGGCTGCTGTCCGCCGCCAATGTGCTCGAGAACAACATCGAGAAGATCACAAAAGACGGCGCCGTCAGCGCCAAGCCCGAGCACTTCTTCCTTGAGCGCTACATGAAGGCCTATCAGCGCGAATGGGCCGATTTCGTTGCTGCCGTCAACGGCGGCGGCGCCGTGCCGGTGCCGCTTGCCGATGGCGTGCGCGCCCTTGCAGTGGCCGAGGCGGCGACGCTTTCAGCCAGGTCCGGCAAGGCGGAACCGGTCACCCCGGACATGCTCGGTCTGTGACGGCAAAAGGGGCGCGAGCGCGCCCCTTTTCTTTGGCAGCCGCCAACGGGTCAGTCGCGAACGACAATCTCCGTATTGAAGCCTTCGGGCAGCGTATCGGGGCGCGTGATCGTCACGTCCTCCAGCACCAGATCCGAAGTGTTGTGCGCATAAAGACCCGGCATGCCGCCCGGATAGTCGATGCAGCCGATGATGCGTCCGTCCGGGCCGAGCCGCCAGGAATTCTGCCGCCCGACACCTTCCTCGGTCGGTTCGAGGTCGGCCGGGGTCGGCCGTAGGTCGTAGGCGAGCGCGGCGCCGTGCGGCCCGGGCGTCTGGCTCAGCACCACAGAGCGCATGACCACACCCGAAATGCCCGCCGGCCTTTCAGCGATGAGGTTGATGGCGCCCTGCATGTGCCCGGAGACATCCTCGATCCTGATATCGGTGACGCTGCCGGCTGGCCGCAGATGCGGGCGGCGGTCGAGCACGTTGATGCAGATGCCCTCTCCCGATCCCCAGAAACCGGGCGGCGCCTCGCGGCAATCGATGGTGATCCGCGAGAATGCCACCCGACGCACGGCGCCGCCGTCGCGCGAGAAGATTCCCAGCCCGCGATTGGACTGGATGATCGTGCAGTCCGAGAACGAGATGTCCTCGAAATCCGCATGCGATTCGGTGCCGATCTTGAGGGCACAGGACTGGCTCTCCACCTCGCAGTGGGTGACGCGCACGTTTCGGCAGGCACCGGTCGGTTTGCCATCCGGCCCGATGCTGGTCTTGAGGACAATACCGTCGTCCGCCGTGTGAATCCGGCAATTGGTGACCGTGACGTTGCGGCATCCGTCGATGACCAGACCGTCGGTATTGGGCATGCTCTTGTTGTTGTCGACCCGTATCCCATCGATGGTGACCTCGTCGGAGTCGACGAAATGCAGCGTCCACATCGGCGAATCCGAAACGGAGACGTCGCGAAGCGTCACCTGCCGGCAACGCTCGATCACCAGCACGCGCGGACGGCGGTCGGCAGGCGTATGGATGTCCATGCCCGGGTCCTCGCCGATGACGAATGGGGCGCTGTCGCAAACGATGCGGCCCTTGCCGGTCACGGCGACGCGTTCGCAGTCCTGCGCGACGATCATGCCGCGATCGGAGTTCTCGGCGACGATGTCGACACCGGTTCCGGCATAGGCGTCGTAGTCGGAAATGAAGTGCAGTTCGGCGCCGTCCGAGATGTGCAACTCGACATCCGACCTCAGACGCAAGCCGCCACACGGGAAAATCCCGGGCTCCAGCACCACCCGCAACGGCCCCTTGCCCGCCTTATCGATTGCGGCCTGAATGCATGCCGTTGCCTCGCCCGAAGCACTTGCCACACGAATGACTTCCGCCTTGTTCATCGCAAAACCTAAAAATTTTTCATATTGCAGAGCACGTGACCTTGGCCGCGCGATTGCCTATGTTTAGGGCGAACATCCCTTTGAAACAAGGGGAATGGGCATGCTCACCAACGATGCCTTCGCACCTGGTTTGCATTGCAGAGAATAAAAATTTTCATTAGAGTTCGCGCTGCCAGTCCAGGGGGAGAAACGTGCCAGACCTTAGCAAGCTCGATCACCTCGTCGAGGTGCTGCGAACCCGCATCTTCACGCCGGACGATGCGCCTATCAAGCTTGTGTGGGCCGAGGCCGCGCCGGAGCGGCGGGCCGAAATGGTTGTTGGTCCGCGTGACGGTTGGGCCGAAGTGACGCCGCAAACCGTCTGGGGCGCGCCGCAATCCTATTTCTGGTTTGCCGGGCAGGCGACGGTTCCGTCGGCTCTCGAGGGCAAGCGCGTCTATCTCGGCATAGAGGCGCAATTCGGCCGCGTCATGGGCCGTTCAGATCCGCAATGCCTCGTGCGGATCGATGGCCGGATTGCGCAAGGAGCGGACTACAATCACCGCGAGGTGCTGTTGACGGAAAATGCGCAGGCCGGTGAGCGTTTCGATATCCTTGTCGAAGCCGGCACCATCGAGGACCGGAGCCAGCTCGGCTTCGCCTGCCGCCTGCTGGCGCATGATTCAGCCGCGGAGGCGCTCTATTACGATCTCAGGGTTCCGCTCGACGTTGCCCGACACCTGCCCGAGACCGATCACCGGCGCGACCTCATTGTCAACAGTGTTCACGAGGCGCTCGGCGTCCTGGATCTGCGTCCCGGCGACACGGCGCGCTTCCACAGGTCGGTTGAAGCGGCACGCAGCATCGCGGCTCGCATCTACGAAACGGCGGACACCGAAGCGGCCCCGAAAATCACGGTCACCGGCCATACCCATATCGATGTTGCCTGGCTGTGGCGGGTGCGCGAGACCCGGGAGAAGATGGCGCGTTCGATGGCGACGGCGCTGGCGCTTCTCGACGTCTATCCCGACTATCGGTTCATGTACAATCAGGGCGTGCTGCTCGACCATCTCTCGAGGGACTATCCGGAGCTGTTCGGGCGGATTGCCGAGAAACAGCGCGAGGGCACGTTCGAGATCGAGGGGGCGCTCTGGCTCGAACCGGACGCCAACATGATCGGCGGCGAGGCGCTGGTCCGGCAGATCGTCAAGGGCATCCGCTATCATCAGAAAACCTTCGGGGTTCGCCCAACGGTGCTGTGGCTGCCCGACACGTTCGGCTATTCCGCGGCGCTGCCGCAAATCATGAAGCTCGCCGGGCTGACGGTCTTCGTCACCCACAAGCTGAGCTGGAACGACACCAATCGCATGCCCAACGAAACCTTTTTCTGGCAGGGCATCGACGGCACGCGCGCGCCGACCTATTTCCTCACCACCCAGCCCGCCGACAGCACATCCATCGGCACGACCTATTGCCCCGATCTCAAGGCCAGCCATGTCATGGGCACCTGGCGGCGCTACGCCCAGAAGGCCCGCAATGACGAGCTGTTTCTCGTTTACGGATTTGGCGATGGCGGCGGTGGGCCGACGTCGGAGATGCTCGAGCATATCCGCCGCATGGAGCGCGGCATCCCGGGCTGCCCGCGCGTGTCGCAGGGCTTCATGGGGCCGTTCTTCGAAAAGCTCGTGGCCCGCATGAACGCGGAGCAGGAGGACTGGCCGGTCTGGGTCGGTGAGCTCTATCTCGAATTCCACCGCGGAACCTTCACCTCGGTCGCCGACGTCAAGCGCAACAACCGTCGCGCCGAAGCGATGATGCGCGAGCTCGAAATGCTGGCCAGCCTCGGGTGGGTGCGTGGCGCATGCGCTTATCCGGATGACGAGCTCGACCGGCTCTGGGACACGGTCCTGCTCAACCAGTTCCACGACATCCTGCCCGGATCGTCGATCGGCGAGGTTTACCAGGACAGCGCGCAGGAATTCGCCGATTTCTTCGTGCAGGCCGAGACGCTGCGCAGCCGGCTTGTCGCGGCACTGGGTGGCGAGGGCCTTGTTGCCCTCAATCCCTACGGGCAGGACAGGGGCGGGCTGGTGGAAATCGCTTCCTCCACGCCAGTTCGGATTGCCGGCGTGCCGTCGCAGACGCTCGTTCATGCCGATGGCAGCACGGCCGAAGCCGCGCCGATCGCGCCGGTGCCGGCGCTTGGCGCGATGCGAGTCACCGTCGCGCCCGGGGACGGCGCCCAGAGGGGCGATGCGCTCGACGTTTCGACGACGCATCTCGAGAACGGCCGGTTGCGGGCGCGTTTCGACACAAGGGGGCGCCTTCTGTCGGTCTACGACAAGCTGCGGCAACGCGAAGCCCTGAAAGAAGGCGCGCTCGGCAACCGGCTGCGCGCCTATCGCGACCTGCCCCGTGAGTTCGACGCCTGGGACATCGACGCGTGCTTTGAGGATCAGTTCTGGGACATCGACAATCTCGTCAGCGCCGAGGTCGTGGAACACGGCCCCTACCGCGCAGCGATCCGCTTCGAATGGCGCTACGAGTCGTCGCGCCTGGTTCAGCTCGTCTCGCTTGAAGCGGATGCGGAGATGCTGGGCTTCGACACATTCATCGACTGGCGCGAGCACAACACGCTGGTCAAGACCATCTTCCCGCTGGCCTTGCACACGGCGGACTCGCGTGCGGAGATCCAGTTCGGTCACGTCACGCGCCCCACCCATGCCAACACCAGCTGGGATCAGGCCCGCTACGAGTACCCGATGCAGCGCTGGGTCGACCTTCACGAGCAGGGTTTCGGCGTCGCTTTCCTCAACGACTGCAAATATGGCTATGACGCCAAGGGCACGACCCTGCGGCTGACGCTCTTGCGCTCGCCGACATGGCCCTGGCCCGAAGCCGACCAGGGCGAGCACCGTTTCCGCTATGCCATGCTGGTTCATGACGGTGCCGACGCCTGTGTCGTTTCCGAAGCCGCCGAACGTTTCAACCACCCTTTGGCTGTTGTCGCCGCCACGGGCGGGGCGGCGCCTGCCAACTTGTCCGGTCTGGTCCGTCCCGACAATCCGGCGATTGCTGTAGAGGCACTGAAGCGTGCGGCGGATGGCCACGGATTGATCGTCCGGTTCTGGGAGCGCGGCGGCCGGCGGCAGGTGACCGATATCCATCTGGCGCCGGAGATCTCCGCGGCTGTCGAAACCAACCTCATCGAAGAGAAACAGGCTGTGCTCGACATCAGCGATGCCACGGTCCAACTCGCTTTCGCGCCTTTCGAGATCAAGACGCTGAGATTGACCTTGCGGCCAAACACGGCATAGGCCCGCCCCGTTCGAGGAGATCGCCAGATGGCAAAGTCCAAGGTTGGTATTCGCGATGTCGCCGAACGCGCCGGCGTGGCGCTATCGACGGTGTCGCACGTTCTCAATGGTACGGCGCCCATTTCCGAGGAAGTGCGGACGAGGGTGCTCGATGCCGCGCGCGACCTCGGCTATCTCGCCAAGCGCACGGCCAAGGCGTCGATCGGCACGCTGCACCGAATCCTCATGGTGGCGCCGGAAAACGCGCTGCCCGATAGCGACGTCAATCTGGTGTCCTGGACAATCCTCAATGCCCTGACCCGTGATTGCGATGCACGCGGCATCAGGATCGTGCCGCTGGCCCTCAGCCGCGATCGCTCCATTGCCTCGGTTGTCGCCGCTGCGCGCGAAGCGAATGTCGACGGCATCATCCTGCTCAACGACGACCGCTCCAGCCTGCTCGAGGCCATCGAGAAGGCGGGAATCCCGGCTGTGCTGATCAATGGCGAAGACCCGGAAATGCATATCGACAGCGTCACGCCGGGCAACCGCTTCGCCGCGATGAAGGCGACCAAGCGCCTGATCGCTCTCGGTCATCGTCGGATTGCCCACTTGACCTGGCGTGGTCGCAAGACCGTTGACCGCCGCCGCGACGGATTTCTCGATGCCTTCGACGAGAACGGCATTCCGCGCGAAAACGGCATCGTGCTTGTGGCGGCGGGCTATGAGCCGCAGAGCGGCGAGGCCGCCATCCGTGACTGGCTCAAGGCTCATCCCGACAGGCAAGGGGCAACGGCGCTGTTCTGCGCGGCCGACAATCTGGCCTTCGGTGCCATCAGGGCGCTCAACGCGGCGGGGCTCAATGTGCCGGGCGATGTGTCGGTCATGGGCTTCGACGGCGTCGCGCCGAGCGAATTCCATGCGCCGCCGCTGTCGACCATCGCCATTCCGCTCGATCAGTTCGGGCAGGCGGCGCTGACGCTGCTCGAACAGCGGGCCAACAATGTCGGCGGGGCGCGGGCGGCCCATCGCCTGGAACTGGGATGCGAGATCATCGAGCGCGCCAGTGTGGCGCCCCTGCCCACAAAGCCGGTCGCGAAATAGCCGTCTGGGCAACGCC
The DNA here is from genome assembly GCA_963675235.2 of Devosiaceae bacterium. GTDB lineage: Bacteria > Pseudomonadota > Alphaproteobacteria > Rhizobiales > Devosiaceae > JAHJQZ01. The sequence continues at coordinate 424,369 of CAXXFU010000017.1, read as the reverse complement.
TTAGGCGTTTGTGACAGTTCTGTGTGCAAAAATTTTCATTATTGGGAAAAGAAATCCCTCAGCAGGGCGGCAGGAATGCGGCTTTTCTGGTTGATTTTTTTTCACAGATGCACCAGAACTGTGGAGAAAGGCGAGTATGGAGTGCAGTGCAAGGCACTTGTTTCATTCAGCAAGCCAAGGCTTCAGAGGAGGAAATCACATGAAAAAATTTTTATCGGCTGACGCGACGTCGCCCAATATCCGGCGCGCAACGCGCGGATTTGCTGCGACGCTTGCGCTGGCATTGATGGCAAGTGCGGCCATGTCGGGCCCGGCCCTTGCCTTCCAGGAAGCGCCGATGCTTGCCGATCTGGTCGCCAAGGGCGAACTGCCGCCCGTCGACGAACGGCTGCCGGTCAATCCGAGCGTCGTCGAGGCGCTGTCGGTCGGCGAATATGGCGGAACCTGGCACCGCGCGTTCAAGGGGCCCGGCGACCGCTGGGGGCCGACCAAGCTCATGGAAGAGCGCGTTCTCAAATACACCGCCGATGCCGACGGCAATGTTCAGCTGACCCCGGCCTATATCGAGAGCTATTCGGTCAACGAGAACTCGACGGAGTTCACCTTCACCCTGCTTGACGGCCTCAAGTGGTCGGATGGTCACCCGGTGACCACCGCGGATGTCGAATTCTGGTACAACGACATCTACAACAACAAGGAAATCACGGCGAACTACGAGACCTATCTGGCCCCCGGCGGCGAGCCGATGGAGCTGGAAATTGCCGACGATCGCACCTTCACGGTCAAGTTCAAGCAGCCTTATGTCTATTTCCTGAACATTCTGGCCCAGGATTCCACGGCGACGTCGGCAAGCCTTGATCGTCCGTCCTTCATCCAGCCGGCCCACTACCTGAAGAAGTTCAACAACCACTACGCCACCGAGGAAGAGCTTGCCGCTCTTGCCGAGGAATATCAGGTCGATAGCTGGAACGAGCTCTGGGGATCCAAGGGCAAGGTCACGGCCTGGTGGTTCAACGAAGACCTGCCGGTCATCACCGCCTGGAAGGTCAAGGGCGGTGTCAGCGGCGACAAGGTGACGATGGTCCGCAATCCTTACTACTGGGCCGTGGACCAGGAGGGCAACCAGCTCCCCTATATCGACACCATCGAACATCATCTGTTCGAGGCTCAGGACGCGTTCAACCTGATGATCGTGCAAGGCCAGATCGACATGCAGATGCGCTACGTCACGGCCAATGACTTCACCTTCTACAAGGAAAACGCCGAGAAGGGCGGATACGACGTCAAGGGCTTCACCAGTGCCAATGTCTGGTCGCTGGTGCCGAACCTGACGGTGGCGGACGAGGAGCTTCGCGGTCTTTACGAGACCGAGGACTTCCGTCACGCCCTGTCGATCGCCATTGATCGCGAAACGATCAACGAGCTGGCCTTCTCCGGCCTGGGTGAGCCGCGTACCGCTTCTCCAATTTCCGGGTCTCCGTACTTCAACGCGGACCTCGAGACGCACTGGACCGAATACGATCCGGATATGGCCAATGAGCTGCTCGATGGCGTTGGGCTGACCGAAACGGACGGTGACGGCTATCGTCTGCGTCCGGACGGCAAGCGTCTTCAGATCGTCGTCGAAACCAGCAATGACGCCTACAACAATGTGCTTGAGCTGGTGGCCGACAATTTCAGCGATATCGGTATCGAGTTGCTGCCGCGTCTGATCGATCGTACCCAGTGGGACGACAACCGCAAGAACAACAACTTCCAGATGCAGCTTGTGCCCTGGGACCGCCTCTCGATCGTGCCCGCGGACCCGCGGACCATGCTGGGCAGCGACTTCTACGCTGAGCAGTATTTTGCATGGCGTCGTTCCGGCGGCGAGTCCGGCGTCGAACCGCCAGCGGGTCATCCGATCCGCGATCTCTGGGCGGCCTGGGATCGTGCTGCGACGGCACCCACGCTCGAGGAAGCCGATGCGGCGGCCAACGAAATGATCGCCGGCTTCGTCAAAAATGGCTGGGTGATTGGCCTAGTTGGCGAAATCGCGATCCCGGCGATTGTGAAGAACAACTTCCACAATCTTCAGAGCGGTCTGGTCGAAGACAACATCACCCGCGGTATCGGCCTTGCCCGTACCCAGCAGATGTGGATCGAAGAGTAGTCTTGCTCCTGCGTTCGGGGTGGCGTTGCCGCCATCCCGAACGTACCTTGGGATTTCGTTCGCTCGGACTGTGTGAAGACAAGGCCCCGAACGGGTAGGTTTTCGATTTTTCGGTCTGGCGCTGGCGCGTCCCTTATGGCGTCCGGACGATCAGGCCAGAGCCGAAACGTTCCAGATTGCGCTGAATTTGGCCGAAACCGCCGGAAGCCGAGGAACAGCGCTTCCACTTCGGTAGGCGGGGGATTTCCTATGCTTGATTATATCGTCAAACGTGCCTTATGGGCGATCCCGACCCTCATCGCGGTCTCGTTCATATCCTTCATCATCATCCAGCTTCCCCCGGGCGACTACGTCACCGCCATGGTTGCCGAAATGCGCAATCAGGGGAACTACATCACCGTCGAGCAGGAAGAGGTCCTGCGCACGCAGCTCGGGCTAAACGATCCCATCTACGTCCAATACTGGCGCTGGATCTCCGATATCGTCTTCCATGGCGATTTCGGTCAGTCCTTTCACTGGAATGCCCCAGTTTCCGATCTGATCTGGGACCGCCTGAGCATCACTTTGGTCCTGTCCTCCCTGTCCCTCGTTTTCACCTGGATCATCGCCATCCCCGTCGGCGTCTATTCGGCGACGCGGCAGTATTCGATCTTCGACTATGTGTTCACCGTGTTCGGTTTCCTCGGCAAGGGCATTCCGGATTTCCTGCTGGCTCTGGTTCTGATGTGGATCGGTTTTGCCTGGCTCAACATGGATGTCGGCGGGCTGATGTCGCCGGAGTATTCCGACCAGCCCCTGTCCTGGGCCAAGTTTTTCAACATTCTCGAACACATCTGGATTCCGGTCGTCGTGCTGGCCACCGGCGGCGCCGCCGGCCTGATCCGAGTCATGCGTGCCAACATGCTCGACGAACTGGGCAAGCCCTATGTTGAAACCGCCTATGCGCAGGGCCTGTCCGAGCGCCAGGTGGTCTGGGGCTATCCGGTGCGCGTTGCCCTCAACCCCTTCATCTCGACCGTCGGCTGGGCGCTGCCGGCGCTGTTTTCCGGCGATATCATTACCGCGGTCGTGCTCAACATCCCGACGACCGGTCCGCTGCTTTTGCAGGCGCTCAAGATGCAGGACATGTATCTGGCCGGCAGCTTCATCCTCATCCTGAGTGTGTTCACCGTCATCGGCACGATGATTTCCGATTTCCTGCTTGCGTGGTCCGATCCGCGCATCCGCTACGCGTGAGGCTGAAATGACCATTGATCAAGGCATTGCCGAAAACGCGGACGTGACCACCGGGCAGGGGGCAGACACGCTCTACACCGCCAATTCCTGGCAATTGATGTGGTGGCGATTCCGCCAGCACAAGCTGGCGCTGGTGTCGCTGTATTTCCTGCTCTTCGCCTATCTGGTTGCCATCTTCGCCGAATTCGTCGCGCCCTATGCGCCGAGTTCCATCGAGAGGATTCAGACATTCGTGCCGCCCCAGATGGTGCGTGTCTGGCACGATGGCGGTCCGGCCTGGCCGTTCGTCTACGAACTCAAGCGCACGCGCGATCCGGAAACGGCGCGTGTCACCTATGTCGAGAACACCGACAAGCCGCTGCCGATCCAGTGGTTCGTCAGCGGGGAAGAGTACAAGTTCTGGGGCGTCTGGAAGAGCGACCTTCACCTGTTCGGCATCGATCACAAACGACAGAAGATCGCCATCCTCGGAACGGATTCCCTTGGGCGCGACCTGCTCTCGCGCCTCGTCTACGGCGCGCGCGTCACCCTTTCGGCAGGCCTGGTCGGCGTGCTGTTCGCCTTCGTGCTCGGACTGTTCTTCGGCGCGGTCTCGGGCTATTGGGGCGGCATGGCCGACACGGCCATCCAGCGCCTGATGGAATTCATCCGTTCGGTGCCGCATATCCCTCTCTGGATGGGACTGGCGGCGGCGCTGCCGATCGAATGGAACCCGCTGTTCGTCTATGTGCTCATCACCATCATCCTGGCGCTGATCGGCTGGACCCATCTTGCCCGCGTCGTTCGCGGTCGCTTCTTCTCACTGAAGACCGAGGATTACGTGCTCGCGGCCCGGCTGGCAGGCGCCTCCGAATATCGCATCATCACCAAGCACATGCTGCCGGCCATGACCTCATATATCATCGCTGCCATGACGCTGGCCGTGCCCGAGATGATCCTTGGCGAGACGGCGCTGAGTTTTCTCGGCCTCGGGTTGAGGCCGCCGGTCGTCAGTTGGGGCGTGCTCTTGCAGGACGCACAGAATCTCAGATCCATCTCCCTGGCTCCATGGCTCCTGACCCCCGGCATCGCCGTGGTGCTGGTTGTGCTGGCGTTCAACTTCCTTGGCGACGGTCTGCGCGATGCAGCCGACCCCTACGGACAATAGGGGGCGATCATGATCAGGTCAGAGAACAGAACCTTGCCGGACAACAGGCTTTTGCAGCTCGACGACGTTGTTGTCGATTTCGCGACACGCGAAGGGCTGGTCAGGGCGGTTGATGGCGTTTCCTACCACGTCGATCGCGGCGAGGTGCTCGGCATCGTCGGCGAAAGCGGATCGGGAAAATCGGTGGCCGCCCGGGCGATCATGCGGCTTCTCGCCCGTAACGCCGTCGAAGGTGATGGCACGATCCGCTTCAATCCCGATGGCGATACCGAATACGTGCTCAGCGGCCAGCCGCGCGATAGTAGGATGATGCGTCGCCTGCGCGGCGGACGCATCGGCATGATCTTCCAGGAGCCGATGACCGCCCTGTCGCCGGTGCATTCCGTCGGCGTGCAGATCACCCGCACGATCATGCTGCACCGCAATGTCGGCAAGGCCGAGGCGCGCAAGCGCGCCATCGAGCTGCTGGCGCGCGTGCAGCTGCCGCATCCCGATCTGATGCTCGACCGCTATCCCCACCAACTGTCGGGCGGCATGCGTCAGCGCGCCATGATCGCACTTGCCCTGTCCTGCGATCCGGCGCTGCTGATTGCCGACGAGCCGACGACGGCGCTGGACGTGACGACCGAAGCCCAGATTCTCGAACTGCTGAAATCGCTGCAGGAAGAACTCGGCATGGCGATCATCTTCATCACCCATAATTTCGGGGTGGTGGCCGACATCGCCGACCGCGTGGCCGTCATGTATCTGGGCCGTGTCGTCGAAACCGGCAGTGTCGACGACATTTTCTACAATCCGCAGCATCCCTATACCCAGGCATTGCTGCAATCGATCCCGCGTCTCGGGCAGAAGCATCAGCGACGGCTGAAGACCATCAAGGGATCGGTTCCCGATCCCTACAATATTCCCTCGGGCTGCGTGTTCCACACCCGCTGCGACTACGCGGACAAGTCACTGTGCGCTCAAAAGGCGCCACCGCGGGTGTCGCTGGCGCGCGGACAGGAAGCGACCTGCCACTTCGTTGGCAAGCTGCCGGAGGTGCACCCATGACCAGTCCAGCCGGAACCGGCGTCGAGATGGCCGAAGACGTCCTCATCTCGGTCCGCGGCCTCAAGAAACACTTCCCGGTCAAGTCGGGTCGCAGCCGCAAGACGCAACTGCTGCGCGCCGTCGACGATGTCAGCTTCGACATCAGGAAGGGCGAGACCTTCGGCCTTGTCGGCGAAAGCGGCTCGGGAAAATCGACAGTCGCCCGGCTGATCCTCAGGGCCTACACGCTGACGGAAGGGCAGATCCTGTTTCGCCAGACCGACGGCGGCGTGCTCGACATCTCCTTGCTTTCGGACAAGCAGTTGCGCCCAATCCGGCGCGAGATGCAGATGATCTTCCAGGATCCCTATTCCTCGCTCGACCCGCGCATGACGCTGCTCGACCTCATTGGCGAGCCGATGGTCATCCATGGCTACTCCAAGGAACAGATCGCCAAGCGCGTCGCCGAATTGCTGACCTTTGTCGGCCTCAGGCCCGAATACGCTCCGCGCTATCCTCACGCCTTTTCGGGCGGGCAGCGCCAGAGGATCGGCATCGCCCGGGCGCTGGCGCTCTCGCCGGCCTTCATCGCCGCCGACGAAGCGGTCTCGGCTCTCGACGTGTCGGTCGCGGCACAGAACATCAATCTCCTGCAGGACCTGCAAGAGCAGTTCGGCCTGACCTATTTGTTCATCACCCATGATCTCGGCATGGTCGAGCACATCTCGGACCGCATCGCGGTGATGTATCTCGGGCAGATTGTCGAACTCGGCGACACCGACGACCTGTTCGCCAGACCGATGCATCCCTATACCGAGGCCCTGCTGCGCGCCGTTCCGCAGCCGGATCCGCGCAAGCGCTCGCGTGAAAAGCGTGGCGCGCTCAAGGGCGAGGTGCCCGATGCCACCGATCCGCCGTCCGGCTGCCCGTTCCACCCGCGCTGTCCGCACGCCGTCGAGCGCTGCTCGGCGGAAAAGCCGGTCCTGCGCGAAATCGGCACGCGGCAGGTGCGCTGTCACTTTGCCGAGGACCTCACGCTCGACGGGATCGGCGAATGAACCTGCCGACCGTCTCCACCCCCGCATTGACGGCAGGTCGCGACAATAGTCCTGATCGCGCCCTGGCCGAACGGCATCGGCCGGTGTTGATGCTTGACGCCAATGAGCCGGCGCTGCCGCTCGGTTTTGGCTACTCGGTTCTGCGGGAGACGACCCGGTCGCCCTCTTCGAAATTCACCGTCGCGCCGCCACAAGGTGGCAAGGTGATCGAGTACGCCATCTGGTACGACTGGGACATCGAACATCTCTATGATCTCGAACACGTCTGGGTGCACCTCAATGCAGATGGCCAGGTCGTGCGAGTCGAAGGCTCGATGCACGGGCTTCGGGTTTCGATGGATTCCGGGCCGGGCCTGCCGGAACTCAGGGATGGCCGGCCGGTGCTCTATGTCGAGCCGGGCAAACATGCGCTTTGGGGTGTCCAACGCCCCATGGGTCTTGTCGCCGGCGAGATGATCGTTCGCACATGCGGGCCCGATGCCGGATCGCAGGGTATTCATACCGGCAATCACTTCTTCGAGGCGGGCCAATACGCCGTCACTCCGCGCGACCACCGGCTGGCGCGGCTGGCGATGAAGCGCGCGGCCTTCGTTCCGAGTTTCGAGTTCAGCCGGTGCAGCGACGACGCTGCTCCCGCCCTGCTGCCCTGGGCCGGGCTTGCGGACTGGATTCCGCAACGCATCCAGGCCCTGATCGCCGCACTGCCGGCACAGGTGCCTCATCTGGCGGCTGTCTTTCTCGATTGCGGCGACACGCTCATCGACGAAACGACGGAAGTGAAGGTGGACGGCAGCGAGCTGGTCACCGCGGCCAAGGAAATCCCCTATGCCATGGATGCCGTGCGCACGCTTCACGAGCGCGGACATACCCTGGCGCTGGTTGCTGACGGCCTGCGCCAAAGCTTTCAGAATCTGCTCGAGCCGCGTGGCATCTGGAGCCTCATGCAAGCGCATGCCATCTCCGAGGAAGTCGGGGAATTGAAGCCCTCTGCAAAAATGTTCGATGCGGCGTTGGCGGCGCTCGGTCTCGGCGACGCCGATCGCAAGCGCATCGTCATGGTCGGCAACAATCTGGCGCGCGACATCCGCGGTGCCAATCAGGCCGATCTCATCAGCCTGTTCGTCGCCTGGTCGCGCCAACGTTCCCATGAACCCGCCGATGCCTCGGAGCAATGGGATCACCGAATCGACAGTCTCGACCAACTGGTGCCGGCAATCGAGGCGATCGAGCTCAGTTTGAATGCAGCGGGAGGTGCCGATGGCTGACCTCGCACGCTTCATCACGCGTCCCGGCGAGACCGTGACCGCCTTTCTTCTCGGCGCGCTCGACGCGCGATCCTATCCGGGCGAAGTGGCGCGCGGTGTCGACACCGTCGACTACAAATTCGTCAACGGCTTTGTCGATGTCGGCGATCTGCCCTGCCGCAAGGCCGTATTGGCCGAGATCGCCACGCGGACGGTGGCGCTCGATGCCGGCTTCGAAGTCGTCGCCAGCAATCTTCCCGGCTTCAATCGGCGGCTGGAATTCTCCGGCTTCTGGCACAAGCCGACCCGTCTGAGCCGCTGGGCCCGCACTCGACTTGTGCCGCCGGGCGATGGCACCCAGCCGTTCCGCCTTGCGACATGTGGCGGCGTGCATATCTGGGTCGACGGTGAACATGTCACCTCGTTCGAGCCCTATACGCGAAACACCACCCAGCACACCGATATCGCCTTGCCGCTCAAGTCCGGCGGGTCGGACGTGGTGCTGCTCATCGAGGAAATGGCCGAGCGCGATACCAACTATTTCGTCGAACTCACATGGCTGGGCCAAGGGGATCTGGTTGCCGAACTTCCCGGAAATGCCGACCAGTCCGTCCTTTCTACACTGATGCAGCTGGCGCGCAGCGTCAGGCCGGAAAAGGTCGTCTTCGGTGACGGCGACGAGCTTGTGCTCGTGTTCGACCGCGCCGCCAGCCATGACGTGCATATCGATGCCGAAGTGAGCCAGAGCGTGCACATGCAGCATCTGCCACCGGCCTTCATGGCTTCGTCGGTGCTCCGGCGGGGCGAGGACCGCGTGTCCTTCGGTCGGCTCGCCGGCCTGCCCGACGCCTATCATCATCTCGGGCTCACCCTGTCGATCGGCGACAGCCGCGTCGAACGCGGCATTGCCTTCGCGCTCCTGCGCGAGAAGGCGCCCATGACGCTCTCCGGTGATCTGGCGACACGGAAATCGAGCTGTCTTGCCTATCTGGCGGAGAAGGGCGAGCACCGGATCGGGCGCGTGCTGGCACGCCTCGCCATTAGCTTGCCGTTCGATGCGGCGAGCCTCGATGCCATCGAAGACACGCTCGACTCCATCGTGACGCGGCGAGACTGCTCCGATTTCGTCATGGTGCCGCTTTTATGGATCGTCGCGGCTTACGAGGATCTGATCCCGACGGATCTCAGCGCGCGCATGCGCGACGCCATACTCGGCTATCGCTACTGGATGGACGAGCCGGGCAATGATGCCATGTGGTTCTGGAGCGAGAACCACGTCCTGTGCTTCCACGTCAGCGAACTGATTGCCGGCCAGCTGTTCCCAGACGCGCTTTTCGCCAATGCCGGGCTGACCGGGCGCGAGCATGCCGCCCTGGCCGAAGCGCGCCTTGGCCGCTGGTTCGATTCCATCGAGGCGCACGGACTGGCCGAATGGAACTCGGCGGCCTATTACCCGATCGATTTCATCGGCCTGTTCGCCCTTTACCGCTGGGCCGGCGCCGAGCTCAAGGCGCGGGCCGCCGGGGTGCTGGACCGGTTGCTCACGATGATCGGCCTGCACACGATGAACGGGGTTTCGGCCGGTACGATGGGCCGTGCCTATGACAAGGAATTGCGCGCCGGCCCGCTGACCGAGCTCTCCCCGTTCGCAACAGTTGCCTTCGGCACCGGCTGGTTCAACCAGGGCGTGGCGGCGCTGCCGATGTTCTGCGCGACCGATTATCAGCCGCCGTCCGGGCTAATGGACCATGTCGCACCGCCAAAGGGCAGGGCGGTCGAGGCGCGCTATGTCCAAGGCTTTGGCGATGCGGCGCGGCTGGCCCTGTTCAAGACCGCCAATATCCAGCTCTCCGCCAGTGTCGACGCCGAGCCCGGCGCCGGCGGGCATCAACAGCATCTGGTCGACATCCAGGCTGCCGGCAATCCGATGGCGCGTGCCTATGTCAATCATCCCGGCGAGGACGATCCCTGGGGCTCGAACCGCCCGTCTTACTGGGCCGGCAATGGCAAGATGCCGCGTATCGGCCAATCCGGGAACTGCTGCCTCGTCCTGTTCGATCTCGGGTCCGATCCGGACATCGGCTTTACCCATGCCTATGCGCCGCTTGCGGCCTTCGACGAACATGCTCTGGGGCCGGACTGGCTGGCGCTGAGATCGGGTGATGGCTACGCCATCCTCAAGGCCACCGGCCCGATTGCCGCCGTCACGGACGGGCCGGGCGCCGGCATCGAGTTTCGCGTCGAAGGTGCGCGCACCGGTTGGGCGCTCACTGTCGGCGACGTGCCTGCAGATGGTTTCGCTCTAGTAGAAGCATTCGCGGCTCGCATCGACCTGTCGCTCGGCGATGCGCCCTTAGCCCTGACCTGCCGGTGTCCCGAAGCGCCGGTCTTGAAGCTCGATTACCGCAACGGCCTCCGCCGCGATACGCAAGCGGTGCCGTTCCCGACCCAATCCCGTGATCCGGCCGTCGCCTGGACGTCCGTTCCGCCTGTTCCGGCCCAAGTGAAGTAGACGATCATGATGCAGCAATCACGCAGTGAGCTTTTGGAATATCTGTCCCGGGTGGCGACCGGCCTGTCGCGGCTGCGCAACATCAATGAGACGGCGCCCTTGTCGAGTGGTGGCTTCGCGCTGCAGTTCGACGAGTGGGACTGGGAGATCGGTGTCGGCGTCTACGGTCTTTATTCCCATGCCCGCCACTCCAATGACGAGGCGCTGATCGCGGCGCTGGTGGACTGGTACGACTGGCAGATCGGCCGCGGCCTGCCGCCGCGCCAGGTGAATTCGAGCGCGCCCATGCTGGCCCTGTCGCTGCTGATCGATCATGTCGACCGGCCGGATTGGGAAGAGCTCGTTCGCAACTGGGCCGACTGGCTGATGACGGAACTGCCCCGCACCGAGGATCAGGGCTTTCAGCATGTGGTCAAGGAGCGGCTCAACGAAGGCGAGCTCTGGGACGACACTTTGTTCATGACATGCCTGTTCCTGGCCAATGCCGGCCGCAGGTTCGATCGCAAGGACTGGATCGAAGAGGCCGTCTATCAGTTCCTCGTGCACGCCCGCTATCTGTCCGACCCCGTGACCGGGCTGTGGTATCACGGCTGGACGTTCAAGGGACGACACAATTTTGCCAAGGCGTTCTGGGCACGCGGCAACTCGTGGATCACCATCGCCATTCCCGAGCTTCTCGCCATCATTCCGGACCTGCCGGAGGCGACGCGCCGCTATCTCGTCAATCTGCTGAAGTCACAAACCGATCATCTGGCCGGATATCAGCGTGGTGACGGGTTCTTCCATTCGCTGCTCGACGATGTCGAGTCCCCGATCGAGGCCTCGGCCACGGCAGGCATCGCCTATGGCATTTCCCGCGGCATAGCGCTCGGCATCTTGCCCGAAACCCTGCAGCCGGTCGTCGACAAGGCATTTGCGGCGGTGCTGACCTGCGTCGACGACGAGGGCATCGTCCAGCATGTGTCGGACGGCACGCCGATGGGTCATACGCTCGATTTCTACCGGCAAATCCCGGATATCCCGACACCCTATGGTCAGGCATTGACCATGCTGATGCTGATCGACGAAATCGCTCACGCCCAACCCGGCTAGACCCGGCAGACTCCCCATGCGGGCCGGTTGCACGCTGCCTATCTGCATGGTGCATAAACCGAACACTGCATTCGGAATGGTGATGACAAGCATGGGCAGCCCGTCCATGAGCATACCGAGCACGACTTGGGCAGGAATGATGATCATGGGCGCGCCGTAGGCATCGAGCCCCAGCCCTTCCAAAGGCTTACGGCGCAGGTACGAATTATTCGCACCGTGCCCCAATAGCCGACCAGAGGCTGGCAAGGGGTAGCTTCCGCGCGCCGCAGCCGCAAGGACAGGTCGGAAAGGCAAGGGCGCCCGATCGGACAGCAGGCGCGCCGGACTCAGGCCACCGAATGGCGCCGCGGCGAAGAATGAGACTGCTCGTCTGCATCTGTCGCGGAACCGGTATCGAGTGTCTTCATCCGGTTCTTCAGCAGGAAGCCAGGAAGGTCGCCCGATCGCATCGGCTCGCCGTACAGATAGCCCTGGAACTGATCGCAGGCCAATTCGGACAACAGGCGCGCCTGCGTCTCGGTCTCGATACCCTCGGCGGTTACCTTCAGGTCCAGACGGTGGCCGAGCATGATGATCGTGTCGAGAATCTCGCTGACCCGGCCGGTGTCGGCATCCAGGCCAAGGATGAACGAGCGGTCGATCTTGATCTTGTCGAAGCCGTATTGCCACAAGTAGCCGAGGCTGGAATAGCCGGTGCCGAAGTCGTCCATCGAGATGGACACGCCGAGATTCCTGAGGTCCATCAGCTGGCGTCCGACGCTTTCGGCATTGTCGATCAAAAGGCTTTCGGTCACTTCCAGTTCGAGCCGGCTCGGATCAAGGCCATGCTCGTCGAGCGACGCCCGCACCGCCTCGACCAGGTTGGCGTCGTCGAACTGGCGCGCCGACATGTTGACCGAGACAAACAGGTCGTCAGGCCAGCGCGCGGCTTCGGCAATCGCCGTATCCAGCACCCAGCCTCCGATGGCGCGGATGGTGCCGTTCGCCTCGGCGACCGGGATGAATTCGGCCGGCGAGATTTGCATACCCTCTGCATTGGTGAGGCGCAGCAAGGCTTCGAATCCGGTGCACTGGCCGGTCTTGCGGTTGATGATGGGCTGGAACATCAGGCTGAACAGGCCGTCCGTTAGCCCCCGGTTTACGGCGTTCTCCACCTTGATGCGGCGGTTGACGCGATCTTCCAGATCCTTCGAGAACACCCGGCAGGCATTCCGCCCGTCCATCTTGGCCCGGTACAGGGCTAGGTCGGCGCGATGGATGTCATCCTCGATATCGGCGCCTTCCGTCATGCCGAACAGGATGCCAACGCTCGCTCCTGTCATGATCGTCGTGCCGCCGGTCAGAACGGGCTGTGCGATCTGCGCCTGCAGATCTTCGGCATGGGCCACGGCGTCCTCGATACTGTCGATCCGGGCGATGACCACAAACTCGTCGCCACCGAAGCGCCCGGCAATGTCGTTAGGTCCGATCGCGGTGCGGACCACTTCGCCGACATGACGCAGAAGATCGTCACCGGCGCGATGGCCCCGGGTGTCGTTGATCGACTTGAAATTGTCGAGGTCGAAATAGAACAGGGCTGTGTGCGCAGGCTGGATCTGGCCCTTGTCCAGCATCTCCTTGAGCTGGGCATGGAAACCACCGCGGTTGTAGACGCCGGTCAGTTGGTCGTAGCGCGCCAGATAGTCCACCTGGCGGCGCGATTGACTGGCCCGCCTGCGCCAAAGCACATAGCCACCGAACAGAGCGATAAGCACGAGGGAGAAAACAGCTGTCAGCAGAATTGAAAGCTTGGTGAACTCGCTGTGGAACAGCTCGACCGATTCGGACACGTCGAGATAGACGGCGATCACGCCCAATCGAACGCCCTCTTTACCGGTAAAAGGGACATGGGCCGTGCTGTAAAGGATCGGCAGGGCGCTGGTTCCGTCACTGTACTCGGACGACACCTGCGCCAGGCCAGTGGTCAGCGCCAATTTCGTTGTCGTGGCCTGCGCGGCGATGACATCGGGATGACTTGTCCAGGCATCGCGGCTGTAGCTCAGCAACTGGGTTCCCGAACGGTCGAAGAACAGGATCGCCGATATATGGGCGTGGCGGGTCAGCGCTTCGATGACGGTTGTTTGCGCCGGACTCGCCGTGCCTGTCCTCAGCAACTGATCCAGCTCGGGCACCATGTTGACGAAGTTGCCGGCTTCATCGAGCGCCCGGTGCTGCGCGCCCTGCTCTTGCACATAGCTGAGCGTGAGGAACTGTCCCAGATTCGCCGCGGCGATGATTCCGGCCAGAAGGAGCATGCCTCCGATTAACAGAAAACGACTACGGCGCACTGCGATTCTCCTTGCGCGTCTCCGGAAAGCCAGGCGCTTCGACCCGACATCCCCGAAGCATTGAGCCACTCAGTGACCGGCCATTGCTCCGATCCGCTCCTCCCGTTTTGTCGGGTACATATTCATATTTTACAATTTCCTCCATGAATAAGCGTTATTGCGGCCTGGATTGTCCCGCCACGGTTAAGAGGTTGTGACCTCGATCCCGACAGGTTGAGCCATAACGCAAAGTCCTCGGTGTCCGGCGGCGAAGACAAATGGGGCTGGATGAGTTTGGCTCCGGCTTTTCTGCGCCGGTGAACCCTGGATACCAGTCTGGTGGTCCCGTGATCGCGAAGGTCGAACCAGCACCTGCAAGATCGGCTTGATGGCTTCGTTGCTGCCGCACTCACTTGTTCGGTGCCGACCAGCAGGCCTCTAGCCGTCGGTGCGATGAGCCACGTTCCTTCGGGGCAGTGCCGGAAAGCCTGCCCCGTTTGATACTGGCGCTGGCTGTCAGATGCCGCGGCCGCCGCGGAAGATCTCGCTCCACAGGGTCCTGAGCACGATGACGACGTCGAGCAGGACGTTGAAGCGAACGATGTATTCGAGATCGGAACGGACCCGGCGGATGGCCAGGCGCGCATCATGGGTCGGACCACGAAGCCCGCGCATCTGCGCCAGCCCGGTGATGCCCGGGCGCATGGCATGGCGCAGGTGGTATTGCGGCACCAGCTCCTCGTAATCCATCCCCGCCGCCTGCATGCCGACGACATGGCAACGCGGACCGACAAGCGACATGTCGCCCTTCAGGACGTTGATCAGCTGCGGCAGCTCGTCGACATTGGTCTTCCTGAGGATGGCGCCCATGCGGGTCACCCGACCGTCGCCCCGGACCGTCTGGGTGATGCCGGAGGGATCGCAGGCCTCGACATACATCGAGCGGAACTTCAGCACCTTGAAGCGGCGGTGGTTCCTGCCCCAGCGCTCCTGGATGAAGAACACCGGACCGCGGCTCTCGAGCTTGATGGCCAGGGCGACAAGCGCCAGGAACGGCAACAGAATGGCCAGTGCCAGTGCCGAGCCGAAAATGTCCATCACGCGCTTGAAGGCGAGATTGACCCGCCGCAGCGGCGCGTCGTGATCGAGCGTCTCGACCTCCCGCGCTAGCACCACGACCGGCGGAAGGCGGGAGGTGTCCGCATTTTGGCTTCCGAGCGGACGACGGGAGATCGTCTGGTTGCCAACAAGAGCGTCGGTCATGGGGAAAATCCGTCAAAAACAATGCGTTAAGTATTCAGTAACTAAGTACATATGCGTAATTTTGTCACCCTAGACCGGCAAACGAGGTGAACCGTTAGGGTAAACACGCCAGCGAAGATCACTGCGCGGCATCGTAATCCCGCACCAGCTGAAGGATGTGCGCCCGTGGCTCTTGTCCTTACACGGCGAACCCGTGCTAGATTCTCCTGGCGCGCGGCAGGGGTGCGCACGCCGTTGCAGGAAAACACCGGGATGCAGAAAACATGACCGATCTGGAACAATGGGCCGAGACGGCCAGTGCAGGAATGGCCTGGGTGCCGGACTGGGCCCTGGCGACGGCGCTGTTCGCCGCCTGCCTCGGCGCTGCCCACTATCTGCACCGGCTCATCCATTCCGTCCTCACCAGGCTGGTTGCCGAGCGCGGACTGTTCTGGCGTTCTCTGGTGTCGCGGACCTATCTGACCGGACAGCTGGGCATGCTGTGTATCGGCCTGGCCGTGGCCACCTCCTTCGCGCCGCTTCCGGCTTCCGGGGTCGATATTGCCGGCAAGATCCTGGTCGTCGGACTGATCGGCATGGCGTTCCTGGCGGGCCGCACGGCGCTGCACATCTGGACGACGCTGCATTTGAGGCGCTTCAAGCTCGATTCCGACGACAATCTGGCGGCGCGCCAGCATGTCACACAGGTCCGCATCCTCAAGCGTACCGCCGACACGCTGCTCATCGTCGTCGGCATCGCCTCAATGCTGATGACCTTTGATGGCGTACGCCAGTATGGCGTTTCGCTGCTCGCCTCCGCCGGCGCCGCGGGTCTTGTCGTCGGCCTGGCCCTGCAGCCCTTGCTGAAGAACCTGTTCGCCGGCATCCAGCTTGCCATCACCCAGCCGATCCGCATCGACGACGTTCTGGTGGTCGAAGGCGAGTGGGGCCGGGTCGAGGAGATTTCCTCGACCTACGTCGTGGTGCGCATCTGGGACATGCGCCGCATGATCCTGCCGCTGAGCTATTTCATCGAGCAGCCGATCGAGAACTGGACGCGCGAGGGATCGCAGATCATCGGCACGGTACCGCTCCATCTCGACTACAAGGCCCCGATCGACGCCATCCGCAAGAAGGCGCGCGAACTGGTCGAAGGCTCCAAGCTCTGGGATGGTCAGACCTTCGGCGTTCAGGTTACCAATGCTACGGCCTCGACAATCACCGTCAGAACCATTGCCACCTCACGCAATTCCTCGGACGCCTGGGATCTGCGCTGCATGCTGCGCGAGGAACTGATCCGTTTCCTGCAGGACGAATATCCCGAGGCATTGCCGCGTACCCGCTCGATGGTCGTCGGCACGCATGGAAACGACATGCTGGCTGCGGCGGTTGGTGCCAATGCCGAACAGCTTGGCGGCAGCGAGTAGGGCCCGGCGGCCGGGCTGATGGCGCGGCAAGTGTCTACTTGCCGGCCGCCTTCAGGTTGGCATACTCGTCGCGCAGGTCCTTCTTGGACAGCTTGCCGACCAGGGTTTTCGGCAGTTCTTCGCGGAAGATGACCTCGCGCGGCATCTCGATACGCGACAGCTTGCCGACAAGGAACGTCTTGATCTCGCGATCGGTCGCCTCGGCCCCTGCGACCAGCTTTACGAAGGCGACCGGCGCCTCGCCACGATAATCGTCGGGTACGCCGATGACATTGCATTCCTCGACGTCCGGGTGGGTCTCGAGCACGGCCTCGATGGTGCGCGGATAGACGTTGAAGCCCGAGGAGATGATCAGGTCCTTGATGCGGTCGACAAGGAACACATGGCCGTCCTCGTCGACATAGCCGACATCGCCCGTCCTCAGCCAGCCGTCGATGAAGCTGTCGGCCGAGGCTGCCTCGTTCTCGAAATAGCCGGCCATGACCTGCGGCCCGCGCACCTGGATCTCGCCGCGCTCGCCCGGCGCCACTTCCTTTTCGGGGTTCTCCACGTCGGCGAAGCGCACATCGGTTCCCGGCAGCGGCTGGCCGATCGACCCGTCCTTGGCCGGCTCCCAGATCGGTCCGCAGCACACCACCGGCGAACACTCGGTAAGACCATAGCCTTCAACCAGAATACCGCCGGTGGCCACCTCGAACTCCCGGCGGACGGATTCGGACAAGGGGGCCCCCCCGCTGACCCCGAAGATGAAGGCGCTGAGATCGGTCTTCTTGCCGCGCTCGGATCCGAACAGGGCATGTACCAGCGTCGGAACGGCCATGATCAGTTCGGGTTGGACGCGCTTGACCATGTCGATCAGCATCTTCAGCTCGAAGCGCGGCAGCATGTCCAGTTCCATGCCGTTGCACATCGAATTGTTGAGGCAGGCGGTCATCGAGAAGACGTGGAAGAACGGAATGACCGCCACCACCTTGCGTTTCGGGCGATACATGTCCTTGGCCCAGAGCGCCGTCTGGCTGACATTGGCCGAGATATTGGCATGGGTCAGCATCGCCCCCTTGGGGATGCCGGTGGTGCCGCCGGTATATTGCTGCACCGCAATATCCTTTTCGGCATCGATCGGCACCGGGGTGAATTCGGACGCGCCGCGCAGGAGTTCGCCGAGCATCATAACGCGTTCGGCGATTTCCGACTGGTTGATCTTGGCCAGTTCTCCGCGCTTGGCAGCGGCGAACAAGAGGTTCTTCGGGAAGGGCAGGGCCTGGGCGAACGGGCACAGCACGATACGTTCGAGACCGGTGCGCATGGCCACCTGCTCGGCCTTCTTGAACAGTTGCGCCAGATCGAGGGTGACGATGATGTCGGCGTGGGAATTCGAGAGGATCTGGGTCAGTTCGTCGATCGTGTAGAGCGGATTGCAGTTGACCACGACGCCGCCGGCACGCAGCACGGCGTAGTAGAAGTAGGCATAGTAGGGGATGTTGGGCAAAAGCAGCGCCACGCGGGTGCCCTTGCGCACGCCGAGCTTTTGCTGCACGGCCCCGCTCAGCTTGTCGATCCGCCTGGCCAGTTCGCGATAGCGGGTACGCCGGCCCATGAAGTCCATGGCGACAAGGTTGGGATGGGACTTGCAGATATCGAGCACGCGCTCGGCCACGGGCGTTATGTTGATCGGCGTCGCCCAATCGATCCCCTCGGGATAATGGTCGACCCAAGGATGGTATGCCGACTTGAGATCGGTCGTGACGCGCAACATTCCCTCCCAGAAATATGTCTCCTCCGTCATAATCGATTCAACGAAAAGACTGATGCGTCAATTTGTTCTGGGATGGTTTTGATCCCGAGGTGACGTTTTCCGCGTTTTTGGGGCAATTTGCCTCCGCTTATCCCCCGAAGATGTCCGCCAAGCCCGCTTTGGTGGCGCCGAGTCGCGCCAACAGCAAGCCCGGATTTCGCCTGTCATAGCCTTGATCGGCGAATGACGTCTGCGCCGCGTTGACAGGGGCGAGGTGAGCCACTATGTTCCGCGCCGATCGATGGGGGCGCCCGGCGCCTCTTTTGTTTTGAGGTACCCGAAATGAAGATTCGCAACTCGCTGAAGGCGCTGATGGGTCGCCACCGGGCCAACAAGCTGGTGCGCCGTCGGGGCCGGACCTATATCATCAACAAGGTCAACAAGCGCTTCAAGGCCCGTCAGGGCTGAGCCACTCGCTCGCGCCGACCCGATACTAAAAAAAGCCCGCCGTTGATCGGCGGGCTTTTTGCTTTGACGGGGCGCCCACCGGCGCCCTTTTTGCACATGCGTCTGTCCAAGGCCCCGGACGCGACGTCCGGGGCCGATCGGAGCGCCGTAGCTAGCCGCGCGGCTCGTCCATCAATCCCCTGATCAGGGCATAACAGCCCAGCAGAAGCACAACGGCAAAGGGCAGGCCTGTCGAGACCGAAGCCGCCTGCAGGGCTCCCAGTCCCCCGCCGAGCAGCAGCGCGATGGCGACCAGGCCCTCGAAGCTGGCCCAGAACACGCGTTGGGCCACCGGTGCGTTGAGCTTGCCACCGGCGGTGATGGTGTCGATCACCAGCGAACCGGAATCGGACGATGTGACAAAGAACACGATCACCAGCACGATGCCGACGAAGGAGGTGATCTCGGTCAGCGGCAGGTTCGCCAGCATGGCGAACAGCTTGAGTTCGAGCGGAGCCTCGGCAATGGCCGAGATGCCGCCGGAAACAAGCTCGATGGCGGTGCCGCCGAAAGCTGTCATCCACAAAACCGAGACCAGCGAGGGGATGAGCAGCACGCTCATGATGAACTCACGCACGGTACGGCCGCGGCTGACGCGGGCGATAAACATGCCGACGAACGGTGACCAGGAAATCCACCAGGCCCAGTAGAACGAGGTCCAGCCCTGGGCGAAGTTGGCGTCGCTGCGCGCGAACGGGTTGGCCAGCGCCGGAAGGTATTCGGCATAGGCC
The DNA here is from genome assembly GCA_963675235.2 of Devosiaceae bacterium. Lineage (GTDB taxonomy): Bacteria > Pseudomonadota > Alphaproteobacteria > Rhizobiales > Devosiaceae > JAHJQZ01. The sequence goes on along the minus strand of CAXXFU010000017.1, from coordinate 404,951 downwards.
CACAGATTGCCGAAAAAGCCGGTGATGATGGCCAGAGTCGGCCCGGCGATGATGACGAACAGCAAAAGGATCGCCGCCAGCACCATGTTGATTTCGCTCAGGCGCTTGACGCCGGCATCGAGCCCGGCCACCACCGAAGTCAGGGCAACAGCGGTGATGGCGCAGATCAGCACCACCTTCGAGATATCGTTCACCGGAATACCGAACAGGAAGTTGAGGCCGGCATTGGCCTGCTCGGCGCCGATGCCGAGCGAGGTGGCCAGGCCGAACAGCGTCGCGAACACGGCCAGCGTGTCGATGACGTGGCCGGTCCAACCCCAAATGCGCTCGCCGAAGATCGGATAGAAGATCGAGCGCACGCTGAGCGGCAGACCCTTGTTGTAGGCAAACAGCGCCAGCGACAACCCGACGATGGCGTAGATCGCCCATGGATGCAGGGCCCAGTGGAAGATGGTGGCCGCCATGCCGAGACGGGCCGCTTCGGCCGTGTCGCCGGCAGCGCCAGCAAGCGGCGCCCAACTGTCGGCCGCACCTGCGCCTTCGGCCACAGAACTGGAGAAATGCGAGATCGGTTCGGAAACGCCGTAGAACATCAGGCCGATGCCCATGCCGGCGGCGAACAGCATGGCGAACCAGCCGATGTAGGAATAGTCCGGCGTGGCGTCGACGCCGCCGATGCGGACCTTGCCGAGCGGGCTGATCATGATGCCGAGCGCGACAAGAACGAAAATGTTGCCGGCCAGCAGGAAGAACCAGTCGAAATTCGATGTCAGCATCGGGCGCAGCCAGTTGAAGAATGCGCCGGCCGTGCCCGGTGTGATCAGTGCGAACAGCACCACCGCGATGATGACAAGACCGGAAATGACGAAGACCGGATTGTGGATGTCGACTTCGAACGGGCCAAACCTGTGCTGGACGTTGTCCTGGCCGATTTCATAGTCCGTTTCGATGGGATTTGCGTCCCCATCAGGCGGGACGAATGTCTCCTCGGTCACGAGGGCATCTCCTTGTGCTGATGATCTATTGGGTGAGAATGGTTGCGATCCGGCGGTCCGCATTCGTGAGAATGGAACCCTGGGCGCTCAAGGGGCCTGGATTGCGCCGGTTCGGAGTTCTGGAAGCGGGTATTCGTGAGGCTGGGTGCACAGGCCGAAACCGCGGCAGCGGCGGCGGCCGACCGGCCGTTTTTCGGCCCAGCCAGCACGGCACGGCGGCGCCGTGCTCAACCACTCAACACAAACCACGCCGGCCAAAGTGGAACTCGAGACCGGTGGGCGTTGCCCCCAAACACTCATGAGGCCAGTGTGTCGACCACGTCCTTTTAAGTCAAACCTGTGGCAGAACCGGTGGATAACCTGTGCGCCCGGACCGGCGCCGGCTCACCGGCGCCCTGTCCAATTCCGCGCTCCGTGCCGGACTACCTGCCGAGGGCCGCCAGGATGCGGATCCAGGAACGCACGCCGCGCACGAAGCTGGTGACGTTGTATTTCTCGTTCGGGGAATGGATCGCGTCGTCTTCGAGCGCGAAGCCGATCAGCAGCGTGTCGAGCCCGAGGATGGACTTGAAATCGCCGGCGACCGGGATCGAACCGCCCGAGCCGATCAGGGCGACTTCGGTGCCCCATTCGTCCTTCAGCGCCTGGCGCGCGCGGTTGAGATGCTCGCCGTCGAACGGCACGGCTACCGCCGGCGCGCCGCCATGCGGGGTGAATGTCACCGAGCAGTCTGCCGGCAGCATGTCCTCGACATGGGCGCGGAAGGCGGCCCGGATCCTTTCCGGGTCCTGTCCGGCGACGAGCCGGAACGAGATCTTGGCGCCGGCCTTGGCCGGAATGACCGTCTTGAAACCCGCGCCGGTGTAGCCGCCCCACATGCCGTTGATCTCGCAGGTCGGGCGCGAGATTACCTGTTCCATCACCGAACGGCCCTGTTCGCCGGCCGGCACGCCCAGGCCCACCTGGCCGAGATATTCGGTCGGGTCGAAATCGAGTTCGTCCCACATCGCCTTGATGTCGTCGGGCAGGTCCTTGACGCCGTCATAGAAGCCCTTGAGCGTCACCGATCCGTCCGGCGCCCTGAGGCTGGCGATGATCTCGGCAAGCAACTGGTTGGGGTTGCGGGCAGCATTGCCGTACATGCCCGAGTGAAGGTCGCGGCTGGCGGCGTTGATCTCGATCTCCTCGCCGACCATGCCCCTCAGCGAAGTGGTGATCGCCGGCGTGTCGCGGCTCCACATGTCGGTGTCGCAGACAAGGGCGATGTCGGCCGTGCTGAGCACGTCCTTCATCTCCGTGAGGAATGGCGGCAGGCTCTTGCCGCCCGATTCCTCTTCGCCTTCGAGAACGATGGTCACCTTGACCGGCAGCGCGCCGTTTTCGACCTTCAGGGCCCGACAGGCCTCGATGAAGGTCATCAGCTGGCCCTTGTCGTCGGACGAGCCGCGGCCGTGGATTTGCAGCTCGCCATTGGCGGCGGTCTTCACATAGGGCTCGAAGGGCGGGGTCTCCCACAACTCGAGTGGATCAACCGGCTGCACGTCGTAATGGCCATAAAACAGCACATGCGGGCCGTCGGCCGCATGATCCGTCGCCATGACGATGGGGTGGCCCTCGGTGCTGTGCACATGGGCCTGAAAGCCGATCTCGTCCAGTTCCTGGCGCAGCCATTCGGCGGCGGCGCGACAATCCGAGGCATGGGCCGGATCGGTCGAGATCGAGGGAATGCGCAACAAGGCGAACAGGCGCTCTAGCGCCTTGTGCTCATTGGTATTGGCGTAGGTCAGCCCCTTGGCGATTTCGGCGTCGACATGATCCATGACGAATTCCCTTCACAACAAGTCGTGCAGCCTGTCGCCGGTCAGTGATGAACCGGCCCATTGACATAGGCGATGCGCAGCATGTTGGTCGTGCCGGGCGAGCCGAACGGCACCCCGGCGGATATGGCGATGGAATCGCCGGGCCGCGCATAGCCGGTCTCGCGGGCGAGATCGCAGGCGCTTTCGACCATGTCCTCGATGTTCTTGAGATCCTCGGTCTGAACGCAGTGCATGCCCCACACCAGCGACAGCCGCCGCGCCGTCTCGATCACCGGCGAACAGGCAAGGATCGGCTTGTTCGGCCGCTCGCGCGAGGCGCGGATACCGGTCGAGCCCGAATGGGTGAATGTGACGATGGCGGCAAGGTTGAGCGTTTCGGCAACCTGGCGCGTCGCCGCGGAGATGGCGTCGGCCGAGGTCGCTTCGGGTTCGGTCGCCGAGGCGCGGATGATGCCGGAATAAAGCGCGTCGCTTTCGACGGCGATCGCCACCTTGTCCATCATCTTGACCGCTTCGACCGGATATTGCCCGGCGGCGCTTTCCGCCGACAGCATGATGGCGTCGGCGCCCTCGAACACGGCGATCGACACGTCCGAGACCTCGGCGCGTGTCGGCATGGGCGAGGTGATCATCGATTCGAGCATCTGGGTGGCGACGACCACCGGCTTGCCCTTGCGGCGGGCGAGGCGGATCATGCGCTTTTGCAGGCCCGGAACCTGCTCGACCGGCATTTCGACGCCGAGATCGCCACGGGCGATCATCAGTGCGTCGCACAGCCGGATGATTTCCTCGAGCCGCTCGACCGCCTGCGGCTTTTCGATCTTGGCCATGACACCGGCGCGGCCCTGCACGACCTTGCGGATGTCCATGACGTCTTCGGGCCGCTGCACGAAGCTCAGCGCGATCCAGTCGATCGACTGCTTGAGCGCCGCATCGAGATCGGAGCGGTCCTTGGCGGTTAGCGCCCCTGATGGCAGGATGGTGTTGGGCAGCGACACGCCCTTCTTGGAACTGAGCTTGCCGCCGTAGACGACCACGGTGTCGATATAGCCGGCATCGACCGCAGTGGCCTTGAGCTGCACCTTGCCGTCGTCGAGCAGCAGGTAGTGGCCGGGCTCGACCGCTGCGATGATCTCGGGATGGGGCAGTTCCACCCGCGTGTTGTCGCCGGGGGTCTGGTCGTCGTCGAGCCGGAAGGTCTGGCCTTCCTTCAGCTCGATCGAGTCCTTGGCGAACTTGCCGATGCGGAGCTTGGGGCCCTGCAGGTCGACGAGAATGCCGATCGGGCGCTCGACCTTTTTCTCGACCCGCCGGATGCGGGCCACGGTTTCGGCCATCAGCTCGTGGCTGGCATGGCTCATGTTGATGCGGAAAACATCGGCTCCGGCGCGGAACAGCGCCTCGATTGTCTCTTCCTCGAACGAGGAGGGGCCGAGTGTTGCAAGGATTTTGACACGCCGGGAGCGTTTCATGTCGAACCACACTTTCCGATGGCGGCCTTCATCGAGGCCAGGTCACTGGGGGTCGGTTAACTGCAAAGTCCAATCGCTGCGATTTTGCGTATCGACTTCGAAAAAGCCTGTGCGTTCGTACCCGCGCGCCAGGCAGTCCTCAACACCAAATATCGTAAAAACGTCGTCCTGGGTACACATATAGACCTTGCCGTCCCAAACGCCGCCGCCAATGTCGTCTGCTGCGAAGATGTAATAGTAGCGCGAAGTTAAGTCACCCTTGTAAACGGTGGCACAATTGCCCGGACCGGCAACCCACCAGCCTTCGGACTGCCAGCCACGCGTCGCCGGGTAGCCGAGCGCGATGGAAACCGGATCATGGGTCTGGTTGCAAACCCTCAAGTCGGCGCGCGCCGGCGTAGACGAAACCACCTGCAATGCAGGCGCAAGCAACGCCATGACCAGGGTCAATCGGACAATCGCGACAACGGACCGGTATGCCCGGTCCGCCGCAAGCGGCAAAGTTCGCAAGGTTCCGGACGCTGTACCGATTCGCATGCCCGAACAGGTATCTCCATTCGCCGCTGGTGGAAAGGCGGGATTTCGCCCTTGTGCAGAGCCAAGCTCTGCGGTTCATACAAGGCGAATTTTGGGCATTCCGGGACGAAGGGTTTGGATCATGGTCGATAGTGGTGTTGCGCGGGATCAATTGCGGGCGTTCATCGAGCGCATCGAGCGCCTCGAGGAAGAAAAGAAAGCCATCGCCGACGACATCAAGGAAATCTACGCCGAGGCAAAGGGCAACGGCTTTGATACCAAGGTGTTGCGCCAGGTCGTGCGCATCCGCAAGCAGGACCAGCACGAACGCGCCGAGCAGGAAGCCATTCTCGACCTCTACATGCACGCCCTGGGCATGGCCCCGGCGCCGATGGAGGACGAGGACTAGGTCCGGCCGCGTTTCTCCACTTCTCCAGTTCTCCTTCGACATCCCAGCGTGAGCTGTCAGCCGAGCGGCAGGGCTCTTGCGCTGCAGATGCGGCGCAACTGGATTCCTGATCAGATCGGGATGACGCACTGAGTCATGCGAGGACTGACAAGCGCCCCTTCAGCGCTTGTCGGCGGTTGCGTGCGAGATGATCCGCGCGCCTTCCTCCATGCCGAGCGCCTTGCGTGCTGCGGCGACGATGCCGGTACGGTCGAGCCCGGCGGCAGCGAACTGGTCGGTCTGGCTCGCCTGCTCGTCATAACGGTCGGGCACCATCAGCGGCCGGAATTTAAGCTTTCCGTCGAGAAGTCCTTCATTGGCGAGATGGGTGGCGACATGGGAGCCAAAACCACCCAGGCCCCCTTCCTCGACCGTCAGCAGCATCTCGTGATGGCTGGCGAGCTGGCCGATGAGCTCGGTATCGAGTGGCTTCATGAAACGCGCATCGGCGATTGTGGCGGACAGGCCGAGCCCGGCCAGCGTTTCGGCGGCGGCCCGAACCTCGTTGAGCCTTGTGCCATAGCTCAGGATGGCTATGGAATTGCCTTCGCTGAGGACGCGCCCCTTGCCGATTGCCAGCGGCGCGCCGAGTGTCGGCATGTCGACACCGACGCCGTCGCCGCGCGGGTAGCGGAAGGCGATCGGACCGGCGTCATGGGCAGCGGCGGTCGCCACCATATGCCTGAGCTCAGCCTCGTCGGCGGCGGCCATCAGCACCATGTTGGGAATGGCGCCGAGATAGGCGTTGTCGTAGTTGCCAGCATGGGTCGGCCCGTCGGCGCCGACAAAGCCGGCGCGGTCGATGGCAAAGCGGACCGGCAGGCTCTGCAGTGCCACGTCATGCACGACCTGATCGTAGGCGCGCTGCAGGAAGGTCGAGTAGATGGCGCAGAACGGCTTCAGCCCTTCGCTGGCCAGGCCAGCCGAAAAGGTTACGGCATGCTGTTCGGCGATGCCGACATCGAACATGCGCGAGGGATAGATCTCCTCGAACTTGTCGAGCCCGGTGCCCGCCGGCATGGCGGCGGTGACCGCAACGATCTTGTCATCGCGCTCGGCTTCCAGGATCAGGCTTTCGGCGAAAACCGAGGTGTAGCTCGGTGCGTTCGACACCGGCTTGGACTGGGCGCCGGTGATGACGTTGAACTTGGAGACGCCGTGATACTTGTCGGCCGACTGTTCGGCCGGGGCGTAGCCCTTGCCCTTCTGGGTCACGACATGGACGAGGAACGGCCCGCCGTCGGTATCGCGGATGTTCCTGAGCACCGGCAGCAGATGGTCGAGATTGTGTCCGTCGATCGGACCGATGTAGTAGAAGCCCAGTTCCTCGAACAGGGTGCCGCCAGTGAAGAACGACCGGGTAAACTCCTCGGTCTGGCGCGCCTTGTCCTTGAGGAAGGGCGGAAAATGATCGGCAATCGATTTGGCGGTCTCCCTGAGGCCGCGATAGGTGCGCCCCGACACGAGACGCGCCAGATAGGCCCTGAGCGCTCCGGTCGGCGGAGCGATCGACATGTCGTTGTCGTTGAGGATGACGATCAGGCGCGCATCCATGGCCCCGGCATTGTTCATCGCCTCATAGGCCATGCCGGCGGACATGGCGCCATCGCCGATCACGGCAATGACGTTGCGCTTCTCGCCCTTCATGTCCGAGGCGACGGCCATGCCGAGCCCGGCGGAGATTGAGGTCGAGGAATGGCCGGCGCCGAACGGATCGAATTCGCTTTCGGCACGGCGCGTGAAGCCGGAAAGGCCATCCTTCTGCCGGAGGGAGCGGATTCGGTCGCGGCGCCCGGTCAGCATCTTGTGCGGATAGGCCTGGTGGCCGACATCCCAGAGCAGCCGGTCCTTCGGCGTATCGAAGACAGCGTGCAGCGCCACCGTCAGTTCGACCACGCCCAGCCCGGCGCCAAGATGGCCGCCGGTTACCGAAACGGCCTCGATCAGCTCGGTGCGCAATTCTTCGCTCAGCTGGATCAACTCGTCGCGGCCGAGTTCGTGTAGGCCCTGGGGCAGGGCGACGCTGTCAAGCAGCTTATGTGGCTTGGTGTCATCCATCGCGGACGAAACAGGCTCCCGGACCATGATTGATTGGACGGTTGTGTAGCAGATGAGTTGCGCCATGTAACGGCGCAATTGCGTTCAAACACAGACGAAAAGCCGGCTCAAGCCACGTTTTTCGCAAAGGGATGGGGAGGGTTCGGACGACCCTCAGGTGCCGCGGGCGAAATGGGTCCGGCCGAGACCGAAAGTGGGATCTCCGCCAATGGTCATCTCTGGCGCCAGGTTGCCGAGCTCGGTCGCCGGGCTGAAATCGCCACCCTCGTGGTTGAAGATGATGGCGAAACGCGACGAGGACACGAAGGCCGGATCAACCAGCAGATCGGTGACATGCGCGAGATCGGGGGCAATCAGGTTCGGATTGCGTTGCTCGAAATCGAGAACGACGGGCACCGGCGGCTGTGCGGCAATAGCTCCTGAGATCACGGCCTGCATCGTGCCTGAGATAAGCGCCGACAGGGCGTTTGTATCGGGCATGGCCGCGGTCAGGGCGGAGTGCGAGCCGGTGGTGTTGAGATCGGCCGGCACCTTGCCATCGGCAGCGGCGCGGCGCTCAAGGATCATCTGCAAGGCCCGCTGGGCATCCGGCTCAGGCGCTGCGGTCGGTGCATAGGCGGCCACGAACGGCGCCGGCAGCGGCGAAGGTGCTGTGGACGGTGCATTGGGCAATGGCTGCGGCTCGGGCGTCGGCGCCGCTATGGCGCCGGGATTGATCGAGGCAACGGTGAACACGGCGCTGCCGGCGTCATCGGTCTCCGTGCGCCAGGTCGGCACGGCCTGCGGAATGGGTGCGGTCGGGTCGGGCGCGGACGCATCGGCGACGAGCGGATCGCTGCCGGTGCCGAACGGCAGGTCGGGCGCCTGGTCGTAGAGCGAGGCCGGGCGTGCAGCCGGGACCGGCGGAACCGTGGTGGCGGTTGCAACCACGACCGGACCCTGACCCTGACCATCGGCAGCGGCCTCGTCGGCTTCGTCATTGCCGAACAGCCAGTCCATCAGGGTCTTGCCATTGCCGGCGCCCGGGGTGCTGTCGTTCTGGGCCACAGCGAAGCTGGTCGTCGTCGAAAGGCCGGTGCACGGAATGGAATGGCACTTGTTCCATTCAGCGCGGGCGAGTTGATAACCGGACTGCGATAGCGGCGTGTCGGAACCCGAAGGCAGGTGCAGCGTCTTGCCGTCCGGGAAGAGCTTTTGCAGCTGAGCCTTGGTCATGCGCGGCCAGGCGCGGACGTTTCCGGTATCCAGATGCACGAACGGGCTGCCCGAACTCGGATAATAGCCGACGCCGCCGACCTGTTTCTTCATCGCCGCAGCACGCAGCTTGGACAGCGGTACGCCCGGGATGTAGAAATCCATGGCCTTGCCCTGGATATGGCGGGAGTTCTTGGCGACGGCGCCCGATTTCGAGCGCAGCATCTCGTTGGTGGTGGGCGACCGATAGGCAGAAACGACAGTGATCGGCTGGGTGGCGTCGACGCTCTGGTAGACTTCCCAGATCAGGTCGAACAGCGCCGGATCCATCTTGGCGTCTTCGTTGCGTCGCCAGTCGCGCAGGAAATGGTTGAGGTCCTTGAGCACGGCGGTGTCATACCGTCCGTTCTTGCGGAAGGTGAACGTGCCGCTCTCACCGGTATGGGCAAAGTAGAGTTTAAGAGTCCGAGTGCCGCCAGCTGCCTCGGCAACCGCCAAACCGGTTGCAGGCACCAGAAACAGCGCAAGACATAGCGCTGTCAGCCGAGCGATAATCGTCCGGTATGTCCCGCCCTTTTTCAAGTTCAACTCTGCCCAGGTTCTCCGGTTGTCCCGAAGTTACTAAAATGCAGCAAATCCGTAGAGGATTCATTAACGCTGTTTTGTGCCGATGACCAGATGGCCGATACGCGGCATGGTTTCCATAACGGCCAATGGCGGCTGAACCAAGGCATATTTCCTAACGAGCGTTAACGCTTATCCGCACAAATTGAGTCCACAAAACAGAACCGCCGACCCGAAGGCCGGCGGCGAATGTGATGGTCCATGCTGCCGATCAGTAGCCGAGCATCTGCTTGACCTTGCTGTTGATGCCATAGACATCGCCATAGGAGCGCACGGTGCCGTCCTGGTCGACCCTCAGGGTGAAATAGACCAGATGCACCGGGATATGCTGGCCGAGCGTGTTCCACTGTTCGCGCCCGCCGCGTTCGGCTTCCAGCGCGGCCAGGGTCACCTTGGTTTCATGGGTCAGCAGCGCGTCGGCGAAATCCCACGGGTTCTGTACCCGGACGCAGCCGTGGCTGAAGGCGCGGTAGGAGCGGGAGAACAACGATTTCGAAGGCGTGTCGTGCAGATAGACATTGTGCTGGTTGGGGAACAGGAACTTGATCGATCCCAGCGCGTTCGACACGCCCGGACGCTGGCGGATGGAGAAATTGGAGACGCTGGTCGAGGACCAGTCGACCGCCGAGGCGTCGACGATCTTGCCGCCATAGAGCAGTTCCATGTTGTGGCTGGAGATGTAGCCCGGATTGGAAACGAGCTGCGGGCCGATCTCGTTGACAGCGATCGAGCTGGGGACGTTCCAGTACGGGTTGACGACGATCATCTCGATCTCGTCGGAAAAGATCGGGGTCTGGTTCTTCGGCGTGCCGGTGACGACACGGGTCGTGTAGCTGACCTCGCCCTGGTCCATGATCGCCAGGCGGAACTCGGGGATGTTGACCTGGACATGGTAGGAGCCCAGGTCCTCGGGCATCCAGCGCCAGCGCTCCATGTTGGCGACGATGTCGGCCTGCGATGTCGCTTCGCCGCCATTGAGCGCGGCAACGGTTGCCGGTCCGACGATGCCGTCGATCAAAAGGTCCTGGGATTTCTGGAAAGCCTCGACGGCGGCGAGCGTTGCGTCGTCGTAGACGAGCGGATCGGTTTCCGGTTCGGGCAGTTTCAGCCGCTTGCGCAGCTGCGGCAGGCGGGCATCCTGCATGCCCGGACGCAGCATCTTGCCGTCGGGGATGGCTTCAACCTGCTCGACCTTGCCGCCGATATAGTCGGCCAAAAGGGTCTTGAGCGCCCAGTATTCGCGATGTTCCGGCTCGAGCGCGGTCAGCACAACGGTGGGGTCATCCACCGTCGCCAGGGCCTTGAGCGTGTCGGCGGCATCGAACGATGGCGGGCGTTCGGTAATCGAGCGCGACACCTTGCGCGGATCGAGGCGGCCGGAATGAAGATGTTCGGCATACTTGAGGGCGGCGTCGGAAAACCGGGTTTCGAGTTCGGCCAGTTTCGCCGGGTCAGCGGCGCTGGGCGGAATCTGGAAATCAGGGTCGAGATAGTCGTCAGGGTTCAGGCCCGAGTAGTCGGCCTTGTAGAAGGCTTCCATCAGCTTCTGGGCATTGAGCGACCAGGTGACGGCGCCATCGGGCTTTTCGTCGAGCCAGAGCGGTTGAAAGTGACGGCTGCCATAGAAGTAGTAGAGCTTGAGCGCGTCCTCGACCGAGCCGCGGCCCGCCTCTTCGAGGTTCTGCCTGAGGCCGGTTTTGATGACGCGTGCCAATGCCGTCTCGGGCGGTGCGATGATGATTCGCGTCGCTTCGAGACCATTGATCTCGACAGTCTCCGGCGTGATGGCGAGGGTCGGGGAATATAGGCCGAACGCAAGGCAAAGGCCGACAAACAAACGCTTCATTTGCACCCCAATCGAACCCCAAAACGGCTTTTCCGCCACGTCATGCTGCGACATTGCGCCAGCCTTTCCTGAACCAAGTACTAGCGGGATTTCGCCTCAGCCGCCATGGTCCGCGCAAAAATGTGACGGGCGGCCGCTGCGTATATGCCGAAGCGTGTGCGACAGGCAACAACGTGGCGAAACGTTCCCCAATTCGACGCGGCGTCGCGTCGAAAGGTTCAATCCGGTCCGACTGCGATCGGTCAGGCCGCCACGTCTTCATCGCCATCGATGCCGTATTCCTTGAGCTTGCGGTAAAGCGTCGAACGTCCGATGCCAAGCGCCCGCGCCACCCGCGTCATGCGGCCGTCGCAGCGATCGATGGCGAAAAGGATCAGGTCGCGTTCGATGTTGGAGAGCGTCTGCAGCGTTCCTTCCGGGTCGAGGAAGCGGTCTGCGGCAGGTTCTTCGGGCGCGGCCTCGACAACCGGACGCCGCGGCGGCGCTTCGTCGATCCGCACCGGATGATCGGGCACCGGCAGGCTCGAGACCTCTTGGCGCGCCCGGGCGACGCCGGCCTGGTGCGCGGCGATCTGCGGGAAATCGACCGGCCTCAGGTAGTCGGCTTCGGCCAGCACCACGGCGCGGTAAAGGGCATTCTCGAGCTGGCGGACATTGCCCGGCCAGTCATAGCCCGAAAGCAGCGCCAGTGCCTCGGGCGCCAGTCCAGAGAAACGGCGCCCGGTCTCGGCCGAGAAGCGGGCGAGGAAATGCTCGGCCAGAAGGGCGATGTCCTCGGGCCGCTCGCGCAACGGCGGCACGAAGATCGGGAAGACATTGAGCCGATAATAGAGGTCCTCGCGGAACGAGCCGTCGCGGGCCATGTTCAAAAGCCGCCTGTTGGTGGCCGAAATCACCCTGACATTGACCTTGACCGGCCGATTGGCGCCGACCGGTTCGACCTCGCCTTCCTGCAGGGCGCGCAGCAGCTTGACCTGTGCCTCGGACGGCAATTCGCCGATCTCGTCGAGGAACAGCGTGCCGCCATGGGCTTCCTGGAACTTGCCGGCATGATCGGAGGTGGCGCCTGTGAACGCGCCCTTCACATGGCCGAAGAGCACGGATTCGACGAGATTGGCCGGGATGGCGCCGCAATTGACGGCGACGAACGGCTTGCCGGCGCGGTCGCCCGACCCTTGTATGGCACGGGCGATCAGCTCCTTGCCGGTGCCGCTCTCGCCCTCGATCAGTACCGGAATTGTGGATTTCGCCGCCTTGCGGGAAAGATCGAGCGTGCGGTCCATGGCCGGCGAACCGGTGATGATGTCGGCGATGCCGAAACTGCCGGAGCGGCGGTTGCGTTCGGTCCGGAGCGCGGTTTCGAGCTCGCCGATCTGCAGGGCATTGCGCAAGGAGACGATCAGCCGCTCGGGGGCCACCGGCTTGACGAAGAAATCGGCGGCGCCGAGCCGCATCGAGGAGACAACCGTCTCGAGCGAGGACTTCGCCGTCTGCACGATCACCGGTACGGCGATGCCGCGGGCGCGCATGGCCTCGAGAACGCCGAGACCGTCGAGATCGGGCATCACCAGATCGAGAACGACCGCGCCGATGGCGCCGGAACCGCTCAGAATCGTCAGCGCCTCATTGCCGCCGCTTGCCGTCGCCACGTCGAAACCCGCCTTTTTGGCGACTTCCGAGGTCAGACGGAGCTGGATGGGGTCGTCATCGACGACGAGTACTTTGGTCATACTGGGTTACGCCGATAATCTTTTGTTTATATTCGCGAATCTATCGCGCTGAGACTCATGTGTATCGATTTGAGGCACGATAGGTCGCGGCTCTTAACAGGCCTTTAATGCTGTTTCTAAAGCCTGAGACGAATGCTCGCGGTCCCCGCGCAAGGGCTTGCGGATGCTCGACAAGCCTTTGTGGCGGCTCGCCGGCACAACGATTTGGTGAAACCGGTTTTCAGCCATGATCATCGTGCTTATGTTGGCGCCTTCTGTTTCAAGGTTCCGGAGTTTTTCCATGCACCTGCCCGTGCACGCACCCCAGTCCGATTCGGCCGCCCGCAAAGACCACAACCAGTTCGGCAACATGCCGGAGTGGAATCTCGATGATCTCTATCCGGGAGCGGACTCGCCCGCGTTCAAGGACGGTCTCAAACAGGCGGAAACGGACTCCGAGGCCTTCGAGGCAAAATACAAGGGCAAGCTGGCCGATCTGGCTGCCAATGGCGGTCTTCATCAGGCCATCATCGACTATGAGGCGCTCGGTGATCTCGAGGGCCGCATCGGTTCATTCGTCTACCTCAACTACGTGCAGAACACTGCCGATCCCGACCGGGCCAAGCTTCTGGGCGACATCCAGGACGCGCTGACGCGGCTGTCGACCAAGACGCTGTTCTTCGGGCTCGAGCTCAACCGCATCGACGATATCGTGCTCGACAAGGCGATCGAGACTGAGGATGGCCTTGCCCGCTACCGCACCTGGTTCGACGAATTGCGCAAGGCCAAGCCCTACCAGCTCGAGGACAGGGTCGAGGAACTGTTTCATGACAAATCGCAGACCGGGCGCGGCGCCTGGAACCGTTTGTTCGACGAGACCATGGCCAGCCTCAAGTTCGACATCGACGGCGAGATCCTCGGCCTCGAACCGACCCTGACGCTTCTGACCGGCAAGGACGAGAAAAAGCGCGAAAGTGCCTTCCATGCCCTGTCCGGGACGCTGACCGACAACAAGCGCCTGTTCACCCACATCACCAATACCCTCGCCAAGGACAAGGAGATTTCCGACCGCTGGCGCGGTTTCAAGGATGTCGCCGACAGCCGACACTTGGCCAATTCGGTCGAAAAGGAAGTGGTCGACGCCCTCGAAACGGCGGTCCGCTCTGCCTATCCGCGCCTGTCGCACCGCTATTACGCCATGAAGGCCAAGTGGTTCGGCAAGGACAAGCTCAACGCCTGGGACCGCAACGCGCCGTTGCCGACCAGTGACGACCGCACCTTTGACTGGGAGCAGGCCAAATCGATCGTCCTCGATGCCTATGGCAAGTTCTCGCCCGAGATGGTCGAGGTGGCGACCCCGTTCTTTTCCAATGGCTGGATCGATGCCCCGGTCCGCGACGGCAAGGGCCCGGGCGCCTTCGCCCACCCGACGGTGCCGAGCGCGCATCCCTATCTGATGCTCAATTATATGGGCAAGGCGCGCGACGTGATGACGCTTGCCCATGAACTCGGTCATGGCGTCCACCAGCGCCTCGCCGCGCCGCAGGGGCCGTTGCTGGCCTCGACGCCGCTGACCCTGGCCGAAACAGCCTCGGTCTTTGGCGAGATGCTGACCTTCCGCTCGCTGCTGGCCAGCGCCGAGGACCCGAAGACCCGTTTCGCGCTGTTGAGCCAGAAGGTCGAGGACATGCTCAACACCGTGGTGCGGCAGATTTCGTTCTACTCGTTCGAGCGCAAGGTCCATCTCGGACGCCGCGAGGGCGAGCTGAAGACCGAGGATCTAAACCGCATGTGGCTCGAAGTGTCCGAGGAGAGCCTTGGCCCGGCCATCACCCTCAATGAGGGCTATGACATCTTCTGGGCCTATATCCCACATTTCATCCATTCGCCCTTCTACGTCTATGCCTATGCCTTCGGCGATTGCCTGGTGAACTCGCTCTACCAGCGCTACACGGATGCACCCGACGGATTCCAGGACAAGTATTTCGAACTGTTGAAGGCGGGCGGCTCCAAGCACCATTCCGAACTGCTCGAACCTTTCGGGCTCGATGCTGCTGATCCCGATTTCTGGTCGCTCGGCCTCAGCATGATCGAAGGCTTGATCGACGAGCTGGAAGCGACGCAAACCTGAACTGAGTATTCAGGTTTATCACAGCGATATTAAAGGCGTGGATGCAGAAATGTCCGCGCCTTTTTCTTGTTGGTTTACGGCTTGCTAGGCATGCTCAAGATAGCCTTGTTAACCATACCGGGGCGAAACAAATATTCATGAGTGCCGGTGTCAATTGAACTAACCGGAGAGAGAAGATGCGTTTTCAAGGCGTAGCGGCAGCACTCGTCGCGATGGCTGCGACGAGTCCAGGTCTGGCAGCCGACTTCATTGGTTTCGCCGATGGGTCAGACAATCAGTATGACTGGTCGGGCTTTTATGTCGGGGTTCTGGCAGGAGTGGGCACTGGTGAGGCCGTCAGCACAACCACCGGTGTCTCGACCAGTGTCCCGCTCGCTGGTGCGATCGCTGGCGTCACGGTCGGCGGCAATATGCAGTCCGGCAAGATCGTGTTTGGCCTCGAAGGCGATCTGGCTTGGGCCGGTCTCAAGGGTGAAACGACATGCAATCTGAACCCGGCCTATTCCTGCCACGGTGAAATAAGCTGGTCCGGCACTGCGCGCGTCAGGCTTGGCTATTCCCTCGATTCGACCTTGCTATATGGCACCGCAGGCCTTGCCGTTGCCGGGGGCAAGGCGACCGTGGAGTCGACACCGCCGGGCCTGACCGGATCTCACGACAGCACGTCATATGGTTGGATCGCCGGTGCCGGCGCCGAAATGGCCTTCAACGCCAATACCAGTGTGAAGATCGAGTATGCCTATACCGACTACGGCACTGTGAACGCCCCGGCGGGTACCGTGGCGGCTGCGGCATCCTCAATTGACACCGCGACCCACTCGGTCAAAGCCGGCCTGAACTTCCATTTCTAGGTCGAGTTTTGGTTCGACAGCGTGAATGGTTCCAATGCTGGCGGGCATTTGCTGCCTGCTTCTTGAGCTTCGGCTCCGTTGAAGCTAAAAGCGCTGGAACGACAAATTGCCGCACCCAAAAGAGAGGACACATGGCCAAGACGACCGACACCATGGACTATGCCGAACACGAAAAGACCTACGCGTTCTTCATGAACATGCTGAAATTCTCGATTGTCTCGATGGCGATCGGCGCCGTGGCGCTCTACGCCTTCATCATCGAGGGCAATTTCTGGCTCGGGCTGGTCCTGCTCGTCGCCTCCGTCGCGGCCGGGATCTATGCGGCGCGCGGCAAGCGCAAGCCGGCCTGACGAAAAGAGCGGGCCATGGCCCGCTCCTCAAGAGTGTTCTGACGCGGGCCGGATCATCTCCGGCCCGCTTTCGTTGAGAACGCTTTACGTGTTCAGGCCCGTCAGGACCTCGTCGAGCATCTTCTTGGCGTCGCCGAACAGCATCCGGTTGTTCTCCTTGTAGAACAGCGGATTGTCGACGCCGGCATAGCCGGACGCCATCGAACGCTTCATGACGATCGAGGTCTTGGCCTTCCACACCTGACACACCGGCATGCCGGCGATCGGGCTGTTGGGGTCGTCCTCGGCCGCCGGATTGACGATGTCGTTGGCGCCGATGACCATCACCACGTCGGTCGACGGGAAGTCCTCGTTGATCTCGTCCATTTCCAGAACGATGTCATAGGGGACTTTGGCCTCGGCCAGCAGCACGTTCATGTGCCCGGGCATGCGGCCCGCCACCGGATGGATGGCGAAGCGGACATTGGTGCCCTTGTCGCGCAGCAGTGCCGTGATCTCGCGTACCGTGTGCTGAGCCTGGGCCACCGCCATGCCGTAACCGGGCACGATGATGACGGACTTGGCGTCCTTCAGGAGTTCCGCGGTCTCGGCGGAGGAGATCGGCGTGACCTCGCCGGCCGGCACGACGTCGCCAGCGGGGGCGCCGCCGGTGTCACCGGTGCCGAAGCCGCCGGCGATGACGGAGATGAAGTGCCGGTTCATCGCCTTGCACATGATGTACGACAGGATCGCACCCGAGGAGCCGACGAGGGCGCCGACAACGATCAGCAGGTCGTTGCCGAGCATGAAGCCGGTCGCGGCCGCGGCCCACCCCGAGTAGGAGTTGAGCATCGAGACGACGACAGGCATGTCGGCGCCGCCGATGGCCATCACCATGTGAACGCCGAACAGCAGAGCCAGGATCGTCATGATGATCAGCGGCAGCCAGCCGGCAGCGATCGCGGCGCCCTGGTCGTGGATGTCGGCGGTGCCGACGAACTGGAAGAAGAACCAGATCACGACGAGAAGGGCAGCAAGGTTGATCCAGTGGCGCGCCGGCAGGAGCAGCGGCTTGCCATCGATCTTGCCCGAGAGCTTGCCGAAGGCAATCACCGAACCCGAGAAGGTCACGGCACCGATGAGGATGCCGATATAGATCTCGCCGAGATGGATGACGTGCTCGGCGCCTTCCAGCTTGATCGAGGTGTCGATGAAGCTGGCGAAGCCGATGGTGCAGGCCGCGAAACCGACCAGCGAGTGCATGATCGCCACCAGTTCGGGCATCTGGGTCATCTTGACGATGCGGGCGGCAAACAAGCCGATGCCGCCGCCGATGACCATGGCGGCGATGATCCAGGGCAGGCCGGCCGGCAGGACAAGCTGCCAGGTTTCTGTGACGCCCTCGCCGACATTGACGAAGCGCGTGCCGAAGATGGTCGCCAGCACGGCAATGGCCATGCCGATGATGCCGAACCAATTGCCGCGGCGTGAGGTTTCAGGATTGGACAGCCCGCCTAGCGACAGGATGAACAGGATGATCGCGACGATATAGGCGGCCGTCGTCAGAGTTGCAGGAAGCATATCGAACGGTCCCCTATTTCTGGAACATCATCAGCATGCGCCGCGTCACCGCGAAGCCGCCGAACATGTTGATGGAGGTCAAAAGGATGCCGACAAAGGCGATCCCGAGGATCAGCCCGTCTGCGCGGACGGTGCCGATTTCGACCTGTGGCGCGATCTGGATGAGGGCGCCGATGGCGATGATCGACGAGATGGCGTTGGTCACGCTCATCAGCGGCGTATGCAGCGCCGGGGTAACATTCCAGACCACCATGTAGCCGACGAAGACCGCCAGCACGAACACGGTGAAGTGGCCGATGAAGGCCGGCGGCGCATAAAGGCCGACGAGCAGGAAGAGCACGGCGGCACTGAGGGCCATCACGGCCAGCCCGACCGGGGACTTCTTCTTTTCTTCCTTGACCGGCGCGGCAACGGCAGCGGCCGGCTTCGGCGCCGGCGGGGCTGGCAGATCGAGCGGCGGCGGCGGCCAGGTGACCTCGCCTTCCTTGATGACCGTCAACCCGCGGATGGCGTCATCCTCGAAATCGACGACGATATTGCCGTCCTTTTCCGGGGTCATGTCCTCGATGATGCGCAACTGGTTGGTGGCGTAAAGCGTCGAGGCCTGACGTGCCAGACGGCTGACCAGGTCGGTGTAGCCGATGATGGTCACGCCGTGCTTGACCACGGCCTTGTCAGGCTCGGTCAATTCGCAGTTGCCGCCCTGTTCGGCGGCAAGGTCGACGATCACAGAACCCGGCTTCATCGACTTGACCATGTCGGCAGTGATGAGCTTGGGCGCGGGCTTGCCGGGGATCAGGGCCGTGGTGATGATGATGTCCACATCGGCGGCCTGCTTGGCGTACATTTCGCGCTGGGCCTTCTGGAAGCCTTCGGACATGACCTTGGCATAGCCGCCGCCGCCCGAACCTTCTTCCTCGTAGTCGACCGCAACGAACTCGCCGCCCATGGAGACGACCTGGTCGGCCACTTCGGCGCGGGTATCGTTGGCGCGGACGATCGCGCCCAGGCCCACCGCGGTGCCGATCGCGGCGAGGCCGGCGACGCCGGCGCCTGCGACGAACACCTTGGCCGGCGGAACCTTGCCGGCGGCGGTGATTTGACCGGCCATGAACCGACCGAAGGCGTTGGCCGCCTCGACGACGGCACGGTAGCCGGTGATGCCGGCCATCGAGGTCAGCGCATCCATCTTCTGGGCGCGGCTGAGCTGTCGGGGTAGCGTGTCCATCGCCAGCACGGTGACCTTCTGGGCCGCCAGGGCCTTCATCAGGTCTTCGTTCTGCGCCGGCCAGATGAAGGAGATCAGCGTCGTGCCTTCGGTCAGCAGCTTGACTTCGTCTTCAGAGGGCGCGCGCACCTTGAAGATGATGTTCGCCTTCTTGTAGAGCGACGCGGCGGTACGGGAGATCGACGCGCCCGCAGCCTTGTAGTCCTGATCAGAAAAATCGGCCTGTTCGCCGGCCTTGGTCTCGACCGAAACCTCGTAGCCGAGCTTGATCAGCTTTTCGACAACGTCAGGTACAGTCGCTACGCGTCGTTCTCCGGGGAAGGTTTCCCGCGGTATCCCGATAGTAAGAGCCATGATTGCCTCGTTATTTTACGGTAGCGCGCAGGGGGGCGCGCGTACCCGCTTCATTCGGGAGTGCAGACAGCTGCCTTCCCCGGCACCTCGTCAATTTGTCCTTGCCGTGTCCAGGCTGACTATTGCTGCCACGGACACTCCACAAGAAAACGGCGCGTTGCAGTGACACAACGCGACGGCGCGACAGTCAAGATGCTTGTTCAGCATATTGACGTGACCTGTTGGCGCGGTTTCCGGCTGGACAAGCCGAAACGGGTACCGGCGCCTGTCTATCCGGTTCTGCCGGCGCCGCCTTGATATTTGTCATGTCAATTGGCGCATATGCGCGCAGGTAGGGGCTTTGCGTCGCCCCGGAGGGTCTTTGCGGCCTGCGACAATCCGTGCTTTTGCCGCGTCTTGAAAGCTATACACTCGGTGTATAGATGAGCGGCATGGACAATGCACTCACTCTTCTCGGCCTTGCCGGCGTCGCGCCAAGCTATGGCTACGACCTCAAGCACACCTACGACCGCTACTTCGGCGTCAACAAGCCGCTTGCCTTCGGCCAGGTCTACGCAACCCTCGGCCGCATGATCCGCGACGGATTCCTTGTCGAACTCGGCACCGAAACCGGCGGCGGTCCCGACCGGCGGCGCTACGAGATCACCGAGGCGGGCCGCGCCCGCATAAGAGACTGGATGATGACCCCGGACGTGCCGTCCGAGGCACTGCAGTCGAACCTGTTTGCAAAACTGGTCGTGGCGCTCCTCACAGATGCCGATGCCGGACGCCTCATAGACCTGCAGCGTGCCCGGCACATGAGCCAAATGCGCCAACTTACCAAGGCCAAGCAGCACGCCGACCTGATGCATGTGCTGCTCTACGACCATGCCCTTTTCCATATCGAGGCCGATCTGAGGTGGATGGACATGACCAGCGCCCGCCTAGATGCCATGAAAGCCGATCTCAAATGACTCCAGTTCTCGAAGCGCGCCGCCTTCACAAGCATTTCGGACAGACCCACGCCCTCAGGGGTCTGGACGCTATCGTCGACCGCGGCGAGATCGTCGCCATCATGGGGCCCTCCGGCTCGGGCAAATCGACTTTGCTGCACTGTCTGGCTGGCATCATTGTCCCGGACCAGGGCGAGGTGCTGCTGTCGGGCGAGGATATCGGCAGGCTCGGGGAGGCCCAACGCAGCCGGCTGCGTCTCGCCCGCTTCGGTTTCGTTTTCCAGTTCGGCCAGCTTCTGCCGGAACTGACGGCCATCGACAATGTCTCGTTGCCACTGCTTCTGGCCGGACAAAGCCGCAAGCAAGCCCGGCTTGAGGCGCTGGACTGGCTGGAACGGCTCGAAATCGGCGACAAAGCCGACAAGCGTCCGGCGACATTGTCGGGCGGCGAGGCGCAACGCGTCGCCATCGCCCGCGCCATGGCCATCCACCCCGAAGTGCTGTTTGCCGACGAGCCGACAGGCTCGCTCGACTCGCTTGCCGCCGAGGCGACGATGAACCTGATCCGCAACGAGTCCAAGGCGACGGGCACGACGCTGATTCTTGTCACCCACGACCCGCGCGCCGCCGCCTATGCCGATCGCGAAATCATCATCAGGGATGGTAGGACCTCCGTCGATTCGCGGGCAGCGGCATGATGAATCCCGATTTTCTCCGCCTCGCCATTGCCGGAAATGCCCGCGCCACCGGCCGCCTTGCCGCGATGTCTTTCGGCATCGCCATGGGCATGGCCCTGATCTTGTTGCTGGTCGGCGCCTTCGACGGCCTTGATATCCGCGAAACCCGCAGCGCCTGGATCAAGCCCATCGGCACCGCTGCCACGCCGTCGGAGATTGCCGACGGCACCAGCGCCGTCATTGCCCCGATGACCGACTGGTTCGAGGGCAAATCGATTTCGCGCGTCGATGTCTATGCGCCTCAAGGCGCGGTACCGCGACTGGTCGATATTCCGGCATGGCCGCGTCCGGGCACATACTTGGCTTCGCCGGCGCTTGCCGCACTGATCGATGCCACCCCGCCCGAACAGCTCGGCAATCGCTACGGCACACGCGCCGGCGTGCTGCCGGATGGGACCCTCAAGGGACCGGACGCGCTTGTCGTTGTTGTCGGTCAGGATCTGAGCACCGTGCGGCCGCGCAACGGGTTGGTCCTTGCCGACAAGGCCCGGGGCAAGCCCGATACCGAAACCACAGGCTTTCGCACCATCGCGGCTATCGGTGCGATCGGCATGCTGTTTCCGGTGCTGTTGTTCGTTGCCATTGCCACCAAACTCGGCGCCGCTGCCCGTCGCGAGAGTTTTTCGGTTCTGAGGCTCATCGGCGCGACGCCACGTCAGGTCGGCATCGTCGCCGGACTCGAGACACTGCTCGTTGCCACTGCCGGCACGGTGTTTGGTACACTGCTCGCGGTTGTGCTGCGGCCTGTGGGCGCCCAGTTCGAGGTCGGCGGCGCACGATTCTTCCCCGCCGATCTCGATATCGGCCTGCTGCCGACCCTTGCCATTGCCGCCACCATCGTCGTTGCTACGACCCTGGTCAGCGCCATCGGCATGCGCCGCGCCCGCATCGGTCCGCTCGGCGCCGCCCGCGCCATCGCCGAAAAGCCGGTGACTTGGCGGCGCGTATTGCCGGTCGTTCTTGGTATGGCGCTGATCCTCGCCGCCAACCTGCCGGAAACGCTGATCCCGGATGATTATGTCCAACTCGTCTTTCTTGCCGGCTTTGTCTTGACCACCTTGGGCATTCTCACCATCGGCCCGTGGCTGACCGCGCTTGCCGGCAAGGCGATGGCGCGGCTCAGCGGCTCGGCCACCGGCATCATCGTTGCCAACCGTATTGCCATGGCGCCTGTCGCGACCTTCCGCTCGGTTTCCGGCCTGGTGCTGGCCGTGTTCATGGTGACGATCTTTTCCGCTGCCGGTGGCGGCGTCACCGCCCGCTTTACGATCGACGACATGCCGAACCGCATGCCGGTCGACGCGCTGGTGGCGATCCTCGCGAACGGAGCCGTTGTTCCGGACGCACTGCCCGGTGTTGCGGAATCCATTGTCGGCATGAGTGGCGGAGACGCGTCCTATCTGGCCGTGTTCTCCGGTGCTGGCCTCGTGTCGCTGGGCGTCGACGTCGACCTCGATCCCGACGGTCTCTACCGTGTCGACCTCAGGCGGTTCACCGTCGCCACCAGCACGGCCCGGCTGGTGGTCACGCCGGTTGCATCCGCCTCGGTGGATCCTGCGCCACATGTGCTCATCGCCCGTACCGACGGCAGTTCGGCTGCCATCGAAACGGCGCGCACGGCGCTGCAGACCGAAATCGCCTGGCAGGTGCCGCCGATGACGCGGCTCGAAACCAACCTGCTCGGACCCGCCCGCGTGATGCAGGAACTGTCGACCATCGCCTATTCGGGCGCGCTGATCACTATTCTGATCTCCGGTCTGTCGCTGAGCGTGTCGACGCTGGGCGCCATCATCGACCGCAAGCGCGTCTTCGGGCTTTTGCGCCTTGTCGGCATGCCGGCCAAAACGCTCGACCGCGTTGTTTTTCTTGAAGCCGCCACTCCGCTTGCCGCGGTGCTCGTCTTCGCCATCCTGGCCGGCTATCTCGCCGCCTGGCTCATCGTCAATGTGCTGAGCGACAGCATAGGCATCCGTGGACCGGACCTCAGCTACATCCTCTTTCTTGTCTCCGGCCTCCTCGGAGCACTTGCCATCCTGCAGGTCTCCAGGCGCTTCGTCCGGCACCTGATCGACGGGCAGGCGGTGCGGATCGAATAGGCCGGTCACGATCGCGAGACTGCCGGTGCAGTGCACCTGTGCTGCTGCTAGGTTCCGCTTCCCGTACCAGCCAGGTATCGAGATCACATGCGCGAAGTCCAGGTTGACGTTTTCGACGATCCTGCCTGCCCATGGTGCCTTGTCGGGCTCAAACGGCTCGACAATGCCATCGCGGCGCTTGCCGACGATGTCTCGGTCAGGGTGGTTCATCACCCCTTCCTGCTCGATCCCGAGGCCAGCGAAACGGGCGAGGACATCGTCGAGGTGCTGACGCGCAAATACGGGCACCCGCCTTTCGACGCCTGGGACCGGCTCGAGGCCGAAGGCAAGTCCGCCGGGCTCGATCTCGACATGCGCAAGCAGAAACTGCGCGCCTGGAGCCAGCCGGCCCTGATGCTGATTGCCGCCGCCGCCGAAAAGGGCAGCCAGCACGAACTGGCCGTGGCGCTCGGGCGGGCCAACTATCTCGAGGCGAAGAATATCGCCGATCTCGGCGTGCTGGCTGAAATCGCCTCCCAACACGGTTTCACTGAAGCCGAGGCCCGTGCCATCGCCGGCGACCGCACGCGCTGCGGCGAGATCGTCGCGCAGGCGCAGCTTGCCGCCCGTCAGGGAATAGCGGGCGTGCCCTTTTTCATCTTTGCCGGCAAGTTTGCCCTGTCGGGCGCGCAGCCTCAGGAGGTCTTCGCCGAGGCATTCTCTCGAACGCTCGGCGAAGCCGCCTGATACCTGCTATTTCAGCGTCAGACCGGCAAGTCCGGCGGCGAAATTGAGCCCGGTCTGGGCCTGCACCGAGAAGGGCTGCAGCGCGAAGGACCTGTCGAGTCCGCCGATCAGAACATTGCCGCCAAGCCCGACGCCGATCGTCGCTTCGCCGCTGGCGCCGACATAGGTGCCGGCAAGCGCGTGACTGGTGTATTTGGTCTTGGCGGCGGCAAAGACCAGCCATTCGATGTGGGTGCTCTCGGTCTTGCCGATATCGATGCCGATCTTGGTGATCTCGCCCGAATAGGATTCTGTGTCGCCATTGGCGCGATGGAATGTGCAGTTCACTTTCTTCTGCGAACCCAGGATCAGGCCGACACCAGCGGCAACATTGCAGCTGAGGCGACCGATCTGGACGCTGGCATCGCTGGCGCTTGCCGGTGCGGACGTGGCGAAAAGGGCAAGGGCGGCGAGGGCGCCGATGGCAAATGATTTCACGATATGGTCCTCCTCGAGGGGCGGGCGACGCTTCGATGCAGTCGGGAAATACCAGAAACACCCGGCCAGGCACCGACGCCGCGACGAGATAATAGGCGAGCACACGCGAAAATGGGGCAGGCCGCGATGCTCCATTCAGGCGCCGCGGGTGATTCGCGGCACCGGAGCAACGATGCCTGAGCCCTGCGGCAAAAAGAAGCCTGAAGCGGGAACAGATACGTATTTCCGCCAGACTGCCTGGCAGCCGGGCGATCGCATGTTCGCCGGCGCACGTGCAAACGCCGCCCGAAAGGGCGGCGCATCATGCAACACATGCTGATATCCGTCGAAACGGATTTGGTCTGGAAGCTGTGCCGGATTACCGGCCGGGCGAGGCCATCAGGCCTTCGCGCTGGGCGCGCTTGCGGGCCAGCTTGCGGGCGCGGCGAACGGCCTCGGCCTTCTGCCTGGCCTTCTTCTCGGACGGCTTCTCGTAGTAGTTGCGCAGCTTCATTTCGCGGAAAACACCCTCGCGCTGAAGCTTCTTTTTAAGCGCGCGAAGCGCCTGATCCACATTGTTATCGCGAACGACTACTTGCAAAGGTCAACCGCCCTTTCTCAGCATTTCTAAATGTTGCAAAACCGATGCGGAGGGCACGCAAACCCGCCGCGGCCGGCAGAACCGGCTGTCTAGGGGCGGCTCAATAACAAAAGCGCTGGGATTTGTCCACAGTGGACAACGCGGCAAAATTCCCGCTCTCCGTCTTTTTTCGGGTGGGTCAGCGGAATCGCACCCTGTTGAGGTGCCCCATCTTGCGGCCGTCACGCGCCTCGGCCTTGCCATAGACATGCGGTTGCTCGCCGGACTCGAGCCTTTCGGCGACATCGAGCACCTCGGGACCGACGAGATTGACCATCTCGATGTCGGCCAGCCGGCGCGGATCGCCGAGCGGCCAGCCGCAGATGGCGCGGATATGCTGCTCGAACTGGTCGGTGACGCACACCGCCTCGGTCCAGTGCCCGGAATTGTGAACGCGGGGCGCGATCTCGTTGACCAGGAGTCGCGGCGTCGTCTCTGCCGGCACGACAAAGAACTCGACGCCGAGCACGCCGACATAATCGAGTGCCGCTGCAATCGAGCCGGCAATGGCGCGGGCGGTGTCCGCCGTCGTTTCGGGGATCCCCGCCGGAACGGTCGAAGTGTGCAGCATATGGTTGCGGTGGACGTTCTCGGCCGGATCGAAGGCGCGGATCTCGCCAGTGGCAGCGCGCGCCACCACGACCGA
This sequence comes from Devosiaceae bacterium, assembly GCA_963675235.2. GTDB lineage: Bacteria > Pseudomonadota > Alphaproteobacteria > Rhizobiales > Devosiaceae > JAHJQZ01. Next base: position 379,562 of record CAXXFU010000017.1, on the reverse strand, counting down.
GATCTCGCGCTCGAATCCGATCAGCTTCTCAAGCACCAGACCGGCACCCCCGAGCTCGGCAAATGCGGGACTGGCGTCTTCGGCGGCGCGGATCATGCGCTGGCCCTTGCCGTCATAGCCGAGCCGAGCCGTCTTCAGCACGGCTGGAATGCCGATGTTGGCCAGCCCCGCCTCGAAATCGGACAGCGAGTTGACGGCGCACCACGGCGCCACGGCGATGCCGGTGTCGGAAAGAAAGCTCTTTTCGGCGACGCGGTCCTGCGAGATCGCCAGCGCCTGCGCGTCGGGCGCCACCGGCTTCAGCCTCGACAGGAATTCGGCCGTTGCCATCGGCACGTTCTCGAACTCGTAGGTGACGACATCGACGGCTTGGGCAAATTCGGCCAGGGCGGCTTCGTCGTCATAGGCGGCGAGGGTCGCGTGCGGGGTGACCTCGAAGGCCGGGCTGTGCGGATCGGGACAAAAGATGTGGGTCTTCATGCCGAGCCGCGCCGCGGCAAGGGCAAGCATGCGCCCGAGCTGACCGCCACCGAGAATGCCGACGGTCGCGCCGGGCTTCAGGAACACTTCACTCATCGTCGACCGGATACTCGGGAACGGCCTGGGTCTGGTTGAGGCGGTACTCGTCGAGCGCGGTGGCAATCTCGTCGTCGCCGAGCGCCAGGATCGAAGCCGCCATCAGCGAGGCATTGATGGCCCCGGCTCGTCCGATGGCGAGCGTGCCGACCGGAATGCCCGCCGGCATCTGCACGATCGACAACAGCGAATCCTCACCGCCGAGCGCATGGGTCTCCGCCGGCACCCCGAGCACCGGCAGCGGCGTCATCGCCGCCACCATGCCGGGCAGGTGGGCGGCGCCGCCGGCCGAGGCGATGATGACCTTGAACCCGTAGTCGCGCGCCGAACGGGCGAATTCGTACAGGCGGTCGGGCGTGCGATGGGCCGAAACGATACGCGTTTCGTAGTCGATCTTGAGCGCGTCCAGCGTTTCGGCGGCAAAGCGCATATGCGGCCAGTCGGACTGGCTGCCCATGATGATGGCGATCGGCGGAGAGCTTAACACGGCGGCGGCCCCTGAATTGCTGCGTGCGATCTCCGTTCTATCGCATGTTTTGCTTTTCGAATGAAATGGGGTTCGGACGCTGCCGGCCCGGCTGGGCGCAGTTTCAGCTCTGGTCCTGCGCTTTTGCCGCCATGGCGAGCGCCAGACCGGTGGTCAGGGTGGCGTGCGAGATGTCGAGCGTTCTGTGGAAAATCTGCAGACTGGAGCGGCGCGGATGACGAATCCGGTTGTAGAGCCCGCTCCAGCTCCAGACGAACGCATTGCCGTCCATGGCGCCGGGCTTGAGGCCGATGACGATCGATCCGCGTGTCTTGCCTGGAATGACGAGCTGTTCGAGGAAGCCGGGCTCCGGCCCCTTGACGATCTCGATCTGCGACCAGGGCAGCGGTGCGCTCGTCAGCCGCCGGTCCCACAAGCCCTCGCGATCAAGGCTCAGGATTGTCTGGGCGCCAGCGCGAAACATCCCATACCCGGCCAGACCGAAGCCGGCGGCGATGGCAAGGAACAACAGGCCGATCAGCACCTGTTGCTGCCGCCCCTCCGCCGTGATCTCGATCAGGCCGAAGACCATGCCGACACCGCCATATCCGAAGATCAGGAAGACGATGCCGAAGCCAAGCCGCGACAGCCGTGAGTAGCGGCAGCTGAGTTCGGGAAACGTGGGCTCGCTCATGCGATGATGTCGGGCAGAAGGATCTTTTCGAGTTCGACGATGCGATCCTTGAGTACGAGTTTTTTCTTCTTCAGCCGCTGGATGGTCATCTGTTCGGCGGTGCCGACGGCGTCGAGGGCGCGAATCGCAGCGTCGAGATCGGCGTGCTCCTGCCTTATTGTTGCCAACTCCAGACCAAGCTTGGCCCGCATGTCCTCGTCGATCCGATACATATTCATCCGCCCGTCCGTTGGCCCGTCCGTCACCCGATTCGAGAGCGTGCGGGTCCCTAATTATGAGGTTTCGATACAGATTTCCACGGTTTGTGCACCGCAGTCCTCCTCTGATGTTCGCTCGCAGTGGCGCGAACAGGGCCGATCTTAACCCTTCGTTGGCTGCGTTTCATCCAGCATCAGCGTCGCGGTCCAATTGGGCATCGACAGAACGTGAAATTTTTGTGACGATCACAGGTGTAAAGCAGCCGAAAGGAGTTGCCATGACGACAGAAGGCCATATTGCCGCTCTCGAGCGGCGTCACATGGAACTTGAGCGTATGATCGAGGAGGAACTGAACCACGTCGCCGCAGACGAGGAGCACCTGCGTTCGCTCAAGGTAAAGAAACTGGAAGTCAAGGACGAACTGACGCGGATGAAACGTCGCTACGCTGCCTGATCGCAACGAAGTCTACCGAATTGGGAAAGGCCGCCCCTCCCTTGGCGGCCTTTTTTATTGCCGCTTTCAGGGAGCTGCAGTCTGGTTCAGCGGTTCGGACAGGCCTGACGCCGGGGTCGCGCCTCCTGTACGAGCTGAAGTGCTATGCGGTCCCCATCAGCCCGGTGGCGCCGTCGTACATCAGTTTGAGCGAGAGCAGGAACACCAGCACATAGGCGAGCTTGTAGAAGAATTCGACCGAGACACGCCGCACCAGGTAGATGCCGAGCAGCATGCCGCCGATGGCGACCGGCACCAGCACGGCGGCGAGCTCGAGATTGGTCACAGACAACTGGCCGAGGAAGAAATAGGGAATGAGCTTGGCCAAGTTGACGCTGGCGAAGAACCACGCCGTTGTCGCCGCATAGACGGTGGGGCTGAGTCGCTGGGGCAGGACATAGACCTGGAAGGGGGGGCCGCCCGAGTGCGACACGAAGCTGGTGAAGCCGGCGACGCCTCCCCAGAACACGCCCCAGGGCTTTGATGGTGGTTTTCCGATGATCTTCTTGCGGATCGGGAAACTGGCATCGAGAATGAACAGGAAGGAAATGATGCCGATCAGCAACAGCACCATGTGATCGGACACCACCGCCGAGGTCGCCCAGCCAATAGCGATTCCGGTCGCTGCGCCGGGCAGCAGCACCGAGAGATTCTTCCAGTCCATGTCGCGCCGGTAGGCCCAGACGGCGAAACCATCCATCACCAGCAGCAGCGGCAGCATCATGCCGGCCGCCTCGCGCGGCGCCATGACCAGGGTCAGAAGCGGCACGCCGACGACGCCGAGGCTGCCGACCAGCCCGGATTTGGCCAGCGCCACGATGAAAACCGCCGAAACGGCGACAAGCCAGAAAACAGGATCGGTCATGTGCGGGATTGAGGAGTTTGAGGGTGAAAGGAGCGGCAGCAAGCCTTGGCCGTTTATCTGCCAATATTTGCGTTAATACAAGGGCAGGGTCCGGGCATCGGTAGTCGCAGACCCGGTCGGAATCGTCCCAAAGGCCTATTCGCCGCGGGCCTGGGCCTCCTTTTCGATGTCGTCGGCTTCGGCCGGCCAGCTTGCCGCTTCGACATCGTCCTTCGCCGCCAGTTCCGCCTGCATGACCGAATGCAGCGTCTCGCGCGCCTGCCGGACGTAGGACACATAGGCGTCGTCGTCGTCGCGCAAGGTGCGGGAGTGCTCCAAAAGCTCGGTGTCGTGCCATTCGAAGGCCTTGGCGACGCGCTGGGCGCCATGCGGAGAATAGCCGAGCCCGACGAGGATCTTGGCTGCCAGCGCCAACGAGGAGCGGAAGGTCTCGCGCTCGAAGCCGTTGATGCCGAGATCCATCAGTTCATAGGCATGCACTCGGTCATAGGCGCGCGCAAAGATCTTGGCCTGCGGGAAATGGCGCTGGATCATCTTGCAGATCTCGATCGATATCTCGCGGTCCTTGATGGTGACCACGATCAGCCGCGCTTCGTCGGCGCCGGCGGCCTCGAGCAGGTCGAGCCGTCGCGCATCGCCATAGAACACCTTCCAGCCGAACCGGCCGAGCAGGGCGCCCTGGGCCGGATCGTGGTCGATCAGCGTTGTCTCGAACCCTTGCGCATGCAGCATGCGGGCGATGATCTGTCCGAACCGTCCGTAGCCGAGCACCAGGACCTTCTGGCGCGTGTCGCCCATGTCGGGGATGTCCGGCTCCTGGCTCGGCCAGGACAGACGCGGCGCGACGAGCTTGTCGAAACCCAGGATCAACAGCGGTGTGATCGCCATCGACAGGGCGACGCAGACATTGAGCACGTCGGCCGCCGACTTGGCCAGTGAACCGGTACCGGTCGCCACCTGGAACAGCACGAAGGCGAATTCGCTGCCCTGGGCCAGAAGCGTCGCGAACAGCAGCCGATCGGTCAGGTGCAGGCGGAAGAAAGAGGCGATGATGAACAGCACCACCGCCTTGACCACAACCAGGCCGACGACGATCTGAAGGATGATAAACGGCGCGTGCATCAGCACCGAGAACTCGATCGACATGCCGACCGAGATGAAGAACAGGCCGAGCAGCAGGCCCTTGAACGGCTCGATGTCGCTTTCCAGTTCGTGCCGGTATTCGCTGTCGGCGAGGATGACGCCGGCGAAGAACGCCCCGAGCGCATGCGAGAGTGAAAGCCACTCCATCAGCAGTGCCGACCCGATGACCACGAACAGGGCCAGCGCCGTGAAGATCTCGCGGATGCCGGCGCGGGCGATATAGCTCATCACTGGTCTGAGGACGTAGCGCCCAGCCAGGTACATGCCGGCAAAGGCGGCGATCATCTCGAGCGCCGGCACCCAGTTGGGTCCGCTGGTCGCGATGGACTGCCCCTCCGCCGCCAGAATCCCCGGCGACAGATTGGGGATCGACAGCAGGGGGATCAGCGCCAAAATCGGAATGACGACGATATCCTGCATTAGCAGCACGGAAAAGCTCGACCGTCCGGTATCGGTCTGGGTGATGCCGCGCTCGGACATGATCTGCAGCACGATCGCCGTCGAACTGAGCGACAGGGCCATGCCGACGATCAGTGCCGTCTGCCAGGCGATGCCGGCGAAAAAGCCTGCTGCGGTGATGATGGCGGTGGTGACGACGACCTGCACTCCGCCCATGCCCAGAAGCCGAGTCCGCAAGCGCCACAACTCGCTCGGCTGCATTTCGAGCCCGATCAGGAACAGCATCATGACGACGCCGAACTCGGAAAAATGCAGGATCGTTTCCGGACCGGTGACGAACTTCAGTCCGTAAGGACCGATTGCGATGCCGGCGACCAGATAGCCGAGCACCGAGCCGAGCCCGGTCAGCTTGGTCGCCGGGACCGCGACAAGCGCTGCAGCGATGAACACGAATACCGAAAGCAGCAGGTTACCTTCCATCGAATACCGCTCCGCTTTCGAGGACCTTCAGCCGGCTCCGCAGTTGCTCGGCATGCTCGCCGAGCATCGAGTCATCGGCGTGTCGCGCCCGGTAGAAAACCAGTGGTTCCTGCCACTCCATGCCGCAGAAATGGCCGATCTGTTCGAACGGGAACAGATATTCCTCGATCGGCTGGTTGTGGATGCCGCCGGGCCGGTACGAGGCGATGCCCGAACCGGTCGAGATCGAGACCATGAACGGTTTGCCCCGGAGCATGCGGCCTTCTCGGCCATAGGCCCAGCCGGTGATGAAGGTGCGATCGATCCATTCCTTCAATAGGCCCGGCGCTCCGTACCAGAAGAACGGAAATTGCAGCACCAGCGGCCCGGTCTCCTCGAGCAGCCGCCGTTCGCGTGCGCCGTCGATGAACAGGTCCGGATAGGTGTCGTAGATGTCGTGCACCACCACGCCCTCGACGCCGCGCGCCGTCTCGGCGAGCCTGCGATTGGCCCGGGACGCCTTGAGATCGGGATGGGCGAGGATAAAAAGGACAGGTTTCGACATTCGGCCCACTCGATATTTGTCCAAGCATGGCGTGATGTTGCGGGTTTCGCAACAGCCGTTATGCGTCCTGACATTCCGGCGGGATCTGCTGGGCGGTTGGCGAACCGCTTTGGTACTTTTTGCCTTGTCGTCGCCGCGGCGCAGGCGTAATGGCGAGGCATGACCCTGGCCTATGTTTTCGACCTGGACGGCACGCTGATCGACACCGCGCCCGACCTCCACTTCGCCATCAACGAGATCCTGGCCGGCGAAGGCCGCCGCGCCATCGCCCCCGAGGAAATGCGTTTGCTCATCGGCAATGGCGTGCGCAAGCTGGTGGAACGCGCTTTCGTCCGTACCGGTGCGCCCATCGCGCCCGAACGGCATGACGCCGTGACCGAGGACTTCCTTGCCAGATATATGGCGCACCAGTCCGAGCGCAGCAGCGTGTTCCCCGGTGTCGTCGAAACGTTGGAACGGCTTCAGGCCGACGGCACGCGTCTGGCGGTCCTGACCAACAAGCCGCACGACTCGGCCGTGAAGCTCATTGAGCAGTTCGATCTCAAGCGCTTCTTTCCGGTGATCTTCGGCGGCGGCCTGCGCGACTATCTCAAGCCCGATGCACGGCTGTTCGCCGAAGTCCTGGCCGAACTGGGCACCGACGGGCCGGCGGTGATGGTCGGCGACAGCCTTCCCGATCTCCAGACCGGGCGCAATGCCGGCGTGCCGGTGGTGCTGGTCAGCTTCGGCTATTGCACCGAGCCGCCCGAAACGCTTGGCGCCGATGCGGTCGTCGACAGCTTTGCCGATATCCCGGCCGCCGCCACGGCCTTGTTCGCCCCCGGACCCTGAAACGAAAACCCCGACGCAGGCGCCGGGGTCTGAAAGACTTTGTTGCCGGAGAGCGGCTAGAGGCCGTCGTCCTCGTCGTTGTCCGATTTCAGCGTCTTCAGCTTGGCAAAGACGGAATCGGCGTCGAACTGTTCTTCTTCCTCCGGCACGGGCGCCGAGGTGTCTCCCAGCGGATTCTCTTCAACCTCAGGCTGGTGCAGCGAGGTGCCCTGGATCGTCGCCAGCGCTTCTTCGGCGGACAGGAGCCGCGTGCCCTGTTCGATCTCCTCGGCGCCGCGGCCACCGGAGGCCTTGCGCACTTCCATGTCGAGATCGATCTGGGAACAAAGGCCCAGCGTCACCGGGTCGATCGAGGTCAGGTTGGCCGTGTTCCAGTGGGTGCCTTCGCGCACCGATTCGATGGTCGACTTTGTGGTGCCGACCAGGCGCATGATCTGGGTATCCTTCAACTCGGGATGGTTGCGAACCAGCCACTTGATGGCGCCCGGACGTTCGTTGCGCCGCGAGATCGGCGTGTAGCGCGGACCCTTGCGCTTGGCCTGGGCCACCCGGACCTTGGGCTCGGAGAGCTTCAGGCGGTAGCTGGGATCGGCCTCGGCCTTTTCGATTTCCTCGCGGGTCAGCTGCCCGTTGTTGATCGGGTTGACGCCCATGATGCCAGTGGCAACATCGCCATCGGCAATGCCCTGGACCTCGAGCGGGTGAAGGGCGCAGAAGGCGGCGATCTGCTCGAAACTCAGGGCGGTGTTGTCGACAAGCCAGACAGCGGTCGCCTTGGGCATCAGTAGGGTGGTGGCCATTTCAGTCTCCTCGAACTGTTCCCCTTGACGCTGGCCAGGTCGGAACCGCGATACGCGGACCCTCGTGGTGCGGCCCGGGAGCTTCCGGTCCGCCCCGCCTCTTGGCTGACGCTGAGGGGGAATTCAGTTGCTCATATAGTCCGATCCGCGACCGAGCGCAACAAACAGCATGCGATCGTCAACGCTATTCCGTTCGGAGCGCGCCCAGCGAAAGTGGGAACCGGTTTCGCGATTCGAGCGCGCGACCGTCAGAAGTCCAGACCGTAGGGCGTCACCAGGACGATCTTGCCGTAATGGTCCTCGGCTTCCATTGCCGCGTGGGCGGCGGCGGCCTCGTTGAGGGCGAAGTAGCTGATGCGCGGCGGTCCGATCTCTCCGGAAGCCAGCGCCGGCCACAGGTCCCGCTCCACTGCCGCGGCGATCTCGGCCTTGACCCGTCCGGACTGCGGCCCGAGCAGCGAACCGAACAGCGTCAGCCCCTTGCCGAGCAGCTGCGGCAGAACGATCTCGGATTTGGCGCCGTCGAGGAAGGCGAGCTGGATGATGGTGGCATTCTGTGCAGCCGCCTCCATGTTCCGCCTCAAATACTCGCCACCGACGATGTCGATGATACGGTCGGCGCCGTGCCCGCCGGTCAGCTCTTTCACCCTCGTGGCGAAATCCTCGTGTGGATAGGCGATCAGGTGATTGGCGCCGCGTCCCAGCACGTATTTCGCCTTTTCCTCCGACGAGATCGTCGCGATAGTCGTGGCGCCGAAATGACGGGCCACCTGGATGGCGGCGGTGCCGAGCCCACCCGAGGCGCCATGGACGAGAACACGCATTCCCGGTTCGATGCCGGCACGCAGCACGAGCGTCTGTTCGATGGTGAAGAAGACCTCGGGCAACGCGGCAGCGTCAACCAGGCGCCAGCCGGTCGGGCAGGGCAGTACCTGACCCTCCGGCACTACGACATATTCGGCGTAGCCGCCGCCATTTGCGAGCGCCACGACGCGGTCACCGGGCGCGAAGCGGGTCGCGCCAGGACCAAGGACCTCGATGGTGCCGGAGACCTCGAGTCCGGGTCGGAGCGCATTGTCCTTGTTGGGCACGTAGAGTCCGCGCCGCTGCAACAGGTCCGGACGGTTGAGCCCGGCGGCCGCAACGCGGATCAGCACCTCGCCTTCACCGGGCTCTGGCCGGTCTAGGTTGACCGGCTTCAGCATTTCCGGTCCGCCGAAGGCCGAAATTGTCACACAAGTCATCTCGGCCATGGCCTGCCCCTTTCTTCGCCGTCGCCCTCGTGGCACAGTCCGCTCGAACAGAACATGCCGGGCCAAGGAGTGGCAATCATGGATGTGGAAGACGACAAACCGATCAGGAAACCCGTCCATGAAGTCGGCATGGTGCTCGACACGCTGTCGGTCGACGAACTCGAGGAACGGATTGCGCTTCTCAGCGAGGAAATCGAGCGCCTCAAGACCGCGATCACCCACAAGAAAGCGTCGCGCAACGCCGCCGATTCCGTCTTCAAGATCTGAGTGGTAGCCGCCTGTGCACGCCGGATATTGCGCCTATTCCAGTGTTGCGGCGTCAGGATTCAGGGTTAAGCAAGTGTGAGCAATTAACCGGCAATTAAGGGGATTGCGGTAAGCCATTTCCATCCAGTCTTGCTGGGTTCTGCAGGATGGTTATCAATCCTGTTCAAGCTTCCTGTTGACTTTCGAGAGCCGTTTCATCGCGGCTCTTTTTTTGTCCGCGCCATCATTTTGCGGTTGTCCCGCGGGGTCAGGTTTAAGCTTTCCTAAGCACTTGCGAGCCACAGTCAACCCGAGTGACGGCGTCGCGCTTTGGGGCTAGACTTGCCGCACCCATGAACAAACGGACAGCAGCAATTGGCCGAAGATAGCAAAACCGGAGAGACGGTCGAGCTCAAGGAACGGCTGGTTTCGGGTGGGGGGTTCAATACCCTTTACCGCGAAGGCATGGCCCTGATCGAGGAGGTCGCCTCCTATCTTGACGGCGACGGTCGCGCTGCAAGCCGGTCGCTGACGCGCGAGGCCTCTTTCATTTATGCCACCGAGTCGATGCGCCTGACGACGCGCCTGATGCAGCTTGCCTCGTGGCTCCTGCTGCAGCGCGCTGTCAACGAGGGCGAGATCACGCCGGAAACAGCACGGGCCGAAAAGGCCAAGGTCAAATTCTCGCCAAGCCCGGCCGCCCGCGGTGGCGCCGGCTGGGAAGACCTGCCGCAGGCCCTTGTGGACTACATTGCCGAGGGTGAGCGTCTGTTCGCGCGGGTACAGCATTTCGATCGCATGGAACGCGGCGAAATGCCGACGCCTGCCGTCGAGGACGAAACCCGCTCGATCACCGGGCAGATGTCGCGGCTGAAGGCCGCTTTCGGCGGCACCGGCGGCAAATGATAAAAAGCCCGGTCAAGCCGGGCTTCTTCATTCAAAGATCTGGAAGCTTTTGGTGGTCGCGCTGTCGAAACGGAGAAACGCTTCGCACTTCTCCTGACAACGCTACGGATCAGCCCAGGATACCCTTGAATTTTTCCTTGAAGCGGGACACGCGACCGCCGCGGTCGACCAGCTGCCCCGAGCCGCCGGTCCAGGCCGGATGGGTGTTAGGGTCGATGTCGAGCTGCATCGTGTCGCCCTCTTTGCCCCAGGTCGACTTGGTCTGGTATTCGGTGCCGTCGGTCATCACAACCTTGATGGTGTGATAATCGGGATGAATCTCTTTCTTCATCGTCTCAACTCTCAAATCAAACGGGCGCCGGAGCGCCCGATGAGCCTCAGATGGTGTTGGGCGGCGTTCTAAACCACTTGCGACGCCTTTATCAAGGCTTTTGCCGAGCGTGCCCCGGCAAAGTGACCATTGCATCGCCATGTTTGCTCCCGACCGTGCCGGGATCTGCGCCAATCCGGCGTGATCGCGCTTGATGGCATGACAGGCAATCGGCCGCCGGCCGCGACTTGCCCGCTCCGAGGGGAATGCTTATATCGGGCGCAACAATCGGAAAGCCATCATGCGATGACGGAAACGACGGCGGCGGACAACGCCACGGCAGAGGACGGCGCGTCGGCGCCAGGTGCGGAGGCCGCCACGCGGCGCGATCTCCAGCCGCTGAGGCGCCTGATACCCTTCCTGATGCGCTATCCGCTCAGGCTGACGCTGACCTTCATCTTCCTCGTCGTTGCCACGATTGCCCAGCTTGCCATCCCGGCGACCATCGGCAGCGTCATCGACCAGGGGTTTATCGCCCAGAACCTGGACAAGGTTGGCGAATACGCCATCATCATCCTTGTCATCGCCGGTCTGCTGGGCGTCGCCAGCGGCTCGCGCTTCTATTTCATCTCGGTCATCGGTGAATTGCTGGTCGTCGACCTCAGACAGGCTGTCTTCGACCACCTGATGAAGCTCGACGTGTTCTTTTTCGATACCAACAGGGTGGGCGACCTGACGTCGCGGCTTTCCGGCGATGTTTCGACAATCCGCACCGCCGTCGGGTCGAGCATGACACTGATGCTGAGGTCGGCCATGACCATCATCGGTGCGGTGGTGATGATGCTGCTGACCAGCGCCTGGCTGACGCTGGCCGTGATCATACTTGTGCCGGCAATCGTCCTGCCGGTGTTCTGGTTCGGCGCGCGTCTGCGCACCCAGTCGCGCAAGACCCAGGACGTTCTTGGCGATATCACCTCGGTCGCCACCGAAACCCTTGGCGCTATCCGTACGGTCAAGGCTTTCGTGCAGGAGATCAGCCAGCAGGGCCTGTTCGCCGAATACTCCAACCAGTCCTACCGCGCCGAAGCCGCGCGCCTGCTTACCCGCTCGATCCTCGTCGCCATCGTCATTTTCGTGTCGACGGCTGCCCTGGTCGGGCTGGTCTGGTGGGGGGCGCAGATGGTCTTTGCCGGCTCGGTCACCGCCGGCCAGCTCACCCAGTTCCTGGTTTACGCCATGCTCGCCGCCGGGGCGCTCAGTTCCATCTCCGAAGTCTGGGGGTCGCTGCAGGTCGTCGCGGGAGCAACCGAGCGTCTGTTCGAGGTGCTCGACACCGCGCCGGTGATCACTGCACCGGACTCTCCTGTCGTACTGCCCGAGCCGCCGCTGGCCACCGTCGGGTTCGACAATGTCGAATTCTCCTATGACACGCGCGAGAACGAGATCGTTCTCTCCAAGGTGTCGTTCGAGGTGGAAAAGGGCGAAATGGTCGCGCTTGTCGGACCGTCCGGCGCCGGCAAATCGACGCTGTTTGCGCTGCTTCAGCGCTTCTACGACGTCAAGAACGGCTCCGTACGGGTCGATGGCATCGATGTGCGCGACGTCGAGCTCGGCGCGCTCAGGGACCGGTTCGCCTATGTCGAGCAGGAATCGGCGATCTTCGGCGGCACAATCGCCGACAACATCCGCTTCGGCAAACGCGAGGCGACCGAGGCCGAAGTGATGGACGCAGCCAAAGCGGCATTGGTCGACGATTTCGTCTCGCAACTGCCGGGCGGCTACGACACCATCGTCGGCGAGCGCGGCGTCATGCTGTCAGGCGGCCAGAAACAGCGCATCGCCATTGCCCGGGCGCTTCTCAAGGATGCGCCGATCCTTCTGCTCGACGAAGCGACGAGTGCGCTCGACGCCCAGTCCGAGCATCTAGTGCAGCAGGCGCTCGAACGCCTGATGCAGGGGCGCACCACCCTGGTCATTGCCCATCGTCTTGCCACCATCCGCCACGCCAACCGCATCCTGGTGCTCGATGCCGGTAAGATCATAGACCAGGGCACCCATGACGAGCTGATCGCCAAGGGCGGGCGCTACGCCGAACTGGCCAAGCTTCAGTTCCGCGACGGCTGAGTCTTTTCGCGGCAGCGGATTTCCATTGCCATGTCACCTGCACTAGGCTCGGCCAACACTCGTGCCGCGAGTGAGGCGCTTCTGCGTCTTTGCCCGCCAACCGACAAGAGGAATCCGGAACATAGCTGGAAGAATCGCGATTGCAGGAGCGAGCGGGCTGGTCGGCGCCAATATCGCCAAACTGGCGCTGGCGCGCGGCTATGAGGTCGAAGGCGCCATGCGCAATGTCGACGGGCCGCGGGCGGCGCTGACGGCATTGCCGGGCGGCGAGCGCCTCAGCCTTCATGCCGCCGACATGGCGGTCAAAGGCGCGTTTGACGATGTCGTCAAAGACGTCGACGGCGTGATCATCGCCAGCCTCATCCCGACCTATCTCACCGTGGATGGCGTCGCGGCCCGCGAGCTCGACGACAAGCGCGGCTGGGCCGAGATCATCCAGCCGACCGTCGATGGCTGCCTCAACATCATGCATTCGGCCATCGCGGCCGGCATCAAGGACATTGTCATCTGCTCCTCGACCTCGAGCACCAACCCGACACCGCCGGTGCCGGTCAAGAACGAGGTCGACCATTGGTCGGACGTCGAGCAGCAATGCGCCGACAAGAAATACACCTCCGCCGCCAAGACGGTGATGGAGCACGAGGCGATGGCGCTTGCCGCCGTCGCCGGCGTCAGACTGCGCATCCTCCTGCCGACCATCATGCTCGGCCCGCCGCTCTTGCTCGAACACGCCACGTCGGGGGTGCTGGCGGCGCTCAAGCGCATGCTCAGGGGCGAGAAGGACCTGCACGACGTGGCGCCGAACGATTCAGTGTCCATGACCCATATCGACGATATCGCCGCCCTGTTCATGGCCGCCTACGAGAGCCCGACGGCAGAGGGGCGCTATTATGCCGTGCGCGAGAGCTGGCACTGGAACGATGTCTACAGGATGCTGAAAAAGATCGAGCCGTCGCTCGCCATCCCGCCGCTGTTCGAGGGCGAGGAGGTGACGCCGACCCAGTTCGATTTCACCCGCCGCGACAGTCTCGGGATCAAGCTACGGGACATTCCGGATATCCTGACAGATGCGGTGGCCTGGGCGAAGGCGAACACCTAATGGGTGCGGCTGGGAATGCCCCACCCGTTTTGAGGAAATGACGTGACACCCCAGCTTGTCATCAGACTCGCTGACCGGAGCGATTGCGACTGGATCGTCGATCGCCATGGCGCGCTCTACGCTAGCGAATTCTCATTCGACGACAGCTATGGACGCGGCATTGCGGGCAAGATGCAGGCCTTGCTGGATCGCAATGAAGCGTTCACCCGCATCGTGATCGCAGAGTCCGACCGAGAGCGGGCGGGCTCCATTGCCATTTCCGCGTTGCCCGAGGGCGGAGCGTTCCTCAATTTCGTGCTTGTTGCACCCGAACGTCGCCGCAAGGGAATTGCCGAAGCCTTGCTTGCGGATGCTCTCGATCATGCCCGCCGCGAGGGGCGCAAATTCGCGCGGCTCGAAACCTATAGCGTGCTCAAAAGCGCTCGAAAGCTTTATGCCAAGATGGGGTTCGTCATCGTCAAGCTGGAGGCGGGCGTGAGCAGATTCGGGCAGGACATCGATCAGGAAATCTGGGAGATGCAGCTCTAGTTCCGAGTATTAACCCTCGGTCAGCTTGAACTCGATGCGGCGGTTGCGGCGATAGGCTTCCTCGGTGTCGCCGGTATCGAGCGGCTGGAACTCGCCGAATCCGGCGGCGACCAGACGGTTGGGTGACACGCCCTCGTCGACCAGGATCTTGGCGACGGCGATGGCGCGGGCCGCCGACAGCTCCCAGTTCGAGGGGAATTGCGGCGTCGAGATCGGCCGCTTGTCGGTGTGGCCGTCGATGCGGAGCACCCAGTTGATCTCGGGCGGAATCTGCGTTTCGAGCTCGAGAATGGCCTGGCCGAGCGCCTGGATTTCCTTGGCGCCATCGTCCGACACCGTCGCCTGGCCGGCCGGGAACAGAACTTCGGACTGGAACACGAACCGGTCGCCGACGACGCGCACGTCGGCACGCCCTTCCAGCACCTGGCGCAATTGTCCGAAGAAATCGGAGCGATAGCGGGACAAATCCTGCACGCGCTGGGCCAGCGCCAGGTTCAGCCGGCGGCCGAGATCGGCGATCTTGGTGCGTGACTCTGTGTCACGCGCCTCGGAGGCTTCGAGTGCCTGTTCGAGCGCGGCGATCTGGGTCCTCAGCGCCGAGAGCTGCTGGTTGAGCAGGGTGATCTGCGCCGTTGCCTCGTCCGAGAGTTCCTGCGCGTCGAGCAGGCGGGAATTGAGATCGGCGATGGTCTGGTCCTTTTCCCCGAGGCCGCCACCGAGGCCGGCCAGCTGCGACTGCAGGCTGTCGCGCTCGGATTCGGCGCTGGCCAGCGTCGCGCTCAGGCTGGCGATGGTCGCTTCGAGATCGGAGGAATTGGCCCTTTCGAGCTGCAAAAGGTCGGTCAGCTCGGCGATCTGGGAATTCAGACGGGAAAGAACCGTGTCCTTGCCGAGGATTTCTCGCCCAAGGAAGAACTGGGCGATGACGAAGGTCGAGAGCAGGAACATGATGACGAGCAGAAGGCTCGACAGGGCATCGACGAAGCCCGGCCAGTAATTGGCACTCTCTCTGCGCAGGCGGCTGCCGTAGGCCAAACCGACCTCTCCCTTGCCCGTTGGGTCCTAGGTCATTTCATTGTTTCACGGAAACACCGAAATGGCCTGTCTCTCACAGTGTCGCGTTTTCGAACCGCAAAACCGGTTCCCACTTTTGCTCAAAACGCTCTAGTGGTTGTTGCCGTTCTGGTTGCTGTCCTCGCGGATCAGCGCCTCGATTAGATCCCTCAGCTTCTTGTTGGTTTCGGCTTGGTCGGAAATGTGCCGTCGGACATCGTCCTGTTCGGCGCGGATATGCTTGACCAGTCCGTCGATGCCACGGGCCAGCTCGGCCATAGCGCGGATGGCGTTCTGGTTCGAATTCGAGCTCTGCATGGTCGAGCCGAGCTGTTCGATCATCGACTGGATCTCGTTGGAGGAGACACCGAGATTGGAGGCCTGCATTGCCGTCATCGGGTGGTCGAGCTCGGTCATCGAGGCCATCCAGTCCTCGAGATCGGTGTAGAAGGCGTTCTGCGCCTGACCTGTCTGCAGATCGAGGAACCCCAGGATCAGCGAGCCGGTCAGACCGAACAGCGAGGACGAGAACGCCGTGCCCATGCCGGACAATGGCGCCTGCAGCCCGTTCTGCAGCGTCCCGAACAGGTCGCCGGCATCGCCGGCGGTGACGTCGAGCCCCTGGATGACGTCGGAGACCGAGCCGACGGTCTGCAACAGGCCGAAGAACGTTCCGAGCAGGCCGAGGAAAACCAGAAGACCGGTCAGATAGCGCGAGGTATCCTTGGCCTCCTCGAGCCGGTAGCCGACCGAATCGAGGATGGTGCGCATGCTGGCCGGGGTGATCATCGCCTCGCCGAGCCGGTCGCGCATGATGCCGGCGACCGGGGCGAGTAGCACCGGCGGCTTGACGCCCTGGGCCTGGAAGCCGTCCTGCAGCGAATTGACCCAGCTCACTTCCGGGAACAGCCGCATCACCTGACGGAAGCTCAAAAGGATGCCGACCGCCAGCACCAGAACGATCATGCCGTTGATGAACATGTTGGCCTGGAAAGCGTCGAGCAGGGTCGGGGAGATGATAATGCCGACAAGCACGGCCAGGATCAGAAAGATGATCATCTTGACCAGGTATACCGTGGGACTGGCGAGATGATAGGGATCGTAGCGGTCGCTCATAGCCGTTCGGTTCTCCGGTCCGGCGCCGGGGTTTCCCCCCGCTGCCCGAAAGTCAATATCCCTTGCGGGACGTCCGCGCGTCTTGACGGCGCACGGACAACGCATGCGAATCAAAGATTAGAGCAAAAAACACTCCGGATAAAACGCATGATCGACCTTCGCACACCGCTTGTGACAAACCGCAGTGCGCATGTGGCGCAAAACTGTGACCACGTCATGGCGGGGGACGTCGCATGCTTCCCTCCTCTTGATGGGGAGGGGGGCCCGGCTGAGCCGGTCGGGCGGGGTCGAGCCAGAGGCTCTGGCGCGGGTCCTCACCCAGCCTCGCGACGGATTTGGCGAAGGGCCAAGTCCTGTTCGGCAATCCTCCCCACAAGAGGATGTGAAGCGAAAGCCTCCAGATCGGTGGCGGAACGGAAATTGCCTAGCGCACCTTCTGGATGGTCTTGAGAAGCTGGGCCTGGATGGCCTCGTTGCCGGCCACGACCTCGCCATTGTAGACGCTGCCGTTCTTGCCGGCATAATCGGAGATGAATCCGCCCGCTTCCTTGACCATCAACAGGCCCGGCGCCACGTCCCAGGGGGCCAGGCGCCCCTCCCAGTAGCCGTCGAACCGCCCGGCAGACAGCCAGGCCAGGTCGGTTGAAGCCGAGCCGGTGCGGCGGATACCGGCCGAGGCCGGCGAGACCTGCGACAGCTGGGAAAGGGTGCGGGCGTCGTCGTCGGTGCCGGTGACCTTGATGCCGGTAACGATGACGGCGTCGGCAATATGCTTGCGGCCGGCGACGCGGATGCGCCGGTTGTTGACGAAGGCGCCCTGGCCCCGCTCGGCGGTGAACAGCTCGTCCATGATCGGCGAGTAGATCACCGAGGCGACGATCTCGCCGGCGCGCTCGAGCGCGATGGCGGTGGCGAACAGCGGGATCGAGTGCAGGAAATTGGTGGTGCCGTCGAGCGGATCGATCAGCCAGCGGTGCTGGCCATCGGTGCCGGCTTCTTCGCCGGCCTCTTCCATCAGGAAGCCGTAGGTCGGGCGGGCCTTGATGAGTTCGTCATGGATGATCTGCTCGGCGCGCCGGTCGGCATTGGAGACGAAATCCGCCGGTCCCTTGCGCGAGACCTGGAGGTTCTCGACCTCGCCGAAATCGCGTGTTAGCGACCGCGCTGCCTTGCGCGCCGCCCCGACCATGATGTTGAGCAATGCCGATTCGGCCATTTGGGTTTCCGTTCGGAACAAGGTGAGGGAGATGTTGGCGCGCTTGTGCCCCAGATTGGGCTTTTGCTCAAGAGGTCGGACGCGTTTGACGCCGGTCCGACGGCCTCAATTGCCGGTTTCGGCGGGCGCGTCATCGGCGTTGGCGAGATCCGCAGGCTGGTCGGGCCAGACGCGGGCGCGTTCTTCGGCTATGGACAGGTCCTCGGGCGAGATGTCGGCCAGAAGCTCGTCGGTCTGGGCATCGACCAGGCCGGCACGGCGCGCCAGTGCCCGCCACATCGCGGCGGTCTGCAGATCCTTGTCGACGCCTTCGCCGGCGGCGAGAAGGATGGCGAAGCGGTTCTGGGCCACCGGGTTGCCGAGCCGGGCGGCGCGTTCGTACCAGCGGGCGGCGCTCTCGATGTCCCTGGCGGCGCCCTTGCCGAGATATCTGAGCGTTGCATATTCGACCATGGCGTCGCTGAGGCCGGCCTCGGCGGCCAGGCGCATGTAGCTGGCGCCACGGGCAAGGTCGGGCGCGACACCGGCGCCATTGAGCAGCATGGTGCCGAAATCCATTTCCGCCTCGGCCAGCCCGGCCTCGGCGGCCTTTTCCATCAGTTCGGCGGCCTTGCGCTGGTTGGGTGCGACGTGGATGCCTTCGATATGGAGCAGCGCCATGTTGTACTGGGCCGCCGGCAGGCCGGCATTGGCGGCCTTCTCCATCAGTTCGGCCGCCTTGGCGCGGTTGACCGGCACGCCTTCGCCGCGCTGGTACATCATGGCAAGCGCGAAACTGGCATTGGGATCGCCATTCTTGTCGGCCAGCGCATACCAGCCGGCTGCCTTGGCGGCGCTCACCGGCACGCCGAGCCCGTTGGCAAAGATCTCGCCGACAAGCGTCTGGGCGGCGGCATCGTCGTCGCTGGCGCGCTGCAGTGCCAGCGACAGCGCCGTCAGGTAAAGGCCGCGCTGAAAGGCGCCATAGGCGTCATCGACCGGCCGTACTGGGCCGACGGAGCCCGGCGTCACCGGGCTTGTCGCCTCGACCGGCGAACTGGTCTGCGCCTGGGTGTCTGCCGCTTCGGGTGGATCCGTGTCCGCGGGCAGATCGATCGGTGTTGCCAGATCGATCGGTGCCGGCATGGCTGCCGGAACCGGCGCATCGGTCACGACTTCCTCGGCGCGGGCGGCCGTGGCGAACACCAGCGCGGTCACACCTGCGACGACGAAGAGGACAGGTCTCACGGATTGCTCTCCGCCCCGAACACGCTGGGGCCGAGCGCGGCGAATTCGGCATTGGTGCCGCCGGCATCCCGGCCGGCCTCGTAGAGCACGCAGGCGATCTCGAAAGTGTCGGACCACCAATTGGCGTTGTCGATGTCCTCGGGCAGTGCCGCGCCGGCGTCGAGATCGCCGAAAAAGACGTAGTCGACACCCGCTTCGGCCTTCATCATGGCGTCGTGGCGGGAATGAAGATCGCCGGCGCCGACGATCATGTCGGGCTTGAGGCGGGCAATCGCCTCCTTGACAGCCTTTATGCCGCCGCTGACATGGACGCCGTCGGCGCCGAGTGCCTTGGCGAGATCGGCATCGTTGTCGACGAGCACGGCACAATCGCGGGATTGTGCCGGTTCCAGCACGGCGGCGACAAAGGCGCGGTATGCGGCATCGTCGCGGTTTCCGCGCGGCAGAAACAGGGCGGCGGCGGGCTCGGCATCGAGCAGGTGCACGAGCGCTTGGCAAAAGCCCTCGGCATCGGCATCGGCGGGCGCGACGAGAAACAGCTCGGCACTCATGACGGTTCTGGTCCGGTTCCCCTGGTTTCGGGCGCATGGCAAGAGGTTGGCAGGCGCCGTTCTGCCCTTATTCGGTGATCGCGACGCGTCCGGCAAGAGCCGGGTGGAGTTTGTCCATGCGCCGCGTGAGCCATGCTGCCGATTTGGCCAGCAAAAATGTCAACAAGATGGACGTGCGGCGGACCGCGCATTCTGCGACGGAAAACGGCCCGTTCCGGTTGTCGCGAAACGGGCCGAGATCTTGTTCGTCCGGCAAAACGCCTCGATGACGTCCTGCCAGCTAGGCCTCGAGCGCGGCCACGCCGGGCAGGGTCTTGCCTTCCATCCATTCCAGGAAGGCGCCACCGGCAGTCGAGACATAGGTCAGATCGCCCTTGACGCCGGCATGGGCAAGCGCCCCGACGGTGTCGCCGCCACCGGCGACCGAGACAAGCTTGCCGTCCTTGGTGCGCTTGGCGACATGCTTGGCCAGCTCCGTGGTGGCCTCGTCGAACGGCGTCAGCTCGAACGCGCCGAGCGGGCCGTTCCACACCACCGTGTGAGCGTCGTCGATGGCGCCGATAATGCGTTCCATCGACTGCGGACCGACATCGAGGATCATGCCGTCACCGTCGATGGCGTCGATGCCGTAAAGGCGATGCGGGGCATTGGCCTCAAAATGCCAGGCGACCTTGGCGTCGACCGGCAGGATGATGGCGCAGCCGATCTTTTCGGCCTTCTCGAGAATCCTGCGGGCGGTATCGCCGAGATCCTTCTCGCACAGCGAATTGCCGACGCCGATGCCCTGCGCGAACAGGAAGGTGTTGGCCATGCCGCCGCCGATGACCAGCGCTTCAACCTTGGTGATGAGGTTTTCCAGCAAGTCGATCTTGGTCGAGACCTTGGCGCCGCCGACAATGGCGACGACGGGACGGTGCGGATTGCCCAGACCGGCCTCGAGGGCGGTCAGCTCGGCCGCCATGGCGGTGCCGGCGCCGGAGGGAAGCAGGTGGGCAACACCTTCGGTCGAGGCATGGGCGCGGTGCGCCGAGGAAAAGGCGTCATTGATGTAGATGTCGCCGAGCGAGGCCATGCGGGCGGAGAGATCGGGGTCGTTCTTCTCCTCGCCGGGATGGAAGCGGGTGTTCTCGAGAACGAGAACCGAACCTTCCGGCGCCGCGTCGATCGCTTCCTTGGCCGCGGCGACATCGACCCAGTCGGTCGGCACGAAGGTAACCTCGTGGCCGAAGGCCTTGGTGATGGCGGGCAGGGTGACCTCGAGCGAATATTCCGGATTGACCTTGCCCTTCGGGCGGCCGAAATGCGACATCAGGATCGCTTTCGCCCCGGTCTTGGTAATGGCTCTGAGGGTGGGGACGATGCGCTCGATGCGCGTGGCGTCGGTTACCACGCCGTCGGAGACGGGGACATTGAGGTCGACGCGCACCAGAACGCGCTTGCCTGCGAGATCGAAATCGTCAAGCGACTTGAAACCGGGCATTTTCCGGATCCTTTTTGCAAAAGGCAGCCCGGCCGTGCCGGGCTGCCTGAATGTGGAAGGGACTGACTAGATCAGCTTCGCCATGGCAACGGCCGTGTCGGCCATGCGGCAGCTGAAGCCCCATTCGTTGTCATACCAGCTCAGTACGCGGACGAGATTGCCGCCGAGCACCTTGGTCTGCGGTGCGGCAAAGCTCGAGGAATGCGCGTCGTGATTGAAGTCCATCGACACCAGCGGCGCCTCGACATAGGCGAGAATGCCCTTGAGCGGACCCTCGGCGGCGGCCTTCATCGCGGCATTGACGGACTCGACGGTCGCTTCCTTGGCGACAACGACCTTGAGGTCGACCACGGATACGTTCGGGGTCGGCACGCGGACGGCGGAACCGTCGAACTTGCCGGCGAGCTCGGGCAGCACCAGGCCGACGGCCTTGGCGGCGCCGGTCGAGGTCGGGATCATCGACAGGGCGGCGGCGCGGGCGCGATACAGGTCCTTGTGCAGCGTGTCGAGCGTCGGCTGGTCACCCGTGTAGGAGTGAATGGTGGTCATGTAGCCCTTCTCGATGCCGAAGCTGTCGGAAAGGACCTTGGCCACCGGCGCCAGGCAGTTCGTGGTGCACGAGGCGTTGGAGACGACGAGGTCGGCGGCGGTCAGGGTCTCGTGGTTGACGCCATAGACGATGGTCTTGTCGGCACCGGCCGACGGGGCGGAAACCAGGACACGCTTGGCGCCGGCATCGAGATGGACCTTGGCCTTCTCCTTGGCGGAGAAGATGCCGGTGCACTCCATGACGATATCGATGTCCATCTCCTTCCAGGGGAGCTTGGACGGATCGCGCTCGGACAGGCACTTGAAGCTCTCGGCGCCGACCTTGATGGTGTCGCCGTCGACAGAGACCTCGTGCGGGAAGCGGCCGTGCACGGAATCGTACTGCAGCAGGTGGGCGTTGGTCTCGACCGGGCCGAGGTCGTTGATGGCGACGACGTCGATGTCCTTGCGACCGGTTTCGTAAAGAGCCCGGACAACGAGACGGCCAATGCGGCCAAAGCCGTTAACGGCAACACGAATGGGCATTTCTATGCTCCTTTATGCGACGGGGGGGAGAGACGCATAGTCAATACAGCTGGGCCGTGACGGCTTCAACCACTGCGTCTGTAGTGATGCCGAATTGGGTATATAGTTCGTCAGCAGGGGCAGAAGCGCCGAATGACTTCATTCCGACGAAACGACCACTGTCGCCGAGCAGACGGTTCCAGCTCATTTCAATACCGGCTTCGACCGCGACGCGGGCTTTCGGAGAGCCGATCACCTCGCGGCGATAGGCTTCGGACTGCCGGTTGAAAAGTTCCATGGAGGGCACCGAGACCACGCGGGTCTTGACGCCGTCGAGTTCGAGTTTGCTGCGCGCCTCCATCGCCAGGCCGACTTCGGAGCCGGTGGCGAAGATGACGGCGTCGTCAGCCTCCGAACCGGCCAGAACATAGGCGCCGCGGGCGCACAGGTTCTCTTCGCCGAATTCGGTGCGGACCGGGGTCAGGCCCTGACGTGACAGCGCCAGGATCGAGGGGGCATCGCTGCTCTCGATGGCGGCCTGCCAGCATTCGAGCGTTTCGACCGCATCGGCCGGACGGAAGACGAGCAGATTGGGAATGGCCCGGAGCGCCGAAAGATGCTCGACCGGCTGGTGGGTCGGGCCGTCTTCGCCAAGCCCGATGGAATCATGGGTCATCACGTAGATGACGCGCTGGCCCATCAGCGCCGACAGGCGGATGGCCGGGCGGGCATAGTCGGTAAACACCATGAATGTGCCGCCGTAGGGGATCAGTCCGCCATGCAGGGCAATGCCGTTCATCTCGGCCGCCATGCCGTGCTCGCGCACGCCGTACATCATGTAGCGGCCCGAACGGTCCTCGACGGTGAAGGGCTTGGTCTGCGAGGTGTCGGTGTTGTTTGAGGCGGTCAGGTCGGCTGACCCGCCGATGGTCTCGGGCAGAACGCCGTTGATGACCTCAAGCGCGTTCTGAGAGGATTTGCGAGACGCCAGCTTGGGCTTGTCTTCGCACAGCTTCTTCTTGAACTCGTTGACGGTCTTGGTGAACTCGAGCGGCAGCGTGCCGGCGATACGGCGGTCGAACTCGGCCTTGAGCTCGGCGTCCATGGCGTCGTGGCGTTCGATCCAGGCGGTGCGGTCCTTGGTCGAGCGGTTACCGGCCAGGCGCCAGTCGTCCATGATCTCGGTGGGGATGACGAACGGCTCGTAGGGCCAGCCGAGCGCTTCGCGTGCGCCGGCGATTTCCTCGGCGCCGAGCGGAGAACCGTGCGCCTTGTTGGTGCCGGCCTTCTTGGGCGCGCCGAAACCGATTGTCGTCTTGGCGGCGATCATGGTCGGTTTGTCCGAGCTCTTGGCGGCAATCAGCGCCTTTTCGATGGCCTCGATGTCGTGGCCATCGATCTCGATGGTGTTCCAGCCCGAAGCCTCGAACCGCTTGATCTGGTCGGTCGAGTCGGCGTTGGAAACGGCGCCGTCGATGGTGATGCCGTTGTTGTCCCAGATCAGGGTGATCTTGTTGAGCTTGAGATGTCCGGCAAGCGCGATTGCTTCCTGGGAGATGCCTTCCATCAGGCAGCCGTCACCGGCCAGGATATAGGTGCGGTGGTCGACGATGTCGGAGCCGAATTCGGCGGCGAGCTTCTGCTCGGCAATGGCCATGCCGACGCCGTTGGCAACGCCCTGGCCCAGCGGGCCGGTGGTGGTCTCGATGCCCGTGGCGTGGCCGTATTCGGGATGACCGGCGGTCCTGGAGCCCCACTGGCGGAAATTTTTCAGCTCTTCGATGGTCATGTCCTCATAGCCGAGCAGGAACAGCGAGGAGTACAGCAGCATCGAGCCATGGCCGGCGCTGAGCACGAAGCGGTCGCGGTCCGGCCAGTTCGGATCCTTTGGATCGAACTTCATGACTTTGGAAAACAGCACTGTGGCGATGTCGGCGGCGCCCATGGGCAGGCCTGGATGCCCGGAATTCGCCTTTTCGACGGCATCCATGGAAAGGGCGCGGATGGCGTTGGCCATCGCATCATGTTTTTTTTGATCTGTCATGAAACTGGGTGTCCCAAGGTCTGACGTAAGGGTCTGACGTGCGCGCCGCGCCGGCGACGGCAGCGAGTTTTGCGTGCGCCGAGACACATAACAGGTCCGTTCCGGGTGTCAATCTTGGCGAATGCCGCAGGTCCGCCCGACAAGTGCGGCATAGGCGCAACACTCGTGCTTTGCTGTGGTGCGCCGAACAAAGTCGGTTGCGCACCGGGCCGCGCTTGGGCTTAGCTATATAAGGACAAATGGATTCGGCGGCGGATGGACGAGAAATGAGCGAGCCCGTTTCGACGGAACGCACGGACGCCTTTGCCGACGCGGCGCGGCGGATCGATCAGGCAGTGATGCATCTCGAACAAAGCGTCAGGGCGGCACGTGGCAGGCTTGCAGCGCTCGATGGCGCCGAGGCGGAGGCCCGGCGGCTGTCGAGCGAGCGCACGCGCCTGGCCGTCGAACTCGACCGCGCCAATGCCAATGCCCGCAGGCTCGACGACAAGGCTGCCGAAGTCAGCCGGCGCCTGGTCGAGGCCATGGAAGGCGTCAAGACCGTCCTCAGCGGGAGTACGGGGTGATGCCGGAAGTATTCGTGGAAGTTGCCGGACGCAAGTACCGCATGGCCTGCGAAGAAGGCCAGGAAAGCCATCTGCAGGCCCTGGCTGCGCGCTTTGATCGCATGGTCGAGGAGTTCCGGGGCGATTTCGGCGAAATCGGCGATACCCGCCTGACCGTGATGGCCGGCATCGCCGTGCTCGACAACCTCGTCGAATCCGAGCGCCGCATCGCCGCACTCAACGCCCAGGTCGAGGAATTGACCCGCGCCGGCGAGGAGGTCAGCCGCGAGTTCGAGGAGATGGAGCACAAGTTCGTGCGCAAGATGGACGATGTCGCCCGCCGCATCGAGGCGGCCGCGGCCGGCATGGATACCGTCGAGGACTGATCCGTCACCTCCTGTTGATTGCCGCTTGGAGATTGCCTTGCGCAGCCCTATATCTCGGCGTGCTGCCCGGTGCGTGTAGGAAACAGAATCCCCGGGGCCTTATCGATCTCTTAGGGAGCTGTCCCTGACCGGACCCGTGGGTTCGGATATACGGCGCCCACCTACTTAGGTAGGTTCCCGGGATCGTCTTTCCCACGGCCGGGCGGCACCTGTTTCGGCTTTGCAGGCCTTTGGAGCGTTTTCAGGAAAAGTGGCTACCGGTTCTCCGGTTCGAAAACGCGACAAGACAAGAGGTTGGATCATTTCAGTGTTTCCTGGAAACAGTGAAATGATCGACAGTTCAGATGGTGGTTCTTGACCGAATCCTCGACCGAACAGCTCAAGACCGAATTGCGACGCCAGGCCAGGGACCGGCGCGCCCGCCTGCCGGGCGCCGAGCGCCAGGACGCGGCGCAACAGGCAGCCGTTCACTTCCGTCAGCACGTTCAGCCGGGCGAAAACGACGTCGTGGCGCTCTATTGGGCGATCCGCGACGAGCTCGACACGCGCCCGCTCCTGCTGGCATTGATGGACGCCGGACTGACTGTGTGCCTGCCGGTCGTTCGCGCCGACAACGATCCACTGGTCTTCCGCATCTGGCAGGAGGGGGCGCCGCTATACCCGTCCGGTTTCGGCACGCTGGCGCCCGGTGACAACGTCCCCGAGGCGGTGCCCGACATCATTGTCATGCCCTTGCTCGGCTTCGATCGCTCCGGCACGCGGCTCGGCTATGGCGGCGGCTATTACGATCGCACCATCGCCATGCTGGCCAATCGCCCCATGCGGGTCGGCTACGGCTTTTCGGTCCAGGAGTTGAGCGATATTCCGCGCGACGACCACGATGCGCCGCTCGACATGGTCGTCACCGAAACCGGCGTCCGGCGCTTCGACAACTAGGTTTTCCTTGCTTTTTGTGGCGAGTGCCGCCATTTCGGGACACTTCGACGCCGTGGCGCTCAGAAAATCCGACACGACAGG
Source organism: Devosiaceae bacterium (assembly GCA_963675235.2). Taxonomy (GTDB): domain Bacteria; phylum Pseudomonadota; class Alphaproteobacteria; order Rhizobiales; family Devosiaceae; genus JAHJQZ01. The sequence continues at coordinate 353,919 of CAXXFU010000017.1, read as the reverse complement.
ACCTGGTGCTGCCGGATTGCCGCGGCGGCGCGAACACTGAGATTTCAGGGCAAGTTTTCATGCGCATACTTTTTCTCGGCGATGTCATGGGCAAGGCGGGGCGCAATGCCGTCACCGATCGCCTGCCGGGCCTGATCGCCGAACACGGTCTGGATTTCGTCATCGTCAATGGCGAGAACGCCAGCCACGGACGCGGGCTGACCGAGGGACACTTCAAGGCGATGCGCGCCGCCGGCGTCGATGCCGTCACCCTTGGCGATCACGCCTGGGACCAGAAGGACACGCTGAGCTATATCGCGCGCGAGACGGCGCTGATCCGCCCGATCAATTTTCTCGCCGGCGCGCCGGGACGTGGCGCCATGCTGATCGAAAGCCGGGCCGGCCATCGCGTTCTGGTGATCCAGGCGCAGGGCCAGGTGTTCATGCATCCGGTCGAAAATCCCTTCCACGCCGTCGAAAAGGCCGTCGCCGACTGTCCGCTCGGCGAGGTCGCCGACGCCATCGTCCTCGATTTCCATACCGAGGCGACCTCGGAAATCCAGGCCATGGGGCATTTCCTCGACGGGCGGGCTTCGCTGGTGGTGGGCACCCACACCCACATCCCGACCGCTGACCAGCGTGTCCTCAAGGGCGGCACCGGCCTGATGTCGGATGCCGGCATGTGCGGGGACTACGACAGCGTCATCGGCATGGAAGCCGACGAGCCGGTCGAGCGCTTCCTCACCGGTATCGCCCGCGGCCGCTTCATCCCCGCCGAAGGCGAGGCGACGCTTTCCGGCGTGGTAATCGAGACGGATGCGAAAACGGGATTGTGCACATCGATCCAGCCGCTGCGGGTTGGTGGCAGCATGCCGCAGGCTTTGCCGGTGTTTGGCTAGGACACTCGTTAAAGTGCGCCGAGCTGCGCCGTCACATGCGCGTTTGGCTTTCTACCTTCCTCGATATGAGAACACGCCCGTACCAATCATGTCGGCGATGTTTTCGCTGGCAACCGGACACGCTATGCAGCGCTCCCCGTTCAGCCTGAAATGCTTCTCTCGGTACTCGGAAAACCACGGCAGAACTGCCTCCACCTTCCCGTATCTCGGCGGCTCCCCCGTCAGCTCCAGCACCACCGATCTGAGTGCGTAGCCGGGGCCGAAGCTGGCGGCGAGGTCGTCGGGATCGACGAGCTTGACCGTAGCGGGCTCGGAGAGGTCGTCGAAGGTGACGAAGCGGGGATAGGCGCCGCGTGGCAGGGGACCTGAGAGCCCGCGCTGCCCCACCAGCCGTCCGTAGAACCTCTGGACATAATCGAGTCGCTTGTGGTCGGCCTCGGTCATGAGAGTGCCGGCAAAGGCAGCCTGAGGCAGGATGCTTGCGTTCTTGGCCCGCAAGACGAACAGATATCGGCCTTCAGGAAGCGGCACCACGACGGCTTCGCCGTTCGAACGTTCCCCGGAGCTGGCGGCGCTGATCGATCGCGACCCGGGTTGGAGCAGTCTGAGGGCGACATGGGTGACGGCGGAGCCAGTCCGCTCGCCTTCGGGCGTCTCCACCACAACCGTCAGTTGCTGGTTCCAATTGTAGGAGCCCCAGTCACCAAACAAGCCGGCGAAGGTCGAAAAGACCCACAAACCGCCTCCGACCAACACAATGCCGAGAATGATCAGCACATTCCGGGTCATCGGCGATCACCTGCTTTGAATGCACCTGCTGAAAGGGAGTTTGCGAGACGGTTTGGAGCATCAATGGTCTCAAGCTGCCTGCCGTCTAGTTTGGTGCCGTAATACTCATCGATCCACGGCAGCGCCTCCTCCACTTTCCCGTATCTCGGCGACTCGCCGGTCAACTCCAGAACTACTGATTTGAGGGCGTAGCCGGGGCCGAACGTGGCGGCGAGGTCATCGGGATCGACGAGCTTGACCGAAGTGGGGTCCGAGATGTCGTCGAAGGTGACGAAGCGCGGATAGGTGTCGCGTTGAATTGGGCCGGACAGGCCGGATCGCCGCAGCATCCGTCGATAGTAGTCCGCGACATTGCCGATGCGCTCGGCATCCGCGCCAAGAACCTGCTTGTAGAATGCCCCTTGCGTGAGCGTGTCGGCGTTTTTTGCGCGGAGCACGAAGAGGTATCTGTCATCCGGGAGCGCCACCACCACCGCCTCGCCATAGGAACGTCCACCGCTGCTGGCGGCGCTGATGGACTTCGAGCCAGGCTTGAGAAAGCGTGCCTCAATATGACTGACGGCGGATCCCGACCGCTCGCCTTCGGGCGTTTCGACGGTCACGGTCAGCTTCTGGTTCCAGCTGAACGACTCCCAATCGCCAAAAAGGCCGACATAGGCCGAATAGACCCACACGCCGCCTGCGACCAACACTATACCGAGAATGATCAGCACATTCCGGGTCATCGGCGATCACCTGCTTTGAAGACGCCGGCGGAAAGTGAGTTGGCGATCTGGTTCGGTGCGTCTCCATTGCCAAATCGCTGACCGTCTAGGCGTTTGTTGTAGTAGTCATTGATCCACGGCAGCAGCACCTCCACTCTGCCGAAGTCAATTGCCTCACTGGTGATCTCCAGCGTCACCGATTTGAGCGCGTAGCCGGGGCCGAATGTGGCGGCGAGGTCGTCGGGATCGACGAGCTTGACCGTAGCGGGCTCGGAGAGGTCGTCGAAGGTGACGAAGCGGGGATAGGCGCCGCGTGGCAGGGGACCTGAGAGCCCGCGCTGCCCCACCAGCCGTCCGTAGAACCTCTGGACATAATCGAGTCGCTTGTGGTCGGCCTCGGTCATTAGAGTGCCGGCAAAGGCAGCCTGAGGCAGGATGCTTGCGTTCTTGGCCCGCAAGACGAACAGATATCGGCCTTCAGGAAGCGGCACCACGACGGCTTCGCCGTTCGAACGTTCCCCGGAGCTGGCGGCGCTGATCGATCGCGACCCGGGTTGGAGCAGTCTGAGGGCGACATGGGTGACGGCGGAGCCAGTCCGCTCGCCTTCGGGCGTCTCCACCACAACCGTCAGTTGCTGGTTCCAATTGTAGGAGCCCCAGTCACCAAACAAGCCGGCGAAGGTCGAAAAGACCCACAAACCGCCTCCGACCAACACGAAGCCAACAGCTATAATGAATGCCCGCAGGTTCAATCATGCCTCCCGCCCGATGGCGCCAACAGGCCGATGGGTAACTGTTCCTGCAGGTTCAAGAACGAAGCAGATATGCGCACGCACTTGCGGCAAAGCATCGGATCAACAATCGCAACAATCAAACCAAAATGAAGCGCGAGTACTATCGTGCCGAACCCGAAAACATCCGGTTAAGCAATCACTTCGGTTTCTTGCTGAGAGGTCATGTCCGCGTCACACGCATCGGGAAACACCGGAGCCGGGCGCCTGCGGATGCCAATTCAGCAGCCGCCATCGTTTTCACGGCAGCGGCTGCCGGGAGAGCACGTATCGACAGGCCATCAGTAGGCCTGGCGGATGTCGTAGGAATAGACGTGGTTGAGAAGGCCCTTGGGCAGCGTGTCGATGTTCTTGTCATATTGCTCGCAGGTGCCGCCGAGCGTCTGCTTGGAGCAGACCCTGACGGAGCTGTGGTCGCCGATGCCGAGCGACTTGATGCGCGAGCGCCACTGCGCCGGGACGGCAGCGACGCTGCGCTGGCCGGATTCGCAGAAGAAGGTGCCCGTCTGCGCTTCACCCGAGTAGAAGCAGATCTGGGCGGTCGGCAGGGTCGGGGCGGGGTCGCTCGGGCAGCGCTGGTTGGGGCAGGCTGCCTGGGCATAGGCGGCGCTGGCGATCGGGGTGAGTGCCAGCGACAGGACGAATGCTGTAAGGATGCGCGTGTTCATCTGAACCTCCTGTTCGGTCTTGCCGGTATCGCGCCTTTCGCGAGTTACCGGACCGGTTCATCCGTTCGTCTCAAGTCCGGCCAATTTTCATTGGCTTTCAGTAGACGTTGCGGCGCCCGCCAAGGTTCAATGTTTCTTAATCATGCGGTTCTGGAAGTACGGAGCCGGTTCTTCGGCGCGCCAACTTCCAGGAATGCTCCTTTTCTTGGCGAATATTGAACAGGGCCGTGGCTTGGATTCTAGGCACCGGAACAAGAGCTTCGCAAGCATTTGCTGACAGTGGCTACCCACGAATAGCGGCGGGCGGCGCGCCCCTGTAAGCGGGCATGGCGGACCGCCATCGCCGCTGCGATGAGGGTCCGCCAGACTGCCGTGTCGGGTGACGTTCCGGAAAGACCTCAGGTCTTGTCGATCGCGTAGGAATAGACCTGGTCGAACAGACCGCGCTGCAGTTCGTCGGTATCGCGGCCGATCAGCCCGCAATCGCCCTTGAGGGTGAACTCGGGGCAGATGCGGACCTCGGTACGGTCGCCGACGGTGATCGACTTGATCGAGTCGCGCCACTCGGCCGGAACCGTGAACACCGAACGCTGGCCCGATTCACAAAAGCGCGGGCCCTTGAAATTGGTCGAGGTGAAGAAACACACCGTCGGGGTCGGGTCGGCGGGCGCGGTCGCTGTCGCCGTCGTCGTGGGGGTGCGGCAGGGGCGTCCGGCAACGCACTGGGCGTAGGCGCGGCTCGCCAGCGGCAGGAGAACGAGGCTGAGGGCGAAGGCGGCGGAAAGCTGCTTGATCATTGGAAATCCTGTTGGTTCGGTCGGGCGCCGCATGGCGCCGTGGTTCGGATGGATGGTTTTCGTCATCAAATGAGCGGCCAATTCGCATTGGCTTCAGGGAGACGCCGACAGGCCCGAACAGGTTCAAGGATTTTTTAACAATAATAATTCGTGAAGCCGCTGACACGGTTTCCGCCCCGGCAAAAGCCCCGATATGCGGGCGTTTCAGCCTTGCCGACACTCAGTCGTAGCTGAGATCATCAGGCTGCACATCGACATGGTCGGGCGCCGGCGTCGTCTCGAAGCGCACCGCCGGGATGGTCTTGCGGCCGTCGAGAACGGCCTTCATCACCCGGTGCATGCCGTCCATCACCCGGCCCTCGGCACAAAGGATGATCGGGTGATCGAAATCGACCTCGTTCATCAGGCGCATGTGAACCAGCAGGTCGCGACCCGTCGGGCTGGCGTTGTCGCCGCCGAACCAGTAGCTCTCGCCGAGCTCGGCAATGGTTTCGGGATCGAGTGAAAGGCGCGGCAGGTCGCGGCTGAGGGCGATCAGACGGTGCACATCCCAGGCGTAATAGCCGTTGGTGCTGGGGCGGAAGTGATATTGCCGGCGCAATCCCGGTACCTTGTCCGGCGCTTTGTGTGGTTCTGCCGCCGCGATCATCTCGTTCCAGCGCGCGATCAGGGCGGCATAGCCGTCGTCCGGCTGCTGCGCGTATGCCAGCTCCTCCGGGCCGATCCGCACCCAGGGCTGCTTGCTTTGCGTCCAGATATGGCCGGCGGGGCGAAGCCAGCTCGTGTCATCGAGCGTGCCTGCCTTGATATTGTGTGTGTCCTTGTAGGCCCGCCGTCCATGAAACAGGCGCGTGCCGCACTTCGGGCAAAAATCGCCGATGACCCCACCGCTCGGGGACGGGCGCTCGTACTGGTGAAGCACGCCCGAGATTTCGAGGTCCGCCTTGCGCACCCGCATCGATTCCCCGAACCCGGACGAGGCCTGTGTCTGGCACTCGGTGCAGTGGCAGATGTAGAAAACCACCGGCGGCGCCTTGAGCGTGTAACGCACAGCACCGCATTGGCAGCCGCCGTCAATCGGGAAATCCGGCAGATCGATTTTCGCATTCATTGCAGGACCCTTTTGACCGGCGCTCGGGCTTCTCTTATAAGCACGTCCAATCTCCTCACAACTGGATGACGTAGAGGCAACATGGCCGGCCATTCACACGCCAAGAACATCATGCACCGCAAGGGCAAGTCCGACGCGATCCGCTCGAAGATGTTTTCCAAGCTTTCCAAGGAAATCACCGTGGCGGCCAAGATGGGCATGCCCGATCCCGACTTCAATCCGCGTCTTCGTCTGGCGATCCAGAACGCCAAGGCGCAGTCGATGCCCAAGGACAACATCGCCCGCGCCGTCAACAAGGCCTCGACCGATACTGAGAACTACGAAGAGATCCGCTACGAGGGCTATGGTCCGGGCGGGGTGGCAATCATCGTCGAGGCGCTGACCGACAACCGCAACCGCACGAATGCCAATCTCAAGGCGATCTTCTCCAAGAACGGCGGGGCGATGGGCGAATCCAATTCGGTTGCCTTCATGTTCGACCGGGTCGGCGAGATCGACTATCCGGCCTCGGCCGGTTCGGCCGATGCCGTCATGGAAGCCGCGATCGAGGCCGGCGCCGACGATGTCGAAAGCGACGAGGAAGACGGACACACCATCTATTGCGCCTTCGAGGCGATCGGCGATGTGTCGGCCGCTCTTGCCGCCACGCTCGGCGAAGCCGAGGCGGTCAAGCCGGTGTTCAAGCCGCAGAACTATGTCGAGGTCGACGCCGACAAGGGCGCGACACTGATGAAGCTGATCGACGCGCTCGAGGACGATGACGACGTCCAGAACACCTACGCCAATTTCGACATGAGCGACGAGGTCCTGGCCAAGATCGAAGGCTAACCTGCTGTTCGCAGCAAGCGACAGTTTTGAGGGCGGTGCCGGTTGGGCGCCGCCCTTTTTGTATTCTCTAGCCGCCTCTGAGGATCGGATCGAGCAACGGCAGGCCGATGATGGCCGAGAAGACGATCAGTAGATAGGCAAGGCCCCGGAAATGGGTCTCGCTGGCCCCGGCATGAAGATGCGTGCCGAGCCAGATGGCGCCACCGAAAACCGGCGCGGCAAGCATCACGGCCATGGCCAGTTTCGCGGTGAGCAGGCCCGCGGTGGCGAAGGAGACGATGGCTGTCGCCTGGCTGAACATGAAGAACATGATCAGATTGGCGCGCAGGGTCGACTTGTCGGCCGGCCCGGACATCCAGTAGGTGATGACGGGCGGACCTGCGATACCGGCGGTGCCGCCGAATATCCCGGCGACGGCGCCGACGCCGGCCGAGACGATGCGTTTCGGCGTTCCGTGATAGCGCCAGCCGGACACCAGCAGCAGCAGCATCAGCGCGACGATGACGCTGAGAGTCCAGCGCAGCGCGATCGGATCGGAATGGGTGAGGATGACGACCCCGACCGGCACCGTGACCACTGCGGCGATCGCTGCGGGGAGCACAGTCTTCCAGTCGGCACGGCGGAAGGCGGGCGGCAGAAGCGGCACGGTGATGATGGCGTCGACAACGCCGATCATGGGTATGGCCAGCGTCGGTCCGACAATGGCGCTGGCGACCGGAATGGCAATCAGGCCGCCGCCGAAACCGGTGAAGCCGCGCACGAACCCGGCAAGGAACAGCGTGGCGAAAAGAACCGCTAGGGAGAGGGTATCGGGCAGGTCGGGCACGGGGAACCGTGGGGCAAAACGGTTGGGTATCCTTGTCCGGCGGGCAAGGCAAGCCGGTCAAATCGATGCAGCCTGTGCTCAGGCGGCCAGTGCCGAGGTCTCGACTTCGACGCGGTTCCGGCCATGGGACTTGGCCAGGTACAGGCGGGAGTCGGCCTGCTTGAACAGCGAAGTGAAATTGTCCTGCGGCCTTGCAAGGGCAACGCCGATGCTGACCGACAGCGTCTCCTCGTCCCCGAGCGGTGCGAACAGGCAGTGTTCGACGGCGATGCGGCAGGCTTCGGCCATGAGGATGGCCTCGTCCGGGGCGATGTCGGGCAGGAAGATGCCGAATTCCTCGCCACCGAGGCGGCCGATCAGGTCATTGGTCCTCAAGGCATCGCGCAAGGCGTCGGCGATCCTGACCAGGGCGATATCGCCCGACTGGTGACCGAACTGATCGTTGATCGATTTGAAATGGTCGACATCGATCACCAGCAGCGCCGAGGTCAGTGTCTTGCTGCAGGTCACACCATCGGTAAGCCGGTTCTCGACATTTGTGACGAAGGCACCGCGATTGAGGGCGCCGGTGAGGAAATCGGTCGAGGCGAGATCATGCAGCTTGAGATTGAGCAGGCGCACCTGCTGCAGCTTGAAAGCCAGACTGCCGTAGATCGGTACTGTGAACACGACGGCCAGCACGACGGCGTTGAAGTAGTCGACCCTGGCCGTCTCCTGGCCGTGAAGCCAGTTGCCGGTCAAGGTGCCGAGAACTGCCAGCACTGCCACGATGAGTGTGGTTACAGCGGTATGGGACAGGACTCGTCGCCAGGCTTCGAAAGTTAGTTCGGGGATCGCGTTCACAATTCAGTTCTCTGCGTCTGGCAGTATAATTGGTAGCGGATCGGGATGAAGATTGCCTGTTGCCGGCTTGTCGGATTTGACTCAGATTGACCGGATGATCTGTACCGGACGTCAAAACCCGGCTTTTGCGCGGGACGCAGCAAAACCGTGCTTGGCCGCAGGGCAGCGGGCACGTAACCTCCGGCCATGACACCGACAACGCGAATCATCGGCATCGATCCGGGCCTCAGGCGCTGCGGCTGGGGCATTATCGAGAGCACCGGCAACAGGCTGGCCTTCATTGCCGCCGGCACGCTGACTCCGCCGGTTTCCGGGCCGTTGGCCGAGCGGTTGGTGGCGCTGCACAAAGAGCTTGCCGAGGTTCTCACCCGGTATTCGCCCGACGAGGCGGCGGTCGAGGAGACCTTCGTCAACCAGGGCGCGCGCTCTGCGCTTATCCTCGGACAGGCGCGCGGGGTGGTGCTGATGACGCCAGCTCTTTCCGGCATCGCCGTCACCGAATACGCCGCCAATCTCATCAAGAAATCGGTCGTCGGCACCGGTCACGCCGACAAGAACCAGGTGCAGCTCATGGTCAAGACGCTTCTGCCGCAGGCCGATTTCAAGGGGGCGGACGCCGCCGATGCGCTGGCCATCGCCATCTGCCATGCCCATCACCGCACCATGACCAACCTCAAGGCGGCAAGCGCATGATCGGCAAGCTCAAGGGCCTGATCGAGGACTTGGGCGACGATCATGTCCTGATCGACGTGCAAGGCGTGTGCTACATCGTTTATTGTTCGGCCAAGACGCTGGCGCGTCTGCCGCGCAAGGGCGAGGCGACTGAAGTCCTGACCGAAATGGTGGTGCGCGAGGATCTGATGCGGCTCTATGGCTTTGCCGATCAGGGCGAAAAGGCCTGGTTCGCGCTTTTGACCGAAGTGCAGGGCGTCGGCGCCCGTGTGGCGCTGGCCATTCTTTCCGTGCTGACCCCGTCAGAACTGTCGAGCGCCATTGCCTTGCAGGACAAGGCCTCGGTCGGGCGGGCCAGCGGCGTCGGCCCCAAGCTGGCCCAGCGCATCGTTTCCGAACTGAAAGGCAAGGTGCCCGACATCGCCGGCGTCGATGCCGGTACGCTCGGGTTGCAGCAGGCGCTGGGCGCCGGCGCGGCAAACTCGGCCATCACCGATGCCGTCTCCGCCCTGACCAATCTCGGCTATTCGAGCCAGCAGGCCAGCGCCGCGCTCGCCCGCATCACCGCCCGCGAAGGCGAAGACCTGCCGACCGAAAAGCTGATCCGGCTGGGCCTCCGGGAACTGAGCATATGAGCGGTTTCGACATTGTCGCCATAGCCGATCCGGCGATCATCGCGCGCTTTGTCACCGACAACTGGCATGCCGATTACCTCGCCAGCCGTGGCGCGCGCATCGACGCCATCTCGCTTTCCGCTGCAGCGGCCGCACGCAAAGGCGAGATTGTCGGCATGATCACCTGGCGCGTCGACGACACCGACATGGAAATCGTCACCCTCAACAGCCTCGACACCGGCGCAGGCATCGGCACGGCGCTGTTGCAGCATGCCTTCGACCACGGCAGGGCGCTCGGCATGCGCCGCGCCTGGCTGATGACGACCAACGACAATATCGAGGCGCTGAAATTCTACCAGAAGCGCGGCATGCGGCTGTGCGCCCTTCATGTCAACGCCATGGAGGAAAACCGCCGGGTCAAGCCCGAGATCCCGCCTGTCGGCGATCACGGCATCCCGATCCGCGACGAACTCGAACTGGAAAGGGTGCTGGCGTGACAACGCTCCTGACAACCCTGCAACGCGAAACGAGCAAAGCATGAGCCTGACCACGATATGGCTGATCGGCGGTGTTGTGGCCTGGGTGGCCCTCGGCGCCTGGGCCGAAACCCGGTTTCGCAACAAAACCAAGGGCCGCGATTTCAAGCGCAGGATCATCTTTTATAGCTGGGAACGGCTCGAAACCGACGACCCCGTCGTGCGGCGGGCGCATCGCCAGCGCTCCCTCATCGTCTACGGCTCCTTCGCCGTCATCGTCATCACGCTCATGATGCTCAATCCCTATTATGCCTGACGCGCTCACCTCAGCCTCTGCCGAACGCGATGGCGACACGGATGTGTCGCTGAGGCCGTCCGGATTTGCCGACTTCATCGGTCAGGCCGACCTGCGCGCAAATCTCGAGGTCTTCATCAAGGCCGCCAAGCACCGCGCCTCGGCGCTCGACCATGTGCTCTTCGTCGGCCCGCCGGGTCTCGGCAAGACGACGCTGGCCCAAATCGTCGCCCGCGAGCTCGGCGTCGGCTTCCGCGCCACCTCCGGTCCGGTCATCGCCAAGGCCGGCGATCTCGCCGCGCTTCTGACCAATCTCGAAGAACGCGACGTGCTGTTCATCGACGAGATCCATCGGCTCAACCCGGCGGTTGAGGAAATCCTTTACCCGGCAATGGAGGATTTCCAGCTCGACCTGATCATCGGCGAAGGCCCTGCTGCCCGTTCGGTCCGCATCGATCTTTCCAAATTCACCCTGATCGGCGCGACCACCCGCGCCGGCCTGCTGACGACGCCGCTGCGCGACCGTTTCGGCATCCCGATGCGCCTCAATTTCTATGCGCCGGAAGAACTGGTGCAGATCGTCACGCGCGGAGCGCGGCTGATGGGCGTTTCCATGTCCGACGAGGGGGCGATGGAAGTCGCCCGCCGATCGCGTGGGACGCCGCGTATCGCCGGGCGGCTGCTCAGGCGCGTCGTCGATTTCGCCCTTGTCGCCGGCGACGGTAAGATCACCGCCGAACTGGCCGACAAGGCGCTGTTGCGCCTCGATGTCGACAAGCGCGGCCTCGACATGCTCGACCGGCGCTATCTCAACCTCATCGCCGAGCATTACGACGGCGGCCCGGTCGGCATCGAGACCATTGCCGCCGCGCTCAGCGAGCCGCGCGACGCCATCGAGGAAATCGTCGAGCCGTTCCTTTTGCAGCAGGGCTTCATCCAGCGCACGCCGCGCGGCCGCATGCTGACTCTGACCGCCTTCACCCATCTCGGCCGTGACATGCCGAAATCGCTCGCCGGCGGCCAGGGTGCGCTGTTCGACGACGGCGACGACAGCTGAGCGCCCGTTCCCACAGTCGCGGCAGCGCCCTGATGCGGTCTCAATTGCTTCCTATGCGAGGCAAAACCAAGCTGTGGGCCGATAATGAGTATGACGCGCCGAGCTTTCCTGACGCTATTCGGCACCGCTGCCGCCGCCGGTCTCGGGTTCAGCTCCTACGCACTGGGATATGAGCCGATGATCGATCTGCGCGTCACCTCCTATCGTCCCGTTCTGCCGCGCTGGCCCGATGAGCTGCCGCTGCGCATTGTCGCCCTGGCCGATATCCATGCCTGCTCGCCATGGATGACGCCGAAGCGCATCGCCGACATCGTCGGCCGCGCCAATGCGCTCGAACCGGATGTCGTCGTCCTGCTCGGCGACTATGTGTCTGCCATCCGCTCGGCCAGGAAAGTGCCCGATGCCGTCTGGGCCGGCGAGCTTGCCCGGCTCAAGGCGCCGCTTGGCGTCCACGCCGTTCTCGGCAATCACGACTGGCACGACGACCACCAGGCGCAAATGCGCGGTCACGGTCCGGTCGCTGCCGGCGAAGCGCTCGTCGACGCCGGCATCCCGGTCTATGACAATCAGGTTGTCGCGCTCGAAAAAGACGGCGCCAGATTCTGGCTTGCCGGCCTCGGCGACCAGCGCGCATTGCGGCCTCAGCGTCCGGAGGACGGCCATTATCGCGGCGTCGACGATCTCGCCGGGACGCTGTCAGGGATCACCGACGACGCGCCCGTGATCCTTCTGGCCCATGAACCGGATATCTTCCCCGAAGTGCCCGAGCGCGTGGCGCTGACCTTGAGCGGGCACACCCATGGCGGCCAGATCAAGCTGTTCGGACAGACCCCGGTGGTGCCGTCGAAATATGGCTCGCGCTATGTCTATGGTCACATCCGCGAAACGGACCGCGATCTCATCGTTTCCGGCGGTCTGGGCTGTTCCGGCATCCCCGTCCGCTTCGGCGTGCCGCCCGAGATCGTCATGGTCGAACTTGGCGGTACGGCCCGCGCCTAGCGCCGCCGCAGGTCCTCCATGGTAAAACTGACGCCGCGTCCGGCCAGCCATTCAGTGAAGCGCGCCATCTTCTCGTCGAGCGAGCAGGTGCGCGGATTGGCGTCGAGTTCGGCCTGGTAGTCCTCACGCAACTGCAGCCGTGTTTCCTCATCGAGTTCGGCCCAGGGCGTCAATTTGCTGCCGTCACTGCTCATCCGGAGCCCTTTCTTGAATGCTTGGGCGAAACCCTATAGCCAGACAGTCGCATGTCCATGACTTGCCGCAACCGTTTCCGCCCACAAGCTTATGCCGATGATGACCGCAGCCGATGCTCGCCAGATGATCCATTTCCCGGTGGGCGCCCGGGTGTTCAATCACCGCGCCGCCGGCATCGCACTGCGCGACGGCCATGTCCTCATCTGCCGCGAGGACGACGATCCCTACACGCTTCTGCCCGGTGGACGCATCGAATTCGGCGAGGACAGCCGTACCTCTATCACCCGTGAGATCGAGGAGGAGATGAAGGCGCCGGGCGAGGTCGGGCGCCTGCTGTTCACCGCCGAGAATTTCTTCGAGCGCGACGGACGCCAGTTCCACGAACTCGGCGTCTACTACGAGATCACCCCGCCGGCCGCGGTCCCGTTCGTCACCGGCGAGCCGGCGCTCGTCACCGAGGACGAGGGGCACGTTTTGAGCTTTTTCTGGGCGGCGATCGCAGGCGAGGATTTCGTCCGCTTCAACCTGCTGCCACACTGGCTGCGCACGCGGCTCGATGACTTGCCGGACAGTCCGCAACACCTGGTGGTCGACGAGAGATGAGCAGCACGTCCCGTTTGAGCATCCGCGTCTATTTCGAGGACACCGATTTCTCCGGAAATGTCTATCACGCCGCCTATCTGAAATTCTTCGAGCGCGCCCGCACCGAATGGCTGAGGGAAAAAGGCGTCCATCATTCCGACCTGATGGCTGAGGGGCTGTTCTTCGCTGCGCGGCGCATGGAGATCTCCTGGGAAAGGCCGGCCCATATCGACGATCTCGTCGAGATAGAGACCTCGATCGCCAAACGCACCGGTGCGCGCGTCACCCTTGCACAGGAAATGCGGCGCGGCGATCAGGTGCTGGTAACGGCCAGCATCGAGATCGTCATGGTCAACCAGGCAGGCCGGCCCGTGCGCCTGCCCGATGTCATGTTCGACTGACGCGAATTCGGGACTGCCGACCCAACAAAAGCCGCATTCGCCATGGAATTGGCGGGAAGGGCTTGTTAACTCGTCGTGAACCATAATCGGGATTTGTCACCCTGCGCCCGGCGGGGCGGCCCGCCCTGCTGACAATTCACTTAAAATTGCCCTAATCCGCCGGCATTCGCCTGAATCTCGCCACCACTGCCAAACTGGACCTGCCGTCATGGACGCTGCCACTGCTGCCACCGCCGCCTCGGAGATAGACTTTTCGCTTCTCGCGCTGTTTCTGCGCGCCGACTGGGTGGTGAAACTCGTCATGATGGGCCTGCTCGGCGCCTCGATCTGGTGCTGGGCCATCATCGTCGACAAGGCGCTGCTCTATTCGCGCACCAACCGGCGCATGAACGCCTTCGAAAAGACCTTCTGGTCGGGCCAGTCGCTCGAAGACCTGTACCGCAACCTCTCCGAGGAAAACCCGCGCGGGCTGGCGGCGGTCTTTGTCGCCGCCATGAAGGAATGGAAGCGCAGCCACGAACAGCGCGCCTCTTCGGCCATCGGTGTGCAGTCGCGTCTCGACCGCGTGCTCGATGTCGCCATCTCGCGCGAGACCGATGCGCTCGACAAGAACCTCGGCTTTTTGGCCACGGTCGCCTCGGCGTCGCCCTTCATCGGCCTTTTTGGCACGGTATGGGGCATCATGAACTCGTTCCAGTCGATCGCGGCATCCAAGTCGACCAATCTCGCGGTGGTGGCGCCGGGCATCGCCGAGGCGCTGTTCGCCACCGCGCTCGGGCTTCTGGCCGCCATTCCTGCGACAATCGCCTATAACAAGCTCAGTTCCGACGCCGGCAAGCTCAGTGGACGGCTCGAGACCTTTGCCGATGAATTCTCGACCATCCTTTCCCGTCAGCTCGAAGCGCGGGGCCAGAAGTAATGGCCGCCTCGATCGCCAAACCGCAGCGCAAGGGACGGCGCGGGCGGCGCGGACGCGCCCAGCCCATGGCCGAGATCAACGTCACCCCGCTTGTCGACGTCATGCTGGTGCTGCTGATCGTTTTCATGGTCGCGGCGCCGCTGCTGACGGTCGGCGTGCCGATCGATCTTCCTCAGACCCAGGCCAAGTCGCTCAACACCGAGCAGAAACCGGTCACCGTCTCGGTGAGCCCGGCGGGCGAGGTGTTTCTCGGCGACCAGAGAATCCCGCTCGAGTCCCTGATCGATGCCGTCGCGGCTGAGACCACCGGCAACACCGAGCAACGCATCTATGTGCGCGGCGATCAGAGCGCCGACTACGGCACGGTTATGCAGGTCATGGGCGTTTTGTCGGGTGCCGGCTATTCCCATATCGGCCTGATCACCGAGCCGGTGCAGGGACAATGAGGCGATGCGGGTTGGCCTGGCCACGTCCTTTGTTGCCCACGCTGTGCTGATCACGCTCGGCGTCGTCGGCCTGCACAATGCCCAGGAATTGCAGCCGACCCCGGTCGAGGCGATTTCGGTCGAACTCGTGCCGATCGAGGAGGTGGCCTCGATCCGGCTCGGCTCCGAGAATTCGAGCGTGATCGAGACCCCGAAGCCTGCCGCCGTCGACTCGCCGACGCCCGACGATCCCGCCGAACGTCCAGGCGCCACGGAAACGGACCAACCGACGCCCGAGGAAACGGCGACACCGAGCCCGGCGCCAACCGTACAGACTGCGCCCGAGCCGGTACCGGTGCCTGAACCCGAGCCGGAGCCAGAACCGGAACCCGAGCCGGAACCGCCCGCCGAGCAGGCTCCCGAACTAGCCGCCACACCTGAACCCGAGGCTGAGCCGCCTGAAGAAGCGCCGGCTCCGGTGCCGGCCATGCGCACCGCTTCGGTGCAGCGTCAGCAGGCCCAGGCGAAACCGACCCCGCCCAAGGTGGAGCAGCCAACGGAAACCAAGCCCGCCGACCAGGTGGCCAATATCATCAACACCGAGGAATCGCGCGGTTCGACCACCGGGGCGGGCGGTCAGGCCGCGGCAGGTCGGCCGACCGGGCAGGCGCAGCGCCTGACCCAGTCCGAGCTTGGCGCGCTGATCGCCCAGATGCAGCGCTGCTGGAACCCGACGCTGTCCGAGCGCAATGACGGCGTCATCATCCGCCTGATGGTGGCGATGAACCCGGACGGCACCGTCAGCGGCATGCCCGAGATCCTGACCGACGTTTCGGCCTCGCCGCTGCTCGGCCTTGCTGCCCGCACGGCGGCGCGCAAGGTCCAGCAGTGCGGGCCGTTCGACCTGCCCGACGACAAATACAACCACTGGCAGCAGATCGACGTGACGCTCGATGCCAGCCAGGCGAACTAGGGGGCGGCATCAGGTGAAACCCGCTACCAAGGTCACACGGCTTGGCCGCCAGCCACAACTGAGTGTAGTGCTCTAGGAAAGATTTGAGGGACCAGACGATGACCCTTTTCACGCGCAGACAAATATTGAAGACCGGCCTTGCCGGCGTGGCACTGCCGCTGATGGCCTCGCCGGCGGCGGCGCTGGTCAAGATTACGGTGACGGCGGGCGATTTCATCCCGCTGCCGATCGCCATTCCCGATTTCGGTTCGTCCGATCCCACCTTCGGCCGCCAGGTCGCCGATATCGTTCGCGCCAATCTCAGGCGCTCGGGCCTGTTCCAGGTGATCGAGCCGACGAGCCTGCCGCAGCAGACCGGCAATGTTGCCGCCAGTCCAGATTTCCCCTCGTGGCGGGCGACCGGCGCCGATGCCCTGGTCATGGGCCAGGTCGAGCGCGGTGGCCAGATCCAGTCCTCGGTGCGCGTCTGGGACACCCAGGCCGCCGCCCAGGTCGTCGGAGAGGCCTATGCCACCGATCCGGCCTCGTGGCGGCGCATCGCCCATATCGTCTCTGACGCGATCTACAAGGCGCTGACGGGCGAGGGCGGCTATTTCGACACCCGTGTCGTCTATGTCGCCGAATCCGGTCCCAAGGCCAACCGCACCAAGCGGCTGGCGGTGATGGACCAGGACGGGGCCAACACCCAGTACATTACCAACGGAAGGGCGCTGGCACTGACGCCGCGCTTTTCGCCCAACCGGCAATTGCTCGCCTACATGAACTACGAAAGCGGCAATCCGCAGGTCTATCTGCTCGACATGGCCTCGGGCCGGCAGCAGACCATCGGCTCGTTCGGGCAGATGACCTTTGCCCCGCGCTTCTCCCCCGATGGACAGACCCTGGCCTTCTCGGTCGAGCAGTCCGGCGACACCAATATCTATGCCCTGCCGGTTTCGGGCGGCACGCCGGCGCAGCTGACCAGTGGCGCGGCCATCGACACCGGCCCGTCCTACTCGCCCGATGGCAGCCAGATCGTTTTCGAATCCGATCGTGGCGGTTCCCAGCAGATCTACATCATGGGCGCCAATGGCGGCGGTGCGCAGCGCATCTCCTACGGCAAGGGCACCTATGCCACCCCGGTCTGGTCACCCAAGGGCAATTACATTGCCTTCACCAAGAAGTCCGAAGGCCAGTTCCATGTCGGCATCATGAAGCCGGACGGCTCGGGCGAGCGCATCCTTGTGTCCAAATATCATGCCGAGGGTCCGACCTGGTCGCCGAACGGGCTGGTGCTGATGTATTTCTCCGATCCGGGCGGCAATGACGGCGCGCGCCTCTATTCGGTCGATGTCTTCGGGCGCAACGATCAGGTCATCCCGACCGAGACCTATGCCTCCGATCCGACCTGGTCGCCGCTGCTGGGCTGAGGGCTGGCATCTGGAACCCTTGCCCGGCGCATGTGCCTGTTCCGGAGATCGGTCCAGGCAATGGTCCAGGAGATCAGCGGCGGCGTGCGATGCGCCCGGACGTCGTCAGCACCGGTTCCCGGGCGTGCTCTAACGTTCAAGGCGCGCACACGATCACACAAGCCGCCCCATTTCCGCCGGATTAACCCGCGATTAAGCGTGTTCGGGAACGCCGCTTTAAGATAACGAGCGGTAAACAGGGCAGAGCTAACTCTCTTCAATTGGAGCCTTACATGCGTTTCATGACGCCGCTTCTCACCGGTTTGCGCGCCTTCGCGCTCGTGGCATTCGTCGTTGCCGTCGCGGCCTGCGCCCGTACGCCCGGCACCGGCGTCGACGCCAATGGTGCGGCCACGCCCGGCAGCCAGCAGGAATTCCTGGTCACCGTCGGCGACCGCGTCTTCTTCAACACGGATTCCTCGGTGATCACCGCCGAAGGCCAGGCCACGCTCGACAAGCAGGCCGTCTGGCTCAACCGCTATCCGCAATATCGCGTCCTCATCGAGGGGCACGCCGACGAACGCGGCACGCGCGAATACAACATCGCGCTCGGCGCCCGCCGCGCCGCCGCCGTCGTCAACTACCTGCAATCGCGGGGTGTGAGCGCGGCGCGCATCACCTCCAAGAGCTACGGCAAGGAACGGCCGGTTGCCGTGTGCAACGACATTTCCTGCTGGTCGCAGAACCGCAGGGCCGTCACTGTCGTTCAGTAACGCCAGAACGATTTCTCCAGTATTGCGTTAGTTTTCGAGACTGGAGGCCGCGCCGGGTGCTGCGTACCGCACCCGGCGCAGTTTTTTGTGCGGCTGACGTCGCCACATCCGCTCATTCCTGCAAAAGACGCGTCCGGGCCGGTAGGTCCGGGCGCAACCGCATTTATTTGGCCAAAATTCCGTTATAAGAGCCTCGACGAAAATCAATCGGACCGGCTCGGCAACAAGGAGGCTCGGTGTGCACGACTATCTTGAGACCACGGACAAGGCTCGCGTCCGCATGCGGACGCTCATCGGGGCGCTTGCGCTTGGCGCCATGCTTGTCGCGCCTATCGCCGCTTCCGCCAGCGAGGCCGGTACCGCCATCGACCGGCTGACCCAGCTCGAAACCGGGGCAGACGTGCTGGGCGATGAGCTCCACGGCCTGTCGTCGCAGCTGTCCGCCTTCCTGCCGCCCAAGGCCGTTCCGGTCAACGAAGGTCTGGTGCTCGACAGCGCGCCTATGCTTGTGGCGCAGTCCTCGCGTGATCCGGCAGCGCTCGCCGTCAGGCTCGACCAGCTCGAAGAGCAGATGCGCACGCTCAATGGCCAGGTCGAAGGCTTGCAGTTCCAGTTGACACAGCTGCAGACCCTGCTCGAACGCATGCAGCAGGATACCGATGCCCGTTTCTCCGCCGTGGAGGGCGGGGTTTCGCCGGGAAAAACTAGTGCGGCGTCTCAATCCGGGGGCGTGACGCCTACCCTGGAGGCGCCGCAGTCGCTGGATCTGAGTGCTCCCGCCGGCACCGACACTTTCGGAACCGATCCCAATGATCAGCCGATCGATCTCGGTGCGCCGATCGAGCTCGGTGCGCCGGAGCGGCCGCTCGGCACGCTCAGTCTTGACAACCTGCCCGCCGATTCCGGTCCGGAAATCAGTCTTGGTTCGGATGCGACCCGGCTGACAGATGCCGATGCCGACGCCCAGTACGGGGCCGGCTACGAAGCGGTGATCAAGGGCGATTACGGTTTTGCCGAGGACCAGTTCCGCCAGTTCATCGCCCTGTTCCCCGATCATCCGCAGGCGCCGGATGCCACCAACTGGCTCGGTGAGGCGCTGATCCAGCGCGGCGACTACGAGGAAGCGGCCAATATCCTTCTGACCGGCTTCCAGACCTATCCCAACGCGGCGCGGGCGCCGGACATGCTGATGAAGCTCGGCATCGCCCTCAACGGCACCGGCGAGAACGACACCGCCTGTCGCACCTTCAACGAGGTGCTGGCGCGCTATCCCGACGTCTCGCCGGCCTTCAGGCAGCGCCTGAGCCAGGAACAGAGAAACGCCGGGTGCTGACCCGCTCGCCAGCACGGCGTGCGCTTGATGGGGCGGCGCTCTTCGCGCCGCTCCTTGCTTATTCCCGCATCGGCATTGCCGTCTCAGGCGGTCCCGACAGCCTGGCGCTGATGGTGCTGCTGACCGACTGGGCAAAGGCCGGCAACAAAAGGCTGATCGCTTATAGCGTTGATCATGGCCTCCGGCCCGAAGCGCCGGCAGAGGCCGACATGGTCGCGCGGGAGGCCGCCCGACGCGGGCTCGATTGCCGCGTCCTGCGCTGGACCGGCGACAAGCCGAAGACCGGCGTGCAGGCGGCGGCGCGCAAGGCGCGCTATCGCCTCATCGGCGAGGCCATGCGGGCCGATGGCGCCGAAATCCTCGTTACTGCCCACCACCGCGACGACCAGGCCGAGACGGTGCTGATGCGGCTCGCCCACGGTAGCGGCATTTCCGGACTTGCCGGCATGGCTCTGTTCGGCGTGGCCGAAGGCGTGCCCGTGTGCCGGCCGTTGCGCGACACCGACCCGGAAGATCTGCGCGCAGTGCTCGAAACCACCGGCCTGACCCCGGCCACCGATCCGAGCAATGACGACACCCACTACGAACGCGTGCGCTGGCGGCACTTGCTGCCGACACTGGCGCGCGAAGGGCTGGACGCTGCCGAGCTTGGCCGCTTCGCCACGCGCATGGCGCGGGCCGATGAAGCGCTCGAGGCGGCGAGTGTTGCCGCCTATGCCAGCCATGTCGATGTCGATCCCTTCGGCCTGCTGCAGATCGATGCCGGACGCTTGTTCGCCCTGTCCGAGGAAATCGGCATCCGCGTTCTCAGCCGGATGATCGATTGGGCCGGCGGCGGGCTGCCGCATGGGCGGCTCGGCCAGATCGAGACGGTTCACGCCGAGCTCGGCAAGGCCATGGACGGGTTTGCCACAACGCTGTGCGGTGCCGTCATCACTCGTGCGCGCGGCCGCGTCGGCATTCACCGCGAAGCCGGACGGCTGAGTGTTGGCGAAAGCCGGCTGGCGCCGGGCAAGCGCATGGTGTGGGACAATCGCTTCGAGATCTCTGCCGCGCCGGGCGCCGGCCCGTTCACCGTTTCCGACGGCGCCGGGCTGACCCGCGAAATGACCGAGGCGTTCTGTGGCCAGCCGGTTGCCGCAACGATGGCCGTGCTCGCCGCCACGCCCGTCGTTCGCGATGACGCGGGCGCCCTGGTCGCTGTTGGCACGATCGCCAACAGTCCCGGTGTCGAGATCGCCACCACGCATCCGCGCCAGACGCAAATCGACTGATCCCGCAAGGGACAATACCCTTCTGAGCGGCAGTGTTCCGTCCCTGTTTACCATCGGGCCAATTCGGGTGCCGGCAACCCGCCGGCAGGCGCCGCCATACAGGTTTCCTTAATTTCGTCCATGGGAACATCGTCCCGCTGCGGCAATGCCCGTCTCGCACCTGTCGGAAGCAACAGTGGAGAACCTGGTGACCATTGCGCGGCTACGCATGCCGCCGGAAGTCCATATCGCCGTTGCCTACCTCCTGCTGATGCTGGCGGTTGCGTTCGTTTTCCGGCTGCCGATCATCCTGCCCAACAGCGACCGCGCCGCTTTTGTCGGCGTGCATTTCATCTATCCGCTGATCGGTGTCGGACTTCTGGGCATACTGACGCTGTTTGTCGGCAACACGCGCGTCGCCATACGCTTCCTTGTCGCCATGCCGAGCTACGCGCTGGTGCTGTTTGCCCATTTCAATTTCAAGCTGTGGATTCCCCATCTTAATCCCCAGCTGTTCGATTCCGTCTACATGTCGATCGACCGCCATTTGCAGGTGCTGGTCGATTTCTGCGACTTCACCCGTGTGCAGGTCTTCGGCTTCATTCCCTTCGAGGCCAATTTCTACATGCTCGGCTTCATGCTGCTGTTCTATGTCAGTTTCGCATGGTTCGCGGTGAATTCGCCCGGAAGCTTCGGCAGGCTGACCCTCGCCGTCATCCTGTTGCAGGTGCTCGGCTCGCTCGCCTATCTCGTCGCGCCGGCCATCGGGCCGTTCATCTATCAGGACGGCGTCAATCCCATCATTACCGAAGGGCAGGCGGGCATGCTGGAGTTCTACCGAGCCAGCGTCGCCGAGGGACCGGCGTTCCTGGTCCAGAACGGGCCGCAATGGTTCACCGCCGGCCTCGCCGCCATGCCCTCGCTGCATGTCGCGGGTGCCTTCCTGTTCCTGCTGTTCGCCTGGCGCGAGGCCAGGGTGCTGGTGCCGGTCTTCCTGTTCGCCTTTGCCTTCATCGTCGTGACCTCGGTGGCGAGCCGCTGGCACTATCTCATCGACCTGCCGGTGGGGGCGCTGCTTGCCTGGTTCTGCTACGCCGTCGCCTCCCGGACCGGAGATCGCACTGCCAGCCAGCCGGCGATGCAAGGCGCTGCGCCGGGCTCGGTCATCCAGATGTGAAGCAAAAAGGCACAAAAGCCGTCCGGCGAGCCGATATCTCGCGCTCGGCCTGACTTTTAACACAAATCAGCGTCATTCCGGGCAGAATACGGGAAACCAGCACGGGCGATGGGCCGGCCGCGGTCTTGTAACAGTGGACATGCGGACCTACATTCGCAATTCCTCCGGCACCAGGAGCCGGATCCTCAGGGAAAATAGATGAACAGCAACTTCCGAAACTTCGCCATCTGGCTCGTCATCATCCTCATGCTGATGGGCCTTTATCAGGTCTTTTCGTCCTCGACCCGTTCCGTCTCGGTGACCGAAAAGAGCTATTCGCAGTTCATCACGGATGTTGACGCCGGCAAGGTCTCGAGCGTCACCATCACCAATGACGTGGTTTCGGGCGTTCTGAGCGATTCCAATACGCGGTTCCAGACCATCATCCCCAACGGCGCCAATATCGTCGATCGCCTCGAGGCAAAGGGTGTGTCGATCACTGCCCGCGAGCCGGATTCGAGCCCGTTCTGGTCGATCCTTCTCAGTTCCTGGCTGCCGTTCCTGGTTATCATCGGCGTCTGGTTCTTCTTCATCCGGCAGATGCAGGGTGGCGGCCGTGGCGGCGCCATGGGCTTCGGCAAGTCGCGCGCCAAGCTTCTGACAGAGGCGCAGGGCAAGGTGACGTTCGAGGACGTCGCCGGTGTCGACGAGGCCAAGCAGGATCTCGAGGAAATCGTCGAGTTCCTGAAAGATCCCGGCAAGTTCCAGCGCCTGGGCGGTCGTATCCCGCGCGGCGTGCTGCTCGTCGGTCCGCCCGGCACCGGCAAGACGCTGCTGGCGCGTTCGGTCGCCGGCGAAGCCAACGTGCCGTTCTTCACCATTTCCGGTTCGGACTTCGTTGAAATGTTCGTCGGCGTTGGCGCATCCCGCGTCCGCGACATGTTCGAACAGGCCAAGAAGAACGCTCCGTGCATCATCTTCATCGACGAAATCGACGCAGTGGGTCGCCATCGTGGCGCCGGTCTTGGTGGCGGTAACGACGAACGCGAACAGACCCTCAACCAGTTGCTTGTCGAGATGGACGGCTTCGAGGCCAATGAGGGCATCATTCTCATTGCCGCCACCAACCGTCCCGACGTGCTCGATCCGGCGCTTCTGCGTCCCGGCCGTTTCGACCGTCAGGTCGTCGTTCCCAATCCGGACGTCGCCGGACGCGAAAAGATCCTCAAGGTCCACATCCGCAAGGTGCCGCTGGCCCCCGATGTCGATCTCAAGGTGCTGGCGCGCGGTACGCCCGGTTTTTCCGGCGCCGACCTGATGAACCTCGTCAACGAGGCGGCGCTCTTGGCGGCGCGGCGCAACAAGCGCTTCGTGACCATGGCCGAATTCGAGGATTCCAAGGACAAGCTGTTCATGGGCGCCGAACGGCGTACCCTGGCGCTGACCGAGGAAGAAAAAAAGCTGACAGCCTATCACGAGGCCGGTCACGCGCTTCTGGCGATCCATATGCCGGGCTCGGACCCGATCCACAAGGCGACCATCATTCCGCGCGGCCGCGCCCTCGGCGTCGTCATCCGCCTGCCCGAAAAGGACCAGGTGTCGCTGACCCGCCAGAAGTGCTTCGCCGACCTGGCCGTCGCCATGGGTGGCCGCGTCGCCGAGGAGGAGATCTTCGGCTACGAGAAGGTCACCTCGGGCGCCTCCGCCGACATCAAGATGGCGACGGGTCTGGCCCGCGCCATGGCCACCGAATACGGCATGTCGGACAAGCTCGGTCCACTGCTTTATGGCGACAACCAGGACGAACTGTTCCTCGGTCGCTCGATGATGCAGAAGTCGACCCATCTCAGCGACGAGACGCAACAGCTCGTCGACGCCGAGGTCAAGCGCTTCGTCGAGGATGGCTACGAGACGGCGCAGAAGGTGATCCGCGAGAACATCGATCAGCTGCACGCCATTGCCGGTGCGCTGCTTGAGTTCGAGTCGCTTTCGGGCGACGAGATCAATGGCCTGCTCGATGGCAAGCAGCCGGTGCGCGACGTCGAGCCGGAAGGTTCTGCGGCGAAATCGGCGGTGCCGAGCGCCGGCAAGGCCAAGCGCCCGAAGCCCGATCCCAAGCCCGACGAAGGCATGACACCGCAGCCCGAGGGTTGACCGGAGGGTTTCCAGCGAAAGTGGAAACCGGTTTCGCGGTTCGGAAACCCGGCCACTGAGCAAGTGCAATAGTCGCACCCTCGCAAAAGTGGGCAAACTTGCTGGACAAACCAATACGTGAAAGGCCACCTTCGGGTGGCCTTTTTCATGTCACCGTTTCGTTCTGCCACTCGCTCGGGATACTTGTGATGTCTCAGACCCATACCGGCCGTTGCGCCTGCGGCGAGGTCAGATTTCGCCTGACCTCGGAGCCGATGTTCACCCATTGCTGCCACTGCCTCGATTGCCAGCGCCAGACCGGGTCCGCCTTTGCCCTCAACGCAATCATCGAAACCGATCGCATCGAGATCCTGACGGGTCAGCCCGAGGCGATCACGGTGCCCACCGACAGCGGCTATCCACACGACATCTATCGCTGCCCGACCTGCAAGACGGCTGTGTGGAGCGACTACGGACGACGCGGATACGCCATGTTCGTGCGCGTCGGCACGCTCGACGACCCGACGGCAATCACTCCGGACGTACATATCTATACGCGCTCGAAACAGCCCTGGGTGGCCCTGCCGGAAGGCGTGCCGCGGTTCGAGGCCTATTACGACACCAACACCCTGTGGCCGGCCGAGTCCCTGGCCCGGCGCAAGGCGGCGTCGGATATGGCCAAAGACGCGCGCTGACTGCGGCATGAGCCCGTCGTCGGGCTGTTGCATGGCGAGTTCACCCCTTGCGACACGGTGGGCCGTTGGGGGTGGAATTGCACGCAAAAACGCCATAGAGCGTTATTAACGAAGCCTGACGGCCACGGTCGCGAACGCACGCGATTTCGCCTACAAAGCAAGCCATCTCCGGGGAGGCATCATGGCGCGCAGATATTTCGGAACCGACGGCATTCGAGGCCTTGCGAACGGCGACAAGCTGACGCCGGAACTGGCGCTCAAGGTCGGTATGGCGGCGGGCCTCAAGTTCGTGCGCGGCGAACACCGCAACCGCGTCGTCATCGGCAAGGACACGCGGCGTTCGGGCTACATGATCGAGAACGCGCTGGCGGCCGGGTTCACTGCCGTCGGCATGGACGTCTATTTCCTCGGCCCGATGCCGACACCAGCCGTCGCCATGCTGACGCGGTCACTGCGCGCCGATCTCGGCGTGATGATTTCGGCCTCGCACAATCCGTTCGAGGACAATGGCATCAAGCTGTTCCGTCCAGATGGCTACAAGCTCTCCGACGCGGTCGAGGCAGATATCGAAGACCTGATGGAAAAGGACATGTCGAGCCTTCTGGCGCGCGGACGCGGCATTGGCCGGGCCCATCGCGACGAGGCGGCCCAGACCCGCTACATCGAATTCGCCAAGCGCACCTTGCCCAA
The DNA here is from genome assembly GCA_963675235.2 of Devosiaceae bacterium. Classification (GTDB taxonomy): domain Bacteria; phylum Pseudomonadota; class Alphaproteobacteria; order Rhizobiales; family Devosiaceae; genus JAHJQZ01. Next base: position 328,655 of record CAXXFU010000017.1, on the reverse strand, counting down.
GGGTGTCGATCTCACCGGGCTTCGCGTCGTCATCGACTGCGGCAACGGCGCGGCCTACAAGGTGGCGCCAGTGGCGCTGTGGGAGCTCGGTGCCGAGGTTTTCACCATCGGCGTCACCCCGGACGGTTTCAACATCAATGACAAGGTCGGCTCGACCGCGCCGGATGCGCTGCGCGCCAAGGTGCGTGAGGTCAGGGCCGATATCGGTATTGCGCTCGATGGCGACGCCGACCGCGTCATCATCGTCGACGAGCGCGGCGAGGTGGTCGACGGCGACCAGTTGATGGCGGTCATCGCCCAGTCGTGGCACGCCCGCGGCAGTCTCAATGGCGGCGGTCTGGTGGCGACGGTGATGAGCAATCTCGGACTCGAGCGCCATCTCAACGGCCTCGGTCTCGGACTGGAGCGCACGGCCGTCGGCGATCGCTACGTGCTCGAAGCGATGCGCGCCAAGGGCTTCAATGTCGGCGGCGAGCAGTCCGGCCACATCATCCTCAGCGACTTCACCACAACCGGCGACGGCCTTGTGGCGGCGCTGCAGATCCTGTCGGTGGTGCGCGAGCAGGATCGACCGGTTTCCGAGGTGACGAACTGCTTCGTCAAGGTGCCGCAGCTGCTCGAGAGCGTGAAGTTCAAGAACGGCAAGCCGCTGGAGAACAAGCAGGTCAAGCAGGCGATTTCGGAGGGCAAGACACGGCTCGGCGAATCGGGACGCCTGGTCATCCGCGAATCCGGCACCGAGCCGGTGATCCGCGTCATGGCCGAAGGCGACGACGAAGCTCTGGTTGCCGCCGTCGTCCGTGATGTCACCAGTGCCATCGGCGACGCGGCCTGACGCAAAACGCATCCGGGCGGTCGAAAGAACGTTCACTATAAGCCATTGAGCGCCGCGGCTTCCCGCCGCCGGCGCTTTTTGCATGTCTCTGGTAGACAGTATCTTTGCGTGCCGAATTGGTGAAGAAACTCCTAACAGAAATCTTGGTAAGACTTTGTTAGGGTTAAGTTTTTTGGTTAAGTGCACATTAAGAATATTCTGACAATCTTCCGCGCATCCACACCCGAACGTGGCAATGCAAAGGAAGTAACAATGCGCAATTTGTTAGCAGTAGGCATTGTGACCGTTGCCGGTCTCATGGCTGTCCCGGCACTGGCTGCCGACTATCCGGAATACTTTCCCCCGGAGGTTCCCCCGCTTCCCCCGGTCGACTACGGCCTGAGCGGCGGCTTCTATCTGCGTGGTTCGGTCGCCGGCAATCTGTGGCACGCACAGGACGGGCAGTATTGTAACTGCGTCGCCGATTTCAACGCGCCGGGCTATGGCTATTCGCTCGGGGTTGGCGCCGGTTATGAAACGGGCACGGGTCTGCGCGCCGACGCAACGCTCGACTACATCCACAATTCCAATCTGACCTCGACCAGCGGCGAAACGGTCAATCTGAGGTCCGGTCTGGCGCTCGCCAACCTGTATTACGATTTCAACCTCAGCGGCGGCGCTCCTGCTGCCGGCGGGTTCGGTGCCTATGTCGGTGCCGGCGTTGGCGCTGCCTACAACTACTCGGAAGTCGATGACGGCACCGCCGATCCGCCGTGGGGTACGTCCGTCGAGGCGGCGGGCGCTCTCATGGCCGGCGTGACCTACGACATGGGCGCTGCAGTGGCCGATCTCGGATGGCGCGGCATCTACATGAACAAGGTCATGAGCCAGCCGCCGAACATCGCCAACGCCTATCTCATCAACAACAACTTCATCAACGAATTGCGCGCGACAGTCCGCTATCGTTTCAACTAGCACGACTGAGTTCGGGTGATTTCGGAGCGGCGCTTCCTTCGCGGGGCGCCGCTTCGCTGCGCGTCAGGCGTGCCGGTCGCGCACGAGCTGGTTCCAGGCGGCCGGCAGGAACAGCGCAAAAGCAATCAGCCCGCTCAGGCCGAATGCCAGATTGGCGCCGATGCCGGGCCGGGCGCCATCGAGCGCCAGCAGCACGGCCACACCCAGTCCGGAAAAGGCGACAAGGCCAAATCCGACAGCACCGACCGAAGCGACCATGGTCGCATTGGGCAGGATGGTGAAGCGACGCACAGCGCCGATGCGCCGCGCCAGTCCGAAACCGGCAAGCATCACTGTGCCGATCACGCCGAGCCGCATCAGGCCGAACCCCGTGTCGGCAACATGCTGGGCATTGGAGGCTGCGGCGCACGACACGGCATCGGGACGAAGCAGTGACAGTTCGGCACAACGCTCGGGCGTCAGAAGGGCGTGAACGCTGTCGGGCGCAACGAACTCGGGACCGAACAGGGCGGTGAAGCCGGCAATCAGGGCGCCGCTGAGCCCGAACATCACCCCGGTGCAGCCGAAAAAGAAGAATGCCGCCGCAAACAGGCGCGCAAGCGCCACCGGCAGCGGCAAGCGTCCCGCGGCAAGATGAGCGTCGGCCACCTGTTCCGGCGTTCCGAACCGGGCGATGGCGCGGGCCTCGGCCTCGTCACCTTGATGTCCGGCTGCCATTTCCGCTGTCCTGGCAGCGTTGAGATGTCCCTCGGTCTCGTTGAGAAGCCGCCGCCCCGATGCGCCGGTGCCGGCAACGAGGTCGAAAAGCCGATCGAGATATGCATCGATTGTCCGGATCATGTCGGTTTTCCTTGAGGTGAGCGGGCGGGCTCGGTCCACTCGACAAGCGCATCGACGGCGCGGCGGAAATCGCGCCAGTCGGCGCTGCGTGCGGCATAAGCCTTGCGTCCGTCTTCCGTCAGCGCATAGAGCCGCCGCCGCCGGGCGCCGGCGTCGTCCCATTCGGAGCCGATCAGTCCTTCGCGCTCAAGCTTTTGCAGCGCCGGGTAGACGGTACCTTCGGGATAGGCGCACACACCGCCGCTGCGTTCGGCCAGCGCCGAGACCACGCCGTAGCCATGGGCCGGTCCGTTCCTCAGGACCGAGAGCAGCAGCAGGTCGAGATGGCCGCGGGGCAGGGGTGTCTTCATACCTAGATTATCTAGGTATAAAAGCCATCCGTCAAGCCGGCGCGCTTTCGGCCGGGTGAACCGGCGCCCCGCAGCCGGTTGTCAGGCCTCCTCGTCTTGATCGTCGAGGAAGATTTCCTCGATCGGGCGGCCGAGCAGGCGGGCGATGCGGAAGGCCAGAGGCAGGGAAGGATCGTAGCGGCCGGTCTCGATGGCAATCACCGATTGCCGCGAGACGTTGAGTTTCTCCCCCAGCACCGCCTGAGACCAGCCGCGCTCCGCGCGCAGCTGCTTGATGATGTTGTTCATTCGAACTGCCCCGTCTCCCGACGCGTGAAATAGGCGGCGGCCAGCCCGTAGGCGATCCAGTAGATCGGATTGATCCAGAAGATGGCCAGAACCGGCATGTTGGCCAGCAGTTCGAGTATGCCCCAGCCGGTGGCGACGACGAGCACGGCGGAAAGCCCGGCGAACACCGCGCGTATCTGGATCGAACGCAGGAATTCGTCGATCTCCCCGATCATGCGCATATGGGCCCAGAACATGGCGAGCAGGGCGATGATCGGTACCAGGGCCATGATGGAAATCAGCACCGGGTTACTTCCGACATTGTCGGCGAACCAGGCGATGAGCAGGAAGGTGATGAGATAGATTGCCATGGCCGGAGTGAAGACGCGGAAATAGCGTTTCTTGGCCTCGAGATTGGTCATGTCGGTCACTCACATTTTGTAAAGTGACCTTTACATAGGTCGGTCAAGCGTTGGTGTCAATCGACCTTTACAAATGCCGTTGCACCGCAGGTACGGCGCAGTGCCTCACGACAGATCGTCCGAGCGCTTTCCCGGAGCTGCCCGATCGGCCAGGCGCCGCGCGCGCTGGACGATGTGCCGGTCGGTCAGCCCCTGCAGGCGCGCCATCCGTTCGGCTCCGACAACTGCCCTGAGGCGTTTCCTGGCAGCGTCCCACAGAGACCACAGTCGCGCGGTCAGCCACTCGGGCGGCTGCAGCCACTCGGGTACCAGCATGGGGACGTCACGCTTGTAGATGGCATAGGCGCCCGGCCGGTACTGGCGCGCCACCAGTTCTTCATCGCGTTCGATCTGAAGCACCAGCCCGCGCACCAGAATTGCCGCGCCGATCATGGCATCGAAGCGGCCGGCGGCAATGACCGTCGCCAACAGCGCCAGAATCAGTCCGGAGAGCACCGGATTTCGCACTATGCCGTACGGGCCGGTCCGGATGATCTCGTCTGCCGGCATGGTCAGGCGCTGGGCCATGATCTCGACCCGGTGCAGCCGCGCCCAGGCGGCGAACACCAGCCCAATGACCAGAACGATCAGCATCAGCCAGGCAAAGCCCTCGCTCAGCCAAAGCTGCAGGTCGGGCAGAAGGTGCAGGAAGGAAAACGCAATCAGCGCCGCGCCGAGAATCTGCAGCAGCCTGTAGCGCTCGCGCAGCGCCAGCGACTGGGGTGCGGCGCCGCCGGTCAGCTGCCGCCGGTCCGCAACATACCAGATCGCCAGCCAGCCCAGCCAGGCGAGTACGAACATGGAGGCAGCGAGCATAGTATCCTCCCGGAGCCAACCGGACAAAACCACGGGAACCCAGTCGACCGGCAGTTCGAAGGTGCAGCGGATTCGTCTTGTTCCCCGCACAGAGACCGGCCCTGCGGCGGAGAGCGACGGCTTTTTCGCACGATGCGGGCGACGGGACAACGCCTTCGCGGCCGGGGCTGGAAGATCCGCGACCGAATCAAGCGCAACCGTGACAAAACAACCGCACCTGGCGGCGTCAGCTGCCGTGAATGGCGCGGCTGGCCGGACTTGATTTCCTCAGATGCGTGACGCCGATTCCGAGCTTGCCGATGTCATCGAAAAAGCTCGGGCAGGTCTTGGAAACGCAGCCCGGATCCTTGAGCTCGACACCGCTGCCACCAGCACCCATGACGGCCAGCGACATGGCAACGCGGTGATCCTCGTAGGTTTCGTGCCGGGCCAGCTTCGGCGTGCCCGGATAGACCGTCAATCCGTCCCGCCGTTCCTCGACACGGATGCCGGCGCGCGTCAGTTCGGCGCAGATGGCTGAGATGCGGTCGCTTTCGTGATGGCGGATGTGCCCGACATTGGTGATGGTGATCGGCGCGTCGGCGAACGGGGCGATGGCGGCAAGCGTCAGCGTTGCATCGCTGAGGGGCTTCATGTCGATGGTGAACCCGCCTTTGAGCCGTTCCGAACAGGCGATGCGGGTCGATTCCAGCCCCTTTTCGATCCGACAGCCGAGCCGGGCGAGAATGTCGAAGAAGCCGTAGTCTGGCTGGCGCGTGCCGGCGCCGATATTGGCGAGCGTGACCGCGCCGCGCGTGACAGCGGCAAGCGCTGCGAAATAGGTCGCCGTCGAGGCATCGGCCTCGACCACCATGTCGCGGCCGCGATAACCGGATGGATCAATCGAAAACAGGTTGAAGTCGCGATTGGTCCGAACGCCAACCCCGAAGTGGTTCATCGCGTCGAGGGTGATGCGCACATAATCGGACTGGACGATTGCCGAGGTGATCTGGAGTTCGAGCCCGTCGACGGCCAGCGGCCCGGCCATGAGCAGGCCGGAAATGAACTGGCTCGAAACGTCGCCGGCCATTTTCAGCTGGCCGCCGCGGAAGCTGCCGCCGGTGATAACTGCCGGGTAGCATTTTTCGTTTCCGAGCGTATCGATCTCGGCGCCGCCGGCGCTGAGCGCATCGAACAGCGGTCCGACCGGGCGGCGGGCCATCTGCTTCGACGAGGTCAGCTTCCAGCTGCCCGGTTCGCCAGCGGCGAGCATGCCGGGCAGAAAGCGGGCGATTGTGCCGGCGGACCCGACATGCAGGCGGACCGGAGAATTGGGACGTCTGCGCCCGATTCCATCGACGGTGCAGGTCTCGCCCTGAAAATCCACCTTGGCGCCCAGGCGCTTCAACACATCGGCGCACCACCAGGTGTCATCGGACTTGAGCAGGCCGGTCAGATCGGAGCGGCCTTCGGCAAATCCGGCAAGGATCAGGGCGCGGTTGGAAAGGCTTTTGGAGCCGGGAACGGTCAGTGTCGCCGTCACCGGGCCCTTGGCCGGCATCACATGCAGCAGCGACACGCCCTTGAGCGCCGTCCAAGGGCTCTCGGCGTCGAGCTTGTCTTCGTCACCGGCATAATGCATGGCAAGGATCCTGCTTCGGAGCAAAAGGGGCGCTCTCGAGCGCCCCGAATACGGCCTCTTGACCCTGAAGCGCAAGCCCTATGCGCACCACATATTAATCGAGTGAAAACAAAGGCCCGGGCGGCGAGGCGTGGCTTCAGTCGGCCAGGAAGGGAAGAAACCGGCATCGACGCCTGCCCCGTCCCCGGGCATGCGGCACCGCGCGACACCTGTCCCTGCCGGACGGTGCCCAAACGATGCAACGCGTTGGAGCCTGTCCGGCGCGGGTGGCGAGCGCTGCCGCGTCGAACAGGTCCGGATTCGGCGGTCAGGCGACGGGGAATTTCAGCCCCTTGGCCTGCTTGACGCCGGTCAGCGCCCTGATCTTGACGAGTTCGCCTTCGGTCAGCGGCGTATCGAGGGAGACAAGGGCAATGGCGTCGCCGCCACGCTCGGCACGGCCGAGGTTGAAATTGGCGATATTGACCTTGAGGTCGCCGAGCAGCGTCCCGAGCCGGCCGATGAAGCCGGGCTTGTCCTCATTGGTGATGTAGAGCATCGCCGGGGTGATCTCGGCATCGAGCTGGATGTCCTTGACCTCGATGATCCGCGGCTTGCCGCCGGCGAACAGCGTACCGGCCACGCCGCGTTCCTGGCGCTCGGTGACCACGGTGACGCGCATGAAATTGTCATAGGCGCCCTGCTGTTCGCGGGTCACCACCTCGACATTCATGCCGCGCTCCTTGGCCAGGGCCGGCGCTGAGACCATGTTGACGCCGTCGCCGAGCAACGGGGTCAGGATGCCGTTGAGCGCCGCCGCCGTCATCGGTCGGGTGTTGAGCGCGGCGACATCGCCTTCATACTCGATCCTGACGCCGTTGATGGAGGTTTCGGTCAACTGGCCGGCAAAGCTGCCAAGCACTTCGGCGAGCTTGACGAAGGGAGTCAGGCGCGGCGCTTCCTCGGCGGAAATGGACGGGAAATTGAGCGCATTGGTGATCTCGCCAGTCATCAGATAGGCCGAAATCTGCTCGGCAACCTGCAACGCCACGTTCTCCTGGGCTTCCGTCGTGGAGGCGCCAAGGTGCGGGGTGCAGATGACGTTCGGCACGTTGAACAGGGCGTTCTCCTTGGCCGGCTCCTCGGCGAAGACGTCGATGGCCGCGCCGGCAACCTGGCCGCTCTCGAGCGCCTCGATCAGCGCTGCCTCGTCGATCAGGCCGCCACGGGCGCAATTGACGATGCGGACGCCCTTCTTGGTCTTGGCGAGGTTTTCCCTGTTGAGGATGTTGCGCGTCGAATCGAGCAGCGGCGTGTGCAGCGTGACGAAGTCAGCCCGGGCCAGCAGCTCGTCGAGCTCGACCTTTTCCACGCCGATATCCATGGCGCGCTCGGGCGTCAGGAAGGGGTCGAAGGCGATGACCTTCATCTTGAGGCCAATGCCGCGTTCGGCGGCCAGCGAGCCGATATTGCCGCAGCCGATGACGCCCAGGGTCTTGTTGGTTACCTCGACACCCATGAAGCGGGACTTCTCCCACTTGCCGGCGCGGGTGGAGGTGTCGGCTTCCGGGATCTGGCGGGCCAGCGCCATCATCAGGGAGATGGCATGCTCGGCGGTGGTGATGGAATTGCCGAAGGGCGTGTTCATGACGATGATGCCCTTGGCGGTGGCCGCCGGGATATCGACATTGTCCACACCGATGCCGGCGCGGCCGATCACCTTGAGATTGGCGGCGGCGGCGATGATCTTTTCGGTCACCTTGGTGGCGGAACGGATCGCCAGGCCATCATACTGGCCGATGACCTCGAGCAGCTTGTCCTTGTCCTTGCCGAGATCGGGCAGGTAGTCGACCTCGACGCCATTGTCCTTGAAGATCTGGACAGCGGTGGGGCTGAGTTTGTCGGAAACGAGAACCTTGGGCATGAGAGCCTCCTGAGGATTTGGGATGTCCCTCGCAGGGACGAAATATCGGGAATCTGGCCCCAGCGTGGGCCGGTGTCCGGGACGGGGGCCGCTTGCGCGAGTGTCCTGGACGCCGGCCGGGCCGGGGGGGTCAACTGATCTAGAGCGCGGCCTTTTCGACCGCGAAGGCCCAGTCGAGCCACTTGGTCAGGGCCTCGACATCGGCCGTTTCGACAGTCGAGCCGCACCAGACGCGGAAGCCGGTCGGCGCGTCGCGATAGGCGCCGATGTCATAGGCGACGCCTTCCTTGTCGAGCCGTGCCACGATCTTTTTGGCAAACGCCGCCTGTCCCTCGGGCTCAAGCGCGTTGATCTCCGGGTCGGTGATGTAAAGGCAGACCGAAGTGTTCGAGCGGATGGCCGGGTCCTTGGCGAGATTGGCGATCCACGGGGTCGCGTCGGCCCAGTCGTTGATCGCCTTGGCATTGGCGTCGGCGCGGGCCTGCATGGCCTTGAGGCCGCCGATGTCCTTGGCCCATTTCATTGCGTCGACCGCGTCCTCGATGCAGATCATCGAGACGGTGTTGATGGTGGCGCCCTGGAAGATGTCTTCCATGAACTTGCCAGCCTTGGTCATGCGGAAGATTTTCGGCAGCGGCCGCGGCGGCGTGTAGGTTTCGAGCCGCTGCACAGCACGCGGGGAAAGGATCAGGATGCCGTGGGCCGCTTCGCCGCCGAGCACCTTCTGCCAGGAGAAGGTGACGACATCGAGCTTGGTAAAATCCACGTCCTGGGCGAATACGGCGGAAGTGGCGTCGCAGATGGCCAGCCCCTCGCGGTCGGCGGGGATCCAGTCGGCATTGGGCACGCGCACACCGGAGGTGGTGCCGTTCCAGGTGAAGACGACGTCGCGGGTCCAGTCGACCTCATTGAGGTCGGGCAGGGTGCCGTAATCGGCCTTGAGGGTGCGGACGTCTTCGAGTTTCAGCTGCTTGACGACATCGGTCACCCAGCCGGCGCCAAAACTTTCCCAGGCTAGCATGTCGACGCCACGGGCGCCGAGCATCGACCACAGCGCCATCTCGACGGCGCCGGTATCCGAAGCCGGCACGATGCCGACGCGGTAGCCTTCGGGCAGGGCCAAGAGCTCGCGCGTCAGCTCGATCGCCTCGACGATGCGGGCCTTGGCCGGCTTGGCGCGGTGCGACCGCCCGACAAGCGCGGTGGCAAGCACGTCAGGCGTCCAGCCGGGACGCTTGGAGCAGGGACCTGAAGAGAAATTGGGATTTGCCGGACGCACGTCCGGAGTGGCGGCATTGGCCGCGAGAGTGTCTGTCATGTCATCCATCCTTACAGATGGGCGTCCCACGTTGGGGTGGGATGGCCCGGCGACGCTGATACGCCGGTTTGGGGCGGATGGCAAGGGGGTGAGAATCGCAGCTGAGGTTTGCTTATGCAAAAAGCCCCGCGCTGAGCTGCGGAAGCGAAAAAACGCGCGGCCCCGAATGTGCCAAGCGTAACAAAGGGTTTTCGTTTACTTGCGCGCGTGCAATGATCCTAAATATTGAGATTATGTAAACGGACGAACGACTAATGCGCCCGGACGACGCAGAATTTGGCGTAACTATCGATTTTGCGCGGGGCGAATCTGACCCGGTGCAGGTCTTTGCGGCAATGACCGAGTTGCTGGCCGCTTTCGTCGAGATTGACCGGCAGCTGATCGGGATCGTGGCACCAGAAAATAAATCGATCACCGTAATCGAGGGAGTTGAAGCCGCATCAATTACCACTTGGATCAAAACCCGCCTTCAGAAAGTGGATGACCAAGCCCTAAAAGATTTTGACTGGAAAAAGCAAATTGGCGCCTTCGCCGTGAAGGCGAAGTACCGAATCATCAATTTTCTCGAAGACCAAGAGAAGAAAGAAAAGGCCCAGAGACTATCGCAACTTCGTAGCGACTTGGAAGAACTCGTGCAGCAAGCCTCGCCACAAATTGGGCTAATTCCGCCGACCGTGGACGTGATAGCCTTAACAGCGCCGATGAATAAAGTGCAAGCAGCCAAGGCGCGCCTTGGTAATGGTGAGTCTGTAACAATTCGATCTGACTATGCGCCAGATCTGAAGCTAAATATCCAAGCGTCTTCACGTGTAGGGACGGAACAAGACGAGGCGCTTGCGCCAGGCAGTGTCGGCGATATGGATATGATTCTGCTAATCCGGAAAGCCGACCTTATAGGCAAATCACAATGGGAGTTTCGACACGGGAAGACGACTATTAGAGCTAACATAGAAGATGCTGAATGGCTGGACAGGTTTCACAAGGGGCAAGAGCCAATTGTTCCTGGGTCATATATGCAGGCTACAGTGAGTTACCGATATGACTACACTGAAAGCGGCGATTTAGCAGACTGCGAGTACGACATTTCCAAAGTCCAGAGTATATTGCCGCCGAGCCCGCAAGAGACCAAAGCCCTATTTCAAGACGGCTAAATTGCGGGATTTCGGTGACAGTTTACCAAATCCCCAAAATTCCGCCAAAACACACCTTACCCCTCCCTACGTCATCCTCGGGCTTGACCCGAGGACCCATGAGGCATTTGCCCATGCCCTGTCCACCCATGGACCCCGGGATCAAGTCCCGGGGGTGACAACGCGTGAGTCTCGGGGTGCTGTGTGTCCCGGGGTGACACCGGGTTTGCGGAAGACCCCCGGATGATCACCACCCTCCTTTGTCGTCCCGGGACTTGATCCCGGGACCCATTCCCGCTCACCACAGCCGCCGGCTCACCGGTTCAGCTCCCCGTACAACTCCCGCCACTCGGGATTGTCCTTTTCGATCAGCGCAATCTTCCAGGCGCGTTTCCACGCCTGGAGTCTCTTTTCGCGCTGGCCGCCATCGCCGGTTCAGTCCGCTTCCGCCTGATGTGTATGGCCGGCGATGCAACCGACATGGCGGTGATCGGTGCCGCAACAGCCGCCGACGACGCGAAGGTTCGGCAGCATGTCGATCAGTTCGCCATACTGACCGCCAAGCTCGTCCGGATCGCCCGAATCGAGAACCTCGGCGACGTCGAGTTCGGCATGGCTCATGCGCGACGCATTGGCCCGCATGCCGCCGAGCCGTTCAACAAAAGCCGCGCCTGACGACAGAAGATGGGCGAAATGGTCGGGATGGGCGCAATTGATCATGAAATAGAGTGGGTAGCCCTCGCTTGCCGCATCGACCTTGGTGATGGCGTCCTCGAGCGTTTCCCCGGAGGGCAGCTTGCCGTCCGTTTCGAGGGTGAAGGAAATCACCACCGGCTTGCCGACAATCTGCGCCGCCCGCGCCACGCCGATCGCCTCGCCGGAATGGGTTATGGTCATGGCGGTGATCAGATCGACATCGGCCTCGGCCAAAGCCCTGATCTGCGGCAGATGCACCGCGAGCGCGATCTCGCCCGATAGCTGGCTTGCCGGATCGTAACCGTCTCCGGACGGACCGACGACGCCATTGATCAGGATCGGCAGGTCTTCCGAACCATAGGCGGCGCGCAGATCCTTGGCATAAGCGACGGCGCGCGTGTTGATCGCCGCGATCTCGTCGGGGTCGATGCCCATCAACTGTCCCCAGGGCAGGTTGGCGCGCCAGGTGAGCGTGTCGAGGACAAAGCCGGTTTGGGCCTTGCGGGCAAGCTCGAAGAAGCGCTCGAAATAGCGCGAGATGGCGGCTTCGCCCTCCCGATGTCCGAGCAGCGTGAACGAGGCGAACGAGGGCAGGTCGAGGCCTTCGTCAAAGACCATGTAGGTTTCAAGTCCGCCATCGGTGAGAAAAGGGCGGTGCGCATGCATGAGACTGTGAATAGACATTGTTGAACTCCGTTGTTTCGTTGTGCCGGAGTCCTAGACACACGGTGTTTGGTCGGCCAGTGGAGTTGCGGTATAGTGCGGTGAAAGAAAATAAAATCAGTGTATTCAATTGGTTATTTGAACAGGGCCGGTTAGTTCGGCGCAGTCAAGTCCCGATGACTGTACTGTAGGTACAGTGGCAAACCGGAGTTTTGCGATGGCCAGAGGCACGGACACACGCACCCGCATTCTCGAAACGGCCGAGGCGGCGGTGCTTGCCAAGGGATTCGAAGCAACCTCGATCGACGAGATCGTCGCTGCGGTCGAGATCACGCGCGGCGGCTTCTTTTATCATTTCGCCGACAAGAACGCTTTGGCGCGGGCGATGCTCGAACGCTACATCAGCTCCGAGGAAGTGCTTTTCGACGGCGTGTTTGACCGCGCCGGAGAACTGTCCGAGGACCCGCTGCAACGCGTGCTCATCGGGCTGAAATTGCTTGCTGAACTGCTGGGTGACATGCCCAACGGTCACCCGGGATGTCTGATTGCCGCCGCGTGCTATCAGGAACGCCTGTTCGACAAGGACGTGCAGGCGCTGAACCAGAAGGCGATGCTGGCGTGGCGCCGTCGCTTCCGTGCTCTGTTCGAGGATATTGGCGCTGTCTATCCGACGCGCGAACCGGTCGATTACGATGCACTGGCCGACATGCTGTCCGGTATCGTCGAAGGCGGCATCGTTCTCGCCAAGGCTCTGAAGGAACCCGAGGTCCTGGCGCGGCAGATCTTGCTGTTTCGCAATTACGTCAAGCTGCTGTTCCAGCCGTCCTGACTGCGGCGAACGGCTCAGGATAAGGCCGCATCCGCACCGGCTCCCGCCATCACCGCAGCTCCGCCAGCGCCTCGGCAAACTCCCCCACCGCCGCCACGCCCTTCGGCGTCAACTGGTACACCCCGCGTTCAACCCGCTCGAACCAGCCGTAATGGTCATCCTGCAAGATGCCGGCGGCCCGCTGCACGCCGGTTGCCTTGCGCAGATCGGCCAGTTTGGTGGGGCCGTTGCGGTCGAGGTGTTTGAGGCACCGTAGCGCGTCCTGGCGATAGGCGGTCATGATGGTTTTGCGCGTCACGCCGCCCTCGTTGGGGTCGCCGACGCGTGAGGCGAACTCGCGCAACAGCCGCCCCTGCCGCGTCTTGTCCTTGCGCGGCACGTAAGGGACGGGGTCGAGATGCACCTCGACCAGATCGTCCCGGCCCTCATTGATCCGGACGCTGATCAGGCCGAGACCGAGGCGGCGGCAGAGCTTGATGATCTGCTTTTTGCTTTTGCCCCACAGCGCATTTTTCGTCACCACCTCGCCAACCGCGAAGGCCAGATAGACCCGGTCGCTCACCGCCAGCCGGTCGACGCCCTGCAACAACAGGGGCAGGGTGAACCCGGTCTTCAGCTCGACGATGACCGGCGGCTCGTTGTCGCGCACCGCCATCACATCGCACCCGCAGACCTCCGATTTGACCTCATAGCCCTGCGCTTCGAGGTAGGCCTTGATCGCCGGATAAAGGTCAGTTTCTTTCAAGCCGGATGTCTTTCACCTGATATGTCCCGACAGATTACCGTGACGACTAGGCAAACGCACCACTCTCCGCCCCGTCATCCTCGGGCTTGACCCGAGGATCCATGACCCGGTTGCCCTTGGCGCACCCATCCATGGACCCCGGGACCCGTTCCCGCCGGCCACAGCCCCGCTAACCGGTTCAGCTCCTCGGCCAGATCCCGCCAATCGGGATTGCCTTCCTCGACCAGCGCGATCTACCCGGCGCGCTTCCAATGCGTGAGGGTCTTCTCGCGCTGGATGGCGGTTCTATGCGGATGGCAAGGGGGAAATGTTGCCGGCGTCGGCCGCCACAACTTGGCCGGCCCCTGCGGCCGAGTGGCGCAGTCAAAGAGGTCGCGCCGGCGAAGGTGCAAGTAATCTCAACTAGGTAAATATGCCAATCTTCGCTTCACAATTGAGCCGACAAATCCCCCAGTGATCAGCACGCGGCATGGCGAATGGAAAGCGTTCGGCCCTGCAAGAGGCGCAATGGAATCCTATCCGCAAGACGAGAATGACTTCGCGCTTGCCAGGTATTATTGGGCACGGATAGCGGACAGCGCGGCGGTATGAGGAATCTGCATCAGCAACAACAGATCCGCGCCTGCGAGCACGAAAGGTGGACGGATTTCGGAGAGTTAACGAAGCATTGACACTCGCGGCAGGCGCTTTCAAACATGCCCTAACCTGCTGATCCAAATAGGTAATTATTGATAATTTTGGACCGGTTTTTGCATAGGGGGTTACTTTGAAACTGCTCAAGTCCATCGCAATCGCCGCGCTTGCATTCGGCCTGACGGCCGGAGCGGGACAGGCGGCAACGCTTCTCGGAACGGTTACGCATGATTACGGGATCAATGGCTACGATCCGGGCGGCAATGACGTGCTCGGCAACGGCTATGTCACCGTCAGCGACAAATCATCTCACCGTTTCCATGACACCATGAATTATGCCGGTCAGCTCGCGCCGGCGACGTCCATCTCCAGCATGGTGCTGTCGCTTTCCTATTCTGGTGTCGGTCGCGGCACCTACTGGGACTTCGGCGATTTCGGGGCGTACTGGACTGGTGAAGCTTGGTTCGCACGTCTTCAGGGGACGGACGGCAGCGCCCAGTATGACGATGAATTTGTCAGGTTGACCCAGTCCCGTGGGATTTCCACGCTTGCGATCACCCTGTCGACGGCAATGGATGCAAGTGGTGTGAGCGTCTGGGCTCGGACAATGGCACAGAGCGCCTTGTCGTTCTGGTTCTCGGAAGAAACGTCGGGCAGGGATGACTTCAAGCTCTACTCCGCCAGTCTCGACGTTTACGGCGATGCCGCTGTCGTGCCGCTTCCGGCCGCCGCGCCGCTGCTGCTCGGCGGTCTCGGACTGCTTGGCTTCATCGGGCGTCGCCGCAAGAGCTGATCGCCGGCACAACAGATCCGAAACAACAGAAGCGGCGCTCGGGCGCCGCTTTTTGTGCGTGAAGCAAGCCGATGGCCGAACCCAAGGCCTCACCTCGGTCAAAAACTAATCCCCCTCGCTTTTCCCGCTCCCATACTCCCCCTCACCTGAGTGACAGGGCGGAGTGCGACGAACGCTCCATTCAGGGTCCGGGGCAGGGCGTGGTCGCGCGCCTTCTTGCTCTTGAGGTGCGATACGGTGCCGAGGCCCGCGGCCTTGGGGGACGGTCAAAAGCCGTTCTGGACGAAGCGAGCAAGGCTCCCGCCGCCGGACCGCAGGAGACCCGGAAGGCATGGGGCGCCAGCCGCCCTTTATCGCCGACTACCGGCATCCGGGTGACTTGCGCCCCATGCCCGCCTGCTGCGTGCAGGCGCTGCCCGTTTCAAAGCCTTCGGCCTTTGCCGGCGCGAGGACGCTGCCGCGCGAGCAGGTCGATTTCTATGCTTCGGCCGCATGCTCTCCGGCATGGTTGAAGGCGGCATCGTTCTGGCCAGGACCCTCATGGAGCCCGACGTTCTGGTGCGGCAGATCCTGCTGTTTCGCAACTCGGTCACGCTGCTGTTCTGGCCAGTCTGAGTGTGGCGGCGGAAATGCGGAACCGGCGCGATTTTGGCGATGTGTTCCCCGCGGTGCTTTCCCGCAAACGCCATGCTGCCGAGTTGATGGGATGCCTTTGCGCACCCACCGATCTGCCCGGATCGATCGCGCGCAGATGAACACCTGCGCCAAGGGGCAATTCCAGGCAAAACCGGACTCTTTCCTGCTCTTTCCGCGCAGTTTTCCGTGAACACCTGGCTTTGCACCAATGTCGGGCGTGCTGACTCAGTGCGGGAAATTATTGTTAACCCTGAAAGGTCATAAAGGTTTCCGGACGCACAAGTCGAAGGCTCTCGCCAATGCGCTTGACCCAGTTCATCACAGTCGGGGCCGGGGTGATGATCGTCCTGTCGACCCTGTTCGCCGTTGCCAACTTCATGATTGGCCAGTCCGCCGATGACGCCTCGCGGGCGGTGATGTCCTCCAATATCGAAACGCTCGATTCGAGCCGCAAGCTTGCTCTCAAGGCCACGGACGTGCGTCTCGACGTGGTGCAGGTGCAGCAATGGCTGACCGATATTTCGGCGACGCGCGGGCGCGACGGACTGGACGACGGGCTCGATCGGGCCGCGGGCTATGCCGTCCGGCTTTCCGAGGATATAGACACCGGGCGACGCCTTGCCCGTGAACTCGGGCGGGACGACATCGCCAAGAGCTTCGATGCCGTCGAAGCCGCCTTCGGGCCGTTCTACGAGACCGGCAGGATCATGGCCGCCGCCTATGTCGCCGATGGGCCGGCCGGCGGCAACGTCATGATGGCGGGCTTCGATGCCGCCGCCGAAGAGATTTCCGCCACCATCGATGCCGTGCTCGCCGAGATCGACGTGCTGGTCGCCGAGCAGTTGCAGACCGCGCATGCGCGCGAACAGGAGGCGCTGGCGCTTGAATCGCTGCGCAGCAACGTCACCACCGGCGGCAATATCGTCATCATCCTCGCCATCATCGGCATGGCCGTGTTCACCCGCCACCAGTTCAACCTGCTCAACACGGTCGCGGCCACTGCAACCGAGATTGCCAACGGCAATTACGATGCGCCGAGCCTCGGCAAGTCGCGCTGGCAGGAGATGTCGCACCTGTTCAAATCGATCGGCGTGTTTCGCGACAACGGCAAGGCCATGCAGGACCTGAACCAGGACAAGCAGGCCGATCAGCGGCGCGAGGCGGACGAACGAAAGCTCCGCGATGCGCTGCAGGCCGAGGTCTCGCGCGTTGTCGCCGCTGCTGCCGAGGGCGAGTTCTCCGCCCGCATCGAAACCCGCTACGACCGCGAAGATCTCGACCGCCTGGCCGGCAACATGAATGCGCTGATGTCGGGCGTCGAGCATAGCGTCATAGAGATCGGCAAAACGCTCGAGGCCATCGCCCACGACGATCTGACCCGTCGCGTCACCTCCGAGTTCCGCGGCGCCTTCAGCCATCTCAAGAACGACACCAATGCCGTGGCCGACCGGCTGACCGAAATCGTCGGTCGGCTGCGCGAGACCTCGTCGGTGCTGAAATCGGCCACCGCAGACATTCTTGCAGGCGCCAAGGACCTCGGCACCCGCACCGGCAAGCAGGCCGTGATCGTTTCGGAAACGTCCGGTGCCATGACACACATCGCCGCCACCGTCGCTGGCAGCGCCGAAAAGGCCGGCGAGGTGCATGACAAGTCGGCCGCCATGTCGGCCTCGGCCCGCGAAGGCGGCAAGGTCATGGAACAGGCGACCGATGCCATGGAGCGCATCTCGGCCTCGAGCGCCCGGATCTCCAGCATCATCGGAATGATCGACGACATTGCCTTCCAGACCAATCTGCTGTCGCTCAACGCCTCGGTCGAGGCCGCTCGTGCTGGCGACGCCGGCAAGGGCTTTGCCGTCGTCGCCGTCGAGGTCCGGCGCCTGGCGCAATCCGCCGCCGAAGCGAGCGCCGAGGTCAAGGCGCTTATCGAGCAGTCCGGTGAAGAAGTCGCCGGCGGCACGCGGCTTGTCGGTGACGCTGCCGAGCGGCTGTTGTCGATGCTGGCGGTGATGGCCGAGAACACCGCCGAGATGGAAGCCATTTCGCGACAAAGCCACGAACAGGCCAGGGCCATCGGCGAGATCGACACCTCGGTCAACGAGCTCGAGAAGATGACCCAGAACAATGCCGCCCTGGCCGAACAGACCAACAGCGCCATCGCCAGGATGGATGACCGGGTCAATGAAATTGACGCGCTGGTGAACCTGTTCAAGCTCGCCGGAACCAGCGGCGCGGCGGCGCTCAGCTCGGACCGCGTCGCCTGAGATAACCAGCCAGATCCAACCTGTGATGCGCCGCCCGATGCACGCGGCAGAGGTAAAATGTTAGCGCTGTCTTGTTTTGCCCATCGGCCCGGGCTAAACAGTGGGTACACACTTTTTTGCGTTTTTTGCCCGCAATTGTCGCAGCTACAGCCGCCGCCGCCGTGCGGCCAATCCGCTTTGGAGGGAACCACATGCACCACCGCAAGCTCGGAAATTCCGGCGCCGTCGTCACCCATCTGTGCCTCGGCACCATGACCTTCGGCACCGAGTCGTCCGAAGAAGCCTCGTTCCAGATCATGGACGATTACATGGCCGCCGGCGGCAATTTCTTCGACACTGCCGACGTCTACACCACCGGCGCATCCGAGGAGATCATCGGCCGCTGGCTCAAGGCGCGTCCGACCGAGGCAAGCCAGGTCGTCATCGCCACCAAGGGACGCTTCCCGATGGGCAACGGCCCCAATGATGTCGGCCTGTCACGCCGGCATCTCGACGATGCCCTCAATGCCTCGCTCAAGCGCCTCGGCGTCGACAGGATCGATCTCTACCAGATGCACGCCTGGGATGCCCTGACCCCGATCGAGGAGACCCTGAGGTTCCTCGATGATGCCGTCAGCGCCGGCAAGATCGCCTATTACGGTTTTTCCAACTATCTCGGATGGCAGATCACCAAGGCGGTCTACGAGGCCCGTGCCCGCCACTTCACCATGCCTGCGACCCTGCAGCCGCAATACAACCTTTTGGCCCGCGACATCGAGCACGAGATCGTGCCGGCCTGCCTTGATGCCAATATCGGCCTGCTGCCCTGGTCGCCGCTCGCCGGCGGCTGGCTTGCCGGCAAGTACAAGCGCGACACCCTGCCGACGGGCGCCACCCGCCTCGGTGAGAACCCCAATCGCGGCATGGAGGCCTATGCGCCGCGCAACGCCCAGGAAAGGACCTGGGAAGTGATTGCCACAGTCGAAAAGCTCGCCGAAGCCCACGGCGTCAGCATGGCGCAGGTGTCGCTGGCCTGGCTGGCGGCGCAGCCGGCGGTGACCTCGGTCATCCTCGGCGCACGCACGCCCGAACAGCTCAAGGACAATCTCGGCGCCGCCGACCTGGTGCTGACCAGCGATGACCTCAACGCACTCGACAAGGTCAGCCGTCCGGAGATGGACGACTATCCCTATGGCTCGCAGGGCATCGCCCAGCGGCACCGCAAGTACGAAGGCGGCCGCTGACCTTTTCCCGGGCGCGCGACAAATTGTGCCGCGCGCCCTGTCTTGCGAGGAAAATCAAGTCTTCCCACATCCATGCACGTTATCCTTGCGGTCTCGCAGTGGCTGGGCATCGACAGGACAATGGCTGATTCCACGGATCTGAATTCCACGTCTGCAAAGGGCTTGAGTGCCGCCGAAGCGGCGGCGCGCCTTCGCGAGGAGGGCTACAACGAGCTCCCGCGCCAGGAAAAGCGCACGTTTTTCACCATCGCGCTCGATGTTCTCAAGGAACCGATGCTGGCACTGCTGCTCGGCGGCGGCATTGTCTATTTGCTCATCGGCGAGCCCTTCGATGCCAGCCTTCTGCTCGGCTTTGCCTGCCTGTCGGTCGGCATGACAATCATTCAGGAAGCGCGATCGGAAAAGGTTCTCGACGCGCTCAAGAACCTGACCTCGCCGCGGGCGCTGGTCATCCGCGATGGCGAGCCGACCCGTATCGCCGGTCGCGAGGTGGCGCGCGGCGACCTCATCGTCCTTGCCGAAGGCGACCGCGTGCCCGCCGATGCCCGGCTCATCCGTGCCCAGGACCTGCTGACCGACGAATCGCTGCTGACCGGTGAATCTGTGCCGGTAGGAAAATTGGCCAATGCGGACAGCACAAGCGGGACGCCACGTCCGGGCGGCGACAACCTGCCGTTCGTTTTCTCCGGTTCGCTGGTTGTGCGCGGCACCGGGCTGGCCGAAGTCACCGCCACCGGACCGCGCAGCGAGATCGGCAAGATCGGCCAGTCGCTCTCCGGGCTGGAAACCGAGCCCAAGCGCTTGCAGCAGCAGACACGGCGCCTGGTGGTGCTGTTTGCCATTTTCGGCGCCGTCACCAGCGTTTTGGCCATCGTGCTCTATGGCACCCTGCGCGGCGACTGGCTCGAAGGGCTGCTCGCCGGCATCGCGCTCGGCATGTCGATGCTGCCCGAAGAATTCCCCGTCGTCCTGACCGTCTTCATGGTCATGGGCGCCTGGCGCATCTCCAAGGCCAATGTGCTGACCCGGCGTTCCGGCAGCATCGAAACGCTCGGCTCGGCAACGGTCTTGTGCACCGACAAGACCGGGACCCTGACCGAGAACCGCATGTCGATTGCCGAATTGCGCGGTTTCGACGGCGAGAACTTCTCGGAGCCGGCGCGCCAGACCGGTGACAGTTCGATGCTCAAGGCCATCGCGGCCTGTGGCGTGTTTGCCTCCGAGCCCCAGCCTTTCGATCCGATGGAGCAGGCCTTCCATGCCTTCGGCAAGAAGGAGGCCGGTGCGGAAATCGACGGGCGGTTGTCCGGCGCCAATCGCGTCAAATCCTATGGTTTGCGGCCCGATCTGCTGGCGGTCACCCATGTCTGGGAGGCTGCCGAGGCCAAAGAGTTGCACGTCGCTGCCAAGGGCGCCCCCGAGGCGATTGCCGAATTGTGCGATCTCGATGAGGCTGCGCGCACCAAGCTCGAAGCTGAGGTGGGCGACATGGCGGCGCGTGGCTTGCGCGTCATCGGTCTGGCCGAGGCGAGCCACGGTGACGGCGAGCTGCCGCAGAGCCAGCGCGATTTCGCCTTCCGCTTTCTCGGCCTGGCCGGGCTCGCCGATCCGATCCGGGAGACCGTGCCTGCGGCCATTGCCCAGTGCCGCAGCGCCGGCATCCGGGTTGTCGTTATCACTGGCGATTTCCCGGCAACCGCCAGGGCCATTGCCGCCGAGGCCGGCATCGACGCCGGAGAGGTTTTGACCGGCGACACGCTGGCCGGACTGTCCGACGACGCGCTTCAGGAACGGGTGAAAGGCGTCAACGTCTTTGCCCGCATCATGCCCGAGCAGAAACTCAGGATCGTCAACGCGCTCAAGGCCAATGGCGAGATCGTCGCCATGACCGGCGATGGCGTCAACGATGCGCCGTCGCTGAAGGCCGCCCATATCGGCGTCGCCATGGGCGGGCGCGGCACCGACGTCGCCCGCGAAGCCTCCTCGATCGTGCTGCTCAAGGACGATTTCGGCTCGATCGTCGCTGCCGTGCGCCTCGGACGGCGCATCTACGATAATCTCAGGAAGGCGATGTCCTTCATCTTTGCCGTGCACCTGCCGATTGCCGGCCTGGCTCTCTTGCCGCTGATCACCGGCTATCCGGTGATCTTCATGCCCATCCACATCGCCTTCCTCGAAATGGTCATTGACCCGGTGTGTTCGCTGGTCTTCGAGGCCGAGACCGAGGAAGACAACATCATGGGCCGTGCCCCGCGCGATCCGGCCGAACCGCTGTTCACCGCCAACATGGTGATGCGGGCACTGATGCAGGGTCTGCTCGCCTTCGTTCTTGTCGGCGGCGTCTATTTCTGGGGCCTGTCGCAGGGTCTGGGCGCCGAAGGCATCCGGGCGCTGACCTTCCTGGCGCTGGTGCTGGTGATCGTTGCGCTGATATTTGCCAACCGCTCGTTCAGCACCTCGCTGATCAAGGCGGTAACGCGGCCGAACCGGGCCCTGATCTGGGTGCTCGCCATGGTCGTTTCGGTTCTGTCGCTGGCCCTTCTGGTCCCGTTCGTGCGTGACCTGTTCCGTTTCGGGCCGGTCGAACCGCTGCACGCTGCCGTCGCGCTCGGCGTTGGACTGTTGGCGCTGGTCAGTGCCGAACAGCTCAAGCGTTTCCTCAGAGGGCATGGCAAAGGCGAGCAGGCGTCCTGATCTGCCGGCAAACCGGCTTGCCGAACCGGAGCCAATGGACTTGACTGTGCCCGAACAGGGGAGATGACCTTTATGCTCGAGACCGCAACGGCGATGTCGCGCCTTGGCACCGAAACCGCATTCGATGTCCTGGCCCGGGCCAACAAGCTCGCCGCCGAGGGCAGGGACATCATCAATCTCGGCATCGGCCAGCCGGACTTTAAAACGCCCGGCCACATCGTCGAGGCCGCGGTCAAGGCGATGCGCGACGGCCATCACGGCTACACGCCGGCCAATGGCATCCCCGAACTGAGAGAAGCTGTGGCTGCCGATCTCGAAAAGCGCCACGGCGCCAAGGTCCACCCGGACCGCGTTGTCGTCGTGCCGGGCGGCAAGCCGACCATGTTCTTCGCCATCCTGATGTTCGGCGAGCCGGGAGTCGAGATCATGTATCCCAATCCCGGTTTCCCGATCTATGAATCGGTCATCCGCTTTTCCGGCGCGACGCCGGTGCCGATCGCCCTCAAGGAGGACAAGGGCTTCGCCTTTTCCGCCGAAGAGGTCCTGGCCGGGATCACTGACAGGACGCGGCTGATCATCATCAACTCGCCGGCCAATCCGACCGGCGGCGTTACCCCGAAATCCGAGATCGACAAACTGGTCAAGGGGCTCGAAAAGCACCCGAGGGTGGCGGTCCTCAGCGACGAGATCTATTCGCAGATGCTCTACGAGGGGCGCGAACACGTCTCGCTGCTCAACTATCCGGAAATCCGCGAGCGGGTGATCATGCTCGATGGTTGGTCCAAGACCTACGCCATGACCGGCTGGCGCATCGGCTATGCCGTCTGGCCCGAGGCGCTGGTGCCGCATGTGACGCGGCTGTGCGTCAACGACCATTCCTGCGTCAATGCGCCAACCCAATATGCCGCCATCGCGGCGCTGACCGGGCCGCAGGATGCGGTGACAGAGATGGTTGCCGCCTTCGACGAACGGCGCCGGGTCATCACTGCCGAACTCAACCAGATCGAAGGCTTCCGCTCGGTCGATCCGGCCGGGGCCTTCTATGCCTTTCCCAACATCACCGGCACCGGCTTCACGGCGTCGGAACTGCAGGACAAGCTGTTGAACGAGGCCGGCGTCGCCACCATCGCCGGCACTTCGTTCGGCACCCATGGCGAAGGCTTCATCCGCTTTTCCTACGCCAATTCCACCGAGAACATTGTCGAGGCGATACGGCGGATCAAGCAGGTGCTCTGATCTGGGGCAGGCCGCACGGCTCCGGGCCGGTCACTCGGCCCGGTTGTAGTGCAGCATGTCCTCCTCCGGCACCATTCTCAGAACCAGCTTTTCGTCGTTAAGCGTGTAGATGCCGTAGCAGGACTGCTCGTCCGACTTCCAGTCGACGATGATCAGATGGACGTCGTCGACGCCCGATCCGTCAGGGCACGTAACGTCAAGGCGATAATCGAACTTGCTGACCAGTTCGCCGTCATAGACATAGTGCATGGTCGTTGCATCGACGAACCCGACATCCTCGCCGGCCTCGTCTTCCAGGCCGATCCACCAGCCGATCAGGGCTTGCGCCACCTTGTCGAAGTCGCTGTCCTTGTCACGTGGCGCCGGGTTTGTCTTGTCCCTGCCGATCGGCGTGTTCTCGTCGATCTCGTCCCACAGGTTGAGCTTGAACGACGTCGCCTCCGTGCCGGTGTCAATGATCGAGAAGAAGTCCTTGTCGAAACCGCGTTCCGCGCAGTTCTTGTCGCCGGTGATGGTAAAGGGCTGCTCGGTGGTGCAAAAGGCATAGTTCTCGCCGGAAAAGCCCGGATCGGCTTCGTGGTAGTAGTAGTAGCGGTTGGTGAGATCGCCGCTGACGACCGTCTTGCAGTCGCGCGGATCGATGTTCCACCAGCCTTCGGATACCCAGTCATCGCCGGACTTGTAGCCGATGGCAATGCTCAGCGGCCGGTGCGTCTGGTTGTACAACTGCAGTTCGGCCTGTGCCGGACTGCTGCTCGTCAGGGCGGCCAGCGCCCCAAGCACAAAAGGAGCCGAAGCAGCGCCAATGCGGCGCGCCCCGCCTCGAAGCGTTTCGGATATCATTTTCCCCTCCGGTGCGGCCGTCCAGGCCGCAGCGGAATCCTACCAATCCGGAGATCGGTTTTTCAATGTGACGCGTCGCCCGGGGTCGGCGGTGCGCGCGTCTACATCACCGGCGCGAAATGGGAGCCGAGGAAATAGGGCCAGACGATGATGGCCAGCAGCCCCAGCCAGAAATTGAGTTTCAGATAGCCGATGGTGAACAGCCAGCCGATGAACCAGACCATGCCAAAACCCGACTGCTGGCTGATCTTGACGCGATTATCCATGTTGCCCTCTTGAACGGATCTGTTCCGCCAACCAATGGCGAAACAACAGACAAGATGTCGGTACAAAGCCAGTGCGTTCAAGCCCGGCTCTGTATGACCAGACGCCGCAGTCTTGTGGGACACGGAAAAGCAAACCACTGGCGGCGCCACAATTCTGGCGAGTAAATCCTGATTGACGATCGCCAGTTTGAATACCGACAAAGTTGTCGGTTTCCGCTTGTTCGGGTTTGCACAAATTAAACAAATCAACCGTCCAGAATCAGGTAAATTCGAGGTGATTCGGTACCTCATCTTCAAGGGACTTCATCAGCTGAAAGAGGCATGACGATGCGCAAGACCCAAATGATCAACCGGGACCAGATTGCCGAGCGGGCATTCGAGATCTGGGAAAAGGAAGGACAGCCCCACGGCCGCGATCAGGAACACTGGCAGCGGGCCGAGGCGGAACTGGCCGAAACCATGAAGAAGATGACGACGCCGCCCGGCAAGCGAGCAGCCAAGACGGCCGCCAAGCCCGCAGCGAAGACTGCTGCCAAGAGCGCCACCAAGACACCGGCCAAGCCAGCAGCGAAACCGGCCCGCGCCAAGGCAAAGTCCAAGGCCGACTGACGGTTTGCTGTCGCGGGACTGACCAACTGGTGCCGGCAGAGTGTTGGCTGCCGGTGCTGTCTCCATATGCCTGCAAACGCTTGCCGAGCTCGGACGGTTCGGGCTAACTCGCACACCCCGAAACCCATCCGACTTCTCGCCGGCTCAATGACCACAAGACCAAGATCGAAACAGCCGGTCCACCTGCCGGCGAAAACGGCGCGGGCCATCTGGATCGCGGCGCAGCGGCTCGATCGTGCCGCCCCCTTCGGCGCAGGATCGCAGGCCGTGGCTTCAGCTGTCGCCCATCTCGGTTATGTGCAGATCGATACGATCAACGTCATCGAGCGCAGCCACCATCATATTCTGTACAGCCGCATCCCGGCCTATCGCCGCGCCGATCTCGCCCGCGCCCAGGGCGAAGACAAGACGGTTTTCGAGTACTGGACGCATGCGCTCAGCTACGTGCCGGTTGCCGACATGGCCTATTTCACCGGGACGATGAAGGCGCATCGCAAGAATCCGGCCGGCTGGGGCGGCGAGGTCAAACCGCGCGATCTCAACAAGATCCTCAAGCGCGTGCGCGAGGAGGGGGCGTTGGCCATCTCCGACATCAAGGACGACAAACTGGTCGAGAAGTCCCATCTCTGGGCCTCGCGCAAGCCCTCGAAACGGGCCTTGCAGGCCGGCTTCTATTCCGGCGCGCTGGTGATCTCGAAGCGCGACGGCATGCTCAAGACCTATGAACTGACCGAACGCCATTTCGGCTGGGACAAGCTGCCCAAGCCCGCCACGGCGCAGCAGATCGCCCGCTACCAGATCGAGCGTGCGCTGAGGAGCCAGGGCGTGGTCTCGATGAACTCGATCTGCTTCAACGCCACCTATGCCAAGCCGCCCTACGACAAGGCGTTGATCGCCACGCTGATCGCCCGAGACGTCAAGGCGAAGCGGCTGGTGCCGGTCAGTGTCGAAGGCACCGAAGACGTGCCGCACTGGGTCCGGCCGGACCTGCTCGACACCGCGCCGCCGGAACCGACGCTTACCCATATCCTGTCGCCTTTCGACCCGCTCATCATCCACCGCAAGCGCACGGCGCAGTTCTTTGGCTACGAGCACCTGTTCGAAGCCTATGTGCCCCAGGCCAAACGCAAGCTCGGCTATTTCACCCTGCCGGTGCTCCATGGCGACGAGATCGTTGCCGCCCTCGACCTCAAGGCTGAGCGTGCGACCAGGAGCCTCAAGATCCAGGCCTGGCACTGGATCGGCGCCGGCAACGCCCGGGCGCACAAGCAGGCGATCGATGCCGAACTGGAACGTTTCGCGACATTCCAGTTTGCCGGGCTCGATTAGCACCAAAGCCCCGGCTGGCCTCACTTGCGCTCGGCCGGCGAGGTGCCTAAATTGCGACCGCTTTTGTCCGGGATGGACAATCGCCCAAAGCGCTGTCGTCAATCAACGCACACCGGCCGAGGGTCTTCCCGGTCGGGCGTGTGTCGCATGATGACCACACTCGTCCCGCCGCTCAGACGCTGGTTCGACAAGGAGCAGACGGGATGTTCCCGATCACGCGCCGCAGCGTGCTTGCCCTTCTGGTGGCAGGCACGTTCTTCATGACAAACCTCGACGGGTCGGTGATCACGCCGGCCATTCCAACAATGGCGACCTCGTTTGCCGTGCAGCCTGTCGATCTCAATATCGGCGTCTCCTCCTATCTGCTCAGTGTCGGTGTGTTCATTCCGATCTCCGGCTGGGTAGCGGAGCGTTTCGGGCGCGGCTTGTCTTTGCCGTGGCGGTCGCCCTGCGGGTCGGGGAGGCAATTGCCCCGGCTGCCGATGCTGGCATGCCGTTCCGCATGGCCTTTGTCATCGTAGCGACGTCATCGCTGCTGGCGGTGGTGGACAGCCTCGGGCTCGACCACGACGCCGGCGACAATATTGCCAGGTGTCGGGCGTAGACCGTCCCGATCCATGCAACCTGCTGGTAACGGAGCGATCTAGAAGAACGCCTCGCGCAGCAGGTTGAGCCCGATCAGAAGGAACATGACCAGCACCGCCATGCGGAAACGCGAGGCGTCGAGATGGCGGCGCAGGCGTTCGCCGACGGCGAAACCGATCAGCGTCGGCACGATCATGGCGCCGGACAATAGCGCCGTCTCGGCGGTGATCAGGCCGTTGTTGATGTAGCCGAACAGCAGCGGCACGGAACCGCATAGAAACAAGATGCCCGAGGCGCGGATGAACTCGTCCTTGTCGAGCCGGCTGGCAAGGAAATAGATGACGATCGGCGGTCCCCAGATAGCAGTCAGGCCGCCTGTAATGCCTGCGAAAATGCCGGTGACGATCTGCACGGGCCGGTCCCAGCGCGCCGGCAGCGGCGGTGGCGCGAACGCCAGGTTGGTGGCGGCGAACAACACGATCATGAAGCCGAGAGCGAACACCAGCACCTCGGCCGAAACGCTTTTGGCGAAGAACGTCGTGATGAACATGGCGACGGCCAGCGATATGGCGAGGATGCCGAACCGCCTGATCGTCGGCAGGATGTTGCCGGCGCGGTAGACCTGCCAGAAATTGCTGATCACGATCGGAAACACCGCCAGAAGGATGGCCGTGCGGGCGTCGATGAACTGGCTGAGGATGCCTACGGCGGCGATCGGCAGGCCGATACCGACCACGCCCTTGATGGTGCCCGCCAGCAGGAACACCGCGAACCCGAGCGCTAGCAAATTGAGATCGATGTTCATCGCCTCATCCTCACGGCGTATTCGGACAGGCCGATGCCCGACACGACCAGGACAACGGCGATGAGATGGAAGAGCGCGAAATGCTCGCCAACCAGGATGATCGCCAGGATGGTGCCGATGATCGGGATCAGGTTGATGAAGATCGAGGCGCGGTTCGGTCCGATGATCTCGAGGCCGCGTGCGTAGGCGAGCTGGGCGATGATCGAGGGAAAGATCATGACGTAGAACACCAGGGCCCAACCGGTCGGCGTTGTCTGCGGCAGGGTCTGGATAATCGTGGAGATGCCGCCGCCGAAGGCGAACAGGAAGCCGAGCGAGGCGAGGAAGGCCAGAAAGGCGGTGACGAAGATGAAGCTCAACCAATGGATGGCCGGCTTGTACCTGAGCGTCAGCGAATAGACGGCATAAAACAGGCAGGCAAGCAGCACCATGCCGTCGCCGATATTGACGCTGAGGTCAAGGATACGGCCCGGCTCGCCGTGGGTGGCCACCCAGACGACTCCGAGCACGGTCAGAATGAGCCCGAGCAGCTGCAGGATGCGGGCGCGAACCCTGAAGATGATGAAGTTGCCGGCAAACACGATCACCGGGATCACGGCCTGCTCGATGGAGGCGTTGATCGCTGCGGTGAAATGGGCCGCGCCATACATCAGCATATTGAAGGCGGCAAAGCCGAACACGCCGTAAAGGGCCAGCCACCAGAATGATCGGACGATCCTGGGCCAGTCGTTACGGACATGGGGCAGGGCGAAAGGCAGCAGGATCAGCACCGCGCCCAGCCAGCGGCCGAGCAGCAGCAAGTAGGGATCGACATGTCCCACTGCCAACTTGCCGCCGACGATATTGCCGCCCCACAACGTCGGGGCGAGCACCAGCAGCAGGTAGGGCTGCGCCAAAAGCGCGCGAAAAACGCCAGACCCGAGGCCTTGCACCGGGTTTTTCATGAGAGTCCCTTGTGAAACCTTGTCCGTCGACTTATCAGCATTCCGCACAAGCTCAAACCACGCTCGGTTCGACTTCGTGCGATTCTTTGCAGCACGCGCACGGGAGATGGCGCTATGGCGAATGTGGTGGTTGTCGGCTCGCAATGGGGCGATGAGGGTAAGGGCAAGATCGTCGACTGGCTGGCGGAGCGTTCCGACACCGTCGTGCGCTACCAGGGTGGCCACAATGCCGGCCACACGCTGGTGATCGACGGGGTCAGCTACAAGACGGCGCTCATTCCGTCCGGCGTGGTGTCGGGCAAGTTCTCGGTCATCGGCAACGGCGTCGTCGTCGACCCGACCCACTTCATCACCGAACTCGAGAAACTGCGCAGCCAGGGCGTGGTCATCACTCCCGACGTGCTGCGCATTGCCGACAACGCAACGCTCATCCTCTCGGTTCACCGTGAGCTCGATGCGCTGCGCGAGGAGGCGACCGTCGGCTTCAAGATCGGTACCACCAAGCGCGGCATCGGTCCGGCCTATGAAGACAAGGTCGGGCGGCGCGCCATTCGCTTGTGCGATCTGGCCGAGCCGGACGAACTGATGCCCAAGGTGCAGCGGCTGATGAGCCACCACAATGCAATCCTGCGCGGCATCGGCTTCGCCGAGATCGATCCCAAGCTCATCTTCGACGAACTGATGTCGGTCAAGGACACCATCCTGCCCTTCTCCGGTCAGGTCTGGAAGATCCTGGCCGAAAAGAAGCGCGCCGGCGCCCGCATCCTGTTCGAGGGTGCGCAAGGAGCGCTGCTCGACAACGATCACGGCACCTACCCCTATGTCACTTCGTCCAACACCGTTGCCGGCAATGCCGCGGCGGGTTCGGGCCTCGGGCCGGGCGCCATCGATTATGTGCTCGGCATCACCAAGGCCTACACGACGCGCGTCGGCGAGGGACCGTTCCCGACCGAGCTCAACGACGACATCGGCGAGTATCTCGGCGCCACCGGCAAGGAGTGGGGCGTCAACACCGGCCGCAAGCGCCGCTGCGGCTGGTTCGATGCGGTCATCGTCAACCAGACGGTTAAGACGTCCGGCATCAATGGCATTGCCTTGACCAAGCTCGACGTGCTCGACGGCCTCGATGAAATCAAGGTTTGTGTCGGCTACCGGCTCGATGGCCACATTATCGACCATTTGCCCGCGTCTATGGGCAAACAGGCCCGGGTCGAACCCGTTTACGAGACGCTGGAAGGCTGGAGTGAAACCACGGCGGGCGCGCGCAGCTGGGCGGAGCTGCCGGCGCAGGCCGTCAAGTACGTGCGGTACATCGAGGAACTCATCGAGGCGCCTGTGGCGCTGTTGTCCACAAGTCCTGAGCGCGCTGACACCATTATGGTGCACGACCCGTTCCAAGACTGAGTTTTTTTCGGTACAAGACCGCTGCAATAGAGTGAGCTGCTTCTTCGCCCATGGCGGACTATAGGGATTTGTTGCGCAGGGCCATCGAGGTTCTGCCTGAGAATAATGGCAATGCTCGCCGCCAGGTCTATGACAAGGCGAGGGCGGCATTGCGCAAGCAGCTTGACGCCATTCAGCCGGAATTGCCGAGCCGCGAGAAGACGCATCATCGTCTTCAGCTCGAGGAATGCATCCGTGAGGTCGAGCAGGAAGCCACCGAGCGCATACTCAGCGGGCTGAGCCAGCTCGACCATGAGGACTACGCGCCTCACGCCGTCGATCTGCCTGAATCCGAAGCCGAGCCAGAACCGGTCGAAGATGTTCCGGTCGAGGCGGTAGACGCGCCCGAGGCCGCGGAATCCGTGGCTGAAGAAGCGGTCGTCGAGGAACCGGAACCCGAGCCAGAACCTGACCCCGAGCCGGAAGTCCCGGTCGAGGCGGAAGCCGAGCCCAAGCCCGCCCACGAGCCCGAGCCTGTGGCCGCGCCCGAGACCGAACCTGAGCACATGGCCCTGCCCGAACCGGAGCCCGAGCTTCCAATCGAGCCTGATCCCGAGCAGGAGCCCGAAGAAACGGTCGTGAGCGCCGAGCCGGACGTCGCGCCGGCCGCGGAAGAAGCTGACATCCCTGCGCAGGCGGAGACGGCCGAGACAGCAGTTGTCACCGAGCCTGAAGCGATCGTGTCGGAACCGGTCGTCGACGAACCGCAAGCACAGGACGATCTGACGAAGGCGGATGAAGCAGGCGAAGTGACGCCCGATCCGGACGAGGACGCCCCCGCTGTCCGCGCCGAACCGGCGCATGAACCCGTTATGGCCCAGCCTGCTGATGCAGCGCCCGACGTTGCGGCGGCTGAGGCAGCCATCGGCGCTGCGGCCGAGGAGGCTCCCAAGCAGAACCCGATCTGGTCGCGCT
This sequence comes from Devosiaceae bacterium, assembly GCA_963675235.2. Lineage (GTDB taxonomy): Bacteria > Pseudomonadota > Alphaproteobacteria > Rhizobiales > Devosiaceae > JAHJQZ01. The sequence goes on along the minus strand of CAXXFU010000017.1, from coordinate 298,009 downwards.
TCAATACCAAGCCCGCCGAGACTACCACGGCTGCGGCCGCGGCGACCTCGGCCATTGCGACGGGCGCCGCGCTCAGGACCGAACCGGCCATGTCGGCCGAACGCGAGGTCGAGCTCGATGCCGATCCGCAGAACGCCATTGACCACGCCATCGCCGTGCTCGATCGCGAGGCCAGCGGCGGCGCCATGAGCGACTCCACCATCGAGACGACCGATCCGGACATGGCCGATCTCGAATTTGCCCGTGCCGAGGCCGAGGAGGAGGGCGGCGGAAGCCCGGCGCTGACCATTTTCCTTCTGCTCGTGCTGTTGCTGCTGGCTGGTGCCGGCGGTGCAGCCTATTGGGCCTGGCGCGAAGGCTATCTCGATCGCAACCTGTTCGGCTCCGATGCCGAGGTGAGCATCAGCCAGACCGCGTCGAGCGCGGACTCATCGTCTGCGCCGCCAGCGACGACCGTACGCCAGATCGAGTCGCCGGCTCCGGACGTGAGCGATGCGGCATCCGAGGAACCGACCGGACCGGGCAATACCGCCGCCATGCCCGACGTCGTCGAGACGCCGGCAACCGGTTTGCAGCAGGCCGATGGCGCTGACGGCGCGGCTCTGCCGGCCGATGCGTTGGCGCTTGCCTCGCCCACCGATGCCGGCGCCGCGATCCCGACCATGGATGCCGGTGATGAATCTGCGAGCGTCGGCAATACGACAGCGGCCGCGGACCGCACGGCAGCCGATGCTGCCAGTGCGGTTGCCGACGAGCCAACGCCGCAGGAACCGGCAGCGGACGAACCGGCGACCGACAGCACGATTGCCGAACCGACAGCCGCCGACGACAAGACCGATCAGCGTCTGCCTGTGGCCGAGGCCGCCGGCGAAACCTCAACTGACGCAGCGAACGCCACCACGGCCAAGCCGGAAGTTGTGGCAGATGGCAGCCAGTCGCTGCTGCTCGAAGCCTCGGATACCGCCAATTCCGGCGCGGTGCCCTTCTCGGGCACTGTCGACTGGACGCGTGGCGTCGACGAGCTCGGCCAGCCGACTCTCGAGGCCACGGCCAATATTCCGGCGCGCAACATGAGTGTCGGCCTGCTCATCCGCAAGAATTCGGACGCCAGCCTTCCGGCCAGCCATCTGATCGAGATCGATTTCAATGTCTCCGACAGTTTCATCGGCGGCGGCATCTCGCGTATTGCCGGCATCCTGCTGAAGAACGAGGAACTGGTGCAGGGTGTGCCGCTTGTCGGTGCTTCGGCGCGGGTTGTGGGCAACACCTTCCTGTTCGCCCTCAGCGCTTCGACCCAGGACGTGGCAAACAATGTCGATCTGCTGTCGTCGCGCCGGTGGATGGATCTCGCCATCATCTACTCGACCGGCAAGCAGGCTATCCTGACGCTCGAGAAGGACGACGCCACCGTGGCGCTGTTCGATGACGTCATGGCCGTGTGGAACCCGGCTCCCGCCACCGACGCGGCTCCGGCGTCTGATGCCACGCCGGAGGCGACGCCTGCCGAAGCTGAGACCCCGGCGCAGTAGCAAAGCGTTCCCGTGCCTGTGTCCCGTGTCGCGTCGGCACAAGGCGTGGCTGCGGTGCGCCGTGCTCACGCGCCATCTTTGTTCCCGATCAAGCACGGAACGAGAGTGCCCCGGCGAAAGCCGACGCTCGCTAGCCCGGCTGTAGTTGCTCGGCTTCGAGATGGAGCCTTCGGTCGGCAAGCGCCAGATCGCTTTCGTGATGGCTGACAAGCAGCGTGTGCCAGCCGCGTGCGCTGACCAGTTTACGCACGAGTTCGCGCATGGCGTCGGCGGTGGTGACGTCCAGGGCCGAGAACGGTTCGTCGAGCAGCAGCACCGGACGGTCAAGCAGCAGGCAGCGGGCAAGGGCGGCGCGCTGCTTCTGGCCGCCGCTGAGGGTCGCGGCGCGGCGGTGTCCCAGGCCGGCCAGTCCGACCGCTTCCAGCGAGGCGTCGCGCTCGTCCTGTGGCAGACGGCCGCGGGGACGGGCAAGCGCCAGGTTGCGGTCGACGCTCAGATGGTCGAACAGATTGTCGGCCTGGAACAGGATCGCCACCGGGCGCTGCTCCGGCGGGACATCGACGAGCGACTGCCCGTCGAGCGTCAGATCGCCCGAAAGCGGGGAGACAAAGCCGGCGATGAGGTCGAGCAGCGTCGACTTGCCGGCGCCGCTTGTTCCGGAGATCCCGAGGATCTCGCCGGGAGCGAGCGAGAGGGTGAAGGTGTAGTGGCGGTCCTGGCCGGGATGGGCAAATCGGAGCGCGTCAAGTTCCAGCACGGCTCAGCCTTTCGAATATGCGTGGCAGCGCCACGAAAACAGCGATGGACAGGATCAGCATCAGCGCCGAGATGGCGGCGGCGTCATTGGTGCGGTAGGCGCCGAGCGCCCTGTTCATGGCCGAGGACAGGGTGGACAGGTTCTCGCTGCCGAACAACGAGATGACGCCGAGATCGCCGAGTGAGAAACAGAACCCCATGGCGAGCACCAGCCCGATCTCGCGTCCGAGCAGTGGCCAGGCCATCAGCCGCCAGCGCTGCAGCGGCGAAAGCCTGAGGCTGGTCGCCAGGCGTCCGTAGCGCCCCTCGATGCCCGAGAGCGCCGGCGTCAGGGTGGAGACGGCATAGGGCAGGGCCAGCAGGGCGCCGGCGATGATCAGCACCCAGAACCCGATCGCGCCGGTATTCAGGCCAAGCGTGTGGGCGCCAAGGAAAAACCCCAGCGACAGCGTCACCGATGGCATGGCGAGATAGACATAGGCCGGCGCAGACAGGGCGAAGCCGGCAACGGGGTTTCTGGTAGCGCTGCGCGCCGAGGCGACCGCCAGTCCGGCAAACAGAGCAACCAGTGCTGCGCCGATGCCGACGGAAAGGCTCGTCCATGTGGCGTTCCAGAAGCTTTGCTGTCTCAGGACTTCGCCAAAACCGGTGCCGCCGACAATGACGGCAACGAGCGGCAGGCCGAGGAGAAGCCCGGCCGCGATGAGCACCAGCCCGGCAAGCCGCGCAACACCGTGCGGCTCCGGCCAGTTGAGGGCGCGGGCGCCGCCGCCAGCTGGCGGCACCAGGCTCAGGGCGGTTGCCGGGACGATCAGCACCGCCGAGATGGCAAGCTGGACGAGCGCTAGGTGCACCGCGGCCCCGAGGTTGAAATCGAGCCGCACCGCGGCATAGATCGCTACCTCCAGCGTTTGGTTGGCCGGCCCGCCGCCAAGCGTCAATACGATCGGGAAGCTGGTGAAGGACAAAAGGAAGATGATTGCCGCCAGCCCGGGCAGGGCGGGCCGCAGCGCCGGCCAGTCGAGCGTTCGGAAGCGCAGCCATGGCGTCAGGCTGAGGCTGCGTCCGAGCCGCAGCCGCGTCGGCGCCAGACCGTCGAGACGCGGCAGCAGCAGGGCTGCCGCGAAGGTCGCGTCGAGAATGATGTGGGCATAAACGATGCCGAACAGTCCGAACACCGGCGGCACCGCCAGCCCGAACGGGGCGAGCATGGTGTTGACCCAGCCGGCGCGGCCCCAGACCGCGATCAACCCGAAGGCGACGACCAGCCCCGGCGTCACCAGTGCCGCCGACAGGAAGCCGATGGAGATATTGCGCCCGGGGAAACTGAGCCGGTTGAAGGCCCAGGCAATGGCGACACCGATGATCAGTGAGAAGATAGTGCTGAGCCCGGCCTGGATCGTGCTGATGTAAAGGATATAGCCGATGTCGGGCACGCGCCCGCTGTTGCCTCGGGCCGCCGAAACGGCGATCAGCACCAGCAGGGAAACGAGCAGCGTTCCGCCGCCGGCGGCCACCAGGCCGCCGGGAGCAAGACGCCGCATTGCGTTTCTGTTCAGCATTCTCGACTCATGCGCGAGAGGCTGCCAGCGGCTCAGCGCTGGGCATCGAGCGCTTCGCCGATCCACTCGTCGGCCTTGGCCGTGACCTCGTCATCGGGCAGCAGCAAGGGGGTGTCGGGAACGATCAGCGTGTCGAAGCCGGCAGGCGGAGTGGGCAGTTTCACCACCGGATACATCCAGTTGGTGCCCGGAATGATCGCCTGCGCCTCGGGCGTCACCAGCCAGCTCAGGAATTGCTGCGCCAGCGCCTTGTTGGGCGAGGACTTCAGCATGCCGGCGACCTCGACCTGCATGTAGTGGCCTTCCTCGAATGCGGCAGCGGCGTAGTTCGGCGCGTTCTCGGCGACGATGTGATAGGCCGGCGAAGTGGTGTAGCTCAGCACCATGTCGGCTTCGCCCTTCAGGAACAGCGAGTAGGCTGCCGACCAGTCGGGCGCCATGGTGACAACGCGCGGCCACATGGCTTCCCAGACATCGGCGGCCTTGTCGCCATAGGCAGCCTTGATCCACAGCACCAGGCCGAGGCCGGGCGTGTCGGCACGCGGGTCCTCGATCAGAATCTTGAGATCCTCGGCAGCGATGAGCGCCTCGAAGCTTGTCGGCGGATCGGGCAGCCGGGTGGTGTCGTAGACAAAGGCGAAATAGCCCCAGTCGAATGGCACGAAATCCTTGTCGGTCCAGGCGATGGGCAGGTCGAGACCGGAAGTGTCGACGCCGCTCTCGGCAAACAGTCCAGTCGCCCGCGCCTGGCCGGTGACCGAAGTGTCCAGGCCCAGCACGATATCTGCCCCGGTCGAGCTGCCTTCGAGCTGGACGCGGCGCAGGGCGCCGATCGAGGAATCAGTGGCAACGAAATTGACCGTACAGTTGCATTCGGCTTCGAACGCTGCCTTGAGCTGCGGACCGGGGCCCCAGTCGGCGGCAAACGAATCATAGGTGTAGATGGTAAGTTCGGGCGTATCCGCGGCAAGGGCCCCGGGAGCAGACAGCGTCAGAACAAAAGCTGCCAAAACGAGATTGCGGACCATTGTCCGTATCCTTTCGGTTTCGGCATGCAAGAGATGGAAAGTCTTGGCGGCAGGGGATCAGCGAGACAGACCGCTTGCCGTCTCGTACTTCCTCCGCCAGCATGACCTGGTTCAGGTTCCATGGGTTTTTCTCAGCCCTTTCGGGCACCCCAGCGAGACGGCGCGAGACTAGGTGAAGGAATTTCCCGATGCAATCCCCCTCCTCAAGTCAAGGTGACGCGGCCCGGATCGCCAGCGACAGGCCGGTTGTGATTATTGGCGGGGGCGATTTCGATGCCGCGCTCCTCAACCGGCTCGCCGGTGCCGGCGCCATGGTGGTGGGCGCCGATGGCGGCGCCGACGCGGCTCTGGCGGCCGGCGTGACGCCGGAACTGGTCATCGGCGATCTCGATTCGCTTTCCGACGCGGCGGCGTGGCGGCAAAGGGCTCGCGTTATCCGCATCACCGAGCAGGAAACCAACGATTTCGAGAAATGCCTTTACTCGGTTTCGGCGCCGGTGACCCTGGCGCTCGGCATGACCGGCGGGCGCTTCGATCACACGCTTGCCGCCCTGCACGCCGTGACGCGCTACGGCGCCGAACGGCGGATCGTTCTCGTCGACGGTGTCGATGCGGCGCTGTCGCTTGGCGGCGATTTCGACATCGATCTGCCGGTGGACATGCGGGTTTCCGTCTATCCTCTCGAAAAACTGGATTTCGTACATTCGGAGGGTCTAGCCTATCCACTGACAGGGCTGACCCTGATGCCGGGCCTCAGGACTGGCACGTCGAACCGGGCGCTGGGCGGGCCGGTTCGGATAAGGACCGCGCCGGAAACGCGCGGCGTCTACCTTCTCGTGCTGCCCCTTTCGGCGCTCGATGCACTCGTTTCGGCTGTCTTGTAAAAAATTGACAATTTGACGCGCCCACTGCGCGGTTCTGTCATTGGCAAAATGAACGAAATCGTGCGAACGGTTTGATCGGTGTCATTTCGAGGCGCGTTTGAATGCCCTAGAAGACGCCTCGAACGTTCCGGACCGGCAGGGCCGGCAGGGGCGGCGCGGCCCGACAGGCCGCTTAAAAGCAATAAGGGAAGGAAGACGAAATGAAACTTGCCAATCCGGCACCGCTCGGACTGACGGGCTTTGCTCTGACGACCGCCATGCTCTCGATGGTCAATGCCGGGCTCTTCCCCGGTGAGGCCGTCCCGATGGTGCTGGCCAGTGCCTTTGCCTTTGGTGGCACGGCCCAGATTTTAGCCGGCTTGATGGAAATGCCACGTGGCAACACCTTCGGTTTCGTGGCGTTCAGCTCTTACGGTGCCTTCTGGTGGACCTACGGGTTGTTCGTGCTGTTCTTTGCCGAGGGCGTTCCCGGCTCCTTCGTCGGTTGGTGGCTGCTGCTGTGGGGGTTCTTCACCCTGATGATGTGGTTTGCATCGCTTCCGCTCAATCGCGCCCTGCAGTCTGTTTTCCTGGCGCTGTGGATCACCTTCTTCCTGCTCGCCATCAAGGACCTGACCGGCATCAACTGGATCGGCGTCCTCGGCGGCTACATGGGCATCGTGACGGCAGCTCTGGCCTTCTATCTGGCCGCGGCCGAGATCATCAACGAAACCCATGGCCGTACCATTCTTCCGATCGGCGCCAAGGACTGATCGGACAAGCCGGGAGCGGAAATGCCCGGCCGAGCAGGCCGCTTGACCTTTCCGTTCCCTGGCCCGCGGGAGGAAACCCGCAGGCCGCTACCCTCCGTGCCAAGGTGCCGACACCCTGCAGCATCGATTGCGGGACGGGGCTGAAGCCGGACACGTCCGGGGCAACCTGCAGCGCCTGACGCGCGGACTGCCGCATCGGATGCATCCCGGTCGGGGGGAGGAAACGGCCGGCCTGCACAGCAACCGGACCGATTCCGTCGAGTAGACGGAATATAGGGGGGGAGCGGCGGCGCTTCGGCGCCGCCGCGACTTGTATCCCGATAGCATGATGATCAATGAACCCGCGGGCCCCTGGCACGCGAAAGAGGGTGTGTGCGCCGAATTCGCCAAGGCCTGCTATGCCGGACCACTGCCTCTTCGGGGCGATCAACCGGGGGTGGCATCGCGTGCACAAAGCAAAACCCCGACACGATTGCGCCGGGGTTCGCGTGATCTGCGATGTGGATTGCGCTATCAGGCGTCTTCGGTTTCCTGGTGGCGTTCCTTGACCGCCTTCTGCACCGCCTCCTGCACCTTCTCGAAGGCACGGACCTCGATCTGGCGGATGCGCTCGCGCGAGACGTTGTGCTCCTGGGCAAGTTCCTCCAGCGTCAGAGGACTGTCGCGCAGGCGCCGCGCCTCGAAGATCGCGCGCTCGCGGTCGTTGAGAACGTCGAGAGCCTCGGACAGCAATGCCATCCGGTCGTCCTTCTCCTCGCTCTCGCCGAGCATTTCTTCCTGGTTGGGCGTCTCGTCCTGCAGCCAGTCCTGCCACTGGGTCGATCCCTCGTCGGTGCGCATCGGCGCATTGAGCGATGAATCGCCGGAAAGCCGGGCGTTCATCGCCACGACCTCATCCTCTGAAACATGCAGCGTGTCGGCGATCTGTTTGACCTGGTCCGGATGCAGCGAGCCGTTGTCGAGGGCGGCGATCTGGCCCTTGATGCGGCGAAGGTTGAAGAACAGGCGCTTCTGCGCCGCAGTGGTGCCAATCTTCACCAGCGACCATGACCTGAGGACATATTCCTGAATGGCGGCGCGAATCCACCACATGGCGTAAGTGGCGAGCCGGAAACCCTTGTCGGGCTCGAAGCGCTTGACCGCGTGCATCAGCCCGACATTGCCTTCGGAAATGACTTCCGAGACCGGCAGGCCGTAGCCGCGATAGCCCATGGCGATCTTGGCCACCAGGCGCAAATGCGAAGTGATCAGCTTCTGGGCCGCTTCCGGGTCGGCATGCTCCCGATAGCGCTTGGCCAGCATGAATTCCTCATCGGGCTCCAGCATCGGGAACCGGCGGATTTCCTGAAGATAGCGGCTCAGCCCGCCTTCGCTCGACAGGGCAGGCAAATTCGTTTGGGTCATTACAATCCCCCTGTGGCACGCCCCCGAAGGCGACGAGCCGGTTCGTGGCACGTCCGGGATCGGCACGCGCCGGGCAAACAGATATCACCATATAGGCAGGATTTTGTTCATTTCACCCCCTGCAAACGCTTCAATCGCAACAAGGTGATGCCCGCTTTATCCGATGCGGCACGCGAAAGCCGGCTCTAGCGCCGCTTCGCCACGGCCTGATTGTAGGGCGAAAGCGCCTGTTCGAGCGCTTCGAGATCGGCAGGCAGTTCCGACTCGAACGCCATTTCCTCGCCCGTTTTTGGGTGCTCGAACCCCAAAAGCCGGGCATGCAGGGCCTGATGACCGAGCCCGGTGATGATCCCGGCCAGCTCCGTGGGCAGGCGGTTGACCTTGGTGGCGAAGCCTGGGGCGTAGAGCTGATCGGACAGCAGCGGATGACCCATGTGGGCCATATGGACGCGGATCTGGTGGGTGCGGCCGGTTTCGAGCAGGCAGTCGATGCGGGTAACGTCCCAGCCCTCGCCGTGATAGCGCGCGACGGTCTCGTAATGGGTGATGGCCTCGCGCCCATCCTTTCGCACCGCCTGTTTCAGACGGTTGTTGGCGTCGCGCCCCAGCGGAGCGGACATCGTGCCGGTATGTGCCTGCACCCGCCCCCAGACGAAGGCAGTATAGATCCGTTCGAGCGGACCGGTTCGGCCGTGATCGGCGAATTGCCGCTGAAGATGGTGGAGGGCCCGCTCGGTCTTGGCGACAACCATCACCCCGGAAGTGTCCTTGTCGAGCCTATGGACAATCCCCGGCCGCTTGACGCCGCCGATGCCGACAAGGGAGTCCCCGCAATGATGCAAAAGGGCATTGACCAGCGTTCCCGACGGCGAACCGGGAGCAGGGTGAACCACCATTCCGACCGGCTTGTCGATGACGATCAGCTGTTCGTCCTCGTAGAGCACGGTGAGCGGGATGGCTTCGGGCTGCGGCTCGGCCTCTTCCGGCTTCGGGGCGACAAGCACTGCCGCGTCGCCTTCGCCGACGTGGAATTTCGGCTCGCTACAGACATTGCCATTGATCGAAACAGAGCCCTTGAGGATCAACTCCTTGACGCGGTTGCGGCTGAATTCGCTGAGGGCGCCGGCCAGAAAGGCATCGAGGCGTTTGCCAGCGTCGTCAGGGCCGGCTACAACCTCGAACGCGAATTCCTCGCCGAACTCATCGACCATGTCACAATCCGATCCGAAAACTGAACAGCCCGAAGCCGAACTGCCGCCCGATGCCAAGGCCATCATCATGAAGGCGCGGCGATCCTTCGGGGTCTCGATCGCCATCCTGCTTTTGGGGTTTATCGCTGTTGTCGGTGCGCTTGTCTATCGTGCCTACCGCGACAGCGGCGAGCCGGACACGCGCTATGCGCTCGAACAGGCAGGCCTGCCGGCCGGCGCCGATCTGGTTTCGGCTTCGACGGCGGAAGGGCTGGTCACGCTCGCCTACAAGATCGACGGCGCGACGCAGGTCCGCGTCATTGACGGCAAGACCGGCGAGCTCGTCAGCCAGTTCGCAATCGTCGCCGAATAGAGGCTACTGCCGCGCCTGGATTTCCCTGAGGGCCGCCATGCGGTCCGACAGGACGCTGCGGCGCGTTGAATCGCCCGGGGCCTCGGCCATTTCAGGCTCGGCGAAATCGTCGTCGGCGAATTTGCGGATCCTGTCGAACAGGCTTTCCTCTTCGGCCGGCGCCACTTCGCCGTCGACGGCATAGACCAGCCGGCTGACCTCGGATGCAATGTCGTTGAGCCTTTCGCGCAAATGGGCCTGATCGACGCGTTCTTCTTCCCAGCCTTCGAGCACGGCGCTTTCGATCTCGCGGATCTTCTCGCGCAGGGCTTCGGTCTCTTCCTCGAGCGTCAGCTTCTCGGCCAATAGCCTGGCATGACGTTCGTCTTCGCCGGCAAGAGTCTGTTCGGTTTCGTGCAACAGCGAATTGAGACGATTCTCGGCGCTGGCAATACGCGCCTCGGCCTCGGTCAGCGCCATGGAGGAAGCATCGGTCTCGTCGGTCTTGCGCGACAGCGCCTGGCGCAATTCGCTCACGGCCCGGGCCGCCGCGCTCGAATCCTGCTCGGCGTTCTCGAGCCGGCTCAGCAGATGCCGGGCCTGGGTCTCGAAGAAATTGGCCCGTTCGCGCTCGGCCGACAGATCGGCATAGAGCTGGTCGATATCGGGCATGTTGGAGAGTTCGCCTTCGCCGCGCGCCGCCTCGAGCTTGTCCGAGAGGTTGGCATAGTCGCGATCGCGCATCCTCAGGCGCTGCGCCAGGTCGGCGCCGTGCTTTTCGAGCTCGATGATGCGCGATTTCAGTTGGTTCTCGCGTGCTTCCAGCTCATCGATGATGGTCAGCTTCTCGTCGCGCTCGGACTTGGCCTGGGCCAGTTCGGTCTTGCGATGGGTGATGTCGACGACCTGTTCGGCGAGCCGGGAGCGCAATGCCTCGACATTGCGTTCGAGACGGCGGGTCGACAGGGCGAATTCGGCGCGCAACTGGTCCTTGTCGGCGCGGAACTCTGCCATTGTGATCGGCGTTGCCGCTTCGATACGCATCTTGGTCAGCCTGACGGCGCGACGCCAGACGGCCGGCACGATCATCAGCGCCAACAGACTGGCGGCAAGAAACCCGAGGGCAAAATACATTATCGTCTCGATCAGCATCGATCTTCCCGCCGCGTTTCCGGGCGACGGCGCACAAACGGCACCGCCTGGCCGGCAAGCATCGCAGAGTACACTGCTCAAGGCTATATTTACCGTTTATTAACCTTACCGGAAAGCCAATGGGTCTCAACGCCCACGCAGCGGGACAGATGGCTCGCCCGAAAAGGCACGCTCGAAATGCGTGATCGTGCGTGCTAAAAGCCGCGAACCGGACGACGCGGGGATCCTGGGAGACCCAAGCCAAGTGCTACCGTTACAAGCAAGTTTCGTCGCCTATGCCTGCGGACTCGCCGGGCTCAACGTGTCAGTGGCCATGCTCGCCCCGATGACCATAGACCTGATGGACGGAAACCCGGACTGGCAGGCCTTCCTGGTCTCGATGCTGGCACTGGGTTTCGTGTCGCTGATGATGGTGCTGACCACCATGGGCCGTACGCCGCCATTCAGCCGGCGCATGGGTTTTCTGCTGGTCAACGCGCTCTGGGTGTTCGTCTGCCTCGGCGCCACCCTGCCTTTCATGCTCGCCGATCTCAATCTGAGCTTCACCAATGCGCTGTTCGAGGCGGTCTCGGGCCTGACAACCACCGGCGCCACCGTGCTGACCGGGCTCGATTCCATGCCACGGGGCATCCTGCTGTGGCGCTCGCTTCTGCATTGGATCGGCGGTATCGGCATCATCGCCATGAGCCTGATGATCATGCCTTTCCTCAGGGTCGGCGGCATGCAGGTGTTCAAGATGGAATCCTCGGCCCAGGAAGACCGACCGGAAGCGCGGTTCTCGCAATTCGTCGTCGATATCCTGCTTGTCTATATCGTGCTGACGCTGGCCTGCACGCTCGCCTATCACCTCGCCGGCATGTCCAAGTTCGATGCGCTCAACCACGCCATGTCGACGTTGGCGACGGGCGGGTTCTCGACCCATGACACATCGATGATCAACTATGGCAGTCCGGTGCACATGGTGGCGATCGTGTTCATGCTGGCCGGCGCCATGCCGTTCTTCGCCATCCTGCGGGCGATGGCGGCGCGTGATATCAAGCTGGCCTACGACCCGCAGATCCCGGTGCTGATGAGCTTTGTCGCCGTATTCTCGCTGCTCGCCTTCATCGAAGGCCGCGATACCGCGCATTTGTCGAGCTATTTCGAGGTACTGGTCGAATCGGTCTTCTCGGTCGTCGCCATTATCACGACTTCCGGTTTCGCCTCGGTCGACTACTTGACCTGGGGACCGTTCGCCGCCGGACTGTTCTACGCCATCTCTTTCTTTGGCGGCTGCACCGGCTCGACAGCCGGCGGCGCCAAGGCGTTCCGCATCATCATCATGACCAAGGGCCTGAACCAGAGCCTCAAGGAACTTGTATTCCCGCGCGCCATCACCACGCTCAAATACATGGGCAAACAGGTGCCGGATTCGGTCGTGCGCTCGGTCGGGCTGTTCCTGGCCGCCTATCTGGCGGCCATCGTTCTAGGTACGGCGGCCCTGTCGGCAACCGAGCTCGACATGGGCACTGCCGCCTCCGCCGTGGTATCGGCTCTCGCCAATGTCGGCCCGGGCACCACCGAATTGATCGGGCCGTCCGGCAATTACCAAAGCCTGCCGGATACCGCCAAGTGGATATTGACCTTCCTGATGCTGCTTGGCCGTCTCGACATCATGACCGTGCTGGTGTTGATGACTCCGACCTTCTGGCGGGGGTAAGTCGGTCCGAAAGATCTTCGTGCCCGCGACCCGTTTTGAAGGGTGAACGCCCGGATGCTTGACCGCACACGCGGTCGCACCATTGGGCCAGCGGCTAGCCAAAATACTAAAAAAGCCACCGGAACTGCCGGTGGCTTTCATCGTTGCGCTGCGTCCGGTGTCCTAGAAGGGATTCCAGGTCGGCGCGCGGGTGAATTTCAGGTAGTTGACATTGATGCCCAGGCGCGCGCCGACGCCTGACCGGATCGGCAGGATATAGATGTCGCCATACTTCATTGCCGTCATGCCGAGGCCGCCAACGACATAGGCCGAGCCGTCAATGCCCGGATAGCGCCCGAAGATGGCATCGACCGTCGGCAGATTGTAGACCAGCATCATGACGCGCGAGCCGTCACCGCCAACATCGAAGCCGAGCGAGGGGCCTTGCCAATAGACCGGCAGATCACCGGCATTGCGAGTATACATCGTGCCTTCGCCGTAGCGGGCGCCGGCAAAGATCGCGCCGGACCCTTCCTGACCGAGAATGTAGCCGTTGGGCAGGCCATAGCTCGACACGGCCTGCTCGACGAGCGAAGCCAGGCCCTGCGCCACCGATCCGAAAAACTCCGAGCCTTTCTCGATCAGTTCGTCGGCTGAATAGGTGTCCGAGACCGAACCCGACGCCTGCGTCGTGCCGGCGGTTTGCGCGGCGACAGGTCCGGCCATGATGCCGGCAATGAGAGCAGTGAGGGCGAACAGAAGCGGGGCAAATTTGCGGACCATGACGGGTCTCCATTGCGGCGGGCGGCCGGTTGGCGCGCCATTTACCAAGGCCATACGATTTGTCGATAGTGTGACGCCGAAACGGCACGAGAGCGGCAACACATGCAAACGGCCCGGGACCGTTGGATTTTGCGGCAAATGGGTAAAGAAAGATTAACCCTGTTGCACGGTGGCGCACGGATGGCTGCGGGCGTTCGCAGGGCCATCATTGTCTGCGCGGCAGTGCTGGCGGCGCTCGTGCCGCTGCCGACCGCCGCCATTTCCACTTCGCTCGGCACGGCCTACGCTATCGATCCGCTCACCGGCGCCGCTCTCGACGGCTATGATGCGGTTTCCTACTTTGCCGAGCCGACGCCGCTGCCAGGCCGGCCGGAGTTCGAATACTACTGGGCCGGCGTGCCGTGGTATTTTGCCAGTGCCGGCAATCGTGATGCCTTCGCCGGCTCGCCCGAGACCTATGCACCGATGTTCGGCGGTTACGCCACGATGAGTGTGGCGCGCGGCTATCTGTCCGTCGGCAACCCGCGCATTTTCGTGGTCCTGGCCGGGCGCCTGTTCCTGTTCTATTCGAGCGGCAACAAGGAGGCGTTCCTGCTGTCGCCGCGCGATGCCTATCAGAAGGCAGAGTCGAACTGGATGGTGTTGAGCAACGATCTCGGCTTTTAGCCGGCCGTCGGTGCGGCAGAAACCGGTGATTTCGATCCGGTGTCCGCGCTATTGCCGGCATTTTGCAGTTGGGCCGGGCAAAAGGGGTTGCTATCGTCCAGCCAACTGATTCCGAACAAGTAGCGGCGGGTAGTCCCAATGAGTGATCCGATAGAACTGCAGGCCAACGACCTGGCGGCCATGATGTGCTCGCGGATCTGTCACGACCTCATCAATCCGGTCGGGGCGATCAACAACGGTCTGCAATCCCTGGAAGATCCGTCCCAGTCCGACATGGCGGATCTGGCCCAGCAGATGGTGTCGAACGCCGCCAAGCAGGCGCTCGCCAAGCTCGAATACGCCCGGCTCGCCTTCGGCGCCTCCTCGACCGCCGGCACCGAATTCGACACCCGCGAGTGTGAGAAGGTGGCGCGTATCCTGTTCGACATCGAAAAGGCCGAGCTCGACTGGACCATCACGCCGGTGCTGATGCCCAAGAACAAGGCCAAGCTGATGATGAACATGCTGCTCATCGCTATCTCGGCAGTACCGCGTGGCGGCAATATCCGCGTCAGCCTTGATGGCGAGGCGGGCAAGCAGGACATCACCATCGTCGCCGTTTCCGACCCGGAGAAGAAACAGCGCACCTTCCTGCCCCAGGGCGTGGTTGAATTGCTTGCCGGCACGCCGGAAAACGGTGCGGTCGAAGCGCGCAATATCCAGCCGTTCTACACCGGGCTGCTGGCGCGCATGAGCAACATGACGGTCAGTGCCACCGTCGAGGGCGAAACCTTCGAGATCAAGGCCGTGGCGGGCTGACAATGCTGTCGGCCGGGTGAGGGTGCATTTCGCACCCGAGTCCGTTGGCGTATGTCCGGCGATCGGACCGGGATTGGTCTTGTCTGCTGTGTCATTTCGGCAAATGCGATTTCGCCACGCCCGTGCTAACCAATCTTATGGACTTTTCCCCGATACTGCCGCGCAGTCAGCGTCCGGCAGGCCGATTCTGGGCCTGTGTGCCCATCGGGCGCAGCGAGGAATGGAGCATTCGCGATGAAATCCTGTCTGGTCGTCGACGATTCGAGCGTGGTTCGCAAAGTCGCCCGGCGGATTCTCGAGGAAATGGACTATGTCATCGACGAAGCCGAAGACGGCCAGGAAGCGATCGACAAGTGCCGGGTCGAAATGCCGGACGTCATCCTGCTCGACTGGCAGATGCCGGTGAAATCCGGGTTGGAGTTTCTCAAGGAGCTGCGTGCCTACAACGGCGGCGACAAGCCGCGCGTCGTCTATTGCACCTCCGAGAATGACATCGGCCACATCGCCATGGCGCTGAAGGCCGGCGCCAATGAATACATCATGAAGCCCTTCGACCGCGACATCCTCGAAGGCAAGTTCCTGACGCTGTTCCCCAACTAGCATTTTCGCACCAGGCTGTGACCCAGGGATGCCGGTCCGGCGCCCTGCAATCGCATGGGCGCAAAAAATGCCCCCGGCAGGAAACCGGGGACGCCAGATGCTGTGGGGCAATCGATGAAATCGCTGCCGGGCTTCACCGAAGCACTGCAGCGACCGCTGCCGTCAATGAGGCGTTTTGAACCGCAGGCCTCTTCCGCGCGTGTCGACAGCGCTATCAGTCGTCGTTCGAGTCGTAATCACCGTGATCATCGTCGTGGTCGTCGCCGTCGTGCGACTCGTGTTCGCTGGAATCGTAGTCGTCGTCTCCGACATGGGAATGGTCGTCATCGTCGTCGCTCGACATCGATGCCAGCGAGAGGCTGCCCGATCCGGACGCATTGCTGGTGGACTTGCACCGGTCGTCGCTGCCGGACGAGCCACGTTCGAGTTCATAGCCGTTCGGGCACATGCCGTTGACCGGAAGGACGGTCGACTGGGCAAAAGCGGCACTGGTCATCAACACGCCGGACAGAGCGGCAAGCAGTACGAGACGTTTCATGGGCGAGCTCCATTGATTGATTTCGATAGAGCCCTTCTGGCTGGTTGGGCTGACAGCAAACTGAACGACCGCAAAATTTGCGTTTCATTCGCGCATTCGGCGGTTGTTCGTCACCAGACCCCCGGAATCAGGCGATGCCGGACCTTGTGCCGGTACGCGTCATAACCTGCGAGCTTGTCGGCAAGGAACCGGTCTTCGTAGGTGGTGCGGATAATGACCGAGATGATCGCGACCGCCGAAGGCACGAGCGCCCAGGCCGAACCGAGCATCAGCGGGAAGCCGAGTCCATAGCCGATGCAGAAGCCGATATAGCCGGGATGGCGCACGACGGCATAGGGACCGGTCGTGATGATGTGGTGGCCGCGGTCGGACTGCAGCCGGACGGTCTTCTCGAAAAAGGTGTTTTCGTACATCGACCAGCCGACCAGTGTTTCGCCGGCAAGGTAGAGCGCCGCGCCAAACGCGAAACTCCAGGCCGGCAGGGGCGCCCAGCCGAACCGCCCGGCGTCGAGCGGGCCGACGATCAGCACGCCGAGAAAGGCGAGGCTGAACACGGCGAGGAACAGGTAGTCCGTCCACTGTGTTCCCTCGCCGAAACGCGACCGGGCTTTGAACAGCTCGGGATCGTGGCGATATAGTATGACGCCTTCCACGACCATCGCGGCAATCACGGTGATGAAGAAGGCCCAGCCCGGCCACCAGTCCCAGCGACCTGCAAGGGTGAAGATCATTCCCGCTAGAACGATGATGGTGACGAAGACCTGAAGCACGCGTTTCATTCGCGCCTCCCATCGATTTCGGAAAGTTCCGATGAAATCGGCTCGGACCCGAAGAAATACAATGAGGCGTGACCGACGGTCGCAGCAATGGGCGCGTCAGGTTGGCGCGCCGGACTGTTCCGGCCTGGGATAGGGCCGATCCCCGGCGAACAGGCTGGCATCGGTCTTCATGAGGTTCGCTATGCGGTTGGCGACCGTACGGACCTGCGGGGCGTGGCGTTCGTCGTGATGCGAGACGAGCCAGTGCTCCGACGTCAGTTCGGCGATGATCGCGCCGGTCACGCGCACGAGGCGCGGGTCGGCATCGCCGATGAAACAGGGAAACACGCTAAGCCCGGCGCCGGCGGCGACGAGTTCGAGAATGCTGGTGGCGTCGTTGCCGCGTACGCCGATGCGGTCGCCGTGATGGGTTTCGAGCCAACGCGCCGTCGGCGTGACCAGAGATCCCGACAGGCCGACGAACATGCCGGCGGCAACGCCCAGAACGAGATTGCGTCCGGCATATAGGGCATAGGCGGTCTGTCCGATCAGTCTGCCGGCCAGCCATTGTTCGGTTGGACGGCTATTTCGCAAGCCGAGATCAGCCTCGCGCCGACCGATATCGACTTTTTCGTTGGCGGTGACGAATTCGATGCGGAAGCGGTCGTCGGGCCGCCACAGATGGGCGATGTTGCGCGCCAGATATGACGCCGTCCAGTGCCCGGCGGAGACGCGGATGGTGCGCTCGCCATGGCGCTCCTTGCGCCAGGTGTTGAGCGCCGCGAAGCTTTGCTCGATCCCGGCGGCATGCTCGCGCAGGTTCTCGCCTGCTTCGGTCAGCCGGTATCCTGACGCCGAGCGCACGAACAATGGTTCGCCCATGACCGCCTCCAGGGCAAGCACCCGGCGCCCGAGGGTTGCTGGCGAGGCGCCGGTGGCGCGCGCGGCGGCATTGAGTCCACCCATGCGGGCGACATCGAGAAATAGCTTCAGATCATCCCAATTCAAGTCCATTTCAAAAATGAAATACCTATATCGAACTCGTATCTCCTGAATCTACGAACAATTCTGCTACATGCTGCAGCAGAACGCAATTGACGTTTCAAATTCGAAAAAAGGGTATTTGGAGATGACACACCCGTTTATCGAGCCGGCGAGCCGGCTCTGGCAGCATTGGCGAACCAAACACGCCATCGCGCATCTCGACCGCCATCTCATCGAGGATGCGGGGATCGAATTTCAAAAGAACATCTGGGACGACCTCGTCATGGTTCGCCCCGGCTACTGGACCGGAAGAGGTGGAAGATGACTGAGATGATGAAGATCTGGAACGGGGCGAGTGTGCCGCGCATCGGCATGGGATGCTGGGCCATCGGGGGACGGATCACCTATCAGGATGTGCCGACCTATTACGGTGATGTTGATGATGCGGACTCACGCCGGGCGCTGCGGCTGAGCTACGAACTGGGCGCCCGCGTCTACGACACCGCCGCCAATTACGGCGCCGGCCATTCCGAGACCCTGCTCGGCGATGAAATCGCCCACAACGATGACGCGGTGATCGTCACCAAGTTCGGCTATGTCATCGACGAGCAGGCGCGAAGCTGGGGGCCGCAGCTTGTAACGCCCGATGGCATTCGCGAGACCATCGATGACAGCCGCCGGCGGCTACGGCGCGATCGCCTCGATCTGGCGCTGCTGCACATAAACGAGTATCCGGCCGAAGATGCCGGGCCGATCTTCGAGACCATGGCGGCGCTTCACCAGGAAGGTGTTATCGCCGGCTTTGGCTGGAGCACGGACTTCATCGCTTCGGCCCGGGCCTTTGCCGACCTGCCAGGCTTTGTCGCCATTGAGAACGACTACAATGTCTTCACGCCGGCCAGAGAGATCATGGATCTGTGCGAGTCGCGCGGCCTTGTCTCGCTCAGCCGCCTGCCGCTGGCCATGGGGCTTCTGGGTGGCAAGTACCGGCCGGATGACAAACTGGCGGGCGACGATGTGCGCGCCCAGTCGCTCGACTGGGTCCGGTTCTTCAGCAACGGCAAGCCGAATGCCGCGTACCTCGAGCGCATCGGGGCGTTGCGCGAACTGCTGCAAACCGGCGGTCGCACGCTGGCGCAGGGCGCACTCGGCTGGATACTCGCCAGTTCACCGGTCGCATTGCCGGTGCCCGGGTTCAAGACCGAAGCGCAGGTCAGGGATAATTTCGGCGCTGCCGAAAAGGGCGCCTTGCCGGCAGCGGTGATGGCCGAGATCGGGGCGATGCTGAAAACCTTCGAAGCGCCCGACTAGGCGAGGTCGATTTCCCAGGTGCGCCCCGGTCCGCGCGTGGCGAGAGCATCACTGTTCTTTCGCCTTGCGGCAAGATCCGAAAGGATGCCGGGGCGCCGTCGCCTGTCAGCTCATTGCGAACATGAAGCGGAATGGGGCGGTGCAAGCTTCGTTGCGCGCGAAGGAGATGGCGTGCCTGACGAATTTCGCGCAGGCGGTGCCGGATTGGGGGGTGAACAAGCAAGCCGGTAAAATCGTCACATAGGCGATAAATATCTGGAAATAGTGGCAGTGATCGTATATTTTGCGCTTGTGGATGACATAGACCGCAAAATTATCGGATTGCTTGCTGAGGACTCCCGTCGCGCCCTGGCCGATATCGGCGGCGCGGTCGGGTTGTCAGCCTCGGCTGTCAACGAACGCATCCGGCGTCTCGCAGCGTCCGGTGCCATCCGCCGATTCACTGTCGACGCCGATCCGGAGCAGCTTGGCCTGCCGGGGCTGGTCTTCGTCTTTCTGGCCCTGTCGCCCGAGGCGGACGAGGATGCGTTTCGTGCCTTTGCCGCCACACATGACGGCATCCTCGAGTGCCACCATGTCACCGGCAGCTGGTCCTATCTCATCAAGATCCGCGTCGCCGGACTCAACGAGGTCGAGGCCTTTCTCGGTGCGCTCAAGCAACGTGGCTTCGTTGCCCGCTCCGAAACCATGCTGGCCTTGTCCTCCCCAGTCGCCGGGCCGTTCGTCCCGAAAGATGGATCGGCGTGATGGACCCGCTGCTGTTCCTCAAGAGCATCGCGCTCGGATTGGCCATTGCCGCGCCGCTCGGACCGATCGGCGTCTTGTGCATCAACCGCACGCTCGAAAAAGGCTTCTGGGCTGGCATGGCCGGCGGTCTCGGCACGGCGTTGGCCGATGCCAGCTACGCGGCATTGGCAGCGGCCGGTTTCGCCGCTTTTTCCGCGGCACTTCAGGCGATCGACATGCCTTTGAAGCTCGTCGGCGGGCTGTTCATGATCTATCTCGGCGTTCGCGGCTTCATGTCGGCTCCGGCCAGGAAGGCCGCCAGCGTCGGTGCCCGCGATCTTGTCGGCACGATCTCGGCCACCTTTTTCCTCACCATCGCCAATCCGGCGACAATCCTCAGCTTCGCCGCCATTTTCGCCGGCCTCGGCCTTGTCGATCAGCCGGGCTTTGCCGCCGCCGCGACCGTGGTGATTGGTGTTTTCTCCGGCTCGCTATTGTGGTGGCTGTTCTTGAGTGGGCTCGTCGCTGGGCTCCAGCACCGGTTGCCGGCCGGATTCACCCGCGCCACTGCGATCCTGTCGGGTGTGGTGCTCATCGGTTTTGGCCTGTTCGCCATTTCGAGTTTCGCCTTGGGAATACTGGCGCGCGCATAACCCATTATCGGCGCCAATCGCGTGGGAGACTGTGTTCCAAACCTTCTGCCACTTCAACTCGACCCCGTGCGCGGCGCGGGGTCTTTTCTTGCCTGGGCAAGCTGGGACCAGGTCCTTCTCCGCGCTGCCGTGGCCACATACCGGCAAACTTGAAACAAATGCGTCAAGTCGGGCCATACCCGATTAAATACAAATCATGTAGAAATGGGTTGAGGCGCCCATGTCAAAAAAGAAGTCAACAGAGCCATCCAGCTATGCCCCGCGCGAAAGAGGGTTGAAACGTCGGGATATCATCTTCGACGCGGCGACACGTGCTTTCGTGCGCGACGGTTACAAGGCGATGTCGCTCAAGGACCTTGTCGCCGAGACTGGCGGGTCGATGACCACGCTGTATCAGCACTTCGGCAACAAGGAGAAGCTGTTCCAGGCCGTCATAGACAGCAAGTACGAAGCCATCTACGCCGATTCCTATGCCTTCGAGCTGGATGGCATGAGCATCGAAGCGGCGCTCAGGGAGGTTGGCTACGGCGTGATGAGGCTGGTCACTTCCGAGGAAGCGATAAACCTTTACCGCATGATCATTGTCGAAGCCGAGCATCTGCCGGACGTGCGGCGCCGATTCGTGGAAATGGTGCTCGATCGCGGCAAGAAGGCCCTCGCGGGGTTTCTAGAAAAAGAGGTGGCCGCCGGCCGGATCGAGGTTTCCGACTGCACGTCGGCTGCGGCGCTCTATTTCGGCATGGTCAGACGCGATCTGGTCATCCGCAGTTTTCTTGGCGACGACCCGGCCATCGACACGGACGGACAGGACAAGATCGTCAACGAGGCGGTTGAGGTGTTTCTCAAGGGCGTGCTGTCGCGTTGAGTGCAGACGGGCGCCGACCCGCCCACGCATTGGAAACGCGCATCGTTTTCTCGCTTCAGCTCCAGGCTGCGTTGCGATGAAAAGCAAAAGCCCCGCAAGGGGAGTGCGGGGCTTGCGCCGTTTTGGTTTGCTGTTTTCTACAGGCGCTTGGTGAGGATCAGAGCGCTTTCCAGTCCTCGGATATTGCGGCGCTACCCTGGGTCAGCAGAGCCCTGGCGCCGGAGACGACCTTCTTTTGCGTGCTCTGTTCGGGAGCAGGTTCTTCCGCCTTGTGCGTGCCGGCATCTGCCGATTCTCCGGCGCCTGCGGCCAGTTTGAAGATGTTGACGACGCTGTCGACATCGGTCGTTTGACCTTCGGTCTGTTCGATGGCGGCGTTGATTGCCTCGACCAGGGCGGCATTGTGCTGGGCCATTTCGTCAATCTGACGCACGGCCGAGTTGACCTCGTCGATGGCCGAAACCTGTTCCCGGCTTTCCTTGGCAACGCCTTCCATCGGGGCGTTGTTCTCCTTGACGGCGTCGGGAATTGCCGAAAGCTTTTCGGCAGTGCAGTTGACCAGCTTGGAGCGACCATTCACCTCCGTGGAGCTCCGTTCGATCAGCGCCTTGACCTCGGACGAGGCCTCTGCTCCATCGCCGCCGAAGTCTCTTTGATGGCAGCCACCTGCTTGGTGGTGCGTTCGCCCAAATCACGGGAGCCCGACAGGACTTCGTCTGAGGCGGTCCGCAGCCCGTGCGAGGTGCTGCGCTACTGCGTCACGATCTCGGTCAGCCGGTCGGCCAAGGAATCGGTATCCTGTTTCAGCCTGTCGAATTCGCCGGCATGGGTCCCGGTGACGCGATATGTCAGGTCGGTGTGGGCCAGTGCGGACAGCACCGTGCCGGTCTCGCCACGGCCGCGTTCCCCCGTCTCGACCCGGTTGTTGATGCTCTCAGACAGGGCGATCAGTTCCTGGTCGGGGAATTCGGTGGTGACGTGGCGGCTGAAGTCTCCGGCAACGGCGGCGTCCACCTCTTCGCTCAAGTCATGCCGCAGCTCCTGGCAGTCACGCGATAATCGGAGAATTCGGTGTTGGCCAGGTTCAGCCCGTAAGAGGTCGCGTCGGAAGCCTTCAAAAAAGCACCAGGATCAGTCCGTTACCACTTCCGATCCTGGCGCCGATCTTTAGTTTGTTTTGCCACGAGATCCTGCCTGCTTCCTGCATATGTTCTTCGATATACAAATAGACGGAAAATAAACATCGAAACACCCAAGATGCAGATGCAAGGAAATTCACAAATTCGCAAAATGTTGAGATTGTTTAGAAGAATATACTGCTATACCAATGTAACAAACGCTTTTATATTAGTAAAACCAGACGCGACGCGCATCGCGCGGTACGAAATATTCGCCAGATATACACAAACCAGCGGCTGCTTTGATCTATGCTGCTGTAACGTTTTCAGGAGTGAAGCTGATCGGGACGAAGGCCATGGCCAGTCACGGCGCAGGAGGGGGCTGGTCCTTGCGCTTGCGCCAATGCCCCGCGTCGGGCACAGAGAGTCCTTGGCCGATCCTGGGACCTAGACGCTATTGCGCCGTCCAGCCACCGTCGACCTGAAGGATATGGCCATTGACCATGCCGCCGGCGGGAGAGGCGAGATAGATCACCGCCGCCGCGACATCCTCGATACCACCGACCCGACCAATCGGAATGCGGTCGAGCACCGACTTCAGGTAGTCGGGCCGATCGAGCCGCTCAGCCGTGCCGGGCGTGTAGATGAAGGTCGGCGCAACGGCGTTGACGGTGACGCCGCGATGGCCCCATTCGAGCGCCATCACTCGGGTGAACTGATCCATGCCGCCTTTGCTGGCACAATAAACGGCGTGATCGCGAATGCCGACGGTGCTGGCCTGCGAGCTCATGTTGACGATGCGGCCGTGTCCTTCGGACAGCATGATGCGTCCGGCGGCCTGGGCGGTGAAAAAGGCGCCCTTGAGGTTGACGTCCATCATCTCGTCCCAGGCGGCCTCGGTGACATCTTCCGCCGGATGGTTGTCCCCGAGCCCGGCGTTGTTGACCAGTGCATCGAGGCGACCGAAGCGCGCGTTGACAGCATCGAAGGCCGGCTGGATGGACGAAATGTCTGTGACATCGAGATCGAAAGCCGCCGCCCTACCACCCGCCGCATCGATTTCGGCAACCAATGTCTCGAGCTTGCTGCGCGAACGCGCCATGACCGCGACCGTCGCCCCCGCAGCGGCAAGCATGCCAGCAAGGCCATGCCCGATCCCCATCGAGGCGCCGGTAACGGCAACCACCTGTCCGTCCATCGAAAAATCTGGGTGAGCCACGTCCTGTCCTCCGGCCTTGTCCATTTTGGCGCCACTGGCTTAACGCGACCGGAGCGTGGGCGAAACCCGTTCACTCGCCCCAACGAAAAACCCCGCGCCGGAGCGCGGGGTTTGCTGCATGTCTGCGGAACTGCGTTCAGGCAGCGCGGACGCTCGATTGAGCCGCCTCGGCGATGCGGAACACATCGACGATGCCGTCGAGATCGGCCGCCTGCGATTCCGTCTGTTCGATCGCCGCATTGGTCTCCTCGACCAGCGCTGCATTGTGCTGGGTCATCTCGTCCATCTGGCGGACGGCAACATTGACCTCCTCGATGGCAGAAGCCTGCTCGCGGCTCTCGCGGGCAATGCCTTCCATCAGGACGTTGTTGGCCTTGACCGCTTCGAGCATGGCCTCGAGCTTCTCGGCCGCGCTGGCGACAAGCTTGGAACCGCCCGAGACCTCCTCGGCGCTTTGCTCGATCAGCGCCTTGACCTCGGACGAGGCCTCGGCGGCGGACTGGGCAAGGCGACGAACTTCTACGGCGACAACGGCAAAGCCCTTGCCGGCCTCGCCGGCACGCGCCGCCTCGACAGAAGCGTTGAGCGCCAGCAGGTTGGTCTGGAAGGCAATGTCGTCGATCATGCCGATGATGTTCGAGATCTTGGCGCTCGAATGGGTGATCTGCTCCATGGCCGTGTTGGCGTCGCGCATGACCTCGCCGCCTTCTTCGGCGGTCTGTGACACGGAGCGCGACTTGACCGAGGCTTCCTCGGCGCGCTTGGCGTTCTCGATGACTGTCTGGGCCAGCTGTTCCATCGCCGCCGAAGTCTCTTCGATCGTCGCCGCCTGCTTGGTGGTGCGTTCGGAAAGATCGTTGGCGCCGGAAAGAATCTCGCCGGTGGCGGTCTTGAGGCCGCGCGAGGTCGACTTGATCTGACCGACGATCTCGACGAGCTTGTCGGCGACGGCGTTGGTGTCCCGCTTCAGCTTGTCGAAGGCGCCTTCATAGGAGCCGGTGACGCGGCGGGTCAGGTTGGTTTCAGCGAGAGCCGCCAGCACTTCGCCGGTCTCGCTGACGCCGCGGTCGACGGTCTCGACAAGAGAGTTGACCGAACCGGCCAGCGCGTTGAGCTCGGCATCGGGGAACTCGACTTCGACGCGCCTGGAGAAGTCGCCGCCGATCGCCGCATCGACGACATTGCCGAACTCGGTCTGCAGCTCCTGCATCATTCGTGTGCGCTCTTCCTGACGGCGTGCCTCGGCCTCGACTTCGGCAGCGGTCATGCGATTGACCTTCCGGCCGTTCTCCTTGAACACCTCGACGGCCTTGGCCATGTCGCCGATTTCGTCATTGCGGCCGGCGCCAAGGATTTCGGTGTCAAGGTCGCCATCGGCGAGCTGTTTCATGTTCTGGGTGATCGCGGCAATCGGCCTGGTCAGCGAAAGGGCAATCGGCACGGCCGCGCCGATCAGAAGGACAAGGGCGCCACCGAGCCATCCGAGTGCCTTGAGCATCTCGCTTTGGAAGATGGCATCGAGGTCATCGATGTAGACGCCCGTGGCGATGATCCATCGCCAGGGAGCAACAGAGGCAACATAGGTAAGCTTGGGCGACGGCTCGGTCGCATTGGGCTTGTTCCAGCGATACTCGACAAAACCCTGTCCGGCGCTGTTTGCGACATCCAGGAACTCGACTGTAAGCAGCTTTCCATCGGCGTCTTGCAGACCCATCTGGTTTTCTCCGACCAAGGCGGTCGCAAACGGATGCATGACCATGACGCCGTCGAGGTCCTGAATGAACAGATAGTCATTCTCGCCGTAGCGAATGGCACTGATGACCTCTGCGGCGGCGGCCTCGGCGTCTTCAAGCGACATCTCGCCATCGGCGACACGCTTCACATAGGATTCAGTGATGGAAACTGCCGACTGAACCTGGGAACGAAGCATGTCTTGCCGGTCTGTCCACAATCGGTCGCGCAAGCCGAGAAGCTGAACCGACGTGGCAATGACAAGAACGATTGCCGAAACTGCGATAAGCAGCATGAGTTTAATTGGGATAGTGAAGCGCACGACACAACCTCCAGCGCCGAAATAGTCCTTTGTCGCGGCCATTCCAGAAATCTGCAGCGCGGGCGATTTGTACTCGATGCCGGAATACCGGTGAGAGCCGAAATGCACCGCCGTTGGCGTTTGCGAGTCTGGCGACCGATATTCACATTGCAGGCTACGTATTAATCCATGGCTAAGGGCTAATGTATTTCTGGCTAAAATGCTGCGAGTTATTGGGCAAAAGCGCGCACCTACTACTGTCGGACATGCATTTCAGTCGGACGAGTCGAATGGCCTGCCGCCAGCTCTGATCATGCCAATTCCGGGATCATCCCGTTCGGCTGCAATCGAGGGATATGGCGCGACGGATGCATCTTCGTTGTCGGAAGAGCCATAAAGGGGGCGGCACCCGGACGCGAGGCAAACAAAAACCCCGCCGGTTCGGCGGGGTTTTGCGTGACGTGTGAAACTGCTCGGATGTGTCAGGCGCTCTCGGAGAAGACCTCGTTCTCGTCCGGCTCGCGCAGCACATAGCCACGGCCCCAGACGGTCTCGATATAGTTCTTGCCGCCGGTCGCCACCGAAAGCTTCTTGCGGAGCTTGCAGATGAAGACGTCGATGATCTTGAGTTCGGGCTCGTCCATTCCGCCATAGAGATGGTTGAGGAACATTTCCTTGGTGAGCGTTGTGCCCTTGCGGAGCGATAGCAGCTCCAGCATCTGGTATTCCTTGCCGGTCAGGTGCACGCGCTGGCCGCCGACCTCGACCGTCTTGGTATCGAGATTGACATTGAGGTCGCCGGTGGTGATCACCGACTGGGCATGGCCCTTGGACCGGCGGACAATGGCGTGGATGCGCGCGACCAGCTCGTCCTTGTGGAACGGCTTGGTCATGTAGTCGTCGGCGCCGAAGCCGAGGCCGCGTACCTTGTCTTCGATCCCGGCCAGGCCGGAAAGGATGAGGATCGGCGTCTGCACCTTGGCGACGCGCAACGTTCTCAGAACCTCGTAACCGGACATGTCCGGAAGGTTGAGGTCGAGAAGAATGATGTCGTAATCATACAGCTTTCCGAGATCGACGCCTTCTTCGCCGAGATCGGTGGTGTAGACATTGAAGCTCTCGGACTTAAGCATAAGCTCAATGGATTGAGCCGTGGCGCCGTCGTCCTCGATCAACAGAACTCGCATGTTCAGCCCCTTGATGGTTCCTGCTGGAACATGAATGACGCCCATGCGCGGCTGCCATCCAATCCAACCCTACTGGATATGATTCGACCCTAAACGCAATTAGTTAACAAACTTTAATTCGCGCAGGCAAGGCGAAAGGATTCTTGAACACACATCCGTGTAAGATATTGAAATATTTAATAAAAGTCCAGATACAAAACTTAAGAAAACAGTTTAAGAAAGTCCTGTAATGGACTCTGCGGACTCATCGAAACCTGTATGGGAGCGAGCGCAAACCCCGCCAAAGGAGCCAGGGGAAAATTTTGCTCAAACAATCGCAGTAGAGCATATTGCTTAACGATCGGTTAGCGTTCGAGGAGCGATTCGTTCGAGATGAGTCGCCATGTCCGGTTCGGCACACTCGGGCCGAGCTCGAACAGCTTGCAGGGAGAGCGGCGTGCAGTCTCTGATCGCCGAAATCGCCGATATCGAGGAAGTCGAGGTCTTCGGCCGGGTCAAGTCGGTCCAGGGGCTTCTCATCGAGATCGTCGGCCCGGTGCGCGAACTGCGGGTCGGCGGACGCGTCATCATCGAAACGCGCGGCGGCGCGCGGCTCGAGGCCGAGATCATCGGTTTCAAGGGCGGTCATGCCCTGTGCTTGCCCTTCGGGTCGATCGAGGGCGTGCGGCTCGGCTGCAAGGCCGTGTTCATGAGCCACGACGGTCAGGCCTATCCCGATTCAAGCTGGCTCGGGCGCGTCGTCAACGCCAATGGCGAGCCGATCGACGGCAAGGGTCCGCTGGCGCGCGGATCGTCGGGCTATGCGCTCAAGTCGCAACCGCTACCGGCGCATCTGAGGACGCGGGTCGGCGATCCCATCGACATGGGAGTCAGGACGCTCAACACCTTCACCACGGTCTGCGAAGGCCAGCGCATGGGCATCTTCGCCGGCTCGGGCGTCGGCAAGTCGGTGCTGATGTCGATGCTGGCGCGCAACACCTCCGCCGACGTCGCCGTCATCGGCCTGATCGGCGAACGCGGGCGCGAGGTCAGGGAATTCATTACCGACTATCTCGGCGAAGAAGGTCTCAAGCGCTCGGTCATCGTTGTCGCCACCTCGGACGAGAGTGCCCTGATGCGTCGGCAGGCCGCCTATCTCGCCATGACCCTGGCCGAATACTTCCGCGACCAGAACCAGCGCGTTCTGTGCATGATGGACTCTTTGACGCGCTTTGCCATGGCGCAGCGCGAGATCGGGCTTTCCATCGGCGAGCCGCCGACGGCAAAGGGCTATCCGCCGACGGTTTTCTCGGAATTGCCGCGCCTGCTCGAACGGGCCGGGCCCGGACTTGAAGGTTCGGGATCCGTTACCGGTCTTTTTACCGTTTTGGTGGAAGGTGATGATCACAACGAGCCCATCGCGGATGCGGTAAGAGGTATTCTCGACGGGCACATTGTGATGGAACGTGCGATCGCCGAACGTGGACGTTATCCGGCGATCAATGTTCTGAGGTCCATTTCGCGCACCATGCCTGGATGCGTGCCGGTTGAAATCCGGCCACTACTGCAGGCGGCGCGTGAGCTGATGTCGGTGTTCGCCGACATGGAGGAACTGATCCGGCTGGGGGCTTACCGGAAGGGATCGGATCCGGATGTGGATCGGGCGATAGAGATCATGCCGGTTCTGGAGGCGTTTTTGAGCCAGGATCGAGATGATCGCACCAGTATCGAGGCGGGTTACCAACGGCTCGCAACCTTGCTGGAGTACGATATCGCTGCGAACGAGACTTGATGAGTAAGGAGTGCAAGTCATGAAGTCGCGCAACAAGAGCCTGATCCGGCTCAAGAAGTTTCAGGTGGACGAAAAGCGCCGCCAGGTGACGCAGATCGAGATGATGGTCGCGGATTTCGAGCGCATGGCCGCCGAACTGGATCAGCAGATCGAGATCGAGCACCAGAAGACCGGCATTTCCGATATTGCGCACTTTGCCTATTCGACCTTCGCCAAGGCGGCACGGACGCGGCGCGACAACCTGCTGGAATCGGCGGAAGGAATGCGTGGTCAGCTCGAGGCGGCCCAGGATGCCCTGGCCGAAGCCATCGAGGAACTGAAGAAGATCGAATTGCTGGATCAGCGCGAGCACCTGCGCGAGGCCGCCGCTGAAGCCAAGCTCGAACAGGCCGAATTCGACGAGATCGGCCTGAGACGCCATTCCCGGTAGCTGCTGGTTTCACTCCTTATCAGACGAAAACGGCCCGTTTGCGCGGGCCGTTTTCGTGTGAGAGGGACCGGGGAGTGACCGCCCGTCACTCCCCGGCCTTCCCGCGTCAGTCAGGCTCGCACTTCCTGACGCTGGAAAGCGACATAGGCTCCGGTGAACAGCATCACCATGGCCGCGAACAGGCCGGCAATCTGCGGCCAGATCAGCAACAGGCTCTCAAAAGTGGGCAGTGGCGCTCCGATAAGCGCGCCCTGCATCTGAGACATGAAGATCGGGCCGACCGAACGCGAGGCGGGGTCGAGCACCATCTGCGAGATCTCGCCGTAAAGGGTCACCGGCGAGATGCGGGCCAGATCCTGCTGCATGTAGAACTGGTTGAGCGCCGAGATCGGATTGAGCGGATCCAGAGGCACGATAAGATTGGCCACGAAGGGCGTGATCATCGACCAGAAGAACGAGAAAATCAGCCATACCGATAAGGCCGCCAGCGCCGAGGTCGCCGGTGCCTTGATCAGCGTCGAGAAGGCCAGGGCCAGGGCGAGCCAGACGCCGGTGTAGACGAAAGTGGCCAGCAGGTAGCTCAGCCCGCGCGCCACCTCGTCACCCGACGGCGGCAGACCGAGCATCAGGATGCCGGCGCCGATCATCAAGAGCCACAGCGTGGTCAGTGCGATGCCGATCACCAGCATGCCGCCGAGAAATTTCCCGAACAGCACAGCATCGCGGTAGATTGGCTGGGCTAGGATTCGGCTCATGGTACGCTTGCCGAACTCGCCGTTCACCGCGTCGAACCCGAGGGCGATGGCGAGCAATGGCAGCAGGAACCCCATGAACGAGGAGAACGAGGGCAGGGGCTGCTGGGCGACGGTGAACAGCTTGAGGAAGATGAACGGATCCTGAGCCGTCGTCGCCTTGATGTTGCCGATGGCGGCATAGACGGCGGCCGCCGCGGTCAACAGCACCAGCAGCATGACCAGATGCATGCGGGCGCTGGTCATGTGATCGGCCGCCTCCTTGAGGGCAACGGTCATCACGCCTTTGAAAGGTGATCCTCTACGCTGCATGTTTCGCCTCCTCGAAATAGAGATTGTAGGCTTCTCCGAGACTGACATTGCGCGCGTCGAGATTCCTGAGGGCGCCACCGGACTCGAACACCTTCCGGGCCAGATCGGTGCGGATGTCGCGATTGGCGGTGATCCGGCATAGCTCACCGTTCATGTCCACCACGGTGACGCCGTCGATGGCCTTGGCGATCTTGGCGATGTCGACGTCTTCGGCCGTGACCTCGATGCGATAGGCGCCATCGGACACCTTCCGGGCCAGCTCATCGACCGTGCCGACGAAGCCGATCCGTCCCCTGTTGAACAGGGCGATGCGGTGGCAGATCGATTGCACGACGTCGAGCAGGTGCGAGGACACGACGATGGTCATGCCGTCTTGCGAGAACGAGCGGATCAACGCCAGCAATTCGCTGGTCGATTGCGGATCGAGGCCCGAGGTTGGTTCGTCGAGTATGGCAATTCGCGTCTTACGCATCAGCAGTTCGGCGAGGCCGAGCCTTTGCCGCATGCCATGCGAATAGGTGCCAACAGGCTTATCACCGACACCGGTCAGTCGGACGCGGTCGAGCGCCTCTTCCATGCGGGTATTGGCTTGCCTTGTGTCGAGCCCGCCGAGCCTGGCGGTGTACCTGAGATTATCCCGTCCGCTGAGATTGTCGTAGAAGCCGACGGAATCGGGCAGGTAGCCGACATCCCGCTTCACCGCCAGCGGATCGCGGAACGGATTCTTGCCGAGGATGCGCACCTCGCCTTCGCTGGCTTCGGTCAGTCCGAGCAGCATGAGAATGGTGGTGGTTTTGCCGGCCCCGTTGGGGCCGAGCAGACCGATGACTTCGCCTTCGGACACCGATAGATCGATGCCGTCGACGACCCGGGTTTTGCCATATGCCTTGGCAAGCCCCTTGGCTTCTATGACGGGGGCGTTCATCTGCGGCCATACCTCATCACACCGAGGGCGAGCACAATGACGGCGAGGCCGATGATACCGATGCCGACAATGCCCCACATCGTCGAGGTGTTGACGGTGACGCGGAACTGCGCCGGGGTTGAAACGCCGTCGGCGCCGGCCCGCACGGTGACCATGTAGTCGCCGGCAATCGCCTTTTCAGAGGGCGTGATCGCAACGTTGACCGTCTGGTCCTGGCCGGCGGCGAGATCGGGCAGGGTGGCGGGATCGAAGTTCACCTTCCAGTCGCGCGGCGCCGAGGCGCTCAGCTTGATGTTGGTGGCATCGCTCGTGCCGGACGAGGTCAGGGTGAACGGGAAGGTCTTGGTCTCACCCGCCACGGCCTCCCCGCTCAGCCGGTTCTGCGGTCCGGACAGCGACAGGTCGCCGGTACCGGTGATCTGTAGCGCCAGGTCGGCCGAAGCGCTCTGATCGCCAGCGACCGTCGCGACCTTGATCGGATAGGTGCCGGCGTCGGCATTGCTGGACGGCTTGACTTCGAGGGTGATGTCCTGGGTGGCGCCGGCCTTGACCGGGACGCCAGTGATCTGGTCGCTGCCGTAGCCCTGCTTGAAATCGGTGGTGAACCCGGCAGGTGCATCGGCGGCGAGGTTGAACAGGGCATCCTCGCCCGAGCCATTGGTCAGCTTGAGCTTGTACTTGAACGTCGTCTTGGCCGTGCCTTTCAGGCCCGGAAGATCGGGCACAAGCTTGGTTCCGGTCGACGGCAGGTCGGCCAGGGTCACAGACAGCGGCAGGTCGGCCTTGCCATCGGCGTATTTGGCCGAGAGATCGAGGTTGTAGGCCTTTTTGGCGGCGGTCTTGTCAGGCGTCAGGGTCAGGCTGAGCTCGCCGGTCTGGCCGGGCGCGACCATGGCCGAGGTGACCTCGTAGTTGCCACCCTTGAGCGAATAGGTCCAGCCATCGGGTACCCCCGCCAGCGCCAGGTTGGCGCGTTCTGGAATTTCGGTGTCATTGATCAGCGACAGTTTGAAGGTGACCGGATTGCCGGGCGCCACCTTGATCTCGGGATTGGGCGTTGTCAGGAAAACGCCGTGCGGGGTCGGCGCGGTCGCCTGGTGTGTCAACGTGGATTGGGCGAAGGTGGCAGGCGAGCTGGCCAGGGCGCAGGCGAGCAGCGCACTCCCGACAAGAGAGGTTCGGAAAAGCATGAGGTTCCTCGAAAGCTGAATGGTCCCGGCAGGCCGGGTCAGGCTCTGGAGCCGGTCGTCCTGCACATAGCCGGCGACGGCTCCAGAGCCGCTAACGCGTCTCGAATCGCCCGGAACACCGCGTGCTTGGGAGGACTGTCGGTATCCGAACGCGAGGCGATCGTCGTTTCAGGCGAGGAGGGGCGGACCGCGGCCGGGCGGTGGTAGCGCCGGTAGGCGCAGCGAGCCGATATCGAGGGCAGTCTTGAAGAACGAAACCGAGACGCTGGTGATCTGCGGCAGGAAATGGGGATCGTCGAACGAACCGACCGGACGGTGCTGGGTGCGATCGAACTCGTCCCGTGTCTCGCTGGGCAGGACTGCGGCACTGGCATCGCTCTCGATGCAGACGCCGGCGTGGGCGACCGACTGGCAAACGGCAGGTTGGGTGGCCGAAACGCCGGAAATGCCGAGCGGCGTCGTGGCAAGGAACGCAAAGGCGAACAGCGCGGCGACCAGCCGGCCGATGGTCCGGCTGAAGGCGTCGTACCGCGATACTGTCGGCTGACGAGCGCTCATGTTCCCCTAGTTCCCTGATGCGTGGCCGCGCGGGTCACGCCGGAGCGCGGACTGTTTTCGGCAAGTGCGGCGATTGTTGGGCAAAACGAATCCTCTGCGCGAAGGCATCGTGATTTGCCGAAGCAGGAGATCGCAGGCAGCCCGGGCAGGCGGCGATGAAGAGCCTAGACGCTGCCGATGGTCTTGAGTCGGATCTGCGGGTGCACCTCGTTCTGGCTCATCACCACCGTTTGCGGCCGGAAGCGCTCGATGATGGCGCGCACATGCGGACGGATCGCCGCCGAGGTGATCAGAACCGGAAGATGTCCGGACTGGGCGGCGCTTTCGAAGGCGCCCTGCACGCCGGTGATGAACTGCTGCAGCTTGGACGGGGCCATCGCCAGGTGCCGGTCGCTGCCCTCGCCATGCATGGCTTCTGCGAAGTTGCGCTCCCAGTCGTGCGACAGCGTCAGGATGGGCAGGGCGCCGTCCGGACCGAGATTGGCTGCGCACAGCTGGCGGGCGAGGCGACCCCGGACATGCTCGGCCATCATCTGCGGCGAGCGGCCGGTTCCGGCGACCTCGGCGATGCCCTCCAGGATCGTCGGCAGGTCGCGGATCGACACGCGTTCGCTGAGGAGCGATTGCAGCACGCGCTGGATGCCGGTCACCGAGATCAGCGAGGGCACGATGTCCTCGACCAGCTTCTGCTGTGCCGTGGTCAGCCCCTGGAGCAGCGACTGCGTTCCGGCATAGCTCAGGAGATCCGAGACATTGGCCTTCAGCACTTCGGTCAGGTGTGTCGAGATCACTGTCGACGGATCGATGATGGAATAGCCGCGGATTTCGGCCTCGTCCCTCAGCGCCGGATCGATCCATGTCGCCGGCAGACCGAAGGCCGGCTCGGTCGTGTGTTCGCCGGGCAGAGTGATCTGGTTGCCCTCGGGGTCCATTACCATCAGCAGAGAGGGGTAGACGTTGCCGTCGCCGACCTCGATCTCCTTGATGCGGATCTTGTACAGGTTCGGGTCGAGCTGCATGTTGTCGAGGATTCTGACCGGTGGCATGACGAAGCCGAGATCGACGGCGAGCTGGCGCCTCAACGCCTTTATCTGTTCGGTCAGCCGGTCGGTTCCGGTGCCGTCGTCCTTGACCAGCTGCAGCAGACCATAACCGAGTTCGAGCTTGAGTTCGTCCATCTTAAGCGTTTCGGCGATCGGCACTTCGGACGGCTCGGAGGCTTCACCTCCGGCGCCGGGCATGCCGGGCAGTCCGCTGGCGGCAGCCAGGGCTTCTTCTTCCTCGCGGATCGCCTTGGCCTTGCCGGCAACGTAGGCGGCATAGCCCGCACCGCCGGCCAGGGCGAGGAAGGGCAGGACCGGCATGCCGGGCAGAAAAGCCATGATCGCCATCACCGCCGCCGACATGCCGAGCGCGCGCGGGTAGCCGGTGAACTGCTGGGCCAGCGCCTTGTCGGCGCTGCCGGTCACGCCGGCCTTGGAGACGAGCAGGCCGGCCGCGGTGGAAACGATCAGCGCCGGGATCTGGGTGACGAGCCCGTCGCCGACGGTCAGCAGCGTATAGTTGTTGCCTGCTTCGGCGAAGCTCAGACCCATCTGCGCCACACCGATGACCATGCCGCCGATGATGTTGATGAAGGTGATGAGCAGGCCGGCGATGGCATCGCCGCGCACGAATTTGGACGCGCCGTCCATGGCGCCGAAGAACGAGCTTTCGTCCTCGAGGTTCTTGCGCCGGGCGCGGGCTTCGCCCTCGTCGATCAGGCCGGCGGAGAGGTCGGCGTCGATGGCCATCTGCTTGCCGGGCATGGCGTCGAGGGTAAAGCGCGCCGCGACTTCGGCGATTCGTCCCGAACCCTTGGTAATGACAACGAAATTGACGATCACCAGGATGCCGAAAACGATGATGCCGATGACGAAATTGCCCTGCATCACGAAATTGCCGAAGGCCTCGATAACGTTGCCGGCCGCCTGGGTGCCGTTGTGCCCGTTGGCGAGGATCAGCTTGGTCGAGGCCAGGTTGAGCGACAGCCTCAGCATGGTGGTGATGAGAAGGACGGTTGGGAAGGCCGAGAATTCGAGCGGCGCCTGGATGAACAGCGAGGTCATCAGCACCAGCACCGAGAAAACGATCGAAACCGCCAGCAGCATGTCGAGCATGAACGGCGGCATCGGCAGGATGAGCACGACCAGGATGCCCATCACGCCGATCGCCAGCGCGATGTCGGACTGGCGGAACAGATCGATCAGGTCATGAAGGCTCGGGAAGCGGAAGCCGGAAGTCCGTGGGCGCGAAGCCGGCGTGGTATCAGCCATGGACGGTGCGCTCCGCTTCTGCCCGTGTCATCGCCGCCGCCGGAACAGCGCGCGGAGAGCCCTGTCCTGTAGGACGGGACGACTGCGGCGGCTGGCGCCAGTTTGCGATGACATCGGGGAAATGGGTCATCCCCGCCTCATGCCGCGCTGTGGCGATGCTCGCCGGGCGCAGGCACGTCGGCGCCTTCGTCGGCGTACTGGTTGAGCTTGTTTCTCAGGGTCCGGATCGAGATGCCGAGAATGGTGGCGGCATGCGTGCGGTTGCCCAGGCAATGGTCGAGCGTATCCAGAATGAGATCGCGTTCGACGTCTGCGACGGTACGCCCGACCATGGTCCGCGCCACGCTCTCGGCGGTAGCGGCGGCCTTGGCAGCAGGGCTCGGCGCATGCGCCACCTCGGCAAGCCCGGTGCCGTCGGGCAAAAGAATGGCGTCGGGGCCGATGACCTCGCCACCCGAAAGCAGCACGGCGCGATGCAGCGTGTTCTCGAGTTCGCGAACATTGCCCGGCCAGGGTGCTTTGACCAGATCCTCGAGCGCTTCCGTGCTCAGATGTCGTTCGCCGAGGCCATTGGCCTTGGCGTATTTCTCGACGAAGTGCTCGGAAAGGGCGGCGATGTCGCCCGGGCGTTCCCTCAATGGTGGCAGCTTGAGATTGACGACATTTAGCCGGAACAGCAGGTCCTCGCGGAATGTGCCGTCCCTTACCGCTTCGTTGAGGTCGCGGTTCGAGGTGGCGATGATGCGGATATCGACCGACACCGGCTTGCTGCCGCCAACGCGGTCGATCAGGCGTTCCTGGATGGCGCGCAGCAGCTTGGCCTGCAGCCGGATATCCATTTCCGAGACTTCGTCGAGCAAGAGCGTTCCGCCCGTGGCTTCTTCGAACTTGCCGATGCGACGGCCGACAGCGCCGGTGAACGCGCCCTTTTCATGCCCGAACAGCTCGGACTCTAGTAGCTGCTCGGGGATGGCGGCGCAGTTGATCGAAATGAACGGCTTGTCGGCGCGGCGCGAACGGGCATGGACATATTTGGCCATGACCTCCTTGCCTGTGCCGCTCTCGCCGGTGATCAGAACGCTGGCCTCGGAGGCGGCGACCTGGTCGGCCAGCTTGACGACCTTGGCCATGGCCGGATCGCGGAACAAGAACTCGGCGCTCTCGCGCGCCACCGCGGCGATGATGGCGGCGATCAGTTCGGCATCGGGCGGCAAAGGAATGTATTCCTTGGCCCCGGCGCGGATGGCATTAACCGCGGCAGCGGCATTGGCCTCGGTGCCGCAGGCCACCAGCGGCACGAAAATGCGCTCGCTTTCGAGCCCGGCGATCAGGGCGGGAATGTCTGCCATGACGTCGACCAGCAGCAGATCGGCGCCGCGCCCGCCTCTGAGCGAAGCAAGGGCGACCTCGATATCCGCGGCGTGGGCGACCTTGGCGCCGCCGTCCATTGCAAGCTTGGTGGCCTGACTCAATTGCCCTTCAAGGGCTCCGACGATCATGAGGCGCATTGGCTTATCCTCGTATGCACAGGCTCACCTGTTAATTGGCATTCGGCCATTCCAGTTCTGGTTCCCGCTTCGGGTCCCGCTCTTAGGAGGCCTTGATGATTTCGGTCATGGTCACGCCGAGACGATCCTCGACAAGAACGATCTCCCCGCGGGCGACCAGACGGTCGTTGACGTAGATGTCGATGGCTTCGCCGACCTGACGGTCGAGTTCGACCACGGTCCCGATGTCCATTTTCAGCAGTTTGGAAATGGGCATGCGGGAGCGGCCGAGCACCACCGAGATCCTGACGGGCACGTCGAACACGGCCTCGAGATCGGCCGCGGTTTTTTCGGAAATCGGTTCGAACTCGCCGGACGCTTCGGCCTGCATCTCCTCGAGACCGAGATCCTCGTTTTCCGTTCCGGTTTCGGGGTCGTCGGTGTCACTCATGATCGGTCTCCGTCAACGGGTCGGGCGCCAGGTCTGGCGCCGGCAGCCCGGATGTCGCGCAATACGCGGTGATGGATCTGTCGATTTCGGCAAGTATCTTGTTCATGTCGCGCACGAGCCCGCCGTCGGCCCATTCGAGCCGTCCGTCTCCGGGCCCGATCTCGGGGTCGCCGAGAACAACGAGCCGGCCGTTGAAACCGGCCGCCGCCATATGCGCCTCGGTGATCTCCTTGATCTTGTCGACCAGATCGGGCTGGCAGCGGATGACGAGGTGCGGCGTCTGGTCGAGAGAGTGAAGGCATTCCTCGATCAGGGCGTCGAGCTCGGCTTCCGGCATGCGGGAAACCAGCTGGGACGCCAGTTTGACCGCGATCGAGCGGGCGACGGCGATCCCATCGGTGCGGGCCCGGCTCTCGCAATTGGCCACCGACTGCAGCACGCTGGAGGCGCTGGTGGCGATCTTTTCCGCTGAAGCGGCAAGGGCGGCGGCGGCGCGAGCCGTCTCGGCATTCTGGCCTTCGCGATAGCCCTCGGCATAGCCCTCCTCGCGCGCTTCCCGGCGCAAGTTGGCGACGCCGTTTTCGGTCATTACCCGCGTCTGGCTCTGGTTGCCGGAAAGGTCGAGATCGAACTTGAACTTGGCCGGGGCGCTGCTCATCACGACACCATCTCGTCTTCGCCGACATTCTTGGTGATGATGATTTCGCCGCGGGCCGCCATGTCCTTGGCCATCGAGACCATCTTGCCCTGGGCTTCATCGACATTCTTGAGCCGCACCGGCCCCATCGATTCCATGTCCTCCTTGAGGAGCTTGGCGGCGCGGGTCGACATGTTGCCGAAGAACAGCTCTTTGGTGGGCTCGTTGGCGCCCTTGAGCGCGAGGGCCATGTCGCGCTTGTCCATCTTCTGGATGAGCGACTGGATGGCCGAGGTCTCGAGCCGGACGAGATCCTCGAAGGTGAACATCAGTTCCTTGATGCGTTCGGCGCTGTCGCGGCTCTGGTCCTCGAGCGAGGTCATGAAACGCGCTTCGGTCTGGCGATCGAAGGAGTTGAAGATCTCCGCCATCTGTTCGTGGCTGTCACGGCGCTGGGTGTGGCTGAGGGTCGACATGAACTCGGTCCTCAGCGTCATCTCGATCTTCTCGAGGATTTCCTCTTGTACCGGGTCGAGACCGAGCATGCGCCCGACAACGTCCATCGCCAGTTCCTCGGGCAGCACCGCGAGCACGCGGCTGGCATGTTCGGTCGAGATCTTGGACAGCACGACGGCGACCGTCTGCGGGTATTCGTTCTTCAGATAGTTGGCGAGAATGTCTTCCTGAACGTTGCTGAGCTTCTCCCACATGTTGCGGCCAGCCGGCCCACGGATCTCCTCCATGATCGTGGCGACGCGATCCTGGGGCAAAAAGCTCAAGAGTAGCCGCTCGGTCGAATCGGTATTGCCGGAGATCGAACCGTTGGACGATATCGTCGTGACGAAACTCAACAGCAGGGCGTCGAGCATTTCCTGGCTGATCGGACCGAGCCGGACCATGGCGCGCGACAGCTGCTTGATCTCCATTTCGTCGAGTTCATCGAAAATCGGCTTGCCGTGATCGGGGCCGAGCGCCAGCATCAGCACTGCCGCCTTTTCGTCCGGCTCGAGCTCGCGAGTCTTCTCGCCTTGCTGGATAACCAGGCCCCGGCCGATCGAATCGCTGATTTCCTTATCGGTTCCGACCATACCCAGTTCGTCCTATGCCGCCTGGTTCAGCCAGTCGCGCACGATGGTGGCGGCCTGACGCGGGTTATCCTCGATCAGTTCGCCCACGTGCTTGATCGTGGTCATCTGTGCCTGGCCCATCTGCTGGGCCTCATCCATCCACTCCGGGCGCGCCGGTTCCTGTTGTGTCTGGCTGATGGCGTGCTCGACTGCGGCGGTGCCGCTCTGAGGGGATTCGATGGGATGCTCGGGCAGGGTCAGCGGTTCGGCTTCGGGCTCGAGCACGCGCTTGAGCAGCGGACGCAGACCGAACAGCAGCAGCCCGAGGGCGACGATCAGGGTCACGGCCAGATTGGCGAGGTTCATCAGGTCGTCGCGGGTGAAATCGAACATGCCAGGCGCGCTGGTACCGGCGGCGTCGAGGTTCGGCCGGTCGGCGAATTGCAGGTTCACCACCTCGACGACATCGCCGCGCTCGGCGTCGAACCCGACCGCCGAACGCACCAGCGACATGATCTGGTCGAGCTCTTCCTGGCTGCGTGGGGAATAGGTGGCGGCGCCATCGGCAGCGGTGGTGTAGCTGCCGTCGACCGCCACCGCCACGCTCAGACGCTTGATCCCGCCGGGATCCATGATGTCGGTCTGGGTCGTCTTGGAGATCTCGTAATTGGTGGTTTCGTCGGTCTGGGTGGTCTGGTCGGTGGCTGTTCCCTGGGTGCCGTTGGTGGCAGTGCCGTTCGGCAGCTGGTTGGACACCGTGACACCCTGGGCCGCATTCGGATTGGAGGTGATGCTGGAGCTGTCGTGGGTCTGGGTCGAGCGAACGACCTGGCCTTCCGGATCGAAGGTCTCGGTCGTGACCTGAGAGCGCTGCAGGTCGAGTTCGACGGCAATCTGCACGCGCGCCCGGCCGGCGCCGACAACGTTTTCGAGAATGGACTGAACGCGCCCCTGCATCCGGGATTCGATGCCGGCGATGCGATCCTGCACGTCGCTGGCCATCAGCTCGGATCCGTCTCCTTCGCTGCCCGAGGCAAGCAGGCGCCCGGTATCGTCGACGATCGACACCCGGTTGGGGGTCAGTTCTTCGATTGCCGACGCGACCAGATGCTGGATGGCGCTGATCTCGCCACTGTTCAACTGGCCCCTGACGCTCAGCATGATCGAGGCGGACGGGGAAGGCGTGGTCTGGGAGAACAATTGCCGTTCGGGCAAAACCAGGTGCACGCGCGCCGATTTGACGCGCGCCAGCGACGAAATCGTGCGGGCCAGCTCGCCTTCGAGTGCCCGGACCTGGTTGATGTTCTGCACGAAGCTCGTCGAGCCGAGCGTCGACTGCTCGTCGAAGATTTCGTAGCCGACCTGGCCGCGTGTCGGCAGGCCGTTCTGGGCCAGGCTCATCCTGAGCGATGTGATCTGGTCGCGCGGCACCAGGATCGAGTCGCCCTCGCCGCGCAATTCGTACGGCACGTTCATCGAGCGCAGCTCGTCGACGATGGCGCCCGAGTCTTCGAGCGTCAGCCCGGAATAGATCGGCGCCATCTGCGGCGTCGTCGC
The DNA here is from genome assembly GCA_963675235.2 of Devosiaceae bacterium. Classification (GTDB taxonomy): domain Bacteria; phylum Pseudomonadota; class Alphaproteobacteria; order Rhizobiales; family Devosiaceae; genus JAHJQZ01. The sequence goes on along the minus strand of CAXXFU010000017.1, from coordinate 258,032 downwards.
CCGCATGATCAGAAAAGCGAAGAAACCGAGCAGCAGCACGGCGACGACGCCCATCGCCGCCACACGGGCCATACCCAACCGATTGAGAAATCCAACGAAATTTTCCACGCCCGAACCCACTTGCGATGCCGGGCCTAGCGGTTTGCCAACCCGGAAATCACCCGGCAAAAATTACCCAGTGGGTGGTAAACAAGTTCTTAACGCCGCCCGTCAGAATGCGAGACACCGGCAATTCTTTCCCCTTGTATTACCGAAAACTGAACGCCGGACTGGATCGGCGGGCGCAAATGACTGGCGGCGCCGGGCGCGCGGTGCAATCCGGCAATGTGGGGAAAAGCGAATTCGTGGCGGAATCGGACGCATGGCAAGGGCACGACCGGTGTTCCGGTCGTGCCATAAACCTGTTTGTCCCGGCTCAGGCCGGCTCAGTTCTCGCGGTAGTGCTGGATCCAGGTGGTCCTCAACCCGGCAAGGCCATGCTTGTCGATGGCGGCCTGCCAGTTGAGGAACTCGTCGACACTCAACGTATAGCGTTGACATGCTTCCTCAAGGCTGAGAAGCCCGCCGCGAACGGCAGCAACAACTTCAGCCTTGCGCCGGATCACCCAGCGCTTGGTGTTACGAGGGGGCAAGTCGGCAATGGTTAAGGGACTGCCGTCCGGACCTATCACATACTTAACGCGCGGACGCATCTGTACGGTCATTTTACTCTCTTACACAACCTGACCATAGTGCAACGAACTTACCGGCTCCGACTTAAAATTTGCCTAAGCGCCGGGTAAGGCTTGATTAAATCTCTCCCAAACACGGTAAGGCCTGCGCAGGGCCGGCCCATCCCGTTCTGGCAATGGGGAAAAAGCCCCTCAGCGTCAGTCTGGCTGATTAACCTTAGTGATGCCAGTCAGCGCCACGTGCGACTTGCCGATCACCCGATAGGGCTGATCGCTGCAGGTGTCGACACTGTCGGCTTTGCCGAACATGCCCGCCTTCGTCGCGGGCGCCAGTCCGACCGTTGTGCGCGCCGCCGGTGCCGGTCTCGGTTTCGGATCCGACGCCATCCCAATTGATGCTGCGAAAAAAAAGGGCCGGCATGAAGCCGACCCGATTTCGTGCGGTATCGCGATCGCTATTGCAGGCCGGTGACACGCTCGACACTGGAAAGTGCGATATTACCATCGCCGATCACCAGGAAAGGCTCGTCGCCGGTAAAGTCGACGCTGTCGACAGTGCCGACCATCTGGGTGGACACGTCGATGACATTGCCGTCCGAATCCCGGGCTTCGATCTTGATCTGATAGACGCCATCGGGCACATCGTTTCCGTCGCTGCCGACGCCATCCCAGTTGAAGCGATGCTCGCCAGCCACGATTGGCGATTCTTCGGAGTAGACGGTGCTGCCGTTCATGTCCTTGATGGAAATGACGGCGTTGCTCGACGTGCTGGCAGCGTTGTAGATCCAGCTCGCCTGTCCGTCCTTGAGATTGCTCAGGGTCGTCGAAGCGGTGACCTCCTTGCCGACAAAGGCCAGCGCCTGGGTCGTGGCATTCGTGGCGACCGTGTGCTGGTTCGACTCGATAAGCGCCTGCAGGAACTGGTTGGTTTTCAGCTGCTGTTCGACGCCGGAGAATTGAACCAGCTGCTGGGTGAACTGATTTGTGTCGAGCGGATCGAGCGGGTTCTGGTTTTGCAGCTGCGTCGTCAAAAGCTGCAGAAACGTGTTGAAATTGGCAGAAAGCGTGGTTGTGGCATCGCTGGCCGAACCGCTGCCGGTCGATTGGGCGGTTCCGCCCGTAATACTGCCAATGGTCATGGTGTTTTCCTCAGCTAATCACACACACTAAGCGACGAGATTCACCCCGCCCGGTCGGACACTTCCGCGATAGAACGTGACCGGTACAGGTGTTGATGTCTCTTCACCGGCCGCAGCCTCTTCGGCATCGCCGAGACAGGGCTGTGCGTCGTTTTGCTGGCCCTGGCCGGAATTCTGGCCGGCAAACGGATTCTGTCGGAGCGAGAATTCGAGATTGGTCTTGCCCTGATCAAGGCCGGTCTGGGCCAGGGCACGCTCCAAGGCGCGAGCATCGCGCTGCAACAGATCCAGGGTCTCCGGCCTGTCGACCGTCAGGCGCGCCGTGATGCCGCCCTCGTGATGCATGTCGAGCCGCACATCGATACGGCCCATTTCGGGCGGATCGAGTCGGATCTGGAAGCGGCTGATGCCGGCGACGGCGTGGCGGGCGATGTCAAAGGCAACTTGGGGAATATCCACTGTCTTGCCGCTCGGGGTGTAGGCGGCCTGGACGGCGCGGAACTGCACCTGCTGGGCCTTGTCCGCTGCATGGGCCGGCACGGATATCGCCGGATCAGCGCCAGGATCCGATGCTTGGCTCGCCTTGTTGGCTTCGCCGGCGGACGGCGGCATGAAGCCGGCCGATGCCTGGTCCTTGTTGGCAGCAGACTGGCTATTGGCCGCAGCCTGTGCCTGGGCCGATGACGAATTCTTGTTGCCCGGATCGCCGGTACCGGCATCCTGGCCGGTGGCATTGGCGTTGAGATTGGTCTTGGCTCCGTCGAGCAGATGCACCATGACATCGCGCTGGGCGTTGCCGGTCGATTTGCCGTTGCCGTTCTGGCCCAGAAGCGCCGCAACCGATTGCGTTGTTGCGTCGCCGTCGGCGGGTTTGGCGGCGTCGCCGCGCCCAATGAGATCGGCAACGCGGCTCTTGAGATCGGCAAGCTGCGGGTCGCCGGACTGCTTGGCCAGCATCTGGTCGAGCAGCTTGAGCTTGTCGACGACCTCACTTGGCAACTGTGCGGGCGCCTTGCCCGGCTTGTCGCCGGTCATGCTGGCCAGCAATTCATTGAGCGCCTTGAGCGCGTCGCGCGATTTGTCGTCGAGCGTCAGCTCGCCGCCATCGGTCGACGCGGCGGACGCCTTTTGCAGGGCGCTGACAAGAACGTCAAGAATGGCGGCCAGTGGATCGGGCGTCTCGGCGGCGTCGGTCGTGCCTTCGCTCTCCTCGGCGCCGCCATTTGCCTGTGCCGAAGCCAGGAGCGTCTTGAGATCGAGCAGGCCGCCGAGATCGAGAGAAACGGTCGAGGACTGGCCTGTCGTGGTACTGGACTGAACGGCCAAAGCGCTATCGCTGGCGCCGGCGTTGCTGGTGCTGACGCCTTGCGCCGACAACAGATCGAGCAGAACGGCGAGCAACTGCTGGAAGCCGGTTTTGGCATCGGACGCTCCAGACACGCCGCCCGCAGACGCGGACGCACCAGCCCCGGCACCCTGGGTGCCGGCGGCTGGTGTCCCCGAAGGACTGGCAACATTCAACGAAACGCTCATATGCGGTTCAACTCACACTTATCCAAGCCAGACAATGCAAGCGCCTTGCCAAACTGAGACGTTTTGAAAACATGAGACGTGTCAGCAGCTTGCTGCACAACCCGTTCTGTCTTCCGGCGCCGTTGTCACTTAAGAGAGGTGCTTCCTGCCGGTCTGGCGGCAAAAACTGCCGATCCCGGCTTGCCATTGCGCCTTTGCATCGAGGGGACTAAAAGGACCGATCCGCTGGCCCTTGACCCCAACCGGAAACCGAAATGCTCAACTCTCTTCACATCGCCAAGGCGCCCGAAGACACCCGCGTGGTCGTTGCCATGTCGGGCGGCGTCGATTCCTCTGTGACAGCCGGGCTTCTCGCCCGGGAAGGCTACGAGGTCATCGGCGTCACGCTGCAGCTCTACGATCACGGCGCTGCCATTCACCGCAAAGGCGCCTGCTGCGCCGGCCAGGACATCCACGATGCCCGCCGCGTCGCCGATGCGCTCGGCATCCCGCACTACGTGCTCGATTACGAAGAGCGTTTCCGCAACGAGGTGATCGAGCCTTTCGCCGACGCCTATGCGCGTGGCGAAACGCCGGTGCCGTGCATTGCCTGCAACCAGACGGTCAAGTTCGAGGACCTGATGAGCGTGGCGCGCGAACTTGGCGCCGACGTGCTGGCGACCGGCCATTATGTGCGGACCGAGTTCAAGGAGGGGCGAGTGGCGATGTTCCGTCCGGTCGATCATTCACGCGACCAGTCCTACTTCCTGTTCGCCACCACCCAGGACCAGCTCGATTTCCTGCGCTTTCCGCTTGGCGGCATGAGCAAGGACGAGGTGCGCGACCATGCCCGCGAGATGGGATTGGAGATCGCCGACAAGCACGACAGCCAGGACATCTGCTTCGTGCCGCAGGGCCATTACGCCGATGTGATCAAGCGCATGCATCCCGAGGCGCTGAAACCTGGCGATATTGTTCATGTCGACGGCACTGTGCTCGGTCGGCATGACGGCATCGTCAACTACACCATCGGCCAGCGCCGGGGGATCGGAGTCTCCTCGAAAGCGCCGCTTTACGTCATCCGGCTCGATCCGAAGAGCGCCGAAGTGGTTGTCGGTCCCAGGGAAGCCCTGAGAACGCACACCGTGCGCCTGCGCGACGTCAATTGGCTCGGTGCCAGGCCGCTGGCCGAAGCCGCCGCCGGCAACGGTTATGCCGTCGAGGCCAAGGTACGCTCGACCCGGCCGCCGCAGCAGGCGGTGGTCGAACAGCGCGGCGCGGAGGTCTTCGTCACCCTGATCGCCGGTGAGAACGGCGTCGCACCGGGTCAGGCCTGCGTGTTCTACGCAGATGACAGCGACGACGCGGAGGTGCTCGGCGGTGGCTTCATCGCCGAGGCGGTGCCAGCAGTCTTCGCAGCCTGACGGAACGTATTCAGCAAAAGGGACCGGGCGGATGACGCTTGCGGCAAAGGGAAAGGCCGTTCTGGTGACCGGGGGCAATTCCGGCATCGGCTATGAGATCGCCCGGGCGCTGAGCAATGCCGGTGCCGAGGTCACGCTGACCAGTCGCAGTGGCGCGCGCGCCGAAAAGGCGGCGGCGGCCATCGCGGCCGAAAGCGGCAACGATGTCGTCGGACTTGCACTCGATCAGTCGAGCTTCGCCGGTATTCATGCCCTTGCCGATAGCTATCTCGAACAGGGTAGGCCGCTCGACGTTCTGGTCAATAATGCCGGAGCGCTGTTCACCACCCGCCGTGAGAGCGCCGACGGCTTTGAAATGACCTGGGCGGTCAATCATCTCGGTCCCTACCTGCTGACGGCACGGCTGATGCCGGCACTCAGGAAGGCGCCCGCAGCCCGCATCGTCACCACCGCCTCGAGCGCTCATCGATCCGGCACCATCGATGTCGACGGGCTCGGCCTGCCGCGCTCCTATTCGCGCTCGGGTGCCTACGGGCGTTCCAAGCTCGCCAATATCCTGTTCACCGCCGCGCTGGCACGCCGGCTCGATGGTACGGACATGACCGCGACCTGCTTTCATCCCGGCGTCGTCGCCACAGGCTTTTTCCGCTTCATTCCGCTAATCGGGCCGTTGGCGCGCATTCTGTCGACGCCGTTCCTGCGCACGCCGGCCAAGGGCGCTGAAACCGGCATCTTCCTTGCCGGCGACAGCGCGGCCGAGGGAGCGAGCGGCGGCTATTACTACGATCGCCAACTAGCCCCCACGACCCGGCTTGCCGCCGATGAAGCCGTGCAGGAGAAAGTCTGGGAGATCTCCGCCGAGCAGACCGGCGCGACCTGGGATTTCAGCTAGATCCCCGCGTACGATGGCATGTCGCGAGGGGGCGCAGAAGCCACACCACCACCCCCTCGCTGAACACCCTTGCGGCGTTTGCGGCCGCAAGGGTGTTTTGCTTGTCCCGTCGTTCGTTTTGACGGGACCTAGTTGCCGAGGATCGCGGCGCTGATGGTTTCGGCGTTATGGCGCGCCATGTCGATATAGGTCGCCGCCGGGGCATCGGGTCCGGACAGCAGCGCATAGAGTTCACCGCCGACTGAAATGCCGGTCTCCTCGGCAATCTGCTCGACAATGCGCGGATCGGTGACGTTCTCGGTGAACACCGCCGCTGCGTGTTCGTCCCGTATCTGCCTGATCAGGCTGGCGACGTCCGCGGCCGAGGGTTCGGCTTCTGTCGACACACCCTGCGGTGCGAGGAAGGTCAGCCCATAGTCGTGGCCGAAATAGGCGAAGGCGTCGTGCGATGTGATGATGGTGCGTTCATTGTCCGGGATGGCGTCGACCATCTGATGGATGTCGGCGTCGAGAGCCGCGAGTTCGTCTAGATAGGCTGCAGCGTTGGCGGTGTAGACCGGGCAATTGTCGGGATCGGCGGCACAGAATGCCGTTTCGATGTTTTTCACATAGACGCCGGCATTTGCGACCGAGTGCCAGGCATGCGGATCCAGATCGCCATGATGGTGATGACCGTCTTCGTCCGCATGAACATGATCGGCGGCGTCTTCATCATGTTCATGATCGTGGTCATGATCAGTGTCTTCATGATCATGCTCGTCGGCTTCGGTGCTGGCGAGGGTCGCGATGCCGCTGGTGAGCTCGATGAGCGGCGCGCTGGTGCCACTGGCCGCGACCAGCCGGTCGAGAAAGCCCTCGAGCGCCAGCCCATTGGCGAGGATGACGTCGGCCTTGCTCATGGCGACGGCATCGGCGGGCGTGGGTTCATAGACGTGGATGTCGCCATTGGCACCGACGATCGTCGTCAGATCGATATGGTCGCCGCCGACGGCATTGGCGAAATCGCCGATGACCGAAAAACTGGCGACAACCTTCAATGGATCGGCGTACGCAGGCAGAGGCGCGAGCGCGAGAGCGGCAAGCACCAGGGCGGGATAGGGGACTTTCAAGAGAACCTCCGTCAGGCTGTGCGATGTTGACCTTTGGTGGTGTGGCTATTCAGGATTCCTGTCGTCCCGAACGTCAGCGAGACGACGTAAACGGCGCCCGCGCTCAAAACGATGGCCGGGCCGGCCGGCAGAGCAGCGTGGTAGGACAGGAGCAATCCGGAGATCGACGAGGCGGCGGCAATGCCGATGGCGGTCAACGCCATGGTCTCGACGCGGCTCGTCCAGAAACGGGCGGCGGCGGCGGGCAGCATCATCAGCCCGACCGACAACAGCGTGCCGAGTGCCAGGAAACCGCCGACGAGATTGAGTACGACAACCCCGAGAAAGACAAAATGCACCGCCGGCCCGAGCCGCGACACCGACCTGAGGAACAGCGGATCGAGGCACTCGGCGACAAGGGCGCGCCAGAAGATGGACAGTGACAAAAGGCTGGAGATGACGATGACGGCGATCACCGAGATCGCCTCGTCGGTCAGGCCGAGCACCGAGCCGAACAGCACGTGCATCAGGTCGATGCTCGATCCCCTCATCGAGACGATGAGCACGCCGAGGGCCAGCGAAATCAGATGGAAGGCGGCGAGCGAGGCGTCTTCGCGCTGGATGGTCAGCCGCGAGATGGCGCCGGCGCCGAAGGCGACGACGAGCCCGGCGAACAATCCGCCGACCGTCATCGGTACAAGATCGAGCCCGAACAGCAAAAAGCCGACGGCGACGCCGGGAAGAATGGCGTGCGACATGGCATCACCGGTCAGGCTCATCCGCCTCAGCATCAGGAAGACGCCGACCGGGCTGGCGCTGATCGAAAGCATCAGCGCGCCGGCAAGCGCCCGCTGCATGAAGGCGAATTCGACGAAAGGCGCCAGGATGAACCCGTAGATGGCGTCGATCATGCCCGGTGCCTTTGTGCTTCGTGGCCGGCACGCGCATCATCATGGCCATCGTGACCCCGCCAAGCAGGCAGGTCGGTGGCATCGAGGTCGCACCATGGGGCGTTTTCATCCCAGGTCTCGCGGAAATGGCTGGCCCGGTCGAGATTGCCGGCGCTCAACACCTCGGCGGTATCGCCCCAGGCGACGAGCTCGCGGGCGAGAAGCAGCGACTCGGGGAAATGGGCGCGTACGAGGGCGTGGTCATGCACCACGACGGCGATGGTGCGGCCTTCGGCATGCCACCGGCCGATCAGGACGATCAGGTCGGTCAGAGTGCGGGTATCGATGGCGTTGAACGGTTCGTCGAGCAGGATCAGGTCGGCATCCTGCACCAGCACGCGGGCGAACAGCGCCCGCTGCAATTGCCCGCCTGACAGCGTGCCGAGCACCCGGTGCTCGAAGCCGGATAACCCGACGGTATCGATGGCCTCTTGCACGCGCTCCTTGTCTTCGCGGCCGTGACGACCGAGCAGGCCACGCCGGTTCCACAAGCCCAGCGACACAAGATCGATCACTCGGGCCGGAAAATGCCGGTCGAGTTCGGTCTGCTGCGGCAGATAGGCAATGGTCTGGCCGGGAGCGCGCGCCACCGAGCCCGACATCGGCTTGAGCATGCCGATCATCGCCTTCATCAGGGTTGACTTGCCGCTGCCGTTGGCGCCGATGATCGCCGTCAGAGAGCCCCTCTTCAGGCTTCCCGATAGGTGATGGACCGCCGGATGGCTGTTGTAGCCAAGCGTCAGGTCGGTAAATCCCAGGGCTTCGTTCGCGTCGGGCGCCATGCACTTTCCTCGAAAAGACCACAGAGGCATGATTTGATCGTTGTTCACATGCCGTCTTGCTTGCCGGCAGCAATATGTGATGTTATTACATTCGTCAATCGTCAAATGACGGAGGCGACAGGAGACAAGCATGAGTGCCGATCACTCCCACGAGGCACCGGAGAATCTGACCAAGAACCAGGCACTGGTTTTTCACGCCCTTGACGGCGCGTCGAAGCCTTTGGGGGCCTATGATCTTCTCGATGAGTTGCGTGGCGAGGGCATCAGGTCGCCGTTGCAGGTCTACCGGGCCCTCGACAAGCTGATCGGGCGTGGGCTGGTGCATCGGCTCGAAAGCCTCAACGCCTTCATCCTTTGCGCCCATTGCGGCGATGTTGGCCACCAGAGCGCCGCCTTCACCATCTGCAACATGTGCGGCCAGGTCACTGAGGTTGAGGACGAGGACCTCGTCGAACGGCTGGCGCAGCTGACCTCGTCGACGGGCTTCCGGCTGGAGAAATCGACCATCGAACTGCGCGGCGTCTGTGCTGCCTGCCAGGCGGCCTAGGGCGCCTTGCCGCCGCGCTATGGCGCGAGGGAAGTCTAGCGCCCGAGCCAGCCGCCATCGACGGGCAGCACTGTACCGTGGACATAGTCCGCCGCTGCAGAACTCAGAAACACTGCCGCACCGGCAATGTCCTCGGGCCTGGCCCAGCGTCCGACCGGGATGCGCTCGAGGATTGCCCTGCTGCGCTCTTCGTCGGCGCGCAGTTCGGCGGTGTTGTGCGATTCGACATAGCCGGGCGCCACGGCATTGACGTTAACGCCATGGGCGGCCCACTCGTTCGACAGCAGCCGCGTGATGCCCAACAGCCCTGTCTTGCTCGCCGTGTAGGAGGCGGTGCGCACGCCGCCCTGAAAGCTCAGCATCGAGGCGATGTTGACGATCTTGCCGCCACCATTGGGGATCATGTGACGAGCGGCAGCCTGGCTGAGGAAAAATGCCGTCTTGAGATTGATGTCGATGACGCTGTCCCAGTCCTCTTCGGTGAAATCCAGCGCGTCGGCGCGACGGATGATGCCGGCATTGTTGACAAGAATGTCGATCCGCCCGGCCCAGTTGATGGCTTCGCCGATGACATCGGCCAGAACGCCGAGATCGGCCAAATCGGCGCGGATGGCGTGAAAACGCTCCGGACCGCCGCCGATCATCGCCCTTGTTTCGTCCATCGCGGATCGGCCGACCGCGGCGATGCGCGCCCCGGAGGCAGCCAGCGCTACGGCGATGGCCTGACCGATGCCGGTATTGGCGCCCGTGACGATGGCCGTTTTGCCGACAAGCGAAAAGGCGTTCGGATCAAAGCTCATCTTTGTTCCTTTGGTTTGAGGTGTTCGGAGAGCAAACGGTGCCGCAGCATACGCGGCGACGCGCGACAGCAACGGCGCAGCGATAGTGGTCTGCTCAGAAGAAGGTCAGCGGTTCGTGCAGATCGGCGTCGACGATGAAATAGTCCGGCCACAGATCGCGGAAGACCTCGATATCGAGCGTCAGCTTGTCGAGATGAGTCTTCATCAAGGTGACGGCCTCGTCGGCCGTGCCCGCCTCGATGGCATCGAGAACAGCGATGTGTTCACCGACAATGTGCTCCATACGCCCTTTCTGCGGCAGCGTCAGGCGGCGGTAGCGTTCGACATGCACCCGCATCTGCAGGATCACGTCCCAGATACCGGGCAATCCGCCGGTCGCGGCAATCAGGCCGTGAAAGGCATCGTCGGCCTGGTGGAAGGCTTCCTCGTCGCCGAGTTCGGCCATTTCTTTCTGGCGCTGGATGGTGGCGCGCAGGGCGGTGATCGCACTCTCGCTCGCGCGGCGCGTGGCGGCCCGGACCGTCACCTCCTCGAGCGCCCGGCGGGCGATGATCGCCTCGCGCAGGCTGGACAGCGGAATGCAGGAAACGAACGTGCCCGATTTCGGTATGACATCGAGCAGCCCTTCCTCTGCCAGCCGCAGTACCGCCTCCCGCAGAGGCGTCCTCGAAATGCCGTAGCGTCGGGTCAGCTCCTTTTCGACGATCGGCGTGCCGGGCGGCAGGTCGATGGTAATGATGGAGCGCTTCAGATCCTGGTAGATGATCTCGGAGTTCTTGGCAGGTTTCTGCGCACGCGCTGCATTGCCCGGCGACGGTGGAGCGTTGCGGGCTCGAGGTTTGCGTGACTTTGGGAGCGCTCCCTGCGCTGTGGAAGGTGAAGCCGTCATGTCATGTCCAAGGATTTGCCGACCAGGCCGACGCGGCGATGCCGCACGGATGTGCGGCGAGCCGGAGGAGTGGTCCTCTCCAATAGCAGCCTAGTTGTGTCAATGCCAATGCCATCCCCTTGCGAGTCATTCAAGACTAGTATATCAAACATATCTTGTATACTAGATATGCTGAACTGGCGGCTGGGGGGCATGGTGCGCGCTGGGCGTCAGATGGGAGGAAAACATGTTTGGCAAGATCATCCAGACGACGGCTCTTGCAGCCGCCGTTAGCTTTGCAATGGTTGGCGGCTCGCTGGCCGTGGACCTGAAATGGGCCCATGTCTACGAGAACGGCTCGGCCTATCACAAGTGGTCGGAGTGGGCGGCCAACAAGATTGGTGAGCTGACCGATGGTCGCGTCAACATCACCGTCTATCCGGCGTCGCAGCTCGGCAACGAATCGGACATCAACGAGGGGCTTTCCATCGGTTCGGTCGACATGATCTGGACCGGCCCGAATTTCGCAGAGCGCGATTACGGCCCGATCGCCATCTCCGATTATCCGTTCATGCTCAAAGACATGAACCATTGGCGCACCTATCGCGACAGCCAGCTGTTCAAGGATCTGAGCGACGGCTACAAGGATGCGACCGGCAATGAAGTCATTGCCATCACCTGGTATGGCTATCGTCACGTCACGTCCAACTTCCCGATCCTGAAGCCCGAAGACATGAAGGGTCTCAAGATCCGCGTGCCGAACTCGCCGATGATGCTGATGTTCCCGAACTCGGTTGGCGCCAACCCGACGCCGATCGCCTTCGCCGAAGTCTATCTGGCCCTGCAGCAGGGCGTGGTGGACGCACAGGAAAACCCGCTTCCGACGATCCAGTTCAAGAAGTTCTACGAAGTGCAGTCGAACATCAACCTGACCGGCCACGTCGGCAACTCGCTGATCATCGTCGCTGCCGGCTCGGCCATGGACGCGCTGGGCGATGATGCCGACACGGTGCGTGCGACGCTGAAGGCGGCCGCGGCAAATTGCGCCGAGGAAATCTATCAGTCCGAGCAGTCCCTGGTTCAGTGGTTCCGCGACGAGGGCATCACGGTCAACGAGGTCGACAAGGGCCCGTTCCAGGCGGCCATCAAGCCGATCGTCACCGATCCGGACAAGGTTCCCTACACGCTCGAGCACTATGAGCGCCTGCAGGCCCTGGCCGACTAGGCCCGGCAGTGTTCCCGGAAAGCGGGCATCGCTTCCCGGGAACATGTGATAAAATCGTGCGATGCCGGTCGCAGAAACCGGCATCGCACATGGGGTCTTGGTGGGGGAGAAAATGACCCAAGAGGGGAACTCTACTTCTGGGCAAGCCAATGGCGGGCCCAAACTCAAGTTCGAAGACACGCCGACTGATATCTCCGACATCAACTGGATCGACGCTCCCGCCCTGATCATGTTCTGGGTGCTGGCTCTGACCGTCTTCGTCCAGTTCTTCACCCGCTACGTTCTCAACGACTCGCTGGCCTGGACCGAAGAGACAGCGCGCTATTTCCTGATTCTCGTAACCTTTCTCGGCGGGATCAGCGCCATGCGCCGCGGCAGCCACATCATGCTCGAATTCTTCATTCGGGCGGTGCCTCGTCGCCTGAGCAAGATCATGGTCGTCACCTCGCAGGCCATCTCCGTCGGTCTTCTGGGAACCATGACCTGGATCGGCGTCCAGCTGACCTTCAAGACCCGCCAGAAGATGCTCTCCTTGCCGATACCGAAGTCCTGGATCTACTGGATCTGCGTCATCGCACTGGGCATGATGACCATCTATGCCGCGATCTGGCTATGGCGGCGCATCCATCAGACGCCCAATGAAATCATCGCGTCGATCGATGAACACCTGACCGCGGATTGAGGACGCCATGTCAATCATTGTCATGATTCTGCTGCTGCTGACCCTGATGGTTATCGGCGTGCCCATCGCCATCGCGCTGACCCTGGCGTCGTTGGCGTTCGTGATCACCAACGGCATGCCGCCGATCATCGTTCTGGCCAACATGGTCAACGGCATCAATTCGTTTCCGCTGATCGCAGTGCCGTTCTTCATCCTCGCCGGCAATCTGATGAACACCGCCGGCATCACCACCAAGATCTTCGGCTTCGCCCGTGCGGCGGTCGGCTGGATGCATGGTGGGCTCGGGCATGTGAATGTCGGCGCCTCGATCATTTTCGCCGGCATGTCCGGTGCCGCTGTGGCCGACGCGGGGGGCTTGGGCAATATCGAGATCAAGGCGATGCGCGAAGCCGGCTACGACACCGATTTCGCCGTCGGCATCACCGCCGCCTCCTCGACAATCGGGCCGATCATCCCGCCGTCGCTGCCGCTGGTCATCTATGGCGTCATCGCCGACACCTCGATCGGGCAGCTGTTCACCGCCGGCATCATTCCGGGCCTGCTCATGGCCTTGTCGCTGATGATCATGGTCGCCTTCTATGCACGGGCGCGCAAATACCCGCGCGATCAACGCTTCTCGATCCGCATGTTCTTCACCTCGTTTCTTGATGCCTTCCTGCCGTTGATGACGCCGGTCATCATTATCGGCGGCATCATGTTCGGCATTTTCACCCCGACCGAAGCGGCGATTGCGGCCGTGGTCTATTCGCTGTTCCTCGGTCTTGTCGTCTACCGCACGCTCGACTGGAACAAGCTGATGCGCGTGTCGATGGACACGGTCGAAACCACGGCATCGGTCATGCTGATCGTCGCCGCCTCGATGATCTTCGCCTGGATCCTCACCGCCAATCAGGCGGCGCCGCAGTTCTCGTCGGTCATGCTCACCATTACCGACAATCCCGTGGCGCTGATGCTCATCATCACCGTCATCGTTCTTGTCATCGGTTGTTTCATGGAGACGATTGCCGCCATCACCATCCTGACGCCGGTCCTGCTGCCGGTGGCCATGGGACTTGGCATCGATCCGGTGCATTTCGGCATCATCATGATCCTCAACCTGATGATCGGGCTTCTGACGCCGCCGGTCGGCCTTGTGCTCTACGTGCTCTCGAAGGTCGCCAAGGTTCCATTCGAGCGCTGCGTGACGGCAACCCTGCCGTTCCTGATCCCGCTGGTGACGGTGCTGTTGCTGCTGACTTTCATCCCCGAGCTTTCGATGTGGCTGCCGACGATGCTGTATCGGTAGCGTGATCCTGGGGGGCGGACGGGTGCAGGTGTTCCCTTCCTGACCTGTGCCCGCAAACGGCAGGGGTCAGCCCGGAACCGTCGAGCTTCGTGCGGTTCCGGGCGCCCCGGCGGTCTCACGACATGACGAGATGGTGGCGCAGCGCCCGGCATTCATCCCCCAACCTTCGATGCGGCCGCCGCCAAGGCTGCATCGACAGCCGAAATGCGTCGGCGTGAAGGGCAGGGGCTGCGGCGTGCAGCCCATTTTCTTTTGCGCAGGCGGCGCTCCAGCCTTGCCGGGCGGAAGCCAACCCTCTTGAATGTACTTAGGTATATGAATACATGTGTGTGCATGACAGAGCCAACTCATCCCGTCGTAGAGCGTGTCCAGACCGGCATCCGCATCGAAAAACGCCTTTTGAAGGTTCTCAAGGGCATGGCCGAATATGCCGACATCACGCTCGGCGATCTGGTCGAGGGCATCGTGCTGCACAGTCTCGAAGGCAAGAGTCCATTCGATGACGAAGCGCTCGAGGGCATCGCCATGCTCAAGAAAATCTATGGACTCGATCTGACCGCTGCCGACAGCCACATGATGGTCGAGCGCGAGGCGGCTTCTGCGAATGGCAGCAAAACGGAGACGAAGAATGGATAACAGGATCCTGTGGCTTCGTATCGCCTTCTGGGCCGGAGCGATCGCTGATGCCGTCATGGTGGTTGCCATGCTGGTGCCCGAACTGAACCGCATCCTGGTGCTCAATCGCGTCGAGGTGTTCGACTTCTCCGACGCCTACCGGTTTGCCATGGTCTACGGTGCGTCGCTGATGGCCGGATGGACCGTGCTTCTGCTCTGGGCCGACCGCAAGCCGCTCGAACGGCGCGGCGTGCTGCTCATCACCGTGTTTCCGGTGATCGTCTGGCTCAACGGGGCCAAAATCCTGCTCTATACAAGCGGCATCCTGACCGGACCGGTGTCGCCGACCGCGTATCTCATTCCACTGGCGCTGGCGGCGCTGATGCTGTTTGCCTATTTCAACAGCCTGCGCGATGGATCGGGACGCGCCGCCGCCTGAACCCGATAGCGCTCGCGCATCGGTGAGGCCGTAGGGGCTGGTCTCCCGGCCCGGCTGTCATTATGTCTCGGCGTTTCGCATCTCACGGCAAGGAGACGCCAAGATCGCCATCTTCCGCCCCAGCACCATCCATGCCGATCTCGGCCCGGACCTGTTCGATATCGTCGCGCCAGCGCGTTTCCCCGACCTTCGGCTGCGCCACCGCAACCAGCGGGCTGCCGAAAGCATCGGCCTTGATGGATTGAGCGATGCCGAGTGGCTCGACCACTTCGGGCGGCTCGTGCCTTTGCCGGGATCGTTCTCCGAGCCGCTGGCACTCAGGTATCACGGCCACCAGTTCGGTACCTACAATCCCGATCTCGGCGACGGGCGCGGCTTTCTTTATGCCCAGATGCTTGACGACAGCGGCCGGCTGATGGACCTCGGAACCAAGGGCTCGGGCACGACGCCCTGGTCGCGCGGTGGTGACGGACGGCTGACCCTCAAGGGCGGCGTGCGCGAGGTACTGGCCAGTTCCATGCTCGAAGCGCTCGGCGTCGACACCAGCAAATCGCTGTCGTTGATCGAAACCGGTGAAGCCTTGCAGCGAAACGACGAGCCGTCGCCAACGCGCGCTTCGGTTCTGGTCAGGCTCTCGCATTCTCACATCCGCATTGGCTCGTTCCAGCGCCTTGCCTATTTCAAGGACAACGACAATCTCGCGCGCCTGTTGCGCCATGCCACGACGCATTATCTGCCCGACGCCCGGCGCAACGATTTGAAGGAAGAGGCGGCGGCCTTTCTCCGGGAGGTGGTGGCACACGTCGCCGAGACCGGTGCGCGCTGGACGGCGGCAGGGTTCGTTCATGGTGTGCTCAATTCCGACAATATCAACATCACCGGCGAGAGCTTCGACTACGGTCCATGGCGGTTTCTGCCGAGCTACGATGCCGGCTTCACCGCAGCCTATTTCGACCGCACCGGGCTCTATGCCTTCGGACTTCAGCCCGATGCGCTGGCCGACAATCTCCTGCGACTGGCCGGGGCGCTGTTGCCGATCGGCGAACGCGAAAGCCTCGAAGCTGCGCTCAATACCTATTGGGACCAGTTCCGTGCCCGCATCGAGACGGCCTTTCTCGATCGGCTCGGACTCGTCGCCGGGCCGGACGGGGCGCAGGACGAGATCGTCGCGCTGTTCGGTTTCCTGGAGGAAACACAAGCGCCGTTCGAACAGGTGATGTTCGACCTGTTCGCCGCCCAGCCCGAACGGCTGGCGCGCTCGCCACTGGGCGAACTCTATGACGCCGACAGTTTTGCACCGGTGCGGGACGGCGTGCTGGCACTGCCGCGCCATCCTGGCGCCGATCTCGCGCATACCTATTTTGAGCGTACCCGTCCGCGCACCATGCTGATCGACGAGATGGAAGCGCTGTGGTCCCCGATCGCCGACAATGACGACTGGACGGCGTTCAATGCCGCGCTTGCCGAGATCGAGGTGATGCGGGATGCCTATCGCGGAATCTTCCAGGCCGAAAACCGATAAGTTCCAGTCTGGTTTGGCTTTTTCCGGCTGTGCGGCGATGCGCCACGCGCTCATGCGCCGATGCAGGTGCTAGCGTTTTTCATCGTTAAGTGTCGCATCCGGTCGGGGAAGGGAGTCCGGGCCGACGAGCGCTTGAGGGGCTGTTGCTTGTCGTCCTGACGTCGCGTCCGGTACCGGAAACGCGCATTCGAGGGGATGCCATGAGCACGCCATTCTGCGCCGCCGCGCGCCAAATCCATTTCACCTGTGTCCCGGTCTTCCTGCTGGCTGTGCTTGCCGCCATGTTCGGGATATCCACCAGCGCTTTTGCCGTTGACCGCATCAACCCGTGCGAGGGCTATCAGTCCTATGTCGCCATCGGCGGCGAAGACAGCGCGCCGGCAGGGGCGCTGAAGCGGGTCTGCGAAACCATCGGCCCGGTGATCATCACCCAACCCTGCCTCGTCTACTATTCGCGCATCACCGACAGCTATTTCCCGCCCGACGACGAGTTGAAGGCCAAGCTTGCCGCCGAGTGTGAGGCATCGATGACGGGCGGCACCGGCCTGATGATCTGCGACGGGGCCGTTTGCGATCCGCCCGCGGATGCCGAGGCGCCGGACGGGCCGTGTCGCGATAAGCCCTGCGTCGGCGACAATCAGGTCATGGAGCCTGAACCTTCGGTGCTGGAGCCCCCGCCGAGCGACACGATGGAATGCGGCAACGAACTCGAATGCCTGCCACCGAGCGACGACATGCTGTCCCCGGTCGATCCTGACGAGATCGACAAGGTGACTGCC
Source organism: Devosiaceae bacterium (assembly GCA_963675235.2). Classification (GTDB taxonomy): domain Bacteria; phylum Pseudomonadota; class Alphaproteobacteria; order Rhizobiales; family Devosiaceae; genus JAHJQZ01. The sequence goes on along the minus strand of CAXXFU010000017.1, from coordinate 240,812 downwards.
GGCGACCGGCCACCCAGCGACACGCTTGAATGCAGCACAGGACTCGAATGCCGGCCCGAACCCGACGATCCGGCGCCGGTCGCGACCGATACGGCTGCAGCCGCGGCGACAGGTGTCGACCCAGCCCTCGATCTCGCTTTCTGGCAGGCCATAGCCGACAGCGCTGATGCCGCCCTGTTCCAGGCCTATCTCGACAGGTTTCCCGACGGTACCTTCGCGCCGATCGCCAAAGCACGCATCGCGACACTGACCGCATCCCCGGCACAAGCGGAACCACCGCCGGCACAGACCGTGCGGCAAGCGGCACCGCCGGTCGCTGCCGAGGCACCTGCGCCGCGGGACCTGTTCGATCAGGCCCAGGCGATCATGGATGCCGCCTACCAGCTTGACGTGTCGAAATGGGATGAGGCGGCGCAACGCGCCATCCCGCTCTACACGGCCGCCGGCGAGGGTGGCTGGGCCCCGGCCTATGTCGAACTGGGAGCGCTGGCCGAAAACGGCATCGGCATGACTGCGAGCCTCGATGTGTCGCGAGACTACTTCATTGCTGCTGGGCGCCTCGGCTATCTCGAAGGCTACTACCGGGCGCTGATGGTGCTCGACCAGGCCGGCAACGCGCCTGACTATGTCGAGATCTTCCTGACGCTCTATCGCATCGAACCGGGCATGGCGCTCGACAGTCTCGACGCAGTCGGTCAGGTCGGACCGAAGGCGCTGCAGAGCTTTCTCCGGCGCGAGGGCTACTACGCGGGCGCCATAGACGGTGCATTCGGCGCTGGCTCCCGTGCTGCGCTTGCCGCCTATGCGTCCGGTGCCGCGCCGCAGGCCAATACGGTTTCGGATGCCTATGGGGATGACGTCGATGCGAGCGACCTGCAGGAAGCCTTGGCGCAGGTCGGCTGCTATCTGAGCGCCATCGACGGCAAGTGGGGCCAAGGATCACGGGACGCCATGACGGCCTTCAACCTGTGGAACGGCTCCAACCTGCCCGTCGAGCGGCCGACCGAGGCGGCCCTGTTCGCCGTGCGCGGTGCTCCCGGCCAGGTCTGCGGCATGGACTGAGTTTTGATCGGGGCGCAGCGAGCGCGCTGCGCCCCGCATGACCTTGTGGTGCCTAGCTGCCGTCGCCGATCAGGCGGTAGGCGACAAGCGGTGCGCCGCGCCTGATCACGACATGGGTGTTGGCCAGGAACGTGTAGTCGGCGCTCCACGAACCGTCTGGCCATTGTACCCGGACCGAGGCGCGATCAATCTGTCCGAGGCCAAAGTGGATCGGACCGGAATGACCGGCTGCGTGGCCGCCGCCGATCCCGATGGTGCGGTTCATCGACACCGTGCCGGTCTTGACCAGAAGCCGCGAACCGACGCCGGCGCTGTTGCCGTTCTCGTCGTGCAACTCGATCTCGACCCAATTGCCCAGCGTCTTGTGGCCCCAGTCGGTTCTGACTCCCATGTTACGGAACAGCGAGACATTGGCTTCGCGGTTGACCACGAGCAGGTCGAGCATGCCGTCGCGGTTGAAATCGTCGACGATGGCGCCGCGTCCGGTGGTGTTGCGGGCGATACCGGCTCGGTCGCCGGCCTCGATGAACATGCCCTTGACGTTCTGCAACAACAGGTCGTCCGGGTCGAAGCTGGCGAAGTCGGTCATCGTCGAGACATTGCCCTTGGCAATGAACAGATCGACCCGCCCGTCATTGTTGAAATCGGCGAATTCGGAATGCCAGCCGGTCGAGGGCAGCTTATCCGGTCCAGTGTAAGGCTGGGCCGCCGTGGCGCCGCGCTCGAAGGCGATATCGACATATTTCGGATAGGACGGATCGCCCGGATCATCCAGGGTCTGCAACTTGGTGTCGCCCATCGAGGTGATGGCGTATTCGGGCAGGCCGTCGGAGTTGAGATCGGCGGCAGTGATGCCCATGCCCCAGATCGAAAGATGGGCCCAGCCGTCGGCACGGCGATAGAGCCGCGGCGGGCGGCCCGGCTCGATGCGCCACATCTGCTCCTCGCCGCCGCGGTAGTATTGCCGGTCATTGGCAATGCGCAAGGCCGGTTCGCCGGAGCGGTTCCAGTCGGTGAACAGCATCGACAGGGCGCAATAGCCCGGCGTCAGCGCCATGGCATCCGAATAGTCCGGCGCATCGCCTTTGCCGGGTCGCATCAGGTAATTGTCCGAGCACGTGCCCCAGGGCGAGCCCGGTGCGGTGCGATCGACATAATTGCCAAAAGCCAAGGTCGGGAAGCGGTTACCCATCTCCCACTCGGCGGCAAAGGCGGTGGTCCATGAGTGGCCGCCATCAATGCCCCAGGCCCGACCGGTGCGCTCGAACCGGCACTCACCAAGCCCTTTGAGCACGAGGTTTTCCCCGAGACGCAACAGCACCAGCTCGTCGAGGTGGTCGCCGTCGATATCGAGCGCATAGGCGCCGAGCACCTTGGAGGCGAGCCTGTCGTCGATGCCGAGATCGCCCTTGTCGAAGGCGAAGGCGCCGCCCGGTTTTGAGCGATTGATATAGAGTTCGGCGGGATTGGTGCCGCCAGCCAGGACCATGTCAGGCAGACCATCGGCGTTGCAGTCGAGACTCGAACCGCCACCGCCGACGAAGAACTCCCAGCCACCCTCATAGGAATGGGTGATGCCGGCGGCTTCAGCCTCCTCGTTGAGCGACGGCACGACAATACCGGCCAACGCCGCCGCGCGGTTGTTGTCCTGACCGACGGACGGTGTCGCGGAACCAAGGCTCGACACCACCGCGGCCATGAGCGCGCATGCGAAAACGGGACGGATCATTGCGGCATCCTCATGGTCTTCAGGAAGGTGATGATGGCGGTACGTTCGTCATCGCTCAGCGCCGTATAGGCGTCGACAGATTCGGTCGCTTCGCCGCCATGGGCGCGGATCGCCTCGTCGAGCGTCGTCAGGTCGCCGCGATGGCCAAACGGATCAGTATCGGCCACGCCCCACAGCTCGGCGGTGATGAAGGTGTCGCGCGGAACGAAATTCTGACCCATCAGTTCGTTGTTGAAATGCGGATGCTTGTCGTCGGCGATCTTGTGGCGCTTCAGGTCACCGAACAGCGGCACCATGATCTCGCCCTTGTCATTGCGCGGCAGCGCCTTGACCCAGTCGAGCGCGCCGAGGTCGTAGCTTGCCGGCTCGGCGACATCCCTGACCATCAGCGTGCCGGCAGTGTCGTCCGGCCCCGGATCGAAGAAGACGGCACTCTTGAGCGGCAAAGCCGGCACGTGGCAGGAGGCACAGCCGGCAGTGGTGAACAGTGACTCGCCCCGGTCGGCTGCCGCCTGCCATTCGGGATTGTCGAAAGGCACCAGCACCGGCGCTTCAAGGCTCGCCTGCCAGGCGACCAGCGCCGACACCAGACCCGGCGCGAACTCGTCGATCATGCCGTCGCCGTCGAAGTCGGCCTCGCCGGTCATGGCGGCCGAAAAACGTTCGTCGGCCTGAATGCCGTGATGGGCATTGAGGACGTTGACGGTGAAATTCCTCAGCGAAGGGAACACGCCTTTCTGACTGAACGGGCGGATGACGAGATCGGCATCGACGCCCTCGACCTTGGAAGTGTCCATCATGCCGTCGGGCCCGACCGTCAGTTCGCCGAAATCGACGCCCTTGGTGACAAGCGCGACCGTGACCGCTTCTCCGCCTGACCTGGCCTTTTTCAGAGCATCGCTCCGCAGCGCCTTGAGGTCGGCCGTCATCTCCCGTGCCAGCAGTTCCTGCAGCCCGGAGCCGAACATGTGGTTGGTGTTGCGCTCGTTGGAGAACTGCGGATCGACATTATCGAAATCGGCGCTTTCGGTGCCGCCGGATGTGAATACGTTGGCGACGAAATCCCCGGCGCCGCCCGAGACCGGCAGGTTGTGGCACGAGGCGCAGGAATTGGAATCCGGTCCCGAGGCACGCTGGAACAGCACCTCGCGCGGATGCTTGAAATGGGTCGGGATGACGGCCTGCGTCGCCAGGGGCCGCCCGGCGCCGTCATTGATGGTGAAGCGGGCGTCGAACAGCAATCCGCCGGCCTTGACGAGGTCGTCGTAATCGGATTTCGACAGCAACCCCTGCAGTTGCGACTGGTCGACTTCGACAGTAATCGCCGATTCATCGGATGGCGGCAGCGTCAGGAAGGTCACAGGTCCGGCCAGAGCGGTCGTTGCCACCAGCGCGGTCGTGAGCGGAGCAAGGCGTACAAGGCGCATCATGCAGTCTCCGTTCTTGGGCCCTGAGCGGGCAGGGGCGCGAAGAGATCCTGGTCGATCTGACCGAGAGCCTTGGCCATCAGTCCTCTGAAAATCGATTCCTGCTCATCGCCGTGGGTGAGGATGTGCGGAACGCCGTTGACCCGCCCGACAAGTGAGGCGGCAATGGCGGCTTCCATTTCGTCTTTCATAAGCGGGAAGGCTTCGGCGCCCGGCCCGACGATGATGATGTGGGACGGATCGAATACGGTCATCAGCCGGTTGAGGCCATAGCCGATGGCGCTGCCGGCGACATTGAAGGCACGCACCGCACGTGGATCGCCGCGCCGCGCCGATTCGATCAGCTGCACGTACTGGGCATGGGGCACGGCCGGTGCCGGCCGTGTCGTGTCGGGGACGCCATAGGCTGTGCGCAGGACCCCGTAATCGGCGGCGTAGGCCTCGATGCAGCCGCGCGTACCACAGCGACACAGTGCCCCGTTGGGAATGTGGACCATGTGGCCGAATTCTGTGGCGGCATCCTCTGAACGCCCCGTCGCGGGACCACGATAGGAGACGCCCATCGCCACGGTTGCGCCGACGAATACCGTTGCCACATTGGCGTCGTGCAGGTCGGGAAACAGGATGCGCGTGCCTTCGGCCAAAAGCCGTCCGCGCTTGTAGATCGTCAGCTCGAGACCGGTGTCGCGGGCGATCTGCTCGCCGAGAACGGCGCCTGCCAGGCCCGGGATCGGCGACCAGGTCAGGCCATTGCCGGCACGGTTGACGATGCCCTGCACCGAAGCGGTGACGATGCGCAATCGCCGCTGAGCCTCCGGATTGCGCGCGCACATGCGCTGGACCAGCGCGGCAAGGAAACTGGCGGGACGCAATGTCTGGAAACTGGTCGGGTCGAGCTCGGAATCGATGCGGTCGACCAGCGTGCCGGAATAATCGATCAGCGAACAGCGCGCCCGGTTGACCTCGATCTCGAACAGCACCGAATAGGCGGCGTCGCGCTGGTGCGACAGGCGTATGGCGGGCCGGCCGCGTCCCTTCTGGTCGGTGAGGCTCTGATCGTGATCGGTCAGGATTCCCTGGTTGACCAGGTCTGTGGTGATGGCCGTGATCGTGGCATGCGACAGCCCTGTCTCGGCCGCGAGTTTGGTGCGCGCAAGCGGACCGGCGCGCCTGAGCGCATCCAGCGCCAGACCGCGATTCTGCCGACGGATAGAGTCGGAATCGCCTCCTACGCGTGCCAACGGATCAGTTCTCCCAATCTCCGTTCACGCGCTGGATTCCCCTGTGAACTGCCGCAGCAAAGGCGTGCTCCTCTTCTGCCGGCAAGAGCATTTCTACTTGCTCCGGCATAACGGTTCCTCTTGTCGGATGCACCTTCACACCGCTATTTTATGATCTTTTTTCGGTGGATTGTTGTCAGGCGGTATCCGATCCTCAAAAGAAGGTTGACACGGCTTGACCGCCCGTGTCACTTCTTTTTTCGAGCATCGAAATAATTGCTCATATCGGCTGTGAAAATTGCAGCCTCATTCTGCAAGTCGGATGGAGTTTCCGTCCGCACGGGAGGAAAATTATGAAACTGTTTACTGCCGCCCTTCTGGGCGCAACCATGCTCGTTGGCATGTCCGGTTCGGTCATGGCGCAGACCATTGGCGTTTCCTGGAACAACTTCCAGGAAGAGCGTTGGGGCAAGTGGGATGAACCGGCAATGAAGGCCGTGATCGAGGCCGCTGGCGCCACGTATATTTCCACCGACGCGCAGTCCTCTGCTTCCAAGCAGCTGGCCGACGTCGAGAACCTCATCTCCCAGGGCGCCGATGCGATCATCGTCCTGGCTCAGGATACGGACGCCATCGGTCCGGCCGTGCAGAAGGCCGTGGACGAAGGTATTCCGGTCATCGGCTACGACCGCCTGATCGAGAATCCCGACGCGTTCTACATCACCTTCGACAACAAGGAAGTTGGCCGCATGCAGGCCCGCGCCGTCTTCGCGGTGCAGCCGACCGGCAACTACGTGTTCATCAAGGGCAACGCCGCCGATCCGAACGCCGACTTCCTGTTCTCGGGTCAGATCGAAGTCCTCAAGGACGCGATCGATTCCGGCGCCATCAAGAATGTTGGCGAAGCCTATACCGACAACTGGGATCCCTCGGTCGCTCAGCGCAACATGGAACAGTTCCTGACAGTGCTGAACAATGACGTCCAGGCCGTCGTGGCCTCCAATGACGGCACCGCCGGTGGCGTCGTTGCGGCTCTGGCTGCCCAGGGTCTTGCCGGTCAGGTTCCGGTCTCCGGTCAGGACGCCGACCTCGCCGCGCTCAACCGCGTTGCACTCGGCACCCAGACTGTGTCCGTGTGGAAGGACGCCCGCGAGCTCGGCAAGAAGGCTGCTGAAGCGGCCCTGGCCATGGCCGGTGGAACGGCGATGGGCGATGTCGACGGTATGGTGATGTTTGACGGTGGCCCGAAGGGCGTCAACATGCACTCGATCTTCCTGGCCCCGCTCCCGATCACGCAGGACAATCTCGATGTCGTGATCGACGCTGGCTGGATCAGCAAGGAAGCCGCATGCCAGGGCGTTGCCGCTGGTTCGCTGGCCGTTTGCGACTGATCTTCAAACATGTCTTCACGCAAGTGACTGACCTGGGCCGCCGCAGCTTCGGCTGCGGCGGCTGTCTGGGGTAACTCCGACTGCCTTCATGGGGGAGGTAACATGTCCGAGCCGACGACTTCATCGCCCACCGCCAAACGCGATGCCGGCACTTCAAACCTGCTCAAGAGGTTCATCTACGCCACCGAGATCGATGCCCGCATGTTCGGCATGATCGGTGCGCTGCTGCTGGTCTGGATTGTCTTCAACATGCTCTCCGGCGGTCTGTTTCTGACGCCACGCAATTTGTGGAACCTTTCGGTTCAGGCGTCTTCGGTTGCCGTCATCGCGACCGGCATGGTGCTGGTCATCGTGACCCGCAACATCGATCTGAGCGTTGGCTCCATCCTCGGTTTCCTCGGCATGGTCATGGCCGTGCTGCAGGCGGAAATCCTGCCGCAATATTTCGGCTTCGATTTCTGGGGCACCTGGATCATCTCCCTGGCCGCCGGCATCACCGTCGGCGCGCTCATCGGCGCCTTCCAGGGCTATATCATCGCCTATCTCAGGGTATCTGCATTCATTGTTACTCTCGGTGGCTGGCTCGCCTGGCGCGGCGCCGCCTGGTGGGTGACCTCGGGCCGCACCGTGGCTCCACTCGATTCCACCTTCCAGCTCATGGGCGGCGGGCCAAGGGGCTCGATCGGCGCCCTGCCGAGCTGGATCATCGGCGTCATCGTCTGCATAGCCATCGTTTTTGCCATCATCGCCAGCCGTCGCTCGCGCGTGCGTTACAACTTCCCGCTGCGGCCGATCTGGGCCGAAACGCTGATCGGCGGTGTCGGATGCGCGGTGACCCTGGGTGCCGTCGCCATCTTCAATGCCTATCCCTGGCCGCGCCGGATCGCCCAGCAGTTCGCCGAAGCCAACAATATCGCCATCCCGCCCGAAGGCCTGTTCATCCCGACCGGTATTGCCGTTCCGGTGCTGATGGCCATCGGTGTTGCGGTGACGATGAACTTCATGGCCCGGCGCACGCGTTTCGGGCGCTATGTCTTCGCCATGGGCGGCAATCCGGAAGCGGCTGATCTCGCCGGTATCAACTCACGCTGGGTGACGATGAAGATCTTCATCCTGATGGGCGTTCTGTGTGCCATCGCGGCTGCCATCATGACCGCCCGTCTCAATGCGGCAACCAATGCCCTCGGCACCCAATACGAACTTTATGTCATCGCGGCGACGGTTATCGGCGGCACCTCGTTTGCCGGTGGTGTCGGCACCGTGTTTGGCGCTGTTCTGGGCGCCGTCGTCATGCAATCGCTGCAATCGGGCATGGTTCTGATCGGCGTCGAGTCGCCGATGCAATCCATCGTCATTGGATGTGTTCTGGTGTTTGCGGTGTGGCTGGACACGCTGTATCAGCGGCAACAGGCCAATTAGGAGCGTCAATCATGCTGGAAAAAGCAACGCCTCTTGTCGAGATGAAGAACATCAACCTGTCCTTTGGTGGCATCCACGCTGTCGAGAACGTCTCGGTTGACCTGTTTCCGGGCGAGGTGGTCGGGATTGTCGGGCATAACGGCGCCGGCAAGTCCTGCCTGATCAAGGTCCTCTCTGGCGCCTATCATCGTGACTCCGGTACAATCAATATCGACGGCCAGGAAGCCACGATCAACAACCCGCGCGACGCCAAGGGCTATGGCATCGAGACGATTTACCAGACGCTCGCCGTCGCCGACAACGTCGATGCCGCCGCCAACCTGTTTCTCGGGCGCGAACTTCGCACTTCCTGGGGCACGCTGGACGACGTGGCGATGGAAGCCGAGACCCGCAAGATCATGGGCCGGCTCAACCCGAACTTCGTGCGGTTCAAGACGCCGGTGGTCGCCCTGTCGGGCGGTCAGCGCCAGTCGGTGGCCATTGCCCGCGCCATCTACTTCAACGCCCGCATCCTGATAATGGACGAGCCGACTGCCGCGCTCGGCCCGCAGGAAACCCAGCAGGTCGGTGAATTGGTCAAGCAGCTCAAGGCCGACGGCATCGGCATCTTCCTGATCAGCCACGACATCCACGACGTGTTCGATCTTTCCGACCGCATCGCCGTGATGAAGAACGGCCAGATCGTCGGCATTGCCAAGACCGAAGACGTCACCAAGGACGAGGTCCTCGGCATGATCATTCTCGGCAAGTGCCCGCCTGGCGCGGTTCCCGGTCCGGGTGCCATGGCGACCGCCTGATCGCTGCCGGCACTTTCACCCTGGCATGAAGCGCGTGCCGCCCCGAAAGGATGGCACGCGCTTTGCCGTTCAGGCGGCATGGCGCGGTGTCGGATCGGTCCGGTTTTGGCGCGGCGCGATGAGGCATTTGCCGGATACAATTATGACCTATTTGCCATTGGTTTTCGCTGCCGAACTCAATAAGGTCACCGGCTCGTGCCACCCCGACCCTTGTGAGAGCTAGTGCCGTGAACACGATCAGGCGGCGTCAACGCCCACAGCGCGCACCGACCGAGAGCGATGTCGCCGAACTGGCGGGCGTCTCGCAGTCGGCTGTGTCCCGCGCCTTCACGCCCGGCGCGAGCGTTGCCGAGGCGACGCGCAAGCGCATTCTCGAGGCGGCCCAGACACTCGGCTATCAGCCCAATCTGATGGCGCGCTCGCTGGCGACGCGGCAATCCAACATCGTCGCGCTCGCCATCGCCTATCTCGAAAACCCTTTCTATGCCCAGGTGGTCAAGGAACTGTCGGACCGCCTGCGCGAGAGCGGCCGCCACATTCTCCTGTTCACCAACCCGCCCGGAGAGGCTGCCGACCCGGCGCTCGAACAGGTGCTCTCCTATCAGGTCGACGCCGTCATCCTGACTGCGACCACGGCCTCGCTCGAACTGGCGCTGCAGTGCCAGAAATCGGGCGTGCCGATCGTGCAGATCAACCGCGAAAGCTCGTTGCCCGGCATATCGACGGTACGCGGCGAGAACCAGCGCGCCGGCGAGCGCATTGCCGCTTTCCTTCTGGCCGGCGGACACCGGCGCTTTGCCTTTGTCGGCGGCTCGCCAGCTTCGACGACGGGCAGGGCGCGAGGCGAGGCCTTCGCCGGCACGCTCGCCGCCCATGGCATCGGCGAGGTCGCCATGGTCCACGGCCACTATGCGTTCGACAGCGCCGCCCAGGCTGTGCGCGATCTGCTATCTGCTCCCCAACCGCCCGATGCGATCTTTTGTGCTTCGGACTATATGGCCTTCGCTGCCATCGGCGTCGCCCGTCGCGAATTCGGCCTCAGGGTTCCCGAGGACCTGTCGGTGGTCGGATTCGACGACGTGCCGGAAGCCGGCGAGACAGCCTACGACCTGACGACCTATTCGCAGCCGGCTTCGGCACTGGTCAACGAGGCGATATCCATTATTGACGCCATGATCGAAGACCCGGGAAAACGCGCCCAGCGCCGTGAGGTTCGTGGCCGTCTGGTTGTGCGCGGATCGGCACGCGTGCCGGCTGAAGGCGTTGTCTTCGAAAACGGCGAACGCATCTGGCTTGCGCCCTGAACAGTCTCTTTTTTTTCGGCGAAGCGTCAGGTTGTTTACACGATCGCACCGGTTGACGGATGAGCACCTATGCCCGTTCGTCACGGGATTGCGGCGATGTGCGACCATGGCTGCGCTGACACACCGCAGGCGACTTGCTGTAAATCAAGGATTGACCCACAGCAAACCTGTAAGCCAGAGTCGTAAAAACTCTGCTTGCATGCGCATGCAAAACTAGTAGTTTGTGCAGCGCACCGCGAACGACCATGCCTGCACATGCGGCGAAATAAGGGATTTCTGCCGGACTTGCGTTTCTCATAAGATCGAAATCGTAGGGGGGAGGACCTGATGCGACCCAATTGGTCGCCGCCAGAAGTGAGGGGATGGCTGCGACCGGGTCTTTGTCGCCGCCTGAAAGGGCACGAACCGAGTTAACAACCCCAACGGACCATCTGACATGATCCTTGATACGACTCCCGCCTCTATCGCCGAGATCCTCTCCGCCAACGCGTCGACCGTTCACGCCAACAATCACACGGCTGAACTGGTTGAGATGTCGCTGGCGCGGAAGGAGACGACGACCACCCGCGACGGCGCGCTAGTGGCCACGACCGGAGCCTTTACGGGGCGATCGCCCAAAGACAAATACATCGTCGGCGACGCGGCCACCAACGAACTCGTGTGGTGGGAAAACAACGCCCGCATGGATAAGGACAAGTTCGATCTGCTGCTGGACGACCTGACCGAGTTCGCCAAGGGCAAGGAACTGTTCCTGCAACAGCTGCACATCGGGGCCGATCCGAGCCATCGCCTCGAGGTCAACGTGGTCTCCGAGAGTGCCTGGCACTCCCTGTTCATCCGCCACCTGCTGATCACGCCGAACGAAGACGAGATTGCCGGCCTCAAGCCCGATGTTTGCGTCGTGCACCTGCCCTCGTTCAAGGTCGATCCGGCCCGGCACGGCACCCGCACCGAGACCTGCATCGCACTCGACCTGACGCGCAACATCATTCTGATCGCCGGAAGCTTCTATGCCGGCGAGATCAAGAAATCGGTTTTCTCGCTCTACAACTTCCATGCGCCGGAACACGACATCTTCCCGATGCACTGCTCGGCCAATGTCGATGCCAATGGCGACTCGACCATCTTCTTCGGTCTTTCCGGCACGGGAAAGACAACGCTGTCGGCATCGGCCGACCGGGCGCTTGTCGGCGATGACGAACACGGCTGGGGGCCCAATGGCGTCTTCAATCTCGAAGGCGGCTGCTATGCCAAGGCGATCAACCTGTCCGAGGTCAACGAGCCGGAGATCTTTGCTGCCGCCCGCCAGCCGGGCGCCATCATGGAAAACGTTATTCTCGATGAGAATGGCGTTCCGGATTACACGGACGACTCCCTGACCGAGAACACCCGTATCGCCTATCCGCTGACCGCCATCGCCAACCGCATCGACACCGGCATGGCGCCGACGCCCAAGCACGTGGTTCTGCTCGCGGCCGACGCCTTTGGTGTGTTGCCGCCGCTTGCCAAGCTCACGCCGGAACAGGCGATCTACTACTTCCTGTCCGGCTACACCGCCAAGCTGGCCGGCACCGAACGCGGCATCACCGAGCCCGAGGCGACGTTCTCGGCCTGTTTCGGCGCGCCGTTCCTGGCCCAGTTCCCGGCGGTCTACGGCAAGATGCTCGCCAAGCGCCTCGCCGATTCAGGCGCGACCTGCTGGCTGCTCAACACCGGCTGGTCGGGCGGCGCCTATGGCGTCGGCAAGCGCATGTCGCTTCCGGTCACGCGCAAGCTGCTGTCGGCTGCGATCGGCGGTCAGCTCGATGGCGTCGAGTTTGTCACCGAGCCCTATTTCGACCTGATGGTTCCGACTTCGGTGGCAGGCGTCGACGATGCCTTGCTGCTGCCCGAACAAACCTGGGCCGACAAGGCGGGCTACAAGGCGACCGCAGCCAAGCTCAAGACGCTGTTCGACGAAAACTTCGAAAAGCTCGGCGCCGAGGCGGCGGCGGTGGTGGCCAACGGCATCGCCAACGCAAACGCGGCCTGATAAAAGGCCCTGAAAGATCACTGCGCGGGGCGTTGCCCCGCGCACTTTTTCGGGCCGAAGTCTTGACCCGACGCCCCGAGCGTGAACAAACACGATCCAGTATCCCCCCGTAAACAACCCCGGATATTTCACATGGCACTCATCACCCTCAGGCAGCTGCTCGATCATGCCGCCGAAAACGGCTATGGCATGCCGGCCTTCAACATCACCAATCTCGAAACGCTTCAGGCCGTGATGGATGCGGCCGACAAGACCAATTCGCCGGTGCTGATCGGCGCCTCCCGCAGCGCTCGCAAGTACATGGGTGACGTGTTTCTGAATGGTCTGTTCAACGCGGCGGCCGAAGCCTATCCGCATATCCCGGTCTGCATGCACCAGGATCACGGCAACTCGCTCGAGACATGCGTGTCGGCGCTGGATTACGGCTTTACCTCGGTGATGATGGATGGCTCGCTCGAGGCCGACGGCAAGACCCCGTCGGACTTCAAGTACAATTCCGAAGTGACCCGCTCGGTGACCACTGCCGCCCATGCGCGCGGCGCTTCCGTCGAAGGTGAAATCGGCGTGCTCGGCTCGCTCGAAACCGGCATGGGCGACAAGGAAGACGGCCACGGTTTCGAAGGCAAGCTTTCCAAGGACCAGCTCCTGACCGATCCGGACGACGCCAAGCGCTTTGTCGAAGCGACCAATGTCGACGCCCTGGCCGTCGCCTGCGGCACCTCGCACGGCGCCTACAAGTTTACCTCCAAGCCGACCGGCGAAACCCTCGCCATGTCGGCCATCGAGGCCATCCACGCCAAGCTGCCCAACACCCACCTGGTGATGCATGGTTCGTCCTCGGTGCCGCAGGAACTGCAGGACCTGATCAATCAGTTCGGCGGGGAAATTCCGCAGACCTTTGGCGTGCCTCTCGAGGAGATCGCGCGCGGCATCAAGTCGGGCGTCCGCAAGGTCAATATCGATACCGACCTGCGCATGGCCTTCACCGGTGCCGTCCGCAAATACCTGGCGGAGAATCCGTCGAGCTTCGACATCCGCGCCATCCTGAAGCCGGCGCGCGAGAAGATCGCCGCCGAGTGTGTCGAACGCAACGAGGCCTTCGGCTGCGCCGGCATGGCTGCCAAGATCAAGCCGCTCTCGCTCGACGATATGGCAGCTCGCTACGCCTCCGGCGAACTCGCCGCCTGAGCCTGTCGCGCCAATAGCGCCGGTACGATCACAAATCCCCGCCGTGTCACGGCGGGGATTTTCGTTTCGGAAGGTAGCGCACCCGGCAAGGAAGAATGCGTCCTATCAGCGCACTCGCGCCGGAATCACCCGATTCCCAGCCATTTCGGCCTCCTTTCATCCTGCAAACGCTTCAACTGGACAGCAAAGCGGCTATTTTCGCATCAGGCACACCGCGCGTTTGAGTTTAGAGGGAGGAGGATGCGCCGGATCAGGCTGTTGGCCAGTTTGGGGCTTGTGGTGACCGGCGTTGCGGCGGCGGTCAGCTGGAATGCTGTCAGTCAGCATCACCTGGACAACATTAGCCATCTGCTCGACGAGAACCTGACCTTCGTGGAAACGGTTCTGCATCACGAGGTGGAGCGGTTCACAACCTTGCCGACGGTGCTGACCGAGGACCCACGCGTCATTGCCAGACTTTCCAATCCCGACCGGTCCGACGACGCCAGTCTTCAGGCCTATCTCGACCGGGTGCGTGAGCGCACGGGGGTGAGGGTGCTGGCTGTCACGGATGCTGACGGTGTCGTGCTCGCCTCAAGTGCTGCCGAAGGCGAGATGGACGCGGTCGGACGCAATATCGCGCTTTGCGCCTATTTCATCGAAGCCATCACCGAAGGCGAAGGGTGCGCGCATTCGGTGGACGCCCATTCGGGCCTGCAGGGCTATTACGTCACGTCCCGCGTCGAAGCCGGCGATAGCGTCGTCGGTACCGTGACCATCGGGGTCAACCTGACCGCAATAGAATCCTCGTGGCAGCAATCGAGCGTCGATTTTGCGCTGGTCGACGAGAACGGCGTCATCTTCCTAGCCTCGAACAGCGACTGGAAATACCGCAGCCTCACCGCGCAGCCGCAAGATGTGCTTGCCGGCTATTCCGGGTCGGGCCAGTTCGACGGTATCGATCTGACCGCGCGCCCGCCGCTGTTGGCGTCGGTGGATGCTGTCGCCGACGCGCCGACAACCGTGATCGAGAACGGCCGCATGTTCCGGCTGCGCCCGGTGGGCGAAGACGGCTGGCTTATCATGGCGGCCAGACCCTTCTCAGCCTGGAGCTTTGTCGCCGCCGCCGTTGCCGTCATCGTCGTGCTTCTCGGTGTCGTCATCTCGGGTGGCGTCTATTTCTACATGCAGCGTGGACGCAGCATCCGCATAAAGACCGAACAGAGTGCCCTACTGCAACAGCGTGTCGAGGGACAGACCCGCGAACTCCAGGCCGAGACGGCCTGTCGCCAACGCGTCGAAAAGAGCCTGCGCGTGGCCGAGGGCGAACTGGTGCAGGCGACAAAGCTCGCTGCCCTCGGACAGTTGTCGGTGGCGCTGGCCCATGAGGTCAGCCAGCCGATCATGGCACTGGCGGCGACGCTGACCGCCGCGGACAGGCGTCTGGCTCACGGCGAGACAGATGCGGCGCGGCACCTGATCCGGCAGTCGCAGAATCTGGTTTCGCGGCTGCAGCATATCGTCAAGCACCTGCGCTCGTTTGCGCGCAAGGAGGCGGGCGACAGCCAGTGCATGGATATTTCCGCCTCGATCGTCGCGGCGATGGAACTGGCCGGGACACGGGCGCACGAGATCGGTGTCGACATCGCCACAGACGGGCTCGATCGCCCCGTTGAGATTATCGGCAGTCCGGTGCGGCTCGAACAGGTTCTGGTCAATCTTCTGCTCAACGCATTGGACGCCGTGGCGTCGCGGCCTGTCCGCGAAGTCGGCATCACGCTTGGCATCGAGGCGGGGCAGGCGCGCATTGCGGTCTGGGATACAGGACCCGGCGTGCCCGAACAGCTTTCGGGCAGGATCGGCGAGCCGTTCTTTACAACCAAGTCCACCGAGGACGGTCTCGGCCTCGGGCTGACGATCTCGCAATCGATCCTCAAGGAATTTGGCGGCTCGATGCGTTTCCTGCCACGCCCGGGCGGCGGCACCCTGTGCGAGGTCCTCTTGCCACTGGCGAAGCGCCGCAGATCCACGGGCCGGCACAGCAAGCCGGCGGTGACAGTCACCTAGGAGCCATTCGGGAAACGGGAGCTCGCACCGGGACGTCGTGGTCTCCGGTTTTTGCGCTGTTTTCCGGCCTATTATGGCGCCAAACCGGTGCCTGGCCTGCTGCATATTGACTGTGTGGTCAAAATTGGGCTTTTCCACGCGGCTTTCTTCTGGTTTTCTGCCAGACCAGTTGAGTAAAGACCGGGTTAAGATGGCCGCGATCGTCGATGTGAAGGACGTGCACAAGCGTTTTGGTGCGCTTGAAGTTTTGTGTGGTGTCAGTTTTGCCGCCCAAGCAGGGGAGGTCATCTCACTGATCGGGTCGTCGGGTTCGGGAAAATCCACCCTCTTGCGCTGTATCAACATGCTCGAGGTGCCCAATGAGGGCGCCGTTTATATCGACGGCGAGGAAATTCGCCTGAAAGCGGGCCGCGATGGCCGCGAGCCGGCCGACGAGAAACAGCTCAGGCGCATCCGCTCCAAGCTCGGCATGGTGTTCCAGTCGTTCAATCTGTGGGCACACATGACCATCCTGCAAAACGTCATGGAAGCGCCGCTGCGCGTCGAAAAGCGTGCCTTCGACGAGGTGCGTGACGAAGCCGTCGCCATGCTGAAAAAAGTCGGTATCGGCGACAAGCTCGATGTCTATCCGGCGCAATTGTCGGGCGGTCAGCAGCAGCGTGCCGCCATTGCCCGGGCGCTTTGCATCAACCCCGCGCTGATGCTGTTCGACGAGCCGACCTCGGCGCTCGATCCCGAACTCGAAGGCGAAGTGCTCAAGGTCATCAAGGATCTGGCCGAGGAAGGCCGGACCATGCTGCTGGTCACTCACGACATGGACTTCGCCAAGGAAGTCTCGGACCGGGTGATTTTCCTGCATCAAGGCCAGGTCGAGGAAAACGGCACGGTCGACGAGGTGTTCGGCAACACCCGTTCGGTGCGCCTCAAACAGTTTCTGGCGGCGGCCGGGCACGGCTGAACCGCTTGAAGTGTGCTTGGCGGGGGGCCGCCACGCGCAAATAACAAAAGGGGACGCATGCGTCCCGGGAACACGTCTCTGACAGGGAGTAAACAATGAAGAGAATCATCATCGCCGCGGCTGCGCTGGCTGCGCTGACCGTCGGGGCCCAGGCAGCCGATACCATCCGCATCGGCACCGAAGGTGCCTATGCGCCCTGGAACTATGTCGATGACAACGGCAAGATCGCCGGCTTCGAGATCGAGCTGGGCAACACCCTGTGCGAAAAGGCCGGTCTGACCTGCGAATGGGTCCAGAACGAGTGGGATACCATCATCCCCAACCTGATCGCTGGCAACTACGACGTCATCATGGCCGGCATGTCGATCACCGACGAGCGCATGCAGACCATTGATTTCTCCGACAACTACTATCCGCCCGATCCCTCGAAGTATGTCACCAGTGCCGGCGCCGACATCGATTTCGACGCCATGAGCGGCCTCAAGATCGGTGTGCAGGGCGCGACGATCCAGGCGGCTTACGCCCAGGAGAACTTCAGCGCCAACAACACCGTGGTTTCCTTCGAGACGGCCGACCAGTCGATCGCCGACCTCAGCGCCGGCAATGTCGACGTCGTTTTGGCCGACGGCGGCTATCTTGACCCGATCGTCAGCGCTTCGAACGGCGCGCTCATGTTCGCCGGTCCCGACGTCATGATCGGCGGCGGCGTCGGTGCTGGCCTGCGCAAGGATGACGATGAACTCCAGGCCAAGCTGGACGAAGCCATCGCTTCGATGAAGCAGGATGGTTCGCTGAACGCACTGATCGTCGATTGGTTCGATCCCCCGAACACTTTCTGATCGGGTAATCATCGAGAACACGCGGCGGGGCAGGTCTGATCTGCCCCGCTATCTCGGGTTGCGCCCGGGCAACGGGGGAACGGACCTCTGGACGGATTGACTGGCATATTCGGCGAAGACATCGCCTTCTGGCTTGGCTACCTCACCAACGGCAAGCATCTGGCCTTTTATGGTGCTTTCCAGATGACCATCGGCGCAGCGGTGCTCGGTTCGCTGTTTGCGCTCATGTGCGGGCTTGGCGGCGCCATCCTTTTGCGCTCGCGCATCGGTATTTTCCGCGGAATCGGGTTTGCCTACACCAACGTCGTGCGTGGTGTGCCGGATGTCCTGTTCTTCCTGTTCTTCCCGCTCGCCTTTGAGCAGGGCGTCGAATGGCTCTGGGCGCGGCAGGTGTGTTCGCCTGAGCAGATCGCTGCCAGCGCCGCGCACTGGCCGCCCTGCACCGAAGCCAACTGGTACCTGTCGACGCCGGAATACTTCCTTCTCGCCTGTGTCTCTCTCGGCATCGTCTACGGTGCCTTCACCGCCAACGTCATCAACGGCGCCATGAACGCCGTGCCTGCCGGTCAGCTCGAGGCGGCGCGCGCCTACGGCATGAGCAGCGCCCAGGTGATGTGGCGCATCCATATCCGCCAGATGTGGATCTACGCCCTGCCGGGCCTGTCCAATGTCTGGATGCTGCTGATCAAGGCAACCTCGCTGCTGTCGCTGTTGCAGATCCAGGATATCGTCTTTTATGCCGAACGGCTCGGGGCGCCGAACTATTTGGCGAGGGTCGGGCTCGTGCATCCGGACTGGCGCTGGATCTACTACCTGGTGCTGTTCTTGTTCTACATCCTGGTGACCTATCTGAGCGAACAGGGCTTCGCCTGGCTCAAGCGCCGCGCCGGACGCGGCATCATATCGGCGGAGAGCTGACGATGGACACTGCGCTCTCCCCGTTCTTCAACGACATCCGGACACTGGCCTTCCCGTCACTGTTCAACATCTATTTCGCCCTGGCCTCGATCCCAGTCGGTTTCGTGCTGGCCATCGGGCTGGCGGTGGCCAAGAATTCGCCCAATCCGGTCGTCTCGCGCATGGCCGCCGGCTACATCTACGCCTTCCGCGGTTCGCCGCTCTTCATTCAGCTGTTCATGGTCTACTCGTTCATGCTGTCGCTGAACCTGACGGTGTGGAAACCCATGGGCATCGACTGGCTGGTGCTGCATCCGCTTTTCCTCGGGCCATTGGTACTGACGCTCAACACCACCGCCTATTCCGCCGAGATTTTTTTTGGTGGGCTCAAGACGGTGCCGCGCGGCGAGCTGGAAGCGGCGCACGCCTACGGCCTTTCCCGTTTCCGCACCTTTCGCTCCGTGACCTGGCCCAACATGATCCGCATCGCCTGGCCGGCCTATACCAACGAGGTAGTGTTCCTGTTCCAGGCGACGGCGCTGGTCTATTTCACCTTGCCGGTGATCGACGAGCAAAAGGACCTGATGAACAAGGCCGGGGAGCTGTTCGAAGGCGACTACAATGCCTTCCTGCATTTTTCGGTCGCGGCGCTCTATTTCCTCGTCATCTCGCTTGGCGTGTTCTTCATCTTCGGGCTGATCTACAAGCGCATGATGCGCCACATGAGGCCGACCACGCCCAAGCCGCGCATCCGCTACGCCCCGAAATTCCTGCGCTGAAACCGCCCGTCCTGCCGGCAAATCCGGACAAAGGCCTTCCAAATTGGCCTCGACGTGTCATTATGTCGCACCCCGGTTCGCGCCGGGGTTGTTGTCAGGTTGGGGGGAAAGCTCGTGAGAGAAGCGGAAGTCACACCGGCGATGCGTCGCCAGCCGGAAGTTCTCGAGCTTTCGTTCGACGATCTCGGCGCAGCCTTCCGGGCCGGCATTGCCGATTTCCGCCGGGCGCCGCTCTATGGATTGTTCTTTGGTGGCGTCTTTGCCGCCGGCGGTCTTCTCGCCATCGCGCTGCTCGCCTTTTTCGAGCAGTTGTGGCTGATCATTCCCATCGGCATCGGCTTTCCGCTGATCGGGCCGTTCGCTGCCGCGGGTCTGTACGAGATCAGCCGGCGGCTCGCTGCCGGCGAAAAGCTCGGCTGGGGCGAAGTGCTGATCTTCGTTTTCCGCCAGCGCGAAGGACAGATGGCGTGGATGGCCTTCGTCGTGCTCTTCGTCTTCTGGATCTGGCTCTACCAGATCCGCATCCTCATCGCCCTGTTCCTCGGCTTCAGGTCGCCCTCGACGCTGGATGGGTTCTGGCATGCCGTGACAACAACCCAGGAGGGCATGATGTTCCTCGTCGTCGGCACACTGGTCGGGGCGCTTCTGTCGCTCGTGCTGTTCTCGATCACGGTCATCGCCATGCCTCTTTTGATCGACACTCAGCGCGATTTCGTCACCGCCATGATCACTTCGGTCAAGACAGTGCTGCGCAATCCGATGGTGATGCTGACCTGGGGCGTCGTCGTTTCCGCCCTGGCCTTTGTCGCGCTTTTGCCGGTTTTCGTCGGGCTGCTCATTGTCTTTCCGGTTCTCGGCCACGCCACCTGGCACCTCTACAAAAGAGCGATCCGCAACCCGTGAAATCGACCGGAAATTGCCACCGGGCCGATTGACAACACGCATTTAAAGCGCTTTGAAGTAGCAAAAGCGCCGTAGTGCGGGAGGGTTGTCGCGGCGCTCCCATATCCCGAAAACCATCGTGTCCGCAGCAGCCATGCCGGTATCCGTCTGCTGAAAGCAATGCCGAAGATCGTTTCCGGCAGGCCATGCGAACGCGTCCAACACGCGAAAGGTATTGCGAGATGACCATCAGGGCACTCGTGTGGAACGAACATGTGCATGAGCGCCTCAACAAGGATGTCGGCGCGCTCTATCCGGACGGCCTGCACGGGGCCATCGCCACAGCGCTGATGGCCGAGGGCGACATCACTGCCGGGGTCGCGATGCTTGAACAGCCCGAGCACGGCCTGACCGAGGCGGTCCTTGATGAAACCGATGTGCTGCTGTGGTGGGGTCATGCCGCCCATGACGATGTCGACGACGAGATCGTCGAGCGCGTCGCCGCGCGGGTCTGGGGAGGCATGGGCCTGATCGTCCTGCACTCCGCCCACTTCTCCAAGATCTTCCGGCGTCTGATGGGGGCGCCCTGCGCCCTCAAGTGGCGCGAGGCGGGCGAGCGTGAACGCGTCTGGGTGGTCAATCCGCGCCATCCCATCGCTGCCGGTCTCGGGCAGAGCTTCGAACTCGAGAACGAGGAAATGTATGGCGAGCCCTTCTCGGTGCCCGAGCCGCTCGAAACCGTCTTCATCTCCTGGTTCCAGGGCGGCGAGGTGTTCCGTTCGGGCCTGACCTACAGGCGCGGGGCCGGCAACATCTTCTATTTCCGCCCCGGGCACGAAGCCTATCCGACCTATCACGACAAGACCGTGGCGCACGTGCTGCGCAATGCCGTGCGCTGGGCCCATAATCCGCAGCCGCGAATCGCCAAGCCGGCTGATGCGCCCGAAGTGCCGGTTGACAGCGCGCCCGAGAAGCTGACGGCACGCGGCCCGTCCGTTCACTGATATCAAGGAAAAAACATGCGTCTTCTCATACTCGGCACCGGCGGCATGGCGCGCGCCCATGCCGGCAATTTCGCCGACATCTCCGGGGTCAAGACCGTCGCCTGCGCCGATGTGCGGCCCGGCGTCGCCGACAGCTTCGCCAAGGCCTACGACATTCCCAGAACCTTCACCTCGCTCGACGCGGCGCTGGACTGGGGCAAGTTCGATGCCGTCGCCAATGTCACGCCCGATGCGGTGCATCACGAAACCACGCTGAAGGCCCTTGCCGCCGGCAAGCATGTGTTTTGTGAAAAGCCGCTGGCCACCGACTACCCCAAGGCGCTGGAAATGGCCGAGGCCGCGGAGAAGGCCGGCCTGATCAACATGGTCAACCTTAGCTATCGCAATATCGCCGAGCTGCACGCGGCGCGCCGGCTCGTCACCTCGGGCGCGCTTGGCACCATCCGCCATATCGAGGCGTCCTACCTGCAGTCCTGGCTGACCCAGCCGCTGTGGGGACAGTGGGACACGGACCCGACCTGGCTGTGGCGCCTGTCGACGGCGCATGGCTCGAACGGCGTGCTCGGCGATGTCGGTATCCACATCCTCGATTTTACCGTTTTCGCCTCGGGCCTGACCCCGACCGATGTTTATTGCCGGCTGCACACCTTCCCCAAGGCACCGGACGATCGCATCGGTGAATATGTGCTCGACGCCAATGACAGCTTCGCCATGTCGCTCGGCTTCTCCAATGGCGCCATCGGCGTCATGCATGCCAGCCGCTGGGCCAGCGGCCATGTCAACGACATCAAGCTCAGGCTCTACGGCGAAAAAGGCGGGCTCGAATTGACCCACAGGCCGGAGGGCACCGAGATGAGCGTGTGCTCGGGCAAGGACCTGAGCAAGGCGAAATGGAAGCGCGTCAAGGTCAAGCCGGTTCAGACCAACTATCAGAGCTTCGCCAAGGCGGTGAAGAAAGGCGTCAACCGCGAGCCGGACTTCCGTCACGCCGCGCAATTGCAGGAAGTGCTCGACCGCGCCGTTGACACCGACCGCATGCGCCTTGTGGAACCGGTGCAACCAATCGTTAACGCCGCGACGATCTGAAGCGGCCCGGCCCGGATTTCCGAGCCTGATGTTCATGTTTTGGCGAGAGGAATCGGCGCAGGATCATTGCCGCTGCTGCTGAGGGGAGCATTGCAATGATCCCGCCGACCTTCATCTTCGACGAAACCCAGGAAACCACGTCGGTCCGTGCATATCGCGACCGTGTCGCCACCGGGCTTCTGCGCTTCCTTGCCATCGGAACCGGAGCGGTCACGCTCTACGTGCTTGTGTCCGAAGGGTTGGCGCCGCGATTTGCCGATCTGCCGGCGGGCGTGCTGCCGGCCGCGGTGTTCGCCTTGCTGGTTGTGCCCACCTATCTTCTTCATCGGCGCTTTGCCTTTTTCTCAGAAGCCCCGCATCTGGGCGCCTTGCTGCGCTATGTCGCCGTCCAGTTTGCCGTCCTGCTGGTCGCAACGGTGTTTTCGTTTATCGCACATGGTGTTATCGGCGCGCCGCACCTTGGCACCGGCCTGCTGGTGTTCTTCCTGACATTTGGTGTCAATTTTTCTATCCTCAGACGCTGGGCCTTCGCGGCACGCTGACGCGATTGTCGCGGGTTGATTGCTTGCGACTTGCGCTTTGCCGCCGAACCGGGTTTGTTGTCGCAAATTCCGGACTCGGCGGAGACTGGACAATGGGGAGGCTGTTATGCGTGAAGCATTGATCGTCTGGGGTGGCTGGGATGGCCACGATCCGGAGGAATGCGCGCAGATCTATCGGCGTTGGCTGCATGAGGACGGGTTCTCGGTGCGCGTCGAGACCGACACCAAGGCGTTCGAGGATCCCGATCTCAACAAGCTGTCGTTGATCATCCCGATCTTCACCATGTCGAAGATCGAGCAGAGCGAAGCGGTCAATCTCGCCGCGGCGGTCGAAAGCGGCGTCGGCATGGCGGGCCATCACGGTGGCATGTGCGATGCGTTCCGCAACAGCGTCGAGTACCAGTTCCTGACGGGCGGGCAATGGGTTGCCCATCCGGGCAATGTCATCGACTACCGGGTCAACATAGCCAAGCCGGACGACCCGATCATGCAGGGCATCAAGGACTTCGACTACCATTCGGAGCAGTACTACATGCATGTCGACCCGGCCAACGAAGTGCTGGCGACCACGACCTTCTCGGGCGAGCATGCCTACTGGACGCGCGGCGTCGTCATGCCCGTCGCCTGGAAACGTCAATATGGCAGGGGGCGGGTGTTCTACTGCTCGCTCGGACACCGGGCGTCCGAGTTCGACGTGCCCGAATTCGCCACCATGATCCGCCGCGGCATGAACTGGGCGGCCACGGAATAGGCGCCGGCAACAAGCAAAATTCTCAGCCGTCCGGGACCCCTCCGGGCGGTGTTTCCGTATTCGGCCCGTCCATGCGTGAGGCCATGCCAGATCCCGGAAAGATCGCTTTTTCAACGTGGCGCCGAGCGCCGGGAAACCCAGCATTGTCCGGCGATGCCGCCATGGGCGCATTGCCGGCGCGTTGCCAGCCGGGCATGGGGCTGAGGCCGGGCGGCGAGCGCTTCGAATTCGAACCGCTGATTGTTGACCTCGACCTGGCGCAATTCGACTCGATTGCAGCCCATGTCCGCATGGGCCTCAGTGTCGTCGCCGAATTCGGTCATCACGACGCCCTGCCAGGTCACTCGCCATTCTCGGCCATTGCGCCCTGCTGCTCTGCCGGTGCTGTTCGTCGGCGTTTGCTGCCCGATCGAAGAGATCGGGCGGCGGCGCAATGCCGGGGCAGCGGGCGGACAAACCCATGTCACAGGTACCGATGACGATCCCGTTCCCGAACCGGTTTGGCGCTGGCTCGAGGAGGTACACAAGCCGGGCATCTACGATCTCGAGATCACAGCTCGGAACTCTCTCCCGAAGAGGCCGCTGACCTGATCGGCAACAGGCTAGGCGAGAGGAATGCCGGCAGCGCCCTTGCTCGCCTGGTAGACCTCTGACAGCTCGTCATAAAGCGCTGCGATCCCGGTAACACGGGCCTCGAGCGGTGCGCGTTCGACTTCAGGCAGGGCAGCAATCTCTTTTTTTATCGCGTGCGCCGTCCAGAAGGCGTTCTGCTTGTTGTAGCCGCCCGGGTCGAGGGTGAAGACCTCCTTGAGGATCTTCAGGTCGTGCGGAATGGCGAAGCTGTCGCGCGAATCCTCATGGGAAAACAGGTAGTAGAAATTGTCGTAGCCGGCCCAGGTCACTGCGCTGAGGCACAGCGAGCAGGGCTCGTGCGTGGCAAGGAAGATGCAGTCCTTCGGATCAGGCAGGCTGGCGCGCGGGCGCTCATAGAGTTTCTTGAGCGCGTGCATCTCGCCGTGCCAGAGCGGATTCTCGGTCTCGTTGTTGGTTTCGGCGATGACCAGCGACAGGTCGGACTTCAAAAGGATAGCCGCCCCGAACAGCTTGTTTCCGGTGGCGACGCCCCGCCTTGTCAGCGGCACGATATCGTCCTCGATCGTCTCGAGCAGGCGGGCAAGCAGCACCGGGTCGGCTCTCATGCCTCAATCCGCCAGGGCACCGGGTAGTCGAAGGTTTGGCAATTGTCCTCGTCGCCCTTGCGGTCGACGATGATGAAATCGGTCTGCTCGTCGAGCGCAGCCAACACCCCGTGCCAGGTGCCCTGGCGGTAATTGATGCCCTGGCCCGGTGCGGCGAGGAAGGCGCGCGGCGTCCCCGGACGTCCGTTCTCGTCGGGCGCGACGACAACAAGGAAACGGGCCGGATGGACCGGTACGAAGGCTTGCGAGCCGTGCGGATGACGTTCGACCATCTTGAGTTCGAGCGGCAGCGCAAACGGCGTCGCCCGCGCCATCGAGATGATCACCCCGGCATTGGTGCCGGTGGCGGTCGCCTTGGCGAGATCGAAACGCTTGGTCGTGCCGCCATTGATCGGCTCGTTGGCGGCGTCCGGCGCGATCTCGATGACGTCGCCAAACGGCGCGAAAGCCGCGGCCGCAAGCTTCTCGGCAGTGATCGTGTTCATTTCCATAGCCTCGGCAGACGGTTGACGTCCTTGTAGAGCAGGTAGCGGAACGGTTCGGTGCCGGTGGCGTAGCAGGCTTGCGGACAGAAGGCGCGAAGCCACATGAAATCGCCGGCCTCGACCTCGACCCAGTCCTGGTTGAGCTTGTAGACGCCGCGCCCCTCAAGGACATAGAGCCCGTGCTCCATCACATGGGTTTCCATGAACGGGATCAGCGCGCCGGGCTGAATGGTGACGATATTGACATGCATATCGTGGCGCATGTCGACCGGATCGACGAAACGCGTCGTCGCCCAGGCGCCATCGGTATCGACTATGGCAACCGGCGTGTGGTCCTGGTCATGGTCGATAAACGGCTCAGGCGCATCGATGCCCTCTACCCTTTCATAGCGCTTGCGGATCCAGTGGAACCGCGCCACCGGCCCGGTGTGGTTGCGGATGGTCCAGTTGCACCCCGGTGGCAGATAGGCATAGGAGCCCGTCGGCAGCGTGTGCGGCTTGCCCTCGATAGTCAGGGTCAGGGCGCCGTCGGTGACGAAGATGACGCTTTCGGCTTCCGGATCGGTCTCCGGTCGGTCGCTGCCGCCTTCGGGCGACAGTTCGACCAGCAATTGCGAGAACGTCTCGGCAAAGCCCGATAGCGGCCGCGCCAGCACCCAGGCGCGCTCGCCCTTCCAGTGCGGCAGCGCCGAGGTGACGATATCGGTCATCACCTCGCGTGGGATGAAGGCATAGGCCTCGGTGAAGATCGCCCGCCCACCAAGGAGCTGGCTTTGCGGCGGCAATCCGCCGGGCGGGGTAGCGTAGCGGGGCGATTTCACTGTGTCAGCCTAACTGGGTCGGGGGTTGATGCCGGGCGCGCGGAAGTCTTCGGTCAACGTGCCGTGTTCGGCAAACTCGTCTTCATGCGGCCAGTCGCGGAACGGTTCCTTGAGCCCCGCTTCATACCACTCGACCATGGCGGGATGCCTGAGCAGGGCTTCGACATAAGCCATCGAGCGATCCGGGAGCTTGAGTCCGAACGTCTGAACGCGGAATGCCACCGGGCAGAAAAAGGCATCGGCTGCGGTGAAGCTCTCGCCGGCGAGATAGGGGCCGCCGAAACGTTCGAGCCCTTCCTCCCACAACGTGTCGAGCCGGACGAGATTGGGCGTCACCGCCTTTTTCGCCGCGTCGTTGAGCGCGACGCGGATGCCGACATTCATGCCGCAGATTCCTCTGAGCGTGGCAAAGCCCGAATGCATCTCCGCTGCCGCCGAACGGGCATAGGCGCGGGCCTTCTTGTCCTTGGGCCAGACGGCGGCATGACTTTCGTACAGATACTCAGCGATGGCGAGCGAATCCCAGACCAGCTGATCGCCATCCTGCAGGATCGGCACTAGCCCGGACGGGCTGAGCTTGCGGTATTCGCTCCAGGCAGCGGTATCGTGGAACGGGATCACTGCCTCGGAAAACGGAATGTCGAGGGCCTTCATCAGCACCCAGGGGCGCAGGGACCAGGAAGAATAGTTCTTGTTGCCAATGGCGAGATGGTACATGGCGCGACTCCTCGGGAAGGACCGCAGTTAATCCAAGGGCATGCCCTCCGGCAAGTGATTGGCGCCCTCATCAGCACAAATGATCAGCGCAATCTGTGCACGGGGGATTGCGATCCGCGGTGAAACGCGAAATCCTCCGGCTTTTGCGGAAACCGGCATGCGTTTGATTTCTCTCAATTCCTGGGGCGGCAACATCCTTGAACCCCAGCTCGATTACCTCGAAGCCACCAGGCCCGATATCGTGCTTTTGCAGGAGGTGACCTCGGCGGTCGATCCTTCGCCTGAGCGCCTGTTCTTCAGAGGACACGGCTGGGATCTACCGCAGGCCGCCGACCTGTTCGCCAGGGTCGGGGACGCGCTTCCTGATCACCAGGCGATGTTCGCGCCAGCCATGCAGGGCGAGTTGTTCGACAACGACGATCGCGCCTACCGTTCGCGCTTCGGGCTTGCCGGTTTCGTTCATCGCGATTTCGCCATTCTCGGCCAGGTGCTGGACTTCGTCCACGGCGCCTACCGGCCCGACGGCTGGGGCGAACCGCCGGTGCCGCGCAACATGCAGGCGCTGAGGCTGTTCGATCCCCAAAGCGGGCAAGCATTCGTCGTCGGGCACCTGCACGGGCTGCGCGACCTTGCCGGCAAGCACGACACGCCGGCCCGCGCCGAACAGGCGAGGCGCGTGCTCGACATCATTGCCACGCTGCGCCGGCCGGGCGAGGCCGCGATCTTCGGTGGCGATCTCAACCTGCTGCCCGAAAGCGAGAGTTTTTCAATCTGGCGGGATGCCGGCTTCACCGAGCTGGTGACGACGCGCGGCATCACCGACACGCGCACGCATCTTTACGAAAAGGCGCAGCGCTTTGCCGACTACCTGCTGGTGTCGCCCGAGGTCTCGGTCGGTACCTTCGACGTACCGGCCGAGCCGGTGGTGTCGGACCACCGGCCGCTGGTTCTGGAGTTCTCGCTCGGGAAGAGCTAGGTCGGCAGCATCTCCTCGAGCCGCAGTTCGGCGATCCGCTCCACCTGCCGGCAGGCCTCGGCGAATTCCGTCTCGGCATCGCCGGCGATACGCTTTTCGAAAGCGGCGAGAATATCGGCCTTGGAATGGTCGCGTACGGCGATGATGAAGGGGAAGCCGTATTTCTCGACATAGGCGGTGTTGAGCTCGGTGAAACGCGCGCGCTCGGTATCGGTCAGGGCGTCGAGCCCAGCCGAAGCCTGTTCTTTCGTCGAAGCCTCGGTCAGCTGTTTGGCGGCAGCGATCTTGCCGGCAAGGTCGGGATGGGCCTTGAGCACGCCGAGCCGTTCCTCGGCGCTGGCGGCGCGGAAATGGTTGCGCATGGCAAAATGCAATCCGAGCGCCGTGTCGTTGGCCGGACCGAGTTCGTAGTCCCAGGTGCGCTCGGCAACGAAAGGCGAATGCTCGAAGATCGAGCCGAATGTCTCGATGAACTCCTCGCGCCCCATCCGGCTCGGCACCAGTTCCGGCGCGGTGTAGGGGAAGCGCTTGATCCAGTGATCGGCGATGTCGATACGCCGGGCGATCCAAACCTTTTTGTGGTCCTTGACATAGTCGATGAAGCGGGCGAGCGCCTGGATCCGCCCCGGGCGTCCGATCAGGCGGCAATGCAGCCCGATCGACATCATCTTCGGCGCTCCGGCCTTGCCCTCGGCATAGAGCGTGTCGAAGGCGTCCTTGAGATAGGTGAAGAACTGGTCGCCTGAATTGAAACCCTGCGGGGTGGCGAAACGCATGTCGTTGGCATCGAGCGTATAGGGAATGATCAGTTGCCCGCGCCCCTCGTGCTCGCGCCAGTAGGGCAGATCGTCGTCATAGGTGTCCGAGATATAGGTGCAGCCGCCTTCCTCGGAGACGAGGTCGACGGTGTTGACCGAGCAGCGTCCGGTATACCAGCCCTTCGGCCGTTCGCCGGTGGCGAGCGTGTGGAGCTTGATCGCCTCGTTGATCTGGGCCCGTTCCGTCTCCGGGTCCATGTCCTTGTGTTCAACCCACTTGTAGCCGTGGCTGGCGATTTCCCAGCCGGCCTCCTGCATGGCCTTGACCTGTGCCGGCCCGCGCATCAGGGCCGTGGCGACGCCATAGACCGTCACCGGCACCTTGGCCTTGGTGAATAGGCGATGCAGCCGCCAGAAGCCGGCGCGGGCGCCGTATTCGTAGATCGATTCCATGTTCCAGTGGCGCTGGCCGGGCCATTGCGCCGCCCCGACGATTTCGGAGAGGAAGGCCTCGGAGGCGGCATCCCCGTGCAACACGCAGTTTTCCCCGCCCTCTTCGTAATTGACGACGAACTGCACGGCGATGCGAGCGCCACCCGGCCATTTCGGGTCCGGAGTCTTTTCGCCATAGCCAAGCATGTTGCGGGGGTAACGGATCATCTGCGCACTCCTTGCGATGCCGGGGGAGGACCGGCCTCATCCGCTTATTGCATCAGACAGCTCCGGGAAAGTCGAGCGTGTCGAAATAGGACTTGGCGTGTTCGAAGAAAACCGCCGGGGCGAAATGCAGCGCATTGGCCGGGTGGATGAGGATGCCGAAACAATTGGTCGGCAGGCC
Organism: Devosiaceae bacterium; assembly: GCA_963675235.2. Classification (GTDB taxonomy): domain Bacteria; phylum Pseudomonadota; class Alphaproteobacteria; order Rhizobiales; family Devosiaceae; genus JAHJQZ01. The sequence goes on along the minus strand of CAXXFU010000017.1, from coordinate 211,665 downwards.
CTCGTCGGCGAGAGGGCGGAAGACCAGGTGTCCGGCCGCGATCTCGTGCTGGGCGCCGATCGGCGTGGTGAGCGATATGTGGCTGCCGCCGAGCGCCAGCTCAACCAGCATGCGGATGGAGTTGGCCTCGACCATCGGCGGCATCATGTCGGTGATGCGCTGCAGGAACGGTTCGACGATCTGGCGGATCGAGATCTCCGGCCGGGTGACGGCCATGGGATAGGCAAGGCAATCGCCGAGCAGCAGGCGCTCGCGTCCGGCCAGTTCGTGATCGGGACGCATCAGGGCGCCGACGCGCACGTCGCGGCGCTGGACGATGGCGACAAGGGGCGATGAAACCGGAACGAATCCGAAGCCGATATCTGCCGTCTCATCGGCCACCGCCCCGATCACCGAATCGGCAGGCAGGATCGAGATATCGAGGTGCAGGCGCGGATAGTTCTGCGAGAAATCGGCAATCAGCGCCGGCAGGAAACTCAGCCCGACGCTCTCGACCGCGGCGATGCGAACGGTGCCGGTCTTGAGGCCGCGCAGCATTTCGAGTTCGGAAACCGCCGCTTCCATCGGCGCGGTCAGGCGCCTGGCATGGCGGAAAAGGATCTCGCCGGCCGGCGTCAGCGACATGCGCTGGCTGGCACGATGAAACAGCGCCATGCCGAGTGCGTCCTCGAGCAAGGCGATCTGGCGCGTAACGGCCGAAGAGGCGATGCTGAGCCGGCGCGACGCCTCGCGGACCGATTTGTGCTCGGCGACCGCCACGAAATAGACCAGTGCCGGCTGGTGGAACACCCGCGACAGCAGGGCCGGTGACAAAGCGGTGTCGCGCGGCTTGGTGAGGCCTGGTGCCGGTGGTTTGTCAGGGCCTTTCATGCCGGTTCCCTTGCGAGGTGTTGCCGAAACCAGAGCATAGTGCTGACTATTCTCGCAATTCCAAGAACAATTCCAATGAATAGACTCCATTGGCGGAAATCATGGACCGTGTGGAACGATCGCGATAAAAGTTCTGACCGGCAGGGCGGGCGACCGCCACGGCGTACCGCTTCCTGGCGTGCGTTTCCATGTTCCGAACCGGACACGGCAAACGGCTGGAGGGCCCTGTGGCGAACGGCAGACTGACCACGCATGTTCTAGACACCGCCCATGGCATGCCGGCGCGCGGACTGCGGCTGCAACTGACCGTGATCACCGAAAAAGGCGCGCTTCCGCTCAAAACGCTCCACACCAATGCCGATGGACGCTGCGACGCGCCATTGCTCGAGGGTGAGGCCCTGAAACCCGGCTGGTACGAGGTCGTCTTCGATGTCGGCGCCTATTTCGACAAGAAAGGCGTGCCGCAAAAAGCTGGATTCCTCGGCAAAGTGCCGATCCGTTTCCAGGTGACCGATCCCGAAGCGCACTATCACGTGCCGCTGCTGGTCGCGCCATTCGGCTATTCAACCTATCGCGGGAGCTGAGGCCTTGGTGACAGTCCGGGATCACATCAGATTTCTTCTCAACGACCGGACCATCCGGCTCACCTCGCTCAGACCCGACCAGACATTGCTCGACTTCCTCCGCCTCGAACAGGGCCTGACCGGCTCCAAGGAAGGCTGCGCCGAGGGCGATTGCGGCGCCTGCACCGTACTGGTCGGACGGCTTGTCGATGGCGAACTCACCTACGAATCGGTGACTTCCTGCATCAGGCTTCTGGCCTCGCTCGATGGCTGCCACGTCGTCACCATCGAGCACATGCGCGCTGCCGACGGCGGACTGCACCCGGTGCAACAGGCGCTCAACGCGTTTCACGGCTCGCAATGCGGTTTCTGCACGCCCGGCATCGCCATGGCGCTCTATGCGCTCTACATGCGCAATCCGGCGCCCGACCATGACGCCGTTGCCGAAGCGTTGCAGGGGAACCTCTGCCGCTGCACCGGCTACGCCCCGATCTTCCGCGCCGCCACGCATTTCGCCGATTATGGCGATCCGGCATCCGATCCGCTTCTTGCTGAGAGGGCGCGGGTTGCCAGCGTGCTTGAAGAGTTTGCCGATGGCTCCGAAGTGCGCTCCGGGCGCGGCGAGGCGCGCTTCGTCATCCCGCCAAATGCCGACGCGCTGGCCGATGTCCTGGAAGTGATGCCGGAAGCACGCATCGTCGCCGGCATGACAGATGTCGGGCTCTGGGTCACCAAGTTCATGCGCGACATCGCTCCGGCGGTGTTCATCGGCAACATCCCCGATCTCAAATCCATCAGTGCAACCGAGGACGCGCTGACATTCGGCGCCGGCGTCACCTATTCCGAGGCGCTGCCGGTCATCGAGGCGCACCTGCCGCAGCTTTCCGGTTTCTGGAAGCGCATCGGCGGCGAGCAGGTCCGCAACATGGGCACGCTCGGCGGCAATATCGCCAATGGCTCTCCGATCGGGGACACGCCGCCCGCCTTCATTGCGCTCGGCGCCGAGATCACCCTGCGCAGGGGCAACGAACGACGGGTGCTGCCGCTCGAGGACTTTTTTATCGCCTATGGCAAACAGGACCGTGAGCCTGCGGAGTTTCTCGAGTCGATCCGCGTGCCTCTTCCCGGTCCGGATGATCTCTATGCCGTGCACAAGATCTCGAAGCGCCGCGACGAGGACATTTCCTCGCTGTGCGGCGCCTTCCGCCTGACCATTCGTGACGGCGTGATCGCCGATGCCCGCATCGCCTTCGGCGGCATGGCGGCGGTGCCGAAACGCGCGAGAGCGGTGGAAGCGGCGCTGGTCGGCAAGCCGTGGAGCGAGGCGACGATGCTTGCCTCGCAAGCCGCACTTGCCGAGGATTTCACGCCGATCTCGGACATGCGCGCCAGCGCCGAGTATCGTGCCAGGGCGGCGGCCAACCTCATGCTGCGCGTCTATCTCGACGCGGACCGGCCGAGACCGAAGGCGGTGGCATCATGAGCATGCACACATCTGTCCCGCACGATAGCGGCGCAAAGCATGTTTCGGGCCGCGCCGAATATATCGACGACATGCCGATGCCTGTGGGCGGGCTTCACGCCTATCTCGGACTGTCGAAAAAGGCCCATGCCCGTATCGCCGAGATGGACCTCGAACCGGTGCGATCCGCGCCGGGCGTGGTCGCCGTCCTGACGGCCGAGGACATTCCCGGTCACGCTGACATCAGTTCGGTGGGCGCCGGGGACGAACCGGTCTTTGCCACGGGCGAGGTGATGTTCTGGGGTCAGCCGCTTTTTGCCGTCATTGCCGAAACGCGCGATCAGGCACGCCGGGCGGCGGCGCTGGCCGAGATCACCTACCAAGAGCTGCCGGCCAAGATTGATATTGATGCGGCGATGGCGGCGGGCGGGGACGTGGTCACCGCGCCGTTGGTCCTCAGCCGTGGCGATGCCCAGTCCGGGCTCGAGCGCGCGCCATGCCGGCTCTCGGGCCGCATGGTCATCGGCGGCCAGGAGCATTTCTACCTCGAAAGCCAGGTGGCGCTCGCCATTCCCGGCGAGGACGAAGAAGTCACCATCCACACATCGACCCAGCATCCGAGCGAGATTCAGCATATTGTCTCGCACGCGCTCGGCATTGCCTCCAATGCCGTGACGGTCACGGTCAGGCGCATGGGCGGCGGCTTCGGCGGCAAGGAAACGCAGGGCAATCTGTTCGCCGTCGTGGCGGCCATCGCGGCCAAGAAGCTCAACCGCGCCGTCAAGATCAGGCCGGATCGCGACGACGATTTCTCCATCACCGGCAAGCGCCACGATTTCGTCGCCGACTACGATGTCGGCTTCGATGTTGACGGGCGCATTCTGGCCGTCGATGGCAAGCTCATGGCACGGGCCGGCTATTCTGCCGATCTCAGCGGACCGGTGACCGACCGGGCGCTCTTCCATGTCGACAACTGCTATTTCTACCCCGACGTGCGGCTCGAAAGCGTACCCTTGCGCACCAACACTGTCTCCAATACTGCCTTTCGCGGCTTTGGTGGACCTCAGGGCCTGATCACCGGCGAGCGCATCATCGAGGAGGTGGCCTATGCGCTCGGCAAGGACCCGCTTGATGTCCGACTTGCCAATTTCTACGGCGTCGAAACCAACAACGTCACGCCCTATCACCAGATTGTCCGCGACAACATCATCCGGCCGCTGGTTCAGGAGCTTGAAGAGAACGCCGAATATCGCGCCCGTCGCGAGGAAATCATCGCCTTCAACAAGACCAGTCGGATCACCCGGCGCGGCATTGCCCTGACGCCGGTCAAGTTCGGCATCTCCTTCACAGCCACCTGGTACAATCAGGCCGGAGCGCTGGTGCATGTCTATCGCGACGGCTCGGTCCATCTCAATCACGGCGGCACCGAGATGGGGCAGGGCCTCAACATGAAGGTGGCCCAGGTCGTGGCCTCCGAGTTCGGCCTGCCGCTGTCGCGGATCAGGATCACGGCGACCCACACCGGCAAGGTGCCCAACACCTCGGCCACAGCCGCTTCGTCCGGGTCCGATCTCAACGGTATGGCCGCTGCCGATGCCTGCCGGCAGATCAAACAGCGACTGGCCGAGTTTGCCGCCGACGAGTTCCGTTCCAATGCCAGCAACGTCCAGTTCATCGATGGCCATGTCACGGTGTCGGGCAAGCGCATGAGCTTCGAAACGCTTGTCGACAAGGCCTATATGGCGCGGGTGCAGCTGAGCGCCGCCGGGTTCTACAAGACGCCGGACATTCATTGGGATCGCGCGACGGGACGGGGCAATCCGTTCTACTATTTTGCCTACGGCGCCTCGGTGTCCGAGGTGTCGGTCGACACGCTGACCGGCGAATACACAATCGACCGGGTCGATGTGCTGCACGACGCCGGCAAGTCGCTCAATCCGGCCATTGATCTCGGTCAGGTCGAGGGCGGGTTCATTCAGGGCATGGGCTGGTTGACGACCGAGGAACTGATGTGGAACGCCGACGGCATGCTGCAAACGCATGCGCCCTCGACCTACAAGATCCCACTCGCCTCGGACATGCCGCGCCGGTTCAATGTCCAGCTCGCCGACTGGTCGGTCAATCCGCGCCCGACCATCGGCCGTTCCAAGGCCGTGGGCGAACCGCCACTGATGCTGCCGGTGTCGGTGGTCGAGGCGCTGTCGATGGCCGTCGCCAGCCTTGACGACTACCGAACCTGTCCGCGCCTCGATACGCCGGCAACGCCGGAACGGGTGCTGATGGCGGCGGAACGGCTGAGGGCGGGACGGGCGCCATGAGCCGCAAAGCCGACGCCATCGCCAGTTTCGTCGCCAGCCATGACAAACTCATGCTGGTCGAGGTCCGGCGGGCGCGCGGTTCGGCCCCGCGTGAAGCCGGCGCCTTCATGCTGGTTTCCGAAACGGAACAATATGGCACCATCGGCGGCGGCCAGCTCGAATTCCAGATGATCGCCGAAGCGCGGCGCTATCTCAGCAGCGGCACAGAGCACGCAGAACTCGCCATCGCTCTCGGCCCGGGGATCGGCCAGTGCTGCGGCGGCAATGTCGATATCGGCTTTGCGCTCTGGGGCGGTGCCGACTCGGACGACTTGCTTGCGCGCATTGCGGCTGAACAGGCGGCGTTGTCACCAGTCTACGTCTTCGGTGCCGGTCATGTCGGGCTGGCACTGGCCGCGGCGCTGAAACCGCTGCCCATCCGGGTGATTCTTGTGGATACACGGGCCGAGCAACTGGCAGCCGCAGAGGCCGAAATCGAAACGCGGCTGACGCCTGTGCCGGAAGCGGAGGTGCGAAAAGCCCCGCCTGGCGCGGCGTTCATCGCCGTCACCCATGATCACGCGCTCGATTTTCTCATCACCGGTGCGGCACTAGGGCGCGCAGATGCATTCTATGTCGGCATGATCGGTTCGCGTACCAAGCGGGCACAGTTCCGGCGGTGGTATTTCGACAATGGCGGCGACGCGCGAAAACTCGCCGCGCTCGTCTGCCCGATCGGTGATTCCGGTGTAGAAGACAAGCGACCCGAGGTGATTGCGGCTTTGACGGTTGCCGAAATTATCGTCAAAATGCATAAAGAGCCTAGCAATTGGGCGACGAAGACGCAGGCTCTTGAAACGGCAAAGGGTGATGGATGAACGACGGGGTGGCTGATCGCCTCGCTTTAAGCGGTATTGTCAAACGGTTCCCGGGCGTTCTGGCCAACGACCGCGTGAGCTTTGCGGTCAAGCCGGGCGAGATCCACGCCCTGCTGGGAGAGAACGGGGCCGGCAAGTCGACCCTGGTCAAGATGATCTACGGCATCATGCAGCCCGATGCCGGAGAGATTGCCTGGAACGGCGAGCCCATGTCGATCGCCAATCCCAAGGCGGCGCGCAAGCTCGGCATCGGCATGGTCTTCCAGCATTTCTCGCTGTTCGAGGCCCTGACCGTGCTCGAAAACATCGCGCTCGGCATGGACGCCAAGATCCCGGCGCGCGAACTCGAGGCCCGGGTCGGCACTGTCATGCAGACCTATGGGCTCACGCTCGATCCGCATCGCAAGGTCTCGACCCTCTCGGTGGGCGAACGCCAGCGCATCGAGATCGTCCGCGCCCTTCTGCTCAATCCGAAACTGCTGATCATGGACGAGCCGACTTCGGTGCTGACGCCGCAGGAGGTCGAGCAATTGTTCGTCGTGCTGCGCCAGCTCGCTTCCGAGGGCTGCTCGATCCTTTACATTTCCCACAAGCTCCACGAGATCAAGGCGCTGTGCGACACGGCGACGATCCTCAGGGGCGGCAAGGTGGTCGACACCTGCGATCCACGAGTCGAAACCTCGCGCTCGATGGCCGAGAAGATGATCGGCGCCGGTCTCAAGGACATCGACAAGAAGGCCGGCCGCGAGCACGGCGCCGAAAAGCTTGTGGTGCAGCATCTCAGCCTGCCGCCTGTCGGCGAGTTCGGCACGCCGCTGACCGATATCAGCTTCAGCGTCCACGAGGGTGAGATCTTCGGCATAGCCGGCGTTGCCGGCAACGGACAGAACGCCCTGCTGCTGGCGCTCAGCGGCGAGGAAGCTCTGCACGAAGCCGACATGATCATGCTCGACGGCGAACCGATCGCCAAGCACAAGGCGCGCCAGCGGCGCCTGAAGGGCATTGCCAGCGTTCCCGAGGAGCGCAACGGCCATGCCTCGGTGCCCGACTTCTCGCTTTCCGACAATTCCGTGCTGACGGCGCGCGACCGTATCGGCATGGTCATTTCCGGGCTCATCCGTCCCCGCGCGGCGCAGTCCTACACCGGCAAGGTCATCGACACCTTCGCGGTCAAGACCACCGGCATCAAGTCGACAGCCGGATCGCTGTCGGGCGGCAACCTGCAAAAATACATCATGGGTCGCGAGATCCTGCAGAACCCCAGCGTCCTCGTCGTTTCCCAGCCGACCTGGGGTGTCGATGCCGGCGCTGCCGCCGCCATCCACCAGGCGATCATCGATCTTGCAGAAGCCGGCTCGGCCATCGTCGTCATCTCCCAGGACCTCGATGAACTGCTGTCGCTGTGCGACACGCTGGCGGTCATCAACGAAGGCAGGTTGTCGGCGCCGATGGCGGTCGAAGGCGCCGATGTCGAGGAGATCGGACTGTTGATGGGGGGTATCCACGGCGATCCCAAGGCCAGTGCGGAGATGCACGTGCATCCGGAGATCGTTCATGCCGATTAAGCTGGAAAGGCGGCCGCAACCGAGCCGGCTGATGGTCTTTCTGACCCCGGTTCTGGCCGTGGCGCTGACCATGATCATCGGCGGAATCATCTTCTCGCTGATCGGGTTCGACGGTTTTGGCGCCGTGCGCGAAATCTTCTTCGCGCCCCTGCTTAATGCACTCAAATGGCAGGACCTCGCAGTTAAGGCCGCGCCGCTGGTCATCATCGCCATCGGCCTGTCGATCGGCTATCGCGCCAATGTCTGGAACATCGGCGCCGAGGGTCAATATGTCCTCGGCGGGCTGGCAGCCACCGGCATTGCCCTGTTGACCCAGGACATGTCCGGTCCCTGGATCCTGCCGCTGATGGCTTTGGCCGGCATTGCTGGCGGCATGGTCTGGGTGGCGGTTCCGGCCTGGCTCAGGACCAAGTTCCAGGTCAACGAGATCCTGACAACGCTGATGCTGACCTATGTGTCGATCAACCTGCTCAACTACCTCGTCTTCGGTCCGTGGAAGAGCCCGCGTGCCTTTGGCCAGCCGCAAACGATATCCTTCAGCGCCGACCAATCGTTGCCCTACATCATCCCCGGTACAATTGTTCAGGCCGGTGCGCCGATCGCAATCATCATCGTCCTGATCGCCTGGTTCGTGGTGTCGCGGTCGCTGTTCGGCTTTCAGATCAAGACGGTCGGCGCCGCCCCATTCGCGGCACGCCATGCCGGCTTCTCTGCCAGCCAGACGATCTGGGTGGCGCTGCTCGTCAGCGGCGGCCTGGCGGGCCTTGCCGGCATGCTGGAAGTCGCGGGGCCTTTCGGACGCATGGTGCCGCAATTCCCGACGAATTACGGCTTCACCGCCATCATCGTCGCCTTTCTCGGGCGTTTGCACCCGGTCGGCATCCTCGTCGCCGGTATCGTCCTTGCGATCACCTTCGTAGGTGGCGAGGTGGCCCAGACCACAATCGCCTTCCCCTATCCGGCCGTCGGCATCTTCCAGTCGATGATGCTGTTCTTCCTTCTGGCGGGAGATGTTCTCGTGCGCTATCGCCTGCGCCTGCGCGGATCGACGCCGGCAGGTTCGACCTCCGGAGAAGCTGAGGCATGAGCGTGGATCTGGTCATCGCCATCATCATCACCCTTGTCGGCGCCTCGACGCCGATCCTCATCGCCGCGCTCGGCGAACTGGTGGTGGAGAAATCCGGCGTCCTCAATCTCGGTGTCGAGGGCATGATGCTGTCCGGCGCCGTTGTCGGTTTCGCCGTCACCTACACGACCGGCTCGCCCTGGCTCGGCATACTGGCGGCAGCCGTTGCCGGCATGGCGGTCTCGATGATCTTTGCCGTGCTGACGCTGACGCTCAGCTCCAACCAGGTGGCCACCGGTCTGGCGCTGACCATATTCGGCACCGGTTTCTCGGCCCTGTTCGGACAGCCCTTCACCGGCAAGCCGATCGACCTGTTCCGCTCAGTGTTCCCGCCCGAACTGGCGATGCATCCGATCCTCAAGGTGTTTTTCGGCTATTCGCCCCTTGTCTATTTCTCGCTGATCATGGTCGTGGCCGTCTGGTGGTTCCTGCACCGGACCCGCGCCGGACTGATTCTCAGGGCGGTCGGGGAATCCGACATCTCGGCCCATTCCATCGGCTATCCGGTCATCGGCGTGCGCTATCTTGCCGTTGCGTTCGGCGGCGCCATGGCCGGCATCGGCGGCTCGTGCTTCCCGCTGATCCTCACCCCGCAATGGGTCGAGCGGCTGACCTCGGGCCGCGGCTGGATCGCGCTGGCGCTTGTCGTTTTCGCCGCCTGGAAGCCGGGACGCCTGCTGATCGGCGCCTATCTGTTCGGCCTGATCGCAACCATGGAACTCTACGCCAAGGCGGCGGGCGGCTCGTTCCGCATCCTGCCGTCCGAGCTCTGGGCGTCGCTGCCCTATCTCGCCACCATTCTGGTGCTGGTGCTGTTCTCCCTGCGCGCCAAGGGACGCACTGGCGCGCCGGCATGCCTCGGCAAGCCGTTCGTCCCCTCCAACTAGAAAAACCCGTCCGGGAACACGTCCAACAGGAGACTGAAATGACCCTCAGAAATGCCCGTCCGATGAATCGCCGCACCTTGCTCAAGGTCGGTGGCGCCATGGCTGCCGCCCCGCTTCTGGGTGGCCGCGCCTTCGCGCAGAAGGCCAAGGTCAAGGCCGCGTTCGTTCTTATCGGCACGCCCGACGACAACGGCTGGAACTTCGGCCACGACCAGGGCCGCAAGTACATGCTCGATGCACTCGGCGCCGACAAGGTCGAGACCACCGTTGTCACCAATGTCGCCGAGGGCCCTGATTCCGAACGTGTTTTCCGCGAACTCGCCCAGCAGGGCCATGACATCATCTTCGGCACCAGTTTCGGGTTCGGCGACTATATGATGAAGGTCGCCAAGCAGTTCCCGGACGTGAAGTTCGAGTGGGCGACCGGCTACGCGACCGACACCAACCTGTCGATCTACAACGCCAAGTTCCACGAAGGCCGTGCCGTCATCGGCACCATCGCCGGCATGATGTCCAAGACCGGCGTCGGCGCCTATATCGGCTCGTTCCCGATCCCGGAAGTGTTCATGGGCGCCAATGCCTTCCATCTCGCGGCACGCAAGCAGAACCCGGACTTCGTCACCAAGGTCGTCTATGTTGACAGCTGGTACGATCCGCCGAAGGAAGCCGATGCGGCCCGTGCCTTGCTTGACCAGGGTGTCGACGTCATCACCCAGCACACCGACGGTCCGGCGGCGCTGCAGGTGCTCGAGGAAGCCATCAAGCAGGGCAAGCCGGTCATCGGCGGTTTCGGTCAGGGCGCCGACATGAGCGCCTTTGCGCCTGAGGCCCATCTGACCGCGATCATCGACAATTGGGGTCCGTACTACGCCACGGCCGTCAAGGACGTGCTCGACGGCACCTGGGAGGAATCGAGCGTCTGGCCCGGCATCGCCGAAGGCGAAGTCGTCATCGGACCGTACAACGACAAGATCCCGGCCGACGTCGTCGCCGCGGCCGAAGAGGTCAAGGCCGGCATCGTGGCGGGCACCTATCACCCGTTCGCCGGTCCGGTTGTCGATACCAACGGCAATGTCCAGGCCGCCGAAGGCGATATCATCGACGACGGCGAATTCTGGGCCGCCGAAGCCTGGTATGCCGAAGGCATGGAAGCCTGAGCATCCTGATGCGTTTTCGACGGAGCGGGGCTTCGGCTCCGCTCCGTTTATCGTTTTGTGACATACCCGGACGTCTCGTTGCAGCACGTGCATCGGGCACGATGATCAAAGAGGACAAGCGAAGGGCCGTCCCATGACCGATGTCGCCATTTTCTGGGAATGGGTACAGTTCGGCGTCAGGTGGCTGCATGTCATCACCGCCATCGCCTGGATCGGCTCGTCCTTCTATTTCATCGCCCTCGATCTCGGCCTGAGAAAGACCGAGCACTTGCCCAAGCTCGCCTCGGGCGAGGAATGGCAGGTCCATGGCGGCGGCTTCTACCACGTGAACAAATACATGGTGGCGCCGCCGACGCTGCCCGAACACCTGATCTGGTTCAAATGGGAGAGCTATTCGACCTGGCTGTCCGGTTTCGCCATGCTGGCAGTGGTCTACTACGCCAGCTCCGATCTCTATCTCATAGACCGCAATGTCCTGGACGTGCCCAACTGGGCGGGCATCCTCATTTCCATCGCCTCTCTGTCGATCGGCTGGCTCGTCTACGATTTCCTGTGCAAGTCCCCGATCGGCAAACACACCACCGGGCTGATGGTGCTGCTGTTCGGCGTGCTCGTCGTCATGGCCTGGGGCTATACCCAGCTGTTCACCGGTCGGGCGGCGCTCTTGCACCTTGGGGCCTTCACCGCGACGGTGATGAGCGCCAACGTGTTCTTCATCATCATTCCGAACCAGCGCATTGTCGTCGCCGATCTCAAGGCCGGCCGGACGCCGGCGGCCCATCTCGGTCTGCAGGCCAAGCAGCGCTCGCTGCACAATAACTACCTGACGCTGCCGGTGATCTTCCTGATGCTGTCCAATCACTACCCGCTGGCCTTTGCCACCGAGTATAACTGGATCATTGCTTCGCTGGTTTTCCTGATGGGCGTGCTCATCCGACACTATTTCAATACCAGGCACGCACGGAAGGGTTCGCCGCACTGGACCTGGGCGCTGACGGCGCTGATCTTCATCTCGATCATGTGGCTGTCCTCGAGCCCGAAGCTGCCGGGCAGCCAAACCCTGCCGCCGGGCGGGCAGGCCTTCATCGACAGTCCGCATTTCGAGGCGGTGCGCAACACCGTGCTCGGGCGCTGCTCGATGTGTCACATGACCGAGCCCGATTTCATGGGCATTACCGCGCCCCCCAAGCAGGTGGTGCTCGAGACCGATGCCGAGATCGTGGCGCGGGCGAAACAGATCGCCATCCAGGCGGGGTTTTCGACGGCCATGCCACCGGGTAACGTCAGTTACATGGAACCCGAGGAACGCAAGCTGATCGTTGCCTGGTATCGAGAAAGCGTCAAAGCTTCCGGGAGACTGATGTGAGCGCAAAAGTCCTGCGCGGACGCGTGCTGCATTTTCTCGGGCGGCCCGAGGGCCCGGACGATACCTCGTCCTACGTCTATCTCGAAGATGGCGGTATCGCCATTGGCGACGACGGACGCATTACGCAGGTCATGAACTACGAAGACATGGCAGGGATTTATCCCGGCCAGGTCATCGACCACCGGCCCAATCTGATCACGGCCGGCTTCGTCGACCCTCATATCCATTTCGTCCAGATGCAGGTCGTCGGCTCCTATGCCGGTTCGCTGCTCGAGTGGCTCAACACCTATACCTTCATCGAGGAGCAGCGTTTCGCCGATCCCGAACACGGTGCCCGCATCGCCTCCCTGTTCTTCGACGAGATGATCCGCAATGGCACGACCTCGGTCGCCGCCTATTGCTCGTCCCATCCCGCCTCCGCCGAAGCCTTCTTCGCCGAGGCCGAAAGGCGCAACATGGCGGTCATCGGCGGCAAGGTCATGATGGACCGCAATTGCCCCGAGGCTTTGCAGGACACCCCGCAGCGCGGCTATGACGAGACGAAGGCTCTGATCGGCAAATGGCACGGCAAGGGCAGGGCGAAGGTGGCGATCACGCCACGCTTTGCCCTGACATCGAGCCACGAACAGATGGAGGCGGTGGCGGCGCTGGCGAACGAATATCCGGATGCGCCGATCCAGACCCATCTGAGCGAGAACCATGTCGAGATCGATACGACCATGGTGTTGTTCCCCGAACACAAGGACTACACCTCGATCTACGCCCACTACGGCATGCTGCGTCCCAACGCCCTTTTCGGCCATGCCATCCATCTCAGCGACAAGGAGATGGCGATGATGGCCGAGACCGGCGCGGTAGCGGTGTCGTGTCCGACCTCGAACCTGTTCCTCGGTTCCGGGCTCTACGACCTGGCCGAGGCCGACAAGATCGGCATGGTCAGCGCCGTCGCCACCGATATCGGTGGCGGCACGTCCTACTCGATGCTCAAAACGCTCGACGAGTTCTACAAGGTGCAACAACTGGCCGGGAACCGGCTCGATCCGCTGACATCGCTCTATATGGCAACGTTGGGCAATGCCGCCGCGATGTCGCGCGAAACCGAGTTCGGATTCATGGGGCTGGGAGACTGGGCCGATCTTGTCGTTCTCGATGCGCGCGCCACGCCGGCGATGCGCGTCAAAATGGAGCGGGTGAGAACACTTGCCGAGGAGCTGTTCCTGCTGCAAACCCTTGGAGACGATCGCGTGATCGCCGAAACCTACATCGCCGGCGAGCCGGCAAAATCGGCACTGCCGGTCTGACGATGGACACAGCAACGCATCGAAGCGAGGATATGCGGCAAACGCTCGCCGTCACTTGTGCGATGTTGCGAATCCGATGTGGCGAGAGGGGCGGAAGACGCCTTGCCGCTGCCAGATCTGGTCGATTCGAGCCGAACCTTCACTGCAAATCTCCGGTAATTGTCGATTCGCTTAGGCTTCGGGCCGCGAAGCCATTGCCGGACGCAATGCAAATCTTTTATCAGAAATCCGGAAGAGGGACTGAGAGCGGGCGAGCAAGCCCCTTCTCGAGGAGAGATTGATGTCAATTTACGTCGAACGCGCTGGTCTTCAGATAGACGAGGACCTGGCCGGTTTCATCGAAAACGAGGCGCTTCCGGGCACTGGTGTCGACAAGGATGCCTATTGGGCAGGTCTGGCCGATCTGGTTTCGTACGCTATGCCGCGCAATGCCGAACTGCTCGAAGTTCGCGAAACCTTGCAGAACAAGATCGATGACTGGCACAAGGCGAACGGGCCTGTCGCTGCCGACCCCGAGGGCTACCAGACATTCCTCAAACAGATCGGATATCTCGAGGACGAGCCGGAAGACTTCGAGATCGAGTCCGAGGGGCTTGATCCGGAGATCACCAAGATCTGCGGTCCGCAGCTTGTGGTGCCGGTGTCCAATCCACGTTACGCGCTCAATGCCGCCAACGCCCGCTGGGGGAGCCTGTACGACGCGCTTTACGGTACCGACGTCATTCCGCGAGAAGGCGCTCTCAACCCCGGACCCGCCTACAATCCGCAGCGCGGCAAGGAGGTGTTCAAGCGTGTCGCCGCCTTCCTCGACGAAGCCTTCCCGCTTGCCGAAGGCAGCCATGCCGATGCGTCCTGCTACACCGTCGCCCCGATCGAGGGCGAGGAGAAGTTCGTCGTCGTCGTGCGTAACGTCAAGACCACCCTCAAGGACCCAAGCCAGTTTGTCGCCCATCACGGCGAGGGCGACCGCGCCCATATCCTTTTGTGGCACAACGGCCTGCATGTTGAATTGTGCGTCGACCTGACCCACGCCATCGGGCGCACGCATCCGGCGGGCCTTGCCAATGTCATCATGGAAAGTGCCATCACCACCATCCAGGATTGCGAGGATTCAGTCGCCGCCGTCGATGCCGCCGACAAGATCGGCGTCTACCGCAACTGGCTCGGTCTGATGACCGGCAAACTCGAGGACAGCTTCGTCAAGGACGGGCACCGCGTCCACCGCATGCTCAGCCATGACCGTTCCTACACCGATCCGCACGGGCGCCGCCTGACCCTCAAGGGCCGGGCGCTGCAGCTCGTGAGGAACGTCGGCCACCTTATGACCACCGAAATGGTGCTCGACGACCGCAGCAAGCCGGTTGGCGAAGGCATCATCGATGCCGCCGTGACCTCGCTTTGCGCCCTGCACGACCGCCATTCGCGCCACAACTCGCGTACCGGCGCCATCTACATCGTCAAGCCCAAAATGCATGGGCCGGCCGAAGTGCAATTCGCCTGCGACGTGTTCGGCAAGGTCGAGCACATGCTGGGTTTGCCTGACAACACCATCAAGATCGGCATCATGGACGAGGAGCGCCGCACCTCGGCCAATCTCAAGGCCTGCATCAAGGCCGCTGCCAAACGGGTGTTCTTCATCAACACCGGCTTCCTCGACCGTACCGGCGACGAGATCCACACCGCCATGCAGGCCGGGCCCGTTCTCAAGAAGGACGCCATTAAGTCCGAGCGCTGGATCAAGGCCTACGAGGACCGCAATTCGACAATCGGTCTCGCATGCGGGCTTTCAGGCCGTGCCCAGATCGGCAAGGGCATGTGGGCCATGCCCGACGACATGGCCGATATGCTCAAGGCCAAGATCGCCCATCCCAAATCCGGCGCAAACACTGCCTGGGTGCCGTCTCCGACGGCGGCGACGCTTCATGCCCTGCACTATCACCAGGTCGACGTTTTCGCCGAGCAGAAGCGCCGCATGGACGAAGCGGTGCCGCCGCTGTCCGACCTGTTCTCTATGCCTGTTGTCGATGTCTCGAGCCTGAGCAAGGACGAGATCATCAGGGAAGTCGAGAACAATGCCCAGGGCATTCTCGGCTATGTCGTCAGGTGGGTGCAGCAGGGCGTTGGTTGTTCCAAGGTGCCCGACATCCACAACACCGCCCTGATGGAAGACCGCGCCACCTTGCGCATCTCCTCTCAGCACATTGCCAACTGGCTGTTGCACGGCGTCGTCAGCGAGGCCGAAGTGAAAGAGGTGTTCGAACGCATGGCAGGGCTGGTCGACAAGCAGAATGTCGGTGATCCGCTCTACCAGACCATGGCCGGCAAGTTCGACACCAACATCGCCTACAAGGCGGCTCTCAGGCTGGTGCTCGAAGGCGCGACCCAGCCCTCGGGCTATACCGAGCCGATCCTGCATGAGATGCGTGCGTCGATGAAGGCGGTGTGATGGCGTCGGCGCCGCTTGTCGCGACATGCACGTGCGGTGCCGTCAGGGTCGTTGTTCACGGCGCGCCGATCGCGACGGTGATCTGCCATTGCGATGACTGCCAGACGGCGGCCGACCAGATCGAGAAACAGTTCGGGATCTCCGGCCTGCTCGACGGGCAGGGCGCCACCTCCTACCTGCTGGCGCCGAAGGATCGCGTCGAAGTGGTCGAAGGCGGCGAATACCTTGTCGCGCACAAGCTCAGGTCGGAGTCACCGACAAACCGGCTGATCACCAGCTGCTGCAACACACCAATGATGGCCAGTTTCGACCGTGGGCCGTTCTGGATATCGCTTTATCGCGATCGTTTCGGCGATGATGCACCGGCGCCGGAAATGCGCGTGCAGACCCGGCACCTGCCCGATGGCGTTACGATTCCGGACGATTTGCCTGCGCACAAGGCCTATCCTCCGCGTCTTGCCCTTCGGCTTGCCTCGGCTGCCGCCGGCATGGGGCTGCGCAAACTCTTTGGGACCCCCGGCAACTAGCCGAGAGAAATCAGCGGCAGGATGAGCCGGCTCGGACGGGTACCGTCGAAATAGATCGTCTGGTATTGCACCACCATGCGCCGGGCCGAGCCGATCGGTTCCCCGGTACCGAGATTGCGCGCGAAGCGCGGATGGGCGCCCGAGGAGACCTGCAACCTCAGCCTGTTGCCGCGCCGGAAGCGGTGGGCGCAATGGTGCATGGTGACTGTCAGCTTGATGATGCCGTCGCCGTCTCCCTTTTTCTCCAGGTCCTCAGGCGTCACCCTGACCAGGGCGTCGGTGATGTTGATCGACTGGTTGGACGGAGAGACGTCGCACAGCCGGGCGAAGAAATCGGTGTGGGGCGAACTCGATTTCACGTAGAGCGTCAGCTCCGGCTGACCTAGAACGACGACATCGTCGGCCAGGGCGCCGGAGGTGAAAAGCTGAACGTCCTTGCGTCTTTCCAGCCGCTGGTTGTCGACCGGGCCGGCGCCGGAAAAGGCGAAATAGGCGCCACCGACGCTCGGAGTCGGATCGGCGGGGTCGTAGAGATAGGACAGCGGCTGTCCGTCCTCGGGCGGGGCGCTGTCGAGCCGGCCAGCCTCATGCAGGTACATGCCGGCCTGCCGGACGCCCGGCGGCGGGAAGGATCCGAATTCGTGCCAGCCGCCGCCGCCCGAGATCTCGATCCGCACCGGATTGGGCCGCAACAGCGAGAAATCGCCTTCAAGATGCGCCCGCATCCACGGCACGGTGGCGCGCACGCCCTCTGCCTGCAGTTCCGGGGAAATGTGATGCCAGTTGCCGATGGTCAGGTAAGGTCTGTGGCCGAGCGAGACCAGGTGCTGGTAGTCGCTAAGCAGATCGTCGAGCATGAAATCGTACCAGCCCGAGACCATGTGGTTGGGCGGCGTCGTTTCCGACATGCGCTTGGTCTGGTCGAGCGGCGCCCAGAAGCGCGGGTTGTCGACGGCATCCTGGAACCAGCGGCGCCAGAACGGTACGCGCTTGCCTACGACCTCCATGTCGGCGTCGACCAGCGGCAGTTTCTTGGCGGCGCTCAGGGTCGTGTGCTCGATATCGCCGACGATGATCTGCAGCCCGGCGGTCATCGGCGCCTCGGTCAGGCCCTCGACGACCTGCAGCCAGCTGAGCCAGAGCTGCAGGGAGAACGACCCCCCGGGAAAGACGATCGATTCGAACTGGGCGCTCGATGCCTGCACCGCCATGGCCGAGCGCTCGGGCAGGGCGTCGCAGATCGCCCATTGCGCATAGGCAAGATAGGACGGGCCGGTCAGCCCGATGCGCCCGTCATACCAGGGCTGGCGCTTGATCCAGTCGAGCGTCGCCAGCCCGTCAGTGCGCTCGTTGCGCAAGGGGTCGAACTCGCCGCTCGAGCCGCCGGTGCCGCGACAGGCCTGGATGACGGAATTGTAGCCCTGTTCGGCAAAGACTTCGGCGACGGTGCCGAAGCCGGTGAACCCGTAGGGCACGCGCATCAGCAGGGTTGGGTAGCTGCCCGGCTCCACTGGGCGATAGATGCGCGTCTTCAGCGTCACGCCCGGCTCGGTGATGAGGTCGAATTCGTCGTATGGCGCCGAACGGTTGCGTGCGAAAGGCAATCTGAAAAGGGTCGCCAATATGGTCGAAGCAGCGCTCATTGCCGGCATGTCCCGCAAGATTTGCGTCAGGGTGATGTCGCTTGCGCCACCATACGCACTTTTTTGAGGCCGGCGCTATTTCACAAAATCGAAGGCATCGACGTCGAACAACCCGTAGTCGGTCATCTTGAGATGCGGGATGACCGGCAGCGCCAGGAAACTGACCTGCAGGAACGGCTCGGGCAGCACGCAGCCGAGGGCATGGGCGGCGGCGCGCAGATGCTCGAGCTGACTCGAAGTCTCTTCAAATGGGATCGGGCTCATCAGCCCGGCGATGGGCAGGGCGAGATCGGCGGTGATGGCGCCGTTCTCGGCGACCGCGAACCCGCCCTTCATCTCGATCACCCGATTGACCGCCAGCGCCATGTCGGCGTCGTTGGTGCCGATGACGGTGATGTTGTGGCTGTCATGGCCGACCGAGGAGGCGATGGCGCCCCTTTTCAGGCCGAAACCCTTGACGAAGGCACGGCCGATATTGCCGTTCCTGCCGTGGCGCTCGACGACGGCGACCTTGATGACATCGGCTTCGAGATCGGGGATCAGCCCGTGCGGCCCGCGTTCGAGCGCGGCGGATTCGCGATAGGTGATGATCTTGCCCGGCCGGACGCCAATCACCGGCGTTTCGTTGTGATTGGGGCTTGGTTCGGTGATGAAGGCATCGGCCGTCACCGGCTCCGCCTTCATCGAATCGAGCCCGACCGGGGCGACCTCACCGCGCGTCGCGAACAGTTCCGGGGTCACCAGCCTTCCGCCGGTGACGACATCGGAGACGGTGCAGGCCTCGAGATCGTCGACAAGCACGATATCGGCGCGCCAGCCCGGCGCGACATGGCCGCGATCGGTGAGACCGAACACCCGCGCCGCCGAATGCGAAGCAGCCCGATAGACATGATGCATCGGACACCCCTTGGCGATCAGCCGCCGGATCAGCGAATCGAGATGGCCTTCCTCGGAGATGTCGAGCGGATTGCGGTCGTCGGTACAAAGGCACATGAAGCTCGACGTGTTCTCGTCGAGCACTTCAGCCAGCGCCTCGAGATCCTTGGAGACCGAGCCCTCACGGATGAGGATGGCCATGCCTTTGCTGAGCTTCTCGCGTGCCTCTTCGGCCGAGGTCGCTTCGTGATCGGTGCGAATGCCGGCACTGAGGTAGCCGTTGAGGTCCTTGCCGCCCAGTAGCGGGGCGTGACCGTCCATGTGGCCGCCCTGGAAGGCGACAAGCTTGGCGATGATGCCGGGGTCGCCGTTGAGCACGCCGGGAAAATTCATCATCTCGGCAAGGCCGATGACCTTGGCATGGTCGCGGAAAACCAGCAGGTCATCGATCTCGAGCTGGGCGCCGGAGGTCTCGAACGGGGTCGCCGGCACGCAGGACGAAAGGTTGATGCGGATGTCCATGATCGCCTGTTCGGACGAGGCGAGGAAATAGGCGATGCCCTCGGCCCCGGTGACATTGGCGATCTCGTGCGGGTCGCAGATGACGGTGGTGACGCCATGTCCGAGTACGCAGCGGTCGAATTCGAGCGGTGTGACCAGCGAGGATTCGATGTGCAGATGCGTGTCGATGAAGCCGGGCACGGCGAACCGTCCATTGCCCTCGAAGACCTTGTGACCTTGATAGCTGCCATGGGTGCCGACGATGCGGTCGCCGACAATGGCGATATCGGTTGCGGTGATCTCGCCGGTGATGACATCGAGCCGCCGGACGTCGCGAATGACGAGATCGGCCGGATCGAGCCCGCGACCGGCCCGGATCATGCGGATGAGGGTTTCGGCGTTCGGTTCGGTCAAACCATGTCCTTTCGCACGGCGAATCGGGAAATGGCGCGGATGATGACCTGTTGCGACCTTCGGGCAAACCCTGCAGCGCCGGCAAAACTCGCGGTGCAGCGATCCGTTGCACACTTCCCCTCGGCAAGGAAGGTGCTGCCGTCAGCCGGCGGCGTCAAGCGGGCGAGGTGCTAGCCCCAGAGCTCGATATCGTCCTGGGGCATCTTGCGCTCGTGGTGCTCGGGCGCGCGCGACATGGCTTCTAGCAGGATTTCGGCCTGGTTCTCGGGCGCGAAGACCTTGCCTTGGAAGCTCATCACGCCCATGCGGTACAGGAAATCCTTCTGGTCGAGCGTATCGACGCCTTCGGCCGAAACCTCGACGCCGATGGCGCGGGCCAGCCAGACCACGGCATGGGTGATGGCCTCCGGATCGGGGCAGTCGGCGAGCTGGTCGAAGAAATCCCGGTCGATCTTGATGCGGTCGACTTCGAACTTCTGCAGCAACGCCAGAGCGCGGAAGCCGGAGCCGAAATCCCCGAGGGCGATATTGACGCCGACGCCGCTGAGTTTGCGCAACGTCGAGGCCGCGGCCGTCTCCTTGGGCGACATCATCTTTTCGCAGATCTCGAGTTCGAGATCGCCCGGCTTCATGCCGGTCTCGTCGAGAATGGAAAAGATCTTGTCGAAGAACAGCGGGTTCCTCAGCTGCGCGGCATAGGCGTGTGCGCACACTCGCATGCCTGGATTGGCGGCGCCGAACCGGCAGGCCTCGTTGAGTACGAATTCGCCCAGGGGCTCGATTAGTCCGCAGCTTTCGGCTACCGGGATGAAGCGGTCGCGTTCGACAGTGCCGAGGGTTTCGTGGTTCCAGGCGATCTCGGCGGTCACGCCGGCAATCCCGACGCCGTCACCACGTACCAGCGGCAGGAATTCGACTTCGAGCCCGCCACCGCCCGAAAGGGCGATGCGCAGTTCTTCCTCGATGGTCTGGCGGCGCCGGACCGTCTCGCTCATCTTGTCTTCGAAGATGCGGTAGCGGTTGCGGCCGCCGGACTTGGCCTCGTAGAGCGCGATGTCGGCCTTGCGGGCCAGTTCGACGCTGGCCAGGGCATCGCCGGGCGCCGTGGCAATGCCGATCGAGGCGCCGACAAAGGCTTGCGAATGGGCCACGTCGAACGGGGCGGCGATCGAGCGGATGATGCGGTCGGCGACAAGGGTGACATCGGCGATGTCGGCAACATCGGTCTGGATGACGGCGAATTCGTCGCCGCCGAGTCGGGCAATGGTGTCGGTCTCGCGCAGCAACGGCTTCATGCGCTGGGCCACCTGCCGGATCAGGTCGTCTCCGGCCTCGTGGCCGAAAGTGTCGTTGACCTCCTTGAAGCGGTCGAGGTCGATGATCATCAGAGCGATGCCCTTGGGACCGCGCCGGGCCGAAGCGATGGCGGTGTTGAGGCGGTCCTCGAACAAGGCGCGGTTGGCAAGCCCGGTCAGCTTGTCGTGGAAGGCCATGTGCTGGGCGGCTACGCGCCCGGCTTCGATCTGGCGTGTCGAACGCCGGAGGTCGAAGATCAGCACCGCAACGACGGCAAGCATGATGGTGAAACCGCCGAGCATGGCCGGAAGGCTGTCGGACAGGATGTTCGCGCCCGGCTGGCCCGGCTTCCAGGCGAATTGCGCCACGGGCGTGCCGGCCTTGTTGCGCACCGGAATGCTCGTCTCGCCTTCCCCGATCGGCGTGTCGAGACCGGCGAAGTAGCCGCCCGAGACGAGCATGGTGTTGTTGACCTCCTCGGCGAAGCGATCGTCGAGGAAGCGGACGGCGATGTGAATGAACTCCGAACCGGGCGAATAGCCATATTTGCCCGTGTCCGAAGCGATCGGCATCAGGCTGACAAGCGCGGGCTTGTCTTCAATCAGCATTGTGTCGCCGACGGAGGGAAGAACGTTGCTGACCCCCTGCACATAGGCGCTGAGGGCACCCTGCCAGTTGATCTCGCGCAGACGCTCGGCAAGCGGCGTCAATGCCTCCTCGCTGCGCGCATAGGCGTTGGGCACTATGGGTTCACCTTCGAACATGGCGAACACAGGCGTCAGGCTCGCATCGAGCAGGAACACCATGTCGATTCCGTCGAAGTAATAGAGGTCTTCGCCGAGATTGATCGAAACCCATTCCTCGTCGAACGGCTCGGATACGGCCTCGACGGCTTCGTCCCAGCCGGCGACGTTGGACTGGCTGTCATTGAGCACGTCCTGCTGCTGGTCGAGGAAATGGCGGACCAGCGTCTGCTCGCGGTCGACGGCCTGTTCGTCGCTCTTTGAAGCAGACAGATAGATCAGCCACGCCACGAAGCCAAACGTGACGACGACACTCAACATGACGGGCACCAGCACGCCAAAAACAAAGCGCGCGCGGCCCTCTCCCCATCGCGGATCAAATCTCATTCGACCCTTCGCACTCCACCTGTGGAAGCGGTCCTCAGCCACGGTCGCCGGTTTTGTCAGACCGCCTGAGCCATTCTGGGCAGGCACATCAAGAGTGTCTGGATCGCGTTCCCTGGCTGCATGCTAGGCACCACCCCTTATCGCGCCGTTAGGTCCGAGTGGCTTTTTATCGGAATGGTTTATCAATGCTTGACCGTGCAGGCGCCGGAAAGGGTACCAATCAGCGAAGAATATCAGCGACTTGCCAGCTCGGCAGCGGCGGCATCTCGGATGGTGCCGGCCAGGCGCGCCACTTCCTCGCTGTCGCTCCCGGCCTTGGCGACAACCTCGTCCATCGTCGCCAGATAAAGCGACAACAACCGCTCGAACGCGGCGAGATCGGCATCGCTCCATTCCGAGAAGGCATCGAACAGCAAACGCCATTTGAGGCTCATGAAAGCATCGAACAGGGCGCGGCTCGCGGCGGTGGGCTGCAGGATGGTCTTGCGGGCATCGGACTGGGCGATGTCGCGACGAATGTAGCCCTTGGTCACCAGTCCCGCGATCAGCCGGCTGGCGCGTGAAGGGTCGATGGCCATTTCCTCGGCGATATCGCCGATCGTGACTTCCGATATTGCCTTGGTGAAAATGCCGCCCTTGAGGCGCGACAAGGCGGTCAGAGTCTCGAACTCGGGCTGATCGATATCGATGGCGAGCGCATCCAGAATGTTGCGCAGCATACTGGCCTTGAGCATGCGCCGCCGCCAGGCGAAGGCCGAGGCGTCGATGCCGACCATGGCCTCGGCGGCGTCCTCGGACATGCCGAGATCCCGCGCCAAAGCGACGAATGCCTTGATGTGCTGGCGAAAGGCCTTTTCGTGCGCTGCTGCGCTGTCATCGTTCCGGTTGGACATGGACATCACATATCGCGAGACATGTGCGTTGGTCAACTGCATGATTGTTGCATATTTGTGCGCTTGACATATAAATGCTCCTACCTTAGTACCACCGCTTCAGCTGCTCCTTGCGGACGGCATCACTGCGGAGAACCGAATTGTCCGATCAGGCTCACGAGACCGAAGATACCGGGCACGGCGTGCCGTCCTCGGTCCGCGTCGTCATCGCCTCGGTCGCCGTCCTGCTGCTGCTCGCCTCGCTTGACCAGACCATCGTGTCGACGGCGCTGCCAACAATCGTCGCCGATCTCGGCGGCATCGAGCACCTGAGCTGGGTCGTCACGGCCTATTTGCTGTCCTCGACCCTGGTCGCGCCGATCTATGGCAAGCTCGGCGATCTCTACGGGCGCCGAATTGTCGTCATTGCCGCGATCACACTGTTTCTCGGCGGATCGGCACTGGCCGGACTGTCGCAATCGATGCTCTTTCTCATCGTCTCACGCGCCATTCAGGGTGTCGGCGGCGGCGGTTTGTTCGTCCTGGCTCTATCGATCATCGGCGATGTCATCCCTCCCAGGGATCGTGGCAAGGTCCAGGGTGTGTTCGCCGGCGTATTCTCCCTGTCGAGTGTGGCCGGGCCGCTGCTCGGCGGCTGGTTCGTGGAGAACCTTTCCTGGCACTGGATCTTCTACATCAACCTGCCGCTCGGCATCGTGGCGCTGATCGGGTTCTGGTTTGCCTTCAAGCCCCATTCGGGCAAGGTGGCCCACAAGATCGATTATGCCGGCGCGGTGCTGCTCATGGTGGCTCTGGGTTCGCTGGTGCTGTTCACCAGCCTGGGCGGGCGCACCTTCGCCTGGAGCTCGCCGGAAATCCTCACCATGATCGGCCTGGCCGTCATCGGCCTTGTCGCCTTCGTTTTCGTCGAGGCGCGGGCCAGCGAACCGGTTCTGCCGCTTTCCCTGTTCAGGCTCAATGTCTTTGCGGTCACAACCGGCATCAGCTTCGTTCTCGGCGTCGCCATGCTCGGCACTGTCACATTCGTGCCGCTCTATCTGCAGGTGGCCAAGGGCATCTCGCCAACGATTTCCGGCTTGCAAATGCTGCCGATGATGTTCGGCACGCTTGTTGGATCGACAGTCTCGGGCCAGCTGATGACCCGGACCGGACGCTACAAGCTCCAGCCGATCGTCGGCATGGTGCTGCTGACTGCCGGCATGCTGGCCCTGTCCGGCATCGGGCCGGACACCAGCACTGTCCTGATCGGCATCTATATCGCCATCTCCGGCATGGGCATGGGATCCGTCATGCCGATCATCACCACCGCAGCGCAGAATGCCGCGCCGCGGGAGATGATGGGGGCGGCCACGGCAGCGGGCATCCTGTTCAGGCAGGTCGGCGGCTCTCTCGGTGTCGCCCTGTTCGGTGCTCTATTCGCCATGCGCCTGACCGAGAACATGCCGATAATGCCGGACGGTTCGACGCTGACCGGCGAGATCAGCCCGCAAATGCTTTCAAAGCTTCCCCCCGAGCTTCATGCCGACGTCGCCGGTGCCGTGACAACGGCCCTGCACCCGGTCTTCCAGATCGGGGCCGGTGTCGCGATGACGGGGCTGGTGCTGGCCTTCCTGCTCAAGGAGGTGCCGCTAAAAGGGCGGGCGCAGCCGGTCCACCAGAGCGAGCGCCCGGCTGGCGGCGAGGGCACGAGGTCCCGGCCGTCGGAAGCGTGACGCACGGTCAGCGCAGCGCCCGCATGGCATTGAGGATGACCGCGACGTCGATCGCTTCCTGGACGATGGCGCCCTCGACCGGCAAAAGGTGGCCGAGCGCGGCGACGATCATGAAAACTGTCGTCAGGCCCATGCCGACATAAACGCTTTGCAGGGCGATGCGCCGTGAGCGCTTGGCGATACGGATGCCGGGCAGCACGCGGTCGATGGCATCGACTAGGATGACCATGTCGGCGGTCTCGGCCGACGCGGCGCTGCCATGGGCGCCCATGGCCACGCCGATATCTGCGGTCGCCAGCGCCGGCGCGTCATTGACACCGTCGCCGACCATCATCACCGGCCCGTATTTGCGTTCGGCGACGACGATGAGCATTTTCTGCTCGGGCGTTGCCGCGGCGTGTATATAATCGAGCGGCAGATGGGCCGCCGTCGCCTCGGCTGCCGCCCGAGTGTCGCCGGTGGCCAGCACGATGTGTTCGAGTCCCTCGCGGCGCAGGCTGTACAGCAGTTCGGCCGAGCCGGCGCGCAGCTCGTCGGCAAGGATGAGCATGCCTGCCCAGATGCCGTCGATGGCGACACCGACGGCGATGGCGCCGGAGGGTGGCGGCACGGCGAGGCGTTCTGCCGCTGTTCCGAGCCGGTTGGCAACGAAATGCACGCCACCAACAATGACCGCGTGCCCGTCGACGTCGCCCTCGATCCCTTCGCCGATCGATTCAACGGCGTTCTTCGGCGTCGGCAGCGACAAGCCGCGATCGTGAGCGGCGGTGACGATGGTGTGGGCGATGGTATGCTGGCTTGCCTGATCGAGCCCGGCGGCAAGGCGCAACACCTCGTTCGGGTCGCGGGGCGTATCGATTCCGACGAGGGCGGCGCGGCCCGTCGTCAACGTGCCGGTCTTGTCGATGACCAGCGCCTTCACGCCGGCAATGGCCTCGAGCACCTTGCCGCCCTTGATGAGAATGCCCTGGGAGGCGGCACGGGAAAGCCCGGCCACCAGCGCCACCGGCACGGCCAGGATCAGCGGGCAGGGGGTGGCGACAACGAGCACGGCGACAATGCGCACCGGATCGGCGCTGAGGAAATAGGCCAGACCGGCAATGACCAGAGTGAACGCCAGGAAAACCAGCGCGAAGCGGTCGGCCATGCGCGTCATCGGCGCCCGCGATTTCTGCGCCTGTTCGACAAGGCGGATGATGCCGGCGACGGTCGAGTTTTCGGCCGTCTGGGAGGCGACCAGATCGAACGGCTCGCCGACATTGGCGGTGCCGGAGAACACAGCTTCGCCGGCCTCGCGCCGCACAGGCCGGGATTCGCCGGTCAGCGTCGATTCATCGAGCACGCCGATGCCGGTGGCGATCGAGCCGTCGACCGGAACAATGTCGCCCTTCCTGACCATCAGCCGGTCGCCTGGCCGGACATCGGCCAGCGGGATTTCGACCAGTTGGCCATCCTTGTGGAGGAAGGCCGTGCGCGGTGCCCGCGCCAGAAGCGCCGTCATGCCGCGCCGGGCGCGAGCTTCGGCATAGCTTTCGAGCAACTGCCCGCCCGAGTACATCAGCGCCACGACGATGGCCGCCAGTTCCTCGTCGAAAAGGATCGCTGCAGTCATCGACAGCGCTGCGACGATATCGAGTCCGAACTCGCCCTTCCTGAGGCTCATGGCAATCTCGACGACGAGCGCGGCGAGCACCGGCATGGTGAAGGCGATGAACACGGTGTGGGCGAGATCGCCCTTGCCTGTCCACATCAACCACAGGCCAAGCAACAGCCCGCCCGCTGCGATGGCAACAAGGGTGGGCTTGATGAGGTCGGTGCCTGGGCGGGTCACAGCCGGAACCCTTGGTCCGTGCCGAAACCGTCAGGACTGGATGACCGGGCGCAAGGGCCCAGTGCGAACACGGACTGCACAGTCACGATGCGCCTGTCCTGCGGTCTGCGGGATGTGTGGCGCACCGATGGCGGCGCGCGGACGCTCATGAAGACGGCCTCCTGGATTGCCTCGGCACCCCGCTCCCGCCAGTTCTGCCGGGAGCGGAGAGCGCCGTGTTCCGGACGTGCGGGCGCGGACCGGTCAGTCGGTCTTGATCTCCTTGAGCTTGTCGATGCCCAGCACCTGCAGTGCCAGCTTCTCGTAGAAGGGCTCGGAATTGCCCGATTTCATCTTGGAGATGAAATATTTCTCGAAGCCGATCTTGGCCAGGTGTACCCACTTGCCTTCCGACGACCAGTTGACGTTGCGCGGCGGAATCTGCGGCTGGGCGACGAAGGCGATGCCGCTGTCGCCGAAATCGGCGAGGCAAACGGCGTTCCACGTCCCCTGATGGGTCGGTTGTTCGTCACGCAGGATCTGGCCGATATTGAGGGCGGTGGCGGTGACCATGGATTCGATCATGAAGCCGGTCTTTGGCACGCCCACCGGCACGGGGGTCGGGCCCATCGGGGGGATGGCGACGCAGACGCCGACCGAGAACACGTTCTGGAAGGTCGGGTTGCGCTGGTGCTTGTCGACGATGACGAAGCCGCGCGGGTTGGTCAGGCCTTCATTGCCGAACAGCGGCTTGATGCCTCTGAAGGCCGGCAGCATCATCGAGAACTTGGCCGGCACCTCGGTCACGCCCTTGGACGTGCCGTCGTCGGCGATCTGCTCGATATGCAGCACGCCAGGCTCCGCCTTAACCACCTTGGACGAGGTCATCCACTTGATGTGCTTTTCGCGCATGTTGGATTCGAGCAGGCCCTTGGTGTCGCCGACACCGTCCAGGCCGAGATGGCCGATATAGGGCTCGGAGGTGATGAAGGTCATCGGCACCTTGTCGCGGATCTTGCGGCGCCTGAGCTCGGTCTCGAGGATGAACAGGAACTCGTAGGCCGGGCCGAAGCAGGACGCGCCCTGCACGGCGCCAACGACGATTGGGCCGGGATCCTTGACGAATTCCTCGAAGGCGGCATGCGCCGTCTCGGCATGATCGATGTGGCACACCGACTGGGTGTGGCCGGCATCGGGGCCGAGCCCCTCGATCTCGTCAAAGGCCAGCTCCGGGCCGGTGGCGATGATCAGATAGTCGTAGTCGACGCTGGTGCCATCGACCAGTTCGACGCGATTCTCGGCGGCGACCACCTGCTTGGCGGCGACCGGGCGGAAATCGATGCCGCGCCGGCGCATGGCCGGAGCCAGATCGATTTCGGTGTCGACGCGTTCGCGCCACTTCACCGCAATCCAGGGATTGGACGGAACGAAATGGTATTTCGGGTCCTTGGTGATGACGGTCAGCCGGTCTTCGGCACGCATTTCGGCCTTCATCTCATAGGCCATGACAGCGCCGCCCAGACCAGCGCCGAGAATTACGATGTGAGCCATTATTGATCCCCTCCGAACAATCGATTGCGAAGCCTAGACAAGCCGCCGCTCTCTCACTGTGACTTAGGTCAATTCGTATATTCGAATATACCCAATATCAACCGGTTTCGGGCTCAAGCCGCCTGTGTCCGCTCCAACCACATTCTTGCACGCCTCAGGCCGATGCGCGCCTGGCTGCAGTGCGGCAAAGTGCCATATTTATAGAGGATTGGCGAATGAATGTCGGGAGTTCGCCGTCCGCCAAAGTGCTGGGCGCGATGATGGGGGAGGCGCGGCCGACCCTAAAACGCAAGGGTCGGCCGCTGCCGGCGTGGCGCACCCCACAGCACCACGCAACGTCGCTGTGCGCGAGCGAATTCGTCCGTCGGCCTGGCAAGCCGGGGCTCCGGGGCTGGCAAGCGCCTTGCGGCAAACCGCTGGGCAATTGCCCAGGCTGTTTGGCAAAGGACGACAAACCGGGAGTGGCGACGCAGGGTCGCCGGTCCGCCGCATCATGACAGCGAACGCTTCATCCCGCTGGAACAAAGCCGGCCGGGTCTGCCCCGGCCGGCTTCGATCCGCTGGGCCTGATTCTGGCCCGGGAAAAGGCGGAGGAAATGGCGCGCACGCCACTTCCTCCTGGAAGCGCAACCGAGGACGCGGAGATTGCGCTTCGTTTCGACGTCGCTTTCGCAACGGAACTCTCAACGGCGTCGAGCGCCGCGGCGGTTCGATACCGCTAGCCGGATGAATTCAACTTGGAGGATCTGTTTCCAGAGCCTGTTGGGTTGCTTGCGCACTTCGCTTGCGCATCCGGCAACCCGAATCCAGCTGGCAATTTAGTTAAACCGCTTTGGAAACGCCACGCCAAAAACATCCTCGCGTTTCATGTGCCCCAATACGGGAGAAATGTGCACGATGAAAAGAACGTTGAGGTTACATCACCGTTAAGTGAGTCGTTTCACCTTTGAATAATAACAGTCCTGAACTGCGATGATCGTCGACGCGCCAGGCGGTGCAGTCCTTGCCTCTGGAACGCCTTGATCGGTTACGGATTCCGATCGGAAATACCAAGCAGGTCACACTTCAGAAATCTCATATCATTATGAAAAATATGCATAAATTACGATACATGGAGGAAGAGACGCTCACCGCGCAAGGCCCATTCGCCTTATCCTGTTCGAGCGTGAAATGTGACCTGGATCGTTTTTAGCATCATTCAAAAATAGAGGTAACACGCCGTGAAACGTCGACCACTCGCGCGGGCAAGCACGACTGGCTTGATCTGCTTGCAATGATGCGCACGGCGGATGCGCAGGTGCCGCCGTGATTCGAAATCTTCGCGCGTGTGACGGAAATATGGCGAAAGATGTCTGACAAATTTCAAAGCGGTTTAGGTCACGCCGATGGACCTTTAGCCGATCCGGCGGCACTGCGGACACGAATTGGCATAGTGTGTGCCTGATGGGCGCGGTCGCAGAATGTCGACGCAGTGCCGCCTTGATTGCGGCCCGGCCGAGGGGATCTGGAAGAAGCAGTTATGTTGCTGGCGGCGGCATGGGCGGCCCAAGACGCGCCTCCGGCTTAGTCGCTGAACATCTGACGGGCCAGCCTGATGAAGGCGTCGCCGCGTTCGCCGAAATTCCGGAACTGGTTGTAGCTCGGTGCGCCGGGGGACAGGATGACGGTGTCGAACTGTGACTTGCGCAACGCGATCGCCGTCATGGCGGCCTTGAGATCGGGCGCGGAAACCTGCGAGACCTGGGGAGCGTGCCGGCTGAGGGCCTCGGCCAGCCGCGTACCGGTGTCGGGCAGGGTGACGACCAGCGCCAGGCCGGTACGGCCGATCTCTTCGGCCAGCGGCTCGTAGTCCTGCTGACGGTCGTAGCCGCCGGCAATAAGGGCGACGCGGGTATCGGCGAACGCGGCGAGCGCCGCCCTGGTGGCTTCCGGCGTCGTCGAGATCGAATCGTCGACAAAGACATGACTACCGATGGTGACGTCGGCCAGGCGGTGCGGCAACGGTGTGAAGGCCCTGATGCCGTCCAGGATACCGTCCTCGCTGGCACCGGCGGCTGCTGCCAGCGTCGCGGCGAGCAGAGCGTTGTCGAGATTGTGCTGGCCGCGCAGGCGCGTTTCGGGCGCGGCATCATAGATCGCATCGACAATGGCGTCCTCAAGCGCCGGCAACAGCCGTGCTGCCTCGGCACGATAGGGCGCGGTCAGAGGATGGGTTGCCGCCTGCGGTCCGAAGCCGAGGCGTGCTTCGGGCGCGACAGCCAGAAGGTTGAGCTTGTCGGCGAAATAGCGCTCGCGGCTCAGATGCCAGTCGATGTGCTCTGGAAAAAGTGTCGTCAGCCCGATGATGTCGGGGGCAAAATCCACGTCGGCCGTCTGGTAGCTCGACAGTTCCATCACGACCCAGTCGTGTTCCGCGCCGAGATCGAGAGGCGGCACGCCGACATTGCCGCCAAGACCGGCCTCGATCCCCGAGGCGGCCAGCATGTTCTGGCAAAGGGTCGCCGTCGTCGATTTGCCCTTGGTGCCGGTGATGGCGATCACCCTGGTGTCACCGCGCAGATAACGGCCCCACAGGTTGAGATTGGAAGTGACGGCGATGCCGGCGGCGCGCGCTGCCGAAAACACGGGCTTGTACAGCGAAACGCCCGGACTTTTGACGATGGTGGCAAAACGCCGGGCGGTGATGGCGGACTCAAGCGCCTCGGGCGGCAGAAACTCTGCGTCTTCGATCGCCGCGTCGCCACTGTCTGCAGTCACCAGGACGGGGGAGGCCGGAAAGCGGCTGGCGAGGAAGGTTCGGGTCGAGCGCGCTTCGGCGCCCGCGCCGTAAAGCAGCACCGCTTCTCCGTCACGCATCGGCGAACAGCTTGTCGGCGAGGTCTTCCGGCACAAGATGGTCGTTGCGGTCGGCGAACAGCGCCTGCCAGTCCGCCTTGAGTCCGTCTGCGCCATATTGCGCGTCGAGATCGGCGGAGAGCAGCTTGACGATCCTGGTGTCGCGCCATTCGGGCAGCGTCCGCAGGTGGTCGAGCGCCGCCGCGGCCTCGCGGATTTCGCCGACGCATTCCCACGGCTTCTGGCCGGCCAGCCCGGTCAGCTCGCGATAGCCCGGCTCATGGCTGTCGTCTTCCATCAAGTCGCGTCCGAAGATCCCGACCAGCCGCGCCTTTTCCATGTGCGGCGCGAGCATCAAGAAGGTGAACAGGCACTTCGGGCATTCGCCGCACCACAGGTCGCCCTTGTGGCCGGCGAGGCGGAAATTGCGGTTGCAGCTCGAGAAGGAGTGATCAAACCGGGTCTCGCGGGCGAATATCTGGGCGATCCTTGCTTCCGAGAACGGCCGCAGCGCCGAGAAATAGCTCAGTGCCCCGCCGGTTGCCGCGTCGAGCACCTGATTGAGGGCGCGCTCGAACGGATAGGACTTCGAGTGCTGGTGATTGATCTCGCGGCCGTCGAAGGTGACATTGCCTTCGCTGGCCGAACGCTCGTTGCTCAAAACGATCTGATCATAGCCGAACAGTACTGCGGTCAGGGCGGCAACCATCGAATTCATAGCCGTTGAGGGCACGTGTCCGTTGTAGTAGCCCGGCTCGCTGCCCAGATGGATCATGCGTTCGTCGAGCACGCGCGTGACGAACAGAGGCTGGTGATGGATCGCCTGGGCCGAGGTGATGATCGGCCCCTTGGGATTGACGGCAAAAGGTGTGTAGTCGTGCCCGGCCCGTTCGAACAATTGTACCGAAACCAGCGAATCCTTGCCGCCGCCGATCAACAGCAGCGCCCGGTTGTCGAGCGCGGGTGGCGGGGTCGCTTCCTGGCGCTTGCCGGTCTCGATCGACAGGGTTCCGAACCGATGCAGATTGTTGCGGGCGTAGAATTCGCCGAGCCCGTTTTCATAGATGTCCAGCACCAGTGCCCGTTCGGCGTCGGTCAGCGACAGCTCAGGCGCGGCGATGGTGAACGGCGCCAGCAGCTTGAAATAGGACGTGCCGAGTACGAAGGCGGACAGCTCGAGCAAGCGCGCGAATGCCGGTTCGGCGGCGCGGGCGGTATCGAACCCGGCCGGGAAGCGCAGGAACTCCTCGAAGTTCAGCACACCGAGCTGGTAGTCGAAGCGGGCCACGCCCGCCCCGGCATCGAACTGCGGCGGCACGATGGTGAAGGTCAGGCTGGAATCGGGAACGTGTTCGGGCAACATGGGCTCATCGCTAGGGTTGGCGGCTACGCCGGCAAAGCGTTCGGTCCACCTTTATAATACAGAGGAAATTACGCGTGCCTACAGGGCAATGCGGCAGATTCTCCTTAATGGCGATGACAATCGGCAACACCGGATATCGATCCTTTTGTGCCTGGCCAACTAGCTCAGGCGCATGCGCAAGCGCAGCACGATGCCCTCGCCAAGGCGCTGGTAGCCGTATTCGCTCAAAACGCAGGAAAAGCCTGTGCCGGCGCGTTCGATCTCAATGAGATTGTAGCGGGCGGGTTCCTCGCCGCGGCTGGCATCGGCGGAGGCAGAGGCGACACCGAGCACCGGCACCTCGTCGGAGGGGCCGGGCAGGGTGGTGGAAATGGTCTTGTGCAGGTGCCCGTGCAGCACCAGTTCGGCGCCGGCATCGGCGATGGCGTGGCGGAAGAGTTCGGCGTGCAGCATGCCGCGGCGCGCGTCGCGGGCAAAGTCGGCCGTCGGCGGATGGTGGATCATCACGGCGCGGAACAGGCCCATTTCTCCGAGTTTCTGCAACGTTTCTGTCAACCTTTTGGCCTGGCCGATGGAAATGTCGCCGGCGGCAACGAACGGCATTGTCGGAACCGCCGAACTGCACCCGACCAGCGCCAGATCGCCGACGCGCCGGACAAAGGGGAACGGCGCCGCATCGAGGGTCTCGCCCTGCATGTAAGGACCCCATGCCGCCTGGGCCATGCCGAGGGCGCCGCGGACATAGGCGTCGTGATTGCCGGGAATGACGGCGACCTGCTCGGGCGGACCGAGCGCCTTGAGCCAGGAGGCCGACATGTCGAATTCGGACTTGGTCGCCAGGTTGACGAGGTCGCCGCTGATGGCGATCAGGTCGGGACTCATGGCGCTGAGATGGGACACGAGCCCTGACAGCGTGCCCGGCTTGAGGCGGCGGGTGCGCTTGAGCTGCCAGTTGAGGTAGCCGGTGATGCGTTTGGACATCAGCTCGCGAAGCGTGATCGGCGGCAACGGGCCAAGATGGATGTCGGAGAGATGAGCGAGACGGATCATTTGTCGTGTTTGCGACGGTTGGCGTCACCTGACAAGCCCGGTTTGGATTTCCTCACCGGGTGCGATCTGCTATCGGGGGACATCGCGCATGGGGGATATCGCATGGAAATGAACCGTTGGCTGCTGTGGCGGGCCAGCATCTTCCTTTTTGTTATGGGTTTTGTGAAACGCATGACCATAGGAGTACGGGCGATAGT
Organism: Devosiaceae bacterium; assembly: GCA_963675235.2. GTDB lineage: Bacteria > Pseudomonadota > Alphaproteobacteria > Rhizobiales > Devosiaceae > JAHJQZ01. Next base: position 177,949 of record CAXXFU010000017.1, on the reverse strand, counting down.
CATCGATGGAGACAAGGTTCTGCTCATCAAGCATTCCTATATTCCAGGCTGGCACTTTCCCGGCGGCGGTGTCGACAAGGGCGAAACCATCGAGGAAGGCATGCGCAGGGAAGTCCTCGAGGAAACCGGCTACCGCATCAACGGGACAGTGGAGGTCTACCAGACCTATCTCAATACCCTGCCGCCACACCGCGACCATATTGTCCTTTATGTTTGCCGCGAATTCGACATTGATGTTCCCTTCAAACCCAATGGCGAGATCGTCGAGTGTCAATGGTTCGATCGGCATGACCTGCCGGCAGACACATCCAAGGCGACCCGGGCCAGGATCGGTGAGGTTTTCGGCGAACGGCCGAAAGCCCGCCAGTGGCGAGATTGAGTAGGTGACCGTTTTGAATCGCTACGATCTCGTCATCTTCGACTTCGACGGCACGCTGGCCAATTCCGAACCCTGGTTCAAGAGCACCCTGCACAAGCTGGCGACGAAATTCGGCTTCCGTGAGGTCGACGAAGAAGAATACGAGCGCCTGCGCGGCGAGGATTCCAAGGCCATCCTGCAAACCGTCGGCGTGCCCTTGTGGAAGATCCCGAAGATCGCCCGCTACGTGCAGCGTCAAGTGGCGCGCGACGCCAGCCAGATTCCGCTGTTCGACGGCGTTGACGTCCTGCTTGAACGCCTGACCGCCAATGGCGTGCGGCTCGCCATGGTCTCATCCAATTCCAAGGCAAATGTCCGCCGCATCCTTGGCGAGACGGCCAGCGCCCGCTTCGATTTCTTCGCCTGCGGCGCCGGCGCCTTCGGCAAGGCCGCCAAGTTCAGGCGCGTCGTCAAGAAGGCCAAGGTCGACCTGACCCGCACCCTCGCCGTCGGCGACGAGGAACGTGACGTCAAGGCGGCGCGCGAGGCCGGCGTCGCCGCCGGCTCGGTGGCCTGGGGCTATGCGGCGGCCTCGATCCTCGGCGAGCGCGGTCCCGACCACTACTTCGAGACCATGGACGACATCTTCGCCGCCGTGTGCCCAGAGGCGTGAACCCTTCCTAGCCCTTGAGGAAATCGAGCTCCGGCATCACTGGCACCACCTGGTGCGGATTGATGTCGGTGTGGCTCCAGAAATAGTGCGTCCGGATGGCGTGGAGATCTACGGTCTCGGCGATGCCTTCGTGGTTGTAGAGGCGCCTGACGAAAGCCGACAGGTTGGGATAGTCGGCAATGCGCCGGCGCGAACACTTGAAATGGCTGTAGTAGACGGCATCGAAGCGGATCAACGTCACGAACAGGCGCCAGTCCGCCTCGGTCAGCGTGTCGCCGACAAGGAAATCGTGACCGTCGAGCCGTGCTTCGAGCCAGTCGAGCGTGTCGAACAACGTCTCGACCGCATGTTCATAGGCGCTCTGGGTCGTTGCGAAACCGGACTTGTAGACGCCGTTGTTGACCCCGTCATAGACGCGGGCATTGACCGCATCGATCTCGGCGCGCAGCGGCTCGGGATAGAAATCGAGCGTGTTCCCTGTCAGCCCGTCGAAGGCCGAGTTGAACATGCGGATGATTTCGGAGCTTTCGTTGGAAACGATCGTCCCGGTCTTCCTGTCCCAAAGCACCGGCACGGTGGTGCGGCCGGAAAACTGCGGATCGGCGGCGGCATAGACCTGCCAGAGATGGTCGGCGCCATTAATGGTATCGGGCGTCGAACCGTCCTCGCCGGTGAACATCCAGCCATGCTCGTCGGGCATTTTCGGCGCCACAACGGAAGTGGTGATCAGCTCATCAAGCCCTTTCAGGTGCCGGAAGATCAGGGTGCGGTGGGCCCAGGGACAGGCCATGGCGACGTAAAGATGGTAGCGCCCGGCCTCGGCCTTGAAGCCGCCGTCTCCGGACGGACCTGGACTGCCGTCGGCCGTAACCCAGTTGCGGAAGCCTGAGCGCACCCGTTCGAATTTGCCGTTCTTGGAGGCGAATACCGCCCCGTCCGTTGTCCATTTGCCGTCGACCAGCAGGCCCATTGTCTTTCCTTTCGTATCTGGGCCATTCATCTAGTTCGTTCAGCCGGCAGACCAAGGCCGGCGCGGTAAACATACTGTTCAACACATCGCAGCAATGACGTGACACACCCGACCGCCATGATCGTTTTGGCGCAGGCGTCGGCCCGAGGAAAATGATGCCGGGCCTTCATCTCCGATTTACGCGACCGTCGCGTTCTGGTATCTACCTCGCCGCTTTGCCGCAGGAGGTTCCCGGCATGACCAGGGTGGTTCGGGGAAATCGACGAGACCGATGAGGCCTTTCAGGCCCACGCTTTCGCCTTGCCCTTTTTTGCCATTCCCGGACCCATCTGATGACTGAACCTTCCGCTGCGGCGGCCTTCGCGGCCGCGCCTTCCACTGCAAACCAAATCACCATCCGGCAGGCCCGGCCAGACGACGACTGGTGGGTCGAGCATCTGCAGGAACTGGCCTTCGGACCTGGCCGTTTCGCCCGCGCCGCCTTCCGGGTCCGCGAGCGTCACCCGATCGACACGAGCCTGTCGCGCATCGCCGAAATCGGCGGCGAGCGTGTGTCCTCGGTGCTGATGACGCCGATCTCGATCGGTGGCGTCAATGGCCATCTTCTCGGGCCGCTGGCCACCGATCCGGCCTATCGCAACCGCGGCGCCGGCAAGGCGCTGGTGCGCGCAGTCACGGTGGAAACGCTTGCGCGTGGCACCGGGAAATTCGTGCTGCTGGTCGGCGATCCGCCCTATTACGGGCCAATGGGTTTCATGCCGACCCGGCTCGGCGCCATCACCTTCCCCGGCCCGGTCGACCCGAAGCGCATTCTGGTCCATTCTCCCGATTCGACGCTGGCCGAAACGCTTGAGGGCGAGGTCTCGGCCCCCGTCTGAAACGAGCAGAGGTAGCCTATCTTGACCGCGTGGCGGGAGCCGATCGAAACAATCAGAGGGCGGTTGATGACGGCGCCGGAGGTCATAGACGATGCGCTCGACCTCAAACCCGACTGGATGCCCGATATCCCGCATGCCGCCCCACCGGTGCAGGCGGCGGTCCTGATCGCGCTGGTCGAGCGCCAAAGTGACTATCACGTGCTCTACACCTGCCGCTCCTCGGACCTGCGCGCGCATTCGGGACAGATTTCCTTTCCCGGCGGCAAGCTCGAACCCGAGGACGAAGGCCCTGCCGAAGCGGCATTGCGCGAGGCCGAGGAAGAGGTGGCGCTGCAACGCGGCGACGCCGAGGTCCTCGGCTACCTGCCGACCTATTTCACCGGTTCCAACTATCTCATCACGCCGGTCGTGGCCGTGGTGCGGCCGAGCGCGCCATTCGTGCCCGACCCGTCTGAAGTCTCGGATCTGTTCGAAGTGCCGCTGACGCTGATCGCGCGCGGCGAAAGCTTCACGACCTATCGCGTCGAGCGCCAGGGCGTCGTCCATTCGACCTGGCAGATCCTGTTCCAAAGTCACGTCATCTGGGGCATTACCGGCAACCTGACCCGGCGCTTCTACGAGCTGGCGCTGAAAAAGGACGCGGCATGAGTGCCCGCGAGCCCGCGCTTCGGCGCCTGAGATCGGCACCCTGGCTGAAAACGGCGCCGCTGGAGCGGGTCTTTGCCGCACTCGATGCGGACAAGGCCGCAACGCGCGTCGTCGGTGGCGCTGTGCGCGACACGCTGATTGGCATGGGCAGCGCCGGCGTCGAGATCGATCTCGCCACGGTTCTCGAACCCGACGAGGTGATGGAACGCGCCCGCGCCTCCGGCATCACGGCGATTCCAACCGGCATCGATTTCGGCACGGTGACGCTGGCCCATGGCGGCGCCAGCTTCGAGGTCACCAGTCTGCGCCACGATGTCGAGACCGACGGCCGTCGCGCCGTGGTGCGCTTCGGCAGTGACTGGGCCGAAGACGCGGCGCGGCGCGATTTCACCCTCAATGCGCTCTACTGCGGCCCGGACGGTGAGCTGTTCGACCCGCTCGACGGCATCGGTGATTGCCTCGACAGGCGCATCCGCTTCATCGGCGACGCTGCCACGCGCATCGAAGAGGACCGTCTGCGGGTCTTCCGCTTCTTCCGTTTTTCCGCCAGCCACGGCGGCGAGCATTTCGATCCGGACGGGCTGGCCGCCTCGGCCGCCGCCGCCAACCAGCTCGGCCCGCTTTCGGCGGAGCGCATTGGCCACGAGATGACCCGTATCCTCGGCCTGCCGCGCTGTGCCAAGACGCTGCGCACCATGGTCGAGGTCGGGATTTTCGCCCTCGCGCCGGATGTACTTGCCCGCCTCAAGAGCTATGAGAGTGTCGCCGCGCGGCCGGAATTGACGGGACGGCTGGCCATTCTTGCCGGCGACAATGGTCCGCAGGCGCTCAAGGCGCACTGGCGGCTGTCGAATGCCGTGGTCAAGAGAACCGAATCCGTTGCCGCAGCGGCGCGCCTGATCGCCGATGGTCATCTCGCCGAGGCGGCGTATCGCCATGCGGAGACTCTGATCGCCGCCGCCGGCGTTGCCGCCTCCGAATCCGGCTGGACACCAGCGGAACTGCAGACGGCAGAGCAAAAGCTCGCGGCATTCGCGCCGCCGGCCTTTCCGGTGACGGGCGCCCTGCTGATGAAACAGGGCTTTACCAGCGGTCCGGCGCTCGGGGCGCTGCTCAGCCGGCTCGAAACGGCCTGGATCGCCAGTGAGTTCAACCTGACGCGCGACGACCTTCTGGCCCTGGCGCGAAAGGAGCAGGGCTAGGGCCTGTCATGTTTCGACGGAAGCGCCCATCCACACCGTCATTGCCGCGAAAACGGGACTCCAGTCACGCGCAGTCCTGCGCGTGAGTGGAGTCAAACGCTCGGCGGACGCCTCGCACTGGATTGCCGATCAGGTCGGAAAAGACGCGAGGTACGAGGTTGCCTGATTGCCAGATTTTCTGGCGCAGCAGTCTGGAAATGACATCCTCTGACGCCACCCGCGATCAGCCCGTCGCCTGTGTGCGGGCATGACACGACGCGGCTCCGGGACGCTGACGTCCCGAAACCCGGTTGCGCTTGTCTCACGGCAATATCACTGGATAGCGCTGCGCCGGATGCGCAGCGCCAAAGGGTTCTCACCCTGCCGTTTCGGTCAGGCCGAAGCGCTGTCCTTGATGCGCTCCTTGATGAGCTCGACCATGTTCGGACGAACGGTCTGCTCTTCATGGGCGGATTTCAGGTGTTCGACGGCGCGGCGGACGACTTCCGCCTCGTCCTCGTGCTGGGTATGCCAATCACAGCCGGGAACCAGGGAGCCGCACTTGAATGTCTTCATTATTCCCTCCTTCGTTTTTTGGCGTCCTCAAGTACAAGCAGACAAGAATGGCGAAGACGTGTCGATGACTTCGATCAATTTACGCAATGACTTAAGGGTTGCGATCACTCGCATGCATTGGCCGCGAGCCGCAGGGAGGACCTGGTGTCCGGATCTAGGTTGCGTCAGTCCCTGCCGGTCGGCGCGGCTTCGATCGCGCAAAGAGCAAGAATGCTCGCATGCCGCCCGAAGCGGAATTTCAGGCGCTGAAACGCCGAAAACGCCCCGAGCGCTCGCAGATCATCTTCGTGGAAGATGTCGATTTCGGCCAGCGTTTTCTCCGTATCTGGGCCTAGAGTTCTCATATGGCGGATCGGTCGGTTCATGAGGCGTTGTCCGTTTTGCCGGCTCGGGGATTGCGATCGGCAGGATCAACAAGCCTGTCAGCGGCGGCGACAGAAAAGCCAGCTGCCCCTCTTGGATGGCCCGAAACCAGGTGGGCTGATCGCTCGGCCTTCACTCCTCGACGAATGTGCCGATGCGGCTCAATCCTTCGATCCAGGTCGCGCCCTCGCTCTTGATGACCTGCCGCGTCGAAATGCCGGAATGCGCCGCGATCGCGGTGGCGAGAGCCTCGGAATGGGTCACCACAAGGATCTGGGTGCGCTGCGCCGCTTGCGCGATGAGGCGACCAAGAGGCGCGAGCAGGGACGGATGCAGGCTCGTTTCCGGCTCGTTCAGGGCCAGAAAAGGCGGCAGGCGGTAGCTCATCAATGCGCCCATCAGCGCCAGGTATTGCAGCGTGCCGTCGGACAACTCATGTGCGGCGAATTCGCGGTTGGGAAAGTCCGGGTAGCGCAGGGCGAAGCTGGCGCTCTGCTCCGGAGGAGGGACCTCCAGTGCTGCCCCTGGAAAGGCGTCGTCGATGGCAGCGTCGAGTTCGGCCGTATCGGCGCGGATATGGCGGAGCGTCGCGAACACCGCGGCGAGATTGCCGCCGTCGCTGGAAAGGATCGGCGAGGTGACGGCCGGGCAGGGATGCCGCAATGCCGAGCCCGGGTCGGTGCGGAAGGCGTGGAAGAACCGCCAGCGCGTCAACACGTCCCTCACGGCAGCGATCTCGGGATGGGACGCCCACAGGCTCATGCGGCTGAGGGCCGTTTCGGACGGCAGCAGGTCTTCGTCCAGCGTCACGCGTGCGCCCTGCTCGTCTCGCGCCCACAACACGTGTCCCTTGCGCTCCATGAACGCGAGCTTGCGTCCGCCGGTCCGCACGACGAGGGATTCCTGCTTGACCTCGGCTTCCAGTTCGAACGCGGCGCTGTCGATACGAGGAAAGCCGATCTCGCAGACGTAGGTCGGCGCGAATGTGCCCCGGGTCTTTTCATCTTCGATGGCGTCGAGCGTCACCGAGAAACTGATGCGCGTCTTCTCGTGGCTGCGTCGCTCGCCGGCCCAGAAGACGGACCCGAGCCCGCCCTCGGTCTGGATCTGTTCGGACAGCGTGCCGGTCGCGGCCGCCTGCATCAGGCCGAGAGCGCTGTACAGATTGGTCTTGCCCGCCCCGTTCGCGCCGACCAGCACCGTCAGCCGGTCGAGCGGAAAGCTGATCGACCGGATGGAGCGATAGCCCTCGATCGCAACGCCGGCGATATCCATCAGGGCCACTTCACCTCGGGTGGCATCGAAGAAAGGATGGATTTGACGTTGCCGCCGGTCTTGAGCCCAAACATGGTGCCGCGGTCGTAGAGCAGGTTGAACTCGACATAGCGTCCGCGTCGCACCAGCTGTTCCTCGCGTTCGGCTTCGGTCCAGGGCGTGGCGAAATTGCGCCGCACCAGCATCGGATAGACGTCGCGGAAACCCCGCCCGACGCCCTGGGTGAAGGCGAAGTCGTTCTCCCAGTCGCCGGTATTGTGCTGGTCGTAGAAAATGCCGCCGACGCCACGCGGCTCGTTGCGATGGGCGAGGAAGAAATAGCGATCGCACCAATCCTTGTAGTCCTGATAAACGACATGCGGATGGGCGTCGCAGGCAGTTTTCATGGCGCCATGGAAATCGAGCGTGTCGCGATCGTCCTGGGTCCGGCGCGCGTCGAGCACCGGCGTCAGGTCAGCGCCGCCGCCGAACCACCATTTCGAGGTGACGATCATGCGCGTGTTCATGTGCACCGCCGGCACATGCGGCGAGCGCGGATGGGCGATCAGCGAAATGCCCGAGGCCCAGAAGCGCGGATCGTCCTCGGCGCCGGCCATCTGCTTGGCAAAGTCGGGCGAGAATTCGCCGTGAACCGTCGAAATGTGCACGCCGGCCTTCTCGAACAGGCGCCCGTGGAGCATCGACATTTCGCCGCCGCCACCGTCTCCGCCCTCGCGGTCCCAGGACTCGCGCACGAACCGGCCGGGGGTGCGATCGGCCATCTGGCCGGAGACCTGGTCCTCCAGTGCCTCGAAATCGGCGCAGATCCGGTCGCGCAAATGGCGGAACCATGCCGATGCGCGTGTCTTTTGTTCTTCGATTTCGGCGATCATTCCTGCTCCAGGGGGCCGGATACGGCCATTTTCCGACGGGGCTTGGCCTGTGATCGGTCAGTTTACCGCTGCACTGCGCCTTGGCAACACCGGCCAATGGCTCTAGCCGAGCTGGCCGGCACGATCAACCGGCAAGCAAACGCCGCCCGCCTGGGGGAGCGGACGGCGTTCTGCATGGGACCAGCGGGGCCTGGTCCATCCGGTCTCGGCGATCAGGCCGAGTAGGGTCCCGGATTGTTTTCGTCCCTGCGCTCGGGCGTGGCCTCGGGTTCGGGCGTCGGTTCGGCTTCGGGCTCGGGCTTGGGGGCGTTGCGGCGCGAGTTCATGAACTGGTCGAACTCGGCCTTGTCGCGTGCCTTGCGCAGATTGGCGAGGAAATCGGCGAACTCGTCCTGTTCCTCTTCAAGGCGCTTCAGCGTCTCGGCCTTGTACTCGTCAAAGGCGGCATTGCCGCTCGACTCGGAGGCGCGCTGCTGGCTGTGCCAGCGGTCCTTCATCTCCTCGCGCCAGGCGCGCTTCATCGAGCGCCACTCCTCGCGGCGGGCTTTCCATTCGGCACGCATTTCTTCGCGGCGCTGCCTGAATTCGTCTTTCATGCCGTCGTTCCAGTAGTAGCTTCTGCAACCCATTCTTCCGCTCCATATCATATAGGCCAACATGGCCAGGCCGGCGGGCCAGAACACCACGAAGGCGACGATCATCACCGCAATCCAGGCACCCTTGCCCCATTCGTCCAATTTGGCGGCGATCTCCATAACTGCCTCCTTTGGTGTGAATGTAAATAACATTCACATAGATGGATGACGGGGTCGGATTGTCAAGAGGGGCGAGCAAGAATCTCGGCGTCTACCTCGAGGCGGAACAGCAATGCCGGGCCGGTTTCGTGTCTTTTCCGGCAATCAAGCCCCGATTGTCCTTATGTAGGAAGCTTTTCGCCAAAGTCACTGGCTGCGCGCCAATGCCGCGGAATAGGCCGGCCTGCTGCCCTGCACTTGTCCGGCAATGCGGCGCGAAGTGGCTAGCGCCGCTGATCGAGCCCCAGTCCATTCAGATAGATGAGGATGCCGGATTCGAGCAGCTCCTCGGGCGTGACCGGCAGGTTGCGCCGCGCCGTGTCGCCCCTCAGGAACAGCGAGGCGATGCCGTGTGCCATGGTCCACACATGCAACGCGATCATCAAGGGCGGCGCCCGCCGGTCTTCAGGCAGAACGGCGTGCATCGCCGCCGCCGCGTCGCGCAACACGCCGAAAGCACGGTTGGACTGGCGCGACAGTTCGGGGTCGGAGCCGTGGTCGATGCCGGATTCGAACATGGCCGCATAAAAGGCCGGCTGGCGGCGGGCGAAATCGACATAGGCTTGGCCGATGCGGCTCAGCGAGGTCAGCGGTCCGCCGGCGCCATTGTTCCAGGACGTCTCCAGGGCGTCGGCAAAGCTGGTGAAGCCTTCGATGGCCAGAGCGGACAGGAGGTTGGCGCGATCCTTGAAATGGCGATAGGGCGCGGCCGGGCTGACCCCGGCCATGCGCGCCGCCTCGCTGAGCGTTACCCCCTCGGGCCCGTAATCGGCCATGAGCTGGCGAGCCGCATCGATCAGCGCCTGCCTGAGATTGCCGTGATGGTAGCCACGGCGTGCGCGCCGCTCATCCGAACGTTTCATGTGAGGCAGCTTTACATTTTCGTGACCGATTTGCCAGCTTTGTGCGCCGGAATGGAAAACGGGAACCGGCACCTTTCGGTACGCGGTTCCCGCTCCGACTCGGGTTCCTGTCCCAGCGGAGAGCGCCGGTTTACACGGCGCACTTCTCGAAGGCGGCCAGATGCATGTTCTGCGAGGCGTCGCGCAGACGGGTCAGGACTTCGGTGATGTCGTCATAGCCGGCGACCACGGGCAGCAGCTGGTCGTCGTAGAGCCCGGCATTGGCGATCTCGGCGGCAACGCCGACGGAACAGGCCTCGCCGATCGACGCCGGCACGGCCGCGGCGACCTCGGCGGACCCAAGCTGGGTATTGGCCGGCACAGTCATGCCATAGGCCTTCATCAGGTCGATGACCCAGGACGCATGCATCTGCTCGGCGCGAATGATGTTGGAAAAGGGCCGGACGGCGCCGAACTTGTCGATGACGGCGGCATAGACCGCCTCGGCGTGATATTCGTCCATCAACGCAGCCGTCAGCGCGTCCTGAACCGGCTGCGGCAGGGACGAGGCGGCGAATGCGGTACTGGCCGAGGCGAGAGGGCTGGCCACCAGGCCGGCGGTGATGATCAGGGCGGTAGCCATTGTGCGGGGGGATGTCATTTGCGAGCTCCTTGGCATGTGCGCCTTCTGCGAAGAAGGCAGTTCTCATGCAAAGGAGTATGCGAAATTTCGCATATTAGAAAAAGTTAAATCTTGGCAATCTGTTGGAAGGGTCGGGGAGAGGTTCGAAGCGCCGCGGCGCATGTCGTTCCGGATGCCGCATCGGGGGGATGTCGGGCGCGGGTTTCGCACGCATGACGACCGGCGACCCGCTTGGTCACCTTGACAACACCCCCGCGGCTTTCGGAAATGTCCGTCAATTGACAATCCGTTGCCGCAATCCCACACCACCCCCTCATATCGGCACATCGGGCTCCGGCGTCCCCTGCCGATGCTGGTGTTTGCGGCGCACGACAAAAGGACAGTTCAATGTCATTCGACTTCGACGAGATCATCGATCGGCGCGGCTCGCATTCGGCCAAATGGGACGGGCTCAAGGGCTTCAGCGGCATCACTGCCGACGATGGGCTTGCCATGTGGGTCGCCGATATGGATTTCCGCCCGCCCGCCTCGGTTACCGAGGCGCTGACGCGCCAGGTCGCGGGCGGCATGCTTGGCTACTACACCGGCGACGAGAGCTGGCGGGCAGCAGTCACCGGCTGGATGAAGGCGCGTCATGACTGGCAGGTCGATCCCGACTGGCTGGTCCCGACCTATGGCGTCTTGAGCGGCATTTCGCTGGTCATCCAGGCCTTTTCCGAGCCGGGCGATTCCGTCGTCATCTTCTCGCCGGTCTATCCGGGCTTCATCGGCGTCATCAAGCAGACCGGCCGCAAGATCCATTTCGCCGAAATGACGCTGAGCCAAGGCCGCTACGAGATGGATTTCGACACGCTCGAGCGCGAGCTGCCCGAGACGGCGAAGATCGTCATCCTGTGCAATCCGCACAATCCCGGCGGGCGCATGTGGAGTGCCGAGGAGCAGCGTGAACTCGGAGAGTTCTGCGAACGGCGCGATCTGCTGCTGATCTCCGACGAGATCCACCACGACCTGATCTTTGCCGGCAAGACCCACGTGCCCTTCGTCAAGGCGATGCCGGAACTGACACACCGCACCATCACCTTCGCCTCGCCGACAAAGACCTTCAACATCGCCGGGCTGCATCTCGCCGAAGCGATCATCGAGGACGAGACCCTGCGCAAGGCGGTTTTGACCAAGGCCGGCAATTCCGGTCTTCTGCATCACAACACGCTTGGCATGATCGGTGCCGAGGCCGCCTATGCCGGCGGGGCGCAATGGCTCGACCAGCTGCTGGTCTATCTCGAAGCCAACCGCGATCATTTCAACGCCAGGCTTGCCCGCGAACTGCCGAACGTTCGTGCCCTGCCGCTCGATTCGACCTATCTGTCATGGGTCGATTTCACCGAGACCGGCCTTGCGCCGGAGGCGGTGAAGGACGTGCTGAAGACCAAGGCCAGGCTGGCGGTTTCGACCGGCGACAGTTTTGGTCCGGGTGGCGAAAACTGGATGCGCTTCAACATCGCAACGCCGCGGTCCGTGCTCGATCAGGCGCTTGACCGGCTCATTGACGCTTTCGGCGCCTGACGCCGAACCGCCTTCTCACCTCGTTTCATCGCGCCGCAGACCAATCCGAGGAGCTCCCATGTCTGCCCAACCCGTTTTCGACGGCCATAACGACGTGTTGTTGCGCATGTATCTGCAAAAGGGCGGCGATGCGATTGCCGAGTTTCTCGCCGGCGTCGAAAAGGGACACCTCGATCTGCCGAAGGCACGGGCGGGTGGTTTTGCCGGCGGCATGTTCGCCGTCTTCGTGCCGCCCGAGGAGACCGCCGATGCGCGGCCGCGGCCGCGTCCCGGTTTCGGCCGCCAGATGCCGCTGCCGTCCGAGCCCGACATCAACTATGCCCGCAAGGTGACGATCGGCCAGATCGCGGTGGCGCTGAAGCTCGAGACGGCCTCCCATGGTGTCGTCAGCATCGCCCGCTCGGTTGCCGACATCAGGCGGATCAACGAAGCGGGCGGCATTGCCATGGTGCTGCATATCGAGGGCGTCGAGGCGATCGATGCCGAGCTTGACTTCCTGCACGTGCTCTATGCCGCCGGGCTGCGTTCGCTCGGGCCGGTCTGGAGCCGCAAGAACATCTTTGCCACCGGCGTGCCGTTCAAGTTCCCGGGCGATCCCGACATCGGACCGGGACTGACGGACGCGGGCAAGGACCTCGTCCGCGCCTGCAATGCGCTCGGCATCATGATCGACATGTCCCACCTCAACGAAAAGGGCTTCTGGGATATTGCGAAGACATCCACTGCGCCGCTGGTCGCGACCCATTCCAATGTCCATGCCTTGTGCCGGTCGCCGCGCAACCTGACCGACAGACAGCTCGACGCCATCAAGGAAAGCAGGGGCATTGTCGGGCTCAACTATGCCGTTGCCTTCCTGCGCGAGGACGGCAAGGGCAATGCCGATACTCCGATCACCCGCATGGTCGATCACCTCGCCTATATGGTCGACAGGCTGGGCGAGAGCTGCGTCGGTTTCGGCTCCGATTTCGATGGTGTGATGATCCCCAGGGATATCGGCGACGCCTCCGGCCTGCCGCGCCTGATCGAGGCGATGAAGGAACGCGGCTTCGATGACGAGCTCGTCAACAGGATCGCCTATGGCAACTGGCTCGATCTGTTGGAACGTACAATCGGCTAGCGCGTTTCACGTTTTGAAAGGATCAGAACGAAGGCTCTAGATCCTTGAGTTGTCGTGTTTTCGAACTGGAAAACTGGCACCCACCTTTCCTGAAAACGTTCTTTGTCCACCAGTGCTCGTCCGGTTGGCGTAACCAAGCGTTCATCCTGACCAAGATGCCGCAGGCGCGGGGCCCGGACGTTAACGGCACCACTACCGCTCTCTTCTAGCGTGCGGGTGGCCGGGAGCTTCCGTTTCCGCCCGGCTGCATCGTGCTGGCGGAGACGGCGCATCGAATGAAGGCTGCCGCTCGGGCAGCACCTGCAAAGCCATGGATGTTCGCAAGCTCGCGTTTGTTTCCGCGATGGTCGTCGCCTCTCTCGCCGTTTCGGCCTGTTCCACCACCCGCACCGGCTACTCCGCGAGCGAGGACCAGGCCGCAGAGGTTCCGAACATTGCCATGGCGCGCTTCTGGTCGGACGATCATGGCGCCATCGGTTCGACGATCGCCACGGGCGTGAAGAACTTCAAACCGGGCCAGTTCAGCCTGCTCGCCCTGTCCGGCGGTGGTGCCAATGGCGCCTATGGCGCGGGGTTCCTGACCGGCTGGACCAAGGCGGGCACGCGGCCCGAATTCACCATCGTCACCGGCGTCAGCGTCGGCGCCCTGCTGTCGCCCTTCGCCTTCATCGGACCCGAGCGCGACGACGAACTTGCGGCGATGTTCACCAGCGGCGAGGCACAGGGCCTGATGGAGTTCGCCGGGCTCGGAGCGCTGTTCGGTTCGGGCGCCTATAGCGCCGCACCGCTGAGAAAGCTTGTCGAGGCCCATGTCGACCGGGATCTGCTCGACGACGTCGCTGCCGAATACCGCAAGGGGCGGTTCCTGCTGGTCGCGACTACCGATATCGACTCGCAGCGCACTGCCATATGGAACATGGGCGCCATTGCCGCCAGCCCGGCGCCGGGCGCCCAGGAGCTGTTCCAGTCGGTTCTGCTGGCGTCTGCCGCCATTCCGGGCGTGTTTCCTCCGCAATCGATCACCGTCCAGGCCGATGGCCGCGTCTTCAGCGAAATGCATGTCGACGGCGGCGTCACCTCGAACCTGCTGCTGGTCCCCGAAGCCCTCCTGGCTGCGGATTCAGCCATTCCACTCGGCCGCAACCCGCAGTTCTACGCCATCATCAACGGCAAGCTCGATCCCGAGTTCAAGGTGACCAAAAAGGACCTGCTCGACATCGTCGAACGCTCGTTCGAGACGACCATCAAGGCCAATACCAACAACCAGCTGCTGGCCTCGCGCGACTATGTGCAAAAGCACCGCGGCTCCTTGCGCATCACCGCCATCGATGGCGATTTCCCGCTCGGCGAGGTGATGGATTTCAGCACCAAGCAGACCGCGCCCCTGTTCGCCAGCGGCGTTGCCGAAGGGCTGAAACGGGATCGCTGGCTGTCCCATCCGTTCGGCAGATAGGCTCAGCTGCTGCGCCTCGATCCTGCAAGGCGTTGTTGCGAACGCGTCTTCGCGCTCACTCATGCGACATGCTGCCACAGCGAAATCTGTTGATCACGATAATCGATATCACTATAGTTGTTATAGCAACTAAATGGAAAGCAGATGTCCGAATTCAGGCTCGAGAACGCCATTGGCTATGCCGTCAACCGCGCAGCGCTTCGCCTCAAGGGCGGATTGCATCGTGGCTTCAAGGCAAAGGGCTTCGACATCACGCCGGAGCACTGGGCCGTTCTCAACTGCCTGTGGGACGACGAGGGCATGTCGCAAACCCAGATCGCCGAGCGTATCGTCAAGGACAAGACCAATTTGACGCGCATTCTCGACGTCATGGAACGCAAGGACCTGATCGTCAGGCGCAAGCACGAAGACGACCGCCGCTCCTATCGCATCTTCCTGACCGACAGGGCGCGGGCCATCAGGAGCGAGCTGATCGGCGTCGCCGAAGCCGTCGGTGCAAGAGCAGTGAGGGGTCTGAGCACCGAGGAGCAGCAGACCGTGCTCCGGCTGATGAATGCCATCTCGGACAATCTCGGCGACTAGACCGGCGCGACCGTTTGCGCGCCGGCCGAACCGGACCAGCTGTATCCATATAGTTGCTATGTCAACTATAGCGAACGCAACCAAGGAGAGGGACGATGAAACTCACCCTCAAGGAAAAGATCTTTTACGGCCTCGTCTGCAATGAAACCCGTGTCTACCAGCATTGGTACACGCGCTTCCTGCTGGCCGGGGTCGATCTCGAGCGCACCAAGCGCGTCGTCAGGCGCATCAGGCGCTGGCGCAACTGGTGCGCGGAATGGTCGGACGAAGGCGCCCGCCTCAAGACCGAGGCCGAGGCCATGCTGGCGCAGGGCAATGGCGAGACTGCCCGCTCCCTGCTGCACGAGGCGGTGGCCTGCTATCACGTCGGCCAGCACTTCTATTTCCTCGACGATACCCAGAAGACGCATGCGCTCGACATGATCCGGGCGCTTTATCCCAGGGCCATCGCGCTCAACACCGGGCCGGACAGGCCGATCCGCGCCGAGATCCCGTTCCGCGGCACCACCATTCCGGCCTATCTGCGCCTGCAGCCCGAACCGGGGCGCCCGGTCGTCGTGCAGGTCAACGGTCTCGACAATCTCAAGGAGACCGAGCAGCACAATGTCGGGTTGAAATTCTACGCCGCCGGCTTCAACACCATTGCCTTCGACGGCCCGGGGCAGGGCGAGATGCTCGATCGCATGGCGATGATCCCGGACTATCACACGGCGGTCAGCGCCGTCATCGACTGGCTGATCGCCGAGCACGCTGCCCATATCGATGTGACGCGCATCGGCGCCATCGGCTTTTCCATGGGCGGGTATTTCGCCCCGGTTGCGGCGGCAAACGACAAGCGTATCGCCTGCGCCGCCGGTAGTGGCGGCCCGGCCGATCTGAAGTTCCTTTTGCCCGAGCGCAAGGCCAATCCGATCCTGCTGCGCGGCCTGGCCCATTGTGCTGGTACCGCGACCCTGACCGAGGCGGTGGAAAAGCTCGGCTACGATCTGTCGAACGAACCCCGGCTCGATCGGCCGATGCTGATCCTTCATGGCGGCAATGACCGGCTTATTCCGGATGGCGGTGGCCATGCCGAGCGTTTCATGGATTGGGCGAGCGGCGAAAAACAGCTGCGCTTCTACCCGGATGGCGAACATGTGTGCGCTAACTATCTCGACGAGACCCTGCCGCTGATGGTCGACTGGATGCGTCGCCATCTGCTGCCTGCGGAAGGAGAAGACAAATGAGCCATCCTGCCCCTCTGACCCTGCTGCGGGCCCTCGGCCTTGCCCTCAGCGGCCGGGTCCACTTCCCCAAAACTCTTGTCGGCCAGATCGCCACCCGCCGCGACGGCAAGCAATTCACCGTCTTCCGTCAGGCCGTCGTGGCGCCGGGTCCGGCCCCGGCCGGAGAAAAGGCGGCAGTGCTGTGCTTCCGGTTCCGCTTCGCCTCAGGTACGCCGGGTTTCAACAAGCGCGCCTCGCTGATCCCGATGCCGCTGATCGTCGGCTATCCGGGTTTCCGCACCAAGATCTGGTGTCTTGAGGAAGAAAGCGGCGGCTTCATCGGCGTCTACGAATTCGCACGCGTCGAAGATGCCGAGGGCTATGCCAATTCGCTGGCCATCAAGCTGATGAAAAAGCGCGCCGCGCCCGGCACTGTCGAACAGGACATTTTCCGGGAGACCACGGTCGCCGTGGAACTGGAAAGGTTCGGTGTCTCGGTATTTCCCCACACCGATGCGGCCCGGCCTGCGGGCACCCTGCCTGAATGCGGTCAGGCGCCGGCGGACTGTTTCCGCTCAGGCGCCAGCCGCTTCGGCCCGTAGGCAACAAGCACGGCAATCGCCGCCAGCGTGTAGAGCGCGGTCAGGATGTACATGCCGGTGAGGGCGCTGCTCTCTGCACTCGGCATGATCGGAAACACTTCGAGAGCGACATTGCCGGTCGTGTGGAAGACCGCGGCCGCGAAGATCGATCCGGTAGCGTTGTAGACCGAGGTCAGCAGGATGCCGAGCGGGAAGACCGAGATCACGAACAGCCAGAACGGTATGAGCGACTGGTGGTGCGACCCCGACATGTAGAACACCGGCAGGTGCCAGACGATCCAGAAGGCGGAGAGGATCAGGCTGGCGGACAGGGCGTTGAAACGCACCTGCAGCCGGTCCAGGGCATAGCCGCGCCAGCCGATCTCCTCATCAAGACCGCCGCCGATGAAGAACACGATGACGAAGAACACAATGACTGTGACCGCCGAGTCGACCTGGGCCGATACCGGCAGATTGTCGGACACGATGGCGTAGATCTGGCGCGCGGCGGCATGGACGATCACCAGCAGCACGAACGCGGCGATCCAGAACACCCATCCCTTGCGCGGATCGAAGGAACTGGCCATGAGCGCCGTGAAACCGGTCCCACCCTCGGCGCGCAAGGTCAGGACAATGGCGGCGAATGCCGGGCCGAGCCCGCCCAGAAGGATGAGCGGGGTCGAGGGGATCGGCCCGATGACGCCCCAGCCGGCCAGAACGCCGGGCAGCCAGACGAGCCAGGAAAAGGCAAAGGTCAGAATGAAGAAGTCGCGGAGCTGATGGCGCGGATAGCTGTTCATGATGACCCGCATCTGGCGGCGGTGCGCCAGAATTCCCCGGCTGAAGCAACACGTGCACGAAACCTGCCGAACCTGGTGCGCACAACAACACGACCCAACACGCCCCGGCAGCCGGGAGAAACTAAACGAGACACCATGAAGGCGGTCAAGTTGTCGAAGTGAAGCAATGCCGTGCGGAAAAAGGCAGAAGCCTTGCGCGGTAAAATAAGAACCTGATGATCAACAATAACGGATGAATGTCCTGTTGCCCGGCATCAAGCGTCTCCGCCGCCGCTTCTGCCCGTGGACTGGATCGCCTGCAGTTCTCCGACCTGCCTCAGCGCTTCCCCGGTCACCATTGCCGCAGCGATGGCGACATTGAGCGATCTGAAACCCGGTGCCATCGGGATGCGCACCCTGAGGTCGGCGCGGGCGGCAACGCTTTCGGGCACCCCGGCGCTCTCGCGGCCAACCATTAGGATGTCGGACGACGTATAGGTCGCGCCATAGGCACTTTCGCTCGCCTTCGTCGTCAACAGCACCAGGCGCCGCCCCGCATCCCGGCGGGCGGCGTCGAAGGCATCGAAGCTCACATGCTCGATCAGGCGGACGTGGTCGAGATAATCCATGCCGGCTCGCCTGAGCCGGGCCTCGGAAAAGACGAATCCGGCCGGGTGGATGAAATGCACCTCGACATCCATGCAGGCAGCGAGCCGCAACAGCGTGCCGGCGTTCTGGGGAATGTCGGGCTGATAGAGCGCGAGAGCGATAGGCATGGGATATCCACAGCTAAGCCGGAAAAGCAGGCGAAAACGGCTCGGTTTCGTTTTGAGCCGGGTCAATCAAGTGGGCATAGTGTCGCACCCACCTGCGACCAAGTGTAGCGAGGCTGGACAAGCGGTCGGGACAGTGCAAAAAGAACCGCCAAACCCGCGAGCGGCCGTTCGGCGGAGCGTGGGAGGTTGTTCATAGCCATCTGGTGCGGCGTGGACAATGAGAGGAATCCTTTTCGGACGGGGGTCAGATTTGGCAACTGAAGCAGCAAGCGGCGCATCGCGGCGCGATTTTTTGTATATCGCCACGGGCGCGGTAGGGGCCGTGTCCGTAGCCGGCGCGGTCTGGCCTTTGATCGATCAGATGAACCCCGATGCCGCCACGCTGGCGCTGGCGTCGATGGAGTTCGATCTCACTCCGGTAGAGACCGGGCAGGAGATCACCGTCAAGTGGCGCGGTCTGCCGGTGTTCATCCGCAACCGAACCCAGGCCGAGATCGACCAGGCCAAATCGGTGCCGATGTCGGACCTCAAGGATCCCGAAGCCGACCAGGACCGGACCAAGGAAGGCCATGAGAACTGGCTGATCGTTCTGGCCGCCTGCACCCATCTCGGCTGCATTCCGGAATCCAACGCCGGCGATTATGGCGTCGTCACCCCGAACGGACAGCAAGGCGGCTGGTTCTGCCCCTGCCACGGTTCGCAATACGACACCGCTGCACGCATCCGCAAAGGCCCGGCGCCGAAGAATCTTGTCTTGCCGCCCTATGATTTCCTGAACGACACCACAGTGAAGATCGGCTAGGGGGCAGAGACCATGGCGCATTCAACCGAACGATACGAGCCGAAGAATCCTGCCCTCAAGTGGTTCAACGACCGCTTGCCGCTGATCAGCTACGGCAAGGAGCACTTCGTCGATTTTCCGACCCCGAAGAACCTCAACTACTTTTGGACCTTCGGCATGATCCTGGCCATGTGCCTGGGGATCCAGATCGTCACCGGCATCATCCTGGCGATGCACTATACGCCCAATGTCGATCTCGCCTTCAATTCCGTCGAGCACATCCGCCGCGACGTCAATTTCGGCCGCATCATCCAGGGCACCCATGCCGTCGGCGCCTCGATGTTCTTCGTTGCCGTCTATATCCATATCTTCCGCGGCCTGTTCTACGGCTCCTACAAGGCGCCGCGCGAGGTCTTGTGGATGCTCGGCGTCATCATCTTCATCCTGATGATCGCCACCGCCTTCATGGGCTACGTGCTGCCCTGGGGCCAGATGAGCTTCTGGGGCGCCACCGTCATCACCAACATCTTCTCGGCCATTCCGATCGTCGGCACGCCGATCATGGAATGGTTGCGCGGCGGGTTCGCCGTGGACAACGCCACGCTCAACCGCTTCTTCTCGCTGCACTACCTGCTGCCCTTCGTCATCGCGGCTGTGGTGATGCTGCACGTCTGGGCGCTGCACATTCCGGGCAACGGCAATCCGGTCGGCGTCGAGGTCAAGGACGGGCGCGATACGGTGCCGTTCACGCCCTATGCGACGATCAAGGATCTGGTCGGCGTTTCGGTCTTCCTCATTCCGTTCGCCTGGTTCGTGTTCTTCGCGCCCGAGATGTTCAACCATTCCGACAACTACATCATGGCCGACAACCTGGTGACGCCGGCACACATCGTGCCCGAATGGTACCTGCTGCCGTTCTACACCATGCTGCGCGCCATCGATTTCAACGTGCTGTTCATCGACAGCAAGCTCGGCGGCGTCATCGTCATGGGCGGTTCGCTTCTGGTGCTGTTCGTGCTGCCCTGGCTCGACACCTCCAAGGTCCGCTCGGGCTCGTTCCGGCCGATGTTCAAGGTCTTCTACTGGGTGTTCGTGGTGAACTTCATCCTGCTGATGTATCTCGGCGCCCAGGACCCGTCGGTGGTCCTCTACAACTACCTGGCCAAGGCATCGACCGCCTATTACTTCCTGTATTTCCTGGTCATCCTGCCGATCGTCAGCCGGATCGAGACACCCAAACCGCTGCCCGCTAGCATTTCGGAAGCGGTTCTGGCCAAGGCCCACTGAGAGCGAAGGACGATGGAAATGATCAAGACAAAGACCATTCTCGCGGCCATCGCCCTGTGCGGTCTGTTCGCCACCCCGGCGGCAGCCGCCGGAGCCGCGGGCGTCGAGACGAAGTTCCTCAACTGGAGCTTCGGCGGCGTGTTTGGCACCTATGACGAGCATCAACTGCAGCGCGGCTTCCAGGTTTACCAGGAAGTGTGTTCGTCCTGCCATTCGGCCAATCTGCTGGCCTTCCGCAACCTCAGCGAACCCGGCGGTCCGGGATATTCGGAAGACCAGGTCAAGGCGCTGGCCGCGACTTTCACCATCGCCGATCCGGAAGCCGAGGACGGCGAGCGTCCCGGCATTCCCGCCGATCGCTGGCCGGCGATGATGAGCCCGGCCGACGCCAAGGCCGCCTTCGGTGTCGTTCCGCCCGATTTCTCGGTGCTGGCCAAGGCGCGCAGCGCCACCAAGCCGGGTTTCGGCTGGGTGCTCAACTATTTCACCCTCTATCAGGAGGGCGGGCCGGACTACATCTACAACCTGCTGATCAATTACGCCGACGCGCCGCACGGCGTCGAGGTGGCGGCCGGGCAATATTACAACGCCTATACCGGCGGTGTTCTGGCCATGGCCCCGCCGCTGACCGACGAACTGGTCACCTATGACGACGATACGGTGCCGATGACGGTCGAGCAGTATTCCAAGGATGTTGCCGCCTTCATGATGTGGGTCGCGGAGCCGCACCTGGTGTCGCGCAAGGAACTCGGCTTCAAGGTGCTGATCATCCTGTCGGCGTTCGCGGTGCTGATGTACCTGACCAAGCGCAAGCTCTGGTCGAAAATCGAACACTGAGCTAAGCTCTGGCGAAAACAGGACAAAGGGCCCGTTTGGGCCCTTTTCCATGTCCAGTTCCCGCTGCCAGAGGACAAGATGGCCGTTGATCTCAAGACCCTCATCCGCACCATTCCCGATTATCCCAAGCCGGGGATCCTGTTCCGCGACATCACCACGCTGATCGAGGATCCGCACGGGTTCCGCGAGGCGATCGAGCGCGCCGCCTCGCACCATCGCGGCATGGGCATCACCCATGTCGCCGGCATCGAGGCGCGTGGCTTCATCTTCGGGGCGGGCGTCGCCATCTCGCTCGGCGTCGGTTTCGTGCCGATCCGCAAGCGCGGCAAGCTGCCCGGCGAGACCATCGGGCAGAACTACGCCCTCGAATATGGCGTCGACACCATCGAGATGCATGCCGACGCCGTTGGCGAGCGCGATGTCGTGCTGCTGGTCGACGACCTGATCGCCACGGGCGGCACAGCGATCGCCGCCGTGCAGCTGCTGCGGCGCACCGGCGCCCGCGTCTCGCATTCCAGCTTCGTCATCGATTTGCCCGAACTCGGCGGCGCCGACAAGCTGAGGGCGCTCGACGTCGAGGTGCACACGCTGGTCTCGTTCGAAGGGCATTAAGCCGCACGGTCTCGCGCCGCATCGTCAAGTCGACCTTGTCATTGACGCCTGCCATCCTCGTGCCGGGTGCGACACTGGTGCCTGCCCGGACGGGTTGTATAAATGTTCATGCTATGTTCCAGTTAGCCGATTGTTGCGGCAATGGGGAGATGCGCATGCCGAAAATTGTCACGACGCCTCACAGCTATTCCGCGGCGGTCGAGGCGGGAGATCTCATTTTTCTCGGTCTGCATCGCGGTTGCGGCGACGACTTCGCCACGCAGCTACGCAATACCATGAACGGGCTGGAACAGACCCTGGCCAAGCTTGATCGGCCTCTCGGCAGCGTGGTCAAGGTCACGGTCTGGTTGAAAAGGATCGCCGATCTCAACGAAATGGAGCGGATATTCCGCGATTACTTTGACGACGGTCGCTATCCCGCCCGCATGACCGCGACGACCGATTTCTGGGATGAGGATTGCCTGGTGATGATCGAAGGCATCGCAACCGCCAAGGAGACAGTTTAGGCCAAAAGCAAGCCTAGGCGCTCAACGCCTCGGCGAGGAAGGGCAGGGACCTGTCCATGCGGTAATCGACCGAGGAATGATCGTCGGGGAACTCCTCATACGTGTGGGCGACGCCGGCTGCCTCGAGCTTGTTGTGCAGGCGGCGAGCGCCGTAGACCAGGTTGTACTGGTCGATGCTGCCGCATTCGAGCCAGAGGCCCTTGAGCGATTTGAGATTGTCGATGATCTCCTGGCGATCGGCCAGTTGCACCGGGTCCCATTCAAGCCAGTTGGCCCAGCGCTCCTCGATCAGTTCGCAGGTCAGGAGGTCGACCGGCAGGCGGATGCCGCAAAACGCGTTCGGGTCCGGATCGTAGGTGGCGGCCATGGCCAGTTGCATCAGCACGCCGATGTCCTTGCCATCCGGCTTGAGAGCCGCTTCGAATTCGGTGATGAATTTCTCGATGGACAGGTCGGACTTGGCAAGCCGCCGCAAAACCATCGGCATGTCGCCGAGATAGGCCAATTCGAACGCCATGTCGCCGGAAAGGCATGCTGCCGCCGACCAGGTGTCGGCCCGGCGCATGGCGTGGATCATCGACCCGTAGCCGCCCGAGGACTTGCCGAACACGCCGCGTTTGCCCGCGCCGCCGCAACAAAAGCGCGTCTCGATGGCCGGCAGCATCTCGTTGATGAGAAAGTCCTCCCAGTTCCCCATGGCGGCGGAATTGATGTACTGGTTGCCGCCCAATCGCGTGAAGCAATCGGGGAAGGCGACGACACAGGGCTTCATTGCGCCGGAGGCGATCAGTCGATCGAGCCGTTCGGGGGCGTTCTCGCCGAAATTCTTCCAGTTGACATGGCCGAGCCCGGAACCGGTGAACCCGACAAGGTCGACGAGCAGCGGCAGGCCGGCACCGTCATGACCATGCGGGACATAGACCACGACCTGGCGCGTCGTCGGATCGCCGAGCACATTGTTGGCAATGGCTTCCGAAGTGATCTCGAGCGTGTGCAAACTGCCCTTGGGCGCCTGTCTGTCGCGCAGCATGACCGGCCTTTCTGCGAAAAGGAGGAAGTCGATAGGGGCGCCAGACAAGCGCGTTCGCACTGTTTTGGCAAGGCGTTCCGGTGCGGGCTCCATGATGGTCGCGGCTGAAGGCCCGCATATGTCGCAGTGCCGCGGACAGGAAAATCCGGCACCCTTGGCAGTAACCACATTGCGGGAGGGAAACGTGAAGCATTTGTTGTGCGTTGCAGCCTTGTTGGTTGCCGGGCTCACGACGCCGGCCCTTGCCCAGGGCAGCGTGACCGAGAGCTATTGCGCCTATCTCAGCACTGCCGATCACTACAATTCCAAGGGCGCGCGCCTGACCAGCGCCGCGCAGGTCATCCGCCAGGACCGCGCCAATTTCCACCGATTCAACCTGCGCGACGACGCCGACGACTGGGACAGCCTGTTCGCCGATGCCAACAATCGCGGCCGGCTGGAAAAGCTGATGAATGCGGCGCTGAAGAACGATCCGCTGGGGGACTATATCGTCAACAATGACGTCATCGTCTGTTTCGACATCATCGATGGCGGATCGAGTTCATTCGACGTCCGGCTGGTGATGGGCGAATAGGCAGGCCGGCGCACCGGTTCTGCGGATTGAACAATCGTCGTCGCGACTGCGTCTGATGGTCATGAGCGAAGGCACGCGCTTTCGCATGTCCTTTGTGCAAGGAGACCATCATGAAACGCCAAATGCTCGTCGCCGCCCTTCTCGCCACCTCCTTTTGCGTCCCGGCCGCCGCCTCGGACGTGCTGATGGGCTACACCGCCTATCTGAGTGAAGCCGACCACTACAATTCCAGGGGCGAACGGCTGACCGAATACTGGCAGATCATCCGCCAGGACCGGGCGAATTATCATCGATTCGGCATTATCGATACCGAGGACCAGTCCGATCAGGCCTTCAACTCGCTCGATGGACGCGCCGCGCTCGAATCTTTGCTGCAGGCCTACCCGACCGACGCGGCGACGGCCTTTGCCATCGTCGACGGCCCGGAACTGGTCACGGTGGAAATCTACGGCATCGATGGCGAGGTGAGCGGCGTCAGCGTCATGCTGCAATAGCCCGACCGGCAGAAACCTAATCGAGACGCAGCCGCTCGACATCGAGCCCCTGGGATTCGATCGGGGCGCGGGTCATTCGCTCAAGGGCGCGTTCGAGCCCGAACAGCGCGATGGCGCCGATGACGAAGGTCGCGGCAAAGGCGCGCCAGCCTTCCTCGACGCCGAAAACGATGCTGACCAGCAATGTCGCCACCGTGCCAAGCACCAGCAGCAAGGTCTTGCGGGAGCGCCCGGCGGCAAGCCGGCGTGCGGCGGCGCTGAGGATATCGCGCAGCTCGGTGTCGGTCATCTCGGCGAACTCCGGATTGGCTCCGGTGCGCCTCAGGGTCACCATATAGGCGGCGATGCGCTCCTCGGCCGCCTGCTGCAACCGGGTCGTGCTGCGGCCGGCATTCGCGAGCATGACAATGGCCACGATCGCCAGGACGATGAAACCGATCTCTGCCAGCCAGGCCATCACTACCTCCTTGTGCCGGTGACCATTTCGAAATGGTGCGCCGGGCCGGGGTTTCAAGAGAGGGCAGGGGCGATTTCGTCCCTGCCCGCTTCATTTCATTTCAGCAGTTTCGTCACCGAACCGGGCAGTGCCATGGGCTTTTCGGCCGGCAGGGCCGACGGTTTCTGCGTCGGCTTGCCGCCCTTGTGGACCGGCGGACCGGACCTCTGCTTCTTGCCGAAATTGTCGTGACGGACCGGGACGGGGCGCTGGAAAATCTGTTTGGGCATGAACGCTCCTTGCCCTTGCGGGCACACTGAACAACGGGGGCGTGACGCGAGAACGCGTGACGCACGGGTTTCAGATCTGGGGAACGTCGGAGGTCAGCCGAGGGTCTTCAGGTTGTCGTGTCCGAACCGCAGGAGCGGCTATTCAAGGTGCTGGACACGTTCCGATGACCGACACGTTTTCATGGCGCCTATGACGACTGACCGTGCACCATCGACCGCTTTCGCGGCGAGTCTGCCCGGACGTTCTCTAGGCTCATGAACGCATCGTAGTCGGGACCTCCTTGTTGACTGACGGCGGTCCTGATAGCGCAAAACGCGCTTTTCGTCTACCGCCCGCGGATGACCTTGCCGAGGCCGGGTATGCCGGCGAGCCCGATCAGCAGGCGCTGGGTCAGGTTGGGGCGGAAGTCGCGCTGCTTGGAAAAACCGACCACTTCGGCGTGGTAGACCAGCGCGCCGTCCTCGTTATGCGCCTCGATGCTCGTCACCAGCACGCCCCAGCCGGGCAGCGATTTCGATGGGCGCTTCTGGGTCACGGTCAGGGCGTAGCGGATGGTGTCGCCGGGCCGGACCGGGGTCTTGAAAACCATGGAATTGACGCCGGGCGAGGGGCCGGTGACCCCGGGCTCCTCGCCACGCGCCCGAATGAGGTCGGCCTCGGAGAACAGCTTTTCGACCATGATACGATGGCCGACGCAGACCGTGTGCCAGCCCGAGGCGATGATGCCGCCGAACTGGGAATGGACCGCCGCATCGGGGTCGATGTGGAAATACTGCGGATCATAGGCGGCGCCGAAGGCGCGGATTTCCTCTTCGGTGAAGGTGTGTTCGCCAAGAGGCAGCGGCTCGCCGAGCTGGATGTCCTCGAACCAGTAGGTCACGACACCGCCTCTGCGGTGGTGCTTCGCCGCTGGATGAGATTGGCCAGGCGCATCGACAGCACCTGCTGGCGCTTGTGGTTGCGGATGTCGAATTCGAGCGTGACGATGCCCCAGTCCGGCCGGCCTTCGGAGGGGCGCAGCGCGATGATGGTCACCGTGCCGGTGATGGTGTCGTCGACAAACACCGGCCGGTGCCACCTGAGGTCGGTGAAGCCGAGCCCGCCCATCGAGGCGGCCTTGCCAAGAAACACATCGACCGCCATGCGAAGGCTCATCGCTGCCGTCTGCCAGCCCGAGGCGGCAAGTCCGCCGAGCAGTGAGGCCTTGGCCGCTTTCTCATCGAGATGGAAGGGCAGCGGATCGTACTGGTGAGCGAAATCGAGGATCATCTGGCGCGTGACGACGCGGCGCGGCAGCACAAAGCTCTGCCCCACTTCGAGATCCTCGAAATGCATCCGGTCTTGGGTGACCGGATTGGCGCTGTTCAGGTTCATGGACTCGTCTGGTTCGGATTCGGCCGGACTGTGCCGGGCCGGACCGGATTTGGCAAGGCGAAGGCAGAGCCCGCCCTGCCAGATTGTCTAGATCTCGAGCCGGCCCTCGATCAGCCCCATCGGCAGCGGCGCCGGCTGGGCCGCGGTGCTTTCGATGGTGATATGCCGGCCCTCGCGGGCGGAATCGTCGAGCGCGCACATGACGTCGAGGACGTGATAGGCGAGTTCGCCCGAGGCGCGGTTGGGCCTGTTCTGCCTGAGGGCCACCGCGAGATCGGCAACGCCGATGCCGCGGAAATTGTCGGTGTGCGGGAAGGCCAGCGGCACACTCTGCCAGTCCTTGTGCTCGCGCCGCGACACGAATACCTCACCACCGAAAGTGTTTGGGTCGGGCACCTTGAGACTGCCCTCGGTGCCGTGAATCTCGATCGGATTCGAGGAATGCCGGCGGACATCGAAGCTCATCACCAGCGTGACGATGGCGCCGTTGGCGAACTCCAGGACGCCAGCGGTATGGGTGTCGACCTCGACTGGAAGCTCTCTTCCGAAAGCGGCTTCGGAGGTGGCGATACGGACATCGTGTGGACGGCTGGCCATAGCGGTGACGCGTCTGACCGGTCCGATCAGGTGAACCAGAGCGGTGATGTAGTAGGGCGCCATGTCGAACACCGGGCCGCCGCCCTTGAGATAATAGAAGCCGGGGTCGGGATGCCAGCTTTCGTGGCCCGGGCAGGCCATGACGGCGGTGCCGGCGACCGGCCGGCCGATCCAGTTGTCATCGATCAGCTTGCGGCAGGTTTGCAGACCGCCACCGAGAAATGTGTCGGGCGCCGAACCAACGAGCAGGCCCTTCGACTTGGCCAGTGCCAGGGTCGACTTGCCGTCCTCGCGATCGAGCCCGAACGGCTTTTCGGCATGCGCGTGTTTGCCGGCATTGAGGATCTGGTGGTTGACCTCGGTGTGCGATTGCGGCGTCGTCAGGTTGATGACGATGCCGATCTCGGGATCGGCAAGCAGGTCGGCGACCGGCTGCGACCTGATGCCGAACTCTTGCGCCCTGGCCTCGGCCCGCTCCATGCGGATGTCGGCGCAGGCGACGACCTCGATGTCCTCGAGCCGCCGAATGGAGTTGAGATAGGCCGGACTGATGTTGCCGCAGCCGATGATGCCGATCCTGACGGGCTGAGCCATTTTCTGCGTCCTACCAGTGCGCGACGCGATCGCGTCCGACGAACTGGGCACTGTCGGGCGTGTACTGGAACAGCTCGATCTTCACGCCATTCGGATCTGTGACCCAGGACTGCCAGGTGTCGTCGCAGCCATTGGACTTGTCCGTGGCCTCGTAGCCGAGCGAGCGAATGTGCTCGATGGCAAAGTCCATGTCCGTGACCTCGAAGCAGATGTGGTTGATCTGGTTGGTCTCGGCGAATTCCGCCTTGGGATTCTCGAACACCTCGACATGGGTAGCAGCGCCGGCGTCGAGGTAATAGCCGAAGACGCGGCCGTCGCGGGTGAAATTGAACACCTTTTCGAAGCCGAGCACCTTTGCGTACCAGTCAGCGGTCTCGTCGATGTCACGGGAAAAGATGCAGACATGGGCGATCTGCTTGATGATCTTTTTTTTCATGTGAGGCTCCGGGTTTGGCCTCCCTGTATTATCGTTAAAGCAGAGCGGGTGCAAGCAGGTGCGCGCGCGTGTTCGCGCCTCGCGAAACGGGGTTGATCGAAAGGAACTGCCGACTAGATGACGATCTCGGGCGGGTGGGCGTGGCTGAGGAATTCGAGATGGCTCATCGAATAGCCATAGGCACCGGCCAGTTCGAACACCGCCATGTCGCCGATCTCGGCATGCTCAAGAAAAAGATCGCGGGCCGACAACCGGTCGGCGGTGTTGCACAACGGGCCACCGATGAAGATGTTTTCCTTGTCGACGTTTTCCTGGCCGCTGAAGATCCTCGGGCGATTCATGGCGACAATCGAAACGGGATGGTTGATGCCGAGCGCTGCCGGGCGGCGGAAATGGTGCGAGCCGCCGGCGCAGATCACCTGCTTCTTGCCGAGCGAATCCTTGATGTCGAGTATCTCGGTCGCATACCAGCCGCTGTCCGCCGTCAGGTAGCGGCCGAGCTCGAGAACGAAGCGGCGTCCCCCAAACCCGAAGCGGGCGATCAGGTCCGACAGCTTTTCGGCATAGGTCTCGGGCGAGAAATCGCGTCCCTGCTCGAGATAGTCGATGCCGAAGCCGCCACCGAAATCGATGATCGGGCAGGTGACGCCCTGATACTGGTCCTCGATCTCACGGGCCAGCGTGAACACCAGCTCGCAGTTGGTAATGAGGTCGTTGACGTCGAGAACGCCCGAGGCAGAGTAGACGTGCAATCCGCGGAAGTTGAGGTTCTCGAAGGCGAGGATTTCCGGCAGCGCCTCGCGGAACCTGGCCTCGTCCATGCCGAGCTTGGAACTGTCGCCGGAAAAATTCGCCTGCGCGCCGTGGATGTGGAAGTTCGGATTTACGCGCACCAGGATATCCTGCACCCGGTCTTGGGCCCTGGCGATGGCGTCGAGCCGATAGGCTTCGGTCAGGGATTCGATGTGGATGGTGCGGATGCCGACCGACACGCTCCATTCCAGCTCCTCGGGAGACTTGCCCGGGCCGGTGAAGATGATCTGTCCGGGCGCGAAACCGGCTTCGATGGCCTTCTTGCCTTCGCCGATCGAGGCAATCTCGATGCCTTCGACGCCGGCGTGGCGGGCAGCCTCGAGGAAGGCGATATGCGGATTGGCCTTCATGGCATAATAGACCGCCACGCCTTCGGGCATGCGGGCGCGCAAGGTCTCGATCTTGGCTGTCATCACCGAGGTGTCGTACACATAAAAGCTGCGTTCGGGCCTGGTTTCGGCGAGCGAGCGGATGGTCTCGGTTGTTTGCGGGCTCAGCATGGTCGATCCTGGAGGCGGAAGGGTCGGCGTCGAGGAACCGCGAACGGCGGGTCCTGTCAAGTGCTCAGTGCGGGTGAAACGGCCGGGACCGGCCCGATCCGTGGCGAAGTTTGCACCGCAAGCGACAAGCCGCTCACTTTTTCGCGATCGCGCTTGGATCGCGGCGCCAAGTGGATCAGCCTGCGCGCCAATTTGCTTCTGTATTGAGTCGCTAGCTGATATTTTCTGCCGAAAGGACGCATTCGGTCATGAAAGATTACGTCTTCAGACTGCGCAATCCCGAGGCCGCTGCCTCGGTCATTGCCGAACTGGTCGGCGGCGAAGCCCTGCCGCTGCCGCCGCTCTCCGATGCCTGGATCGTTCTGGCGCCTGGCGGACAGGGTCTTGAACTCTACCACGATACGCTCAGCCGGAATTCCGTCGATGTCCATCCGTTCTCGGACGAGAACCGCAAGTCAGCGGTTGCGCTGGCTTCGGCGCTGTCGGCTCGGCGGCTGGCGACGCTGGCATCCGCTGCCGGCTGGCCGATGCGCCGCCGTCCCGATGCCACGGGGGAAATCGTCGAGATTGCCGTGGAAGGTCGTCAGATCCTTGCCATCGCCGCTGAATCGATGGTGCCTCGCCTCCACCGCGCTGCGGCGGCAGCAAGTCGAGACAGCGAGGCGCGGCGCGGCGCCGACGGCTGATCGCGACTGCAAGTGCAGCGTTTGAGCGCAGGCGCTAAAACCTGACCGTCTTGACGTGGATAGGGGCTGGTGCGCACTGTGCCCCTTCCTATTCCAGCCCTGCGCAAAGACACATCCATGGAGTCATCAGATCCCGGCAATCGGCGGGGTTTCGTCGTCAAGCCGCGCGAAGACAGGCTGGTCCTCGGGATTGGCCTGGTGATCACCGCGGCGCTGATCTTCGCCGTGCTCGATACCAATGCCAAGTGGCTGGTCGTCAACGGCTATCCGTCCATGCAGGTGGTGTTTGTCCGCTACATCACCCAGCTCGTTGTCATGCTGGCCTGGCTGGTGCCGGTCTATGGTGGGCGCGCCTTCAAGACCCAGAGTCTCAAGCTCGAAGTCTTCCGGGCGCTGGCGCTGCTCTGCACGACGGCCTTCAACTTCGCGGCGATGAAATACCTGCCGCTGACCATTACCGGTTCGTTGCTGTTCGCGGCGCCGATCATCGTCAGCGTGCTGTCGATCCCGCTCCTCGGCGAAAAGGTCGGCTGGCGGCGCTGGCTCGCCATTCTCGCCGGCTTTGTCGGCGTGGTGGTGATCATCCAGCCTGGCGGTACCGAGTTCCATCCGGCCATCTTCCTGTCGATTGCCATGGCGATCAGCTATGCGCTGTTCAACATCTCCAACCGCATGCTGGCCGGCGTCGATTCGACCCAGGTCCAGCAGCTCTACGTGGCGCTGATCCCGACGCTCGGGCTCATTCCCTTCGCCCTGTGGGACTGGGTCTGGCCAACGGGCGTGCTCGACTGGGTGCTGCTGTTGTCGATCGGTCTGGGCGGGCTTGTCGGGCACACGCTTTTGACCATCGCCTACCGCTTCGCCGATGCCTCGATCCTGTCGCCGTTCATTTATCCGCAGGTCATCTTCATGGCCCTGACCAGCTGGCTGATCTTTGCCCAGCCGCCGGGCGTAAGCATCTATATCGGCACCCCGATCGTCATAGGTTCCGGCATCTATATCTGGTGGCGCGAACGCCACATGGCCGAACTCAGGCGCCAGGGTGCCGGCGGCCAGGCGTCCCCGTGACCTCATCGAGAAAGCGCTCGATCTCCTGACGCCAGGGCGGCCTATTGAAGCGGGCATCGGCATGAACGAGCCCGGGCGCATTGACTAGGCGGACATGTGAACCTGCCGCCTCGAGCGCTGTGGCAAGCAAAGCACTCTGACCCGGGTCGACCAGGCAATCGGCGCTGCCGTGCAGCAGCAGGAACGGCGGCTCGGTGCCGTCGACAAAGGCCGCCGGATTGGCGCTTTGCACGGCCTCAACGGCTTCGGTGATCGGGGCACCAATGAGTTTCGCATGTGGCGAAGCCTGTGCTTGGGCCTGCATCGAATGGGGCCCGATGGCTGCGGCGCGGACGAAGTCGGTGGGGGGATAAAGCGCCACGACGCCGTCGGGGCGGGCCGGGATGTCTCCGGCGCCGTCGTCATCGCCGGCTGTGCCGAGCATGGCGGCAAGGTGCCCGCCGGCCGAAACGCCGAAGGCAATCATCCTGTCCGGGTCAAGGCCACACTCTTGCGCGTTGGCGCGCAGCCAGCGCATGGCGGTGCGACCATCCTCGATCTGCGCCGGCCAGACTGCCTGGCCCGAAAGGCGATAATCGACGGATGCCAGTGCAAACCCGCGCGCCACCTGGTCGAGCGCCACCGGCTCGATCATGGTCCTGTCGCCTGCCGACCAGCCGCCACCGTGGAGAAATACGATCACCGCCACGCGCGGTCGCTTGGTGTCGGGCATGTAGAGATCGAGTTGCAGCGCAGTGTCGCCGTGCTGGGCATAGGCATGTGTTTGCGGCTCGCGGCCGGCACGCTTCCGGTGCCGCTGGCAGGCAATGGCATTGGCCGGCAGGGCCAATAGGTTGCGCAGGGTGTCGAACATGATGGACTCCTCCTGTTGTCCCGCCTTTTGGGGGCAGGTGCGACACGAAATCGGGAAGATCGGTGCTGGCGGGTGGGATCGAAGTGCTGGCGGCCTCAGCCGGTGACCAGCAGTCCCATGCCGCAGAGCACGAAAGCGGCCCATCCGATCCGTGCCTTGAGGTGACCTTCGCCGAGCAGAAGTGAGCCGGCGAGAACGGTCAACAGCACGGAGACCTCACGGGTTGGCGCGACAAATGCGACGGGGGTGAAGGTCAGGGCGGTCAGAACCAGAATATAGGCAAGCGGATTGAAGATGGCGATGGCAATGACGCCGAGCCGGTGCTCGGTCCATTGCCGGCGGACGATTTCACGCCGCCGCGCCGCCACTGGCGCCAGAACGAAGGTTCGGGCAATGCTCGAAACATAATCGAGCAGCAGCGGTGGTACCATCAGCATCGAGACGGCATAGGCGTCCCAGACCGTGTAGGCGCCGATGACGGCGCCGATGCCGAGCCCGAAGGCCAGCGAGGTCGGCAGTGACCTGGCGCCCCGCCTCACGCCGCCGGTCAGCATTAGGATGCCGAAGATGATGATGCCGGCACCGATTGCCATCTGAGGGGTAACCACTTCGCCGAGCACAAGCACGGCAAAGCTGGTCGACAGGATCGGCCCGGTGGAGCGGGCAGTGGGGTAGACCAGCGACAGGTCGCCCTTGCGGTAGCCGGTCTGCAGGAAGACGAAATACAGAAGATGCAGGGCCGAACTGCCGAGGATGAAAACGATCTGCCACGAGCTGAACTCCGGCCGCGCGACAATAATGACGCCGATCGCCAGCGGCAGGTAGAGAAGGCTCGAGACCAGCGAGAACAGCCAGATCAGCTCCGGACCGCCATTGATGCGTTTGACGAAGAAATTCCAGGTGGCATGGCAGAAGGCGGCGGCAAGAACCAGCGCGAGACCAAAGGCGGACATGGTGAACTCCAGGGCAGGCGCAAAGACGCGTTTCATCGCGCCTCGTCCATCCCCTCTGGTCTTTTGGCCCTCGGGTGTCTGCCGCTTGGCTCGTGACGGCGCTCGGACCAGCCTGCGGATCGCAACGGAACCCTAGCCGCACATGGAAAGGCACAGAAAGACTAGCCATGCCGTCACAGCGAGGCAAGCGCGGTGCGGCCAGTCAGCTCGTGGCGCCCGGCTGGATCGCCTTGAAGATCAGCGCGATCGCGGCACTGGCGATCCGGGCAAGTTCGGCCCGTTCCGTGCCGGCGCGGGCGCGCAAGGCCAGCGAATGCTGCAAGGCCGCGAGCATGTCCGCCACGGCCAGCGTATCGGTTTCGGCGGCGATCTCTCCGGCGGCGCGGGCGATGTCCAGCCGTTCGCGAAAGCGCGTGACAGTATGCTCCAGCGCCGCCGCCAGCTCGGCACGGATGGACGGATCTGCGGCGGCCTCGCCGGGAATCACCGACAGGATCGGGCAACCGGACGGGTTGCCCTGGTCCGGTGAATAGGCCTCGACGATCAACGCGAAATAGTCGGCAATGCCCTTTTCGAGAGACGGCTCTTCGAAAAGGGCATGATAGCGCTGCGCCACCGAGACATCGGCATAGCGCCCGACGGCCTTGCGGTAGATCTCGAACTTGTTGCCGAATGCGGCGTAAAGGCTCGGTCGCGCCATCTTGGTGGCTTCGGACAAATGATCGAGCGAGGTCGCCGTGTAGCCGCGCTGGCAGAATTGGCCGAGAGCGGCATCAAGCGCCTTGTCGGGGTCGTACTGGCGCGGGCGGCCGCGCGATAACGTCTTGATCATTATTTTTTGTACCGCTTCGCAAGAAAAAACCTTGCAGGGATAATTTATGCGATGTAGTACAAAAATATCAAGGCGGTTCTCCCTCCGTCCCTGAGTTTCGACACCTGCCGGCGAAAACGCCGCAACCCGGGACCGGTCAGCACGGGCTGGGCGCGGGACGGGTTTCCGTGCGCCGCCGACAGGTTCGGCACCATTCTTGGAAAGAAAACATGACCTCTGCAATTCGTATCGGAATCAACGGATTCGGCCGCATCGGCCGCATGATCCTGCGCGCCTCGATGGCGCGGGACGATATCGAAGTGGTGGCGATCAACGATCTGCTGCCCATCGATCATCTCGCCTATCTGCTCAAGTATGACAGTGTCCATGGCGGTTTTGGCCATGACATCACCGTCGCCGACAAGGCGCTCGGAATCGGCGGCCGCTCCATTGCCGTGTTCGAGGAAAAGGACCCGGCAGCAATTGGCTGGGGCAAGGCCGGTGTCGACGTCGTCATCGAAGCGACCGGACGGTTCCTTACCTCGGAGCAGGCCGAGGCACATCTGGCCGGCGGGGCCGGCAAGGTGGTGCTGTCTGCGCCGTCCAAGGACACGACGCCGGTCTTCGTCATCGGCGTCAACGAAACCGCCTATGCCGGCGAGAAGATCGTCTCCAATGCATCGTGCACGACCAATTGCGTCGCGCCGCTGACCAAGCTCTTGAACGATGCCTATGGCGTCGTCGATGCGCTGATGATCACCGTTCACGCCGTCACCGCCGGCCAGAACACCGTCGATGGCGTCGCCGCCAAGGACTGGCGCTTCGGGCGCTCGGTTCTCAACAACATCATTCCGGCGACGACCGGTGCGGCACGCACGGTCGGCAAGGTCATCCCCGAGCTCGAAGGCCGCATCAACGGCATGTCGGTGCGCGTACCGGTGGCCGACGTGTCCATGGTCGATCTGACGGTCAACCTCAGGAAAAAGGCAAGCTATGAAGAGATCTGCGCCCTGGTGAAGAATGCTGCCGCCAACGATCGGAAGGGCGTTTTCGCCTATATCGACGAACCGGTGGTTTCCACCGACCTGCGCGGCGACGCCCACTCGATGATCTTCGACGCCCAGGCCGGCATGCAGACCGGGGACGGACTGACCAAGCTCATCGCCTGGTACGACAATGAATGGGGCTATGCCAACCGCTGCCTCGATCTCGCCATGCATATCTCGGCGTAAGGCAAAAAGGGCCGCATCCGTTGATGCGGCCCTTTTTTGGCTGCTCAGGACGGCGCGAGGCGGACGGACATCAGGTGCGTTTGGCGCGCACCAGGCAATCGATGGCGATCTTGATGCCGATGTCGGTTTCGACCTGGCGGGTGACCGATCCGGCTTTCTCGATCTTCAGCCGGTCGCCGATGGCGGCGACAACCTGTCGGGCGGAATAGAGCACGTCCGGGTCCTGTGGCCCGCCATGGCCATTGGCGAGATTGGTCCTGTCATGGGCGACCAGCAGCAAGGTGCCGCCCGGCGCCACCGCTTCCGCTGCCCGCTGGATGATCGGTTCGAGCTCGTCCCAGGCCATGTGCAGATAGAACAGGGCCACCAGGTCGAAGCCGCCGGGTTCGGGCGTGTAGCTGCGCAGATCGGCCGGCTTGAAGTCGATCCTGTCGACGACATCTTGCGCTTCGGCGAGCTGGTGGCCCTTGTCGAGGCCGATCTCGGAGAAATCGACGGCCAGGACCTGCCAGCCCTTCTCGGCCAGA
Organism: Devosiaceae bacterium; assembly: GCA_963675235.2. Classification (GTDB taxonomy): domain Bacteria; phylum Pseudomonadota; class Alphaproteobacteria; order Rhizobiales; family Devosiaceae; genus JAHJQZ01. The sequence goes on along the minus strand of CAXXFU010000017.1, from coordinate 142,528 downwards.
AACACTGCATTGCGCGCCTCGCCGGCAGCGAGGTCGATGGCGCGGCCGGGCGTGAGATTGGCGGCCTCGGCGACAAGGAACTGATTGGGCTTGGCGGTCCAGACGAACTCCTTGCTGGCATAGCGTTCGTTCCACATGGCGCGCTCGCGGCTCGCCTCCGGCTTGTCGGCCACTATTCCATTCCTTTCCCTCGGCGACGGGAGACTCTTCCCGCGCGCCTTCGTGCATGGTTGTGGCATCGATCACGGTGGGCTGCAAACGCTCGTGCCCCGGCAGGAGCAATCTGCCGGGGCACGGTGGCGATGTGCGTCCGCAAGAACACGCAGGCTTTGAGTGTGCGCCCGGATGGGCTGCGGGTCAGGCGCGGCTCGCCTTCATCATCCACACTTCCTTTTCGTGCCAGGCGAGGCGATCGGTCAGGAGGCCGGCGGTAGCTTCGTCGCCCGACTGCTGAGCTGCGGCGATGCCGGCACGAAGCGTCTCGATCAGGGCCGCGTGTCCTGCGATCAGCGCATCGACCATGTCATCGGCCGACTGTGCCGGTCGGGGCGCGTCGCCGCTGAGGGCGGTCAGCTCGGCAAGCGAGGCCGGGGCGTAGGCGCCAAGGCTGCGAATGCGCTCGGCGATCTCGTCAAGTGCAGACCAGAGAGTGTTGTACTGGTCTTCGAACGCGGCGTGGAGTTGACGGAAGGCCGGGCCTTCGACGTTCCAGTGATAGCCGTGGGTCTGAACATAAAGGCCGAAGGTTTGTCCGAGGATGGCGTTGAGGCTGTCGATGGTGGCTTTGCTGGTCATGGTTCGTCATCCATTTCGTTTTTTTTGGGGGGGGGGATGGCCCCGGCGGACAATTGCCGGGACCAGTGTGCGCGGGAGAAGCGCAGGCGTTGAGCCGGCGCGGTGCGTCAGACCGCGAGCGTCTTGGTCGAGAAGTACCAGTCGACCGTGTTGTAGCCTTCCTCGTAGCGGGCGCTGGCGGCTTCGGTCGTCGGCGGGGTCGGCACGATGACCTCCTTGCCGGGCGACCAGTTCTCGGGCATGGCGACCTTGTGCTCGTCGGCGGTCTGCAGTGCCACCAGCAGGCGGAAGATCTCGTCGATCGAGCGGCCGGCATTGAGCGGGTAATAGACCATGGCGCGCAGCACGCCTTCGGGATCGATGACGAAGGTGGCACGGACCGCCGAGGTGTCGGAAGCGCCCGGCTGGATCATGCCGTAGGCGTTGGCGACCTTCATGTTGAGGTCGGCGATGATCGGGAACTTCACGTCGACGTCGAAATTGTCCTTGATGTTGCGGGTCCAGGCGATGTGCGAGTAGTGGCTGTCGATGGAAAGACCGAGCAGCTCGGTGTTGCGCGCCTGGAATTCCTCATGCTTGCGGGCGAAGGCCATGAACTCGGTGGTGCAGACCGGGGTGAAATCGGCCGGATGCGAGAACAGGATCAGCCACTTGCCCTTGTAGTCACCGAGCGTCTTCTGGCCGTGCGTGGTCAGGGCATCGAATGCGGGCGCCGGGGCGTTGAGTTGCGGCATGGCGGGGCGGGCGGCGGTTTCTTCGGTCATCTTCGTCTCCTCGGTTTCGGGGTTTGCGATTGCGATGAACCTGATATAGGCGCTGGCTATTGATTGGTGAAATCGATTATATTTCGCCTGGATATAGGAGGCGTCTATATGTTGCCCGCCATCACCCTGAGACAGCTCGGCTTCCTCGTCGCGCTGGCCGACACGCTCAGCTTTTCCCGCGCCGCCGAAGTGTCGCTGGTTACCCAGCCTTCGCTCAGCGCCGCGCTGAAAGAGCTGGAGGACCGGCTCGGCGTCACCCTGGCCGAACGCACGCGGCGCTCGGTGATCCTGACCCCGATCGGCGCCGAGATCGCCGAAAAGGCGCGGGGGCTCCTGCTCGCCGCGCATGAGATCGAGGATCTGGCCAGGGCCAGCGCCGCGCCGGACACCGGCACGCTGCGCCTCGGCGCCATTCCGACCATCGGGCCCTTCCTGATCCCGCATGCGCTGCCGGAGATCCGGGCGACGTTTCCGGGCCTGAAGTTGCTTTTGCGCGAGGAAATGACCGAGCACCTGCTGGACGGGCTCACTAGCGGACGGCTCGACCTGATCCTGTTCGCCTTGCCTTTCGAGACCGGGGGGCTCGAGATCATGGAGCTGTTCGAGGACGGCTATCATCTGGCCGCACCCGTCGGCAGCTACGGGCCGGAACCTGTTCATGGCGCCGAACTCGAGGGGGCAAGGCTGATGCTTCTGGAAAAGGGGCACTGTCTGCAGCGCCATGCCCTAAGCGCCTATCCCGAGCGCGACATCGAGCAGGACGAAAGCTTCGAGGCCACGTCGCTGGCGACGCTGATCTCGATGGTCGGCGAGGGCCTGGGGATCACGCTGCTGCCCGATCTGGCCATCGACGGCGGCGTGCTCGGCGGTCAGGAGGTCGCGGTCGTGCCGCTCCCCGATGCCCGACCGCGCAAGATCGTTCTGGCCTGGCGCACCAGTTCGCCCCGCGCCGCATTGTTCGGCAAGCTCGGGGCGATCCTGATCAGGACGCGCCAGGACATGGACATGCAGGCCGAGAGCAGATCACGCTTAAGTGGAATCGTCTGATCTGCTCTATGTCATTGAGTGGTCGTGTTTTCGAACCGGAAAAGGGGTGCCCACTTTTCCTGAAAACACTCTAGACGGAGGCGCCGCCAGCCTGGTTCTGCCGCTGCCCCTTGTGGGATGAACCGCGCTCACCGCCGCCATTGCCGCGGTCGTCGAGCTTGGCCCACCAGGGCCTTGACCCGGAGCGTGCCTTGCGGGCGCCGGGCTTGCCGGATTTGCCCTGCGGCTTTGACGGGTCCCAGTTGCCGGATTGGCGACGCTGATTCGGCGCCGGGCGGGCGCCGTCTGCGCTGGCCTGTCCTGCCGGAGCCGGGATCTCACCGGTCTTGGGCAAGGTGACACGGATCAGCTTTTCGACATCGCGCAGCTTGGATTTCTCCGAGCCGTCGACCAGCGAAATCGCCTGACCGGTGGCGCCGTTGCGGGCCGTACGGCCTATACGGTGCACATAGTTCTCGGCATCGTCGGGCAGGTCGAAATTGACGACGTGCGAGATGTCCGGAACGTCGATGCCACGCGCCGCGATATCGGTCGCCACCAGCAGCCGCACCTTGCCGTCGCGGAAATCCTTGAGAGCCGCCTGGCGGGCGTTCTGGCTCTTGTTGCCATGGATGGCCGAAACGGAATGGCCATCAAAGCTCAGGTTCTTGGTGACCTTGTCGGCGCCGTGCTTGGTGCGGGCGAAAACGATCACCCGCGTCATGTCCGGATCGTTGAGCAACTCGTTGAGCACGTCGCGCTTCTGCTTTGCCGGCGAGAAGATGACACGCTGGTTGATGGTGGCGACGGTGGTGCCCTGCGGCGCCGCCTCCACCCGCACCGGTTCGTGGAGCAGGCTCGCAGCCAGCTTTTCGACCTCGGGCGCCATGGTTGCAGAAAACATCGCTGTGCGGCGTCGGGCATTGCACATGCCGGCGATCTTCCTCACCGGCGCGATGAAGCCCATGTCGAGCATGCGATCGGCCTCGTCAAGCACCAGGAAGTGGGTCTCGTCAAGCCTGAGCTTGCGGTCTTCGAGAAGGTCGGACAGCCGGCCCGGCGTTGCGACGAGGATATCGACGCCGCGGGCGAGCTTTTGCACCTGCGCGTGGCGCGATACGCCACCGAGCACCAGGGCGGTGGTCAGGTGGGTGCGGCCGGTGTAGGCACGGATCATCTCGTCGATCTGCACTGCCAGTTCGCGGGTCGGCGCCAGGATAAGCGCGCCGACTGTCATCGGCTTGCGCTTGGCGCCTTTGCTCAACAGCGCGCTGAGAATGGGCAGCGCAAAGGCCGCCGTCTTGCCCGAGCCGGTCTGGGCGATGCCAAGGATATCGCGTCCCTGCAACTGCGCGGGAATGGCCTGGGCCTGAATGGGGGTAGGGGTCACAAAGCCTGCCTGTTCGAGCGAACGGACGAGGGATTGGGGCAGATCGAAATCCGCGAAGGTAGAAATGCTCATTAAGCTCTTTTCAACATGGAGGGTCGCGCAAATCCAACACGCGTCCAGCTCCGGCGCCGCCCAAGTGCCTTCGGGCGGCAACGGTCAATACGATAAACAAGCAGCGGCGATGAAATGCACTCGAAGCGCGCTGTCGCGTCCGGGCCCTGTGCCCGGATCCGCTTCGCCGCTTGCCGTATTGGCCGGAAAGAAGAGAAGCCATGTCGCCCGTTTGTGCCACGGGATCGGTCAAACGACCATCCGGCAGCAAGGCGCATGCCGCCTATGTGGGGGCGAATGCGGCAAATAGCAAGACAATTCGCAAAACCTGACGAAATCAGTTCATGGAGGCGCCGGAGCCGACGCGCCACCTAGCCTGCCTGTTTTTCGCTTCTGCGTGCCAATATCATGGCGCCGATGACGCCGATGGCGACAATGGCGATGATGATCGTGGCAAGGGCGTTGACGTCCGGGGAAACCCCGAGCCGGATCTTGGAGAAGATCACCATCGGCAGCGTCGACGAGCCCGGCCCGTTGACGAAGCTGGCGATCACAAGATCGTCGAGCGAGAGGGTAAAACTCAACAGCCATCCTGAGACCAGCGCCGGCGAAATGATCGGCAAGGTGATGTCGAAAAACACCCGTGCCGGCGTCGCTCCGAGATCCTGGGCGGCTTCCTCCAGCGAGATGTCGAGATCGGAAAGGCGGGACTGCACCACCACCGCGACATAGGCCATGCCGAAGGTCGCATGGGCGATGATGACGGTCATCATGCCCCGGCCGGCCGGCCAGCCGATCAGCAGTTCCATCGAAACGAACAGCAAAAGCATCGACAGCCCGATGATGACGTCGGGCATCACGAGCGGCGCCGAGATCATGCCGATCATCAGGGTCTTGCCGCGAAAGCGCCGGAAGCGGACCAGCGCCACCGAGGCGAGAGTACCGAGCACCAGCGCGATGGTGGCGCTGATCGCGGCGATCTGGAGGCTGAGGACGGCGGCGCGGATGAGCTGGTCGTTCTGCAGCAGTTCGCCGTACCACTTGAACGAAAAGCCGGACCAGACGGTGACCAGCTTGTTGTCGTTGAACGAGAAGAACACCAGCGACAGGATCGGCGCGTAAAGGAACACGAAGCCGATGATCGTCGCGATCCTGAGGATGGGGGAGCGCTTCATTTGCTGCGTTCCTCCATGCGTTCCTGGGCGTTGCGCATGAACATGATCGGAATGACCAGTACCACCAGCATGACGATGGCGACCGAGGAGGCCACCGGCCAGTCGCGATTGGAGAAGAACTCATCCCACAGCACACGGCCGATCATCAGCGTGTTCGGTCCGCCGAGCAGCGACGGGATAACGAACTCGCCGACCGCCGGGATGAACACCAGCATCGAGCCGGCGACGATGCCGGGCAGGCTGAGCGGCAGGGTGATGGTCAAAAAGGTCGTGAACGGCGTGGCGCCGAGATCGGCCGAGGCCTCGAGCAGGTCGTCCTCGAGCTTCACCAGATTGGCATAGAGCGGCAGGATCATGAACGGCAGATAGGTGTAGACGATGCCGACATAGACGGCGAAATCGGTCTGCAGCATCACCAGCGGATCGTCGATGATCCCGAGCGCCATCAACAGGTTGTTGATGACGCCATTGCCCTTGAGGAAGCCGATCCAGGCGTAGACGCGCAACAGGAACGAGGTCCAGAACGGCAGGACGACCAGCATCAGCAATAGAGTGCGTGTCCGACCGCTGGAGCGGGCGATGAAATAGGCCATCGGATAGGCGATCAGCAGCGCGATCACCGTCGAGATGGCGGCGATCTTGATCGAGCTGAGATAGGCGTTGAGATAGAGCGGATCGCCGAGCAGGAACTGGAAGTTGCCGAAATTGAGCTTGACGATGAGCTCGCCCGCCGCCGTCCAGGTGATCATCGGCGCGTAGGGCGGCGAGGCGATCACCAGCTCCGACAGCGCGATCTTGGTCACCACCAGGAACGGGATCAGAAAAAAGACCAGCAGCCAGATCATCGGCGCCGCGATGACAAGACCGCGCCCCGAAAGCCCGACCTTGGCCAGCATGCGGCGGATGAAGGTCCAGGGCCGGTTGTCGGCCGCGAGCGTCTCCATCAGGCTCATGAGGTCAGCACCGCCCCGGCGTCACCTTCCCAGGTGAGATAGACGTGCTCGTCCCAGCGGATGTTCTCTTCGTCCCAGCGGTCGATATTGGGCTTGGTGACATTGATGCGCATGCCGGATTCCAGCACAATGTAATAGACGCTGAGATCGCCGAGATAGACGACCTCGTCGACAAGCCCGTAGGCGAAGTTGACGTCTTCTGCCGGCTTGTCGCGGCTGATCTGCATCTTCTCCGGCCTGAGCGCATACCACAGCGTCTGGTCGGGGGCGCAGCTGACCCCGTGCGGGACCAGGATATCGTTGACCGTCTCGGCGCAGCGTATGCGGACATGGTCGGGCTCATCCTCTGTGACGACGCCTTCGAACATGTTCACATTGCCGATGAAGCCGGCGACATAGCGCGAATTGGGGAACTCATAGATCTCGTGCGGTTCACCGATCTGGGCGATGATGCCGGTGTCCATCACCCCGATGCGGGTGGCAAGGCTCATCGCCTCTTCCTGGTCGTGGGTGACGACGACGAAGGTGACGCCGGTGCGCTCCTGGATCTTGACCAGTTCATACTGGGTCTTTTCACGGAGTTTCTTGTCGAGCGCCCCCAGCGGTTCATCGAGCAGCAGCAGTTTCGGCTTCTTGGCAAGCGAACGGGCAAGGGCGACGCGCTGGCGCTGGCCGCCCGAAAGCTGGCCTGGTCTGCGTTTCTCGTAGCCTTGCAGGTGGACGAGATTGAGCAGCTCCTCGACCCGGGTAGCGATCTCGCCGGCCGGCATGCCGTCGCGCTTGAGGCCATAGGCAATATTGGCCTCGACGCTCATGTGCGGGAACAGCGCGTAGGACTGAAACATCATGTTGACGGGACGGTTGTAGGGCGCCACCCCGGCCATGTCTTCGCCGTCGATCAGGATGCGGCCGCCGGTCGGGGATTCGAACCCGGCCAGCATGCGCAACAGTGTCGACTTGCCCGAGCCTGAGCCGCCAAGCAGGCAGAACAGTTCGCCCTTGTAGATATCGAGCGAGACCTGGTCGACGGCGACGACGCCGTTGGGAAACTTCTTGGTAACGGCGTCGATCTCGACGAACGGCTTCGCGTTCGGATCGCGCCATGGCCGCGTGTCGGCGGCATGCTTTTGTTTCTGGGCCTGTGCCATTCGAGGATTCCGCTCGCCAGGTGCTAAAAGGGGCGCCCGTTTCGTCCGGGCGCCCCGATCGGTTCTTCGCCTACTGGCCCGTTCGAATCCGCGTCCAGGCGCGGGTCAGCAAACGGTCGTAGCCGGGCGTATGAGCCCTGATGGCGTAGAGCTTGTCCTTGATCGCCTCGGGCGGATAGATCGCCGGATCTTCGGTGACCTCCGGGTCGATCAGCGTCGTCGAGGCGGCATTGCCGTTGGCGTAAAAGACATAGTTCGAGACATTGGCAATGACCTGCGGGTCCATGATGTAGTTCAGGAACTTGTGGGCATTGTCCGGATGCGGCGCATCGGCAGGGATGGCCATCATGTCGAACCAGGTCAGCGCGCCTTCCTTTGGAATGGAATAGGCCACTTCCACGCCCGCATCGGCTTCGGCGGCGCGGTCGCGGGCCTGAAGCACGTCGCCGGACCAGCCGACCGCAAGGCAGGTTTCGCCATTGGCGAGATCGGAGATGTACTGGGACGAATGGAAATAGCGGATATATGGCCGGATCTTCATCAGCAGCTCTTCGGCCTTGGCGAGATCGTCCGGATCCTCGCTCAACACGTCGATGCCGAGATAGTTGAGCGCAGCCGGGACCATTTCAGTCGGAGCGTCGAGCACCGACACGCCGCAATCGGCGAACTTCGAGATGATGTCGGGATTGAACACCATGTCCCAGCTGTCCGTCGGGGCATCGGCCATGCGTTCGGCGATCTTGTTGACGTTGTAGCCGATGCCGGTGGTGCCCCACATGTAGTCGATGGCGTACTGGTTGCCTGGATCGGCAGTCTCGACGGTCTTCATGATCGTCGGGTCCATGTTGGCGATGTTCGGCAGCTTGGACTTGTCGAGCTTCATGAACAGACCCGCCTGGATCTGGCGCTCGAGGAAATAGGCGGTTGGCACGACGATGTCGTAGCCGGTATTGCCGGTCAGAAGCTTGGCTTCGAGAACTTCATTGCCATCAAAGACGTCGTAATTGACCTTGATACCCGTTTCGGCTTCGAAATTGGCGATCGTGTCTTCGGCGATGTAGTCCGACCAGTTGTAGATGTTGAGAACGGGCTCTTCCTGGGCAAGAGCCGGAACGGCGAGAACGGAAAATCCTACGGCAAACGCGAGGAATTGTTTCATTCTGTGCTGTGTCTCCCTTGTGCGACGGCAGTGTGGACCGGCGGCATTCCACCGGGGCAAGCGCGGAGCTTATACGCAAAACGCGCCCGATTTCCACAGCGGAATCCAGGGTGACCAAGTATTGGGCAATCGCAGGATTGCCGGGATTTCCTGAGTATCGGGAGCAGGAAAACCAGGCAACCTGGATCTGCCGTCTCCGGGGCGCGTGCGCCCCGAACGCCTGCCGTGATCGCAATCAGCCGATCGTTGCCGTCTGGTCGGCAAGCTTGTGATGGAATTCGGTGTCAATGCGCCGGCCGATCGCCGAAAAGCTCAGGGCGCCAAGCCCGAACAGCCCGAGGCCGAACTGGACGAGCCAGCCGAGGAACGGGATGATGCCGAGGATCCACACCGCGATCAGGCCGATGACCAGCGCGCCGATGCGTTTCCACAGGCTGTCGGCGTCGTAGTTGAGCGCGCCCAGCACGCGGTCGGCAACGAAGTAGGTGCCGGCAACGAAGCCGGTCAGCGCCGCCAGCGCCAAAAGGATGATGGCGAACGGGACGAGCGGGATGCCGATCAGCGTCGCCAGCAGAACCGGTATCAGCCCGACATAGACCGCTGCGGCGAGCAGGCCGAACAGCAGGCTCTTCCAGGGCTTGGCCATTGCCGTCAGGTAGCCGATCTCGGTCCGGCGCGGGAACACGGCCAGAAGGATCGTGCCATAGATGATGACAGCCAGAGCACCGAGAAGGCCGGCGATCCAGCCGAAGCTGCTGCTTTCCGTGGCAGTGTCGAAAATCGCCTTGGCATCGCCGGCAATGTCTGTCGTCCCGACCTTGGTGAAGGTGACGCGGTCGGCGGGCGCAACGGAAGCGGGTACGTCGATCGGCTCGGTGCCACGGAATTCGACAAAGCCGCCGACCTTGGCATCGGGACCGAAAGTGACGGAGCCACCGGACAGGTGGAGGTCGCCGGCAATGGGAGCGTTGATCGCTATATTGGCGCCGGAAAGCAAGGCCGAGCCGTTGACCGGACGGTCGATGGTGAGACTGCCGGCGGCCGAGCGCAGGTTACCGCCGATCGGTTCGGTGCCGCTGAGGTTGATGGTGCCACCAAAGGCGGTGAGGTCTTCTCCGACGGCGCCGGAGATCGAGACGGTGTTGGCGGCGGCGTAGACATCGCCGCCGACCGGGGCGGAAATGGTGACGTTGAGACCGCCGGCATGGACATCGCCGCTCGTTGGTGCGGCAATGACGACATTGAGTCCGGCGGCGAAAGCGTCATGCTCGGTGCGGCTGTTGAGGCTGGCATCCTGTCCTGCGACGTACTGGTCCCCGCCGAAATTGAAACGTTCGGTGTCGGCGGCCAGGGCGGGGATTGCCATGGCCAGCAACGGCACAAGAACTCCGATGAGAGTTTTCATGGCCAATTCTCCGTTTAGGATGAGGTAAACTAACTATGTGCCGCGAAGATGTGGGACCCAACTTGCCCGGCATCAATGCCGGAGGTAAGCGGGTGGCGAATTGCCACATGAGCGGCAAAACTGGCGGAAGAGCGAGAAAATGATTACCGACCGACTGATACTTGGCCCCCATGTGCGTGAAGCTCTCAATCAGGGGCGCGCCGTGGTGGCGCTTGAATCGACCATCATCACCCACGGCATGCCCTATCCGCAGAACCTGGAAATGGCCAAGAGCGTCGAAAGCCTGGTGCGCAAGAACGGCGCCGTGCCGGCCACAATCGCCATCATGGATGGCCAGATGATCGCGGGCGTCGACGAGGCCGGGCTCGAACGGCTGTCCCGGGGCGGGCACGATGCTACCAAGGCCTCGCGCCGCGATCTTGCCGTTGCGCTCGCCGAAGGCGGGATGGCGGGCACCACCGTCGCCACGACAATGATGATTGCCGCCATGGCCGGCATCAGGGTCTTCGCCACCGGCGGCATCGGCGGCGTTCATCGCGGCGCCGAACAAACCTTTGACATATCCGCGGACCTGATCGAGCTCGGACGCACGCCGGTCGCCGTCGTCTGCGCCGGCGCCAAGGCCATCCTCGACATCCCCAAGACCCTGGAGGTGCTCGAGACGCACGGCGTGCCGGTCGTCGGCTGGAAGACCAACGAGTTCCCGGTGTTTTATTCCAGCAAGTCCGGTCACGTCCTCGATCACAAATACGACGACCCCAAGGCGCTCGCCGAGATGCTGAAGCTGCATTTCGGTCTCGGGCTCGGCGGCGTGCTGATCGCCAATCCCGTGCCCGAGGAATTCGATATCGATGCCAAGACGGCCGAGGGCTGGATCAAGGCAGCCCTGCACCAGGCCGAGCAGCGCGGCGTCAAGGGCAAGGACATCACGCCCTTCGTGCTGCAGACCATTTTCAATCTCACCGATGGCAAGAGCCTGAAGACCAATATCGAGCTGGCGCGCTCGAACGCCGCCGTGGCAGCCCAGATCGCGGTGGCGCTATCCGGACGGGGATGAGGACATGACTGAATTGACGGGGAAGGCGCTCGTCGTCGGCGACGTGATGATGGACATTCTGGTCCACGCCAGCGGCCCGCTGATCAAGGGAACCGACCGCGACGCGGAAATTACCATCGTCGATGGCGGCTCGGCGGCCAACCAGGCCGCCTGGCTTGCCGCCTGCGGCGTGCCGGTGGTCCTGTTCGCCAAGGTCGGCGCCGACCAGACCGGCACCATCGGCAAGCGGCTGCGGACGGAGGGCATCGTGCCGTTGCTGGCAGGGGACACGAAGCGCCACTCCGGACGGCTGATCACCCTGGTCGACGAAGAGGGCGAGCGTTCGTTCTTCACCGATCGCGGTGCCAACATGAGCCTTTCGTTCGCCGATCTGCCGGAGGGCTGGGCCGACGACATCGGTCTTGTCATCCTGTCGGGCTATTCGTTCTTCGTCGAAGGCCCGCGCGCCTGCATGCATCAGATCATGGCAGCGGCAAAGGACAAGAATATCCCCGTCATCGTCGATGCTGCGTCGACCGGCTACATCAGCACGGCCGGCCCCGCCGAGTTCCTCAAGTGGACGGCAGGCGCCTCGATCTTCGTGACCAATGAGGACGAGGCGGCGCTGCTGACCAGCCGCGTCGATGCCGAGGACCAGTTGCAGGCCCTGCTCCAGACCTATCCGACAGTGATCCTCAAGCGCGGCGCCAAGGGCAGCCTTGCCGGTGAGCGGGGCAAGCGCCCGATCTTCACGCCGGCGGTCGAGTCCGAGATCGTCGATACGCTCGGGGCGGGCGATGCCTTCCTTGCCGGCTATATCCGCAGCTGGCGCAAGGGCATGGACATGGTCACCTGTCTGGCCGAAGGCAACCGTTTCGGCGCCGAGGCCGTGCGTCAGGTTGGCGGCCGTCCTCCCAAGGATTTCGGAGAACTCGAATGGTCATGATCGCCTCGGTCACGATTTCGGACCGCGCCAGCGCCGGGGACTACGAGGACAGGAGCGGGCCCGCCATCGCCGCCTGGCTCGAAAACGCCATCTCGTCCGAATACAGTCTTGTCAGCCGCATCGTTCCGGACGGAATCGACACCGTCGTGCGCGCGCTTGAAAACCTCTCCGATTTCGAGGGCGCCGACCTGATCCTGACCACCGGCGGCACCGGACCGGCGCCGCGCGACCTGACCCCGGAAGCGCTCAGCCGCATCATCGACAAGGAACTGCCCGGCTTTGGAGAGCTGATGCGCGCTGTCAGCCTCAAGGACGTGCCGACGGCGATCCTGTCGCGTCAGACCGCCGGCATCCGCGGCAAGACGCTGATCATCACGCTGCCCGGCAAGCCCGCAGCGATCAAGACCTGTCTGGATGCGGTTTTCCCGGCCGTGCCCTATTGCCTCGACCTGATCGGGGCGGGGCGTATCGAGACCGATGAGAACGTCATCAAGGCCTTCCGGCCCAAGGGTGCCTGAACCCGGACCGGTGCGGCGCAGAAGGACGCTCGGGTGAGGGGCTAAGGCCCCCCTTATCGACCGCACTCACCCGAGCGCTTTCTCCCTCCGGAGGAAGACCGTGCCGACGGGAGTTCGGTGTTGGCGCCTGTCCGAGCCGGCAGGCCGGCTCGGGCGTGTTCGATGGGCGCCTAGACCCCGCCGGAATGGACGATCTCGTAGTAGATCTTCTCGAGTTCCTGCTTGTGCTCGGCTTCCTCGTTGGCGAGGAAGGTGAAGGCAGTCTTGAGTGGTCCCTCGGGCGCGGTCTGCGCCAGTTCGGTATATTGCTCCATCGCCGCCGTTTCGCGCAGAAGTGCATATTGCAGCACCGACTGGTCATCCGGGTTCTCGCCGAGATCCGGGGTCTGCACGCAATCGGAGAACTTGCCGTCGGCCACCGGCCGCGCGATCTTTTCCTCCATGGCGCCGATCACTTCGGGGTCGTTGGCGAGCGCGGTGAACAGGTCGACATGGCCCTGTTCCTCTTCGGCCAGTTCCTTGGCGAGATAGCGAAGGTTCTTGGACACCTTCGGGATCAGCGCTTCGTAGAAGTCACGGGCCACGATCTCGAACTGGGTAGCGGTGTCCATGATCTCCTTGACGGTGGTCACGCCGCTGAGTTTTTCCTTGTTGGCTTCGCTCATTTCTGTTTCCCCCTCTTGGCCGCCAGCATGGCGCTGACGGAACTGGCGACGCGATGGCCGTCGGCAACGGCATGAATGACGTCCGGACCCGAAACGACGTCGCCGGCAGCCCAAAGCCATGGCTCGGAGGTCTGGCCATCGGCATCGATCATGATGCGGCCGCGGTTCCATTCGAGCTTTTCGGTGAGCTTGTCGCCGAGCAGCGAGATGTCGGCGGCCTGGCCGATGGCTTCCACCACCATCTGGGCGTCGTGGACCATCTCGTCGTTCTCGTCGTATTTCGGCGCGAACCGGCCTTCGTCGTCAAAGATCGCCTCGCACTTCCAGGTGCGAAGCCCGGCAACCTTGCCGCGCTTGACGACGATCTCCTGCGGGCCGCGCGCGTCGTAGATCACGCAGCCTTCTTCCTGGGCCTCCTCGACCTCCTCGTCATCGGCGAGGAAATGGTCGAAATCCTCGAGGGCGGTGACGGTGACACCGACTTCGCCATGCTTTTTCTTCTGCAGGCGCGCCATCGAACGGGCGATGTCCATGGCGACATTGCCGCCGCCGATGATCGCCACCTGCTTGGGCACGGGCACGGTTTCGCCATCGGTGATGCGGCGCAACAGGTCGATGGCGCTCTCGGCCTTGTCCGAGCCCGGCACGCGGGTCGAACGGCCCTGGTGCAGGCCGATCGACAGCACGACGGCGTCGTGGTCCTTGTGCAGCTGGTCGAGCGTGATATCGGTGCCGACACGGCTGTTGCAGCGGATCTCGACACCCATGGCTTCGATCACCGAGACCTCGTGGTCGATTACGTCATAGGGCAGGCGGTATTCCGGGATGCCGTAGCGCATCATGCCGCCAGGTTTCGACTGGGCTTCGTAGACCACGACCTTGTGGCCGGACCGCGCCAGATCGTAGGCGGTGGTCAGGCCACCCGGGCCAGCGCCGATGATGGCGACGGACATTCCGGTCGGTTCGACATCGGGCTTCTTGATCAGGTCGAAATAGCGTTCGCGCGGTACATTGTCGGTGATGGCGCGCTTGAGCCAGCGGATGGCGATGGCGTCGCCCTCGTGCACGGCGGCGCAGGCCGTCTCGCACTTGTGGGTGCACACGCGCCCGCACGACTGGCTGAACGGGTTGGTTTCGTACAGGAGCTTGAGCCCGCCCTCGAAATCGCCGTCGCGCACCTTGGCGATGTAGTCGGGGATGTCCATGTGGGCCGGGCAGGTGGCAACGCACAGCCCGCATTCGACGCAGCGATCGGCCTCGAGCACCGCCTCGGCGATGGAATAGCCGTCGACGATCTCGTCGAAATTGTCGACGCGCATCTTGGCTTCGAGCATTTCCATCGGGGTACGCTCGACCCCGGTCAGGCGCCGTTCGTCATCCTCGCGGGCATAGCCCTTTTCCGTCGTGTCCCAGGACTTCTTGTCGACACCCGGCACGAAGCGGAAGGCATCCGGGTCGGCGTCGACCCAGGTGTATTCGTTCGACATTGTCAGCGAGCCGGTCATGCACACATCGACGCACAGCGCACACCAGCAGCAGCGACCGTAGTCGATCATCGGACGCAACCCGGAATCCCCGGTCTTGGGATCGCTGACGGGAACCATGTCGATGGCGGCGTTCTGGCAGATTTCCTCGCAGGAGCCGCAGCCGATGCACTTGTCGAGATCGTTCTGGTGGAAACCGCGATAGCGGTCGGCGGCTTCGCGCCCGATCGGTTCCTTGATGGTCACCGGCGGCTCGAAGACGTGTTTCCACGCAGTATAGGGTGAAAGGACGTCGCGCAGAGACATCGGAACTACCTCTCGATTTCCGGCGGATAGGTGTGAAGCGAAACGAGCAGTCCGGCGACATCGGAAATGTTGGTGCCGGGGATCAGGTGCTCGAGAAGCGCCATGGCGTGAGTATAGGACGGGCCGCGGACATTGATGCGGCGCGGATAGCCGGAGCCGTCGGTGACGAGGTAATAGCCGTATTCGCCACGCGAGCTTTCGCCCTTGATGTAGGTTTCGCCCTTCGGGATCTTCCAGTGCAGCACATTGGGGATTTTCGACATCACCGGTCCGGACTTCGGCATCTTCCTCAGGATCTGACGGATCAGCTGGATCGATTCGAGCAGATCCTGGAAGCGCACCGTGGCGCGGGCGTAGATGTCGCTCTCGGTTGCGGTGTGCACGGTGAAATCGAGCTGGTCATAGGCCAGGTACGGAGCGTCCTTGCGCACATCCTTGGCGACGCCGCCGGCACGGGCATTGGGGCCGGTGACGCCGTAGCGCTCGAACAGGGCCGGATCGACAATGCCGACGCCCTTGGTACGGCGCTTGAACACGGCATTGCGCAGCATCACCTTCTCGGTGTCGGCGAGATATTTCTCGGCCGTCTGCAACACCTCTTCCATCCTGTCGGCAAAACCTTCGGGCAGGTGACCGCGCACGCCACCGGGCAGGATGAACATGTGGTAGATGCGGGCGCCGGTCAGCTCCTCGAAGCGGTCGAGCATCAGGTCGCGGACATAGGTCATCCACTGGCCGACCACACCCAGGCCCATCGAACCGGACTGGCCGCCCAAGTACATCATGTAGGAGTTGAACCGTCCCATCTCGAGGATGAGAGTCCGGATCCAGGTCGCCATTTCCGGCGCCTCGATACCGGCGAGTTCCTCGACGGCGGCGGCGTAGCAATATTCGTTGAAGTCCGGTTCGGGCACACAGACGCGGCAGACGATCGGGAAGACCTGGATGAAGGTCCGCCGTTCCATCAGCTTTTCGAAGCCGCGGTGCAGGTAGCCGACGTGGGTCTTGCCCTCGACGACCTCGTCGCCGCACACGGTCAGTTCCACCGACATGTTGCCGGTGATGCCGGGATGGTTCGGACCCTGCCACAGCTTCAGGTACTTGCCGGACTCGAGATCGATCTCGAGCTTTCCGTCATCTCCAACGGCAGGATATTGGGAGCGGTCTGTCGGATAATGCAGCATGTCAGTTCGCTCCTTCCGGCTTCACGTCCGGATAAAGGTGCTTCTTCATGTGTTGGCGCGGATCGTTGGTGCGGCGGCCGGGACGCTCGCGATAGGTCTGGAGCGAATAGGCCAGGGAATCGAAATCGCGCCGGTAGGGCGGCAGATCGGTCCAGCCTTCGAGGATGAATTCCTCGTCGACGCGCGGCGAGCCGGGGAAATCGATGCCGAACATCTCCCTGAGTTCGCGCTGGTAGGTCTCGGCGGTCGGCCACAGGTCGTGGATGGTGTCGCCGACGGCATTTTCGCGGTCGATCAGGACCCTGAGCGTCAGGGTCTGGTTGGCCTCGCGGTTGTTGAGCATGTAGCTGAGCTGGAACTTGCCGTCCTCGATCCAGTCGATGGCGGTCAGGAGCACCAGGTGGGTGAAGCCTTCCTTGTCCCTGAGCTCGACAAGCAGCGAGCGCAGCTCGTCCTTAAGGGCCGTGACGAAGGTCAGGTCGGCGCGCTGGTAGACCGGCTCGGTCAGCTTGTAGTGCTTCTTCAGGCGGGCGATCAGGTTTTTCATCGTGCTCACCATGAGTAATCCGGCATGTCCCAGTCCTTGATCACGGCCTTCTGGTTGGCCTTGTACTGGGCAAAATTCTCGGCATAGAGGTTGGCGCCTTCTCCCTTGCCGGCCTTGATGATCTTCTTGAGTTCCATGAACCCGCTCAGAAGCGCCTCGGGACGCGGCATGCAGCCGGCGATGTACATATCGACCGGCAGGTAGTCGTCCAGCCGCTTGATGGTGTTGTAGCTGTCCCAGTACATGCCGCCATTGATGGTGCACGACCCCAGGCCCATGACATATTTGGGCCCCTGCATCTGCTCGTAGGAGCGGATGGCGCGCTTGAGGGTCTTCACCGACAGATAGCCGGAGATCATCAGCAGGTTGGACTGGCGCGGGGTCGGGCGCCACTGGATGCCGTAGCGATAGGCATCGAAGCGCGGCGTCATCAACGGCCGCATCTCGATGGCCCCGCAGCCGGTGCCGAACCCGAGGATCCACAGGCTTTCGGCCCGGGCCCAGTTGTAGAAGTCCTCGACGATCTTGGAATAGGCCTTGGGGTGGACCTTCGGGGCCGCATCGCAGAAATAGTCCTTGAGCGGATCGATCTCGATGGTCTGGCCGTCAGGCGTCTCGACCGTGCGCTTGCGCATTTCCTCGCGCAGCGGGAACTCGGCTTCGGTTTTCTTGAACTTGGGATCGTGTTTCATGTCTCACACCACCAGAATGGCGAGGATGCCAACCGGCAGGCCCCATTTGAGGAAGAAGCGGATGGACTGCTCGACGCGGAAGCGCGGATGGACGACGCCGATGATCACCGGGATCATGTAGAGGGCGAAGATCTTGATCGCGAACTCGAACCAGTTGGAGGCGCCGCCGAAGAACAGGTTCATGTAGATGACCGTCTTGGCCATCGGGAACAGCACCCGGTTGGTCTGCATCAGCGCCAGATAGGCCGAGTGGTACTCGGTCGGCGGGCCGATCGGGATTTCCTGCGGCGCCAGCACCACGTCGAACGGCGAGCGCATCATCGTGCCGACAAAGGCGAACAGCGCGGCAAGCGTCGCCAGCGGCATGGTGAACAGCGTCCAGTTGAAGATCGAACCCTGTTGCGCCGCGACGATGTCGGTGATGTTGAGCGTGCCGTAGTGCAGCGACATCGCATAGACGCCAAGCGCCAGCGGCAGTTCCGCCATCGTCACCTGGCTGAGCCCGCGCGACACGCCGATGGCTGCGTGCGGGTGTCCGGATTCGCCGGCGCCGAGCGCCATGCCGAGCGTGCCGAAAAAGACGAAGTAGAGGGCCAGGATCAGGTCGCCGGCATAGGAGAAGTTCTGGTGCATGACCGAGCCGTAGATCGTCGGCACGAAGAGCAGCAGCCCGATGCCGCCGGTCAGACGAAAGACCGGTCCGAGGTAGTACATCACCCCGTGATTGATCTTGGTCCTCAAGGAGAAGTTCTTGAACAGGTCGATGTAGTTCTGCCAGACGGGAATGCCGTAGCGGCCGCCGACGCGGGCGCCGATCTTCTGGACCACGGCGGTCATGATCATCCCGTAATTGAGGACGATGAAGATCGTAAGGAGTGCCCAGGCAATCTGGATCCAATCGAAGCTCATGACGCGCCTCCCATGGCGATCAGGTAGGTGGCAACAACGAAGAACAGCACGTGGATGGCGTAGGTCTGCCCGTTGCCGGTGTAGAACTTGCGTCCGAACTCGGCGGTGCCGGCGAGCGCGTCGGTGACCCCGGTCCAGAACGTGGTGACCACCGGCGCCTCGAGCATGCCCATGGCCTTGCGGTAGGGCGCGAAGAAGTTCCAGGCGAAGTGGGTGGTCTGCGGTTTGTAGGGTCGTTCGGCAGCGTAGACGATGTTGAACTGCTTCACCTTCTGGGCGTTGTGGTTCATGCCGATCAGCACCAGGAAGACGGCAATGAAGATCACCGCGATCACCGCCATGATCGCCACCGGGTTCCAGTAGCCGTATTGCGAGACGATCTCGCGGCCCTGCCAGATCAGCGGCTGGTCACCGAAGAACGTGCCGATATAGGCGTCGACCCGCTGCAGGGCCATGCCCGGCAGCACCGCGAAGGCGATCAGCAGAACAACGAAGATCATCTGCGGCACGACCAGCCAGAACGGTGCTTCCTTGAGCTGGCGGTGCTCGTCCTTGAGCTGGCCGAGGAAGATCGTGTGGATCAGCCGGAACAGGTAGAGGAACCCGACCGGGCCGGCCATGAAGATCAGGATCAGCGGCAGCTTGTCGGCGCCATTGAGAATGGCGTTGTAGAAGATCCAGCGGCCGCCGAAACCACTGAGCGGCGGCACGCCCGACATGGCGATGATGCCGACCAGGACCGAGACGAAGGTGAACGGCATCAGGGTGATCAGGCCGCCCATCTTGTACATCAGCTTGGTGTGGGTGCGCTTGTAGACGCCGCCGACAGCCAGGAAGAGCATCGATTTGTAGATGTAGTGGTTGATGACGAACATCAGCGCCAGCAGCCACCCCAGATGGTTCATCAGGGCGAGGCCGAACAGGGCGTAGCCCATCTGGGAGATCGAGGAGTAGGCGAGCAGGCGCTTGGCGTCTTCCTGGAAGATGGCGAGCACGGCGCCGATGAAGGCGGAGAGCGCGCCGATCCATACCAGCACATGGGTCAGGTCGACGCCGAACAGCACCTGGTGGCCCATATGGGTGAGCAAGAGCCAAAGCCCGAACAGGCCGGCCTTCAGAAGGATGCCCGAGACCATCGGCGAGACGTCCGTCTCGGCCTCGGCATGGGCGCCGGGCAGCCAGATGTGGAAGCCCACCGAAGCTGTCTTGGTCATGAAGCCGATGGCGAGCAGGGCAAAGACATAGGGTGCGACATCGGTAGCGACGGTGGCGAGATCGGCCAGCGCGAAGGGCTGGACGCCATTGGCGGCAAGCGCGAAGCCGAACAGGATCGCAAAGGCGCCACCGAGCGAGAACAGGATGTAGCTGAGCGCGTGCGGTTCGGAGAGCTTGCCGCGAAGGATGAGGAAGTAGGAGCCGATGGTCAGCACTTCCCAGGCGGCGAAGAAGCCGAACGAGGTCTTGGCCTCGATGAGCAGGGCCAGCCCGGCATACATTAGCATTGCCGGCGGGTAGAAGCCGAGCCGCTTTCCGCCCTCGGTGAACGAGGCGATGAAGATGATGGCGCCGCCCAGCAGCATGATCATGGCGAAGATCATCTGCATCGGGTCATAGACCGGCATGCGGATGTAGAACCAGGCAGCAAGACCGGCGATGGCGGCGACATTCTTGATCCGTGCCGGCACGACCGGATCGAGCGGGATGAAGGCCAGCGCGAACAGGATCGGCACCGCGGTCAGAAGGTTGACGTTGCCGCTGAGGTCGCCCCAGACATAGCCGAGCGCCCAGCCCGCGATCATCGCGGTGCCGATGGCGATGCCCTTGCTCGGAGCGGCAAGCAGCCGGACATCTCCGGCATAGTCGCGCTTCAGCGCATAGCCGAACCAGCGGAACATGTAGCCCGCCTCGATCAGCGCACCGACAAGGATCAGGCCGAGCACCGGCAGCCGGTCGGCGGCGATGAGGCCGTGGGCCAGGTCCCACTTGGCGTAAAAGCCGGGGAAGGGCGGCAGGCCGATCAGCATGGCGATGAACACGGCGAAGGCGAAGACCAGAACCGGCATGCGCCTCAGGGCCGCCCAGTCGACGAGGTTGCGGCCGGGGATGCAGTTGGACAGGTAGAACAGTCCGGCCTTGGCGACGGCGTGGGTCAGGACGATGCCGCCGGCGACGAACAGGTAGTTGTCGCCGAGGATGTCGCGCTGGCCGATGACGGCGAGTGCCAGGCCGATCTGGCCGACCGAGGAATAGCCGAGAAGGCGCCGGTCATGGTCCTGGCTGAGCGCCAGGATATTGGCGCCGACAAAGGTCAGAAGACCGACGAAGGTGGCAAGGATCAGCCAGTCCGGGCCGGCAGCCGCGAACAGCTTGTCGGCGGCGAACAGGGCGGCGGTGCCCGAGGCGGCGGAGAAGATCGCCGAGAAGCCGGGATTGGCCGCTTCGTAGATGTCGAGTGCCCAGCCGTTCGCCGGGAAGGGTTTCAATTCGAGCAGCAGCGCGATCAGCACCAGGAAGATGGCGAGCGACGGACCGGCGAACCCGATCGGGGTGGCGGCGATGTCGTCGATATTGAGCGAGCCGTTGGCGTGATAGACGAAGATGATGCCGATGAGCAACAGGATCGAGATCACCTGCGAGATGATCAGGTACTTGAACCCGGCGGTGACGGCACAGCGGTTTTCGCTGAGCAGAACCAGGCCGGCCGAGGAGATGACGATCAGCTCGATGAAGACGAACAGGTTGAAGACGTCGCGCGTCATGACGAGGCCGGAAAGGGCCATGATCAGGACCAGCAGCACCGCCATGGCGCGCTGGCCGTGCTCGATCAGCGCCTCGCGCATGACGAAGGCGGAGAACAGGCCGGTGCCGGTGACGACAGCGAGCACGACCGCTTCACCGAGCCCGAGCCTCAGGTTGATGGCGAAGGGCGGCTGGGTGCCGGCCGTGATGATGTCGAAGGGCGCAGCAGTGCCGGTGGCGAGCGCCACGGTCCAGCCGAGAGCGACAACGGTCATGAATGCAAGGATCAGGGCCGTGGCAAGGAAGGCGGCCTGCTTCCTGTCTTCACGCAGAAGGCCGAGGGCGAAGGCGCCGCCAAGGCCCGCGACGATGATGTAGAGCGCGCTTACCATTTGAGATCCCTGTAGTCGGAAATGTCGAGGCTGCGACGGAAGCGGAACAGCCGGTAGGCATAGGCCAGCATGAGGGCGGTGATGCCGAGACCGATGACGATGGCGGTGAGAACGAGCGCCTGCGGGATCGGATCGATGATCCGTGCCGCCGCCTCTTCGGGATTGACAACGTCAAGGATTGGCGCGGTGCGCCCGGTCATCATGCCGACCGAGACCAGAACGATGTTGACGCCGGCATCGGCAATGGTGAACCCGACGATCATTCGGATGATGTCGCGGTGGGTCAGCGCCCCGTAAAGACCCATCAGGATCAGGACGAAGCCGGTGAACATGGCAATCTGGGTCATGCCGCATCCTCCGTTTCTTCGAAGCTTTCAAGGATCGAGGAGAATTCGGCGCCGACCTTCAGCCCGATCAGGGTGTAGATCAGCGGAATGGCGCCGCCGGAAAGGATGGTGCCGAATTCGCCGAGCGGCAGGATGCGGTTGTCGAGGAAGCCGCCGGCCAGCACGGCGCCGATGACGCCGATGGTGACATAGGTGAGGCCCGAACCGGATTCGACCAGATGGATGGCGTGGCGGCTGAATCGGCGCGTCGGGTCGGCCAGAAGGGCCAGCACCGCGCCCGAGGCGAGGATGGCGCCGCCCTGGAAGCCGCCGCCGGGGGTCAGGTGACCATTGACGAAGACATAGGCGCCAAACAGCAGGAACATCGGCACCAGAATGCGGGCGCCGGTCAGCAACAATTCGCCCGGTGGCAGGATACCCGGCCCTGCGACCTTCTTGGGTGCGAAGGACTGGGACAGCACCAGGCCGACAATGGCGGCGGTCAGGAACAGCACCGTGACCTCGCCGAGCGTGTCGAGGCCGCGATAGGTGACGATGATCGCGGTGACGATGTTCTGGGCGCCGGTCTCGGTGGCGGTGTTCTCGGCGTAATAGAGCGCCGAGCGGTTGAGTTCGGCATCCGGGGCATAGCCGGACATCAGCGTCCAGAAGGCGACACCGAGAATGGCGAGCAGGACGAAAACGACGGTTTGGCGCGGAAGGCTCATTGCTTGCCCTCCCTGCGGATGCGTCCAAGAACGAACAGGAACAGGAAGGTCGTAAGCCCGGATCCGATCGCCGCCTCGGTCATCGCCACGTCGGGCGCGGCGAGGAGGAGGAACAGGACCGAGGCGAACAGCGAGACCAGACCGGCAGCGAGCACGGCAGTGATCCGTTGCGAGGTGAACAGGGCCAGTGCCGCCGAGCCGATCATGCCGGCTGCGAGCAAAAGGCCCATCGGGATAAGCAGCGAGCTCATGCGACGTCTTCTCCGTCTTCGGCCAGGTGATCGGTATGCGCGCGGAACGGGATGCGGGCGCGATGCGCGGCGCGGGCGAGGTACTGGCTCGACAGGGGGTTGGTGAAAATCACGAAGAACATGATCAGCAGCAGCTTGATCGACCAGAACGGCATGATCAGCGCCGCACCGAGTAGCGTCATCAGCGTGCCGAGCGTGGTGGCCTTGGTGCCGGCCTGGATGCGCGTGAAGGTGTCGGGCATGCGGAACAGGCCGAGGCCGCCGAGCAGCAGGAACAGCGTACCGATGAACAGCGTGATGGCGCCGATGCTGGCGAAGAAGGTGCTCATTGCTCGCCTCCTTCGAGATAGCGGGCGACGACGATGACGCCGAGGAAGCTGAGCAGCGCGTAGACCAGCGCGATGTCGAGATAGATTTCACGACCGGTGACGAGCGCGATCAGGACGATGCCGGTGACCGAGATGATGGTCAGAACGTCGAAGGCGACGACGCGATCGGCGACGCGCGGCCCGGCAACGAAGCGGTAAAGGGCCAGCAGGAACCCTGCGGCGACCGCGATGCCGGCCAGGATGAGGAACAGATCAACCATACATGACCTCCAGATAACGTTCGAAGCCGGCAGCGATTTCGCGGGTTGCTTGTTCGAGGTCGTCGGTCTTGGCGACGACCCAATGGATGTAGAGCCACTCGTCCTTGATCTCGACCGAGAGCGTACCGGGCGTCAGCGTGATGGAATTGGCGAGCAGCAGCCGCGCCGTCGGGTGCTTGAGGCTGGTCTTGACCCGGACGATGGCCGGGTCGATGGGCAGGATCGGCTGCAGCACGATCAGCGCCATCGAGACATTGGCCTTGACCAGCTCCCAGACGAAGAACCCGGTGAAGCCGACTGTCGCGACCAGCGATTCGAGGGTGAACCTGTATCCGGACAGGTAGGACAGGTTGGCCGACAGAAACCAGGCAACAAGCCCGGCGACCAGCACCCCGATGGCGACAGCATCGAGCGCCAGCGAATTGTTCAACAAAAGCCAGAGCAGCAAAAGCGAGGCGAACAGCCTGATCGGCGCGCCAGTCTCACTCATGGGAACCACCTCCAGTTACGGAGCCTTGGTCCTCTTGTCCGGCACGTTTTGCCCAGGCGGTCGCTGCGCGGCGCGCAGATATCTCCGATCGGAACGCGGCTCGAAACCGAACCGTCGCTTGCCGGGATTTGAGGGGGGCTCAATCCTGGGTTCTTTAAATCAGATATTCGAATATACCGATTTGATCGAGGACAAGGGTGCCGGGGTTTTTCACCGCTGAGACGGGGCGCGACAGTTTCACGCATTTGAGCCTGTCTACGCCTGCTACAACTCGGATCGATCTCTCCGTGCGCCCGCGATCTCGGCGGTGCGCTCTTCGTGTGGATGACCGCAAATGCCCTTGTTGCCCAAGAGTTTGACAACCAGGCGGCTGCACCTTCGCCGCTATGTCGCTGGTGAAGATGCCGGCTGGTATGCCGAGATGGCTTTGAGAAACCGCGCCCATCTCGCCCGCTATGAAAGCGGCAACGCCGCCATGCGCATCACCTGTGAAAACGAGGCGCACAAGGTGCTCGACGAGTTCGCCGAAATGGCCGAGTCGGGGCGGGCGGCGTTTCTCGGCGCCTTCCGACGCACCGACGAAGTCTTTGTCGGCCAGATCTATGTTGGCGTCGGCAATTCGGCGCTGCCCGGCTACCTGCTCGGCTATTTCTGCGACGTCAACCATCTCCGCCAGGGCTATATCTCGGAGGCCGCCACCGCGACGGTCAGGGCGCTGTTCGAGACCTGCGAGGCCGAGCGTGTCGGGCTCGGCTGCGATGACACCAACATTGCCAGCGCCCGCATCGCCGAGGGCCTCGGCATGATGCGCGAGGGCCACATCAGAGCCGACAAGCGCAATGCCGACGGCACAGTGACCGGGTCGTTGCTCTATGGTCTTTTGCGCGCCGATCTCAGCGCGCGCTGAACTGTTCCGACCTGCATCAGGGCTTGCCAATTCGCGTTTGGGTGTGACAAGCCGGACATCAGCAGCGTGCGGTACCGGCTCCCGGAACCCCACAAGCGCATGTTCGTCCAGTCGCGAGGGTGCGGGGTAGCCCGCCGGTCAACCACTTATGGTCACGCTCAAGGAAATCGCCAAGGCCGTCGGTGTTTCTTCGGCAACCGTGTCTCGTGTGCTCAATTTCGACACCTCCTTGTCGATCACCGAAAAGAAGCGCCAGGCAATTATCGAGACGGCCGAGGCGCTCAACTACGCCACCCCGCGCGCCCGCGCCCGCGCCAACCAGGCGCAGGGCCTTTCAAAGATCGCGCTGGTGCATTTCCTCAGGCCAGACCAGGAACTGGTCGATCCCTATTACGTCGCCTTGCGCCTCGGCATCGAGAGCCGGTGCCAGACGCTGAGGATCGAGACGGTCAAGGTCTACCACTCCAACGACCTGCCCGACGCCAACCTGCTGCAAAGCGCCGGCGGCGTCATTTCCATCGGGGCGCAGCAGGATGCCGAGGTCGACTGGATCCGGCGCTTCAACCGCAACATCGTCTTTGCCGATTTTGCCCCTCCCGAGGAAGAGATCGACGCTGTCGAATGCGACCTCAATCTTGCCATGCGCAAGCTTTTGCAGGGCCTGACCGCCGCCGGCTACGAACGCATCGCCTTCGTCGGATGGGACGATATCTACAACGGCGTACGCAACCCGCGCGGCGAGCGGCGCGAGCGCACTTACCGGCAATGGATGGCCTCGCACGCCATGTTCGACGAGGCACTGTGCCGAACCGAGGACAATACCGAAAAGAGCGGCTACCGCCTGACGCGTGACCTTCTCGCCCTCGATCGGCCGCCCGAGGCGATCGTCGCGTGCAACGACAACATGGCGGTCGGTGCCTACCGCGCCATCTCCGAAGCCGGGCTGTCGATACCAGGTGACATCGCCGTTGCCAGCTTCAACGATATCTCAGTGGCCCAGTTCCTCAATCCGCCGCTGACGACGGTACGGCTGCCGGGCGAGGAAATCGGCGAAGCCGCCGTCGACCTTCTGGTCGAGCGCGCCGGCGGACGCGATCTGTCCAAGCACATCATCCTCGCGTCGGAGATCAAGTGGCGCGGCAGCACCCGTCTGCCGCCCGGCGCCAAGACCGACTGAGCACGGGCCGCACGCCCTTGCCGCCGGGGCAGATTTCCACAGCTCGAAAGCGCGCTCCGGCGTGCCGGATTGGCAGCTTCGCTCGCGTCGGTGCGTCGGCGAGGTAAAAATTTACTAAACGCTTGCGCGCCGATTTTCCTGCCGATAACGTTGCTCCAGTTGAGGCCGACGAGGACAAGGCCTCACTCTTTGGGAGGAGTACAATATGTCTATCAAATCAATTGGGCAGAGCCTGTTGCTGGGCGCTGCCAGCCTCGGCATTTCCGTCATGGCGACGTCGGTTTCGTTTGCCGGCGAAGTGACGGTGTGGTGCTGGGATCCGAACTTCAATGGCGCGACGATGCAGGAAGCCGCCGCGCGCTACAAAGCCGACCATCCCGATTTCTCGATCAATGTCGTCGACTTCGCCAAGGCCGATGTCGAGCAGAAGCTGCAGGCGCAGCTCGCCTCCGGCACGACCCAGGGCCTGCCCGATATCGTTCTGATCGAGGACTATCGTGCCCAGAAATATCTGCAGTCGTTCCCCGGCTCGTTCGAACCGCTCGGCGGCGCGATCGATATGAACAAGTTCGCCCCCTACAAGGTGTCGCTGGCCTCGCTCAACGGCCAAGCCTATTCGGTGCCGTTCGATTCCGGCGTGACCGGTTTCTTCTACCGCACCGACTATCTGGCTGACGCCGGCTATTCCGAAGCCGACCTTCAGGACATCACCTGGGAAGAACTGATCAAGATCGGCAAGGACGTCGAAGAAAAGACCGGCCACAAGCTGCTGAGCCTCGACATCAATGACGCCGGCATCATCCGCATCATGATGCAGTCCGCCGGCTCCTGGTACTTCACCCCCGAGGGCGAAGTGGATCTCGAGGGCAATCCGGTCTTCAAAGCCTCGCTCGAAGCCTGGCAGGACGTGCTGCAGTCCGGCATCTACAAACCGACCTCCGGCTGGACCGACTACACCGGCGCCTTCGCGTCGGGCGAAGTGGCCGGTACCATTACCGGTGTGTGGATCACGGCCACGATCAAGGCCAATCCAGAACTTGCCGGCAAGTGGGGCGTCGCGCCGATTCCGAAGCTCGAAATCGAAGGGGCAACGCACGCCTCGAACCTCGGTGGTTCGAGCTGGTATGTCCTCGCCTCCGCGCCTGAAAAGGCCGAGGCCATCGACTTCCTGAAGGAAATCTGGGCCAATGACATCGACTTCTACCAGAAGATCCTGATCGACCAGGGCGCCTTCGGCACTCTGACCGAAGCCCGCAACGGTCCGGCCTTCCAGGCCAGCGACGAGTTCTTCTCGGGTCAGCCGGTCTGGCAGAACTTCACCTCCTGGCTCGCCGAGATCCCGAGCGTGAACTACGGCATCTTCACCGAAGAAGCCGACACGGCGGTTGCGGCACATCTGCCGGCCCTCAAGGACGGTGCGGACGTCGACGAGGCGATCAAGCAGATCGACCTCCAGGTCAAGCAGCAGACCATGTAGGACTGAATGAAGGGGGCGGCGAACTATCCGCCCCCTTTGTCTCCCAGGCGGTCCGGCACCTTGAAGGCGCCGGCCGTTTGGAGGACCGTGTCACGGCGTTCGGGGGAGGGTCCGCGATTTGGCTCAGGCGAAACTTGCTAGAAACGAGCGGCTGAACGGCTGGCTGTTCATCATGCCGGCTCTCGTCCTGCTCGGCATCTTCATGATCTACCCGATCCTGTGGTCGCTTTGGATGAGCTTCCAGGTCGGGCGCGGAATGAACCTGTCGTTCGGCGGGCTCACCAACATCATGCGGCTGACCCAGGACCCGGTGTTCCAGCGGGCGCTCGGCAACACCTTCACCTTCCTGATCGTGCAGGTGCCAATCATGCTGGTGCTGGCCATGCTGTTCGCAACCCTGCTCAACGATTCAAAGCTCTGGGGGCGGGGCATCTTTCGTACGGCGATCTTCCTGCCCTGCGTGACCTCGCTCGTTGCCTATTCTGTGCTGTTCCGTTCGCTGTTTCTGGCCGACGGCTTCGTCAACGACTTCCTGACCTCGACCCACCTGATCTCCGAGCCGATCCCGTGGCTCGCCGATCCGTTCTGGGCCAAGGTCGTCATCATCATGGCGATCACCTGGCGCTGGACCGGGTACAACATGATCTTCTACCTCGCCGCCATGCAGAACATCGATCGCTCGATCTATGAATCGGCCAAGATCGACGGCGTGCCGGCCTGGGCGCGCTTCTGGTACCTGACGGTGCCGATGCTGAAGCCGGTGATCCTTTTTACCTCGGTCATCTCGACCATCGGCACGCTGCAGCTCTTCGACGAAGTCAACAACATCCCGCCAAATGCTGGTGGGCCCTCAGACGCGACGCTAACGCTGTCGCTCTACATCTACAATCTCAGTTTCCGTTTCATGCCGAGCTTTGGCTACGCCGCGACGGTGAGCTACGTCATCGTCATCCTGGTCGGCATCCTGAGCTACTTCCAGTTCATGGTGGTCCGGGAGCGTCGCAAATGAGAAATCCGCTCTACATTCTGCAGCGCTCCGTGGTCTACATCGTCCTCGGCATTGCCTCGTTCCTGTCCGTGTTCCCGTTCTTCTGGCTGCTCGTCGGCGCGACAAACACCTCGGAGGACATCATCAAGGGCAAGGCCGATATCGGCTCTGCCCTGTTCTCCAACATCGCCACCTTCTTCGAGCGGGTCGACGTGCCGCTCGTGTTCTGGAACTCGATGTATATCGCGGTGACGGCGACCGTCCTGACGCTTCTGGTCTCCTCGCTCGCCGGCTACGCCTTCGAAATCTTCCGCTCGCGCACCCGCGAAAAGATCTTCGGCGGCATGCTCTTGATGCTGTCCATCCCGTTCGCCGCGCTGATGATCCCACTGTTCACGATGATGGGCCGGTTCGGGCTCATCAACACCCACACCGCCATCATCCTGCCGACCATCGCCTCGATCTTCATCATCTTCTATTTCCGTCAGGCGACGAAGGCCTTCCCGCATGAATTGCGCGACGCAGCCCGCATCGATGGCCTCAAGGAATGGCAGATCTTCGCCTTCATCTACATGCCGGTGATGCGCTCGACCTACGCGGCGGCAACGATCATCGTGTTCATGCTCAACTGGAACAATTATCTCTGGCCGCTGATCGTTCTGCAGACCAATGACAAGAAGACGCTGACGCTGGTCGTCTCCTCGCTCTTGTCCGGCTACTATCCCGATTTCGGCGTGATCATGGTGGCAACGGTGTTCGCGACGCTCCCCATTCTCATCATCTTCTTCGTGCTGCAACGCAGCTTTGTCGAAGGCATGCTCGGTTCAATCAAATAGGCACAACGAAGGCACAAAATGCGCGCTCGTATCGATTTCAATTCCGACTGGCTGTTCGAGGGCAAACGCAAGGTCCGGCTGCCGCACAACGCGGTCGATCTTCCCTTCGCCTATTTCGACGAGGCCACCTATCAGCGCGTCTTCACTTATGAAAAGCGCTTCACGGCCGATCCGGCCTGGGACGGCAAGGAAGTGTTCCTGTGCTTCGAGGGCGCCATGGCCAATGCCCATGTCGCGCTCAATGGCGAGGAGATCGCTGCCCATGCCGACGGCTATACCCCGTTCGAGGCGCGGCTGACCGGCAGGCTAAAGCCGGGCGAGAATGTCGTCACCGTCACCGTCGACGGTTCGGAGAATCCGGATATCCCGCCCTTCGGCGGCGTCATCGACTACCTGACCTTTGCCGGCATCTACCGCGAGGTCTGGCTGCGCGCGACCGCGCCCGTCGCTATCGCCAATGCCAAGATCGAGACCCCCAACGCGCTTGCCGACACCAAGACCGCGACCATTGCCGTCGACCTCGCCAATCCCGAAGGTCTTTCGGTTTCGGGCAAGATCACCGCGACACTGTGCGATCCGACCGGCACGGCGCTCGCCAGCACCACGGCGGCGCTCGAAAGCGACAAGGCATTCCTCGAACTCACCGACATTGCCGGCATCTCGCTTTGGGACATCGACGATCCCGTGCTCTACGAGATGGTTCTGAGCCTTGAGACCGAGCATGGCAGCGACCGCACCGTCACCTATATCGGGTTCCGCGACATCGCCTTCACGCCCAACGGCTTCCGGCTCAACGGGCGGGCGCTCAAGCTCATGGGGCTCGACCGCCACCAATCCTATCCCTATTCGGGCTACGGCCTCGGGCGGGCGGCGCAGGAACGCGACGCCGAGATTCTCAAGAACGAGCTGCGCGTCAACATCGTCCGCACCTCGCACTATCCGCAATCGCCTTGGTTCCTCGACCACTGCGACCGCATCGGCCTGCTTGTTCTCGAGGAGATCCCCGGCTGGCAGCATATCGGGGGCGCCAAGTGGAAGGCGGAATCGGTCGAGAATGTCCGGCGCATGGTCACGCGCGACTGGAACCACCCCTCGATCATAACCTGGGGCGTCAGGATCAACGAGTCGCGCGACGACCATGATTTCTACGCCGAGACCAACGCCATGGCGCGCTCGCTCGACAGCACGCGTCCGACCTGCGGGGTCAGGAACTTCCCGGAATCGGAGTTCCTCGAGGACATCTACACGATGAACGATTTCATCGATGGCGATTACAAGGAACTGGGCGGCAACCGCCCCAGGGTGCCGCTCAGGACCCCGCGCGAGGTTACCGGCCTCGACCGCGACGTCCCCTATCTGGTCACCGAATTCGGCGGGCATACCTATCCGACCAAGACCTACGACCAGGAACAGCGCCAGGCCGATCATGTCACCCGCTATCTCGAGGTCATCAACGCCTCGTTCGGCAATGACAACATCTCCGGCTCGATCGGCTGGTGCGCCTTCGACTACAACACCCACAAGGATTTCGGCTCGGGCGACCGCATCTGCCACCATGGCGTGATGGACATGTTCCGCGAGCCCAAGTTCGCCGCCTATGTCTACTCCAGCCAGTCCGATCCCAAGCATGGCGCCGTGCTCGAACCGGTGACCTTCTGGGCTCGTGGCGAGCGCAATGTCGGCGGCGTGCTGCCGATGATCATCCTGACCAATTGCGATGAGGTCGAGTTCCGCTACGGCGACAATCCGCCCAAGCGCTTCAAGCCCGCGACCGAGGCCTATCCGCACCTGCCGCACGCACCCGTCATTGTCACCCGGGACGATTTCACCGAGGATGAGCTCGGGGAATGGGGCATGCGCTGGGAGGACGGGCACTTCACCGGCTATATCGATGGCAAGCCGGTTGCCGAGAAGCACTTCGCCTCCGATCCGGTGGCGACAAGTCTGGCGCTGGTGGCCGATACCGAAACGATCGGAGAGAGCGAGGATGTGCGCGTCATGGTGCGCGTGCTCGACCAGACCGGCAACAAGCTGCCGTTCTTCTTCGAGCCGGTCGCCATCAAGCTTGAAGGGCCGGCCACGCTGTTCGGTCCTGATCTTGTGCCCCTGCGCGGCGGCGCGGCTGGATTCTGGCTGCGGTCAAAGGGCACCGGCGCCATCCATGTCACCGTCCGGCACGCCTATCTCGGCACGGCGAGCGTGACAATCGCAGCGGAAGGGGAGACCGCTTCATGACTGGACTGAGGCTCAAGGGCGTCCGCAAGAGTTTCGGTGCGGTCGAGGTCATCAAGGGCGTTGATCTCGACATCGCCTCGGAGGAGTTTATCGTCTTCGTCGGCCCGTCGGGCTGCGGCAAGTCCACGCTCTTGCGCATGATTGCCGGGCTTGAGGAAATCACCGATGGCGACCTGTTCATCGGTGACAAGCACATGAACGATGTCATGCCGTCTGAGCGCGGCATCGCCATGGTGTTCCAGAGCTATGCGCTTTACCCGCACATGACGGTCCGCGAGAACATGGGCTTCGCCCTGAGGTTCGCCGGCATGCCCAAGGACGAGATCGCCCGCCAGGTGGCCGAGGCGGCGCGCATTCTCGAACTCGACGAACTGCTCGACCGTCGGCCCAAGGAGCTTTCGGGCGGCCAGCGCCAGCGTGTCGCCATCGGCCGCGCCATCGTCCGGCACCCGCAGGTTTTCCTGTTCGACGAGCCGTTGTCCAATCTCGATGCCGAACTGCGCGTCCACATGCGCATCGAGCTGGCACGGCTGCACCGCGATCTCAACGCCACGATCATCTACGTCACCCACGACCAGGTCGAGGCGATGACCCTGGCCGACCGTATCGTCGTGTTGCGCGACGGCATCGTCGAGCAGGTCGGCACGCCGCTTCAGCTCTATGACGACCCGGACAACCTGTTCGTCGCCGGTTTCATCGGCTCGCCGAAGATGAACTTTTTGGCTGGCGAGATGGAACAGGGTGCCGTGCGCCTTGTCGAGCATGGAGAGGCCTCCATCCCGACCAAGGTCAAGGCCGCACCGGGCACCAGGGTCCAGGTCGGGATCAGGCCGGAGAGCTTCAAGAGCGAAGGCAGCGCCACGCTCAAGCTGACGGTGGAACTGGTCGAGCACCTGGGCGGTGAAACCTATGCCTATGCCCGCTTCGGCAATGGCGATCTCATCACCGCCGCCACCGACAACAACCGCAGTCTCGATGCCGGCAGCACCTACGAAGCGCGTTTCAGCCCCGACGCCATGCTGGTCTTCGGCGAGGACGGCCAGCGCATCCGCTAGAGCGCTTCACGTTTTGATAGAATCAAAACGAACGCTCCAAGTCATTGAGGTGTCGTGTTTTCGAACCGGAAAAGTGGCACCCACTTTTTCTGAAAAAGCTCTAGAGTGCCGCCGCTCTGCGTCACCCCGGACTCGATCCGGAATCCAGGGCGAGGCGTCTGCCGAGCACAGGACTCTTGAGGCACGCAGGACTGCGCGTCGCTGGATTCCCGCTTTCGCGGAATGACGCCATTTAAGATCCCTCTCTAGAAGCTCGATTTCACCCTCAGATGGGTGTGAGCGTGCATGGCGCCGCCGGGATGGGCGTGGATCGTCGTGTCCTCGGCCACAGGGATCAGCCCGAGCGATCCATGCATGACGCCGCGTTCGAGAAACAGCGCCTCGGCATAGGCGGACACATCGGCGACGCGCCCGCGCATGACGGCGACATCGATCGAAGTGGAGTGATCGAGCGGCACGGACATGGCAGCGACTGTCTCGTCGTGATGATCGAGCCGGCCCTGGGGCACGCGCGATGCCAGGTTGCGCACCGACTGGTCGATGGCGCAACTGACCACGCCATAGCAGCGCGCCTCCTGCGCCGTGTTCGGCAGGGTCGACAGGCCCCGGCGCACCAGGTCGCGCACCGCTTCGGAGCGTGAGGAACCGCCCGTCACCTCGAGATGGGCGTCGAGTTCGGCGACCAGTGCGTCATCGAGCGCGATGGTGATCCTTTGCATCTGTTCCTCCTCGTGCGGCCTGTTCGGCAAATCTACGCCATGTTCGCCAATGCTGGATACCGTTTTCCTGCCCGGACCGGCGCGGACCTGAAGGTCCGGCCGGTAGCGCCTTCGCATCGGTCAGCCGGACGCGCTGCGCGGATATGGCAGATGCCCTTGCGCTCCGACACTGGTTATGATTTTTAGTCGACTAATTCATACTTGCGGAAAAACCATGCGATTTGACCTGATCCCGGCAGAAAGCCTTGCCTGTCTGCTGATCCTGACCTCGCCGGCGCTGGCGCACTTCCAGGAAATCATTCCCTCGGACGACGTACTGCCCGAAGGCGGCACCGTGCGCGTCGATCTCGTTTTCACCCATCCGTTCGAAGCGGGGCCGGTGATGGAGATGAAAAAGCCGACCCGGATCGGCGTCATGCGCGACGGCACCATCACCAACCTGATGCCCCGGCTCGAGGAAAAACCGACAAACGGTGCAACTGCCTGGACGTTGACCGAGGATCTGCCCGAACCGGGCGCTGCGCTGTTCTTTGTCGAGCCACAGCCTTATTGGGAGCCGGCGGAACAGAAATACATCGTCCACTATGCCAAGGTCATTGTCGATTCCTGGGGCTCGGGCGAGGGCTGGGACCAGCTCGTCGGCCTGCCGGTCGAAATCGAACCCTTGACCCGGCCGACCGGCATCTGGGCCGGCAATCTGTTCACCGGGGTCGTCCTCAAGCATGGCGAGCCAGTTCCGTTTGCCGAGATCGAGGTCGAGTTCATAAATGACGGTTCGGTCGCCGCTCCCAATGACGCCTTCATCACCCAGGTGATCAAGGCCGATGCCAATGGCACCTTCTCCTACGCCATGCCGCGCGCCGGCTGGTGGGGCTTTGCCGCGCTGATCGAGGGCGATGTTCCCATGGTTTCGCCCGAGGAGGCCGAGGTGTCGGTCGAGCAGGGTGCCCTGATCTGGGTGAAAGCCACGGACATGGCGGGGAACTGACGCCAATGGCCCATGTCCCCGACGGCATCCTGTCGGCGCCGGTCCTGATCAGCGGCGTGGCCATCGCCATAGGCGGCGTCGGCCTCGGGCTGAGGCGCCTCGATGACAGGGCGATCCCCAGGGTGGCGATCCTGTCGGCCGCCTTTTTCGCCGGATCGCTGATCGCCATCCCCGTCGGTCCATCGAGCGTTCACCTGATGCTGGCCGGGTTGATGGGCATCATGCTTGGCACCGCGGCGTTCATCGCCGTCGCGGTCGCTCTATTCCTGCAGGCACTGCTGTTCGGCATCGGCGGCCTGACGACGCTAGGTATCAACGCCGTCAACATCGCCCTGCCGGGCGTAGTGCTGGCGGCCGCCTTCGGGCCGGTTATCCGCACCACTACATCGCCGGCAACTCGTGCAGCGCTGTCGGCACTGGTCGGCGGCGGCGCCGTGCTCGGCACTGGCGCGCTGGTTGCGGTCTCGCTGTTCCTGTCGGCCTCGGCCTATACGCCTGTCGCCAGCGTGCTGCTCGCCACATATCTGCCGCTCGCCATCGGCGAGGCCTTCATCACCATGGCGGTGGTGAGCTTCCTCGCCCGCGTCCAGCCCGACGCACTGGTTCCGGTGACACCATGATCCGTGCGATCCTGCTGAGCCTTGCCCTTGTCCTCGCCTTTGCCGCCCCGGCCGAGGCCCACAAGCTCAAGGTCTTCGCCGCGATCGAGGGCGATCATGTCGGCGGCTACGGTTTTTTCATCGGTGGCGGCCGGGCGCAGGGCACGCAATGGTCTGCCAGCACGGCGGATGGCACCGTCATCGCAAAAGGCCGCACCAACGAAGAGGGCGAGTTCGGCTTCGAGCTGACGTCCACGCCGTCGTCCGACATCACCGTCATTCTCAACACCGAGGAAGGCCATATCGCCCAGAAGGTGCTGGCCGCCTCGCGCTTTGCCGGGGACGCCGGAGACGCCGCCGCTGCGGAATCGTCAGAAACCGCGGCGGCGGTAGCGTTGGCGCCTGCCGATCCGTCCTCACAGCCTGCCGCTGCTGAAACTGCCGATCTTGTCGCTGCGGCGGTACAGCGGCAGGTCACGCCGCTGCTCGAACGCATCGAGCAGTTGGACGACCGCATGCGCTTTACCGACATCCTCTCGGGCATCTTCCTCATCGTCGGGCTTGCCGGTATCGGTCTGTGGGCGCGGAGCCTCAGGAAGAAATGATCCTGATCGCCGACACCCGCCTGCGCCTGATCGCGGCGCTGGCCGTCATCGTCGTGGTGTCCCAACTTGAGAGCCTGACCGTCGCGGCGATCGCGGCCGCTGCCGCCGGACTTCTGGCCGTTGCTGCCGGCCTTGACGCGCGCCTTTGGCGGCGGCTCGTTCACGTCGAGACTTTTGTCGTCCTGCTGGTCGTCACCCTGCCATTCGCGATTGCCGGCGCGCCGCTGTTGACCCTCGGGCCGCTGACCGCGAGTGTCGAGGGCGTGATGCGCGCCGGACTCGTCGCCCTCAAGGTCTCGGCCTCGGTGCTCATCCTGATGGCCTTTCTCGGTTCGGTCGAGCCGGCCCGCATCGGCACGGCCCTGCATGCACTCAAGCTTCCCAAACCGCTGGTGCGCGTCTTCATGCTGACGGTGCGCTATCTGTCTCTCATCGGCGACGAGGCGCGCCGGTTGCACGATGCCATGCGCGCCCGCGCCTTTGCGCCGCGTTCCAACCGCCACACCTGGCAAAGCTACGGCTATCTCATCGGCATGTTGCTGGTCAGGGCGCTCGAACGGGCCCGCCGCGTCGAGGAGGCCATGGCCTGCCGCGGCTATACGGGGCGCTTTGCCCATGCCACACTGGCGGCGCCCGCCACCCGCGACTGGCTTGTCCTTGCCGGGCTTGCCGCACTGTCCTTGCTGATGTTCCTGATGGACCGCCTATGAGTTTTCTCGTCAGCCTTGAGGGCGTCACCGTCCGCCGCGACGGTCAGGTCGTCCTCGACCGGGTGGGGCTGACGCTTGCGCCCGGCGAAAGGCTGGCCATCGTCGGTCCGAACGGCGCCGGCAAGACGACGCTATTGCGTACCATCGTTGGGCTGGAAACAGCGGATGCCGGCACGGTTACCCTGTTCGGTGCGTCCTGCTTAGCCGAGAAGGACTTCCGCACCGCCCGTCCGCGCATCGGCTTCCTGTTCCAGGATAGCGACGACCAGCTGTTTTCCCCGAGCGTCATCGAGGATGTGAGATTCGGCCCGCTCAATATCGGCTGCACCGCCGACGAGGCCGAAACCCGCGCCCGCACCGCGCTCACCGATCTCGGCATTCCCCATCTCGCCGAGCGCATTTCCCACAAGCTGTCGGGCGGCGAAAAACGCCTTGTCTGCCTTGCCGGGCTTCTCGCCATGGAGCCGGACGTTCTCCTGCTCGACGAGCCGACCAATGGCGTTGACGCCAACAATGGCGCCTTGTTGCGCCGGGCGCTCGACCGTTTTGCGGGGGCGATGGTGCTGGTCTCGCACGACAGTTCCTTCATCGCCGAGCGCGCCAGCCGCGCCATGGTGCTCGAAAACGGCACGCTCGAACCCGCCGAAATCCACGCCCACGCCCATACCCACACGCATCCGCATGTCCACGCCAGGGATGGCCACGGGCACGGATAGCGATGTCATGCCGCGGGCATGCGTCGTGTTGCACAATTTTCCGACACTCGGACTAAATGCAAAAAAGTCAGGCAAAAGTGCCTTGACTCTGCGCTGCGCACTCGTGCAGACTAGATGCAGATAACGGTCATACCGTCGGCATTTGGGCCCCGCACCGAGACGCGAATTCCGCGTTGAGGCGTGGGGTTTTTTCGTATCGGGGACGCAAGTGGTCACACAGTCGAGCAAGACCCGCATACCGATCGGCGTGCTCTATTCGACGCGCGGGCCCTATGCCGACCTCGGCGCCGAAGGGCAGGCCGGGGCGCTGGCGGCCATTGCCGAGATCAATGCCTCGGACGCCTATGCCTTCGAGCTCGCCCCAGAAATCCGCGATCCGGAAGGCAATATCGAGGCCTATGCCACGATGTGCGCCGACATCATTTCCAGGACCGGCACCAGTTTTGTCGTCGGCTGCACCACCTCGTGGAGCCGCAAGGAAGTGATCCCGGTGCTCGAAAAGACCGGGGCGTTCTTGTGGTATGCCTGCCCCTATGAAGGGTTCGAGGGCAACGACCATGTCGTTTATGTCGGCTCGTGCCCCAACCAGCACATCGTGCCGATGCTCGGCTATATCGTGCCGCGTTTCGGGCACGACCCGTTCCTGGTCGGCTCCAACTACATCTGGGGCTGGGAGACCAACCGCATTGCCCGCGAGCAGGTGGAAAAGGCCGGCGGCACCGTCAAGGGCGAACGCTTCGTGCCGCTCGGCGACACCGAGATCGGCCACATCATCTCCGAGATCGCGCAAAAGCGACCGGACTTCATCCTCAACACCCTGATCGGCCCGTCGTCCTACGCCTTCATCGAGGCCTATCATGCCCTCGGCCAGCGCGACCCGGCGTTCAGCCCGGACAACCGCCCGATCATCTCGTGCAATTTCACCGAGGGCGAGGCGGCCCGGCTCGGCGAGAAAACGCGTGGACACTACACCATCGCGCCCTATTTCCAGACGCTCGACACCGCCGACAACGCCCGTTTCCTCGCAGTGACGGAAAAGTTCGTGCCCGGGCGCCGGCGCTTTTCGGCCAATTTCACCCAGCCCTATACGGCCGTGCACATGATCGCGCGCGGTCTCGGCATGACCGGTCCGGACGATGCCGAAGCCGTGCTGGCCCATGCCCAGACTTCGACGTTCCGTTCGCCGTTCGGGCCGGTCAGGATCGATCCGAACACCAATCACACCCTGCTGACGCCCAATATCGGCCGGGCCGGCGACAAGGGCCTGTTCGAGATCGTCAGCCGCGCCGACGCCCAGGTCGCGCCCGATCCCTACCTGGCACAGAACACCGACGTACGCATCGTCGATGTTCCTCCCGCCACTCCGTCCAACGCCAATCATCTGCGGGTGATCAAATGAACACACCGCTGTTCCCAACCAGTTTCGAGAATGGACGGGCCCTGATCCTTCATCGTCCCCATACCAATCTCAAGCCGCTCAGCCGCCAGCTCAGCCAGATCGGCATCGAGGCCGACGCCATGTGGCCCGACCTGCCGGCCGATGCCGGCGCGCGCGGCTACGCGGTCCTGTTCTTCGATGCCGACATGGGCCACGACTCGCAGTTTCCCTGGGCGCCGGGCCAGGCGCCGATACCGACCATCGCGCTGATCGGCTCGGAAGCACCGGGGCGCATCGCCTGGACAATGCGCCAGGGCGCCGATGCCCATCTTCTCAAGCCTGTCGGCTCGGCCGGCGTCTATTCGGCACTGCTGATTGCCAACCAGGCCTTCATGCGCCGCCAGGCGCTCGGCAGCGAGGTTGCCGGCCTGTCCTCGCGCCTTGCCAAGCGCGAGGCGCTGGCCGAGGCCACTGCCATGATCATGGTCACCGAGCGCCTGTCGGCGCCGCGTGCCTACGACCGCTTGCGCAAGCTCGCCATGGAGGCGCGCATTCCGATCGAGGATCAGGCCGAACGCCTGATTGCCCAGTCGCGCTACAAGGGGAACGCTCGTGGCAGCCTCTGAGGTCAGTCTCGCCCGCCGCCCGAGCGTCTGGGCCCGGCTGCTGCGCCGGCCGCTGGCACTGTTCGGTCTCATCGTCATCGTCTTGACGGTGCTGGCGGCGGTTCTAGCGCCGGTCATCTCGCCGTTTCCGCCAAATGAGCAGTATTTCGACGGGCTGACGCTCGAAGGCGCTCCGCTGCCGCCCAACGAGAAGTTCTATTTCGGCTCCGACCTGCTAGGGCGCGACCTGCTCTCGCGCATGATCTTCGGGGCGCAGACCTCGCTGATCATCGGTGTCGTCGCCAACGGCATCGCCGTGTTGATCGGCTCGATCATCGGCATCACCGCCGGCTATTTCCGCGGGTTGATCGGCGCATCGCTGATGCGCTTCACCGATTTGATGATGGCGTTTCCGGCGCTGTTGCTCGCCATCGTTCTCGCCGCCATCTTCAAGCCGAGCCTGTGGATCGTCGCCATGGTCATCGCCATGGTCAACTGGGTGCAGATCTCGCGCGTGCTCTACACCGAAACGGTGTCGCTGGCCGAGCGCGAGTTCGTCCAGGCCGAGCGGGCGCTCGGGGCAGGGGCGGGGCGCATCCTTGTCCGGCACGTGCT
Source organism: Devosiaceae bacterium (assembly GCA_963675235.2). Classification (GTDB taxonomy): domain Bacteria; phylum Pseudomonadota; class Alphaproteobacteria; order Rhizobiales; family Devosiaceae; genus JAHJQZ01. Next base: position 103,250 of record CAXXFU010000017.1, on the reverse strand, counting down.
GCCGCATCTGGTGCCGACGATCCTCGTCTGGTCGACGCTCGGCATCTCGACCACGGTCCTGCTCGAGGCGACGCTCAGCTTCCTCGGCATCGGCGTTCAGCCGCCGACGCCGTCGTGGGGCAACATCATCTACGAGAACCAGACCTATTTCACCTCGGCGCCCTGGCTCGTCTTCATTCCCGGCTTTGCCATCATCCTGTTGGCGCTGTCGTTCAACCTCGTCGGCGACGCATTGCGCGACATCCTCGATCCGACCCAGCAGGGGAGGCACTGATGCTGAGCTACGTCCTCAGGCGTCTCATCCAGTCCGCCCTGATCCTGCTCGGCGTGACCGTCATCACCTTCGCTCTTTTGTACCTGCTGCCGGCCGATCCGGCCCGGCAGATCGCCGGCCGCAGCGCCACGCCGGAAACGGTCGCCAACATCCGCGAACAGCTCGGGCTCAACCTGCCGTTCTACGAACAGTACGGACGCTATCTCTGGGGCATCCTGCACGGCGACCTCGGACGCTCCTATCTGCAAAAGACCGAGGTCTCGACGCTTGTCGCAGCGCGCCTGCCGGCATCGCTGCTGCTGATGGCCGGCGCCATCACCTGCGAACTCATCCTCGGGCTGACCATGGGCATGGTCGCGGCGATCAAGCGTGGCACCCCGCTCGATCAGGGTCTGATGATCGTCAGCTTCGTTGGCGTTTCCTCGCCGCAATTCGTCGTCGGCATCCTGTTCCTCTACATCTTTGCGGTGCAGCTCGGCTGGTTCCCGATCTCGGGCTACGGCACCTTCTCACACATGGTGCTGCCGTCGCTGACGCTCGGCTTCCTCGGCTCGGGTTGGTACTCGCGCATGATGCGCTCGTCGATGCTCGACGTCCTCAGGCAGGACTACATCCGCACGGCGCGCGCCAAGGGCCTGACCCGAATGAAAGTGTTGTTCGGGCACGCCGTGCCCAACGCCATCCTGCCGATCATCGCCATGATCGGCATCGACATCGGCCTGTTCATGTCGGGCATCGTCGTCGTCGAATCCGTCTTCGGCTGGCCCGGCATCGGCCAGCTCGCCTGGCAGGCGATCCAGCGCGTCGACATCCCGATCATCATGGGCGTCACGCTGGTTTCGGCCTGCGCCATCGTACTCGGAAATCTACTCGCGGACCTGGTCGCTCCATGGATCGATCCGCGCATCAAGCTCCGGTGAGCGCTCGCAAAATGCTTGCCGGGATAACAAACCACACCATCAGTCTGGGAGACGCAATATGCGAAAGATACTGCTGACAGGGGTTGCTCTTGGCGCCCTTATTGCCACCGGGGTCACTTCCGCCCTTGCCTACGAGGACGACATCAAGCAGGGCGGTTCGATGATCGTCACCTACAAGGATGATGTCTCGACGCTCGATCCGGCCATCGGCTACGACTGGCAGAACTGGTCGATGATCAAGTCGCTGTTCGACGGGCTGATGGACTACGAGCCCGGCACGACGACGCTGAAGAAGGACCTGGCGGAAGACTTCTCCATCTCCGAGGACGGCACCGTCTACACCTTCAAGCTGCGTGAAGGCGTCAAGTTCCACAATGGCCGCGAACTGACTGCCGAGGACGTCAAATACTCGCTCGACCGCGTCACCAATCCCGCGACCCAGAGCCCGGGCGCCGGTTTCTTCGGCTCGATCGAGGGCTATGACGCCATGTCCGACGGCTCGGCGACCGAGCTCGCGGGCGTCAAGGTGGTCGATCCCTACACGGTCGAGATCACCCTCAGCCGTCCCGACGCCACGTTCCTGCACGTCATGGCGATCAACTTCTCCTCGATCGTGCCAAAGGAAGCCGTCGAGGAATGGGGCGCCGATTTCGGCAAGCACCCGGTCGGTTCGGGCGCCTTCAAGCTCACCGAATGGGCGCTGGGCCAGAGGCTGGTGTTCGAGCGCTTTGCCGACTACTGGAATGCCGGTGTACCCAAGCTCGACCAGATCACCTTCGAAGTCGGCCAGGAACCGGTGGTCGCCCTTCTGCGCCTGCAGCGCGGCGAAACCGACATTCCGGGCGACGGCATCCCGCCGGCCAAGTTCCTCGAGGTCAATGACGATCCGGCCTACAAGGATCTGATCATCGAAGGCGGCCAGCTTCACACCGGCTACATCACCATGAACGTCAACATGGCGCCGTTCGACAATGTCGATGTCCGCAAGGCCGTCAACATGGCGGTCAACAAGGACCGGATCGTGCGCATCATCAACGGCCGCGCCGTGCCGGCGAACCAGCCGCTGCCGCCGACCATGCCGGGCTATGCACCGGATTACGAAGGCTATCCGTTCGATCCCGAAGCCGCCAAGGCGCTTCTGGCCGAAGCCGGCTACGCCGACGGGTTCACCACCGAACTCTATGTCTACAACACCGATCCGCAGCCGCGTATCGCTCAGGCCATCCAGCAGGATCTGAGCGCCATCGGCATCACCGCCGAGATCAAATCGCTCGCTCAGGCCAATGTCATCGCCGCCGGCGGTGAGCCGGACCAGGCGCCGATGATCTGGTCGGGCGGCATGGCCTGGATCGCCGACTTCCCCGATCCCTCCAACTTCTATGGCCCGATCCTTGGTTGCGACGGCGCCGTTGAGGGTGGCTGGAACTGGTCGTGGTACTGCAACGCCGAGCTCGACGCCAAGGCGGTCGAGGCCGATGCCATGGTCGATCCTTCCATGGCCGAGGAGCGCGAGCAGATGTGGCGCGAGATATTCCTCGCTGTCATGGACGATGCAGCCTGGGTGCCGGTCTTCAACGAACAGCGTTTCACCATGCGCTCCGAGCGCCTTGGTGGCGATGACGCCCTGTTCGTCGATCCGGTGCACGTTCCCGTCAATTACGACTACGTGTATGCCAAAGATGCCCAGTGATCACTCAGGCCTCGGCCACACAATCCACGCGGCTCATCACCATTTCGGCTGGGACAACTCAATTGCCCCGGTCGAGACGGTAGCGCCCGGCACGACACTCAGGTTCGAGTGTCGTGACTCCGGCAACGGGCACTTCACCGGTGAAAGCACCAAGGCCGATATCGCCAGCCTTGATTTCGCCCACATCAACGCCGTCACCGGTCCCATCTTCATCGATGGGGCCGAGCCCGGCGACGCGGTGAAGATCACGCTGCACGAGTTCGAGCCCTCCGGGTTCGGCTGGACCGCCATCATCCCGGGCTTCGGGCTTCTGGCCGACCAGTTCAAGGATCCGGGGCTGACGCTGTGGAACTATGACAAGGTCGGCATGGGACCGGCTGCCTTCTCGAGCCTTGCCAAGGTGCCGCTCAAGCCCTTTGCCGGCACGATCGGGCTGGCTCCGGCCGAAGCGGGACTGCACTCGGTGGTGCCGCCGCGTCGCGTCGGCGGCAACATGGACGTCCGCGACGTCGCGGCCGGCTCGACCCTCTACCTGCCGGTAGAGGTCGCGGGGGCGCTGTTCTCGATCGGGGACACCCATGCCGCCCAGGGCGACGGCGAGGTCTGCGGCACGGCGATCGAAAGCCAGATGAACGTCGTCCTGACGCTCGATCTGGTCAAGGACGCCGGTCTCGAGATGCCGCGCTTCACGACGCCGGGTCCGGTGTCGCGGCACCTTGACGCCAAGGGCTATGAAGTGACGACCGGCATCGGGCCGGACCTGATGACGGGCGCGCAAGCCGCGGTCGCCAACATGGTCGATCTGTTGTGCAAGCAGCACAACATGAACGCGGACGACGCCTACATGCTGTGTTCTGTCTGCGGCGATCTGAGGATTTCCGAGATCGTCGACATGCCGAACTGGGTCGTGAGCTTCTATTTCCCGCGCATCGTCTTCGAATGAACCAAAACAGGGGGCGGCGCACGCTGCCCCCTCGACAACCAACCCGGGTACTGGAACAAACGTGAGCATCTCGACCGGACCATTGCTGTCTGTCCGCCAGTTGACGACCTCTGTCGCCACGCCTTCAGGGCCGCGCGTCGTCGTCGACAAGCTTTCGTTCGACCTCGGGCGCAGCGAGACCTTGTGCATCGCCGGCGAGTCCGGCTCGGGCAAGTCGATGGCGGCGCTGTCGATCATGGGGCTTTTGCCCGAACCGATGGCGCGGGTGACCGGAGGCGAAATCATCTTCAAGGACCGCAACCTGCTGGGCCTGTCGGAATCCGAAATGCTCAGCGTCCGCGGCGGCAACATCGGCATGATCTTCCAGGAGCCGATGACCTCGCTCAACCCGGTGCTGACAATCGGGAGGCAGCTGACCGAGGCCATCACCGCCCACAAGCCGATGAGCAATGACAAGGCGCTGGCCGAAGCGCGGCGCATGCTCGATCTCGTCCAGATTCCCGAAGCGGCGCGCCGTCTCAGGCAACACCCGCACGAGCTTTCCGGCGGCATGCGCCAGCGCGTCATGATCGCCATCGCGCTGTCGCAGAATCCGGACATGCTGATCGCCGACGAGCCGTCGACGGCCCTCGATGTCACCGTGCAGGCACAGATCCTGTCGCTGTTGCGCCACCTTCAGGCCGAGACCGGCTCGGCCCTGATCATGATCACCCACGACATGGGCGTGGTCGCCGAAATGGCCGACCGCGTTCTGGTCATGCGCCATGGACGCGAAGTCGAGCACGACGAGGTCAAAAAGCTCTTTGCCACGCCGAGCGCCGACTACACCCGCGAACTGCTCGACGCCGTCCCCAAGCTCGGTTCGATGGCCGGCGAGGCCGGTCCAAGAGGCAGCACCTCCCAGCCCGGCATCGACATCGTCGAGATCGATGATCTGACCGTGCGCTTCGACATCAAGGCCGGCCTGCTGCAGCGCCCGGTACAGCGGGTTCACGCCGTCGAAGGGCTGAGCCTCAAGCTCAGGAAGGGCGAGACGCTGTCCCTTGTCGGGGAGAGCGGTTGCGGAAAGTCGACAACCGGCAAGGCGATCATGAACCTGGTGCCGTTCACCGGCACGATTCGCATCGGCGGCCACCATATCGGCGGACTCAGCCGGCAGTTGATGAAGCCGATCCTGCGCGACGTTCAGATGGTTTTCCAGGACCCCTATGCTTCGCTCGATCCGCGCATGCGCGTCGGCGATCTCGTTGCCGAACCGCTGGTCATCCACCAGATCGCCTCGGGCTCGGAATTGCGTGACCGTACCGCCGACCTGTTCGAGCGCGTCGGCCTGCCCGCCGATTTCATGGACCGCTACCCGCACGAGTTCTCCGGCGGCCAGCGCCAGCGCATCTGCATTGCCCGCGCCCTGTCGCTGTCGCCGCGCGTCATCGTCGCCGATGAGCCGGTCTCGGCGCTCGACGTGTCGATCCAGGCGCAGGTGCTCGACCTGATGCAGGATATCCAGGACGAGACCGGCATCGCCTATCTGTTCATTTCCCACGACATGGCCGTTGTCGAGCAGATCAGTCATCGTGTCGCGGTAATGTATATGGGCCAGATCGTCGAATCCGGCAGCCGCGCCCAGATCTTCGAAAGTCCGCAGCACGCCTATACCCGTCGCCTGCTCGAAGCTGTTCCCATCCCCGATCCGACTCGCGTCCGGCGGCAGTACACCGCTTTCACCGGCGAACTGCCGAGCCCGGTACACGACCTCGACTACACGCCGCCCGAGCTCGCCTATCGCCAGGTCGATACCGGGCACATGGTGGCCGAGGCCTGACCACAACGATCCGTCAGAACAGGTGAGTGCAAAGGCAGCGGATGAAGACGCGCGCGCCGATGGCAATCAGTTCGTCCGGGAAATCATAGTCCGGGTTGTGCAGCGCCGGACTGTCGGTTCCCGAGCCGATCAGCATCATCGCCGCCCTGGCCTGATCGCCGAACCGGCCGAAATCCTCCGAGGCGCGCATCGGCAGTTCGGCTTCGGCTAGAGGGATCGACTCCGCCGCGAGCGCCTGTGCCAGTATCGCCGCTGCCTCGGGAGCGTTCTCGCAGTGCCGGAAGATGTCGTGATAGCTGATCTCGTGTTCGAGTCCGGCCGCATTCGCAGCCTCGGCGACAATCGCCTCGGCGCGCGCCACCAGCGCCGCCATGTCCTCGTCGCGCTGGGTGCGCAGTGTCGCCCAGAGCTCGCCATGTCCGGGCGCGATGCCGAAAGCCGGCTCTCCGGCGCTCAAATGGGTAATGGTGACCAGCGAGAAATCCGCATCTAACTGCGATCTACCCTTGCCGAGCGACGTCAACGCGGTGGCGAGATGGGCGAGGGCTGGCACCGGCGAGCGTCCGGTTTCGGGCGAGGCGGCATGCGCCGACCGTCCTGTGAGTGCCAGTTTCATGCCGCGCGAGGCGCAATTCATCATGCCCTCGCGCGCCACCGCGTGACCGAGCGGCAGGCCGGGCATGTTGTGCAGCGCCAGGGCGAAATCCGGGGCAAGATCCGTGTAGCGTGGATCGGAGATGACCTGTTCCGCCCCTGCGCCGTTCTCCTCGGCCGGCTGGAACAGCACGATGGCCCGGCCTTTCAAGGGCCGGTTGCGCCCGAGCCAGCGGGCAACACCCGCGAGGATCGCCATATGCCCGTCATGGCCGCACAGGTGCGCCTTGCCGGGACGTTCGGAGCGATAGGGAGGGTTGCCCAGCTCCTGGATCGGCAGGGCGTCGAGTTCCGCACGCACAAGGATTGCCGGTCCTTCGGCAGCACCCTCATAGACAGCGGCAACGCCGTATCCGCCGAGACCGGTGACGGTGCGGTCCGGACAGGTTGGTGCGATCATCTCCACCACCCGGTCTGCCGTGGCGGCCTCTTGGCCGGACAGGTCCGGGTGCCGGTGCAGCGCGTGGCGCCAGGCAATCAGGTCGCCGAAGTCGCGCTCACCGAGGCCGGGAAGAGGAGATGTCGACAGGGTTCTGGTCATGGCCTCAGCATATTTGCTTTTACGTTGACAGACATCCCGCCACGGTGACCGCGCGGACGATGCCAGAGCGCCGGCCGAAACGAATCACTTCGGAAGTCGTGCAGGGGTCCACTTGTTCGTGCGGTGCACCGCCGCAGTCCGAAAAACCGGCCGAATGGCCTGATTTCTGTCCATTTGCCGGAGATGCCGAAAAAGCGATTGCCAATCCTGAGGTTTTTCCGTAAGTAACATCCTGTTTACCATAGGGTATTCTGCGCAGGCCCTGCTGTCTGTGGGGGCTAAAATCAATTTGGGATTGAACATGAAGAAGAGCTTGCTTGCCGGCGCATTGGTGCTGGCCATGAGCACGGTCGGAGCGTCCGCTTCCACCGTGACCTACGACTTTTCGGGTGGCGCAAATCCGGCCGGGCCGTTCTCACTCGGCTGTGATGCCGGTGGCGCGCTGAATGCCGGATGCGTGGTGACCTTCAACGCATCTGGTGTAGGCGTTGACGGCTATCCCGACCTTCAGCCGGGTCAGATCGATGGCACCATTTTGAGTGTCGAAACGCTCGTCGTGAGTTTTGCGCACAACGTCCTTCTGGAGAGTTTCGAGCTGGGTAATTTTGGCCGCAGGGATCAGTATCAGTACTCGATCAATGGCGGGTCGTTCTCGGATTATGTCGCTCTCAATCCGGCGACCATTGGCGAGGTGGTCAGTTCGTTTGCGATCAGGGCCAGTGGCTACTTCAACAGTCTGTCCGACTGGGATGCGGCAAATGCCTTTTCGCTGAAGTCGTTCACCGTCTCGACTGTTCCGCTGCCGGCGGGTGGTCTCCTGCTTGCCAGTGCCATGGGCGGTCTCGCGTTTATGCGCCGTCGCCGCAGCAGCGCTTCGGCAGCCTAGGCTGCAACGATCGAAATCGATACAATGGAAAAGGGCGGGTCTCCCGCCCTTTTTCGTGCCCGGGAAACAGGATTGGACGCGCCGCAAACGCAGCCCGGCCGCACTCGATGCCGCGTCCCTGACCTTCCGGCCTAGCGCGGAAAGTCGTATTTGCCGATCAGCTTCCAGATCTGCTTGTTGATGTCGACCAGGGAAGCGATGCTGGCCTGAATCCTGGCGATCTCCTTGTCGTCGAGAGTCTCAAGCTTGCCGTATTTGACCTCATCCTTGGCATCGAAGATGCGCATTAGTTGCGTTGCTCCGTTGCCGCTCTCGGGGTCGAACGAGTAGATGCAGTGGTTGAACTTGTTGCGCAGGCTCGATTGCAGAGACAGTGTCTGGGTGACCTTCAGGATGTCCGACCGGCATTCCGGTGAGATGTCATGCATCTTGGCCAGCCGCTCGACCAGTCCGATTCGGGCACGGGGCGTGTTGAGCGAAAGGAAGATGATGATGGCGACTTCCTTCTTCACCCCGGCCAGGCCCGCGATGAGATAGATCAGCAGGCTTTCCGTATTGGTCCAGGTATAGTTCAACTGCCCGACGAGCAGCAAAATGCCCTGCAACAGCGGCGCCGAGGACAGCCTGAACGTCTGGCTAGGGTTTTGTTCCATCGGAATCGTGCTCATCCGGGACACTCCCAGTCCGTCCAGAGTCACTGGTGAAAGTGAAGTATTTCGCAGCAGCTTCGGTCCTGTTGTTCACGCGCAGTTTCTTGATGATGTTGTGCAGGTGAACCTTCACGGTGTGCTCCGAAAGCTGCAATTCGAAGGCAATGCTCTTGTTTTGATGCCCCCTGGATACCAGGGCAAGTATCTCGAGCTCGCGTTCGGTCAGTCCGTGCATCGCTCTGCTCCTTTGTTCCTGTCCATTCGAGGCAAAATGGCGCGAGCCGGCACGCATGGCATGCAGGTTTTCGTGTGTTCCCTGCAGCCGTCCATAAAAGGTAGGCGGAAAATAAACTCCTCCTTTCAGAAGGATACGGATGATCGATAGCCAAAGGTCGAGGTTCACATCGGTCGGAAGCACGCCGGCAACGTCATGCTCTTCCGTGAAGCGGGCCAGCGCGTGATCCCGGTCCGGCTGTCCGTCCGCCATGAGGGCCAGAACCGCGCCCGGGTGGTAGCGGCGGAGCTGTTCGATCGAACCTTTTGCCAGCTCGAAAAAGGCCTGATCGATCATGATCAGCTTGACGTGCGCGTCGAGCTTCACGCAGGCCGATTGCGGGTCCGGCACATGAATGATCCACAGCCAGTCGAACTCGTGCTCGATGGCTGCCATCATGGCATCCGAGATCGCTCCTGGCGGCGAGATGAAGAGCAGAACCTGTCGATAGGCCCGTTCGGCTTCGGGCGAGGGTACTGCCACCCTATTCTGCACATCGCGCCCAATCTCAAGGAAATGGGTCATATTTACTTGCCTCCCATTCCTGCTCGCCTAGTACCTTCATTGTATCTGGCGAAGGTGCAAAAGTTAATGAATTATAAATACATCGTCTGGCTTTAGGAATAGATCGAAGGAGCTATGCCATCCGTACAAGGACTGTGCGGCCGGCTGAAGATCCAACACATTGCATATAAAAACAAATTTCGGTGCAGCTCAGATGCATTGATGGCGCGTTTGCGCATGACGGTTTCATCGATGACCTGTTTGGCAAGGCGAAAGTCGGCGCCGGGCGCTGCCCGCGGAGCAGATCGGCGCTGATCGGTCTGGTCCGTGATTGACCCAATAGGATTCGGGACCGATAGGGTCCTTCGGACTACATCGAACTGCCAGCTTTTATTGCGGCGCGCGCAGCCGCACAGTTCTTCCCTCTCGAGGGGGGAGATGGTGCGCAGCCGCAGTCACTTTCCGATTCTGGTTTGGTGCGACCCTGGTGCAAATGCTCCGCCCTCACTCCTTCAAACAGGACGGGAGGGCACTCAATATCCGGACATCACACTTCACAAACAAGGCATGACGTTCGCCGCGCGATGCGGCGCGCGCATGTCGCAAATGTCAGAACTTGCACGTCGATTTCCACGCAGCAACGGCCCCGAGGAGATGAATGGCGGTCGGTCTGTCGTGGAACTGATCAAGGGAAACGACAATGAAACAGCGTGACCACGTATTTGGTTTTGGTGATCCCCACTTCGGAGATCCTGATCACCTCAAGGACCTGACGACCGCCGATAGCGACGCTGATGCCGATGCCGATGCAAAGTCCTTCAGCAAGGCAGACAGCGAGTCCGATGCGGAGGCCGAATCCGCAGCTGAAAGCACATCCGACGCCGATGCCGACGTCGATGCCAAGTTGGATGCAAGGGTCGACTCCGATGTCGATGTCGACACGGATGTCGATCTCGTTTCCAAGAACATCAATGTCAACATGAACAAGACCGATGTTGCCGTCGACGTCGAACTGGACCTTGATGGCAAGCTGCCGAACGATCCTGATTTCGTCGATGTCGATATGGACGATTCAAAGATCGAAGGCATGTTCAACGTCAATGTCGAGAACGTCCTTGCCGACTCGCTTGATGGCGAAGGCAACGATTTCGGCAATGTCATCAACCAGCTGGCCAATATCTCCGACGACGATGAGCTGGACGAAGCCGTTCTCAAGAACGACGGCGATTTCGACCAGAACTTCACCGTCCATGGTGGTGCGGCCTTTGCGGACGAGGGGATCGTTGCGGGCGGCGAAGGCGGCCTGGGCGGCTCGGATGCCGACGCGGATGGTGGCGAAGCCGAGGATGCCGGCAGCGCATTTGGCGGTATCGGCCTTGGCGGCCTTGGCGCCGGCGGTCTGGCCCTCGACGCGGCCCTGGCCGGTAGCGCCGGCGGCGGTGACGCCGAAGGCGGCGAAGGCGAAGGCGGCGAAGGCGAGAGCGGCGAAGCCGAAGGTGGCGAAGGCGAAGGCGGCAAGGGTGAAGGCGGCCGAGGCGAAGGCGGCCTCGGTGTCGGCGTCGGTCTTGGCCTCGGTCTTGGCCTCGGTGTTGGAGCGGCCATGGCCGGAGACGGCGATGATGGCGGCGACAGCACGGCCGGTGACGGAGACGACGGCGGCGACGGCGGCGATTCCGAAGCGGGCGACGCCGAGGACGGCGGTGACGGTGGTGACGCCGAAGCCGGCGACGGTCTCGACGCGCACTTCGCAGCTCTCAATGGCCTCAACATCGGTGGTGACGCCGACGATGCCGGCGATGGCGGCGATTCCGAGGGTGGCGATGCCGACGATGCCGGCGATGGTGCCCGCGGCGGCGACGGCGGCAATGCTTCCGGTGCCGGCGACGGCGGTGCCGGCGGCGATGCAGCTGGTCTCGGCCTTGGCGCCGGTGCTGGCGCTGGTGCCGGATCTGGCATCGGTGGCGCGGGCCTTGGCGGCGACGGCGCCGGTGGCGCGGGTCTTGGCGGCGACGCCCTGACCGGCTGGGCCACGGGCGGCGACGGCCTCGGCGGTGGCGCAGTGGCCAGTGGCGGACTTGGCGGTGACGCCATTTCCGGCGCCTGGGCCGACGGCACCGGCGGTGACGGCCTCGGAGGCTGGGCAGCCGGTGGCAACAACTTCGCCGGTGACGGCGGATTTGCCTATGCTGGCGGCGGCGGCGACGGTGGCGACGCTGGCATGTGGGGGTCGCAGAATGGCGACGACGGCTACGTGTACGGCGAGAGCATCGCCTCGGCTGACAACGCCATCGACACCACGGCCTTCAACCAGGAAATCGTGCTGGGTGCGAACCTGCAGCAGAACGCGGTCGACATGACCGTGGTCGGCGGTGATCTGACCAGCTCGGTTATCGGCGAAGACGACGATGGCAGCGACGCCTAGTCCTGTCTGACTCGCCTCAACAAACGGCTGCGCGGCATGCCCGCGCAGCCATCACCGACGGATCGGCGAGATCGCTGACGATGTGCGGAGGTGGCGAATATGATCTTGGACAGGGCGTCTGAGGATATTGCTCACTTCATAGGTATGTTCTCGCTTCCAGTCGACGAGTCATGGCAACGGCTGAGCTATGACGAAGGCGCTGCGGCGGCTTTTGCCGCCGTGGCCCCGACCGATCTGCTCCATGTCGACACGCCTTTTGCGGTTGAATTCGACCTCAACGACTATGAACCGGGTATCGACTACCGATCTGCCGTCAGGAGCGAGGGCGTGTTCCCTGTGCAACTGCAGCAGGTCTCCATAACCTGGAACGTGTCACTGTCAGTTCGCCTCGATGCCGATTTCCCGCAGGCGAGCCACTTCTCGTTCCTTTCCGGCAAGACGGTCTCCGATGGCGCTGGTCTGCTGCCGGATATCCCTGCTCCGGGATCGGTTGCCAGCTATATCCATCAGTGGGCGCGTTTGTCCGACGACGACTATTTCGGCGTCGGTGCCCATGGTCTGAAATTCATGCCGGCAGCCGTCGATGATGCCGGCGTTCTCGGCTTGCTCGGCAGCGCCGAAAACCTGGGGTTCGAAGCCCCCGATACCGTCCCCGGAACCGCAACCGAGCTGAAGGTGTTTGCCGATCGGTTCGTCGAGCAAGCGAGCCCGGATGCCAACGAACCCGCCGAAGGGCAATCGGTTTTCATCACCCAGGACAGGCTGATCGAGGGCAATTTCCTCGATGGCGAGACGGTGGACGAACTCCCCCCGCTCGATGGCCATTTCTCGTTTGACCAGGTCGAGACCCCCGGCACGCATGCCATTGCATCGATCGAGCCGGGCACGGTGCCGACCGAAAGCGGCCGGGAAATCGATGCGCGGGTCGATCTCGATACCGGCAACAACGTCCTGATCAACAACGCCGTCATCAAGAATGTCTGGACGGCTGCGGACGCCACGATCGTGGTCGGCAATCATGTCGAGCTGAACGCCATCTCCCAGGTCAATGCCTGGACCGACATGGACACCGTGTCGTCCGAACTTGGCCAATGGGACCGGGACCTCACGGAAACGGTGGCGGTCAATGCCGCGGAGTTCGAGCGTTACGACATGAGCGACGAGATCGAGGCGCCGGGCGCCGATCTCGGCTTCCCCAACCAGTGGGCTATCAAGGAAATCAGCGGCAATGTCATGATCGTCAACTGGCAGCAGCAGCTGGCATTCATGAGCGACAACGACATCGGCATCCTGTCCTCGTCGGGCGTGACGACCAGCGTCCAGTCGGGTTGCAACACCGCCTATAATGACATCTCGATCTACGAGCTCGGCTTTTCCTATGACCTGATCGTCGTCGGCGGCGACAGCTACGACGTCAACGTCATCGAGCAGATGAACATCCTGTGCGACAACGACATGATCGGCGTGCTGCCAGGCTTCGAGGCAACGGGCGAGGCAAGCCTTGCGACATCGGGCAACCTTTTGTGGAACGAGGCCCATATCTGCAACGCCGGCGCTGCCGACCGCTTCGAGACCCTGCCTGACGACTATCGCGCTGCCACCGACGCGCTCGCCGCCGGCGATCACGCGCCGAACGGCAGCCTGCTGTCCAACCCGGCCTTTGCCGGGCTTGGCGCCATCAGCGCGCTCTATGTCACCGGCGATCTGATCAACGTCCAGTATCTGTCCATGACCAATATCCTCGGAGACAGCGACCAGGTTGCCCTGGCCATGGACGCGATCGGCTCACACCCGGGGGCGGACTGGACGATCAGCACCGGAAACAACACCCTTATCAATTATGGCGCCATTTTCGATCTCGATTCCTTCGGCAAGACCTATGTCGGCGGCGAGCAGTATTCGAACGAGGTGCTGATCCAGGCGGACATCATCTCGCCCCTGCCGGACGCATTCATTCAGGACCCCGATGCCCTGGTGAGCGAAGCGGTGGCGTTCCTGACCGACGAAGACGATTTCGGCACCGATGACTGGGGCCACGGCGATACGCCCGGCCTGGATCCGGACAACGCCTTCGGAGATGCCCTGCAGTCGCTGATCGGATGATGCAATGAGCGAACGCACCAGCAGAGAAACCTATGCGTCGGACGATGTCAGAAGCGATGGCGAACAGGAGTATGCTGGCTCCGGCGATGCCGCCGAGCGTTCGTCGCAGGACGGCATCCGGACGGCGCGCATCGCCGAAGGCATTCGCAATATCGAAGGCAGCCGCGGCCCGATCATGGCGGAACGCCAGCATTCGGCAGACAAACCCGCTGCCCCCGGCGCCAGCAAGGGCGCAAACGCCCGCGTCTTTCATCAGCGGCTGGGCCCGATCGATTTCAATGCCAGTCTCAAGGCGGGGCTCGCCGCAGTACGACGCAATCTCGGCGTCGTCATGGTCTTCACCATCGCCAGCAATGTGCTCGTGCTTGCCATCCCGGTCTACCTGTTCCAGATCTCGGATCGCATCCTGACCAGCCGATCGATCGACACGTTGATCATGCTGACCGTTGTCATCGTCGGCGCGGTTGTTCTGCAGTCGATGTTCGATGCGGTGCGCCGCATCATCCTGATGCGGACGGCCGTGGAGTTCGCCGCCCGTCTCGGCGCGCCCGTTCTCAGTGCTGCTGCGCGCTCTTCGCTGCAAGGATCGAGCAAGGACTACCAGACGCTCAGCGACGTGCAGCAGGTACGCTCATTCCTGGTGTCGCGATCGCTTTTGTCCTTCATGGATGCCCCCCTGGCGCCACTGTTCGTGCTTGCGGTGTTCCTGATCCATATCGAGCTTGGCACCATTGTCGTGGCGGCATCCCTGATACTGCTGGTTCTGGCTCTGTTGAATCAGCGCGCCACCGCGGCGTCATTCGGGGACGCCAACAGCGCGCAGATCCGGGCCAACCTTCATCTGGAATGCATGTCGCGGAACTCGCAGATCATCAACGCACTGGCAATGATCCCGGAGGCCGTGCAGATCTGGGGCAAGGATACCGCGAGTTCGCTGAAATCACAGGTTTTTGCCCAGGACCGCAATATCATCTTTGCGGCGATGTCAAAGGGCACGCGCCTTCTCACCCAGGTGTCGATGCTTGGATGGGGGGCATTCCTTGCCATTCAGGGAGAGATCACCGGCGGCGTGGTCATCGCGGCATCGATCATCGCCGGGCGGGCGCTCGCCCCGATCGAGGGAACGATCGAGGGCTGGAACCAGTTCTCCCAGACGCGCTCGTCGCTCGACCGCGTATCGGCCCTGCTCAAGGCCTCGCCGCTCCGATTCGAGCGGCTGAACCTGCCGCGTCCCGAAGGGCGGCTCGATGTCGAACGCGTCCTCTATGTGCCGCAGGGCACCAAGCGCGTCGTGCTCAATGGCATCTCGTTCGGGCTGTTGCCGGGAGAATCACTGGCAATCATCGGCAACTCGGGCGCCGGCAAGACGACATTGGGCAAGATGCTCGTTGGCTCGATCCTGCCGACCTCGGGGAACGTGCGCCTCGACCTGATGGACCTGCGCAACTGGGACCAGCGCCAGTTCGGCGAGAGCATCGGCTACCTGCCCCAGGACGTGCAGCTCTTCCCGGGATCGATAAAGGCCAATATCGCCCGCATGCGCGACAACGTTCGCGACGAGCAGATCTACGAAGCGGCCATGCTGGCCGACGTGCACGAGATGATCGCCAACCTGCCGCACGGTTATGAGACCATTGTGGCCAGCGACGGCTCGCCGCTGTCGGGCGGGCAGAAACAGCGGGTGGCGCTGGCGCGGGCGTTCTTCGGCAATCCACGGCTGTTGGTGCTCGATGAGCCCAATTCCAATCTCGACAGTTCCGGCGATGCGGCGCTGCAGCGGGCGCTGGCTCACGCCAAGCGCGAAAAGATCACGACGATCACCATTACCCAGCGCCCGTCCCTGCTCGACAAGGTCGACAAGATCCTGCTGCTGGTCAACGGCACCGTCGCCCTGTTCGGCCGGCGCGCCGACGTGCTGCAGGCGCTCGAATCGCGCGGCATCAATACCGATGCCGGCGCCGGCACGTTTGGACACACGCAGATTCAGTAGAGCGCCAAAAATGGATGATATCGCCAAGCTTTCTGATGTCGAATGGTATGCGGAAGTTCCGCGCTCGATCCGCAAGCAGACCCTTTTCGGCATGTTCCTGCTGCTCGTCACCTTTGGCGGCTTTGGGGCCTGGGCACTGTCGGCGCCCCTGGCGGCGGCGGTGATCGCCCAAGGCAGGTTTGTCGCGACCGGACAGAACAAGGTCGTCCAGCACTTCGAGGGCGGCATCATCGAGGAAATCCTGGTCAACGAAGGCGACAAGGTGGCGCTCGGACAGCCTCTCATTCGCCTCGATGAAACGCCGGCATTGGCGCGCGAACGCGAACTGTTTCTTCGTCAGTCGCGACTGGAGCTGATCGCGGCCCGGCTGACGGCCCAGATCGAGGGCGCCGACGCGATCAGGCTGCCGGCCCAGGTCGAGGACAATCTCGACGATCCGGAAATCGCTCCCATGCTCGAAAGCCAGCAAAAGAGCTTCGATGCGTGGCTGACCAAACTCAAGAACGAATCCGACCTGATCGAGAAGAATATCGCGGCGCTGGAGTTCCGCGCCGAAGGCTACGCCAAGCAACTGCTCGCCACCGAGATGCAGGTCCAGATGCTCGAGGATGAGTTGGCTGACAAGCAGGCCTTGCTGAAAAAGGGTCTGGTGCGCTCGACCGATGTCCTGTCGATCCAGCGCGTTATCGTCGAGGCGACAGGGCAGATCGGGCGCATCTCGGCCGAGATCGAGGAAACCAATATCCAGATCGGCAAATACCAGCAGCAGATTCTGCAGAACCGCGATCTGGCACGCCAGGATTCCCTCGAAGAACTGGAAACCGTTCAGGGCGAACTTGATTCGGTCCGCGAACAGTCGCGTGAGGCCAAGAACGTGTTGAGGCGCGCCACGATCAATGCACCGGTGTCGGGTACGGTCATCCAGCTGTTCTATCACACGGCGGGCGGCGTCATCGAAAGCGGCAAGGGCATCATGGAAATCCTGCCGGACGATGCGCCGCTGATCATCGAGACGCAGATCAAGCGTACCGAGATCGACAGCGTCAAGATCGGTCAGCATGCAACCATCCGCCTAGTCGCGCTCAACCGCAGAACAACTCCTGTTCTCGATGGCACCGTCTTCTATATTTCTGCCGATGCCCTGGCCGGCGCCGGTTCGGTTTCCGGCCCCGATTTCTATCTGGCACGCATCAGGCTCTCTCCGAGCGAGCTCGCCCTTGTCAGGGGATTCACACCCACGCCCGGCATGCCGATCGAGGCCCTGATACAGACAAGCGAACGCACCTTCTTCAGCTATCTGACCAAGCCGATCACCGACTCGATGTCGCGGGCCTTCACGGAGCAATGACGCCGGCACGTATCCCGGGCATTCAGTCGGAGGTTGTGGCTTCGGGTATGTCATCGGGCTCCGGCAACCAGCGGCCAAACTTCGCCACAACCGGGTTCAGCGCATAAACGCGGGCATCCGCCGTTGCCTTGACCAGAATGAATCGGGGCGAGCCCATCAAGGCGACATCGATTCTGGCCAGCGCGCCTTTGGGCATGATGCCGAGATCGTCGACGTCGGCTTGCTGGCTCCTGGTGATGATGACATATCCGGCCTTGGGCGCTTCGCTGAGCCAGCGGCCAAGAACGCCGGTCGGATCGGCAAGGATCTCATTGCGGGTTTCGGGCGGTTCCAGCGAAATCGGCACATAGCGGAAGCGCTCGTAATTGCGGAACTGCGAAGGGTAGTTGCGCGATCCTTCGATCAGCAGGGAGCCGGACGGCGCGTTGGTGTAGAGCCAGTCAGCCGCCGCCACCTCGTCAGGGCTGAAGCGGTACTGCCTGTCCTTGCCGTTATTGGCCAGAAGGAACCCGGCAACGAGCACAAGGGTCAGGACGGTCATCGGCAAGAACCACAAACGCGAAACACCCTTGTCCAGGGTCGGAAAGATCAGCGCCGCGGCAAAGAACGCCAGGAACGGCAGGGCATAGTAATAGGCCCGGAAGATGATCTCGCCGCCATAGGGCGTCATCACCAGCAGGGGCATCGGCGCCAGGGCCAGGGCCGCGGCTGCGCCGTCGACCTGATGCGCCAGCAGCCGCCTGATGCCACCGAGCACCGCTAATGCGACGATTGCCGCCGAGAGTCCGCGGCTGGCCATGGAAACAATGCGCTGCGCCGGACTGACGACGGCGAGATCGGCCAGCTTCGCCGTCATGTCTGCGTTCATCGCTCCGAATTGCGCCACGAGATCGTTCATGCTGGCGGAAAAGAAGGCGTCGGCGAAATAGAACAGCCAGACGATCTCGGCGATGATTGCGAACAGCACATAGCCGAAGCCCAGCCGACCGAGCAGGAACAGTCCGCCGAGCGCCAGAATCAGCAGCAGGGGCGTCAGCTGATGCGTTGCGACAATGGCAAGCGTCAGCGCGAGAACCAAAGCGGCGCTGGTGATCCGCAGCATGCTGCCCGGTCGAACCCGCGGCTCGGGCATGGCGCGGCTGGCCCAGAGCTGGAACCGGCGGATGCGGCCGGAGAGCGGCATCGCTGCCGGTTCGGAACCTGCGGGCACGGGCTGTAGCGGGCCGAGTACAAACGCCAGGATGACGAGGTAGAACAGAAAGGCGCTGCCTTGCGGCGAGAAGTAGTCCTGCCCCACCCAATTGCCGACAAGGAACAGGCCGCACGACAGCCAGATCAGCCGCCAGTCGTCGGTAAAGCGGCGGAACACCTGCGGCAGAACCAGCAGGTAGAGGAAATTCATCGCCGGTGGAAAATAGCGGGCGATCTCCGACAGGCCGAGGGAATCGAGATGGAGCCAGTCGCCGATCGTGGCGAAAGCGGCAAAGAAGGCCGGCCAGTTGTGATAGGCAGCAAGATAGGTGGCTTCAGGGTCGAGGCTGTGGTGCCGCTGTATGAAATCGACGATGCCGAGGTGCTTCCACGCCCAGGAATAGCGCAGCGTGCCATAGGCGATGGCCGGTGTGGCGTGCAAGACAAGGATCAGCCCCGTCAGCGTCAGGAAAGGCAGGGGGCCGCGCACAGTTGACGGGCGCAGGCTGAGCACGAAAGCAAGCACGACAAGTCCGATAGACGTCCAAACGGCAATCGGCAGGATCGTGACAAGCCCGAGTTCCTGCATGGCGTCCGGATCGATATCGGGCAGGCTCCATGCCCACAGGACGAGTGCGCCGGCCAAAAGCAGTATCGTCACAATCGGGGTTGCGCCCGTGCCCGCCGATGCTGCTACAGGCTCGGCAGGTTCCGCCCCTGCACTGGCCTTGCGCGCGACGCTCATTTTGGCCGATCCGGAGCAATGAAATCACGCAGGACCCGGCCGACGTTGCTGGCGATCCACAGCCGGCTCACCGCGTAGCGTTCCGCTTTGTCGAGATTTGAGGCGACGTGATGAAGCCAGACAAGGCTCGTCATCGCCCGCACGGCGGCTGGCTCGTTTGGCCAGCCCGTCGCCGGGTCGGCGGATGCAGCGAGCCATGAGAGCTCGTCGGCATCCCATTTGGGCGAGGCCAGAATCTGGTGGACCACATGCCCGAGTTCCTCTTCCCGCCTGAGCATGCGCGTCGTCAGAGCCAGGTGGCAGAGGTCAAAGCCGGACGGCGCGTCGGCAAGGGCGCGATCCCAGTCGATGATGCCGGACAGTTCGACCGGCGCACAAACGCACCCTGCGTGCCGATCGGGTGCGGCGAACAGGATGTTTCCGGGGCTGAAATCGCCGTGGCCGCCACCAAGGCGCAGGGAACGGCCCGACCAGAAGAGGCCTTGCTCGTGGCGTAGCCTGGCGATCGCATCGTCATGTCGGCCGCCGACGTTCTCGAGCGCGGAAAGGGGGCGCTCGATCCAACGTTCCAGCCAGAGGTGATCAATTGTCACCTCCGTTGCCGTCTGGGCGTGATAGGCGATGATTGCTGCGGCCGCCAACTGCAAGGCCTGCGGCCGCAGGGCCGCGTCGCCCAGGACTTCGCGCCCGTCGGTGCCAGGCAGAACTTGTTCGACCGAGATCGTCATCGCGGACGTGACGACAAAGGCCAGCGGTCTGGGCACCTTGCCGGCAAGTGCGGCAAGAGCCGGCTCGGCCTGGATAGCATCGATCCGGTCATGATTCTGCGCGATCGATCGTCTCGCAGCCACCGACCGTCCGATCTTGAGAACAGCCTTGGCTTCGGCAGGCTCTCCCGCCAGAACGACCGAGGTCCCGTTCGGCGTCGGTACTGTGCGCAGAATCTGCCAGGAGTCGGCACCCTTGATCCCGGTAGCGGCAAGCGCTTGCCTCACATCGTCATCATCTGCCGCCGTGTGCCCTGAACGATCTGCCGGCTGGCGCAGTCGCGCAGCCAGTCTTGCCAGCGATGAGGCGAGACCGAACCACCAGTCCATGCTTGTTTCGGGACCCGATCTGATAGCCAGCGCGCCGCCGATGCCAATGGCGACCAGCGAGTGCGCCGTCAGCCAGCCGATGCCCATGCCAAGTGCGCCGAGCGACGGCAGCAGCGCCGCGCCAACACCAATTGCAATGATCAGGGTCACCACCTGCACGCCGGCAATTGCCCTGAGCCAACCGCGCGCCCGGGCGACGGCGAGGAAAATGGTCACCAGGCTCCACGGAATGGCCGATAGCGCCAGCACCTGCAGCAGGCTCGTGCCGCCTTGTGCATAGCTCTGTCCGAACAGGTTCATCAGGATCGGCGCACCCATGACGATCGCGATGGCAACGAGCGTGACCGGAATAACCGTCTGGATGACGGTGTCTGCAACCAGGGCAGGCAGGCGTTCGGTCTCGATGGCGCTTTCGGTGAGTAGCGAAATGCCCATGGAGCGCCCGACCAGGTAGAGCGAATAGGCGATGGTCCAGGCAAGGTAGTAGTGCGCGGCGGCAATGGCGCCGCCGTAGGAGAGTACGAGGATCGGCGCAATGCCGAGAGCCGCGATGAAGATCAGCCGACCCAGATAGTCCCATCCGAAGAAATTGAGGATGGTTCTGGCCGCGAGGGATTCCCCGGCCCCGGGTCGTCGTGCGTGACGGGGCAGGAGCACCCTGAACATGAACAGGTTGATCACGGCAACAATGGCGATGAGAGGCAGCGTCCAGGCGACAAACAGTCCGAATCCCGTTGCTGCGGCGCCCGCCAGAAACACCAGCAACGCAATCTTCAGCAGCGCATAGGCGCTGTTTTCCACCGGCACCCAGACCGACTGTCGCAAACCGGCAAGCGCGCTGTCCTGCAGGCTGAAGACACTCCATAGCGCCGCGGCTCCCACGAACCAGCCGGCCTGCCACGGCGAGTCCTTGAGAAAGGCCAGGCCGGGCGCCAGCCGATCTGCGAAGATGACGAAAACGACGGCAGCGGCAAGCGAGGCGACGCCGGCAATGGCGTAGGAAAACACGATGAGCTTGCCTGCCCGGCCGCCGGCGCGCGGCACGAAGCGATTGAGGACATTGGCAAAGTTGAATTGGGCCCCGCCGCCGATCGTGACCAGCGTCGAGATCAGTATGCTGCCGACGCCGACCTCGGCGGGCGAATAGAGATGCGTAGCGAGGATCCAGAAGACAACGCCGAGGACCGAGGTGATCACCGTGTTGCCGACCAACGCAAAGCCGTTGCGGCTCAGGGGCGAGGACATGACTGCGCCGAAGGCGGCATTTCCTTTTTCGACGAAGGCGAAGAGCGAACGCCGCAGCGTGTATCCCGTGCCGTGTACGCCGGGCTCACTCATGGTCCGCGCGTCCAGATGCGTACGTAGTCGACGCGAAAATCGGCGGGAAACACCGTGCTGTCGTCCGGCGGACCCGGCCAGTCGCCGCCCACCGCCAGATTGATCAGCAGATACATCGGTTCGCTCGGTATCAGGGCCTTGTCGGTGAAGCGCCATACCTGATTGCCGTCAAGCCGCCAGATCAAGGCGTCCGGGCGCCACTCCAATCCGAAAACGTGCCAATCGCGCGAAAGATCGCCGGTTCTGACGGCCCGGCCGACCGATTTGGCCTGTTCGCCATCCTGATAGTGGAAATGCAGCTGAAGCGTGTCGGGGGCGTGCCCGAGCGCCTCCATGATGTCGACTTCCGGCCGGGACTTCAGCGTCGACGGCAACATCCAGATCGCGGGCCAGAGACCTTGTCCGCGCGGCATCTTCGCCCGCACCTCGACATGGCCGTAGGTGAAACTGAAGCGGTCGGCGCGAGGGCTTTCACCATAGTACCGGCCTGTCGTGACCATGCCCGAGGTGAACGGAAACCGCTTTGCCCTGATGCCGATCACGTTGCGCGGGATCGCGACCAGATGCAGTGCACCGTCTTTGACCACAACGTTTTCGGGCAGATACCACTCGAGCTCGTTGTTGCCGAGATTGGTGCAGCCCCTGTCGTTCCACCAATAGCACGTCGTCCAGCTAGACGTTTTGAGTCGGGCGTCATCGAAGTCTTCGGAGAACACCAGATCCCATTGCCCGCTGCTGCCCAGCGGCGCCCCGATAGAGGCGTGAAAGGCGCAGGCCAGGCAGCAGACTGCGGCCATTGCAATTGCACGCCATCTAGGCATCGCGGAATCCGATCGCGCGCTTGACGATGGTGCGGGCCGTCCTGTCGATCACGCTCAGCGGCACCCGCTCGAACAGCAGAGCCGGGTAGGGTGTGGCGACGGCGCCGAAGCGCGACTTGAATTGTGCAAGGGACTGAGACTGTCCGGTCTCGCCCATGTGATAGCTAAGGCAGCCTTGCTGGCAGGCCGCCTCGATCGCCACCTGGTGCAACAGGAAATTTGCGGAAGTCGGAGCCGCAAGATCCTTGTTCATGGCGCCGCGCGTGCAGTGCGTGTTCTTGTCCTGCAAGACGACCAGACCTGCGGCGGGCTCGCCGTGGTACATGGCAATCCGCACAATGAGGGATGAGCCCATGGCTTTGGCCATCCGATGAAACTTGGAAACCGGGTCGCGCCGGTTGCCGCGCAACCGCGTCAAGGCATGAGGCTCATGCTGGCGTTCGGCCCAGCGCTCGAAGGACAGCGCGAGCAGGTCGTGGAAGATCTGGATCAATTCGGCGGAGTTTCCGGATCGGATTTCGACTCCCAAGCTCTTCGCCTTGCGCACTCTGGCCCGAGTCTGCCTGCGGAAGCGCTTGCTCCAGACCACATCGAACCCGCCGGTCAGATCCAGGACATGTGCCGACATCGGTCGCGTGATCCATCTGCCGTGGGCGGCGCTGTCCCACAGTGCCGCCTGCAAGGGATTGGGGCGCAGGCAGACCTGAAGCGGTGCATTTGCGGCAATGTCGTCGAGGATTGCGGACAACTCGGCGACACCCGGTGCCCGGTCGGCGATTGCGCCGCCAAACCCCCATGCCTTGGGTGGCGACCACCAGCGCCGCAACAACCGCGGTCCGCCCGTCTCGAACAGGGGAACCGCCACGCGAACACCATTGCCAAAGCTGTAAAGCCGCCCCACGTCGCGATAGCCCGCATCGACCAGGGCCGAGGCCCATCGTGCCGACTGGTCGGGCAGGGCCTGAGGGTCGGCACTGTAAATCTCGTCCCAGGCGCGCCGCGGGATCGGGCTTTCAATCGTTATCAGAGAATCCGCTTGAGCTAGCATGGTTCGCTGCCCTCGGTGCTGCGCTGGTTTTGTCCGGGGGCTGCTTGGCCTGCCCGATAGCAAAAGACCGTCGCAATCGGCAAATCGCGTTTGCGGCCAAACGCTTCGCCTCCCCTGGCAGCTTGCGAAGCGCGGATGCACTCAAGGAACATTCTCGGTTCCCTCCCAAGGTCCTGCCCGACAGATCGACTGATTTGCCGGAAACCTTGCATCACTTGCCTGTGGCAATTGATCGCGTCGCCATCGCATTTAAATATTGAGAAAAAAAGTTAGCTATGTGCAACGCCAGATGATGATTAATTGCGCTTTTGTAGTAACTGCGCAAGGATAAAACTGACAAGTGCAGTAAACCATTGCGTGGGAATTCACTGATGGGATAGTGGGCGGCAGGTGGATATTTGGACGGTTCCAGACCGTGCGCCGTTTATTGCCGACGCACGTAAAGGCGACGGTTCTGCATACACATGCCTGCCGTGCCGACCGGTCCACCACACGCTGCAGCCGGAGACTGCACAGGTTGGCGCCGCTGATCTGGCTGGCTGTGCTTGCGACCGCGCCCGTCGCTCACGAGACCGTAATCGCAGCTCCGATTGTCCAGGTGGTTCCTTCAGGCGAGACGGAGATCGACGCGGCGCTGGCACGAACGGTTTCCCTGCCGCTTCTGGTGAGCCGCGGCCAATTCGGAGCAGATCAGAGCGATGGGCAACCGGCCCTGCTTCGCGAGCAGGCCCGCCTGACTGCTCTGGTCAGATCGTTCGGCTATCTCGAAGGACATGTGGACATCGTCGCAGATGCGCCCTGGTCGACCGGAGTGCCGCCTTCAACGATCAAGGTGCGGCCCGTCCTCGGACCACTTTTCCGCATCGGTACCGTTCAGGTCACGGGGATCCATGGTGCGGACACGACAGCGCTTGTCGCAGGCATTCACGCCCGCATTGCCACTGTTGTTGGCAAGCCCGCCCGTGCCGATCTGCTCGCTGCCCTCTCCGACGAAATACGCTGGCAGGTCCGCTCCGCGTCCTACCCGTTTGCCCACGTTGCCGAGACCGGCGTAAGCACCGATTCATCCTTGGAGCTGGCCTCTATCGTCATCGGGCTCGATATCGGAGCGCCCGCCAGGTTTGGACCGGTGCATTTTTCCGGCGGACGTGGCCTCGACCGGCAGGCGCTTCGGGACACAGTGCCGTTTTCTGTCGGAGATGCATTCGATCCGGTCCAACTTGATGCACTGGTCGAAGCGACAAGGAGCATCCACAGGGTTCGGAACGTGCGGGTGAATCTCTCCGAGCCTGCGGATGAAGACGGTCTGGTTTCCGTCGAAGTGAGAATTCAGGTGGCTTCGGATCCCGGCGTTCTGGCTCAAGGCTGGCTGCACGGCGTTCTTGTCCTGGGGGCTGCCGTGACGGCACTTGCGGCGCGCCAGCTTCTCGTGGCCGGTGGCATGCGGGGGCACGCGCCGCTGATCCTGGCGGTCAACAGCCTCATCGGGGCTCTGGTGGCCTACGGCGCGGTGCTGGTGCTTCTTCGCGCCATCGCCTTTGCGCAGTTTGGATGAAGCCGTTTCCTTCCGACGTCAGCCCTTTTTCCGGGCGCCGGAAGTGCTGGGCTCGGCCCCGTCGTCGAGCAGCTTGCTTTCGGAACGAGAAGCGAGCGAGGCTTCGACGTACGCCCGGTCTTCTGGGTGGCGTGCAAGACCGCGCTTTGCGATCAGCTGGTCGATGTCTGCCTGCAACTGGTCGAGGCGTGCTTGAGCCCGCGCGATCCGCTGCGTCCGGGCGGACGTTGCCGCTCCATCGGATGTTTCTGCTTCCGCCTCGGTCGCGGCCAGCCGATGCTCGTCGCGCGCCAGTTCCCAATCGGACATCAGCTGTTGCCATCTGGCGGCGGTGTCGGTGTCCCACGGTGTCTTCAAGGCGCTTCTCCGTATCGACCGTGCCAAGCTCCCCTGCACCTACATATCATGAGTCTTTGCCGTTGCTCCTTTTTCCATGATTGCCAGCCGGCTGTGCAGGTCGGAGATGGAAGGCGGCCTTTATTTGCACTCGGAGGAAAATATGCACAAGCTAGTAATATTTTCCGGTACGAGTACGAAAACGCAGGACTGAAGAAAACAAGTTGAGTAATTTATACACATTTTCATCTCGCTGGGCGAAAACGATAATATTGCGTTAAGAAAGGTTAACAGTTATAGTACATCTTTACTCGGCATAAGAGTCCCGGGATTTAGTGGTGTGCACTATTCCTGAAATTGGGGGGACATGCTGTGGGACAAGTTCTTCATGGTGGCGCAACGACGACACCGGCGGTACGGCAAGCCATAAGGGACAGTCAGGACAGTCTGCGCGTTCTGGCCAATCGCTTCGGGGTCAATCCCAAGACGGTCGCCAAGTGGCGGGCGCGAGACAGCGTCGCCGATCGAAAGACAGGTCCGAAACATCCGCACTCGACGGTTCTTTCCAGCCAGGAAGAGGCCGATATCGTCGCCTTCAGGCGCTACACGATGCTGCCGCTCGACGATTGCCTGGTGGTGCTTCGACTGTCGATCCCGCACCTGACGCGGTCGACGTTGCATCGTTGCCTGCAAAGGCACGGAGTCAGCCGGATATCCAATTCGGGAAGTGATATTCCATTGAATAGAAAGGATCATTCAGACCCACATGCCGTGGGCTGAGCGTGAATGCCTATTCGATCCGAAAGAGGGGGTCCATCGAGGGCTGTTTGACGCGTTCAAGGCGGGTTTTGGAGGGGGTGCCATGAGTACCGATCTGCAGACGAACGACAAAACACGAGAAAGCGGAAAAGTCATTCCGTTCCACAGAAACGACGCTGCCAGGCCGAGCGGCGATCCGGGGGTCAGCGTCGTCATCCCGGCAAAGAACGAGGAAGCAAATCTCCCCCACGTTCTGCCCTGCATTCCCGGATGGGTGAAGCAGGTCATCCTGGTCGACGGAAACTCCACGGACAGGACTGTCGAGGTCGCCAGGCGGCTGATTCCGGACATCGAAGTCGTGACCCAGGAGCGTCCTGGCAAGGGAGCTGCCCTCAGGGCGGGCTTCGCCGCCGCCAAAGGCGAGATCATTGTCATGCTCGATGCCGACGGGTCCACCGATCCCAGGGAGATACCGGCCTTTGTCGGAGCCCTTCTGTCGGGCGCCGACTTCGTCAAGGGATCGCGCTTCGTCCAGGGCGGCGGCACGACCGACATGGAATGGTACCGGCAGCTGGGCAACTGGGGCTTCGTCAAGCTGGTCAAGTGGCGCTTCGGTGGCAAGTTCACCGACCTGTGCTACGGCTACAATGCTTTCTGGCGTGATGTGCTTCCCTATCTCTGTCTTGAGAACGACGACGGCTTCGAGATCGAAACGAGCATGAATGTCCAGGCCCTGCGCGCCGGATTGAAAGTGTGTGAAGTCGCCAGCATCGAGCACCAGCGCATATCTGGACACAGCAATCTCCGGACCATGCCCGACGGCTGGCGCGTGCTCTCGACGATCCTGCACATGAGCGTGTCCAGACAGCTGGAAAGGGTTCCGGCGATGCACACCGACTTCCACAGGTCCGACAGTCGGCAGCCAGCCCGGCAGGCACTTCGGTAGGGCGGCGGCGGCGAAATGTCCCGATCGCCCCGCATATCGGTGATTGTATGTGCCAATGCCAGCGAGCGCTTCGAACAGCTCCGTGCCGCTCTGGTCTCTGTGCGCGACCAGAGCCTGCCCGCCGGGGAAATCATCGCGGTCATCGATCACAATGAGGACCTGCAGACGTCCGTCTGTGCCGAATTCCCCGAGATTCGAACGCTTGCCAACAATGGGAACCCTGGCCTTTCCGCGGCGCGCAATACGGGCGTCAGTACGGCTCGTGGCGATGTTGTGGCCTTCATGGACGACGATGCGGTTGCCAACCCGGACTGGCTGGAACGGTTGGCGCATCACTATGCCGATCCAAAAACCATGGGTGTGGGTGGCCGCATTATTGCCGTCTGGCCGCAAGGACGCCCCGACTGGTTCCCCGAGGAGTTCGACTGGGTCGTCGGCTGCACCTATCGCGGCCACCCCGACACGGTTGCCGATGTCCGAAATCTCATCGGCTGCAACATGTCGTTTCGCAGGTTTGTGCTTGAGCAAACCGGCGGCTTCGACGAGGCGATGGGGCGCAAGAAAGGTGATGCTGCCGGATGCGAAGAGACCAAGCTATGCATTCGCGCCCGACATCTGCATCCAGACCTGAAACTCGTCTACGACCCGGACGCCATCGTTCATCATCATGTCGCCGTCTCGAGATGCACCTGGCACTATTTCCGCACGCGCTGTCTGGCGGAGGGACGCTCGAAGGCGCTCGTCGTCGCCGATGCAGGCTCAAGGCGCGGGCTGGCCAGCGAACGCGCCTATATGCGCAAGGTTCTTCCCGCCGGCTTTGTGCGCGGGCTCGGAGATGCGCTCTTGCGCGGTGACGGGTCCGGCATCCGGCGCGCGGTCGCCCTTGCATCGGGGCTTGGCTATGTGGGCCGGTCCTATCTTGCCGCCAGGCTGAAACGGAGGGTGACAGGAGGCAATGACGCCCGTCCGTTTCTGCCGATCAGGATCCTCGACATCGACCTGACGGAATCCGTGGCACCGATTTTGCGGCTCGATCCCGACACCGGAAAGACCTACGGGGCCGCGTTCTGCCTGGTCCGGGATCATGGCTATCCCATCGGTGTCGTTGAAGTGCCGCTGAGCGACGACGATCGTACCGTGCCGGAACTGACGGCCCTGACCGGACCCGGTCATCCCGTCCGCCAAACCGGCCCGATCAGCGCAAACGTCGCCGAACACCCGTTCGTTCGCGTCGTTGTCGCGACGCGCGACCGGGCGACATCCCTTGCCGATTGCCTCGACACCATGCTCGACCAGGACTATGCGCGCTTCGAGATCGTCGTTGTCGATAATGCCCCTTCGAACGCCGAAACCGCAGATCTCATTGCCGCGCGATATGCGAGTACCGGCAGGGTTCGCTACATCCGCGAAAACCGCGCCGGGCTTGGCCAGGCGCACAATGCCGGCATCGCCGATCTCGACGCCCCCATCGCTGCTTTCACCGATGACGATGTCAATGTCGATCCACAATGGCTGGCCGCTCTGGCAGGCAATTTCGCTCTATCCGGCAAGATCGGATGCGTGACCGGCCTGATCCTGCCGGCGGAGCTCGAAACCCGGGCGCAATACTGGACAGAGCGGCATGGCGGTTTCGGCAAGGGCTTCGAGCGGCGGGTGTTCGACATGGCCGAGAACCGACCCGCGGACATGTTGTTCCCATTTGCCGCCGGCGTGCTGGGGTCGGGCGCGAACATGGCGTTCAGCGCCAGGGCGCTCAGGCGTATCGGGGGATTCGATCCCGCCCTCGGCGCCGGCACCATCGCCAGAGGCGGTGATGACCTTGCGGGATTCGTCGGTGTTCTTCGTGCCGGCTTCCAGCTCGTTTACGAACCCGAAGCGATCGTCTGGCACCACCATCGCCGTGAGGAAGACGGCATGCGGCGCCAGGCCTATGGCTACGGCGTCGGGCTTGGCGCCTATCTAACAAAGATGGTTTTCGACGATCCGTCGAACCTTGTGAAGTTTGCCACGGCGTTCCCGTGGGCTCTCGCGCATGTCCTGGGACCAAAATCGGGCAAGAACGTCCGCTTGCCTGATGACTTTCCCGCCGGACTCCGATGGCAGGAGCGCTGGGGCATGCTGGCCGGCGTGCCGGCCTATCTGCGCAGTCGGGCCGATTTCCAGAGATACCAGGCGCGCCAGCGCTCCTCCGGACTGATCGATCTTGCCAGGCATTGAGGAGGGATCATGCAGGTACTGCCGATTCTTCTCTACCACAGCATCGATGCCGAACGCGCCGGCCCCTACGGAGAATGGACGGTGACGCCGGACCGTTTCGAACGCCAACTCGCACTGCTTGCCGATCGGGGTTTCCGGCCCATCACACTCCGGCAGGCGTTCGGCAGACTGGACACCACTGGCGACCTGCCTGACCTCAGCGTGGTCATCAGTTTCGACGATGGATTGCGGGACTTCCGCACGGGCGCCTTGCCGGTTCTCGACCGGTTCGGGTTTGCCGCGACCTTGTTCGTCGTGACTGGCCATGTTGGCGGCACTGCCACCTGGCTGCAGTCGGTCGGCGAAGGCGACAGGGCGATGCTGAACTGGAGCGAACTGGCGGATATCGCCATTCACGGCATCGAGCTCGGCGCACACACGCGCACGCATCCGCAACTCGATCTCATCGCGCCGTCACGCGCGCGTGACGAAATCGTTGGCAGCAAGCATGATCTCGAAGACGCGCTCGGAGGCGAAATCACCTCCTTCGCCTATCCGCACGGCTACGCGACGCCCGCTATTCGCCGGATCGTAAGCAAAGCCGGATTCGCCTGTGCCTGCCGCGTTCGCAATGCCTTGTCCGGCGCGGGAGAAGACCGGTTCGCCTTGTCGCGCATCGTCATCACCGAAGACGTCGACGCGTTGCGGCTGGCCAGCCTGCTCGCTGGCGGGACGCTTCCGGTGGCGCCACCGGCCGATCGTCTCGTTTCCGTAGGCTGGCGGCTGGCACGGCGCATCGGCCAGCTGGTCGGTTCAACAGGCTAATGGAGGGGAGCGAATGAAGCCGGCTTTAGCAATCGAACGATCGGGTCTGATTGTCATCGGTCTTGTCTGCGCCGCAATGCTTGTCGGTAGTGCCCCCGCACCGGCCATTGAGCCTTCACCGATAGTGATAACCAGCGATCGCGGTGACGGTGACACGAACCCTCTTCGCTTGAGTGGAGCGCTGGCCACCGCACTGGTCGGACTCGGTGATCTGTATCGCGACGGCGGAATCGCGCCGGCCGACGGCGGCAGGGCTCTTGGCTATTACCGGCGGATTGCGCAGCAAGCGCATCCCGACGCGATCACCGCTGTGATTTCAGCCACGGAATTCGTCAGCGAACCCCCGTCTGGACAACCGGATGCGGATGCGGCGGTTGCCCTTTACGACGCCGCCGCGGCGCAGAGTCAGATCGATGCACTTCTGAGGCTCGGCGATCTGTTCAGCGCCGGCAAGGTCGTGGAGCGCGATTTTGCCAAGGCCTTCGGGTACTACCAGCAAGCTGCAGAACACGGCAGCGATACTGGCAAATTGCGCGTGGGCGAGATGCTCGCGCGTGGGCAGGGCGTGCCTCAGGATATAGAGGCGGGGCGGACGATTGTGTTCGCGCTCGCGGCAAAGGCCAATGCCGACGCACTTTATTCCCTCGGTGACGTGCTCACCGAGGGCAACGCCGGTCCCATCGATGTCGGCAAGGCGGTGATCGCCTACAAGCAGGCGGCGGCGCTCGGTCGGGATCGCGCCTGGGTCCGGCTCGGCGACCTGTTCCACTACGGCATTGTTGCACCCATCGATGAGGCGAGGGCCTACGGCTACTATCGAAAGGGCATGGCCGCCGACAATATCAACGGCAAGCTCAAGGTGGGCGAGTTCCTCGTTCGCGGACTTGGCACACCAAGCGATGTCGATGCGGGACTGGAAATCATCAACGCCGTGGCTGCCACAGGCAGCGGGGATGCCTATGCCCTGCTTGGCGATGTCTACAGCGGCACTGTCGCCACGGCGCTTTCGCCGGATCCCGAGCAGGCTCTCGAGAACTATCGGTTGGCAGCCGAGGCCGGCAGTTTGTCCGGCAAGATGCGCCTGGGCGAGATGATCGCCAAGGGCGAAGGCATCGCGCCCGACCGGGTGCGCGGGCTGGAGTTGATCGGTGAAGTCGCCGCCACTGGCGATCAGTGGGCCTATGTCCTGATGGGCAGCATCCTGACCGACGCCACCCTCGGGCCGGTGGATGTGCCGCGGGCGATCAACGCCTATGAAAGGGCCGCGGACCTGGGCAACATCTATGCCCTTGTCGACCTCGGGAACCTGCTGAGCGATGGCAAGCTTGTCGACGCCGACCTGCCGCGTGCCTACGGCTATTATCGGCGCGCGACCGAAGCCGGAAACGACACGGCGCGGCTGCGCATGGGCGAAATGCTGGCGCGCGGAGAGGGCGTGACACAGAACCGTGACGCGGGAGTGGCCCTGGTCCGGGCGGTCGCCGAAAAGGACAATGTCCGGGCGTTGCTGCTGCTCGGAGATCTTTTGGCCGATCCGGCAGGCGCGACGACGGACATCTCAGGCGCCATCGTAGCCTATGAAAGATGTGGATTGCTGGGGGAACCGGCAGCTTGGTTGCGCCTTGGAGATCTCTATCGCGATGGTGTTCTGGTCCCGACCGACGGTGAACGCGCGGCGCAATATTATCTCAAGGCGGTTGGCAACAGCGCTTTGGCGGGTACGAATCCGTCATCGCCGTAGCCGTCGTTGCGCAACCGCGCGTTTGTGGAGTCCGGTGCGTCATGCGTCGATCTATGGCACGTCACTGCTTCCGTATCGCTGCAAGTGTCGCGCTGTTTGCGGCCTTTGCTCCTCTTCAGCCATCCCTGAGCCAGGGCACCGGGTTATCAGAGGAGTCGCAAAACGCGGATGCGCTCTTGCGGCTCGCCGACCTTTACAGCGACACGCGGACTGAGCCCGTCGATCTGCCGAAAGCCTACGGCTACTACCTCAAGGCCGCCGAAGCCGGCAGTGTCGACGCCAGATTGCGCGTTGCCGAGATGCTGCTGCGCGGTCAGGGCGTCGCTCGGGACGTCGAAAAAGCTCAGGCGTTGATCGACGATCTGGTGGTGGCCGGCGACACGGCAACGCTCGTGCGGGTGGGGGATTTCTATCGCACGAGGGTTCGCGTGCTTCCGGGGGCAGCCGACAAGGCTCTCGAGTACCACCGCATGGCGGCCGGAAACGGTTCGCCTCAGGCGCTTGTCGGTATTGGCGATACGCTCGCCCTGATCAATCCGAACGAGCCGGACAGTGCAGCGATCATTGCCGCCTATACCCAGGCAGCCGAAACTGGCGATGTCGAAGCTGTGCTGCGGCTCGGCGATGCCTACCATGGCGGAGAGGTGATCGCTGCCGATCAGTCCCGGGCATTTTCCTACTATGCCAGGGCCGAGGCCATGGGGAGCGAAACCGGCGCCCTGATGATCGCGGAAATGCTGATCGCGGGACAAGGTGTCTTGCAGGACGCTGCGCGCGGCCTGTCGGCGCTTCAGGATCTCGCGCACCAGGGCAGCACCCGGGCTCTGATGAGCATCGCGAATGCCATGGCGAGTGGTGCTGTCGGTCCGATCGATGCGAAGTCCGTTATCGGCGCCTATGAAGACGCAGCCGCCCAGGGCCTGGTCGACGCCTGGCTCAGGCTTGGCGATCTCTATTCCGACGGCATTCTGGTTCGACGTGATCGGAAAAGGGCCCTCGCGGCCTATCAGCAGGCAGCGGATCTGGGCAATCCCTGGGGTCTTTACGCGCTTGGTGCTGGCTATCTCGATGGCGATTTCGGCAAGGCAGGCTCACCCGAAACGGGTCTGAAGCTCCTCAGACAGGCAGAGGCGGCAGGTATGTCGGACGCAACGGTGGCCATCGCGGATGCACAGATTTTCGGCGACGGGACAAGGGCGGATCCGCAAAAGGGGCTGGCCCTTCTTGAAGAGGCAGCCGAGATGGGGAATGCCGCCGCCGCGAGCCGTCTCATTGCCATCCACAGGGACGGCATCTTCAGGTTCGGTAACCGCATAATCCGGGCCGACAGAGAAAAGGCGCGTATGCTGCTGCATCGCTTTGCGCCGCTCTATGACCGGGGTGGCTGGCTTTACGAACAGGCACTGCTAGAGGCCTCGGCGGGCGAGGATGCCTTCAATGGCGACGCCATTCTTGCTGTCGCCGGCGAGCTGTCGCCACGTCGTCAGATGTCCCTGATGAGGCGACTGCTTGCCATCAATGAAAACGCCTATGTCTACGTGGCGCAGTCACAGCTGAAGCGCATCGGCTTGTTCGACGGCGAGGTGGATGGACTGCTCACGCGCGCGACCATTCACGCCATGAATGATTTCTGTGCGCGGACGAACACCGAACTGTTGTGTCGATTTGGTCCGGCGACCGCCGAGACGGCGAAGGTGATGGCCGCACTGTTGTGGTCGCCAACAGTAGACAGGATTGCCGCTTCCGATCGATAGTCGGGATTGCATCAAGGCCAACTGCCATGGATGCATCGGTGCCAGCTGCGTCCGGGGTTGGGTGCACAGTGCCGTCTCGGCCGGGATGAAGCGATCTCGGCATAACGCGGCATAGACTCCTCGCCACGCCGGCCTTCCAGAACGATCGATGTTCCGCAGGAAGATACGGACCCGGGTAGATCTCGACCGCCAGTCCTGAAGCCCTCCGGCCGCAAGGGTCTTACCCGCAGCGGCGGGATCCGCGATGATGCGATAGACGGTCTGCCGAGAAACGCCGACTGCCCTTGCGATTGCGCCCGGTCCGACACCCTTCAATTGCCCCGCTCGGATGAATCCCAAGGTATCGGTTGCAAAGCTCTGCGTTCGGCCTCTGCAGGTTCCTTCCTGCTCCCGAGCTGCCGCAATGCCGGCTTTCTGCGCGATCTTGGTTGCTTCGGCCTGGGCCTGCGCCGTGGCGGCCATGAAGCCGATCAAGGCGTCCCGCACGGCTATCTGCACGGGTGGGTCGTGGAGGCGTCGAATACCATACAGTTGATGATGGCCTTGATCACAACGCTGCGTTGTATGAACTGTCGGAAATTCTCGATCACATGGTTGCAGCAGCGCCCAAGCAGATCGACTTTGCGCACGACAACAGTGTCGTCGCGCCGCAGAAGTTCGAACAGTCGGCGCCTTTCGGGCCGTTCCCGGAGTGGCACTGAAACTCCCGACGCGCCGTCGTCGGCGACGACCTCGTCAATCTCGAATCCCGACCTCTCCGCATGCGCTCGCCGGATGTTGATATGCTGATCCGCCGTCGAAACACGGGCATAGAGGATCGTGGCCAATTCAAATGAGTTCAGTCCGTATCAGAAAAATCAACTCTGGCGGACGGACTGCCATGCTTCCGCAGGAAGTCCGCAGAGGCATACCCTTAAGAACGCTCGTTTCTCGCCGAGGCACTTCCTTGAGTGGCCGATGTTGTTTCGTGCAATGGCTGCGCCGTTCTTGCCAAGGTCTAGTTCGCGGCAGTTGAGCGGAATCCCGTTCTTTTCGACGTCAGCTCAATGCGCGGCGCTGGCATTGATGAGATACAACCCAGCAGAACGAGGCGAGAACGATGTTCCGAACCAGCCATTGTCCCAGAAGGGAAGCAACGGCGAACTTGGGGCCGAGAGCATAAGGACCGCTGGAGACGGATAAGCCAAAAAAGCAGCTGACTATGGGCGGGCAGCGATCGTCATTGTCCGTTGCTGTCATTTGTACGACATCTGCATGAAATAGACGACAGGCAAGCTCCAGTTGCCACCGGAGCGGGCCGTACTGTCCTCGGGCATTCTCTGAATTCGCCTGCATGCTGTCGTCTCTTGACGCCTTTTTGGCGCGGAAGCGGGACGGGCGAACGCTGAGTGTCACCACCCTCGGATCGAACGGTCAGAACACTGTCCTTGGGAGCACAAACAATGCGTCACTTCACCCTGATGGCCGCGGCTGTCGTGATCGGCGGGCTCGCGCTCGCGCCGGTCGCCGCCCTGGCCAAGACCGATATCTCCATCGGCATGCAGCAGGAGCCCACCTCGCTCGATCCGACCGCCGACGCGACTGCGTCGATTGACGGTATGCTGGCCCACAACGTCTATGAGTCGCTGACCACGGTGGCCGAGGACGGCGCGGTTCTGCCCAATCTCGCGACGGACTGGACCATTTCGGAAGACGGTCTGACCTACACGTTCACGCTCGCCGAAAACGTGACCTTCCACGATGGCTCGAGTTTTGACGCTGAGGATGTGAAGTTCTCCTTCGACCGTGCCATGGGCGCTGACAGCACCAACCCTTCCAAGAGCATTTTCGGCCCGATCGAATCGGTGACCGTGATCGATCCGGCGACCGTCGAAATCGTGCTCAGCCGTCCGGACGCCTTCTTCCTTTTCAATATCGGACAGGGCGACGCCTCGATCGTCGCGCCCGAAAGCGTCGCGGACAACGCCACCACCCCGGTCGGCACTGGCCCGTTCATGTTCGACAGCTGGACCCGTGGCGACCGCCTCGTCCTCAAGAAATTCGACGCCTATCGCGATGCCAAAGATGTGCAGATGACCAGCGTCTCGTTTCGCTTCATCTCAGATCCGGCCTCGGCCAGCGCGGCGCTTCTCGCGGGTGAGCTCGATGCATTTCCGGGCTTTCCGGCGCCGGAACTGCTGACCCAGTTCGAAGCCGATCCGCGCTTCGCCGTTGTGGTCGGCTCGACCCAGGGCGAAGTCATTCTCGCCATGAACAATTCCCGCGACTTGTTCTCCGACTTGCGCGTGCGCCAGGCCGTCAGCCATGCGCTCGACCGTGCCGAGATCATCGAGGGTGCCATGTACGGCATGGCCGAACCGATCGGCAGCTTCTATCCGCCGGGCGACAAGTCCTATATCGATCTGACCGATACCTACCCGCACGACATCGAGGCGGCCAAGGCATTGCTCGCCGATGCCGGCATTGCCGAGGGCACCGAGATCAGCCTGCGCGTCCCGCCTTTCCCCTATGCCACGCGCTCGGCTGAAATCATCCAGTCGCAGTTCAACAAGGTCGGGCTTTCCGTCAAGGTCGAGAACGTCGAATGGGGCTTCTGGCTCGACGAGATCTACAAGAACCGCAACTACGACATGACGATCATCGCCCATACCTCGCCGAACGATATGGGCAATTTCGCCCGCGGCAAGGACTACTTCTACGGCTATGAAGATCCGGCCTTCACCGATCTGTGGCACCGTATCGAAACCGAAGCCGATCCGACCAAGCGCGACGTGCTCATCAAGGAAGGCCAAACCTTCCTGGCCAAGCAGGCGGTTCACGGCTATCTGTTCCAGCTGCCCAAGCTCGGCGTCTACAAGACCGAGCTCGGCGGTTTCTGGGCCTCGCAGCCGGTGCTGTTCCAGCCGCTGGCCGACATCACCTGGACCGATTGACGGTTCGATCGAACACGCATTCATGCAAAAGGGGCCGGCTCGCCCGGCCCCTTGGACCCATAGTCGATGACTGTCTTTCTCGTCCGGCGCATTAGCGGTTTCGTGCTAACTCTGCTCGGTATTTCGCTGGTCGTTTTCCTGGTCATGAACATCCTGCCGGGCGACCCGGTGCTGACCATTCTCGGCATCGATTCGACGCCCGATGCACAGGCCGCGCTGCGCGAGTCGCTTGGACTGAACGCACCGGTGCATGAGCGGTATCTCGCCTGGCTCTGGGACGCGCTTCATGGCGATTTCGGTATGTCCTATTCCTTTCGCGTACCGGTTACGGGGCTGATCGTCGAACGTTTGCCGATGACCTTGTCGCTTGCACTCTGCGCCAGCGTCCTGACCGTCGTGGTCGCCTTGATGCTTGCCGTTTTCGCCGCTGCCAATCATCGCAAACCCGGCGATTGGGGCGTGATGCTGATCAGTCAGTTCGGCATTGCCGTGCCGGCCTTCTGGTTGTCCATGCTCCTTGTTCTGCTGTTCGCTGTCGTCCTCCGGTGGCTGCCGCCGGGCGGCTTTGGCGGCTGGAGCGATCCGATGGCGGCGATCAGATCCCTCATCCTGCCCACAGTTTCCCTGGCGCTCGTCCAGTCGGCCGTGCTGGCACGGGTGGCTCGCTCCTCCATCCTTGAGGTCACGCGTCTCGATTTCGTGCGCACGGCGCGGGCGCTCGGCATGTCGCGCCGGCATGTCTTGTGGCGCCACGTCCTGCCCAATGCGCTCGTGCCCATCGTCACCATCGCCGGGCTGCAGTTCGCCAATCTCGTGACCGGCACCATCATCATCGAGAATGTCTTTTACCTGCCCGGACTCGGACGTCTGGTGTTTCAGGCCATTTCAAATCGCGATCTGTTCACCGTGCAGGCGCTGGTCGTTCTGTTCGCGGCCATCGTGGCGACCGCCAATTTCATCGTCGATCTTGTCTATTTGCTCATCGATCCGCGCCTGAGGACCAAGAGCGCATGAACAGGCTTCCGGTCAATCTGGTTCTCGGAGCCGTGCTCGTTGCCGCCGTGGCGCTGGCCGCACTCGTTTCGCTGTTCTGGACGCCTTACGATCATGCCGAGATCATCGTCGCCAACAAGTTCGCGCCCCTGAGTGCGAGCCACTGGCTCGGCACCGACCAGTTCGGGCGCGACGAGGTCTCGCTCTTGATGGTCGGCGCGCGCAATTCGCTGGTCATCGCTCTGGTTTCGGTCGGCCTTGGCGGCACGATCGGCACGGTGCTCGGCCTGGCTGCGAGCGCGCTTGGTGGGCTCGTCGAGGACGCCATCATGCGACTTGCCGATTTCAGTCTCGCCTTTCCCGCGCTTTTGCTGGCCATCATGCTGGCCGCCGCCTTCGGTCCCTCGCTCTCCATCGCGGTCATCGCCATTGCCTTCATCAACATTCCGATCTTCGCCCGCGTGGCCCGCGCCGCCGCCAATCAAATCTGGCGCCGCGAATATGTGCTCGCGGCCAGGGCAGGGGGGCGATCGACCTTGTCGATCACCTTCGACCACATTCTGCCCAATATTGCGGCGGCGCTGATCGTTCAGGCCACCATCGAATTCGCCGTGGCGATCCTGGCGGAGGCGGCGCTCAGCTATCTCGGGCTCGGCGTGCAGCCGCCTTTGCCGTCCTGGGGGCGCATGCTGGCCGATGCGCAGACGCTTTTGTTCCTTGCCCCGCAACTGGCCATTTTCCCGGGCCTGTGCATTGTCGCGGCCGTACTTGGCTTCAATCTCGTTGGCGACGGTCTCCGCGATATTTCCGATCCGCGCCTCAGGCAGGAGCGTCGCTGATGCTGGAGGTGGAAGGTCTCGGCATCCGCTTCGACGATCACTGGGCTGTACGCGAGGCCAGTCTGTCGATCCAGCCCGGCCGGCGCATCGGCCTCGTGGGGGAATCGGGATGTGGAAAATCGATCACGGCATTGAGCCTTATGGGGATGGCACCCGACCAGGCAGTCGTTTCGGGTTCGATCAGGCTTGGTGGTGCGGAAATGGTCGGCGCGCGCGAGCGCGATTGGCGCCGCCACCGCGCCCATGACGTGGCGATGATCTTTCAAGAGCCGATGACGGCGCTCAACCCGCTCATGCGTGTCGGCGAAATCATCGGCGAGCCCTTGCGCCGCCTCAAGGGCTTCGATGGACACCGGGCCCGAGAGCAGGCAATGCTGCTGCTTGAAGAGGTTGGCATGCCGGATCCCGAAGCCCGGCTGAAGCAATACCCGCACCAGCTCTCGGGCGGCCAGCGTCAGCGCGTGCTCATCGCCGCCGCCCTGAGCTGCGATCCGGCACTGCTGATCGCGGATGAGCCGGTGACTGCGCTCGACGTGCGCATTGCCGCAGACATCATCAACTTGCTTTTGCGCCTGTCGCGCGAACGGCAGATGGCGCTCTTGTTCATCAGCCACGATCTCGACGCAGTGGCGCGCGCCACCACCGAACTGGTCGTCATGTATGGCGGGGACATGGTCGAACGCGGACCGACACGCGAGGTGCTTGAAGCGCCGGTTCATCCTTATACCAGGGGTCTGATGGCGGCGCGCCCGCAAATCGATTTCACCCGCCCGCACGGCACGAGGCTGCCAAGCATCGTGGGCAGCGTGCCTGGCCTTGCCGATCTCGCGCCTGGATGCCGCTTTTCCGGACGCTGTCCGATCGAACGCGGCATGTGTGCCGGCAATCGGCCTGATCCCACAATCGTGTCTGAAGGTCGTCGCGCGTTGTGTCATGCTGTCGCTGAGGAAGTGTCATGACCAACGAGATGCTTCTCGAGGTGGAAGGCGTATCCCGCCACTATGCCTTGCCACGCCGGCACCTCCTCGCGCCGTCGCCGCGCCTGACAGCGGTCAATGAAATCAGCGTATCCTTGCGATCGGGCGAGTCGCTCGGCATTGTCGGTGAAAGCGGTTCCGGGAAGTCAACGCTGGCTCGTCTGGTCATGGGATTCGAACGCCCCGACAACGGTCGGATCCTTTTTGCCGGCACCGATCTCAACGCCATTCCACGTGGGCAATTGGCGCGGCTCAGGCGGCAGTTCCAGATTGTCTTTCAGGACCCGTTCGGCTCGCTCGATCCGCGCCGGCCGGTGGGCTGGAGCATTACGGAACCTCTTTTGGGCGACAAGACATCGACCGCGGCCACTCGGCAACAGAGGGCGCATGAGGCATTGGCCCAGGTCGGCCTGAAGGCATCCGATGCCGGCAAGTACCCGCACGAGTTTTCCGGCGGACAGCGACAGCGCATCGCCATTGCGCGCGCGCTCGTCACCAAGCCGCGCCTACTTGTCGCCGACGAGCCTGTTTCGGCACTCGACGTCTCGGTCCAGGCTCAGATTCTCAATTTGCTGATGGACATGCAGGAAAAGTTCGGGCTCACACTCGTCCTCATCAGCCACGATCTCGCGGTCATCGCCAAT
The DNA here is from genome assembly GCA_963675235.2 of Devosiaceae bacterium. Lineage (GTDB taxonomy): Bacteria > Pseudomonadota > Alphaproteobacteria > Rhizobiales > Devosiaceae > JAHJQZ01. The sequence goes on along the minus strand of CAXXFU010000017.1, from coordinate 63,491 downwards.
CTGTGCGAGCGTGTCATGGTCATGCACCATGGACGCGTCGTCGAGGCCGGTCCGACGCGCGATGTGCTCAGCGCACCGAAACACGCCTATACGCAGTCTCTTCTCGAGGCTGCAACAGGCTCATTGTCATGAACAAGGAAGAAAAACGCGATGCCTGCTCCCGTGACCTTCATCCAGTTGACCGACCTGCACGTTTCGCATCCAGAGGCCGGCGATAACGCGCTGCTGGTCGATACGGCTGCCGTGCTCGACAGCGTCATCGCGCGGATCAGGGCCATGCAGCCGCAGCCCGCCTTCGTCGTCGTCAGTGGCGATCTGACCAACAAGGGCGATGAATTGAGCTATGCGCTCGTCGATGACAAACTTAAATCGATCGGCCTGCCGGTGTTCCTGGCCCTCGGCAATCATGACACGCGCGAGGGCTTTGCGGCAGCGGGACTCGGCAAAAAGGGCGCATCCGGCGCGCCCTATTTCTACGACCACTACGATCCCGATCTCGGCGAAGCCCATATCATCGTGCTCGACACGCTGATACCCGGTAAGGTCGGCGGCACGCTTGACGACGGCCAGTTCGCCTTTCTTGCCGAAGCCCTGTCGCGTCATGCCGATGTGCCGAAGATCGTCGTCATGCATCATCCCCCGGCGCTCGACGAAAAGCCGCAACTTGGCTGGGAAAGCATCGATTATGCCGCGACGGAAAAGCTGGCGGCGGTGCTCAAGGGGCACAATGTGGCGGCCATCCTGTCCGGTCACATACATCTCAACCGCGTTTGCCACTGGAATGGCATTCCGGTCATCATTCCCACTGGTCATCACAATACGGTCGATCCGCTCCATACCGAGGGCCTGCGCCTGCTGGAGGCGGCCGGCTTCGCCATCTGCACGCTCCGGCCGACCGGGCTCACGGCCACCATGGTTGCCGTGCCGGCTGGCGGACGCGAGTTGCGGGTCATTCCGACCGACACGCTCAAGGAATTTAGCTGATGATTGAAGGCTTCCTGCGTCGCTAGCGGATGCCGGCGCGCAAGAAAGCCTGCATGAACTGGCGCTGGAAGACAATGAACAGGATCAGTAGCGGCGCAACGACAATGATGGTCGCGGCGGAAATGACCGAGATGTCGACGCCGTTCTCCGGCGCGCCGAAAATCGACAGCCCAACGGTCAACGGACGAACGCTCTCGGTATTGGTGACGATGAGCGGCCACAGGAAATTGTTCCAGTGCGTTGCGACCGAAACCAGCGCATAGGCGAGATAGGTCGGCCGCGCCGCCGGGACGTAGACGCGCCAGAGTACGCCGAGAAGCGAGCAGCCTTCGACCCGCGCCGCCTCGTCGAGTTCCCTGGGCACCAATTTGAAGGCCTGGCGCATCAGGAAGATTCCGAAGGCCGAGGCCATGTAGGGCGCCCCCATGCCCCAGACCGTGTCCAGCAGTCCAAGCTTCACCGCGATGGCGTAGTTCTCGATGATCAGCACTTCGGGCAGGATAAACAGCTGCAATAGCACGAGCATGAAGACCACATCCTTGCCGCGGAAATCGACCTGCGCGAAGGCAAAGCCCGCCAGCGTTGTCAGGATGAACTGGCCGATGAGAATGACCGTGACCAGGACGAAGGAATTGACGAAATAGGTCAGCCAGGGCGCGCCGGCCCAGGCCGTCTGGAAATTGTCGAGCGTCAGCGGCGATGTCAGGCGGAAATTGACGGCGTCGCTCGATCCGTGAAAGGCCGCCCAGACGGCAAATACGAGCGGTGATATCCACACGATCGCCACAATGAGGCCTAGAGCGGGTTCGACATAGCGCCTCATTGATAATGCGCCCGTCTGTCGATGATCAGAAACTGGAGCGCTGCCAGAAGACCGAGCACGGCAAGCACCATCACGGTCATCGTTGCGGCGGCGGCGCTATCGAAAAAGGCGAAGGCGTTCTCCCAGATATAGTACAGAATGAGCTTGGAGGCGTCGTTGGGGCCGCCCTTGGTCAGGACGAACAGGTGGTCGATCAGCTTGACCGAATTGATCATCGCGTTGACGAGGATGAACAGCGTCGTCGGCATCAGGAGTGGCAGCACCACCCGGCGGGTATAGGTCCAGCGGCTGGCACCCTCGATCTCGGCGACCTCGGCCAGATCCGGCGGGATGGTCTGCAAAGCCGCCAGATAAAAGATCATGAAGAAGCCGCTTTCCTTCCAGATCGTCACGGCGCAAACAGCCCAGAGCGCGGTGTCGGGCTGACCGAGCCAGTTGACCGAGGGCAGGCCGAACAGGGAACCGATCTGGTCGAGTATGCCGAAGCCGGGTGTGTAAAAGAACAGCCAGAGATTGGCCGCCGCGATCATCGGCAGGACGGTCGGGGTGAAATAGGCGGTGCGCACGAAACTGCGCGCCGGGATGCGGGCATTGGCCCAAAGCGCCATGACAAGCGCGATGGCGATGGAAACCGGAATGGTGATGGCAGCATAGAGGAGGTTGTTCCACGCCACCGTCCAGAAGGTCGGGTCGTTGAACAGGGCTTGGTAGTTTTCGACGCCGATGAATTCGGACGGGCGCCGGCGCGTTCCGCGCGAAAACAGGCTGGTCCAAACGGTCGCGACGGTCGGATAAAAGGCGAAGGTCGACAGCATGATCAGCGCTGGCGACAGCAGGAGCCAGCCGTTGATGGCCTGCCTTCGTCTCGCCTGTCTGAACAGATCCGTCATTTTTTTGCCTTGGGCATTTGCAGCAGCGACGCGCCGGGCGGACCCGGCGCGTCGCGCGATTGGTTTTAGCGATAATCGGCCAGCAGGCGCTCGGCGGCGGCCTGGGCTTCGCCAAGGGCTTCCTCGGCCGACTTGGTGCCGGTCAGAGTGGCCTGGATGGCGTTGTTCAAACCTTCGCGGACTCGAGCGGTCTCGAAGGTCGAGAACTCGGCCACGGCGTGCTCGAGCTGGTCGCGGGCAACCAGAGCCGCCGGGAAGTCGGCGGCATAGGTCTTGAGTGCTTCGGTTTCGTAGGCGGCGGGCGACACGCCCATATAGCCGGTAGCAATCGACCATTCGGCGGCGCGTTCCGGCGCGGTCATGAACTCGATCAGCTTGAGGGCAGCGGCCTTTTCCGCGTCGGTCGAATCCTTGAACAGGTAGAAATTGCCACCGCCGGTCGGCGAGCCGAGACGCTCATTGGCCGGCAGCATGGCGACGCCGAAATCGAAGGTGGCGTTGCTTTTGACGGCGGTCAGATTGCCGGTCGAGTGCCACATCATCGCGGTCTGGCCTTCCAGGAAAGCCTGGCGCAGCGTGCCCCATTCGACGGTACCTTCGGGCATGATGCCTTCGTCGACCGACAGGGATTTCCAGAATTCCAGCGCCTCGATCGCCTTGGGATCGTCGAAATAGGTTTCGAGCCCGTCGCCGGACATCAGTTCGATGCCGTTCTGGATGGCAAGGGCCTGGAACATCCAGTAGGGATAGCCGGTCGAGGGGATCATGATGCCGTGATGGGCGTCATTGGTCAGAGCCTTGCCCATCTCGACCATTTCGTCCCAGGTGGTCGGCGCTTTCTCCGGATCGAGACCCGCCTCGCGGAACATGTCCTTGTTGTAATAGGCGACGATGGTCGAGCGCTGGAAGGGAATGCCCCAGGTCTTGCCCTCGATCTGGCCGTTGGCCATCAGGCCGGGATAGAAACTGTCGAACCAGGAGGCATCGGCGACATAGTCGTCGAAAGGCACGATCAGGTCCTGTTCGATCAGGTCATAGGCATCGATGGAGAACATGACGGCCAGCTGGGCGGGTTCGCCGGAATTGAGGGCCGACAGCGCCTTGATGCGGGTGTCGTCGTAGTTGCCGGCATAAATGGCGTTGACCGAGATATCGGGATTGGCCGCCTCGAAATCGGCGACGATACCGTCGACGACCTGGGTGAGCGGGCCGCCCACGGCAATCGGGTAATACATGGTCAGCTCGGTCGCGGCCTGGGCCGGATTGACAAGCGCAAGCGTCGCGCCGAGCATGGCGATGGCAGTCGTGGTCCTGAGCATGGAGCTTCCTCTCAGATTTCTTGTTGGAGTGAAGGTGCCTTGCGGCCATCGCGGGGCGCTGTTTGGCGACGGTCGTCCCCGCAATTCTGCTGCGGGTCCTTTTTGGCTTGGCCCGTGAGGGCGTCAAAAAGGACCCGGTTCTGTTCCGGCAGACGAAGGCCGATGATCTGGCCTTCCGAATAGGTGATGCGCCCGGGTGCAACCAGCGCCAGGCCTCTCGAGGCGCCGTCGTCGAGGACGACATGGGTGGCACCGCCGAGGAACTCGCAATCGAGCACTCTAGCGGTCATGTCGGCCTGCTCGATGTCTGCAAGCTGTATATGCTCGGGCCGGATGCCGATGCTGAAACCGGCCGACAGGCCAACCCGGTCGCCGGCAATGATGGCCATGGGCGGTTCGCCGACAAAGCCGGCGACAAAGGTGCTGGCTGGATGATCGTAAAGCGCATCAGGCGGCCCGACCTGCTCGATATGGCCGTCGCGCATCAAAACCACTTCGTCCGACAGGCTCATGGCCTCGGACTGGTCATGGGTGACATAGACAACGGTCAGCTTCAGCCGCCTTTGCAGGGCCTTGATATCGCGGCGCACGGAATGGCGCAGGCGGGCATCGAGATTGGAGAGCGGTTCGTCCATCAGGCAGAGCGGATGACCGGCCACAACGGCACGGGCGAGGGCGACGCGCTGGCGCTGACCGCCCGACAGTTCGGAGGGCTTGCGCCTTTCGAGTCCGGATAGCCCCATCATCTCGACGGCCTCGGTCAGTCGTTCGAGCCGCTGCTGCTTTTTCATGCGCCGGACCTTGAGCCCGAACTGGATGTTTTCGGCAACGCTCAGATGCGGAAACAGAGCATAGGACTGAAAGACCATGGACAGGCCGCGCTGCGAGGCCGGCAAGGCGGTCACATCGCGACCTTTGATGTGCAGGGTGCCGCTTTCGGGTTGCTCCAGGCCGGCGATCAGGCGCAACAGGGTCGATTTTCCGCATCCCGACGGGCCGAGTACCGAGACGAAGCTGCCATCGGCCACCGACAGGCTGATGTCCCGGACGCCGCCTTCGCCATTCCACTGTCGCCGCACGTGCTCAAGTGTCAGATATGGAGTCATTGCGCTTGCCACTCCTTTTGCGCGACCACGAGCCGGCCGGGCAGGTCTTCGAGAAGCGGGGCGAAGTCGGCGCCAGGCACTTCGTCGATGACGAGCAGATCGGCTTCCGACAGACTGCCGCCCACGGCGGCGGCACGGCGCCCGAATTTGGTCTTGTCGGCAACGAGCATGGACAGGCGGGCGTTGGCGCGGATGGCCTGCCTGATCCGGACCTCCTCTTCGTAGAAATCGAGCAGGCTACCATCCCGGTCGATGCCGCCGACGCCGTATATGCCGATATCCGCGCGATAGGCGCTGAACAGGTCGATCGAGGCCTGGTTGAGAATGTCGCGGTCGGGCAGGCGCAGCACGCCGCCGGGCACGATGACCCTGTTGCCGCTGGCCTCGGAAACCGCCATGGCCGCGTTCAGATTGTTGGTGACGACTGTGAGGCTTTCCTTGTCGGAGAGTGCGGAGGCTACGAAGGCCGGCGTCGTGCCGATGGAGATGAACACAGTCGATCCATTCGGCACATGCCGCGCCGCTTCGCGGGCGATATTCTGCTTTGCGGCGGCGTGCAGAACGGCGCGCGCCCCATACGGCATGTTGGCGCTGCCGTCGATGTATTCGGCGCCGCCATGCAGACGCCTCAGCTTGCTCTGTTCGCACAAGACATTGATATCGCGGCGGATCGTGTGCGTGGAAACGCCGAGCTCGTCGGCAAGGGCGTCAACCGAGACGCGCCCGTGACGCTGCGCTTCAGCGAGGATCCAAGACTGCCTGTCCATACGAGCATCCTATTTTGCTCGTTTAAGCAACTTCATGTGAAGTGCGTGTGAACCGAATGTGACATTTTGCTCAAACAGGTATCGGATCGTCGTTATTGCCCCGCGCGCCCTCGACTAATGATCGGAACACCAAGCATCCCCAACTCGTAGCCAGTCGAGAAGCAAAAGCCTGCCGCCCGAAGCAGCCGGTTGAGAATTGCCGATGAAGCGAATGCGAAACTGCATCTCTCAAAAACTCGTTTGACTCGCGAGAAAAGAAGCCCTTGCGGGCAATCCGCACAGGCCACTTGGTGTCTTGCCGCGACGCCGCGCTACAGCCCCACAGTCGCGATTGCGCAATTGTGACGACTTGTCGCCCGAGTGTGTCGAAATGAATGTCGGCTATCGAGTACAGGCCGGAAAGCCCCTGAGGTCTGAAAGGACGCTTGCGAAGGAGCTATCGTTCTTGGCGACGCAGTGTCCACGTGTGGGCAATGGGCATGGTCTCTACAACGAGCGAAATGGGGCGTGCAGCAGATCGGCCGCTTGTGTGGCGATCGGCGTATCGGAATCGCGACCGGTGATGGTCACTGCCCCGCTAGCAATAACCGCGGCGCAGCCAGGGGCAGCACAGCCTGGCGGTCTCTTGTTCAATCCGACTTGAAACCGCCGCGGCGAAACCTGCCGCGGCGGCGGTAAGCGGGGATCAGGGCTTCCGGCTGCGGCGGAACTCCGGCACCGGCAGGCCGCCAATGCCCCAATTCTCCAGATCCACTTCGTCGATGACGACGAAAGTGGTGGCCGGGTCTTTTCCGAGCACATCGGCCAGAAGGTCGGTTACCCCGGCGATCAGTCTGGCCTTCTCGTCCGCACTCACACCTTCTCTGGTAATCTGGATGTTGACATAGGGCATTTCAGTCTCCGGGGTTTCCGTGTGATGCCGCCGCGACGATGTCGAAGTGGAAGACCTTCGAGATGATGCGCCATTCGCCGTCGAGCCGGACCAGGCTCAGGAAGTCTGTGAAGTGCTTTTCGCCGATGGCGCAGCGCACGATGGCGAGTGCAGTGTCCGCCCCGGCGAAGGTGATCGAGACGATCTCGTCGCGGCGGGTTTCGTTGCGGGCGGCGGGTGGCTCGCGCTGATCGACCACGGCGAAATAGTCGGCCATAGCAAGACGGATGAATGCGCCGCCGGTGGCGGAAGCGTAGATCGCCTCGGGGTGAAAGACCTTCGACAGCCGCGCCGTGTCGGCATGGTAGAGTCCGTCGAAATAGGTCAGCAGCACGTTCGTGACCGCCTCAAATGCGCCCTGCATGCTAGGCATCCGCTTTAGCCAGCGCGGGCTGCGACGCACGATCGGCGGGACGACGCCACCGCAGCGCGGCCTCGGCAACACGCCTGCCGAGCACCGCCGCCGTGCGCAGATCCGAGCCCGCCGGCACCACGTCCGGACCCTGATCCGCATTGGACTGGGCCATCGCGCCGAGAAAGCCGGCAAGCCGGTTCAGGTCCTCGGGCGAGCCCTTGGACGTGTGGTTGCCCGGCAACAGGCCGAGCCCCACCCAGACCATGCCGTGTTGCATGGCGAACAGGTTGAAGCTTTGCAGCGTGTTGAGCTTGTCGCCATTGATGCCGGCAGAATTGGTGAATCCGGCAGCGAGTTTGTCTTTCCAGCGCTGCTCGGCCCAACGCCCTGAGGTGGCATCGAGGAAAGCCTTGAACGGCGCCGAGGGGCCGGCCATGTAGGTCGGCGCGCCGAGAATGATGGCATCCGCGCTATCCAGTTCCTCCCAACGGGTTTCATGCTCTTCGACCGGGACCAACGTGGCCTCCGCTCCCGCGACCTGTTCGATTCCGGATAAGACAGCTTCGGCCTGGACGCGGGTGTGCCCGAAACCGGAGTGATAGACGATTGCGACTTTGACCATTTTCATCTCCTTGTCGTGAGGCGCCACGTTTTGCGACGCCTGTCTCGATCTAGGAAATCATGGTTACCTTTGGCAACCAGAGACCAAAAAATCACTTCATTATCGAGTTTCCATATGGTAACTGTTAGAAACCATGGCACTCAAGGTAAGACACAACAAGAGCCCCGAGGTTCCGGCGAGGTGCACCCTGACCGACTGCATGTCGGTTCTGGGAGGCGCCTGGACGCCGAACGTCATCTGGTACCTGCGCGGCGGTCCGCGGCGGTTTAACGAACTCAGGGTCGATATCCCGCCAGTTTCGGCCAAGGTTCTCACCCAAAGACTGAGGGAACTCGAGGCGCGCGGCGTCGTCTCGCGGACGGTGAGGCCGACCTCTCCACCATCCGTCGAGTACGAATTGACAGCGATGGGGCAAGAGCTCGTACCTGCCATCGCGGCCATCGTCGATGTTGGTCATCGTCTGAAGGAAAGCGAAGCCGGACGCAGAATGCTCGAAGGCGAGCCGGTTTCCCAATAGCCGGATTTTTGCCCGAGACGGCGACTGACAGCTTCCGGAATGAGGCGAGTCCATCCATTCCGGATCGGCACAAGAGAGTCGGTCGATCGAGCGGCAAACACTCATCGAGGCCCAATCCCGATGAAATGCCGATGGCTCGCTTGCCTGATTGCCTGCCGGGGACATTTCCGGCCTGACACCAGGCCCGGGCACATGGCCTATGGTTTTTCAGAACGATCCGGGTGGCGTGGCATCAGGCCATTTGCGATGCCGGAAGTCGCGAGTCCGACGAGTTGAGTTCAAAGACTCAAGCAGCCCGGTCGGAAAGGCGCGGCGGAGAAAGTACGACTACGATGCTGCCCGTTTTGTGACGGGTTTCGGCGCGGCGATAGGCCTCGGCGATATCCTCGAACGGATAGCGGCTGTCAATCACCGGCCGCAGTACGCCCTGCCTGGCGAGAGCCGCCACGCGATTGATCAGCGTTTTGGTCGCCACGCTTACGCCGAGCACAATCTTCGGACCGCCAAACAGTTTCGCGGTCAGCGCGTGAATCATTTCTGGCACACCGAATTCCAGTGGAAGAAACACGCCGTTCCGCACCAGCAGACGTTTTGCCTCGGCAACGCCGAGCATGCCGACCGTGTCCAGCACCACATCGAATTCAAGTCCACTCTTTGTGATGTCGGTCTTGTTGTAGTCGATGGTCAGATCCGCACCGAGCGACTGCAAGGTCACATGATTGGCCTCGCTCGCGAGCGCTGTGATTTCGGCGCCAAGGTGCCTGGCAACCTGCACGGCAAAGGCGCCAACACCGCCGGACGCGCCGGTGATGAGAAGTCGTTGGCGTGGCCGCAGCCCGGCATGGTCGTGAAGAAACACCAAAGCGCAAACCGTCCCGAATGGCAGTGACACAGCGTCTTCGTCACTCATCTCGGGCGGAGTGGGCGCCAATGCACCGTCAACGGGCATGACCAGATAGTCGGCATGCGCACCTCTGTCCTCTGACATGCCGAAAACGCGGTCTCCGACGCGATAGGCATCTACGCCCGGACCCAAGGCTTCGATGAAGCCGGCAAACTCGCTGCCGAGCACCTTCCGGCGCGGGCGGAATACGCCACTCATCAGTCGTCCCATAAGCCACATGCCCTTGGGGAACTGCGCGGATCGCATCCGCCAGTCCGCTGCGTTGACCGTTGTGGCGGTCACTTTGACCAGAACTTCGCCGTCCTTCGGACGCGGCTTGGCAGTATTCGTCAGGGTGACACTTTCGGCAGGTCCATACCTGTCGCTGATTGAGGCTCTCATTTGCGTGCTCCATCAAATGTTGGCTGTGATGGCTTGTCCTATCACTGCGTATTTGCATATTGAATTGACCAGTTTTGCGATTGTGATATGCGTTTTTGCATGAGATGGCTGAACGTCAATTTTGACTGGAATCGTGCGCGGGCGTTCCTGATCACCGCGGAAGAAGGTTCGCTTTCCGCCGCCGCGCGTGCACTTGGCATGGCCCAATCCACGGTCGGGCGGCAGGTCGAGGCGCTCGAAGCGGAGCTCGGCGTCCTGCTATTCGAAAGAACCGGGCGCGGGCTTGTGCTGACGCCGACCGGCACGGATTTGCTCGACTACGTGCGGGCCATGTCCGAGGCGGCAGGACAGTTATCCCTGGCGGCATCCGGACGCACGATGGAAATCTCGGGGCAGATTCGCATCACGGCCAGCGAATTCGACTCGGCATTCTTGCTTGCGCCATTGATTTCCAGGCTTCGGAACAACTATCCCGGGATCGAAATCGAAATCGTCGCGTCGAATGAACCGATCGATCTGCGCCGCCGGGAAGCCGATATAGCACTGCGCAATTTCCTGCCATCGGAGCTGGATCTCGTAACCAGAAAGGTCGGCGAAAGCGTTGGTCGACTTTACGCATCGGACGATTACCTTCGCAGCATAGGCCGACCGAAAACGCCGGATGATCTGCTCAAGGCCGACTTCATCGGCTTTGATGAATCCGATGTGCTGATCAAGGCGCTTCGGGCGATGGGACTCAATGTCGACCGAGATCATTTCAAGGTCCTGACCTCGAACCATTTGGTGCAATGGCAGCTGATGAAAACCGGAGCCGGCGTCGGCATTTTCTTTGAGGCAACGGCCGATCATGAGCCAGGCGTGTCCCGCGTTCTTCCTGACTTGCCGCCTCTCAAACTGCCGATCTGGCTGACAGTGCACCGCGAAGTCAGCACAAGCCGAAGGGTGCGGCTGGTCTTCGACTTTTTGGCCGAGGAGCTGGGACGCAACTCGAAGAACCCGAACGCTTTTCCCACGGTCAGCTAGCAAAAAGCGACTGTCCGCTTTCAGGTGTTGGTCGATGGGGGTTGGATGTCCGGCTCGGGCGCATAGGCGCCCGACCGCTTTTCACAGCAATCGATTCGACAATGCTGAGGAGTGCGGCGTTGTCCTTTGGCGTTGGGTCGTTGCCGGGTGACGGTCAGCCAAGAACGCTGGAGAGAGGTTCATGTATTGAGCTCGAATGGCTTCTTGGCTGCCAATATGCGCAAGAAGGGCTTGAGCTCGGGTGCCGGTTGGGTCGAGAGTCCGCCTCCTTGGTGTGCTGAGACGGAGTTCGGCTGTTTCAACCAAACTGGCCTAGGCGGCAAAGGCAAACCGCCACGCCTTGCATTCGGGTACGCAGAATGGGCACTCAAATGGGTACGTGCTTGACAACGAATAAAAGCTAAATAACTGAAAAATATAGTTTATGTCTGCCGACATTCAGGATGGTGGAGCTGAGGGGAATCGAACCCCTGACCTCAACATTGCGAACGTTGCGCTCTCCCAACTGAGCTACAGCCCCGTCCTGATCGATCCCGCGCACATCACGAGCGGGATCGCGGTTCTTTACCCAATTCGGGCCGCAACGCCTAGCCCTTTTTTTAGTCCGACTGCGATGTGAGACCGGACGCCGCGGCGCCGGGCGGGCCGGGGCGGTTATACCAGTCCGCCTTCGATCATCGAACGGGCCATGGCCAGGAACGCCTCCTCGGAGGTGATGAGCTTGCGGCCGACGAGTATCTCGGCGCGGGAGGCGTTGGCCTTGCGGACAAGGCCGATCTCCTGGGAATTGTCGCGCAGTTCCCTGTCGATGAGGGCATAGAGCCGGGCCAGCCAGTCTGGAATTGTCAGCACCGGAACGCGCCGGGCCGCCTCCGGGAAGTTTTCGCGCAACAGGCGCGCCATGTCGGGCATGCCGAGCGAGGTCGAGCTGGTGAGGAAGCGCTGGCCACCGGCCGCCTCGATCTGCATCGCCGCCATGTGCAGCGCGGCAACGTCGCGGACATCGACCGACAGGAAATTGAGCCGCGGCGTCGCCGGGATCGAGCCGTTGAGCAGGCGGCGAATGATCAGCCCCGAGGTGCCGATATCGTCGCCGAGCAGCGGGCCGAATATGGCGCTCGGGTTTATAACGGCGAGATCGTTCTCGCGCCCGGCCTCGCGCATCACTTCCCAGGCGCGGCGCTCGGCCAGGGTTTTGGACCGAACGTAGGCGTTGATCGGAATGGCGTTGTCCAGCTGCGTCCAGTCCTTTTCTGAAAACGGCTCGGTGCGCATGGTCGGATGGCCGTAGGCGATGGCAGCCAGCGACGAGGTGACGACGATGCGTTTGACGTCGGCGGCAAGCGCCGCCTTCAGCGCGCGCTCGGTGCCGTTCACTGCCGGACGGATGAGATCGTCGGGGTCCTCGGGCATGGAGATGACAAAGGGCGAGGCGACATGATGGACGAATTGAACGTCCTTCATCGCCTCAACCCAGCCAGAATCGTCAAGCAGGTCCAATTGAACGAATTCGAGTTGATCTGTATCAGCGCCGGCGGCAGAAAGTTCGGCGATGACCTTGTCTGCGCGCGAAAGCGACCGCAAACTGCCACGAACACGATAACCTTGCTGCAAAAGCTGAAAGACGAGATGGCCGCCGACAAAACCGGAACAGCCCGTGACGAGAACGGTATCCATGACCTCTATCCATTTTCTGTGTTGAACGATATATACGATTACTGTTCGTTACGTTCAAGTGGTGCGACATGGTGAAACAAGGCGGCAGGCAACTCAACCCGGAACGGCGCGAACGAATCCTGGCGGCGGCGGAAGAATTGTTCCTTCGCAACGGGCTGCGTGCCACCTCAATGGAGGCCATTGCCCGCGCAGCCGGCGTCGCCAAGCCGACACTCTACGCCTATTTCCGCGACAAGGATCTGGTCTTCGCCACGCTTGCCGAGCGCGTGCTTGCTTCGTGGCGGGAGATGGTCATCCATGAGCTCGACGGACCGGGCGCCGTGCCTGAACGTATTGCGCGGGCATTGTCGAGCAAGCAGAAGGCCTATTTCCGCCTGGTGCGCTCGTCTTCGCATGCCGCCGATTTCTATGGCGAGAACTCGCCATTGCTCGCCGAGCAGATCGCCGCGTTCGAGCGCTGGCTCGAGGAAGCCCTGATCACCGTGCTGGAGCGCGATGGGCGCAGCGAAGCACGCAAATACGCCCAGATCCTCATCGCCTGCGCTGCGGGCCTATGTGCCAAGGCGCAATATGCCGAAGAAATCGGACCGGCGACGCGCCTTGTCGTCGAGCATCTTCTGGCCTGACCGCCTGCCGGACTAGCGCCGCGGTTCCATTGAATTATCGATCCAAATACAGCGCCGCAAGCGACGCGCGCTCTGTGTCGGCAGCCGAATTCGCTTGCCAGTGCGGGAGAAATCCGATCACTGGTTACCAAATAATTCTCCAATATATTCAATGACATGAATGGAAGAAACGTGTCACTCCGGGTCAGTGTCGCCGGGTGTGACAGCCTCTGCGACGGATGCGCTCTTGCAAATAACTGACCGGTCATTTATTAGTAGCAAAATTATAACTGACCAGTCAGTTAGTAAGGTCGACAAGCAAGAGGCAGCCACAGTGTCAGCCGACAACGACAAGCCGCAGGATGTTGATGCGATCGCCAAGAGCGGAGCCGAGAAGCGGCGCCGCGCCAAGCCGAAATTCCGACGCCGCGCCGAGGCGCGGCGCGACGAGGTGCTCGACGCCGCGCTTGAACTGTTCACCGAAAAGGGTTTTGCCAACACACGCGTCGAAGACGTCGCCAGCAAGGCCGGCATCTCCAAGGGAACGGTCTATCTCTACTTCGACTCCAAGGAAGCCCTGATGGAAGGGCTGATCGATAGGGCCTTGTCGCCCATTGCCCTGAAGGCGATTTCGACCATCGAGTCGATGGGCGTCGATCCCATCCTGGTGTTCAAGACCATCGGCGGGCTCATCGCCCACAATCTCGGCGACCCCAAGGTTTTGGCTGTTCCCAAACTGATCATGCGAGAATCGGTACAGTTCCCCGAACTGGCCGCAATCTATCGCCGCGACGTCATCGACAAGGTGCTGCCGGTCATGCGGCGGATGATCGAACACCAGGTAAAAGTCGGCCGCTTCAAGCCGGTCGATGCCGAACTGGCCATCCGCAGCATCATCGGCCCCATCATCGCCCACGTCGTCATCGCCGAGGTCTTCAAGATCGTTCCTGAAGAGGGACTGCAGATGGAGCGGATGATCTCCCAGCACATCGACATTCTCATGAATGGCCTGTCGGCCAAACCGGAGCAGAAAAATGGATGAGTTCCATGCCTTTATCGACGCTGCTTTGGCCTGGATGGGCGACGCCTTCCACTGGATCGTCTGGGCCGGCGGGGCACTTGCCGCCATGGTCTCGGCTCTGATCGCAGGTTTCACCGAACATGGCCCACCGGTCTACAACGGCTATGTCGAAGCCAATTACGTCTACGTCGCGGCCACCAATCCCGGACGGATCAACGCCATCCCGACCCTCGAAGGCCAGACGGTGACCAAGGGACAGATGCTGTTCTCGCTCGACGATGACCATTACCGCGCTGCGCTGAGTGCCGCCATCGCCCAACGGGCCGCCGCCGAGGCGAGCTGGCGCAACCTCGAGACCGGTTCGCGCTCAGAGGAGACCGACGTCATCAAGGCCTCGCTCAAACAGGCGGAAGCGAGCCAGGCATTGGCCAAGACCACGCTTGAGCGGATCATGAAGCTGAAGCAATCCGGCCTCGTACCCGACTCAAAGGTCGACGAGGCGCGCGCGCAGCTGGACACATCCAATGCCAGCGTCGCCCAGCTCAAGGCGCAACTGACCGTTGCCGAACTGCCGGCGCGTCCGGAACAGCTCGCCGCTGCCAAGGCCAATGTCGACGCCGCTGTCGCCAATGTCGAAGCCGCCAGGGTCAATCTCGACGACCGCACGGTCGAATCACCGGTTGGCGGCGTCATCGACCGGGTCTTTTACAGGAACGGAGAGGTGGTTGGCATCGGCGCCCCGGTGCTATCGATCCTGCCGCCGGGTGAGCTCAAGGTGGAATTCTTCATTCCCGAGCCCGACCGCAACCTGTTCCGCATCGGCGACATCCTCGATCTTTCCTGCGACAACTGCCCGGACGGGCTGACGGCGACCATCTCCTATCTGGCCAGCCAGCCGCAGAACACGCCGCCGATCATCTATTCCCGCGACGAGCGCAAGCGCCTGGTCTTCCTGGCTGAGGCGATGGTCGACGCCGATATTTCGCTACTCCCTGGCCAGCCGGTGTCGATGAAGGTGCCCGAATGAGCGATGACGCCAACATCCCGGACAGTGCGCCCAAACGCCCTGATATAGAACCGGAGGTGACGCCGGAAAACATGGCGACGCCCGAGGTGGTGGCCGACGAAGCGGCGCAGCCGGTTCCGGTGGCTGAAGCGGATTCTGCCACGCCAGACGAACCCGCCGCCGCTCCGGCGCAGACCGGAACCGACGATCCCAGGCCACAGGTTCTGACCCAAGCCTCTTTGCTGCCCGAGAACCGCGCCATCTGGGTCAAAGGGCTGACCAAGAAGTTTGGCGACAAGACCGTGGTCGACGAACTCGACATGGAGGTGCCGCGCGGGGCGATCTACGGATTTCTTGGTCCGAACGGTTCGGGCAAGACCACGACCATCCGCATGATGTGCGGGCTTTTGACTCCCGATGCCGGCGAGGGCCAGTGCCTCGGTCTCGACATCGGCCGACAGACCCAGCAGATCAAGGAGCAGGTCGGCTATATGACGCAGAAATTCTCGCTCTACGAGGATCTGTCGATCCGCGAGAATCTCGATTTCATGGCGCGCATGTACCGGCTCAAGGACCGCAAGCGGCGTGTCGATGACGCTCTTGCCGAGCTTGGACTCTTCGACCGGCAGAGCCAGCTCGCAGGCACATTGTCGGGCGGCTGGAAACAGCGCCTGGCGCTGGCCGCGTGCCTGCTGCACGACCCGCTGCTGTTGCTGCTCGACGAACCGACCGCCGGCGTCGATCCCAAGGCGCGTCGCGATTTCTGGGACGAAATCAGGCGTCTGTCGAAGAAGGGCGTCACCGTGCTGGTTTCGACGCACTACATGGACGAAGCGGTGCAGTGCGACTACATCGCCTATATCGCCTACGGCAAGATGCTGATTTCCGGGCCTTCCGGCGAAATCCCCAACATGCTCGGCCTGCACACATGGCGGGTCGACGGCGCCGGCCTGATGGCGCTCGAGGAGGAGCTACGCGCTACCGAAGGCGTCGAGCAGGTCGCGCGCTTTGGCGCGGTGCTGCATGTCTCGGGCACCGACGAGGCGCGTCTCAAACAGATTGCCCAAGAACACATGGCGCGTGGCGCCGGGCACTGGACCGAGAAGAAGGCCGAGCTCGAAGAGGCCTTCATCTACCTGATGACCGGGGCGACGGACAATTTCGCCAATGGAGCGGCACAATGATGGGTCTCTCGTTCGGGCGGTTCTTCGCCGTGCTCGTCAAGGAATTCATCCAGATGAAGCGCGACCATGCCACCTTCGCCATGATGGTCGGCATTCCGGTGATGCAGCTGCTGCTGTTCGGCTACGCCATCAACACCAACCCGCAGCACATGCCGACCATGATCGAGATGAACGATTCCGGTCCTATCACGCGGGCGGTGCTGGCCGGCATGGAGACCTCGACCTATTTCGATTTCAAGGGTGTGACCACTGGCCCGGACAGCGGCGACAAGGTGTTGCGCGACGGTACGGCCAATTTCGTTGTGGTTATCCCGCCCGACTTCGAAAAGGACATCGTGCGTGGTCGCCATCCGGATATCCTTGTCGCTGCCGACGCCTCCGATCCGACAGCGGTTGGCAGCGCGGTCGGCGCGCTCAACGGCATTCTGCAAGTCGCCATCAAGCAGACCATGACGGGTCCGCTGCAGGCATCAGCCGGTTCGCCCATGCCGTTCGAGGTAACGGTGCACAAGCAGTACAACCCCGAAGGCAGGACATCGACCAATATCGTGCCCGGCCTGCTGGCCGTGATCCTTGCCATGATGATGACGCTGATCACTGCCGTCGCCATCGTCCGCGAGACCGAGAAGGGCACGATGGAAACCCTGATCGCCACGCCGGCCCGCTCGCTCGAAGTGATGTTCGGCAAGATCCTGCCCTACATTCTTGTCGGCTACGTGCAAACGATCATCTTCCTGATCGCCGCGCGGCTGCTGTTCGACGTGCCGTTCGAGGGATCGCCCTGGGCATTCATGCTCGGCATCAACCTGTTCATCATCGTCAACCTGGCGCTCGGCTTCCTGATCTCGACGGTGGCGCGCACCCAGATGCAGGCGATGCAGATGAGCTTCATGACCATTCTGCCGATCATCATGCTGTCGGGCTTCATGTTCCCCTTTGCCGGCATGCCTGGCTGGGCCCAGGCCATCGGCACGGCCATCCCGGCGACGCATTTCCTGCGCGTGGTCCGAAAGATCATGCTCAAGGGCGCCGAGCTTGCCGATATCGCCGGAGACATGACCAATCTCGCCATCATCATGGTGGTGATCGTTACCGTTGCCATGCTGCGCTACAGACAAACGCTCGACTGACGTCCCATGCTGGCGCACGAGCGACAGGGCGGCTGCGCATTGCGCAACCGCCCGTCTTCATTCGACCCCGATGAAGCCACCGGACTGATGGGCCCAGAGTCGGGCGTAGAGTCCGTTGTGATCCAGCAGGGCGTCGTGCGTGCCGATTTCGACAAGGCGCCCGGCGTCCATGACCGCGATGCGGTCCATGCGGGCGATGGTCGACAGGCGGTGGGCGATGGCAATCACGGTCTTGCCTTCCATTATGCGATAGAGCGTCTCGAGGATCGCCGCCTCGACTTCCGAGTCGAGCGCCGAAGTCGCCTCGTCGAGCACCAGGATCGGCGCGTCCTTGAGGATGGCGCGAGCGAGGGCAATGCGCTGGCGCTGGCCACCCGACAGCCGAACGCCGCGTTCGCCGACGATTGCGGCATAACCCTCGTTGCCGTTGCGGTCGCTGAGTGCGGTGATGAACTCATGCGCTTCGGCTTTGCGCGCCGCCGCGATGATTTCGTCCGGTTCGATGTCCGTCCGTCCGTAGCCGATATTGTCGGCGATCGAGCGATTGAGCAGGGTGCCGTCCTGACCGACCATGGCGATGCGGCGCCTGAGGCTCTGCTGCGTGACAGCGGCGATGTCCTGCCCGTCGACGAGAATGCGGCCCTGTTCGGGATCGAAGAACCTGAGCAACAGGTTGATCAGCGTTGATTTGCCGGCGCCGGACGGGCCGACAAGACCGAGCTTCTCGCCAGCCCCGATATCGAGATCGACCTCACGCAGGCCTCCGGCATCGGCACCGTACAGATGGCTGACACCGTGAAAGCCGATGGCGCCGCCCTCGAAGGCGAGGGGCTTGGCATCGGGCGGGTCGGTCAGGGCGATGGGCTGTGCTACCGATTTCAGTGCCTCGCGGGTGGCGCCGATATGGCCGAACAGCGCCGAAACCGCGTCGAGCATCCAGTCGGCGAGATCGGATATCCGAAAGCTCAAGGCCAGGCTGGCGGCAACCAGGCCGAGCGGCGCTTCGCCCGACTGCCAGAACACGATTGCGGCGCCGACCAGCGTCACCAGCAGGAGATTGCTCAACACCGTCATGCCGGTATTGATCATCACCTCGATGGTCTGCACGTCGATGAAGGTCTTGCGGGTGGCCCGGAAACGCCGCTCGCTTTCGGCGTCCTCATGGCGCTGATCGGCGAACAGCTTGACGGTGTCGATATTGGCATAGGTGTCGACGAACAGGCCCGACAGGTCGGTCAGCGCGTTCTGGAATCGCTCGGTGTTGTCGCGGAAGCGCGGCACGGCATAGGCCATATGGGCAAGGTAGACGGCCCCCCACAGGACCAGCGGCAGCGTGAGCCGGGGATCGATGGAGGCCATCAGCCACAGCGAACCGGCCAGATAGGCAAGCACGTAAAACAGCGTGTGGACGACGCTGTAGGCCGCGCCGGCGCCGGCGCTGCCGATTTCGCGCACGCGCGAGGCCAACCGGCCAGACGTCTCATCGCGAAACCAGGACACCGGTTGCCGGAGGATATGACGATGGGCACGCCAGCGCATGAGGTTGACGGCATTGGGGCGGAAGGCGATGTCGTCGAGCGCCTCTCCCAGAGCCGCGAAGACAGGACGCACGACGAGCAACAGCGCTGCGGCGAGAACCAGTTCCGTGCCCATGCGGATCCACAATTGCGATGGCGGCAGAGCCGCAAGGGTGTCGACGAGACGGCCGGCATAGTAGATCAGCCACAACTCGATCGCGACGTTGACGAGCGTGATGGCAAGGCTCGCGACGATGACCAGGCGCAAGGGCTTGAGATGTCCGAGGATATAGGCAACGGCTTTGCGTGGCGGCTCCGCTTCGGCATAGGGCTGAAACGGATCGACCACGTTTGCGAACATGCGAAACATGGGCCCTCCAGGGGGCAAAATCGACAGATGTTGAGAGGTGGCCGCACAGGGCTCGGCCACAGGTCAGACTAGAACGAGGCTCTTGCCAGCATCGATCGAACTCCTCACGGTTCGCAGTGTCGCGACAATGTCGGCGCGTGCCGGACCCGTCAACAGCGATCCGGGAAGGGCTGGCCAAATCCTTATTGTTTTGGCAATTCTTTGCTGGCCGTTGCATGGGAGGCACAGGTGATCAAGACCTTGAGGGAACTCTACGAGGGCAATTCCACCGCAGCGCACCGGTTCCGCTACGGATTGCTTGTCTTCGACCTCATCACCATCACCTTCGTCATCGTCACCTCGTTCTTCCCGCACACGATGACGGTCGAGGAACTCGATTTCGCCTTCGGCATCGTCATACTTGCCGATTTCATCGCCCGTATCGTCATCGACCGACGCCGGCACATGATGCTGTTCCGGTTCAGCACCTGGACCGACATCATCGCCATCATTTCCTTCGTCGCGCCGATCGCCGGTGAAGGCTTCGGGTTCCTCCGCATCCTGAGAACCGTAAGGCTGCTGCGCACCTACCAGTTGCTCAGGCGCCTCCGGCAGGATTTTGCCTGGTTCCGCCAGCGTGAGGACATCACATTGGCTGCGATCAATCTGTTGGTGTTCCTGTTCATCATGACCGGGCTGATTTACGCGCTTCAGCACGAATCCAACCCGGAAATCGGCAACTTCGCCGACGCGCTCTATTTCACCGTGACGACGCTGACCACGACCGGTTTCGGCGACATCACCCTGACCGGCACCGCTGGACGCATGCTGGCGGTGGCGGTGATGATCTTCGGGGTCACCTTGTTCCTCAGGCTCGTTCAGGTGCTGTTGCGGCCGCATAAGGTTCGCCATGAATGCCCGGACTGCGGGCTGCTGATGCACGATCCGGACTCGGTGCACTGCAAGCATTGCGGACGGCTGCTGCACATCCCTACCGAGGGCGAGTAGGCCGATATCCCGAAGCCGGCTCAGTTGCCCTGGCGCGCCATCATCATCTCGTGCACCGCCGCCATGCCGCGTTCGGCCATGTCCGAGACCTCGGCGGCGTGGACATGCAGGGCGGTAACCACTTCGGGGTCCTCCGAGGTCTGCACCACGACGATGCCCTCGTCGGTGATGTCGATATCGGAGGTGATGGCGTCGCCGCGCAGGAAGAAGATGTCGAGCGTCGGGCTCTGGATGAAGATCTCGGGATCGCGGCCCTCGGTGACGCGGGTGATCATGCCGGCGACATGACTGATCAGGTTCGCCATCACCATTTCGTCCGACGACCGCGTGACGGTGCGAATGCCGTTCGGCAGGTTGGTGACCTCGCGGGTGATCGTGTCGAAATTGGCGAACATCACCATGAGCTCGGCGCTTTCCTCCGGCGTGGCATCAAGACCCCTGAGGCCTGGCATGGTCACCTCGTCATGCGCCATCATCCCGCCGGCGCCATGCATGTGCATGCCGTTGCCGGCCGGTTGGGCAAGGGCCGGAACGGCGGCGACAAGGAACACTGCTGCGAGGGCCGGTTTGCGTGCGAAGGTGACGGTTTTGTTGGTCATGCATGTGCTCGCCGTTCGGGAACCCAGGACAATACCATATCCGGACGAGTGAAAGACCAATTGCCGACGTCACAATATGGCGAGCCAAAAGGAGATGCCCACTGCACCCACGCCCGGGACCGGAACGATGGATGCGGATGAGTGATCGGGGGACAAGTTGTCCACAGCGCAGCCTGATAGTGCGCCGCCCGCGCATTCGGGCTAGAGTGCTGAAACGTCGTTGTATTTCATGATTAGCATTGTCATCGAAATCCTGAGGGGGCAACCAATGGCTGATACATCTTCGTATGCCGCACGCTTCGATGTCGACTATCCCGAACAACTCGACCGGCTGACCACGCTCTTGCGCCTGATCTGGGGCATTCCGATCCTCATCATCCTGGGGCTTCTGACCAACGCCTCGACCAGCCGGACCATCGACGCTGCCGGCAATGTCGTCGAGACCAGCGGGGGCGGCATCGCCGCCGGCCTGACCGTCGCCACCGTGCTGATGATCGTCTTCCGGCAGAAATACCCACGCTGGTGGTTCGATTTCGCTCTCGAGCTCGGCCGCTTCAGCGCCCGCGTCGGTGCCTACATGCTGCTTTTGACCGACCGCTACCCGTCGACCACAGAAACGCAAGGCGTCCAGCTCGACGTTGACTACCCAGACGCCGAGGGCGGGCTCAACCGCTGGCTGCCGCTGGTCAAATGGCTCTTGGCCATCCCGCACTACATCGTGCTGATGGTGCTGATGGTGCTGGTGGTCATCGTGACGATCATCGCCTGGTTCATCATCCTGTTCACCGGCAGCTATCCGCGTGGCCTCTTCGATTTCGTCGTTGGCACGCTGCGCTGGGGAACGCGGGTCTGGGCCTATGCCTTCCTGCTGGTGACCGACGTCTATCCGCCGTTCAGCCTGAAGTAGGCGCTGAGCCGCGCAGCGACCGCCGCCGAAAAACACTGCGGACGCAAGAGCCCGCTGGCCTTCTCCATCCGGGGAGGGCGGACGGGTTCTTGCGTTTTTCCCTGTTCAGCATTCGGCCCGGCTTCGGGGCGGCGGGCAGCACAGGACGCTACGGAATAATATTCCGGCTTGCCTGATCAACATTAATTGAAGCGGCAGGAACATTCGAGATACATCCGAAATAGATGTGTAGAATCAATGTGCCATTTCCATGGTTTATGAATAGTTATGCCTTCGAGCGCTGAACAACAAGATGTGTTCTGCGTCGATGTAAGTTAACTTGCGGCATGTGACTTGCTCGATTTGATCAATAATTGATGGAGGAGTGTACAATGCCGCTGATTGGTCCCCACAGTTTTGTTGTCAACCAAGACAAGGTCAACGATCTTCACATCCTTTATCGCGGCTCAGGCGGGGTGTTGCGCAACCCGAAGGTCGTGGCGGGACCGAAACCCAAGTCCATCACCACCAAGTACAACCAGGTCAACATCACCTGGGATGCCGAAGTGCCGAAGGGCACGACGATTGGAGTTTCAGTCGAGAGCGATTTCAGGTTCACGCAGCCCGACAGCTATGTCTTCTCCAAGGATGGCCAGAAGCTGGGCGACTGGATTCCCTATGAAGCGCCGAAACACGGAGACTGGCGCGGCAAGCTCCAACCTGTTTCATCCGGCGCGCCCGATGCCGCCGACGCCACGTTCTCTCCCGGCCCTGTCGAGATCATCAACAGGGATGCGGTGCGCAGTGCTTTCGACCGCGAACGTCTGTCGCGCAACCTGTTCTGGGGCGGCGCCAGCCGCGAAGAGTCCATGCGTATTGCCGATGCGCTGGAGCCGATCATTGTCGCGGTGGGCTATAGCCCGATTTCCACCATTGCCCTGCGGGCCGCGGTGGGCGAGGCTGTCATCAATCCGCAAAACCCCGACGCAGGCGCCATACGCGCCGCAATCGTCGGCGATGGCGGCGAACGCGGCGAGATCGGTCGCGGATTGCCGCCGGTGATCGGCGATGAGAGCGGATTGATCCAGGCCGGCGGGCGTTTTCTCGGTGAAATCGACAGGGCGGCTGCAATTATCGCAGCGGGCGAGCGACCGCCCGAGGACATGATCGGTCTCTATGACGAAGGCGTCGCGCTGCACGCCAACGCCATTGAAATGGCAGTCGCGCACAAGCAGTTCTGCCTGCATCCAATGACCGGAGTGCCGATCGTGCCGACGCCGATGCCACCCTTGGCCCGGTTGCTGGAGCTGGAACAGGAAATCGGATTCTATCCGGCAAACCTGATCAAGGCCTTCCTGGCGGCCCCGCTCGCAACGGACTGGCAGGCCGTCATCGAGGAGATCCTGTTCAAGGCGCTTGGCGTGTTTGGGCTGAGTGATTTCTATGCTCCGATCCTTGAAATCCTGCGCAGCGGCGAGTTCGAGGATGTCTGGGAGGATCTTCTGGAGGCCGCAGCCAAGCACGAGCTGAAGCACCTGATCGAGATCCTGATCAAGAAATTCCTGCTTAGCGACAAGTTCAAGGAAATGCTGATCAAGAAGCTCGGCAAGAAGGCTGCCGAAGAGGTGCTGAAGAAGATCGCCGAGAAATGGATTCCGATATTCGGCTGGGCCAAGCTGATCGGCAACATCATAGCGGTGCTGATCGTGCAGATCCTGTTCTTCTCGGCACTGGTCCTCGGGCCGCTGACCCTGCCGGAGTAGTCGCCAGGACCGGTGCAATCGATCCGCCGGGCCTGAAAGTTGCATTTAGCAAGAGATGGCCTGATCGGAGTGAGAGCCGGTCAGGCACCCTGCCTGCTCATCGCGCACTCACGCAGCATCCGAGGACTGCCGCTGTTGCCTTCGGGTTTGGAATTGCCCCTTTTGCAGGTTGCGCAGGAAGGTGCGATGTCAGGGTGAGAGGCGGTTTGGTCTTGCCGTATCTCCTGCAGGCGCTGCGCGCACCCGAGCCTCCGCGTTTTGCCTGGAAGACCCGCATGCAGCCGGCAGGAGTCACCTGCCGCCAATTCTGTCCACATCGCCATTCCCGACCTGATCGGGAATCCAGTGCGATGCGACTGCTGAGCGCAAGACTCCCCAGGCGCGCAGGACTGCGCGCCGCTAGATTCCCGCTTTTCCCGGGAATGACGAGGGTGGACAGGCAAAACCGGTGAATTTGGCGAATCGTCACCTTGGTGCTGTCATCCGCTTGCACTCAAACCGGCTTGTCGCCAAGCGACAGTCTGGCGAGCATCTCCGCCTTGCGCTTCGCACGGGTTTCGGGGCGTTTGGCGTCGTGCAGGCGGGTGTAGATGGCAAACAGGTGGGAACGGCTGAGGCTGTCGAATGTCGCCTTGGCCTTTTCGTCTCTCGCCAGCGCTTGAAGGAAATCCTCGGGAATTTCCATGTCCGCGGATGTCGAATAGGCGGCGTCCCAGCGGCCATCGGCGCGGGCGGCTGCGACATGGGCCAGTCCGGCCGGCTGCATCCGGCCTTCGGCGATCAGGCGCTCGGCGTGCGCGACATTCTTTTTCGACCAATTGGAGCCGGGCCGCCGCGGGGTCAGGCGTTGCAGCCAGGCCCTGTCGCCGAGCGGACGCTTGAGACCGTCGATCCAGCCCCAGGCGATGGCGGCAACGACGCAGTCCTGCCACGTGACCGACGGGATGCCGGATGCCTTCTTGTAGATCTTGATCCAGAGCTCGGTTTCGGTCTGGTGATTGTCTGAAAGCCAGTTTTCAAGCGCAGCCTGATCGCGAAAGGCGATCGGTTTGGCGTCCGTCACGCCAGCATCTCTTCCTGCCGCTGCCTCAGCGCCCACAGGCGCGTCGTCTTGTCCGGCTCGGCATTCGCCCTTGTCAGCAGCTCGCCCTTTTTCACCGGCGCGGTGACCTTGCCGCCTTCGAGGAGCCCGACCGGCACCGCGCCCTGGGCGCGGGCGTCAGCGATGGTCATGGTCCAGGAGCGGTAGCAAGTCTCGCCGATGGCATCGAAGCTTTCGCCGACCTTCAGGTCGCGCTTGGCGACGGCGCAGACTTCGGCGACGGGGCGGGGCAGGGGCACCATGTCCGGCTTGCCATACAACATGATGCGGGCGGCGCTGAGCGGGACTTCAAGGCTCGTCAAATGGTAGGGGCGGAAAAAGCCGTAATAGGGGCCCTTGCCGACATGCAGGTCGTCCATGCGCTCGATGATGCGCGGATGCTCGGCCCTGACGACGACGAAGACGCCCGGCGCCACGCCCTTGCCGATGGTGTAATCGACAACGCCGATCCGGTTGAGAACGCCGCCGTCTTCCCTGGGGATGAGTACCGTGGGCAGCTCCTCGCGGCTGGCTTTCGGGCCGTGCATGCCGGGCACGTCGGGGACAAGGCCCGTGGCGTTGGCGATGGCGGCCATCTCGACGGCAGTCTTGGAGCCGTCGACGAACTCGACCAGCATGCGCGGGTTCATGTTCCGACGCTCCGCTTCCTCGCGATAGTCGTCGGGCACGGCGTCGTGGTTCAAGGGATTGTTCTTGCCCTTGCCCGCCGAGACGATGGTGTAGCCGAGCGCCGAAGCGAACTCGATCAGCTCCATTGCCGAACTTGGCTCGTCGCCAGCCCCGACCGTGTAGATGACGCCGAGCCGGTCGGCCTCGTGCTTGAGATAGGGGCCGATGGTGACGTCGGCCTCGACATTCATCATGACGATGTGCTTGCCGTGCTCCATCGCCAGAAGATCGTAGTCGGCGGCAACGCCCGGCTTGCCGGTGGCGTCGATGACCACATCGATCTCGGGGGCGGTGACCATCAGCGCGGGATCACTGGTGACGGCGGTCTTGCCCATTGAGATCGCTTCGGACATGGCCGAGCGGCTGTCGGTCTCGCGCGCCTTGTCGCGGTTGCCATAGGCGATGTCGTGGGCGTGAAGGGCGGTCGGCGGTCGGCGGGTCGAGATCGCCGCGAGTTCAAGCCCTTCCATCAGCATGAACTGGGTGACCAGGTCGGTCCCCATTTCGCCGGACCCGATAACGCCGACGCGGATGGGTTTGCCCTTTTCGGCGTGGGCGGCGAGGTCACGGGCGAGCCCGGTGAGATGAACGTTGGTCATATGGAGCAGTTTTCTTTTTGTGGTCTTTCAACTAGCACTCGGAACACGGATTTGAAACGCTGCTGATGACGAAATAACGGGAGAGCAAGCGGTGACCGACGAGGTTCTGATCGGGCGCGAGGGCGCCATGGGCGTGATCACCCTCAACAGGCCCCGGGCGATCAACGCCCTGAGCCAGGAGATGATCGATACGATCTATGCAACGCTGATGGGCTGGCGCGAGGACGATTCCGTCGCGGCGGTGCTGTTCGAGGGGCGGGGCGAACGCGGTTTCTGCGCCGGCGGCGACATACGGGCGACGCGCGACCTGGTTCTGGCCGGGCGGACCGAGGAGGGGTTGGGCTTTTACACCCACGAATACCGCAACAACCTGCTGATCGCGACCTATCCCAAGCCGGTTATCGCGCTTGGGCACGGTTTCGTCATGGGCGGCGGCATCGGCCTGGCCGGGCACGCCAATATCCGTATTGCCGTCGAGGGTGCGAAATACGCCATGCCCGAGTCGGCCATCGGGCTTTTCTGCGATATCGGCGTCAACGCAAGGCTGGGTACCGTGCCGGCCAACCGGGCGCTGCTGTTCTCGTTCGCCGGGCTTCCGGTCGGGCCGGCAGACGCCATCGCCCTCGATCTTGCCGATGTCATGGTGCCGGCAGAGCGGCTTGCAGAGTTACGCGCCGCCCTCAATGCGGCGGCTTCGGGCGGGCGCGATGCCCTCAAGAAGGTCGTCGACGCATTCGCCGCTGACCCGGGCGAGCCGGTGTTCTGTGCCATCGCCGATCGGCTGGCCCCGGCCTTTGGCGGCGAAACTGCCGGCGAGATGGTCGAGGCCATTATCGCCCAGGCCGAGCCCGAGGACGCCGATCTGGTGAAAACCCTGAAAAACCGGTGCCCGACGAGCCTTGAAGTGATCCTGCAGACCTGGCGGCTCGCTGCCGCCGACGCCAATGTCGCGCGCGTGCTCGACCGCGACCTGGTGACGGCCCGCTACCTGACCGTGCGTGACGATTTCGCCGAGGGTGTGCGCGCGGTGATTGTCGACAAGGACAACGCTCCGCGCTGGTCTCCGAATCGCGCCGAACAGGTGGATCGGGCAGCCATCGCCCAGGTCCTTTCGGGGGGCGAAAACTGATGGCGATGCGCAGCTCTCAAGTGAGCTTTGCCGGATAATCAATCACATCCGGCTGCCGATGCAGTTGAATCAAGTTCTCCGTGGGTAAAACATCCCTTCGCCTGAGCAGGTTAGGAGTTCTTAAACCAATCCGGTGTGAAACTCCCGACGGGTGTTTGGGTCAGGAGGAATGTCCCGGATGGCTGCTCAAGCCGTGGTATTGCCTGCGATTGCCGATCTCGATTCACTTGACGCGTTTCGCGACAAGCTGATCGACGTCATCGAATCGGGCGACGCGACCGTTGACGGCAGCGCCGTCGAGCGGGTTGCGACAAACGCGCTGCTGATGCTGCTGAGCGCCGCCGAAACGTCTCAACGGAACAAAAACAAATTCATGGTTGTAAATACAAGCGAGCCGATGCAATCGGCCATCGAGCGGCTGGGACTGATGCCTCAGTTCGAACCGCTCATGAAAGGATGAAGACTGCATGCGCGTATTAACGGTCGATGATTCCCGTACGATCCTTGCCATGCTCCACCACACCTTGACGGGTGCAGGGTTCGAAGTCCTTCAGGCTGAAGACGGGCAAAAGGGACTGGACGTGCTCAAGACCGAAGATGTGGACGTGGTCATCACGGATATCAACATGCCGGTCATGGACGGTATCCAGTTCATCAAGAGCGTCCGAGCTTCGGGCAACTACCAAAGCCTGCCCATTCTGATTTTGACAACCGAGACCAGCCAGGAAAAGCGTGATCTCGGACGTTCAGCCGGCGGGACCGGCTGGATCGTCAAACCGTTCGATCCGGAGAAACTGATCTCAGTTATTCGTCGAGTGGTGCACTAAGGAACTGCGGCACTAGACCAGCCGGTGGACAATGAGCGACCTCGACGACTTCAAGGCGACATATTTCGACGAATGTTCCGAGCTCCTGAGTGAGCTCGAGGAGCAGTTCATTGCGATCGAGGAAGGGGAGCGCCACGCAGACCGGCTCAATGCCGTTTTCCGAGCCATCCACTCGATCAAGGGCGGGGCGGGCGCCTTCAATTTCACCAGCCTTGTCGGATTCGCCCATGAGTTCGAGACGCTGCTCGACTACGTCCGCAACGGCAAGGTCGAGCTGACCGACGACGTCGTCACCCTGTGCATCCGCGCCAACGACCTGGTTGCCGATTTCGTCGCAGCGGCGCGCAATGGCGAGGAACTGGGCGCGGACTACGGCGCCGAGGAAAAGGCGCGCTTCGTTGCTCTGGTCAAGGGGGACAATGCCGACGACGACGACGAAGACGGCGAGCCGATGGAAGAATTCGACATCGAGTTCACGCCGGTCACCGTCGATCTCGAAGGCAAGGATGAACCGGCCGGTTCCGGCGAAGGTTGGCTCGTCCGCTTCACGCCGCATGCCGAGCTGTACTCGCGCGCCAACGATCCGTTGCTGCTGCTGCGCGAGCTCGCCGAGATCGGCGAGATTTCCGTCAAAGCCGTTGTCGGTGAACTGCCCAGTCTCGACGAGTTCGAGCCGTTTGGCGTTTATTGCTCGTGGGAAGTCGCCATCACCGGCGAAGAGCTGAGCGAGGACAAGATTCGCGAAGTCTTCGAATTCGTCGAAGGCGATTGCGACATCGAGATATCCGAAGGCATCGCCGCCGCCACCGAGGCCGAAGAGATCGCCTTCGACGACGACGATCTGCCGAGTTTCGCCGACCTTGCCGCCGAGATCACGCCGAAGACCGTCACGCCGGCTCCCGCGCCCCAGGCAATGGCGCCGGCAGGCGGGGCGGGTGGCGGCGATCATCCCGAAACCGAGTCGTCCGGTTCATCGCGCCCGGTCGGCGTGCAGTCGATCCGCGTCGATCTCGACAAGGTCGATCGCGTCGTCAACATGGTCGGAGAACTGGTGATCACCCAGTCCATGCTGACCCAGCAGATGGACGAGAACCTCCGGCAGAAATACCAGGAGCTGGTGCGCGGCCTCGAGGTGCTGGCCCAGACCACGCGCGGGCTGCAGGATTCGGTCATGGCCATCCGCGCCCAACCGGTTAAATCCGTGTTTTCGCGCATGCCGCGTCTGGTGCGCGAGCTGGCCGGCAAGACCGGCAAGAAGATTAAGCTCGAGACCGTCGGTGAGAACACCGAGATCGACAAGACCGTGATCGAGCAATTGTCCGATCCACTCACACACATGATCCGCAACTCGGCCGATCATGGCATCGAGAGCACGGAAAAGCGCATTGCCGCCGGCAAGTCGGAAACCGGCACCATCCGGCTCTCGGCCGAGCAGGCGGGCGGCAACATCCTGATCATCGTCGAGGACGACGGTGCCGGCATCAACCGCGAACGCGTTGTCCAGATCGCCCGTGAACGCGGGGTGATCGGGGAAGACCAGCAGCTGACCGAGGAACAGATCGACAATCTGATCTTTGCACCGGGTTTTTCCACAGTAACCGAGGTCTCCGATATTTCGGGACGCGGCGTGGGCATGGATGTGGTCCTGTCCAACATCAAGAAGATCGGTGGCTCCGTCCATGTCCGTTCGTGGACCGGCAAGGGCACGCGCATGACCCTGAGATTGCCGCTGACCCTGGCGGTTCTCGACGTCATGCTGGTGGCCGTGGGCACCTGTCCCTATGTCGTGCCGCTGAGCTCGATCGTTGAGACGATGCAGACGGCCCGCGCCGATTTCGGCCACATGCCGACGGGCAACCGGGTCTTGCAGATCAGGGGCGAATATGTGCAGGTGATCGACCTCGCGCAGCGCTTCGATCTTCCCAACGAGACGCCCGAGGATCAGCGCTTCGTTGTTCTGTGCGAGGCAGAGGGCACGCAAAAAGTCGCGATCATCGTCGACGAAATCATCGGTCAGCAGCAGGTGGTGATCAAGAGCCTCGAAGAGAATTTCGAGCGCATCGAAGGCATTGCCGGCGGCACCATTCTCGGCGACGGCAGCGTCGCGCTCATCGTGGACGTGCAGGGCCTGCGCGCCCAGACGACCACGCATAGAAGCGCGGCCTAGAATTAAGGGCTGTGCGACCCAGAGCCGGTCGCGAGCCTCAAGGAGACAGACATGGAAGCTTTGGAACTGCGGGAAAACGAAGGCGAGGCCACGGCCGGCAAGAGCGACGAATCCCGCTCATTGCAGCTGATCGCCTTCTCCATCGGCGAACAGATCTACGGCGTCGAGATCACCACGGTCCGCGAAATCCGGGCCTGGAACGGCGCGACGCCGCTGCCGAACACCCGTGAATTCGTCCGCGGCGTCATCAACCTCCGCGGCACCATCGTTCCGATCTACGATCTCAGGGCGCGTTTCGGCGACGGCCAGACCGAGCCGACAAAGAACCACGTCGTCGTCGTCATGTCGGTCGGCAACAAGTGGGTCGGCATCCTGGTCGACGCGGTCAGCGACATCCTGACCATCTCCAAGGACGAAATCCATTCCGTGCCCGAGGGCAATGCCACCGACACCGAGCTGTTGAGCGGCATCATCACCCATGAGAACGCCATGGTCGGCCTCATCGACCTGCACGCTATCGTCGCCGGAACCAAGGATCAGGCATAGCATCCGGTTTTAGCCCTCGTTGCGAAACCGGCGGATGTGATCGGGGCGCCTTCGGGCGCCCTTTGATTTGGGCGCATGCCTGGCGTACGGGACGCAAAATGAAAAACCGGCGCACTCGCTTGAACGAGCCACCGGCGCACGGGGCATCATCGGCACTGTGGTTTGATGCGCCTTTTTTAGAAAAACTCGCACTCGCCGTGATCGACACGGGCGGCGATGCCGGACATTTCAGGCACTGCAAGCTCGTCGAGCTGGAGATTGCGCCAGATCTCGTCGAAGCGCGGATGGTCGATAGAGCGGTCCGATGCGATCAGTTCGCGCACGGCACGGGCCAGGTTGCGGCAGCGCTGCTCGATGCGATCCTGGGCCTGCAGGGCGACAATGATGTTCTGGACGGCCTGTTCACGGGTGTCCTCGCAGCCCTTGGCGCACTCACCCATGTGGTGAACGGAGTAGGAAATACTCGCCGCCATTTCCCCGGTCTGCCGGGCTGTCTCGTCCAATTCCCGCGCCAGTCTTTCCAGCGACATCCACCAGTCTCCTAAACAATTCAGACGACTCTAGTTGGAAAATCCTAAGTGGGTATTGCGACTGTGAAAACTCTAGATTCCTTTGCGTTTTTAGTTAGCGATTGGATAACGAATACGGCCCTAAACTAGGGTGAAGTATGCAGGGAATGGACAATGGCGGTCGCAAACAGCTTGCCTCCAGAATTCGATCGTGGCGTCGTGACCACGGTGCATCAGGGCGATTGTCATGTGTCCGGGGATGAGGTCACCTTCTCCACGGTTCTGGGCTCCTGCGTCAGCGCCTGCGTCCGGGACAGGGTCGTCAATTATGGCGGCATGAACCATTTCCTCCTTGCCGAGCAATCCGGCTCCTCGCGCGACCGCTACGGCGCCTCGGCGCGCTATGGCGCCTTCGCCATGGAACAGCTGATCAACCAGGTTCTTTCTCGCGGCACCGGCCGAAAGGACAATCTTGAGATCAAGGTGTTCGGCGGCGGCAACATCAATGCCTCGCTCAACGATGTCGGTGCCAAGAACATCGCATTCGTCCGCGAGTTCCTGGCGGCTGAAGGTTATCGCATCGCCGGCGAGGATCTTGGCGGCACATATGCCCGCCGCGTGCTGTTCAAGCCGAAATCGGGCCGGGTCTTCGTCAAGCGCCTGGATTCCATGGCGAGCGGCCAGATCGTGCGCGAGGAACTCGAGCTTGCCGGCCGCCAGCGCACCGCCCCGGCACCGGCGGATGACATCGAACTGTTCTGAGGTCCGCGGCGCACTCGGGAAGAGTGCGCGGCGACGTTCCGGTTCGAAGGCGTGGACACGAAAGACGGGTGTCTTTCCTCAATGCCAGTCCTGAAGACGGCCGAAGGCTTGCGCAGTGGCCCGCGGTTCCGCCACTCGGTCGCCAGTCCCATTTCTATTGTCTGGTTGCGCCGGACCGCTTGAAAGTTATCAAAACCTTGCGCGGGAGGTGTCGCAAACACCTTTGATTAACCATGGCGGCGCTAGCTTCGAGCTACGATGGCAAGTGGCGATTCTCGAGAAGGGCTGTGGGCATGAGCCGCTCGGTACTGGCATTGCTGGCCGCGGCCGCGGGCCTTTGCGCCGGCTTCGCCGCCGGTCTGGCACTGGCGCATGCGGGCTGGGCGAGCCCGGCGTTCGCCGCAAGCCTGCTGCTGGCGGCGGTGTTGGTCGCGCTCTCCGTCTTCATGGCCCGCCGCACCGACGCCCGCCTCATCGCGCGTCTGAGCGCCATAGGCGCCGCCGTCGGCCAAAAGGAGATGGAGCGTGGGCAGGAAGCCCTCTATGTCGAGACCATCGTTTCGACACTGCACGCCAGCCTCAGCCGTGCCAACGCCATCAAGGCGGCGATACTCGACATGCCGCTGCCGCTGGCGATCGTCGGCGAAAACGGCGAGATCCAGGCCGGCAGCGCCACTCTGGCCGAGATCGATGGCCGCCTGTGCCGTGGCGAGGCTTTCCCCGGGTTTGCCGGCTTGATCCAAGGCGATGCAAGCCCGCTGCGCCTCGGCGGCAGGCCCTATCGCGCCATCGTGGCCAACACCGATGACGACCGTCATCTTGTCGTGCTCATGCCCGAAGGAACGGCCATGCCCGGCGCTGTGCTCGACGGGCTCGCCGAGGCGCTGGTTTCGGGCATGCCGGCACCGGGTCTTGCTGGCGAGATTGGCGCGCTCGGACCCGAAGCAAGGGCGCTTTCGGACGGTGTCGCGACCATGACGGAAGCAGCCACGCTGATGGATGGCGTGCTCTCCGGCGATGCCGAAAGCTTCGCGGCGGCGCGCGGGCGCAACGATGCTGCCGGCGCCCGTGCCGCACGGATTGCCGATCTCATTGCCGCCTTCCGGGCCGGCGAGGAGGAAGAGACCGAGACGCGAGCGCGCCTCGAAGCCAAGCTGCAGCGCATCTCCGAGCTGATAGACCGGCACCGCGCCATGGCGGCCCGGCTGCGTGACACGGCGTCCGACGCGCTCGAAGACGGCAGGACCATCTCCGCAACGCTGGAAACCGGCAGCCGACAGGCAACCAGAGTGGACGAACTCGGTGCGGTGGCGCGCCAGGCGGTCGGAGAGGCCGGCGAAGCGGCACAACGCAGCAACGCCGCTGCCGCGGACCTTGGCACCTTGACCTCGGAGATATCGGAATTGGTCGCGGCCATCGAAGATGTCTCATTCCGGACCAACCTCATCGCCCTCAATGCGGCGGTCGAGGCGGCCCGTGCCGGCGAGAGCGGTGCCGGCTTTGCCGTGGTCGCCGACGAGGTCAGAACCCTTGCGCAACGGGCCAGCGGCACGGCCAAGGACATCCGCTCGCTGGTCGCACGCTCCAAGACGCAATCCGACGGCAGTGCCAAGGACGCCGCCGCCCTCGTCAAGCTTATTCAAGATATCGATGAGAATTTACGGAATTTAAGTGGAGAGACCGGCACACTGTCGGATGCACTGAGCCAGGGGAAAAAGGCACTTGTGCAGCTTGATCACAGGGTTGCCGGTATTATCCACGATGCGGATCGTGCCACCGGCGGTACCCGACCAAGACCGGCTGCCGCAAAGTGAACCACTCATTGCTCGGGACCAATGGAGTTTTAGGCAGTGAGCAACGATACGATTGAAATCCCGCTGAGCGACAAGGAATTCAACCGCGTCAAGAAGCGCGTTTACGACATCGCAGGCATATCCCTGAGCGAGGCCAAGCGGACGCTGGTGATGTCGCGATTGACCAAGATCGTCAAGTCGCACGGGCTGTCGAGTTTCTCGGACTATCTCGATTTCCTTGACCACAAGAAGAACGACCAGCTCGACCAGGATTTCGTCAATGCGCTGACCACCAACCTGACGCGCTTTTTCCGCGAGGATCATCACTTCGAGCATCTGGTCGAGCAGGTTGGCCGTTTGATCGCCCACAAGCCGCGGGTCAATCCCAACGGCAAGCCGCGCCTGAGGATCTGGTCCGCCGGCTGTTCGACCGGGCAGGAACCCTACACCATCGCCATGTATCTTCTGCAGAAATATCCCGAGCTCAAGCGCTGGGACTTCCGCATCCTTGCCACCGATATCGACACCAATGTGCTGAACCGGGCCGCCAGCGGCAGCTATCCCGAATCCGAGCTGACCGGGTTGAGCCGCGAGCGTGCCGCCCTGTTCGATCGCCCCGGTGACGGCACCATCCGCATCCCACACGCGGCGCGCGAGATCATCGCGTTCAAGCTGCTCAACCTGATGGAGAACTGGCCGATCAAGGGTCCGTTCGACGCCATCTTCTGCCGCAACGTCGTCATCTATTTCGACAAGGCTACCCAGGCACGCATCTTCACCCGGCTCGGCGCTATTCTGGCGCCGGACGGCTACCTTTATGTCGGGCACTCGGAAAACGCCGCCTACACCGACAGTCCCTTTAAGCTCGTGGGCAAGACCATTTACCAGATGAAGCCCCAGACCCAACACGCGAGGCATGTCGCATGACCATCAATGTGCTCGTGGTGGACGATTCCGCCCTTATCCGTGAAGTGATGTCTCGCTCGCTGGGCAAGGACGGCGATATCACCGTCGTCGGCACCGCCGAGGATCCGCTCGACGCGCGCGAGAAGATCAAGCAGCTCAATCCCGATGTCCTGACGCTCGACATCGAAATGCCCAACATGAACGGGCTGCAGTTCCTCGAACGCATCATGAAATTGAGGCCGATGCCCGTGGTCATGGTATCGACGCTGACCCAGAAGGGCGCGGACGAGACCATGCTCGCCCTCGAGCTGGGCGCCGTGGATTTCGTCGCCAAGCCGGGGCAGGACCTCAGCGGCGGCATTGACGGCTTCACTGCCGAGGTCCGGCGCAAGGTCAGGGCCGCTGCCGCTTCCGACGCCCGATCGCGCGGGATGTCCATGCGCGCCAAGCCAGCGAATGTGCCGCTCAAGACCGCCGCGGCACCGCCCGGATCGGTGATCGCCATCGGCGCCTCGACCGGCGGCGTCGAAGCCATCCGTGCCGTTCTGACCAACATGCCGACCGATTGTCCGCCCATCGTCATCGCCCAGCACATGCCGGCGGGTTTCACCGAGCGCTTCGCCCAAAGGCTCGACGAGGTGACGCCTTTGCGGGTGCTTCAGGCGGAAGACCGGATGGTACTGGAAAAGGGCCATGCCTATGTCGCACCCGGCGACTACCACCTCATGGTGGAAAAAACCTCGGGTCAGCTGAAGTGCCGGCTCGGCCACGAGGACACCGTTTCCGGCCACCGGCCAAGCGTCGATGTTCTGTTCACCTCGGTCGCCAAGGTCATCGGACCCATGGCCGTTGGTGCCATCCTGACCGGAATGGGGCGCGACGGCGCCACCGGCCTCAAGGCGATGCGGGACGCCGGCGCCTACACGGTCGGCCAGTCCCAGGCTTCGGCCCTGGTCTACGGAATGCCGCGCGTGGCCTTCGAGGAAGGCGCGGTCTGCGAACAGGCCCCAGTGGAAGCTGTGGCGGCCAAACTGGCCAATGCCCTCGGCAAGATCAGAGCCGCTGCGTAGGCGCGTGAGCCGATTGAGGGATTGGTAAGAGATTGTTCCTAGAATGCGCGAGGTCGGCTTTTAGCCGGGGCGCGCGTAACAAGTGACGAGTAAACATGCCCAAAGCCAGTGCAGTTAGCGTTCTGATTGTCGATGACCAGCAGTCCATGCGCGGTATCTGCAAGTACATCCTCAACCAGCTCGGTTTCAAAGACATCATCGAGGCCAAGAGCGGTCGCGACGCGCTGACCAAGCTCGAGAAGGCCAATTTCGACCTGATCATCTCCGACTGGAACATGGACGATATCGACGGGTTGACCCTGCTCAAGGTGCTCAGAAAGCATCCGCGCACGGCGAGCCTGCCTTTCATCATGGCCACCGGTCGTTCGGACAAGGAACAGGTCAAGGAAGCCATTGCCTATGGCGTCAACAACTACATCATCAAGCCGTTCGACGCGGCGACGATGAAGAAGCGCATCGAGGCGGTCATCGGTCAATTGTCCTGATCGTTTGCCTGAGCCCGTTCAACAAGGCCGCCTTCGAGGCGGCCTTTTGCTTTTGCAGTATTCGGTCGCTCTAATACCTTGTTTAGCATGGGTTTACACTAGGCGAATAGAGTGCCCACCCAATAGCCATCTGCCGTTCCGCTCGACGCAAGATCGGGCGCCGCCGACCTGTTTGCGGCGGTGACCACAGGGAACGACTTCGTTTTGGGGGACTGCGGAAAATGCTGAAGATTCCTTCGCTCACGATTGCCTTGAAGCTTCCGATCATGCTGTTGGGGGGCGCCCTGCTTGTGGGCGCCGGCGTCGGACTCGCCAGCTATTTCATTGCCTCGAACGTGGTCCGCGACATCCAGTCCGCGACGCTGCGCGATCTCGCCAACGGGCGGGCGCAGGGGTTCGTCGAGCTGCTCGAATCGACCGAGTCCGACCTGCTCTCGATGGCGCACCTGGATTCGACAGTCGGCGCCGTGCGCAATCTCGGCATCAACTGGGGCAATGGCGGGGCCGACACTTCCGAGGAGATCCGGGCGGCCTATGCCGAAAACAATCCCAACCAGGAGGCGCGCCAGGATCTCGCCAAGTCCGACCAGAAGCTGGCCTATGACTTCCTGCACGAGATGAACCATCCGACCTTCAGGTCGGCGGCCGAGCTCAAGGGTTATGAAGACATCATGCTCTTCAACCGTGACGCCGACCTCGTCTACACGGTCTACAAGCGCAACGATTTCGCCGCCAATTTTGGTGCCGAAGGCGAGTGGGGCGACACCGAACTCGGCAAGGCGGTGCAGACGGCGCTGGCGGCGGATGGCCCACAGACCATTTTCCTCGACCTGGCGCCTTATGCGCCGGTTGCCGGCATGTCGGCGAGCTTCATCGTCACCCCCATCCTCGACAAGCGCGAAAAGATACAGGGCGTAATGGCGATCCAGCTGTCGGGCGCGCTGATTTCACAGGTGCTCGGCGATCCCAACGGGCTCGGCAGAACCGGCGACATGTTCCTGGTCAATACGGCCGGCAAGGTCGTCGGCGCCACGCGCTTTGACACCAATGCCGGCGCCGATGTTGCGTACACCAATCCGGTCGTCACCAGCGCCCTCGGCGGCAGCCATGGCACGGGCATCGTCGCCGATGTGAGCGGACAATCCGCCGTGGCCATTGCCGTGCCGGTGGAATTCGAAGGCACCCAATGGGCCCTGACCTCGACCATGGCGACCAGCGAGGTCGACGCGCCGGTGATCGGGATGGGCAGCATGATGCTGCTTGTCGCGCTGGCGCTGCTACTGATCGTCGGCGTTGCCGGTTTCTTCGCTTCGCGGGCGCTTACCCGTCCGATGACCCGGCTGACCGGGACAATGAAGGCCCTGGCCGACGGGGAACTCGACATGGAGATTGTCGATTCCCACCGCCGTGACGAGATCGGCGAGATGGCGCAGACCGTCGAGGTATTTCGTGAGAACGCGCTCAGGATGCGCGACATGACCAAGGACGAAGCGCTGCGAATCGAGCGGTCCCAGTCCGAACGGGCCGAAATGATGCAGGAACTGCAGCACGAATTCGGTGCCGTGGTCGATGCGGCCGTCGCCGGCGATTTCAGCCAGAGGGTGGCCGCCGAGTTCCCCGATGCCGAGCTCAACGCCCTGGCGCGCTCGGTCAACGAGCTGGTCGAGACCGTCGATCGCGGCATGGACGAAAGCGGCGAGGTGCTTTCGGCGCTGGCTCATACCGACCTGACCAAGCGGGTCACGGGAGATTACCAAGGTGCTTTCGAGCGCCTGAAGCGCAACACCAACGCCGTGGCGGACAAGCTCGTCGAGATCGTATCGCAACTGCGTCAGACCTCGG
The DNA here is from genome assembly GCA_963675235.2 of Devosiaceae bacterium. Taxonomy (GTDB): domain Bacteria; phylum Pseudomonadota; class Alphaproteobacteria; order Rhizobiales; family Devosiaceae; genus JAHJQZ01. The sequence goes on along the minus strand of CAXXFU010000017.1, from coordinate 25,718 downwards.
GCGGCCTGAAGAATGCCACCGGCGAAATCCTGTCGGGCGCCAACGACCTTTCCGAACGCACCACCAAGCAGGCCGCGACCATCGAGGAAACCTCGGCGGCGATCGAGCAGTTGGCCAACACCGTGGCGACCAATGCCAAGCGCGCCACTGCAGCGAGCGAACAGGCAAAGAGCGCGTCGCGGACCGCCGAGCAGGGCGGCGAGGTGATGGTGGCGGCCAATCAGGCCATGGAACGCATTTCGGCGTCCTCGGCCAAGATCTCGAACATTATCGGCATGATTGACGACATTGCCTTTCAAACCAACCTGCTGGCGCTCAACGCTTCTGTCGAAGCGGCACGTGCCGGTGAGGCTGGCAAGGGCTTCGCCGTTGTCGCCGTCGAAGTCCGACGCTTGGCCCAGAGTGCAGCGGAAGCCTCTTCCGAGGTCAAGCAGCTTATTGAGCAGTCGGGCGAGGAAGTGGCGGGTGGCACCAAGCTCGTCGCTGAAGCGGCCGAGAAGCTTTCGGCCATCCTCGAAGCGGTTCAGGCCAACGCCACCGAAATGGAAGGCATTGCCAGGGACAGCAGCGAGCAGGCGACCTCGATCGAAGCGGTCAGCACCACCGTTCAGCAGATGGATGAGATGACCCAGCACAATGCGGCGCTGGTCGAACAGACCAACGCGGCGATCGAGCAGACCGAGAACCAGGCGTCCGAACTCGACCGCATCGTCGAGATATTCACCTTGGGTGTACAAGGGCACGCACGGGCGGCCTGACCAGAAGCACGCCCCGCCAGGCACGTGATCAACGGCTCCGGTTCCCGCGATGGGCGCCCGGAGCCTTTTTCGTGCGCTATGTCCGGCTGTCTGGTTCTCGCCGCCGGGCGCGCCAACACCCTCTTCACATCCGAGAAAACCAAGCAACGCAGCTTTTATTAATTACAAGTAAAACATTTAATCCGTAGCATAGAGCTATCGTGACTTAGGTCCTCTCTGTACTGACACTGCCGGTGCGAGGGTGTCAGCAGATTTTTGAAGTCAACAACCTGCACGCCGGAGCAAGGCTCTGGTTCCTCGACGGAGACCGCAATGAACGTTGAAGGTACTGAACGGGTGCTGGGCCAGAACGATCTTATCGTCTCCAAGACTGATCTGCGTGGCTACATCACATACGCGAACGACGTTTTTCTCGACATCGCCGAATTCAAGCTGCGCGAGGTCATCGGCAAACCGCATTCGATCGTGCGATCAAAGGGCATGCCGCGCGCCGCCTTCAAGCTGATCTGGGATCGGCTTGGTGCGGGCAAGGAGACTTTTGCCTATGTGGTCAATCGCACCAAGAACGACAATCATTACTGGGTGCTCGCCCACATGACCGCCACGTTCGGCGCCGACGGCGCGATCTCGGGCTTCCACTCCAACCGCCGCCGCCCCGAAGACAAGGCGTTGAGCGAGATCTCCAAGGTTTATGACGCAGTGCTCGCCGAAGAGTCCAAGCACAAGAACGGCAAGGAAAGCCTCGCCGCCGGCTACGCCAAACTCACATCGATCATTGATGCATCAGGGATGGATTATGATGAATTTGTCCTCGCTCTCTAAGGCCCAGCTCGGCGTTGCCGCCATCGCCCTTCTGGCAATTTTGGGCGCGGTCATGGCTGCACTCAAGGCGCCACTCTGGTCGGAAATCATCCTCGGCGGTGTCATCGTCGTCATGGCCGTTTGGACGGTGCAAATGCTGAGAAAGGTCCAGGCAGTCGTTACGGCCGTGACCAGGCGCGCCCGTGAAGTGCGCAACGGAGACATCGAGCAGCGTGTCGTCTACCTCGGTCTTCACGGCGATATGCGCAGCCTCATCGACGAGTTTAACGGCGTGCTCGATGTCACCGACGCCTATCTGCGTGAAGCGATGCTGGCCATGAAGGCGGCGGGCGAGGGGCGCTACTATCGCAAGATCCTTCCCGGTGGCCTGCAGGGCAGCTACCTGCAAAGCGCGAATGGTATCAACGCCGCCATCGACCAGATGGAGCAACGCCGGACCATGGACGAAGTGGCTGTCGACGACATCAACAAGCTCGTCGCCAACGCCGGCCGCGGCCATCTCGACACGCGGCTCGACACCGAACGCTATGCGGGTGCCTACAAGGAACTGGCCGAGGGCATGAACGGGCTGATGGAGACCGTCGGCAATGGCCTGTCGGAAACCGGCACGGTGCTGAGCGCTCTGGCGCATGCCGACCTCTCGCAACGCGTCTCAGGCGATTATGCTGGCGCCTTCGGCAAGCTGAAGGACGACACCAACGCCGTTGCCGACAAGCTCGTCGACATCCTCAGCCAGCTCAAGCAGACCTCGCGCGGCGTCAAGAACGCTACCGGCGAGATCCTGGCCGGCGCCAATGATCTCAGCGAGCGTACCACCAAGCAGGCGGCAACGATCGAACAGACCTCGGCCGCCATGGAGCAGCTTGCCCAGACGGTCAACGAGAACGCCAGAAAGGCGGCCTCGGCGAGCCAGGAGGTGCGGCAGGCGACGGTGACCGCCGAAGAGGGTGGCCAGGTGATGAAGGACGCCAATCAGGCCATGGAGAGGATCACCCAGTCCTCGGCCAAGATCTCGAACATCATCGGCATGATCGACGACATTGCCTTCCAGACCAACCTCCTGGCCCTCAACGCTTCCGTCGAAGCGGCGCGGGCTGGCGAGGCCGGCAAGGGCTTTGCCGTCGTCGCTGTCGAGGTCCGGCGTCTGGCGCAGTCGGCCGCGACGGCATCCTCCGAGGTCAAGCAGCTCATCGAGCAGTCGGGCGAGGAAGTGTCAAGCGGCTCCAAGCTGGTCGCGACGGCGGCTGACAAGCTTTCGCTGATGCTCGAGGCGGTCAAAGCCAACGCAACGCGCATGGAGGAAATCGCCCATGACAGCCGCGGTCAGGCCTCGGCGATCGAAGAGGTCAACATCGCCGTCCGCACGATGGACGAGATGACCCAGCACAATGCGGCGCTGGTCGAGCAGACCAATGCCGCCATCGAGCAGACCGAAAACCAGGCCAGCCAGCTCGACACGATTGTCGACCTGTTCACCCTGGCCAGGGACTCGAAACCCCATCCGGTGGCAGATATGTCCACAAAGGATCGAGGGCCGGCGCCGTCCTCTTCGAAACCCGCGACAACTTATCGCGTCGAGGGCAATGCTGCGATCCAGCAGGACTGGTCCGAGTTCTGATCACCCACGAATTGGTTCGATGCCGAACGAGTATTGATCAAGGGCGCCAATGCGCCCTTTTTCTATGCTTCGCCTTTTCGCCTCAGACACATACTGCTTGCCGGTGGCCACCGTCCGCAAAATCAGTCTGGATTGCTGTGACGCAGATCGATTGGTGCCGGCGCACAGGCATACCTGGTCAGCAGGAGAAATGAGTAAAGTCTTATAAATATCTATGTGTTCCTCTTTGGGCAGGGACGCGGCAACTGTTTTGCACAGCGGGTGCTGCACGATGCTAAATTTCAATATCTTTACCAAGTTCAACTTGCTGTTGTTCGGTGGAGCGCTGGTCTCGGCGATCGCCGTCGCGGCCGTGACCGTGATGCAGTCGCAGCAGTTCGTCGAGCAGGCGCTGACGACCGAGGCGGCCAGTGCGCAAACCGCTTTCGAGGGTGAGATTAGCGCCTCACAGCGCGCCGCCGAAATGATGGCCGTTCTGGTTTCGAGAATGCCGTTGGCCGGCGAAGCGGTCGCCAACGAGGATCGCGCCACGCTCGAAGCCGAGTTCCTTCCCGGCTTCACGCGATTGATGCAGGACTATGACGTCCGGCAGTTCCAGTTCCACACGCCGCCGGCAACCTCATTCTTCCGTGTGCACAAGATCGAGAAATGGGGCGACGACCTGTCCAGTTTCCGCAACACGGTCCTGGAAGCGAATGCCGACAGGAAAATCGTCAGCGGACTTGAAGCCGGCGTTGCCGGTATCGGTATCCGCGGCCTGGCGCCGGTCTCATACGAGGGCAGCCACATGGGGACTGTCGAGTTCGGTCTGTCGCTGCACGAAGGATTCGTCCAGAAATTCACCAACAAGACCGGGTTGCAGACCGCGATCTACGCCCGCACGGCAGACGGATTCGATCTGATCGGAAGCACGTTCGAGGCCGAACCCGATGCGGCACTGCTTGGACTGGAGACCCATATCGATGTCGCCGAGATGTGGCCGTACCTGCCCGGTGGCGATGACAGGTTCGCCGGTGTGGCCTTTCCCGTTTCAGACTTCGCCGGCGAGCATATCGGCGTGGCCGTCATTGCCATAGATCGCGTACGCTACAATGCCATCACCGCCAATGGCTATTGGGCGGCAGCGGCGGTGTTCGCGCTGATGCTGGCCATTGCCGCCGGTATTTCGCTGACCAGCCGCGGCTTGATCTTCCGCCCGATCGGCAAGCTGACCGGTTGCATGAACGAGTTGTCGAAGGGCGACCTCAAGATGAAGCCGCCCTATGTCGAGCGCACGGACGAGGTCGGCAAGATCGCACGTGCCGTCGGTGTTTTCCGCGAGAATGCGGTGAAAATCCGCGACATGTCGGAACAGGAGATCACCAACGAAAAGCATCGCCAGGTCGAACGCGCCGAGATGATGCAGGAGCTGCAGCATTCGTTCGGTGATTCCGTCGATGCGGCGATTGCCGGTGATTTCACCAAGCGCATCAGGGATGACTTCCCGGATGCAGAGCTCAACGTGCTGGCACAATCGGTCAATCGTCTTGTCGAGACCGTCGACCGCGGCATCGGCGAGACCGGTGAAGTTCTGGCCGCAGTGGCCGAGACGGATCTGACACGGCGCGTCACCGGCGAGTATGAAGGCGCCTTCGAGCGCCTGAAGGCGAACACCAATGCGGTCGCCGACAGGCTCACCGAAGTGGTCGGACAGATCAAGTCGACCTCGCACGGGCTGAAGACGGCCACAGGCGAGATTCTTTCCGGCGCCAATGACCTTTCCGAACGCACGACGAAACAGGCGGCGACCATCGAGGAAACCTCGGCAGCGATGGAACAGCTGTCCCAAACGGTGATGGAGAATGCCAAACGTGCCGGTTCGGCCGCCGATCAGGCCAAGCATGCTTCGCAGACCGCCGAGGAAGGCGGCGAGGTGATGACCGAGGCCAACCAGGCCATGGAGCGCATCTCGGCGTCGTCGACCAAGATCTCCAATATCATCGGCATGATCGACGACATTGCCTTCCAGACCAACCTGCTGGCGCTCAACGCCTCGGTCGAGGCGGCGCGTGCCGGCGAGGCCGGCAAGGGCTTTGCCGTCGTCGCCGTCGAAGTCAGGCGACTGGCCCAGAGTGCTGCGGAAGCCAGCTCGGAGGTCAAGGCCTTGATCGAGCAGTCGGGCGAAGAGGTCGCCGGCGGCACCAAGCTCGTTGCCGAAGCAGCGGAAAAGCTTTCGGCGATCCTTGATGCCGTCAGGACCAATGCCACCGAAATGGAGGGCATTGCCAGGGACAGTCGCGAGCAGGCGTCCTCGATCGACGAGGTCAATGTCGCGGTCCGTCAGATGGACGAGATGACCCAGCACAATGCGGCGCTGGTCGAACAGACCAACGCGGCCATCGAGCAGACCGAGGCACAGGCCTCCGAACTCGACCATATCGTTGATGTGTTCACGATTGCCCATGGTGCAGGCAAGCCGACGAGACCGGCTGCACCGCAGCGCTCGGAGCCCAAGGCGCCATCGCCGGCTGTTGCCGCAAAGACCTATCTCACCCGCGGCAATGTGGCAGTCGACCAGAAGCAGGACTGGTCCGAATTCTAGAAACCGTCGTTTTGACGCATTCCTTTCTGATGAGGCCCCGCTACGGCGGGGCCTTCGCCTGCTTTTTAGACGGAATTAATCAGTTTTGCATATGAGATTTGACGAAGTGGAACCGAGACACAGCTGGACGCTGCCTCCTGTTTCTCCGCCGCTCGTGGTTCGCGTTTTCCGGGGCATGCTTTCGGATTTGCCCTTTGCTTCGCGCCACCAGTGCAAACGAACATGCAAGGGCCTGGACAATGCGGTTCACCATCCCAGTCAAGCTTCTCACCCTGATCGCGATTTCGGCGATTGTCATCATCATTGCCGTCAGCGTTCAGCTTTTCGAACTACGCAATCGCCTGTGGACCGACCGAGAGGAACTGATCCGCTCGCAGGTCGAAACCACGGTCTCGATCGTGGCCGGCTACAAGGAGCTTGCCGACCAGGGCACGCTGTCGGTCGAGGAGGCTCAGAGCCGCTCGGGTGAGGCGATCCGGAACATCCGCTTCGGCAACAATGACTATGTGTTCGTCTACGCGCCCGATGGCACCCGCCTGATCTTCCCGGAAAACGCCGGGGAAGGCAAAAACTTCTGGGATCTCCAGGACAGCAACGGCAAGTATCTGTTGCGCGAACTGGTACAGCAGAGCCAGGCCGGCGGCGGCTATACCGACTACCAGTTCCCGCGCCTCGGCCAGGACACTGCCGATCCCAAGCTCGCCTATTCAGAGATGTTCGAGCCCTGGGGCTGGATGATCGGCACCGGCGTCTACATCGACGATCTCGATGCGGTGTTTCAGGGCGAGATGCTGAAAGCTCTGGCGCTGCTTGGCGGTGCTCTGATCGTGCTGATCGGCGCGGCCGTGCCGATCGCCCTGTCGCTGACGCGGCCGATCGCAGGCATCACCCAGAACATGAAGCAGCTCGCCGACGGCGACCTCGACACCGAAATCACCGGTGCCGGACGTCGTGACGAGATTGGCGAGATGGCGCGTGCTGTTGAGGTGTTCAAGCAGAACGGTCTCAAGGTTCAGGAGATGAGCGCGGCGGAAGTTGAGGCGGAGGCGCGTCGCCAGCGCGAGCGTGCTCGGATGATGCAGGAGCTTCAATCCGAATTCGGCCAGGTTGTGGACGCAGCGATTGCCGGCGATTTCAGCCAGCGCGTCACTGCCGAGTTCCCCGATGCCGAGCTCAATGCCCTGGCCAGTTCGGTCAATTCACTGGTCGAGACCGTCGACCGCGGCATTGGCGAGACCGGCGAAGTCCTTGCCGCCGTTGCCGAGACCGACCTGACGCGGCGCGTCACGGGCTCCTATGAAGGCGCTTTCGAGCGCTTGAAGGCCAACACCAATGCGGTGGCCGACAAGCTCACCGAAGTGGTCGGTCAGATCAAGTCGACCTCGCGTGGGCTGAAGACGGCCACCGGCGAGATTCTTTCCGGCGCCAACGATCTTTCCGAACGCACCACCAAGCAGGCGGCAACGATCGAGGAGACCTCGGCGGCGATGGAACAGCTGGCCCATACCGTTGCCGACAATGCCAAGCGCGCCAGCGAGGCCAGCGATGAAGCCCGCAAGTCTTCCGAGATCGTCGAACAGACCGGCGAGGTGATGCGCCAGGCCAATGAGGCCATGGACCGCATCTCCACCTCGAGCGCCAAGATCTCGAACATCATCGGCATGATCGACGACATTGCCTTCCAGACCAATCTTCTGGCCCTCAACGCCTCGGTCGAGGCAGCGCGGGCAGGCGAGGCCGGCAAGGGCTTTGCCGTGGTCGCCGTCGAAGTCCGGCGTCTGGCGCAATCGGCAGCCGAGGCCTCTTCCGAGGTCAAGGCGCTGATCGAGACGAGCGGCACGGAAGTGTCTGGCGGTTCCAAGCTGGTGGCCGAAGCGGCGGAGAAGCTGAATGCGATGCTCGATGCGGCCCGGTCCAACGTCCAGCAGATGGAGCAGATCGCCAAGGAGAACCGCGAGCAGGCGTCCGCCATCGAGGAGGTCAATGTCGCGGTCAGGCAGATGGACGAGATGACCCAGCACAATGCGGCGCTTGTCGAACAAACCAACGCGGCCATCGAGCAGACCGAGTCCCAGGCGTCCGAACTCGACCACATCGTCGATGTGTTCACCCTTGCCGAGGCGGGCAAGCCGGCGGCGGCGAACGCGCCGGCCAAGGGCATCAAGGGCCTTCAGCAAAAGGTGGCGAGCGCCGCCAAGACCTATCTCAGCAAGGGCAATGCCGCTCTCAAGACGGACGCCGACTGGTCCGAGTTCTAGCCAAAAGACCAAGCCTTCGGGCAGACAAGATGAAGGGCGCCCAGCGGGCGCCCTTTTCGTCGATCACGCAGATATTTCCACAGGTGATCCGATAAGGGGGGATTCGCAGATAAGCTTAACAGCTTGTTAAGCGACACGGCTGAACATCCACAAGGAAAAGCTGTGCAGGCCTCAAGCGAAACGCGCCTCGGATGCCTGCAGCGTTATAGGGTTTCTGCGTCGGGGCGATTCGTGTCCTGCAGTTCAGGTCACGTATTCTCGTGTCGCAGTGCGTATCGCCCGGCCCTTTCTCGAAAGGGTTCGACCAGTCTGGCCACCACCAAGGCGGAGACCCAGCCATGTCGCTACTTCTCGAATTCGAAGACGATCGCAATCTTCACCCTGTCGATATCATCGAGCACATCGCCTCGATCAACGACTGGAATTTCGAGCGCCAGGACGCGGACGAGATCTCGATCTCGGTTCGCGGCGGCTGGAGCGACTACCATGTTTCGTTCAACTGGATGGAGGAGCTGGAAAGCCTGCACGTGGCCTGCGCCTTCGACCTGAAGGTGCCCGACGCGCGCAAGGCCGAGGTCAAGCAGTTGATCGCGCTGGTCAACGAGCAGTTGTGGATCGGCCATTTCGACGCCTGGAACAAGGAAGGCGTCATCCTGTTCCGCCATTCGCACCTCCTGTCGGGCGGCGCCGATGTCAGTCCGCAGCAATGCGAGGCGCTGCTCCGCGCCGCGACCGAAAGCTGCGACCTGTACTATCAGGCCTTCCAGTTCGTCATATGGGCTGGCAAGAACGCGCAGGACGCCCTATCCTCGGTCATGTTCGAGACCGTCGGAGAGGCCTAGCTCCACAGAAATGAGTTTGAACGAGATCGATGGCGTGGTGCTGATCGGCGCCGGCAAGATGGGGCTGGCGATGGCGCGTGGCTGGCTCAATGCCGGGCTGAAGCCGATGGCGCTGACGCTGGTCGATCCCGAGCCGATGCTCGCGGCCCGCGAGTTTGCCGAGGAAGCTGGCGTGACGCTCCAAGCCACACCGCCCGATGATCCTGCCCGCGCCGTTGTGCTGGCGGTCAAGCCACAGATCATGGCGTCGGTGTTGCCGGGGCTGAAGCCGCTGTTCGGCGCCCACACGCTTGCCGTCTCGATCGCCGCCGGCATTTCCCTGAAGACGCTGCTCGACGGGTTGGCGACGCACCGGGTCGTGCGTGCCATGCCCAATACCCCGTCCCAGGTTGGTGCCGGCATGACCGGCGCCGTGGCGGCGCCGGGGGTCTCGGCCGAGGACATGGCCCTGGCCGAGGATCTTCTCGCCGCGGCGGGTGACCTCTTATGGTTCGACGACGAAACCAAGATCGACCAGGTAACGGCAGTCTCGGGCTCCGGCCCAGCCTATGTCTTTTTCCTCGTCGAGGCGCTGGCCGCAGCGGGCCAAGCTGAAGGCCTGACCCCGGAAGACGCAATTCTGCTGGCCCGCCAGACGGTAATCGGCGCCGCGGTGCTGATGGAGGAAGACCCGACCGACGTGGCGCAATTGCGCAAGAACGTCACTTCGCCCAATGGCACCACGGCTGCGGCGCTCGATGTGCTGATGGCGGACGACGGTCTGGTCGCCCTGATGAAACGTGCCGTGCACGCGGCGCGCAGGCGCTCCGAAGAACTCGGAAAATAGGCTCGAAACCAATGCTTCCGGCTGGCGTATGCGCATTGTTGCGCCAGGCCCGATCGCGTCCCGGCAGCCCGACGTCGGGTGCGTCAATGTGACCAGACCCCGGAATCCGGCATATTTCGCGAGAAAACATAATTGTTTTGGTCAGGTTTGATTTGGGTCAAGGCGCCAAAAGCTGACTGATCGAGAATACTGAGTATGGAAGGTTGCTTTTTCTGGGGGCAGGCAAGGAAACCTTCCGAATTCGCTGGATACAGCGCCGTCAAGGCAGCGGCCAGCAAACTGTTGCGCATGTTGCGTGCGGCCGGAACCAGACGCGAACCTTGTTCGCTCACGAAAGCAGAATTCCTGTTGGGCTTGATGTGGGTGAAATCGGATTTGCGTCGCTGACTACCGACGGTTGCCGCCATTGCGTTCGCAGAGGAGGCGCGCGCCTGTGTTGGTGAGGTGCGCGTCTCCATACTTTTCATCTCACGGTTGATCGATTGCGACCGGGCCGGGTGGCAGGCGCACGAATCTGTCGTGCGCTGCCGTCGGAAACCAGATCGCGTCGCTTCCAAAACCAGTGCGTTGTTCGTAGTGTCTGCCGATGCAAGACCCAGATCAATCCGACGTCATCGCGCTCAACGACGCCATCAGTGCCCTGATGCGGCGCTTCAAGATCGCTGAATCCACGTCGTCGAAGGAGCAGGGTGTGCGCCTCAATCCGATCGACGTCGAAAGCCTGCTGTTTCTGGCCGCACATCCGGACAGCACGGCCAGTGCCCTCGGCCAGTATCTCGACGTCGCCGCGACCACGGTCTCGGCGGTGATCGATCGGCTGGTGCGGCAGGGGTTTTTGCGCCGCGATCGCATCGCCAGCAACCGCCGCATCGTGCAACTCAATCTGACCGAGGCCGGTGAGGACAAGACGCAACAGATCATCCGGTTCCATCAGGCAAACAGCCGTGAGATGCTCATGGCGCTCGATCCGGCCGAGCGAGGGACATTCGTCGCCCTCATGCGCAAGATCGTTTCGAGCTCTTGATAATACGAAAGTCGTACATTACATAGATCGTACCTTAAACGGATACAGGTGCGATCATGGCGAAGCGGGTTTTTGTGCTGACCGGCGGAACCTCCGGCCTCGGACTGGAGACGGCGCGGCGGCTGAGCGTCTGTGACGATGTCGCCGTGATCGCCGGCGTGCGCAATCCGGATGCGGCTGTGGCGCTGCGCGACGTGGCGCCGCCGCAGCAATTGCGGTTGATCACGCTCGACCTCATGAGTCTGGAATCGGTCGCCGCCTTTGCGGCGTCCGTTCGGAACACTCTTGGTGACGGCGATCGCCTTGCGGGAATCGTCTGTATCGCCGGATTGCAGTTTGTCACCGGGCAGCGGCTGACCGCCGATGGCGTCGACGAAAGCTTTGCCGCCAATTACCTCGGACATTTCGCCCTTGTCGAGGCCCTGAAGGACCGGCTTGTCAATGGCGCCATCGTCGTGACGACCGGGAGCGGCACGCACAATGCCGACGACATTCTGGCAAAAAGATTCGGCTTCGCCGGCGACGATTTCGTCGATGCAGCGCGTGTCGCGCAGGGCAGTATCGGCCGCAAGGATGCGCGTCTCGGCGGAATGGACCGCTATGCGACCAGCAAGCTCTGCGCAATCCTTTATGCCCGCGACATGGCCGGGCGCGTGCCGGAGGACGCGGTCAGGTTTGTCTGTTTCGATCCGGGCCTGATGCCCGGCACAGGTCTTGCCCGCAACCGCTCGGCGCTCGAGCGTTTCGCATGGGCCTATGTGATGCCGGTCGTCGGCAGGTTCATGCCGGGCGTGAGCTCGGCGCGGCTGTCGGCCCGTACCCTGGTGACACATGTTCTCTTGCCGCCGCAGCCCTGTCGGTCGGGCAGCTACATCGATTTTGCCGGCGCTCCGGCCCCGCGCAGTTCCCGGTCTGTCGATGATCGGCTGGCGGCAGACCTTCATGAGGTATCGCGTCGGCTTGTCGGCAGCGAGGCGCTCGACGCCTGATCCGGGAAGATGCCGCGCTACAACCCTTGCGTCAGGTTCAGCCGGTCGAGCGTAGCGCGGTCGCGTTCCTCGACCATCTGCACGAAAAAGCGCCGTACCAGATCGCGACTACCTTCGGGCAAGGTGGCGAAGGCGGCGTTGATGCGGTTGGTCTGGCTCTCCGACAGCTCTTCCCAGAAGGCGCGCCCGAGCGGTGTGGCATATAGCAGCCGCTGGCGCCGGTCGGCCTCGCCGGGCTTTTGCTCGATATAGCCGTTGTCGATCAATTGCCGCAAAACGCGCGCAAGGCTCTGCTTGGTGATCTTGAGGATATCGAGCAGGTCGGCGACCGCCATGCCGGGCTTGAGGTTGACGAAATAGAGCACACGGTGATGGGCGCGGCCGAAATCGGATTCCGACAGGATGACGTCGGCATCTCCGGTAAAATCGCGATAGGCGAAAAACAGCAGTCCCATGATGTCGAGCGGCATCTGGTCGCGGTCGAAGGGCTGGGCAGTTATGTCAGCTTTATTGACACTTTTTGGTTCTGCTGGCATTTTCGACCCACCGAAATCTCTCGATTGTCTTATCGCAAAGCCGTCCGGATTTGCCAATGGCACTTGACCGGACCAGTATGGTTTTGCTGACGGGACTGTCGGCCAAAAACACGTTACGGAGGAAAAGATGGCAGGCTTGCCCATGGACCAGCGCGAAGGCTGGATCTGGTATAATGGCGAGATGGTGCCGTGGCAGGATGCCAAGCTGCATGTGCTGACACACGGCCTGCACTACGCGAGTTCCGTTTTCGAGGGCCAGCGCGCCTATGGCGGTGTGGTCTTCAAGCTGCGCGAGCACACCGAGCGACTGATCCGCTCAGCCGCCATGCTCGACTTCGAGATCGGCTATTCGGCCGACGAGATCGATGCGGCCTGCCGCGAAGTGCTCGCCAAGAACAATCTCGTCGATGCCTATATGCGTCCGGTCGCCTGGCGCGGCTCCGAGGAAATGGGCGTGGCCGCCCGCAACAACAAGGTGCATTTCGCCATCGCGACTTGGGAATGGCCAAGCTATTTTTCGCGCGAGGAGCGCCTCAAGGGCATTCGTCTGACGTGGTCGAAATGGAAGAGGCCGTCGCCCGAGACCATTCCCAGCGCCGCCAAGGCCGCCGGGCTCTACATGATCTGCACGCTCTCCAAGCACGCCGCAGCCGATGCCGGCTACGCAGACGCGCTGATGCTCGATTATCGCGGTTATGTCGCCGAGGCGACAGGAGCCAATGTCTTTTTCGTCAAGGGCAAGGACATTGTCACACCGACGCCGGACTGCTTCCTCAACGGCATCACCCGCCAGACCGTCATGGGGCTGGCCAGGGAAAACGGCTTCACCGTGACTGAACGGCACATGAAGCCCGAGGAGCTGGCCGACTTCGACGAGTGCTTCCTGACTGGCACCGCCGCCGAGGTGACGCCGGTGCGCGAAGTGGGCGAGTACACGTTCACGCCGGGCGAGGCCTGCCAGACCATGGTCGACGCCTATATGACCGCAGTGCAGCCCAAGGCCGCAGCAGCGGAATAGGTTCGAGCAGGAGCACAATCGCGCCGGGGACTGCCGGGAGGGCAGGACCATGGACCGATCCGACGCCGACAGCTTGCGACGCGCCTATGCCGACAAGGTGCTGGCCCGCGCCGGCTGTGCCGGCAACGCCGCCCTGCGCGATGCCTTCGCCACGGTTCGGCGCGAGAATTTCCTCGGGCCGCCGCCCTTCTGGACGCTGAACTACGGGCAGCCGCTGTCGATAGCGCCGGACGATCTCGAACAGGTCTATAGCGATGTGTTGTTCGTGCTCGACGCCGAAAAAGGCATCAACAACGGTGAGCCGTCGCTTCATGCCCTGCTGATCGACGCGCTTGCGCCGCAGCCTGGCGACAGCATCGCCCATATCGGCGCCGGCACGGGCTACTACACTGCCATCTTGGCCGAACTGGTCGGGCCCGAAGGCCATGTGCTGGCTGTCGAGGCCGATGCCCGGCTCGGCGGTCTGGCACGTGACAATCTTGGCTCTTGTGCCAATACCCAGGTGATCACCGGCGATGGCGCCCGATATCCGGAAGCCGTGGTCGATGGCATCTATGTCAGTTTCGCCGTTGCCGCGCCGGCAGCGCGCTGGCTCGACAGGCTCGCGCCGGGCGGAAGGTTGATCTTTCCGCTCGGCGTGCCGCAGGGTGGCTGGCACGGCGTCCGCTATGCCGATCGCGGCGCCATGCTGGCGGTAACACGTCAGGGCGGCGCCTACGCGGCGCGGTTCATCTGTCCGGTAGCCTTCGTTTTCGGTGTGGCCGATGCCGGTGCCACAAAGCCGGATGATCTTGTCCGGCTTGAGCGCGCCTTCCGCTCCGGCCGCATGGGCGAGGTCAGGAGCCTCGTGCGCAATGGCGCGACAGATCCGCAGCGCTGCTGGTTCCTCGGCGCAGACTGGAGCCTGAGCTATGATCCGCCGTGCGGAGACGCCTAGTCCGCCCGGCCATTTCGGCCACAAAACCTCCCCATATCCGCCAGAAAGCGGCGCTATCACAAACTGCCGGGCGCGCAGCGTTGTTTCTCGCGCGCGGCAGGAAACGGAAAAGGGGGCTGTCCGGATCGAGTGTTGAAAAATGTCTGAAAGGGAGCAGGCAATGAAACGCGGGATCGCAGCTTTATCCGCCACAATCATCTTCAGTCTTTTCTCCGGCCCGGGATTCGCCGCCTATTGCGGCTGGGTGGCCGGCGGTGCGTCGGTTTACGGCACCGTTGCCGACACGCCGGCCGCCGCCAGACAGCAAGCCATCGATATCTGCACCGAGTCCGAGGCCGTGCCCTGTCAGGGCGCCTTCGTTCTCGGCGTCGGCACCCGCGTGGTGACGGCGCATTGCGTTTCGGGCGAGCTGTCCGGTTTTGCCATCGGCGAGACGCGGCAATCGGTCGAGGCCAAAATCGCCAATTCGGCCTTCGACATCTCCGAGTGCACGCTCGGCGAATAGCGCCGTCAGCAGCCTTTGTCGCGCCACCTGTCGCGCGCCGTATCGTCCTCATCCCTGGCGGCGACCCATTCGCTGCTGCCGCCGGGGCCGGTCTCGCGTTTCCAGAACGGCGCATCCGTCTTGAGCCAGTCCATGACGTAGCTGGCGCCCTCGAATGCCGCCTGGCGGTGAGCACTGAGCGCCATGACGATGACGATGACCTCGCCGGGGCGCATGGTGCCGAAGCGGTGGATGACGCCGATATCTATGAGCTCGAACCGCTCCATCGCCTCGGTGGCAAAGCGCTCGATCTGCTTTTGCGCCAACGCCGGGTAATGCTCAAGCGTCATGGTCTCGATCGGTTTGTCGGGCGTCGAGCGCACCGTGCCGACAAAGGACACGAAGGCCCCGGCCGCGTCCCTGTCCTTCAGGAAGGCATTGGTCTCGGCACCGGGATCAAAGGGCTCGGATTGCAGGTGGACGAACATCCTGTGCTGCCCTAGCCGCCCGTCATCGGCGGGAACAGCGCCACTGTGCCGGCGCCGGCGAGCGGCGTGTCGAGCGCCACGATTTCCTCGTCAAGAGCGGCGCGGATGGCCTTGCGGTCCTCAAAGGCGAAGGCCGCGGCCTCGTCGCGCTCTGCCAGCCAGTCGATCAGGTCGGCGATGGTCACGACCTCCTGCGGCGGGCTCACATCTTCGCTGCCCCTGTTCAGGCGCTCACGCAGCCAGGCGAAATAGAGGATTTTCAAGGCGCCGGCTCCGTCGGGGCATTCATCGTCTTCCAGGCGCCGCGCCAATAGGTGTAGCCGGTGATGATGGTCAGCACCGCCGCCAGCCACAACACCGCGTCCGAGATCAGCCAGATTTCCGGTGCCATCGGCTCTGCCATGCAGATGCCGAGCGCGATGAGCTGCACCGTGGTCTTGTACTTGGCCAGCATCGACACCGGCATGATGACGTTCTGGGTGCCCATGAATTCCCTGAGGCCGGACACGAAGATCTCGCGCAAGAGGATGGCCAGCGCCGGGATGAGATCGAGCAGCGAAAAGGTGCGGTCGTAGGCGAAGGCGATGAGCAGCGCCGCCACCAGCAGCTTGTCGGCAATCGGGTCGAGCATGCGTCCGAGCGGCGAGGTCTCGTTCATCATCCGCGCCAGGAAACCGTCGAGGAAATCGGTGACGGCGGCGAGGATATAGATGATCAATGCCAGCGAGCGCAGCAGACCGGGACCCGGCAGCACCAGGATGACGATGACGGGGATGGCAACGATCCTGAGAACCGTCAGAAGGTTCGGCAAGGACAGCGATTTCGAGGGCGCGTCGGACATGGCCGGAGCAAACGGCAAGGGCGGCGCGGCGTCAAGCTAAACCGTGTCCTGGCTCTGGGCTTTTGGGTCGGCGCTAGCGGCAAAGGCTTTCGCAGGGAATGCCGTCGTTGTCGCCGTCGAGCCTGCCGCCCCACGAACAGTTGCGGTGATACCAGATCGCTTCCTGGCACGAATTGATGCGCCCGCAGGTCTTGCGCGGGTTGCACGACCAGGACTGCGCCACGCTCATCGGCGCCACTTCCGGCGCAGCCGGCAGCGGCAGCAGGGGTGCCGGGGCGGCGAGGGCGGAGCCGGCAGCGAACGCCAGCGAGACGGCGAGCAAAGGCATGAGTTTCATCATCGGCTTCCTCATGTTTGAGGCGAAGATAGTGGCAAAGCAATCAGCGACATACGCGGACTTGTGCTTAGTCCTGCGCCGATGGTGAAGGCAGGGTTAGCGGGGCGGGCGGTCCGAGGGTATGCAGGCGCCGCCAATTGCCCGCCGTCATTCCGGATCACGTCCGGAATGACGGCGGAGGATCGGGCGGGCCTGAGCGAACTGTCCGCAATTGGCGACCTAGCCCTCTGCCTCGGTCAACACCCTCTCAACGGCACCACCTCGCGCCCTTCGCGCCGCAATTGCCGCGGCGAGACCCTCGAGCATCTCGACCGTGGTGTTCCAGTCGAGACAGGCGTCGGTGATCGACTGGCCATAGGTCAGCGGCTCGCCCGGCACGAGGTCCTGGCGGCCGGCGACGAGATTGCTCTCGGCCATGATGCCGATGATGCGGGTCTCTCCATCGGCGATCTGGGCGCCGACATCGGCGAGAACCAGCGGCTGGTTTTCATGGTTCTTTTTCGAATTGGCATGGCTGGCATCGATCATCACCACCTCGCGCTCGCCGGCCTTTTTCAGAAGAGCGCAGGCATGGGCGACGCTTTCGGCGTCGTAATTGGTCGTGGCGCCGCCCCTGAGGATGACGTGGCAATCCGGATTGCCGGTGGTGGCGGCGATACCGGAGGCGCCGGATTTGGTGACCGCGAGGAAACGGTGCGGATGCGCCGAGGATTTCACCGCGTCGATGGCAATGCGGACATTGCCTGATGTGCCGTTCTTGAACCCGACCGGGCAGCTGAGGCCGGAGGCCAGCTCGCGGTGCACCTGGCTTTCGGTGGTGCGGGCGCCGATAGCACCCCAGGCGACGAGATCGGCGAAGTATTGCGGCGTCGTCATGTCGAGGAATTCGACGGCTGCGGGCAGGCCAAGATCGTTGATCTCGCCAAGCAACTGCCGGGCAAGGCGCAAACCGTTGTTGATGTCGAACGAGCCGTCGAGATCGGGGTCGTTGATCAGGCCTTTCCAGCCGACCGTGGTGCGCGGCTTCTCGAAATAGACCCGCATGACGATTTCGAGCTCGCCCTTGAGCCTGTCGCGCACGGGAGCGAGGCGGGCGGCATAATCGAGCGCGGCTCTCGGGTCGTGGATCGAGCACGGGCCGACGATGGCGATCAGCCGGTCGTCATGGCCATGGACGATATCGTGGATGGCGGCGCGGGTGGAGATCACCGTGCGCGTGGCATTGTCGGAGCGCGGGAATTCGGCCATCACGCGCTGGGGCGCGATGAGTTCGCTCAGTTCGGTAATGCGAAGATCGTCGGTCGCTGACGGCATCGGTAGGTTCCCCCTTTTTCGGTTGGGACCCAGCCGGCGGCACAAAAAAACCGCCAGTTGGCTGGCGGTGGTTCGGTTTGGTTTGTGCGTTCTTGTCAGATAACAGGCACCCCTCCGTCCGCCAGCGGCATCGGATAGCTAAAATACCAAAAGTAGAACGTGGCGGCGGTGCGGATCATGCCGGCTTTGTAGCCGAGCAATGGCCCACTGTCACCCCCCGACGACGTGTGCGTTTTAACCCGGGGTTCACCCTAAGTGGCCTTCCTGCTGGCCAGATGCGGCAAACGCCCCGAGTCTTGCCGGGCGCTGAACCATAGCGGGGGGTCGCTGCATGGCACGCATCGTCAAGCTGTCCCGGATCGAGGACGGCCGCCAACAGGCCGATGGCACCGTGGCAAACGGACTTCTGGCACGCGTTGCCAGCGTGCCGTGGGAGGCGCTGGCCATGCTGGTCGCCTTTGTTTCGGTCGCCTATGTCGCCACCGTTCTGCTCTCGCAGAACTCGTCGTCGACGAGGCTGCTCAGCCTGCAACGCCAGCCGGCGCTGCATCTGGCAAGCTTCAACGAATGCATCGGCGCGACGCGCGTTACCTGCGTTGTCGACGGCGACACCATCTGGCTCGACGGCATCAAGATCCGCATTGCCGATATCGACACCCCGGAAGTGGGATCGCCTGGCTGCGCCGAAGAACTGGCGCTCGGACGCCAGGCGACGCAGCGGCTGATCGAATTGCTGAACATCGGCCCGTTCTCGCTCGAAACCGCCGGCGCCCGCGACGAGGATGTCTACGGCCGCAAGCTGCGCGTGTTCACCCGCGATGGCAAATCGCTCGGCAGAATGCTTGTCGACGAGGGCCTCGCCCATGTCTGGGACGGATCCAAGCATTCCTGGTGCGCCTAGGCTGCCGGAGCTGCAAAGACCTCCTTTGCTGCAAAAATGCCGTTGAGCGCGGCAGGGAAGCCGGCATAAACGCTCACCTGCATCATGATCTCGATGATCTCCTCGCGCGTCAGCCCGACATTCAACCCGGCCTGGATATGGACCTTGAGTTGCGGCACGGCGGTGCCGAGTGCGGCGAGCATGGCGATCGTCGCGATTTCGCGGTCGCGATGGCCGAGCCCGGGGCGAGAGAAGATATCGCCGAAGGGAAACTCGATCAGGTAACGGGCGAAATCCGGGGCGATGTCGGCGAGCGAGTCGACGACCTTTCGGCCTCCTTCGCCATCGATGGCATCGAGGGCGGCAAGCCCGCGCTGATAGCGGGTTTCAGGCGTGGCTGGATTGTCTGTCATGGCGTTTTTCCGTTCCTTGCAGGCCGGCATAGCCGGCGATCTTGTCGTCAAGAACGGTGAGGCAGGCAGTGAGTTGGGCGATGTTCGCCCGCACAAGGTCGCGGTGGCGTTCGAGCAGCGCCCTGCGTGCGGATGCCGTCTGCGGACCCTCGGCGCGCAGGCGGGCATAGGTGATCATCTCGCCCAGAGGCATGCCGGTGGTCTTCAGCCGGCCGAGAAAAGCGATCCAGATGAGGATGTCGCTGTCGTAGTCGCGGTGCCCTGAGGCCGCGCGGCGTGGTTTCGGCAGCAGCCCGATGCGCTCGTAATAGCGGATCGTATCGATGCTGAGCCCGGTTCTGTTCGAGAGCTCGCCGATCTTCATGTCGTGCTCCGTTCCTGAGACGCCAACCTCTCTACAATCTGGAGTTCACTCCAGGTCAAGAGCAAAAAACCAGCCTGCCTGGCTGCGCCGGCTCCGCTTAGGCCGACTGGTTGAAATGGTCGTAGATCAGCCGGGCCATGGTCTCGGAAATGCCGGGCACGGCGCTGAGATCCTCGAGGCCGGCGCGGCTCACGGCCTTGGCGGAGCCGAAATGATTGAGCAGGGCCCGCTTGCGGGTCGGGCCGATGCCCTCGATTTCGTCGAGCGGGTTCTTGATCTGTGACTTGGCGCGGCGGGCGCGGTGGGTACCGATGGCGAAGCGGTGGGCTTCATCCCTCAAACGCTGGACGTAATAGAGCACCGGATCACGCCCCGGCAGCATGAAGGGCGGCTTGCCGGGCACGAAAAACTTCTCGCGACCCGCATCGCGCTCCTCGCCCTTGGCGATGCCGATGAAGGTGACCTCGCGCGGCAGGTTCATCTCCGAAATGACTTCCTTGACCGCATTGAGCTGGCCGAGCCCGCCGTCGATGAACACCACGTCCGGCCAGTCTGGCATACCGGAGGTGTCGTCCTCGGCGTCGGGTTCGCTCTCATTGGCCAGCCGGGTGAAACGGCGGGTGAAGACCTCTCGCATCATGCCGAAATCATCGCCGGGCGTCAGGTTCTCGGATTTGATGTTGAAGGTGCGGTAGTGCTTTTTCGAAAAGCCCTCTTCGCCGGCCACGATCATGGCGCCAATGGCGTTGGTGCCCTGGATATGGGAGTTGTCGTACACCTCGATGCGGCGTGGCACCTCTTCGAGGCCGAAGGCTTCTGCAACGCCTTCCAGCAGCTTTTTCTGCGTCGCGCCCTCGGCGAGCTGGCGCCCGAGCGCCTCGCGGGCATTGTCGAGGGCATGCTGGACCAGGTCGCGCTTTTCGCCGCGCTTCGGCGTCAGCACACTGACCTTGTGGCCGGCGCGGGCCGACAGCGCCTCTTCGAGCAGCTCGCGCTGGACGAGATCATGGCTCAAAAGCACCTGGCGCGCCGGCAGATGCGATTCGTAGAACTGGGCGATGAAGGCTTCGAGAACCTCGGCCTCCTCCATGCCGGCATCGGCGCGCGGGCGAAAGGCGTGATTGCCCCAGTTCTGGTGGGCGCGGAAGAAGAACACCTGCACGCAGAACTGGCCGGCTTCGGAATGGATGGCGAAGATATCGGCTTCGGCGATGCCCCGGGCCGTCATGTCGCCCTGGCTCTGGATCAGGGCAAGAGCCGACAGGCGGTCGCGCAGCATGGCGGCGCGCTCGAAATCGAGGTTCTCCGCCGCCTTGTTCATCTCCTCGGAAAGCTGGGTCTGCACGGCGCGCGACTTGCCGGAAAGGAACGCCTTGGCGTCCTCGACCAGGCGGGCGTAGTCAGCGGTTGATATCTCGCCGGTGCAGGGCGCGGCGCAACGTTTGATCTGGTGCTGCAGGCAGGGGCGGGTGCGGGCGGCGTAGAAACTGTCCGAGCAGTTGCGCAGAAGGAAGGCCTTTTGCAGCGCCGCAATGGTGCGCCCGACGGCCGTGGCCGAGGCGAAAGGGCCGAAATAGTGCCCCGGACGGCGGCGCGTGCCGCGGTGCTTCAAGAGCTCCGGCGCTTCGTGATCGGTGGCAATGAGGATATAGGGAAAACTCTTGTCGTCGCGCAGCAAGACGTTGAAGCGCGGACGCAGCCGCTTGATGAGATTGGCCTCGAGCAGCAGCGCTTCGGATTCGGTCTCGGTCCTGACGAACTCCATCGAGCGGGTTGCGGCGATCATGCGCTGGATGCGCACCGGATTGGCCTCGGGCCGCGTGTAGTTTGTCACCCGCGCCTTGAGGCTCTTGGCCTTGCCGACATAAACGACGTCGCCATTGGCATCGAGCATGCGGTAAACGCCCGGCGAGGACGGCAGGGTTCTGACAAGCTTTCTGATGGTTTCTGCGCCGGTGGCGAGATCGCTCTTGGTCATGGCTGGCGCGGAGTCGGATCGGCCCAGTCGGGCCATTCGAGGTGGATTCCGCCGTCGACGGCGAGCATCTGGCCGGTCACCGAGCGGGCGCTGAGCAGAAAGAGGATTGCTTCGGCGATCTCGCCGGGCGGCGAGCCGTGGCCGAGCAGCATGCGGTCGCTGACCTTTATGAAGGCGGCGTCGGACTGGCCGTGCTCGGGCAAGGTCGGGCCGGGACCGACGCCATTGACGCGAATGCGCGGCGCCAGCGACTGCGCCAGCGTCTTGGTCGCTTCGTAAAGGGCAGTCTTGGACAGGTGATAGGACATGAAGGCGGGAACCGGCTGCAACACGCGGGCGTCTATCATGTTTATCACATTGCCTTCGACACCTTCCGGCAGTTGCGCAGCGAAGTCCCGTGTCAGGAACGCCGGCGCCTCGACATGGAGGGCGAAGTGGGTGTCCCAGAGCGTTTCATCGAGGGTTTCGGCGCTGTCCGGCTCGTAGACCGAGGCATTGTTGATCAACACCGTCAGCGGTCCAAAGGGACGGACGGCCTCGGCGACCAGACGCGAACGTTCGGCGCGATCGGTCAGGTCGGCCCTGACCGTCGCGGCGCGTCCGCCCGAGGCAGTGATCTCGGCGGCCAGGTGCTCGGCCGCCTCCGCCGAACTGCGATAATGGACGAGAACGGCGTAGCCGGCTTCAGCCAGCCGCCGTGCGATCACGGCGCCCACGCGCTGCGCCGCCCCGGTGACGAGCGCGACGCCTCTGTCGTTCGATTCGGTCATTGGCCGACCATGATGCAGTTTTTGCCAAACGTCATCATGCGAGCCCCTTCCTTCCCGCATGAGCTTGCCGCAGACTGGTCGTCGCTGACCAGGATCTTGCGGCTAGTTTGCCATCCCGTGGCTCAAGACGACAATCGTATAGGCGCAATAGGCCAGCGTCAGCAGCACGCCGCCGAGCCTGCCGATGCGCCGGGTCGTGTAGGCCAGTGGCAGCAGGGCGAAGGAGGTCAGGAACATGATCCAGATATCGACGCTCGCCAGTTCGGGGGCGACGTCGAGCGGCACGACCAGGGCCGTGATGCCGAGGATGCCGAGGATGTTGAAGATGTTCGAGCCGATGATATTGCCGACCGCGACGCCGGCATGGCGCCTGAGGGCGGCGGCGATGGAAGCGGCCAGCTCGGGCAGCGAGGTGCCGAGCGCCACGATGGTGAGGCCAACGGCGCTGTCGGCGAGCCCGAGGATCTCGGCGACGCCGAGCGCCCCCTCCGTTGTAAGCTTGCCGCCGGCGGCCAGCCCGATGGCGCCGAAGACGGTGAAGGCGATGGCGGCGGGCAGGCCGAGCATGGCGCCTTCGATCTCCTCGACGACCATCTGCCGGTTGAGATAGGCGGTACGGGCGCTGAACAGCAGGTAGAGCACCAGCAGCAGCACCAGCCGGAAGCCGGTCCAGCGGTCGATCATCAGATCGCTCGCCTCCATCATCATGAAAGCGGAGATCGCCACCATGAAAATGGCCGAACCGCGGACGCCGCGTTCGGCCATGGACAGGGGTGCAATGATGGCCGGCAGGCCGAGCACGATGGTGGTGTTTGTAATGTTCGAACCGATGACATTGCCGAGCGCCAGGCCCGGCGCGCCGCGCAGCGCGGCCTCGAGGGAGACGATCAGTTCGGGCGCCGAGGTGCCGAATGCAACAATGGTCAATCCGACAACGATTGGCGGAATCCCAAGGCGCTGGGCGATGGATACCGACCCGCGCACAAGACCGTCACCGGCCAAGGCAAGAAGTGCCAGTCCGGCGATGAGAAAGACTATGGCCATACAAACGCCTCGAACACGGCGCGCGTCGCGAACGCCGCCGGAAACCGGATATGGGGTGGCCGCGCCAGAATTCCAGATGCAACGACCATTTCGCTCAAAATTGATTTGGTTGAGGCCTGCCGACTGGGCCGTTCAAACCCTCGTGATTTCCGCTTCGCCGGGTCTGCGCATAGGCTCGCCGACCCAATTCGGAGCTTTTGCCTCATGGTTACGACGACCCACATGCTGATGGCTGCTTTTGCCACCACCCGCCCGCGCATGCCGGGATGGATGGTGTCTCTCGGCTGGTTCGGCGGGTTCTTCTCGGATTTCCCGATGTTCCTGATGGTCGGCATGTCGCGCATGATGGACGGACCAGTCAATCTCTGGCGCCAGCCGGACGGGCTATACTGGACCGATCCGTGGCGGACCATGACCGGGCTGACGCATTCATTGCCGATCTGGACGGCGCTGACGCTCGTCGGCTGGTTCGCCATGCGGCGCGGCGCCGGTGGCATGGTGACGGCCGGGCAGGCGCTCCTGGTCTTTTCGGCCGGGGCGCTGCTTCATGCCATTTCCGATTTCTTCGTTCACACCCATGATGCGCATGCGCAGCTTTTGCCGATCTCGGACTGGCGCTTCCATTCGCCGGTGTCCTACTATCAGGCGAGCCATTTCGGCCGTGAATTCTCCGTTGTCGAACTGGTGTTCTGCCTTGTCGCCGGCTGGATTCTTATCCGCGCCTTCAAGTCCTGGACGGTGCGCGCCATGGTCGTCCTCATGGTGGTGCCGGTCCTGCTTCACACCGGCATGATCGCTTTGCGCGCCTTCCCGTACTGACGGCGCCACCGACTCCGGCCTGTGCGCTTCTGTAGCCGGGACGCCTGGAATTTCAGCTATGCAGCCTCGTGCTGTTGGCGCTATCATTTTCCTCTGTCCCGGGCCCCGTCGGTCCGGGATTTTGTTTGAAGCGATGGCGGTTGGAATTCCTCATGCAGGCACTGGGCAAGGAACGGGACGCGGTCAGCATCGGCATCGGGCTGACCATTCTCAGTGTTCTGGTCTTCGGATTGCAGGACGCCGCCTCCAAGGTGCTGGTGCAGACCTGGTCGCCATTCCAGATCACCATGATGCGTTTCTGGGCCTTCGGTCTGTTTTCTCTGATCATGGTGACGCGGCAGGCGCCGCTCCGCCAGGCCTTCCGCTCGCGGATGCCGGGATGGCAATTGCTGCGCGGCGCGGTGCTGACCTTCGAGATCTGGTTTTTCGCCCTGGCTGTGCGCTCGGTGCCACTCGGAGAACTGCATTCGATTCTCCTGCTTTATCCGCTGCTCGTTACCCTGCTGGCCATTCCGGTGCTCGGCGAACGCGTCGGGCCCTGGCGTATCGGCGCGGTGCTGACCGGTTTCATCGGTGCGCTGGTCATTCTCAGGCCGGGCGGGCTGCCTCTGACCGGAGATGTCGGTTTCGCCCTGGCGGCGGCCGGGTCCAACGCGCTCTATCTGGTCCTGACTCGCAAAGTGGCCCAGGCGGACACCACCTCGACCTCCATGGTCTATGCCGGTGTCACTGGCATGGTGCTCATGACCCTTGTCGGCGTTTGGTTCTGGGCGCCGATGGACGGTGGCGGCCTGTTGCTCCTGAGCTTCGTCATCGTCACCACCATTTTCGCGCACGGGTTGATGATGGTCGCACTCAAGCTCGTGCAGGCGAGCATATTGCAGCCGTTCAATTATCTGATGCTGCCTTGGGCTGCCTTGCTGTCGATGATCATATTCGGCCATGTCATCGACACTGTCTCGCTCATCGGTGCCCTCATCATCGTCGGGTCGGGCCTGATCGTGTGGATGCGCGAACGCCGTGCCCGCCGCGCCACGAAGGGTGCCTCGGACGGCTCCTAGAACCGAGGTCACAGAAACTGATGGCTGAGGCCACATATCCTGATGGAATCGGCCATATATCGGGCACATTCGAGTCCGATCCCAACTGACGGCGTTGGCATAAACCATTGGTTTGCCAATGCCGACGACGTGATTTGCGTCCAACCATCTGGCAAGGATTTGGGCGTAGTCTCGACGGTTACCGGTTCAACAAGTGGTTTCGTGTTTCGATGTCCCAGACCGACTGCCCACGCCAGCAAGTGCGTGATCCACGTCGCCGCCAACGCAGCGACGCTCTGGTCCAACTGCTCGCCAATTGCCCCGAGCATCTCTTTTCAACCGATGACGACGAATTGGCGCCGATCAGCCTTGACGCCAGAAAGACTGTTCCCGCGACCGCTGTTGACGGCAGTACGGGCGATGCCGATACCGGCATCGCTGAGCCCCTTCTCGTAAAGGCCGCCTGAGCCGAACCGGCTCGACCGCTATATCTCCGCGACAATGCCTGCCGCCTTCACGTGTCGGGATCCGGGAGGCCGGGACGGCTTGACGCTCGTTCCGGGGCGCTTCACGTTTTGATGGAATCAAAACCAACGCTCTAGGTCCTTGAGTTGTCGTGTTTGCGAACCGGAAAAGTGGCGTCCGTTTTTGCTGAAAACACTCTAGCCGAACCCGAGCGCCGCCAGCTTGCCGCGCAGGGCCGGCAATAGCTCGGTGCCGAACCAAGGGTTCTTTTT
>CAXXFU010000016.1:0-3744 GCA_963675235.2 Devosiaceae bacterium | reverse complement strand
TCCTTCGCGAAGTAGGCTGCGGCCTTCTTAGTATGTCCCGCTCGGCCTTGAGCTTGGCTACCTCTTTGCGTAGTCGGTCGATCTCCAACTGCTCAGGCTTCATCTGCCCGTGCCCCGGAAACGCCTGCTTGGGATCGGCTTCCTGCTGCCGGATCCACTTGCGCAACACGTTCTCATGAACATCCAGGCCCCGGGTCGCCTGGGCGACCGATACGCCCCGCTCCCTGACCAACTTCACCGCCTCGAGCTTGAACTCCGGGCTGAACTGCCTTCTTTGCATTCCGTCTCTCCAGTTCCAAAAAACACCTTATCTCGGTGTCCTCAAAACCGGCAGCAGCTCAGACCTTGGGTCGGTGGGTTCGTTCCACCAGCTTCCGGCACGACTCCAGCCCGTCCGTGACGGCGATCGACCCCTTCGCGGTGTTCGCCTCGACGAAGCGTTTGAGCGTCGGGCCGAAGAAGCTTTCGATGGCTTCCAGACGGATGCGTCCCGGGCTTCCGTCCAGGTGGCATTCGACGGCGCCGGCAACGAGGATTTTACCATCATAGCTGCGCCCGCCGCCTCCGGCGACCGGATCGCCGGCGGTGCGGAAACCGATCACCCGTCTCGTCGATCTCGACGACGCCATCAAGCGGATCCCGCTCGGGGTCGACATGGCCCGGCGCAGCTTGTAAAGCAGCAGCTAGGCGGTCTTGTAGGAACCGATGCCGAGTTTGCCCTGGAGCTGCAGCGCCGAGATGCCGTTCGAGTGGGTCACCACCAGGTGGGCTGCCAGGAACCAGGTCCTGAGCGGCAGGTGCGAACGGTGCATCATCGTGCCGGCGGTCGTCGAGGTCTGACGCCCGCAGGCGGCGCATTCCCAGGTCCAGGGCTTGGCCCTCAGTTTCCAGCCGTGGTTATGGCCACAGGCAGGGCAGATGAAGCCATCTGGCTACCTCTTCTCTGCCAACCAATCGGCACACGCATCGTCATCCGAAAATGCAGCCATGAAGGCCTGCAGCGATGGCGGCCTGTCAACCGAATGCGCCAATTACTTCAAAGCCGCTGGCTATGCTTCTACTTGAACATCCGACGCTCGAGAAGCCATTCAGGGCTAATTCGTAGCTTCCACCTCGTCCGATTCTCCGGAAGACGCACCCTGGAAAAGCGCCAGGGTTTCATCAGCGAAGCCGAACTCGCTGCCCAGGCCGAGGCGTTTGGCCAAAAGCGCCTATGGACAGTATCTCGCTTCGGTGCTCAGAGCCGGTAAGTCATTGTAGGCAGCCGTCCGGCGCCGAAAAACACGGTTTGCTGAGGCTGCGCCAATCTGTGGCAGATCTGGCAGTGCATTCCGTGTCCTTCACATAAGCATTTGTACGTGTTCGGCTTTTCATTTCCTGCCGAAAAAGGTGAAAAAAACCAGTTCGCGCCGGTGCGGCGGCAAGGATGTCCCAAAGGGTTCAAACACTTGCCCCGGCATGAAAAAAATGCTTCAACTCAGATAGTTAAGCAATTCCTAACACTCAGGGTTTCGTTGAATTTCCGATGACCGAAGCCTTTGCCGACGACGAAGCAATCAAGAGCGTTCCGCTCACAAATCAGGCCGTCGACGTGTCCCGCCTTCCGCCAGTCGTGGTGCTGGCGCGGGAGGTGGAGGCGCTCGATTTCGATGCCCCGTCGCGGCGGATCAACCTGATCCTCAAACGTGTCATCGATGTTTTCGGCGCCGCCCTGACACTCGTTGTCCTGGCGCCCGTTTTCTTGCTTGTCGCCCTGGCCATCAAGCTCGAGAGCCGCGGTCCGGTGTTCTTCATCCAGGAGCGCTGGGGCAGGAACCACCGCCGCTTCAAGGTGCTGAAGTTCCGCTCGATGTATGTCGAGGCCTGCGATCCCTCCGGCATCACCCAGACGGTCCGGGGCGACGGTCGGGTGACCCGCATGGGCGCCATCCTCAGGAAGACCAATGTCGACGAGCTGCCGCAGCTGATCAACGTCCTGAAGGGCGACATGTCGCTTGTCGGTCCGCGTTGCCATGTCGTCGGCATGCAGGCGGCGGGGATGGATTACGAGGAGCTGGTGCCGCAATACCACCTGCGCCATGCCATGCGCCCGGGCATCACCGGGCTGGCGCAGATGCGCGGGCTTCGTGGTCCGACCCATGATGCGCGCCTGGCCATCCGCCGGGTCCGTTCCGATCTCGAATACATCGTCCGCTTCAACATCCTGCTCGACGTCTCGATCCTGGCGCGCACGATCTACCAGGAAGTGTCCAGGCGCGGCGTCGGCTTCTAGTTGATCCTGTGCAGGTCGGGATAGTGGCGCACTCCCTGATCCGGAACCATGCTGTTCACGACCGCTCGTCGAACATTGCGACGACTTTTTCGGTCATGTTTTCGGGTTGGTCGGTGGCGCCGTTGAGGACGAGATCGGGGTGTTGGGGGGCTTCGTAGGGGGAATCGATGCCGGTGAAGTTGCTGATCTCGCCGCGGCGTGCCTTGGCGTAGAGGCCCTTGGCGTCGCGGGCCTCGCAGATGGCGAGGGGGGTGTCGACATAGACCTCGTGGAAGGGGATGTCGCCGGCGATCTCGCGGGCCATTCGGCGTTCGTTGATGAAGGGCGAGATGAACGAGACGATGACGATCAGCCCGGCATCGGCCATCAGCCGCGCCGTTTCGGCGACGCGGCGGATGTTCTCGACGCGGTCGGCCTCGGTGAAGCCGAGATCCTTGTTGAGCCCGTGCCGGACATTGTCGCCATCAAGGATGTAGCAATGCCGGCCTTCGGCGGTGAGGCGCTTTTCGACGAGGTTGGCGACGGTCGACTTGCCCGAGCCAGAAAGGCCGGTGAACCAGACGATGCGGGCGGTCTGGCCCTTGAGGCGGGCGCGCACGTCGCGGTTCACGTCGAAGGACTGGTAGGTCAGGTTCTGGGCCCGCCTCAGCCCGTAATCGATGATGCCGGCGCCGAGCGTGGTGTTGGAGAGCCGGTCGATGAGGATGAAGCCGCCGGTCCGGGGATTGGTGCCATAGGTGTCGAAGGCAATGGGCCTGTCGGTGGCGAGCGTGATCGTGCCGACCTCGTTGAGCTGGAGGTTGGTGGCGGCGAGCTTGTCGAGCGTGTTGACGTCGGTGCGGTGCTTGATGTTGGTCAGCGTCACCGGCACGGTCTGCGCCCCGATCTTCATCAGGTACGAGCGCCCGTGGAAGGCCGGCTCGTCGTGCATCCACACCAGCCGCGCCTGGAACTGGTCGGAATAGTCCGGCGTCTCGCCCGGCCTGACCAGGATGTCGCCGCGCGAGACATCGATCTCGCGGTCGAGCACCAGCGTCACGGCCTGGCCGGCATGGGCGCTGGCGAGATCGCCATCCATGGTGACGATGCGCTTGATCCTGGCCGGCTTGCGCGAGCCACTAGCCGGAAAGTAAGATCAGATCGGCGGTCGTGGCAGCATTCTCATGCCGCCGGTCTTTGTTGTTAGCCCGGCATGCTATGAAGGCTGAACGCGGATGACTCGCGGAGGCCAAGACCGACATGTTCCGATTCTGGCTTTGCGAGTTGCGCGGCGGGCTGACCGCCACGGCGCTGGGTCTGGTGCCGGCAATCGGCATCGGACTGATGCATCGTCACAATCCCGTTGCGCTGATCTTCGACAATCTCTTGCCCTATGTGGCACTGGCGCTTGTGCTTGTCGCGCTGCTTATGCTGATATCCGGAGCGCGCTGGCGCGGAACGCTGTTTTTCCTCGGCGGTGCGGCGGTGATTAC
>CAXXFU010000015.1:0-5381 GCA_963675235.2 Devosiaceae bacterium | reverse complement strand
AATCAGTCGATTTGCCGATGTTTTTCGAGGCGTCCAAGTGGGTCGGCTTGAATGGGACAGTCATGTTCCCGGCGGCTTTAGGCATCCCTGTTGACGCTAGCGGCTTTTGACTCGCTGGCCGCTAGGATTGAGACGAGTCCTGCGCGGATGGCGCGACACCCGGCATTATGCTGCTGAGCGCGTAGTGAACGAGCATTTTGGTGGCGTCTTTCTGCCCTTGTGGCGCGAGCAGCTTGCGCAATCCGTGACCCTCAATCGTATCTAGGATCATGCAGGCATATTCCTTGGCGTCCAAGTTTGGCGTGAACACACCAGCCTCGCTTCCGGACTGTATGCAACCGGCCAGCGCATCGACCAAGTCCTCCCGATTGGGTTCGAATGCCTTTGCGATGGCCGGATTGCGTATTGCTTCGGCCATCAATTCCAGGCCGAGCAGAGCGTTTTCGGGGTTTTGGGCGTAGGCAGAAAAGGCATGAACAAATGCCACAAGAGCAGCAGCCGGATCGCTCCTGTCGGACAATATGGTTTTGAATTTAAGAAGTTCGTCGCTTTCGAGCTCGGCAATAAAGGCCAAAACGGCGTCTTTGCCTTCGAAGTGATTGTACAGATTGCCAAGGCTGACACCTGCTTGTTTTGCGATGTCACGCACGCCGGTTTGATGGAATCCGCGCTTCAAGAAGCAGGTTATGGCGGCTTGGACGATTTTGATTTTCCCAGGATGAATTGGCGTTTTGCTGTCCGTCATGGGCTTGACGTATCGACCTCCAGCACTTAGATAGCGAACGAACGATCGTTCATATTGGATATTGGAACTGTCGGAATGTCAAGGTCGCTCTGTTGCAGCTAAAAACTCTACTATTCGCAATCGCTATCAAAACAAATCTCCCAAATAACCCATATTGAAACCAAGAAATACCGAATATCTCGATCTGAGAATTATACACAAATATTATTGCTCCGATTATTGCTTTTGTGAACTAAATTGAAATATAGTGACACATGGATAATAAGCAATGAAAATTCGCAAATCCATCAGATACGAACGCATCATAATAATGTTGATCGCGTTGGTATTTCTCGGAAGCGTGATCGTCTATCTGCTGTCCACCGAAGATACTGCCGATATTGTCGCAGATCACAGTAGTACAAGGCTTCAGATCGTTTCGTTCGAGCGCGTTCCTGTGGAGCCACAAAGAATAGAAATTGTGGCGTTCTCCCAAGTCAATCCGCGTTGGTCAGCCAATTTGACCGCCGCTGTCTCCGGCAGGGTGCTGGACGTGACCGACAAGGCGCTGGCCGGTGAACCCGTAGCGGCCGGTACGGTGCTATTGCACATAGAGCCCAGCCAGTACGAGGCCGAGGTGGCCTCGGCGAAGGTCGCACTTCAGGAAGCCGAGCTTGCACTTTGGAATGCGAAAAACGCCTCACATTTGGCGCAGGAGCAGTTCAATCGCGAGGGCAAGACGGCACCAAACGATCTGGCGCTCAAGCTGCCTCAGTTGCAGATCGCAACCGATTCCGTGGCACTCGCACAAGCTCGGCTCAAGAGCGCCGAGCAGCAATTGGCATACACAACCGTGTCTGCGCCTTTTTCGGGTTTTGTCACCGAGCGGCATGTCAGTCCCGGACAATCGATCGGTTCTGGTGAAACGCTGGTGCATCTGGTCGATGATAAGGTGTTCGAGCTTGAAGTGGAGTTGGACCGACGCGACTGGTCGCTTCTGCCTCGGCCTCAGGTTGAGACCACTGCACGTGTGCTCGACCAGAGCGGCGCTGAGATCGGGCGCGCTCAGGTCCGGCGCGCTGGCGGCTTTCTTGATGACAAGACCCGCCTGTACAAGATTTTCCTGGAAGTGAATGCTGCGGACAATCCGGCGGTATTGGCAGGCGATTTCGTTCAGGTGGCGTTGACCGGGCGCATCTTCGAGCGGGCCATGAGCATTCCTGAAGGCGCTCTCACCCAGGAAGGTTATGTCTGGCATCTGGACAAGGAGGATCGTCTGCAGCGGCTAACGCCGGTCGTCCTGTTTCGCCGGGAAGGCCGCATCATCA
Organism: Devosiaceae bacterium; assembly: GCA_963675235.2. Lineage (GTDB taxonomy): Bacteria > Pseudomonadota > Alphaproteobacteria > Rhizobiales > Devosiaceae > JAHJQZ01. The sequence continues at coordinate 3,329 of CAXXFU010000015.1, read as the reverse complement.
TAGAAGCACCGGATGAGCCGCGCGCGCCCGCTCGGCGCATCGCAACCACACCTCTTGCCTCTTTCCTCCCCGGTCAACGTGCCGAGCCCGCTGAGACCACACAACCATAGGCAGATCCAGACGATGCATTCCCTAACCGGCTGGTTCATTCGCAATCCTGTCGCCGCCAATCTGTTGATGGTGCTGATTTTTGCATTCGGTCTGATGACCGTTTACTCGATCAGGATTGAGGGGTTTCCGCGTATCCCGCCAGAAACAATCAAAATATCAACAAGTTATCCAAATGCGACGGCCAATCAGGTCGATGAACTTGTGACACGCAAGATTGAGACGGCGCTCGAAGGTCTGGATGGCGTGCGCGCCATCAGTTCGGAATCGCAGAATGGCTATTCCGAAGTGACTGTCCGGCGCGCTGGTGGCAAGGATTTGCGCGACCTCCTGGACAAAGTGCGATTGAGAATCGATGGCGTCGAGGGCTTGCCCGCCGGCGTCACGCGCCCTGTTATTGACGCAAGCGGCTTTGACATTCCGGCGCTTTACGTCAATTTGCACGGTGACGCCGATCCCGTCACACTGCAGAAACTGTCCATGCGGCTCAAAGAAGCGTTGCTATCGGAGCCGGAGTTGTCGCGTTTGCAGATCTGGGGTTTGCACAAGCGTGAGATGCGGATCGAAATCGCTCCGGCCACGCTCGAACGCTACGATCTGACCATTGCGGACATCGCACAAAAGATTCAGTCCAGTTCTCTGGATTTCCAGGCCGGCAGACTTCGAACAGCAAGCGGCACGATCTATTTGCGCGCCGACAACAAGGCCAGGTTCGTTGCCGATTTTGCCGATATCCCGATAGTTGAACGCGCGAGCGGCACTACAATTGCGCTTGGAGACATTGCCGAAATCAAGGACAGCTTCATCGAAGGTGACTACTTCTTCCGGTTCAACGGTCAGGTGACCTCGGGCATGGAGGTGCTGGTCGGAGCCAGAGAAAACCTGTTGACCGTTTCCAAGGTCGTGCATCGCGTGGTGGATGGATTCCGCCAACAACTTCCTTCCAATGTGGAAGTCACGATTTGGGGCGACAGCTCGGGCTACATTGCTGACCGCCTCGCATTGCTACGCTCAAACGGCATTCAGGGCCTTGTTCTCGTGGCGCTCATTTTGGCGCTGTTCCTGAATGTGCGTTTGGCGTTCTGGGTCGCCATGGGCATTCCCATTTCTGTCATGGGTGCTCTTGCTGTGGCGGGGTCGAAATGGGTGGACTACTCGCTCAACGACGTCACGACCTTCGGCTTCATTCTTGCGCTTGGCATTCTTGTGGACGATGCCGTGGTTGTTGGCGAGAGTGTTTTCGACGAACGCAGAATGATCAAGGACCGCATCCGAGGCACCGAAGCGGGTGTGGCCAAAGTTGCTGTCGCCACTGTTTTCGGTGTGCTGACCACGATTGCAGCCTTTTTCCCGCTGCTGGTTATCGACAATCAACTCGCCAAGGTTCTGGCCGGCTTTGCCGGTGTGGTCATTCTCGCGCTGACCTTCTCGCTGATTGAAAGCAAGCTGATCCTTCCCGCCCATCTTGCCGGGCTGGACTTTGAAACGAGACCGAAATTCATGGTCGCGCGCATCTGGGCCGCGATACAGGGCGGCGCACAGGCCGGTCTCGACTTCGTCAGAGACCAACTCTATCGGCCGGTTCTCAAGGCGGCGATAAGCCATCGCTACGCCACGCTGGTGCTCTTTGCAGCCGTCGCCTGCCTTGGCATCGGTCTTGCCTCCCTGGGCAAGATCAAGACCGTGTTCTTCCCCGACGTGCCGGGGCAGATTATTTCGGTTGCGATGGAGATGGACGCACGTGCGCCATTCACACTGACACAGGCCAATATCGAACGCATCCGGACAGAAGGCGAGACGTTGAAAAGGGAAATTCAGGCATCCAACTCGTTGGCGGCGCCACCAATCCGTTCCATCTTTGTCATCGTTGGTAGCGCCCGTTCAGCCAGCATATTTGCTGAAATGGCACCGGCTATCGACCGACCCGGCGTACCCATTCTTGATGTTGTGCGGCAGTGGCGTGATCGCGTCGGTCAGGTCGAGGGCGCACTCAGCCTCAATTTCGCTGGTTCGGAGGAAGTCGCCGGTGGGTTCCAGCTGCGTCTGCAATCAAAGGATGCCGATCTCCTTGAGATTGTCAGCGGTGAACTGCGCGCTTTTCTGTCCTCGATTGCGGGCGTGCACAATGTGCGGGATGGTCTTGCCACCGGACAGTCCCAACTGGAAATTCGCGTCAAGCCCGAGGCCCGCACGCTGGGTTTCGATACTGAAACGCTTGCCAGACAGATCGGCTATGCCTATGGCGGCGCCGAAGTGCAAAAGTCTCAAAGAGACGGTGAAGAGGTACGCGTCCTGATCCTGCATACCGGCACGACGCGCGATACCATTGACGATTTTCTGCAATCCCGTCTGCGCAGCAAAACCGGCGAATGGATTCCCATTCGGTCCATTGCCGACATTGCCGGCAACTATATCGCGGGATCGGTTCACCGGCAGAATGGCAAAAGAGTCAATGTGGTGGAAGCGTCAGTGGACCGCTCCATGGTCGCGCCCGAAGAAATCAGTCAGGCTGTGTTCGAGCAATTCTGGCCAGATGTCAGGGCGCGCTATCCATCTGTCGAGATGCAGGCAGGCGGCGAGTTGGAAGAGATGGGTGAGGTCAAGGGTGGTTTGATCCGCGCACTCGTTCTCGCGGCATTGCTGATCTATGTCCTCATGGCCGTGCCGTTGAAGTCCTATTGGCAGCCCGTCATCATCTTGTCGATCGTGCCGCTGGGATTTGTCTGCGCCGCCCTTGGCCATCTCCTCATGGGACTGCCACTTTCGCTATTGTCGTTCTTCGGCATGCTGGCCCTGACCGGCGTCATCGTAAACGACTGCCTTGTCATGATCACGCGCCACAATCAGGCGCGAGAGGAAGGCCTGAATTCCGACGATAGTATCCTTGAGGCCGGTATTGGGCGTTTTCGCGCGATTTTCCTGACAACAGCAACGACGGTTGCTGGGCTGTTGCCCCTTCTCATGGAAACTTCGGAGCAAGCACAATACCTGATCCCGGCGGCCGTATCGCTTGCTTTCGGCGAGTTGTTCGGCACGGGCCTGACGCTGGTCCTGATACCGATATTGCTGGCAATCTCCGAAGACGTGAGGCGGCTGGCCGGAACTGTGTTTCTCGCACCGTCGCGATCAATGTCGTCATGAGAGCGGCATGGTGACGGGATCCGATGCCAAGACGCACCAAGCGTAGATTCAGCCGTGCTCCAGGCTTTTTTTGGCAACTT
>CAXXFU010000014.1:0-51522 GCA_963675235.2 Devosiaceae bacterium | reverse complement strand
TGGATATTGGCCGGGGCGGTCATGCGGTTGATGCCCCAAAGCTGTTTCGGATCGAGCTGCAAGGCGAGCGCCTCGGCAATCGCCCAGGCTTTGTCGTCGCGATCCTTGCCGTCATGGATGATGAAGGCGGCGCATTTGAGCGGCGCTTCGAAACCGTCCGCCACTCGGGTCAGCCCGGCGGAAACGACAGCGAAGCGAACGGCCGGCGTCCGCACCGAGCGGCGCTTGAGATCGTCCAGGTCGAAGGCGGCGAATTGGGCTTCGCAGCTTAGCAGGGCCGGCAGGCCGGCCTTGATCACGTTAACGACCGCCGCGCGAAACTCATTGATGCGGGTCTGGGGATCGCTCATGCCGTCAACCCCTGAAGCCATTCTTCGGCGGTCTGGACGATTTCGTCCTGGTTGTCGGCGGACAGGCCGAGATATTGCCGGCGCGGCATGGTCACCGATTTGGTCACGACGAACTGATTACCGATCATGAAGGCCAGCGCGTCGCCGTTCTTGGGCTCGATCTTGCCGCCTTCCTGGTGAATGCGGGCGTAGACCAGGCCCGAGCCGACCTCGACGCTGTCTGCGCTGGCCTCATAGTCGATCGAGCGCGCCAGCTCGCCCGAGGCGTAAAGGATCGACGTGCCGGCGATGTTGGGTTGCCAGGCTTCGCCCTGGGGCGAGGTCTTTTCTTCCTCGATCCGGCGGCGGGTCTGGGTCTGGACAAGCCGGCCAATGCCTTCGGCCAGCTCTTGCGTCGGCGCGTTGGCGATGCCGTCGATCGTCAACAGCGCTTCGGCCAGGCCGGTCTCGAGGACTTCAATTGCAGCGCCGGCCATCAGTAGCGCCCCCGACCGAAGACCCGCTCATCGGCGGAAAAGCTCGCGCCGTCCGTGGACGTATCGGGGTCGGCATCGGGCACGCCGGGCTCGTCGACGCCGAGGCCGCCCTTGCCATCGGCAATGCGTTCGAGCAGTTCGATCGCCTGGTCTCGGCGCTGCTCGATCGTCATGGTCAGTGCCGAGTGGCGGTTGGCGATTGTGTAAACAGCGAGATCAGCGCAAGGCCGCGCCAGTACGGCAGGCGGGCCGTCGAGCGGCAAGGTATAGCGGGCCGACAGATAGACATCGATTTCGGAGCTGGCGTTCTCGATCGCGGCCGCGATGGCAAGATCGGCGTCAACGTCTTCCGGCAAAATGTCGGTGACGAACTCCGCCCCCCAGATTTCCTCGATCTTTGCGCGTGTGACGTAGTTCATGGCGATCTCGTGAGGCAGGGCGAGAGAGGCGTCGGCGCCTGCCTCTCTCTTCGGTCCTGGGACCGCGCGCCGCCGAAGCGGTGAAAAACCGTTGCGCCGTCAGTTCTTCAAGCGGTCCCCGCTCGCTGGGTATTCGGTGTCAACCGGCGATGGCGCCGGCCGTCTTGAGCTGTTCGATCGCCTTTTCGGGCAGATCGCCGGGCAGGTGCTCGTCCGGCTCGTAGGTCTTGCCGCCAACGCGGACGCGGGTCAGGCAGCGCGGGCCGGCGGCCTTTGCCTTTGCCTTGGCCTCAGCATCCGCTTTCGCCTTGGCCTCGGCATCCGCTTTCGCCTTGGCCTCGGCTTCCGCTTTCGCCTTGGCCTCGGCTTCCGCCTTGGCCTTGGCCTCAGCTTCCGCCTTTGCCTTGGCCTCGGCTTCCGCTTTGGCTTTGGCCTCGGCTTCCGCCTTGGCTTTGGCGTCGTCGCCCGGCTTCGTGGTCTGTTTCTCGGCCATGATCGCCCCCGCTACGCGACCGCGCCAAAGATGGCGTAGCCGACATCCTTGGCCGCCACGAGCTCGCGGACGCGCTCGCCGACGCGGATGCGCTCGCCGCCTTCAAGGCCGATATCGGGATCGTCGATCGAGCCCGAGATGCGGGTGCCGAGTTCGGCGGTGAAGCCCCAGGTCATGACGGCGTCATTGGCCGCCTGCTTGGACGGGTCGATGTAGAGCAGGTGCATCGACTTGCCCCAGACCCGGCTCAAGGCGACGGCCTGGCCCTTGCGGGACAGGTTCACCTGGGCCATGCCGATCAGAACGTTCTCGGGCGAGACTTCGAACAGGTCGGCGAACTGCGCCTTGGTGATGGCGCCGTCCTCGGTGAGGCCGCCCTTGACGGCCTTGATCAGCTTCGGGTGGCGTTTCACCTTCGACCAAACCGCCTGGCCCATCGCGATGGTGTTGGGGCGATAGACCAAAGTCTTGTCGAAGCCCTCATCGATCACCTCATACGGGTCGGAGTTGTCGAAGTCCGAGAACTGGTCATTGCCGGCCAGCGTGATCCTGCGGGTGGCGGCGTAGTTGTTGGGGTCCTGGACCACGGCGGCGGCGCGCACTTCGCGGCCGAGCTCGATGAGATTGGTCAAGCCTTCGACAGCCGCCGCGCGCGGATCGAAGGTCGAGCGCTTCTCGGCCCGCGCCCGCGCCGCCTCGGCGACATCGGAGTTCGGGATGGCGTCATCAAGCCCGTAATCCTTGGTCGAGCTTTCCTTTTCAGTGGTGTTGAACTCCACCTGGGCCGGGCGGCCCTTGCGGCCGACTTCGAGCTCGGGAACGGTGAAGGCTTCGCCGAGCGGGAACTCGCTCCACTTGAACGTCTCGCCCATGACCTCGATGCGCGGCAGGACGCGCGAGTAGATCAAGGCATTTGCCGGGTTGCGGTAGGCGATCGAGATCGCGGTCAGCGTCGGATCGACGGGGAAAGGCCGTTTCACAGCCATGTCAGTTCACCTCGTGATTGGCCGCTAGGCGGCGGCAGGAGTGGCGAGCACGCCGGGCGCGGCGAGGTAGGGGACGATGTCGTCCGCCTCGCCGTCCTGTTCGGCAAACCCGATGATGGAAATGACCGAGCCCGCGACCGGGACGGCCTTGACCGCCTTGCCGTTGGCGTCGGCGGTGAGCGGGTCACCGTGGTCGACCGTGCCGCCGAGGCGAACCTCGGCAACGCCGACGCGGACGATGTCGAGCATGTCGCCGGCGGCGGCGCCCAGGCTGTCGGCGGCGCCGATGAGGTTTTCGGTCGGGTCCGACGCGGTAACGGCGAGGCCATCGGCGTCGCGGGCTGCGATCAGATAGCCAATGACAGCGGCGGCCGCCTTGTAGCTGAGGGTGAGAACGGGGTTCACTGGGCTTTCTCCCTGAGTTCGGCGATCGCCGTGGCGGTGGAAATCTCGCGCCCGATTTCGGCCTGCTCGGCCCTGTACTTGGTGGCGCGGGCGGCGAGCGCGACGGGGCTTTCATCGTCCATCGTGCCGGTCGTCGACGCCTCGCGATCCTTGAGATTGGACGGCGCGGCAATGACCGGCAGCTTCTCGACCAAAGCCTTGAAGCGGTCGAGGCCGCCCTTTTCGGCGCACATGGCACGGAACTCTTCACGGCTGGCCGGGGTGATCTTGCCCTCGGCCGTTGCCGCATCGAGCGCCAGGTCAATGTCGCGGTTGAGGTCCTTCTCCTTGAGCGCGGCGAGTTCGGTCTTGGCAGTGTCGAGCTCGGCGCGAAGGGTTGCGGTATCGGCCTGTTCGCCGGCTTCCTGGACGGCGGCGAGCGCGGTCTTGAGCTCGTCGGTCTTGGCGGTCAGCTTGGCCGTGATGTCGTCAGTCGACGCGGTGGCGTCGAGTTCGAGCGCCTGGCAGATCGCCGAGCGCTCATCGTTGCGGGTGGCGATGGCGGCAAGGACGGCCTTTTCGTCGGCCGAGTCCTCAAGGCCAAGCGCCTTGGCAATAGCCTTCAGGCTCATTGCGGGCTCCTTCTTGGGGTTGTCGTCTTCACGGCTCAGTGCCGTCATTTCGAGCGCCGGCCGATTGACCAGGCCCGCCCCGGCAAGCCGGGTGATCTCGCCGCCTTCCAGGTAGCGGATGGACGGCGAAACAAATCGATATTCCTTGGCGGTGATCATCTCGGCCGCCCTGGCGGTCCATTCGACCTTGCCCCAGATGGCGCCCCCGCGATTTTCAAGCGCGGTGATCCAGCCGGCGGCGGGCGCGGCCTGGCCCTTGGGGGCGAGATGATCCTGGCCGTGCTCATAGTCGATCGAGAGCGGGCCGTTGTTGGACGCGAACGCGGCGAGCACCTTGTCCGGGTCGAAGTGCCAGCGCCGTCCGTCGCGGGCCAAAACGTTCGGCCCGGCCGGCAGCAGCTCGACCCACTCGGGGGCGGCTGAACCGGCATCGGCGAGCAAAGCGCTCAAATGGGGTGTTGCGGTGCGTTCGGACATGAGCGAACATTGCCGTGTTCGCTTTGGCAAAAAGAGCCTGACACTGTCAGGGCCACGCCAATTCGCCGCGACGGGGCGAGCGCCGGGCGAGCCGAACAATCAGACAGGCCATTAAATCAGTTTTTAACGGGGCTAGGCGCGCGAAGCCCCCTTCCCACGGGCACGCGCACCGTCAAACGCGCCCAGGGCGCTTGTGGGCGCCCTGAGACGTTCGGGCGGTGTGAGTTGCGAAATGCGCGCGGTTGCACCATATTGTCGTCGAGGCGTGAGCCATTCACGTTAGACCGGGACGCTTCGGCGGACTCGCGAGGGATTGACGGTCCTCCACGCCTCGTAACGCCCCCTCAGTTGATCACCGTCCCCTTTCGCCTTGCCCGGCGAAGGATCGATTGCGCGTCGCTTGCGCTTTTTCGATGAAAGCTGGTCAGCCACCACTCTGAGCCCTGGGCGGCCGGCTTGGCGACAACGCGCCACCAAGTACCGAGCGCCTCGCCGATCAGCACCACGGAACCGCGATCGCCGAGAATGGCAACGCCCGAGGACAGCACCCCGATCGCTGCCCGAAAATCGTCAACACTCAGCCCACGCTCGGCGTGCTCGCCGATGATATGGCCGACGCTGTCGGCAGACAGACGCACCAAGGACGTGCCGGCGCCGGTTGCCGTGACAACGGCCTCTGGAAGTTGGGCGACCGGCAGATAGAACTTGCCGGGCATCTTGCCGGCATGCATCGCCTTGAGGATCGGCGAGCCGACTATGTCCTCGATCGCGATGCGCTGGCGGTTGGCCGGCATCTCGGCAACCTTGCCGAAAAGGAAAGTGCTGGCGTTGTCCGCGCGGTTCTTGCCGGGGTTGGTCTGCCAACCGGGGCCGATGCCGCGCGGCACCATCTGCGTTTCGCCGGTGCGTTTGTTCGTCCAGGGCACCAGCTCGTCGGGCGGCGCGGCCTGGCCGTCGACATAGCCGTTGGCCTCGGCGTCGCGCCGCGACACCTGCCGGGCGCCGCACTGGCAGAGCCAATCGTTCGGCGGGTAATGCGTTTCCCACCAGGGGTCGTCGACGGGCAGCACCGTCCCGACCCAACTCTCATGTTGCGACCGTCGATGCTCGGCCCTGGACAGCGTGTAGAGCAGGAACGGCAGAAACGCCTTGGTGCGCTGGATGCGTTCCCATTCTCCGGCCGCGTGCGCGGTGCGGGTGTTGGCCCAATAGATCGTCTTGAGCCGGCGCGGCGAGCCGAGTTGTGCGAGCATCAGCTCGCCGGTCTTGGGGTCGCGAACCTTCTTTTGCCCCCACCATCCTTTCGCGCGAAGCGTCGGGGCGAGCTGGTCGCGGAAGACCTCGAACGGAACGCGGTTTACGATCGCGTCGTCGACGGCGGCGCGGATATCATCGAGCACGTCGAAGCCGGCCGACTTGGCGACCGTGAAGGCATAGGCGTGCTCCTGGGGCGCGAGGTCGCGCCAGTCAAAGCTCGGCACGCTATCCTTTGCCTGGAAATAGCGGGTGACCTCGGCCGGCGCGGTCTTGAACAGATCGGGCGCGTCGGCCATGTCAGGCGGCCTCGCCGGTGTCTCCGTCGCCGCGCGCCTTCATGGCCAGCTTGGCGAGCCGATCGGCAAGCGGCCCGGCGTCCATCTTGGCGATCAGATCGTCGAGGCCGTCGGCCAGTTCCTGATAGCTTTTAGCGCGCTTGAACAGCTCTTCAACGGGCCGGATGATCGGCGCCAGGTCTTGCTCCCATTCATCGGCGGCGGCATCGACCAGGGCGTCGATCGGGTGGCGCTCGTCTTCGGCCAGGCCGTGCCGCTCGCCGCAATGCGGGCAGACCGGCAGCTCGCGGGCGGTGGCCTCGGCTTCCGGTTCGTCGCCGCCCTCGGGCTCGGGGCCGGCCGGGTCGGGCTCGGGGTCAGCTTCCGGCTTGCCCTCGGGCTTGGTCTCGGCCGGTGCGGCGCCGGGCGCTGTCAACAGCTCGTCCTCTTCGTCGGGTTCGTCCAGGCCGAGCTTTTCGAGCATGTTCTTCTTGGCGACCGGCAGGCCGAGCGGCACCAGGACGGACACCGCGTCGGCGAGAACCTTGATGTCCTCGCCCTCGGTGACCGGGAAGACAACGAGCGGGTATTTCTCCTGGGGGCCGAAGTTGAGGTCAACAAAGGGCCGGATCAGATCGCGGTTGATCGTCGCCGCGACCTGCCGCGCATCGGCTTTGGCGATGTCGTGGCGCACGTTCTCGTGCACCTGGGCCTGAGACAACGACGCGCCTTCGTCGGTCGACATGGTCTGGCCGAGCACCGCCTTTGAAATCTGCTTATCGAGGTATTCGGACATGGCGCCGAACACGGCATTGCCCTGGCCGCCCTTCGCCTCGATGAACTCAATGTCCATGTCCCTTGGGATGATCGCGGCGGCATCGGTCGAGATCTCGCGAACCGCTTTCAGGAGCACCCGCTTGTTGTCGTGGCTGGCGCCCTGGCCATAGCGGCCGACGCGAAGCGGCATGCCGAACACTTCGAGAAACGCCATCCAGTCCTTGAGCGTGTAGCTCTTGAACAGGAAAGCCATTGCGCAAAGCCGGGCCAGGCCGCCGCGCACCGGAAGGCCGGATTTGAGCTTGGGGGTGTGAGTGACGAACTTGAACGGCGGCAGGTCGACGCCGTCGAGCTTGGCCGGGTCCTTCATGCGCAAGGTGCGGCCGTCCTTCCGATCGATCAGAAAGTGCCTTTGGGTCTGCCATTGGTAGCCGGTCGGGTGCCATTCGCGGGCGTTGCGCTCCCACATGATCTCGACCAGGGAATAGCCCTTGCCGAGCGCGTCGAGCGCGTCGGTCACGCAATCGTCGACAAAATCGGGATCGTCGATGATCGCCTGGACGGCATCGGCGATGCGCTGGTCGCCGTCATCCTTCGAGGCCGCAACGACGATCGGCTCAATGCTGGTGATCGCGCGCTTGCGCGTGCCGAGCACCGAGGCGTAGTGCGGATCGCGCTCTTCCATTTCCTCGGCGATGATCACGAACCGATCGGGGTGGCCTTGCGATGCCGCGCGCAACACATTCGCCAGCCCTGCCGGCGTCATGCCGGTGACGATGGTGTCCGCCCAGACCGAGTTGACCCGGTCAAGGGTCGGCGCGACGAAGTCCTCCTTGAGCGCCGAAAGGTCGACTGGCTGGCCGCGATGATCGAGAAGCCTTGGCTTGGTGCTCATCTAGAACAGCCCTCCGCGCAAATCTGGAATGATGCCGCCCGACGCCGGCTCTTCGAACATCTGCTCCTTGTCGGGCTCGCTGGCGCGGGCCGGCGTGTAGCCGAAGGCTTCGAGGTCCTGCCGCGAGGCGAAATAGCCGAGCATGCCGGCGATGGCGCTGTCGCCGTGTCGATCGAAACCGTCATCGCCCTTGAAGCGGTGATCGTCCGGCACTTTGATGATGCCGTTCACATAGGCGAGCGCCTGGTGATCGCGCATTGTGTTCTCGTCTTGCGCCAGCACCAGGGTCTTGTCGGCGAACGCCTCGATATAGGGCGGCGCGTTGACGCGATACCACTCGGCCGAGAACTTCACTTCGACAATGATCGCCCCATATTTCTGGGCCGCCTTTTCCGCCAGATAGGCGCCGTTGCCGGTGGCGTCGAGCGCGCCGCCGCTGAGACGCGGCAGGCGATCGCAGATGTAGTAAAGGATCTCGCGTTGCTGATCGAAAGGCACGTTGCGCAACTCGACCTGGAAGGGCGCACGGCGCACCAGGTCGGTGCCGATCTCCAGCGGCAAGATCACCGTGGCGTCGCCATTGCGCGCGAAGTCCTCGCCGAAGACGTGAGAGCGCCGCCGGTCGAGCCGCGCCAGAAGCGGCAACAGCTTTTCCTTGCAGAAGTCGAGCGCCGCCTGGGTGCGGACATCGTCGGGCGCGTTCTTGAAATCGTCGTCGCAAATCCATTTGACGATCGGGATGCCCGGCGCCATGCACGCCTCGATCTGCACGCGGGTGAGCGCCGCGCCTTCCGCCTCGGTGGGGATGGCGTCGAGCTCCTGGCGCATCTGGGCCTTGCGCGGCCCATAGGCGCCGCGAATGCGCGCCTCCCATTCCGCCTCGGCCTCGGGCGACCATTCCTTGCCCTTGATGAAACAGACGCGCTTGAACAGCCCATTCTCCACCGCCTTGGCGAAGGGGATATGATGGACCGAGAACGGGGTGCGCCCGGCCAGGGCTTCGCGCACCAGCTCGTTGAACGGATTGAGCACGCCGTTATGGGTTGAAATGACCCTGATCTTGCCGCCCCAGATGAGCAGCGCGTTGACCGCGTCGAGGACGGCGCGCACGTCCTTGTGGAAAGCGGCCTCGTCGATCACGACGATGCCTTGCAGGCCGCGAATGTTTTCAGGCCGCGAGCTGAGCGCCTCGACGCGATAGCCGGATGCGAACCGGGCGCGGAAGGCGGCGATCTGGTTTGTCGTGCCGTCCTCGCGCTGGTCTTCGAAGAGGAACTCTTCGATCGCGATCAGCTCCTTGGAGACCGTCTCGGCGAAGTGCTTCACATAGCCGATGAACTCGCGGCCCTTGTCCTTGGTGTCGCCGATATAGAAGACGTTGTCACCGCCGGCCGAGGGCGCGGCGGCAGCGACCAAGGTGTCGTCGAGCGCTTCGGCGAAGGTGATGCCAGTTCGGCGGCCTTTCTCGGCGAGCTTGAGGTCGGACGTATCCGCCAGCCAATCGGCCTGGTGCTGCATCAGGATGCCATCGGCAAGCGGATCGAGCCCGGCAGGGATTTCCGCGCCGCGCGGCAATTCCTCGGGCAGCTCGGCGTCCTGGCGCGGCAGGATCGGGTCGGCCCATTTGGTCTCGACGGGCTCGCCGGTCATGTCGACCACGCATCAGGAAAAGTTCGGGCAGCGGTGCGCCACGCCCGCCCAGCCTTCCAGGTCCGGTTTCCCTGGCTGGTATAATGCGACTTGACTGCCCTCGGCAGCGGCTGAGCCATTCTGCCGAATCCGAATGAGCCGAGGTTTCGCGCGCTCATTGCTTTGCCTCGGTCTCGTGAACGCCAAGGAACTCGCGCCGCAATTGTGCGACGACATCGCCGCTGAGGCCGGCTTCCCTGGCCACGGTAGAGATGGCCTGTTCGGCCTGGTCGTTGAACTCGGCGAGGTACTTCTCGCGCCGGGTCGAGGAAATCGATTGCGCCGACACCGCCGCCCGCAAGGCGTTCGCCAGCTCCTTGGCGCCCTTCGGATCGATGCCGGCCGTCCCGGCCTGTTCGAGCAGCTCATAAACCAGCGTCTTGATCGCCTCGGCCGCGATCACGGTCAGGTCGTCGCTGGCATCCGGATCGAAGCGCTCGGAAATGGCCGAGGCGATCTCGCGCGTTTGCTCCAGGCGCCGGGTCATGTCGGCCTGGCGGATGGCGTGTCGGTTGAAGGACGAAAAGGACGGGATATCGAAGCCAAGGCCGAGGGCGCCCTGGACGGCGATTAGCTTCTCCTTGAACTCGGCATAGATGTCGACCTGTGTGCGCTCGCGCTTGGCCAGCTCTTGCGCCGCCCAGGTGATCGCCTCCGAGCATTCCTCGGGCAAAAGATCGATCGAGGATAGCCGGCCACGGCCCTTGCGCCTTGCCATAGCCTAGAGCCTCGGCGACGGACGGCGCACGCCCTCGATCACAGCGCGCATCTCGACATGGTCAAGCCCGTTGCGGGTCAGCGTGGCGATCAGCACCGAGCCTGCCTCGGTGATCGAAACCGCGTCGAGTTCCTCCAGCTTGCGGAGTTGCGTCCGAATCCATTCGCGCGAGCCGCGATGGCCGAACCGGGCCAGCGCCGCGTCGATGATCGTTTCGTTCAGCGAATAGTCGCGGTCGTCGGCCAGGGCCTTGAGGATCACCAGGCGGGCGTCTTCGTTGAGCGTATCCTGGTAGCTCATTTGCTGTCGCCTCCGCTCTCACTCGCCGTTCTCAAATACTCGTCGATCAGCGCAACGGTGCCGCCGATCGCGTTGACCCGTTCCGATAGGCTGGCGACCGAAATGCCGATGTCCTTTATGGCCAGCTCAAGGCCGTGAACCTGATCCTTTGTCGGCAGGTGCCGGACTTCGCTTTCAAGGCTCTGGATTCGGCGGTCGTGCCCCTTGAGGTCGTCGCGCGTTTTCTCGCGGGCGGCCCCCAGGGCCTCGGTCACCTCGGTCTTCAAATCGAGGATGCTTTGCGACAGGGCCTTGATGTCTTCGGCGTTCGATGTCGCGCGGCGAGTCAAATGCGCATAGATCACCGACCCGATCGCTATGAGCATCGACAGCAGGCTTGCGGCCTTCCAAAAGAGGTCGAGCCAGTCCATTCAAGTTATCCTTCGGCCCTCTCGGGGCTCGTCTCGGGTTCGCACCAGCTCGATTTCGTGCCGCCGTCATAAGGACGGGCGAAGCCTTTCTCGATCAGGATTTCGGAAAGCGACTTGCCATCGATCAGCAGGTCGCCGACGACACGGCCGCCGAACTTGTCGGAGGTGACATCGGTGATCGTCACCTCGGCGCCGGCCGGCAGCAGCCCTTTGACGAAATCGGTCGCGATCTCGGCCGCCGCCTTTTCCGATTCGCATTTCGGCCGGAACTTTTCGGGGGTGTCGACGCCGCGAAGCCGCACCGAAACGATCGTGTCGAGTGTTGGCCAAACGGCGATTTGCGCCTTGACCGTGTCGCTGTCGACGACCCGAAGAACGGTGCCGCGATATTCTCCGGGATAGGTCTCAGCCCCCAGAAGCGGCACCGCTGGCAACAGGATCGCCAGCGCCACCGCCGCCATGATCAGGATCGGGGAAATCTTCGCCGCATATCGATTCGAGAGCCGCATTGTTGCCGTCCAGTCTTTCTTTGGTTTCGGTTGTGTCGCCGGGTTGGGGTTCGACCCGCTCGAAGCTCTCGCAAACGACCAGGCGCACAAGATCAATCAGCCTGATCTCCGGCTCCGGTTTCGGGGTCCATGTGCACCCGCTCAAGAGCACGAGCGGCAGCAACATCGCGGCGCGCCTGGCGCGCTTTCTCGATGATCTGCTTGGCATCTTGCGATGCTTCGAGATAGGCATCAACACGCCCCATCCGTTTGTCCTCGTCGCGGCGCCGATCGGCCTGCCGTTCGCGCAAGAACGCGATCAGCGCGACCAGGAGTTCGAGCAGCGCCGCGACAAGGGCGAGCGATTTGCTCATCACTCACCCGCGAGCAGTTTGAGCGGGTGCTCGGAGAGCTTGGACTTGGCCAGGTTCGACAGAAGGCCGTCGCCGGGTTTGAAATGCGCCAGGGCCTCGGGCACGCTGTCGCGGACATAGCGCGCGACTTCGGCCAGGTCGGCCGAGCCGACATCAAACGACAGCTTGTCGGGCGGCACCTTGGCCACAAGCGCGGCGACCGCGCTGGCAATGGCCGAATGCAGGGCGTCGCGGTGCGTCGCCTCGATCACGCGCAAACTTGCCTCTGCATCGATGCCGAGTTTCTTCTTGAAGGCGGCGGCAAGCCAGAACGCGACACCGAACATCGCGGTCAGACCGAAGTCGACGACATAGGGCATGACCATGTCGACAAGCGGCCAAAGCGAAACACGCGAGCCGGTATCCTGGGCAAAGGCGGGCGACGCCCACGCGAAGACCAGGGCGGTGAGAGCGAGAGCGGCGAGAAAGCTACAGGCACGTCGAAGCATTGGGGGTTCCCTTTCAGGCTTCGTTGACAGAGAGCGCCTCGCCGTCGCTCGACAAAAGCGGCAGGCGGTAGCGCTCGGGGTAAGGTTTGATGGTCGGCCAGCGGATCGCGGTCACGCGGTCGGGATCGAATGGGTCGATGCCGACGCGGTCGCGGCTGTTGGCGGACAAGAGCATTGGCCGGCCGAACTCGTCGCGGCCGACCAAAAGGCCGACATGGCCCATCCAGCTATCCGGGCTTCCGCGCCACAAGGTGACGATGGCGCCATAGGCCGGCCAGCCAAGGCCGACGCCGAAGCTCTCATAGGATCGCGCGGCGGCGCTCCGGGTCGACATGATGCCGGCGGTTTCAAGCCAGAAGCCCGTGCCGACCGCGCACCAGGGGTCATTGTCGCCGTCGAGTTTGAGGCCGAGCTTTTCGATCCAGGCGTCGATTTCAGGGTTGCTGTCCGGGCCGGGCACTTCGGTCACGCCGAGCGTCGCCATCGCAGCGTCCACCCAGGCGGGTCCTGGCGGCTGTTCAAACGGTCCTGAAACGTGCTTAAAAGGAGGCATTGGACGAAGCGGCTTCACATGCGATTGTTCGGCGTCCAACCTGCCTCACACCGCCAAAACAAAAGAGCCTGACACTGTCAGGCTCTACTAGAACAGATCACCTTGATTTTCGTCTGGGTCGCGCCGCAATCGACGCCGTGCCCGGTGCGCGGTTCTGACATGCACCCCCGCGCTTGCCGCTGCGTCTGGAGCCGACATTCCAGCCTCCAGTGCCTTCACCAGCCGTTGCCGCCTTTGCGCGTCGCGCGCCATAGGAATTAGCAGCCTGAGCCGGGCATTGTCGCCTGCAAAGTGCGCGGCGATCTTGTCGGCCGCCTCCCGGCCGACAAGCTCGACGAGCCAGTGATCATCCGGCATCTGCCGCGAGGGGATATGCACATAGGTGCCCCCCACCGCGCCGGCCAGCTCCCACGCCGCTTCGATGCCGGCGACCTCGGCAATCTCCGCGAGCACTTGCGGCAAGTGGGCGAACTGTTCGCTCATGTCCACTCGACCTGCATGCCCTTTGCGACATGCGTAACGGTGTCGTTTGCGCGACGGTAGACGAACCGCGCGGTGATCTGGCCACGCCGATCGATATGCACCCAACGGTTCGTCGAGACCAGGTGAAAGCCGAGGGCCGAATAGGTCGCGTGAAGCGGCACGATCCGGCGGGCCAGCCCGGCGAACTCGTCGGCCGTGATCTTGAGCAAGCCCGCCCTCATAGCCCCAACTCCGTCTCGATCTTGAGCAGTTCGAGGGTCAGCGCGCGGACGCGCTTTTCCCAATCCATGCGGTCGGCTTTCTTGATCCGCGGCCGCGCCAAGCCCTCGGTGTAGATCGCGCGCTCCTTGATCATCTCGGCATGCCGCGCCAGCCGCGCCGCCCGCTGTTCGTCCTCCAGGTCGGCATTCCAGTCAGCGCCGAAAATCACCGGCTCGTCGTCGAGAATGGCCCGGCTATGGGTGACGCCGCTCATGGGTTCAACCTGTGCGGCTTGTCCGCCGCCGCCTGAATTTCTGCGAACAAGGTGCCGGGCGTGCCTTCGACGCGCTTCTGATCGAAGCGGCCCAGATACTCGTGCCGTGCCTGGAGCCAAGCCTTGTAGGGCCAGCCCTTGCGAGCGCCGAAAGGGTAGGCGCTTTGGATAGCCCTCCTGCGCCCTGCGAACGAAATGTCAGCCGGCAATCCAGCATCGACCTTGCGGATCACCCGCCATGCACGGTCGCGCCATGTAGTCATGACTTCGCCCTCCTGATCTGCTCGCCGAGCTGTTGCATCAGGGCGACACGGCCCACGGCTTGGACGGCCGCCGGCTTGCCTTGGCCGGAAACCGAAACGTCCCGCCAATCGAGGCCGAGCTTGTGAAGCTGTGCGCCGATCACCGCTTCTTGTGGGTCCTCGAAGGCCGACCAGTCGACACCGCCTTCGCGGGCGATCCAGCTCTTGAGTGCCTCGATCGCCTTGCGGGCGTCAGCCGCGTCGCGCAAGAACTCGGTGCGCATTATGCCGGTCTGCCTTTCGACGAAGGCGAGCAACGCCGCGTCGGCGCGATTGCGGGCGATGCCGAGATTCCAGGCACTCAGCCAAAGCGCCTGGAGCAGCTTGGCATAAGGGCCTTGCAAGCCCTTCTGGCCGGACGGCTGGCGCGGCCCGGCCAGATTGTTGAGCACCTTGAGAACGTCGCGCATCTGCCCGCCGTCCAGCTCGGAAACATGGCGCGTGCCATAGTCGCGTTCGAGCCGGTCACGGAAAGCGGTTTCATCCATATTGGCCCTGGAGCGGGCGGCATGGATCGACCTGATCATCGAATTGGCTGCCATCACACGCGCTCCCCTAATAGCTCGGCGACGCCTTCGCCGGCCTGGCGGCGAAGCTCGCGAACGGCACGCTCGACAGCGGCGAGCACTTCGGCCTCGGTTTCGTCGTCGCGGAAACTGACCTCAATGCCATCCGAGACAGGCGCCCGACCGGCGGCCACGATCTCGAAGCGCATCAGGACGCGGACCTTCCGCGTCGGCCGGCTCATGGCGCCCCGGTTCATCGCACCATCTCCATTTCGAAGACGCGGTCGCGCCGCTCCCAAGGGTCGACCGGCACAAGCGTCATGCCGGCCGCGATGCGGCTTTCGCGCTTCATGGCCCCCGCCGCTTCGCGTGAACCGATCCAGGCGTAATGGGTGCCGTCGACCGTGCCGGACCCGTCGATGTTGAGAAACGCGCCGCCCGGAAAGCGCAGTCTGTATTGCAGGCCGGGCTTTGCCGTGGGTTGCGGCAGCGCTTGTGCCTGGCGCCGGGCGGGCGCCGGCCGCGCCTTGGGGGGCACCGCTTCGGCCCTGGGGCCGACGCGCCGGGCGCGACGCTCGGCATTGCACAACAGCGCCTGGACGTCAGACTTGGTGCCGCCGATCATGTCCGCGATCTCGGCCGGGCCATAGTCTTCGGCCGCCAGTGCGACGGCGGCGGCAGTGCGGGACGGGTATCCAAAAACAGGCTTCGCGCTCATTAGGCCGGCCCTCCGGCGGCAATGAACAGAACGATAGCCGCGCCGGTGATCGCCACCGCGCCAAGCATCCGCGCGATTTCGAGAAGGACTAGCGGCACCTCGTCGTGCCACCTGGATTGACTCTGCCGCGTGGCCGGTGCCACTTCGCGCTCGATTCTTGTCGTCATGGGGATAGCCTTTCCTGTCGGTGAGGATCAAAGGCTCGGGGATGGTTGCAGCCATCTCCGAGCCGCCTTTCGTGTCAGAGAACTCCGCGATTAATCAGCGCGGTTTCGAGGGCGCGTAGTTGGCGGACCGAGATCATGGCGTGGTTCTCCAAAACCTTGCCCGTTCGCGGGTCCTTGAAGGTCTCGGGAAGTGGCCGCGCCCGCTCAGCGTCCTGGTCACTAAGGCTTCTGATAATTGCCAGCGCCGCTTCCGTGACGCTGATCTGATCGTGGGGCGCTGCCATCGCCCTATGCCTTCGCCAGATTGATCGTGACGGCGCTCCAGGACGCACCCGGCTCAGGTCGCATGGCGAAGCGCACATACTCCTTGGAGCCGACAACGCGCATGGCGTCGCGAATGGCGCTCATCGCCTCTTTCCAGCGCGGGTCGTCGATCTCCAGGCGCAAGAGCATGAAGATTTCCGCCCGGTTCACCTGGCCTTGCCTGTCGGTGTTGAATGCGCGGGTGATGATCGCCCGGATTTCCGGCCGGCTGTCGGCCGACCACTCGTTGAGGCAGTCGTCGATCAGCCCCTTGGCGATCTGCAATTGCGGCCCGAAATCGATGAAGTCGGCAACCTGGACGGTGACCTTCATCAGCCCGTCAAGGGTCTGATAAGTGCGGTTGCCCTTGCCGCGATTGCCCGCCTTCACGAACCCGTATTGCTGCTCGAGCACGCCATCGAGCGCCGCGAGGTCGCCCATCGTATGCGCCTTGAACCGCTCGATCTGCTCGCTGAGGCCCACCGCGAAGCCCATCACCTTGCGGACGGTTTCGTCTTCGAGCTGGTGCTCGGGCTTGATCAGCTCGACGGGCACGAGCGCGCCCTTGGCGTCGGCCATGTAGCTCTTGCCGGCGATCTCCTGGATGCCGCTTGGGATCGGCGCCGGGGCGGCGCCCGATTGGCTAAGTTCCGTCATTTGGAAACTCCGTTTCAAAGATGGTTTGAAGGTTGTCGAGCGCCGCCTCGAAATCGCGTTCAGAGGCGCCGTGTGCGCGGTAAAGCTCGCCGGCCGGAGCAAGGCTGTCGCGCCGGTCGAAGACAGCCGCGATCGCGGCGGCCAGTTCGGGCGTCAGCACCAGCTCTTGGTTTGCCAGGAGAGCGAAGCTGGCCAGCGCCGCAAGGTCGACCTGGCCGACGCCGGACAGCCCGGCCGGATCGTTCAGAACCCGACGCGCCACAGCTTCGATGTCGACGGTCAGGGTCACGGCAGCCTCGCTCATGCCGCGCCCCCCTTCTCGGGGCCGCCGAACCCGACCGCGCGGCCGACATCGCGGCCGGCAATGGGCAGGCGCACGACCTTGCCATCGACGAAATGCGCCTCGGTGGCGACCTGGGCGATTTGAGCATTGCGCTCCATGTGGCGCGCCGTTTCGCGGCAACACCTGACCAAGACGGAAAGGTTGTAGAGATTGCGCCGTGTCGCTTCGACTTCACCGCTGATCATTTTCGCCAGGAAGTCCTCGGCCGACCTCAGTTCGTCACTCAGCATCATCGCCCCCTTGGAATGATTTGGAGTGCCGGCACGCCCCGGAGCGGCACATGAAGTAGACCTTGACCATGTCCTGATTGGCCGCCGACAGGGGCCGCCGCTGATTGGTCAGGCAAACGTTTCTGCCGATGAGTTGCCGCAATGCCGGGCACTCGACTTCGAGGCCCATCAGCGCGCCTTGCACCGCTTGCTCCACGCGATCGACCTTTCCCGGATATTTGCCGGAAAGGACCTGGCTGATCGCGCCGCCCGAATAGCCGATGATCTCGCCGGCCCGTTTCAGGCCGTGTTGGTCGGCCAGTTCCGCCAAGGCGGTTTGCCAGTCGGGGGCGCCGTTCGGGAGCCGCGCCTTGAGCTTGTCGGCGAAGCTCGCTTCGCCAGGGCGGCCCGCGCCCTTTTCGGGTCCTGGGTTCATGACCGCACCTTGATCGTTTCGCCGCTGTTCGGGTCGAAGACCTCGCCCCGCCGGGGCCGATAGACCGGGGTTTGTGGGCCGGGGTCTTTGAAAAGGAGCCAGCGCTTGAAGCCGTTCGATGTCGGCGCGGTGCCGGGCTCGCGCCGGATCGGCATGAGATAGCCGGCCTTTTCGAGCGCCCAGACAAAGCCGGCGGCGTTGTCGTGAGAGGCTTCGGCGAGTGTCTCGATCTCGGCCAGACTGAACTTTTGAGCAATGCGGATGGCGCGCCAGATCAGGTCGCGCTTGGTTTGCTTGCGGTTCGTGCGCGGGTGCCTTTGGGTCAACGGTCCTTGCGGCCCGCTGGTCAGCACCACGCCGCTCTCCTGGCTTCTGAGGCCCTCGGCGGTGATGAGGAAGCAGCCGCGCTCCTTGCGCTCGATCAGCCCCCGCGTAACGAGCTGGCCGCACGCCGTCGCCACCTTGCGGTGGTCATAGGGCACGCCCTGCGCCAGTTCGTCCGTGGTCAGGCATTCGCCCCCCGAAAGGAGATTGAGCAATGCCATTTGTCGGGTCGCGGTCCCGGTCATGCCGCGCGCACCACGAACTGATGCCCGGTGTCGCGCTCGGTGAGCAGCACTTGGCCCTCCATGTCGGCGATGCCGACAGCGCGCCCGGTGCGGCGGCCAACCCGCTCGATCGCCGAGATGCCGGTCATGACCTCGCGGGCGAACCCGCCGGCCTTCTGGTGCACCAGGTCGATGAGGTCGTCTGTGACCTCGACGCTGGAAAGCCCGGTCACCAGCTTGCGCGTGTCGTCATGGGTCAGCGGTTGGAACTCGACATGAGCGCCGCCCTCGATCCGGCTGGCCACCTGGGGGAAGTACTTGAGGCGGTCGTTGATCCGGCGCATCCCGACCAGGATCATGGGCACTTCGATCAGATCGGATATGTCGCGCAGCGTCTCGACGAGCGCCGAGGAACCGACAACGAAATCGGCCTCGTCGACCATCATCGCATAGGGCCTGCTCTCGGCCCGCGCGATCGCGGCGCGCTTGCCGATTTCCTCGATCACCGACCGGAACATCTTTTCCTGGCTGTGCTGGTGCGGGGCCTGCACCGTGTCGAGGATTTCACGGAGCATCCATGTCGGACGCCAGCCGCGCTTTGCGCGCAGGAAAGGCAAACCGTGCTGAGTGGCAAACCACTTGGTCGTAGTGGTCTTCCCAAAGCCCGGCTGGCCGTCGACCACCATGAAGCAGTTCTCCGCTGCCCCGCGCTGCTCGACGATTTCCAATCCCTCCATGAACCTTGCGGTGTTGGAGAGCTGGACAAAATTGCTCTTCATCGGTTTGCCTCTTCTTTCGGTGTGGTTTTGGTCAGGGCAGCGACACTCTCGGGGTCGATGCCCCGGCCAATGAGAAGCTGCTTAAAGGTCCAGTTGCCGAGCCGATCGCGCATCAAGGCGCGGTCGTTGTCGGTCACCTGTTCGGGGTGCTCCAGAAGCCATGCCGCCATGTCGTGATCCGTGCGGAAGGCCGGGCGCCCGGCCGCGTCGGTCTTGGGCTTGAAAGCGACGATTTCCGCGCTCGGCTCGGCGTCTGTGGTCGGTCGCGATTCTGTCGGTTCCGGGCGCTCGCCCGTCGCGGCTTCCATCGCCCCGGCGATGTCTTCGGTTTCGTGCCCGACATGGCGTTGCGGTAGCCGCACCACGTTCTCGCGCGGCGGCAGGTCCTTGGCCATTTCTTCGAGATAGCGCTCGATCATCGCCGGGCCGCTGGTCAGGCGCTTGAGTTCCCGCTTGATGTCGGCCGAACGGTCGCGCTCGTATTCGGAGCGGAAGGACTTGACCGCGCGCATGAACTTCGCCGGGTCGATGCCGGCGCGCTCCGGGCAGATCGCGTGCTCGATATACGCCTTTGTGTCGGCGTCGAAGACATAGGCAAGCCCGAGATCGTTCGGGTCCATGCGCACGAAGACCCGGTCACCCGGAAGCGCCTTGAACGTGGCATAGGAAAAGCCGTCCACCTTGACGCCGAACTTGGTCACGGTGCGGAAGCCGTCCTTGCCGGCCACCGGCATCAACAGGATATCGAGGGCGCGCTCGTCGACCTTGCGCACCACGGCCGGGTTTTCGGCGGCGGCTTCGGCCGGCGTTTTGCCGCCAAGCCCGGCATGCGGATGATTGAGGTAATAGGTCTCGACCCAACGGTCGGCGAGCTCCTGGATCTCCTGCATGGTCAGCGATACGCCGAAAAGGTCGGCCGTCTCGGCGCCAAGTCGCGCCGCAAAACTCTTGCGGTCCTCGATCGCCTTTCGGTCTGTGACGCTGTGCCCGACATAGCCCGGCAGCATCTCGGCGAAGTGATGCTGCATGGTGCCGATGGCGCGCTCGACATGGCCCTTTTGCTGCGGGTGATATGGCGCCGAAAGGTGCATATCGATGCCGAGTGCGTCCAGGAGCCGCTTGCTCGCCTCGGCGACGAAATCCGACCCGTTGTCGGTCATGATCACGTCAGGCACGCCCCACTCGGCGAGCGCCTTGCGGATGAGCAATGCAACGGCTTGCGCTCGCGGCGTGCGCGTCACATAGATCACAAGTCGTCGGGTCGCGATGTCGATGCACGCATAGATCGTCGGGCGGCTCATGCCGGTGTCCATCGCGTCAAGCGGCGAGGCGTCGATCTGCCAAAGAGCATTGGGCCGGGTGACGTGCCGAAGCGCGCCCACGCCGGACGGCGCCATTGTGGAGCGGTATTTGTCGGGGTTGGACAGCCGGGTCAGCACCACCTTTTCGGTGGTCTTGAGCTGCTTCATGGTGCGTTGAAACGTGCGCACCGGCGGCAGCTCACACTCTCGACCCTTGCCATCCGTCACCACCGGCCCGAACTCGTTTCGGGTCAGCATGCGGACCTTCTCGGCCGAGATGTGCGGCTGTTGCGCGATCAGGGCGAGGATGAACGAACGGACCTTGCCGCCTTCGGCAGTGTCCAGGATGCCGGTGCCTTTGCGCGCTTCGGCCTTGTCGGTCGCCAGGGCGTTGAAGTCACCTTTGCGTACCGAGGCGCGCCACCGGGAAAGCGAGCGTTTCGAAAAGCTCGGCACGACTGCCTTGATCCAGTTGTCGACAGCGATCCGGCCGGCCGCGTAATTGTCGCAAAAGAGCTGCAATTGCGCGGTGCGGCTGCATTGACGGAGGCCGGCGGCATACCGATCGAAGGCGTGAACAATGGCGAGCCGAGCGTCGCGCTCGATTTGGGCGCGCTCACTCAGGTTTTCCGAGGACAGAATAGTCTCCCGTTCCGCCTCCGGCGCCGGCTCGACCGAAAGGTTGCGGTGCTGCAAGGTGACTTGCGCCAGCGTGGGCAGGACGGAAATATGGTATTCCATCCCGCCGCCGCGCCCCTCGCGACGGCGGGCTAGAGCCGGGTCGCTCGCCCACGCCTCACGCTCTGCGATGGCATTGACGCGGCGCTTGGTGGTCGGCAAGCCCGGCAGGTGTTGGTCGGCGATCTCTTGAGCGGTGAACCATTCTCTCGTGACCGCGCCCCGCGCCGTTTTGGCCGAGGCGGTCGATGCCTCGTGGCGGGTGGTGGAGAGGCCGGCTTTGGCAATATTTTGGTCAGTAGTCGAGGTCATAAAACGCTCCGAACTTTAGCAAGGAGCTCCTGCTTTCGGCTCTGAACCTTTGCCTCATGCTCTTCCAACAAATGCAGTTGGATGATGGACTTGTACTTTTCGGGCATCACTTCGTAGCCGAACTCGCGAGGAACAAACCCGAGAAGGTCATCCGCTTGCGTTGCCTCGATCAAGGCGATGAAGGCGTCGAGCGGGATGCGGTTTTCGCTGCTGCCTTCGGACGCCCATTTGTTGAGAATGCCTTCCGAGACTGTCCGGCCGAGCCGCTCGGACATCATGCCGGCAATGGTCTTGCGGCCCCTGCCATGTTCGGCCCGCGCTTCATCGAGCGCGCGCGAAACCGACCGCGCGATCTTGTTCGCCAGCGGCCCGTTGCCGGTGACTTCGGCTGGATAGCCGACCGCGACTTCGGGCGGCTCCCAACTGAACAGATCGTCCGTCAATTTGTCTTTGGACCTTTTGGCCATACCGCTATCGCTTCCGCGCTATCCAGCGTTCGATCGCCGCTCTGTGGAGCTCGAAAAACTGGTGTTGCTCACCGGCGCTGAGACGGGAGAACGAGTTGGAGAACCGCTCGTATGGGAGCAAGGCCCTCGGCGCCGGCCTGCCCTCGATAATCGCGGCGGCCTCGTCGACCTTGGCGGCTCTGCCGGAAGTGAGAAGCGCGACGATCGCCTTTTGCTGTTCCGGCTCCTGATCGGCCAGAAGCAGGAGCTCGGATTGATTGTCCGCGATGTCGTGAAGGGCGATAGCCGAACGCAGGTCCGGCGCGATTGAAGCGATCTTTAAGGCGCGGAAAACGCCCTTTTGAGACAGGTTCAAAGCCCGTTGCGCGGCCTCGGTAAACGACGCGGCGAATTGCCCGCTCAGTTCTTCCAGCACCGTGTCGCCCAGGCGCGGGTCGAGCACTTCGGAAATTGTGTCAACTTGACACTTTTTCGGCCGGCCCTTTTTGATCACGCCGCGCGCGGACTGATAGACGGCGCGCCAGTCCGCAACGTCGACGGCGCGATCGAGGACGGTTTGGTCGCGGCGGACGAAGTTTTCCTCGACCCGCCGAAGGGTGCGCTCGGCGGCGCTCAGCGCCTGCTCTTTGGTCTTGATCAAGGCGAGCACCGGCTCGCCGTTCATTGCTGCCGCTGCCTTGCGGTGCTGGCCAAAGGACAAAAGGAAACGATCGCCGTTCTCGACAATCTCGATCGGCGTCATCTGCCGTTGGCCCCTCATGGACCCGGCGAGCGTTTCCACCCAATCGTTATGGAGCTTGCGGTGACCGGGTGGGACATCGATCAAAGCGGGGTCGACCCAGAAGGTCGGGTCCGCAGTTTCACGGACGGATGCCATGTCCGAAGAATCGACCTTTGCGGACAAGGCGGTCATGCTGTCCGCCTTTCGCTGTCCATTTCAGTCAGCGTTTTTACACTGGTGCGGTTAGCCGGGGTGCGGCTAGGTTTGGCCTCGTTGTGGCGCCCGCGCCGATAAAGAGTCGGAAACAGGGTTCGGAAAGGAATATCCAGGGCCAATGCAATGGCTTCAGCACCGCGACGGCTGTTTCCGATCAGCCCTTGCCTGCAAGCGCCTTCATAAAGCCCCGCCCCATTGGCGATGCCGGTTAGCGTGAGGCCGCGCCTCTCGATCTCGGCCTTGATCGCGAATCTGTCCCACTGTTTCGGCTCGGGGGCCATGACTTCTCCTTGAATGGCAAGCGTCACAGCGCTTGCCGGCTCGGGGAAATTGACAACGTTTAGTGCGCTTATAGTTGGGACAAATCTGTCCAAAGTCAAGGACAAATCTGTCCAATTGAAAGGAGCCGACATGGCGGCAGAGGGTCAAAAAGCGGGGGGTGCGGGCCGTTCGGCGCCCGTTTCTTTGCAGGAGAGGTTCTTCCTGGCTCAGCTCGGCGAACGGTTGAACCGTGTCATCGTGGCTTTGGGCGAGGCTGAGGCGGCCCGGCTGGCGGACAAATCTGTCAAGCAGCTCAGGCGCTATGTTGCTGGCCAGGAGCCGCCGATCGGTGTCATCGCGCGGCTTGGCGAAGCGGCCGGGGTGAGCATGGATTGGCTGGTCGGCGAAGAGGCTAGAAGCACGCTTGATCTGCGCCTGGAGGCCGAGGCGCTCGAAGCCCGCCTGGAAAGGCTCAGTGCCAGCACAAGGGACGGGGACGTCACGGAGCGGGACTGGAAGCGCTACATCGCTTTGACCCGCGAGCAATTGGATATGGCGCGGGGTCGGCTTGCCGCCGACAGCGGCGACCTGGAACCGCTGGAAGCCGAATCGGCAAGCCAGCCGCACTCTGGCCAGGTGCCGAACCTGCTTATCAGCGCCGGCATGGGAAACGGTGGGCTAGAGCATATCGAGGTCGACGCGGCCGGCACACCGCTTGCCGGGTTCTCGGACGGCGGCTGGTCTTTCCCGGCTGGCGTCGCTCGCCGCCTCGGGCGCTTTGCCGGCCTATACGCCTTGCCGGTCGAGGGAGACAGCATGGAGCCGAACTATCGCGGCGGCTCCACCGTGTTCGTGGATACAAGGCGCACCGCGCCGACGCCGCCCGGCGTGTTCGCCGTCGACTATGGCGACGGGCTTCTCGTGAAGCGGATCGAGCTGATCGGCGGCACCGATAAGGTCGCCGTCCTGTCGGACAATGAGCGATATCGGGACTATGAGTTCCAGCGCGACGAGCTGACCATCTGGGGCCGCGTCGTTGCCAAGTTCGAGTGGGTGGACTAGCCAACTCCGGGCGTCCCGGTTTGGGCGCGCCCGCCGGCGGCGGTTGTTTTTTGAGACCACCGGAAATCCGGCGAAAATCAAGCGAGGGCGGTGGAGCAGTGCTCTTGGACGCGCCGTCCCGTTTATCACCGGCGCCGATTGCTGGCGCGCCGCGCAAATCCCCGTAATCGCTGGCGTGCCGCCTTGAAAGCCGCGCCGCGCTCATCGCGGTTCTGGCCGCGCATTTTTGCCATTTGAATTGTCGCGCCTTCTGGGCGCCGCTTCTTTTCAGGAATGCCCGCAAAGCCCCGTATTTCCTCGGGTTCTTTCGCCTGATCCCGTCAAATACCAGCTATTCCCAGATAAGCCGTCTGTTCTGTCGCATTACACTCTGAAAGCCTGAATTTCCTTTAGCTTTCGATGGTGCCAAAAGATGGTAGCGGAGGAGGGACTTGAACCCCCGACACGCGGATTATGATTCCGCTGCTCTAACCAACTGAGCTACTCCGCCCCAAGGCGCGACATGAGGGTCGCGGGGCCGACGTCGTTACGGCGTCGGCGCTTATTAGGGGTGGGCCTGCCGAGTGTCAAGCAGACACGCACGGCAAATCGCAGCATGATCGAATACAGCGCGATTGGTCGCGCCAGGCCAGGCCGGAAAGGGCAAGCGCTCAAATTGCGAACGGGCGAAAGCCGGGTGCGCCGCCCTTATGGCGACGGGCCGGGAACGGCAGGATTTCAGCGCTGCGCCGTTCCGTGCCGTGACCTGGCTCCTGGCCGCTGGCAAGCGTGGCCAGATGCAGGCCGAGATGCAGCGGCGAAACCGGCTTGATCAGCACTTCATCAATGCCGATCGAGGCGCATCGCGACCGTGTCCAGCCGTCGAGCCGGCGCACAAGCGCGAGCGTTGCCACCGGACGGGACCGGCGAAGGTTGGCGATAACCGCCGGGACGTGCTGGAAAAAGCCGCTGTCGAACTCGAAGTTGCAGGCAATGACAGCCGGAACGATGCGCGTCGAATCGAGTTCGTCGGCATCGGCATAGGCATCAACCTCGATGTCGGGCCAACTGGCCAGAACCGCCTCTGCAAAAGCGGAAAAGGCCGGGTTCGGCGAGACGATGGCGATATGGGCGGCGTCCGCGGCCATGAGAATCCTGCTGCCGGAAATGGTTAATGAGAGATTAACATTGCCGGGGAGGCGGGAGCAAACGCGATGACGGGTTTGGCTGGGGATCGTGACAAAAAAAGCCCGGCGTGTGCCGGGCTTTCGTCAGACGAGATGGAAAGCGCCGCCACGTGCGGCGCGTCGTGCAGTCCTGGAGCGTCTCACGTTTTGAAACAATCAAAACGAACGCTCCAGGTCCTTGAATCGTCGTGTTTTCGAACCGGAAAAGTGGCGTCTACTTTTCCTGAAAACCCGCTAGGACGCTGCCTCGAACAGCTCCTCGACATAGGCCCAGTTGACCAGGCTGTCGACGAAGGCTTCGAGATACTTCGGACGGGCGTTGCGGTAGTCGATGTAATAGGAGTGCTCCCAGACATCGACGCCGAGAAGCGGCGTGGCGCCATGAACCAGCGGGTTTTCGCCGTTCGCGGTCTTCATCACCTCGAGCTTGCCATCCTTGAGCGCCAGCCAGGCCCAACCGGAGCCGAACTGGGTGGTACCGGCATTGATGAAATCGGCGCGGAACTTGTCATAGCCGCCGAGATCGCTGTCGATCTTGGCCTGCAGCTTGCCGGGCAGCTTGGTGCCGCCGCCGTTCGGGGCCATCCACTTCCAGAAGTGGAGGTGGTTGAAATGCTGGCCGGCATTGTTGAACAGGCCGGCGTTGTTGCCAAAGCTCGCCCTGACGATCTCTTCAAGGCTCTTGCCTTCAAGCCCGGAGCCTTCCAGCAGCTTGTTGCCGTTGGTGACATAGGCCTGATGGTGCTTGTCGTGATGGAACTCAAGGGTCTCGGCCGACATGTACGGACCAAGCGCGTCATAGGAATAGGGAAGGGCGGGCAGATCAAAAGCCATGGAAAGCCTCCTGAATTTGGGTGGGTTCGCTAGGTGCGATGGGCCGTGACCCCCTTATAGGCACTGAAAGTGGCGGCAACAATGCAAACTGCGACATTCTGTCATGCAAAATTCGCCGGATGCCGCAGTGGGCCGGGAAACTGGGTAGAGGCAAAAGGTGATTGTTCTCCTCTTCATATCTGGGCCGATTTGTGGCTCATTGAGGCGGGCCCTCATTTGAAACACTGGTCAGCAACTGCCATGGACGAGCCGAGCGTACCAGCACCGATCGACACTCACGCCGCCGAACAGGCGGATTGGCGCGGCGAGATGCTGGCCCGGTTGCGGGCGCTGATCCTTGCCGCCGACACGGACATCGTTGAAGAGGTGAAATGGCGCAAGCCGTCGAATGACATGCGCGGCGTCCCGGTCTGGTCGCGTGACGGCATCATTTGTACTGGCGAGACCTACAAGACCACCGTCAAGCTGACGTTCGCGCGGGGGGCGTCATTGCCGGATCCGTCCGGCCTGTTCAACGCCAGCCTTGAAGGTGGCACGCGGCGCGCCATCGATTTTCACGAGGGTGACACGGTCGACGAAACGGCATTCAGGCAGCTGATCCAGGCTGCTGCGGCGTTCAATGTCTCCAACTCCAAGGCCAGGGGCCGGAGAAAGCCATGACAATCCAGAGCAACCTAATCCGGCACAGCCAGTACTGTGTGTCGATGCTTCCGGCGGTGTCGACGCTTCACCTGCCGGTTTTGCTCTTTGCCCGCAGTCGGCGCGGCGGCGTTGCAGCACCGATCGAGAGTTGAACGCGATGGCGAACGGCAATCCGGAGGAACCGAGACTGCTGTCGGGAGGCAACCCTCAGATCGCCAAGGGCGACGGGCAAGCGCCGGTCAGCGCCTATATCGCCGCCATGCCGGGATGGAAGAGCGCCGTGGGAAACCGGATCGACCAATCGATCAGCGCGGCGGTGCCGGAGGTGGTCAAGGCGGTGCGGTGGAACTCGCCTTTCTACGGGACATCACACCTCGGCTGGTTCGTCAGCTTTCACTGTTTCACCCGGAACATCAAGGTGACGTTCTTCAACGGCGCGGCGCTCGATCCGCTCCCGCCCGTCGAAGCGAAGGATCCGAAGACGCGCTATCTGCACCTGTTCGAGAACGAGCCGTTCGACCAGGAACAGTTCAGGGACTGGATCGAACAGGCCAGCCGTTTGCCGGGTTGGCAAACCAAATGTTGAGGGGGGAAAAAGGGAAGAAACACCAAAGGCGGGCTCCAATTGCATTGGCGCCCACCGCGATTATTGCAGATCACGCGCTATGCGGCGTGATGCGACTTGTCGAAGGTCATCCACCCTGCCAGGGCGAGCACGACCAGGCCGGCGATTACGTTCGTGAGCGTAAAGGCGGCGAGACCGGCAAAGCCGAGAACCCAGGGCGACACCACGACCCAGAGGCCCAGAAGGGCCTCCACCGGCTCTTCCCACACCTGATAGGCGTAAAGAGCCGCGAGGCCGAGCACCATGATGACCAAACCAAATACAATCTGGTTCCAGAACGCCAAGCCCTCCAGTGCTGCGCTGCCCATGGCGGGCAGCAGGAACGGAGAGATTACCAGCCAGAGACCCGCAATCGTGGTCGTCCAGTCCTGCCAACGTTGATCGTTCATGATTTGCTCCTTTGTTTGCCGGAGAAGATGGTTAATTCCGGCTTACAAATAGTCAGCACATCATAGGTTGGGAGCTTTTTGCCGCGGTTCAAGTGTTCGCGGCGCACTTATTTGCGCTCGGCTAGGGCGATAGCGCATTCATCTGCCGAGGTTCTCCGCAGGCGACGGATCGCCCGCGGAAAAGGCATGAGAGAATTGTTGGCAGGGCCAAGGGCCTATGCCCGAATACGGCCGATCCTAGCCAGCTGCCGAAGCGGCATCGGTTGTGCCCGATGTGCGATCCATCAACATGGCAATGCCGGTCCAGGCGAACCAGACGATGAAGCCGAGGCCGAACACGGCGCCGCCGATCTCGCTCAGTCCGGGGATAGTCGAACCAAGCCCGGCCAGGCCGATCAGCAGGCCAAGCCAGTTCAAGAATTTTGGCAGGCGAAGAGTCTGCAATGCTGCGGCGCTGACGAACAGCACCCAGACGCCGCCGACAATCTCGTTGCCGCCGCCAAGGCCGTTCTCGACGATATGGAGCACCTGCCAGAGCGAGGCCGCGGCCGCCGGATCCGTGGCGTAGACCTTGATGACTTCGGCCATGCCGACATTGGCGAGCATGCCCGAGCCGATGACCAGAGTTGCCCAGATGACGCCGAACACGGCGGAGAGCAGTGCCAGCCCGGGCGCGCCGTCGCGGAAGCGCTGGTAGAGCGCTACCGCCAGAATGGCCAGGAAGATGCCGTTGATGACGTAGATGATCATGTTCCACAGGTACATGATCGTGGCATTGCCGGCGAAGAAGGCGACGGCCGTGTCGGCATCAATCGAATCCGTGCCGAAGCCGCTCGGTGCCAGAAGTGTTGCGAGAAAAACAAAGCCGACAATGTATGTGGCAGCGTCGATCAGGGCGGCAATGCCGCCAAAACGTTGAAGGTCTTTCATTTTGCGTCCCCCGGTTGCCCATCCTTCGCGTTGGATGGTCCGGATACAGAAACCGATCAACAGGGTCAAGTTTTATTTGACCATTTGGTCAAATTACTGACACGCGAAGTCTTGTGACGTCTGGTGCCGTTTTTTGGGAAAACCGGGCCGAGGCATATTGCGGCACGGATGACCCGCTGGCGCGAATGGCCTCAGGACGCCTTCCCTCCCCAGTGAAGGGGAGGAAAGCAGGATCATGTGACGATGCTGCGAACCAGCCGGGCTAGACCTTTTCGAGCCCGGTCACCCACAGGGCGAAGGACTGGGTCAGCGCCACTTCCTTGAGCCGGTCGAAGCGGCCGGAAGCGCCGCCGTGGCCGGCGCCCATGTTGGTCTTGAGGAAAAGCGGGTTGTCGTCGGTCTTGGTGTCGCGCAGCTTGGCGACCCATTTTGCCGGCTCCCAATAGGTGACGCGCGGATCGGTCAGCCCGCCAAGCGCAAAGATCGCCGGATAGGGCTTCGCCTCGATATTGTCGTAGGGCGAATAGGAGGCGATCAGCTTGTAGTCGGCTTCCGAGGCGATGGGATTGCCCCATTCCGGCCATTCCGGCGGGGTCAGGGGCAGCGTGTCGTCGAGCATGGTGTTGAGCACGTCGACGAAGGGAACCTGGGCAATGACGCCGGCCCAGAGATCGGGGCGCATGTTGGTGATCGCCCCCATCAGCATGCCGCCGGCGGAGCCACCCTCGGCGACGATCCGGCCCTTTGCCGTGTAGCCCTTGTCGATCAGCATTTCAGCGGCGGCAATGAAATCGGTGAAGGTGTTCACCTTGTTCTCGTGGCGGCCGAGCTTGTACCAGCGGTATCCCTTGTCCTTGCCGCCGCGAATATGGGCGGTGGCATGGATCATGCCGCGATCGACCAGAGACAGCGCCGTGATCGAGAAATGCGCCGTCATGGCGTGGCCATAGGCGCCGTAGCCATAAAGCAGGACCGGGGTGTCGCCGTTCGGCTCGAGCCCCTTGCGGTACAAAAGCGTCACCGGCACCTTTTCGCCGTCGGGCGCGGTGGCGAACAGGCGCCGCGTCTCGTAGTCGTCCGGGTTGTGACCCGAGGGGACGATCTGTTCCTTGAGCAGAACCCGCTCATCGGTTCTGAGGTCGAGATCATAGGTGCGGCTCGGCGT
The DNA here is from genome assembly GCA_963675235.2 of Devosiaceae bacterium. Classification (GTDB taxonomy): domain Bacteria; phylum Pseudomonadota; class Alphaproteobacteria; order Rhizobiales; family Devosiaceae; genus JAHJQZ01. Next base: position 22,386 of record CAXXFU010000014.1, on the reverse strand, counting down.
TGTCGGCGAGGAGTAGGTGAAGCGGATCTTGGTGGTGTCGAATTCGTAGCCGACCGAGAAGCCGAGCGAATAGGCTTCCTCGTCGAAAGCGACCTCGCTTTCGGCGCCGGTTTCCAGATCGCGGACGACGATGCGCGGCAGGCCTTCTTCCTTTTCGAGGCGGATCAGGTGGCCGGCAATGACGATCATCGCATTGATGAGCACGCCTTCGCGGTGCGGGACGAGATCGCTCCAGTTCTCCGGTCCGGGATTGTCGACCGGTGCGGTGACGATCTTGAAGTCTTCGGCGCCATCGGCATTGGTGTGGATGAACAGCGTGCCGTTGCGTTCGTCGATATCGTATTCGCGCCCCGATTCGCGGGCGGCGATGAGGCGTGGCGCGCCGGGGTTCTCCGCGTCGATCAGCCAGAGTTCGGAGGTCTGGTGGTCGTGGGCGCTGATGGTGATGTACTTGCGCGACAGGGTCTTGCCGACGCCGACGAAAAAGCCCGCATCCTTTTCCTCGAAGATGACCTCGTCGTCCGACTGCGGCGTGCCGAGCCGGTGGCGCAGGACGCGCCAGGGGCGGTGGTTGTCGTCGAGTTCGGTATAGTAGATGGTCTTGCTGTCCGGACCCCAGACGCCGCCACCGGCGCTGCGCTCGATGCGGTCCTCGAGCTCCTTGCCGCTGGCGAGGTCGCGGACAACGATGGTGTAGTATTCCGAACCCTTGCGGTCCGCCGACCACAGCATGAGCTGGTGATCGGGCGAATGGGCGCCACCGCCGAAGCCGAAATACTCGGAGCCCTCGGCCTCGATGTTGCAGTCGATGAGGATTTGTTCCTCGCCGCCCTCGCGCGGCGTGCGCACGATCAGCGGATACTGCTTGCCTTCGAGCATGCGCGAGAAATAGGCGAACGGTCCATCAGGGGTCGGGATGGAACTGTCGTCTTCCTTGATGCGGCCGCGGATCTCCTTGAAGATCGTGTCCTTCAGGGGCTCGGCCCTGTCGCCGAACCCCTGCTGGAACCAGGTGTTCTCCGCCTCGAGATAGGCCCTGATCTCGGAGCCGAGTGCCTCCGGGTTCTGCATCACCTCTTGCCAGTTGTCGGCACGGAGCCAGAAATAGGGATCGTCCCGCTCGATGCCGTGATGGCGCGTGACATGGGACTTTCGGGCCGCGCGCGGCGGCTGGGGCAGCGGGTGATCCATAGGGTTCGGTCCGTTCAGGTCTCGGAGGATGGCTTGAAGTCGAGCGCAACGCCATTCATGCAATAGCGCAATCCGGTTGGCTGCGGCCCGTCGGGGAATACATGACCAAGATGCGCGCCGCAATTGGCGCAGGTGACTTCGGTGCGGCGCATGAAGAACGAGCGATCTTCATTGGTTGCGACAGCGTCCTCGGCCGCCGGCGAATGAAAGCTCGGCCAGCCCGAACCGCTGTCATATTTGGCCTGGCTCGAGAAGAGTGGTTCCCCGCAGCACACGCAGGCAAACATGCCATCGCGCTTTTCATTGTTGAGCGGACTGGTGAAGGGGCGCTCGGTGCCGTGCTCGCGGGTAACGCGGTACTGCTCGGGCGTCAGCTCGGCCTTCCATTCGGATTTGGTCTTGGACATTTTGGCTGCACTCATGACGCATACTCCTTTCGCTGATGATTTGGGCGCGAAAGAGTCTGTTTGCCAGTTTTTGGCTACATTCCCTGATAAACTCCGCATCACATACGAATGATCTTGTTCTAGAGACACAAGCCGTTACCGTTGATTTCTACGATTCGTGCCGGCAAAGCGGCGCGCTTGGCTGAAAATGCGCATCGAGGGACTTTTGCAGGACTATCTCGATTTCTCCATCGTGTTCGTCGCCCTGGCACCATTTCTTGCCGGCCTTGTGGCGCCGCTGGTGCAAAGATTCGTCGGCGCCGCCTCTGGCTGGGTGCTGGCCATCGTGCCGGCCGGAATCTTTGTGTTTCTCCTGGGCTTTATCGCACCGGTGGCTTCCGGTGAGGTCGTCACCGCGAGCCTGCCCTGGATACCGGATTACGGCATCTCGCTCAGTTTCCTGATCGACGGGCTGAGTCTGACATTCGCGCTTCTGATCTCGGGCATCGGAACGGTCATCGTCGTCTATTCCGGCGGCTATCTCAAAGGTCATGTCCAGCAGGGCCGCTTCATGAGCTTCATGCTGATGTTCATGGGCTCGATGCTTGGTGCCGTTCTGGCCGACGACATGATGGTGCTGTTCGTATTCTGGGAACTGACGACAATCACCTCATTCCTGCTGATCGGGTTCGATCACGCCCGCGAAGCGGCGCGGCGGGCGGCGATCCAGGCGCTGGTCGTAACCGGCGGCGGCGGGCTGGTTCTGCTGGCCGGTTTCGTCATGCTCCACATCTGGAGCGTCGATGCTTCGCAGGGCCCCGGCACCTGGCTGCTGAGCGACATGCGCGAGAACGGCGAGTTGCTGCGCCAGGGCGCGTTCTACCTGCCGATCCTTTTGATGGTGCTTGTCGGCGCCTTCACCAAATCGGCGCAGTTCCCGTTCCAGTTCTGGTTGCCAAACGCCATGGAAGCGCCGACCCCGGTTTCGGCGTTCCTGCATTCGGCGACAATGGTCAAGGCCGGCGTCTACCTGCTGATGCGGATGAACCCGCTGCTCGGCGGAACCGAGATCTGGATGGCGCTGCTGACCGTGTTCGGCGGCATCACCCTGTTGTGGGGCGCGACGCTGGCGCTGAGGCAGACCGACCTCAAGCAGATGCTGGCGCAAACGACGGTGGCTTCGCTCGGCCTGCTGGTGTTGCTGACCGGGCAGGGGACGGAATATGCAATTGCCGGCGCCTGCCTGTATCTGATCGCCCACGCCGCATACAAGGGCGGACTGTTCCTGGTGGCCGGACTGATCGATCACGAGACCGGCACGCGCGAGATCACCGAGCTTGGCGGGCTGATGAAGCTCATGCCGCTGACCTTTGCCGCCGCGGTGCTTGGCGCCATCTCGATGGCCGGGCTGCCGCTGACGCTCGGGTTCCTGGCAAAGGAAGAGATGTATCTCGGCTTCACCTACGCCGGCGGCTTCCTTGCCTATGCGGTTATGGCCGTCGCGGTGCTCGGCAATGCACTGATGATGGCGGTCGGGCTGGCAATCGCGATCGTGCCGTTCTTCGGCGGGCTGACCCACACGCCGCGTCATCCCCACGAAGGCCCGGTCTCCATGTTCGCCGGCCCGGTCGTGATGGGTCTGCTGGCGCTCAGCGGCGGCATTCTCGTCGGCTGGCTCGGCGAGAACTTCCTCAACCCGATCGCCTATGCGGTGTCCGGGCACGAATTCCACGCCCATCTCAAGCTGGTGCCCGATTTCCTCAAGCTGCCGGTCTATGTCTCCATCCTGACCTGGGCGCTCGGCGTGTTCTTCTTCTGGCGGCTGACCGATATCCGGACCGGGTTGAAGGCGCTGCTCGATACCGTCGGCTGGACGTTCGACCGCATCTTCGACGCGCTGATGTGGGGACTGGTGCGCGGTGCGCACGCGCTGACCCAGGTTCTTCATCACGGGCGCCTGGAAGTCTATCTCGTCGTCGTCTTCGTCGGTTTCGCCCTGGCGGTCGGCATGCCGATGCTGGTTCATGGCGGCTGGCCGGAGATCGATGCCATTCCCGATCTGACCTTCTACGAATGGGGCGTGGTCGCCATCGCGCTGATCGGTCTTGGCGCCGTGCTTGTGGCGCGCACCCGGCTGGTCGCCATCGCTTCCCTCGGCATACAGGGCTTTGCCGTGGCGCTGATCTTCATGCTGTTCGGTGCGCCCGACCTCAGCTTCACCCAGTTCATGGTCGAAGTGCTGTCGGTGGTCATTCTGGCCCTGGTCATGACGCGGCTTTATCTCGACCAGCGCGACCGGCGCATACCGTTCGAAATGGTGCGCGACGGTTCGCTGGCGCTGTTGTGCGGCGCAGCGATTTCCGTGCTGCTGCTGGCAATCCTGCAGCATCCGCTCGACATGCGCCTGACCGAGCTGTTCGCGGCGACGAGCGTGCCGATTGCCCACGGGCACAATGTCGTCAATGTCATCCTCGTCGACTATCGCGGACTTGATACGCTTGGCGAGATTTCGGTGGTGATGACCGCCGGCATCGCCATTTTCGCCCTGATCCGCATGCGCGGCGGCGGCAAGCAGACAGGCGTCGGCGCCAGAAAACCGCGGGATCGTGCCACCGGACGGGAGGCAGTGTCATGAACACGGTGATCTTCCGAACGGTGGTGCCGTGGATTGCGGCAATCATGATCGTGTTTTCGGTCTTTGTGCTGCTGCGCGGCCATAACGAGCCGGGCGGCGGCTTCATCGGCGGACTGATCGCTGCCTCGGCCATCGCCATCTACGGCATCGGCGCCAGCGTCGACGAAGTACGGCGAGCCATGAAGGTCGATCCGCTCGCCATTGCCGGGTTCGGCGTCATTCTTGCCGGCGGCTCCGGCCTGCTGTCAGCCTTTACCGGCGAGCCGTTCATGACCAGCCAGTGGCTTTATTTCACCTTGGCCGATGCCGAGGTGGCGCTGTCGACACCAATGTTCTTCGACATCGGCGTCTATTTCGTCGTGTTCGGCACCATCGCGGCCGTGGCGCTGGCGCTCGAGGAGCCGGAGGACGAGGCATGATCGAAACCGTCATTGCCATGTTGGTCGGGGTGTTTTTCGCGGTGGCGACCTACATGCTGCTGTCGAAGTCGGTGATCCGCATGCTGCTCGGCATCGCGGTGCTCGGCAATGCTGTCAATCTGCTGATTTTCACCGCGGGGCGGTTGACGCGTGAAGTGCCGCCGATCGTTACCGACGAGCAGGCGAGCCGGCTGATCGAGCCGTTCGCCAATCCGCTGCCGCAGGCGCTGATCCTGACCGCCATCGTCATCGGCTTTGCAATGTTCACCTTCCTGCTCGTGCTCGGCTATCGCGCCTATCAGGAACTGGATGCCGACAACACCGACACCATGCGCCTGACGGAGCCTGAAAAGGCGCCGCCGCCGCCGCTTAACTATTGAATGGGCAAGAATGGCCGCTTCGACGCACTCAAATGATCTGACCGGACTGCCGATGGCGATGATCGATCACGCCACGCCGATCGGCAACTGGATCGTGGTTCTGCCGGTCATCCTGTGCCTGATGGGCGGTGCGCTGCTGCTGATCATGCGCAAAAGCCGAGGCGGGCTGACGAGCTTCGCCATCCTGGTCACACTCGGCGTGGTCCTGACCGATGCCGTGCTTTTGTTGCGGACCCTCGACGGGCCGGTGTCTATGACCATGGGCAAGTGGCTGCCGCCATTCGGCATTGCCTTCACCGCCGATGTCATGAGCGCCAGTTTTGCCCTGGCGGCGGCGGTGGCCGTGCTGGTGGTGCTGCTCTACACCCAGGCGGAGCTTGAGGCGCGTGAGGTGCGCCACGGATTCCATGCCCTGGTGCTGTTGCTGCTCGCCGGGGTTTCGGGTGCGTTCCTGACCGGCGACATCTTCAATCTCTATGTCTGGTTCGAGGTGATGCTCATCGCCTCGTTCGGGCTGATGATCATGGGCGGGCGCAAGATCCAGCTCGATGCCGCGGTCAAATACGGCTTCCTCAATTTCCTGGCGACGACCTTCTTCCTGACCGCGCTCGGCCTGCTCTACGGCCTTGTCGGCACGCTCAACATGGCTGACATCGTCAGTGCTGCGGCCGAGGCACCCAAGGTGCCGATGATGGCGGTCGCCTCGCTGCTGCTGCTCGCCTTCGGCATGAAGGCGGCGGCCTTCCCGGTCAATGCCTGGCTGCCCGCATCCTATCATGCTCCCGATCCGGGCGTGTCGGCGCTGTTCGCCGGTCTTCTGACCAAGGTCGGCGCCTATGCGCTGTTGCGCTCGCTGGTGGTGCTGATGCCGGCCACGCGCGACTGGCTGGAGCCGGTGTTGGTGGTGATCGCCGTCGGCACGCTGGTACTGGCCCCGCTCGGGGCACTGGCCCAGACCAATCTCCGGCGGGCGCTCGGCTTTTTCGTTATCGGCGGTATCGGCGCCATCCTTGCCGGTCTGGCCATCGGCAACACGCACGGGCTGCAAGGCGGCGCGACTTATGCCTTCAATTCCATGCTGGTGATGACGGCGTTCTATCTCGTCGCCGGGCTGGTCGAGCGCGCCACCGGAGAGGTCGACACACGCCAGATGGGCGGGCTCTATGCCGCCAACACGCCGCTGTCGATTGGCTTCCTGATCCTGGTGTTTGCCGCCGCCGGCCTGCCGCCGAGCCTGGCCTTCTGGCCGAAGCTGCTGCTGGTGCAGGGGAGCCTCGAAGCCGGCGCGAACTGGCTACTGGCCGCCATCCTGATCAATTCTCTTTTGACCTCGATCGCCGGCACGCGGCTTTGGGCGCACATCTTCTGGCGCCAGGGTCGCCATGGCGCCCATTCGGAAGAACCCAATGACAGGCTGAGGCCACTTGGCGCGGCGCGCTGGGGCTTTGCCGCCGTGCCGACCGGCGCACTCGTTGTCGGCGTGACCTTGCTGGGGCTCTGGCCCGATCCGGTCTTTGTTGCCGGGCGCAAGGCAGCCGAGAGCCTGCTCAACCCGGCCAGTTATGTCGAGGCCACCGAATTGGCGCAGAGTGAAGAAGTGTTGGCGACACCGGATCAGGCGCAGCACGCAACGGACGACGCGGAGGCGGTGCAATGAGCTTTTTCCTCGCCGGTCTTGTCCTGGCGCTGATGTGGGCAGCCGTTACCGGCAGCTTCTCTTTCGGCAATATCCTGTTCGGCGGCGCCGTCGGATTTGTCGCCTTGTGGCTGATGCGCGACCGCATTGCCCGACCGACCGTCTATCGAAAGTTCGGGCGGGCGATATCGCTTTCGGGGCTGTTCCTTTACGAGCTGGCGCTTTCGGCGGTCAGGGTGGCGTTCCTGGTCATCCGGCCAGACATGAAGCGGCACCTGAAGCCCGCGATCATCGCCTTTCCGCTGCGTGTCACATCCGATCCCGAGATCACGCTTCTGGCCAATCTCATAACCCTGACGCCCGGAACCCTGAGCGTTGACGTTTCCAACGACCGCAAGGTGCTCTACGTCCACGCCCTGTCAGCACCCGATCGCGACAAACTGATCGCCGATATCGCCGGCGGTTTCGAGAAAAAGATCATGGAGGTCTTCGAATGAGCGGTGCCGAATTCCTCTCCATGGCGACGAGCATCACGTTGGTGATCCTCAGTGTCGCCTTTATCCTGACGACCTTCCGGGTGGTCCGCGGTCCTGAACTTGCCGACCGCGTTCTGGCGCTCGACATGCTGGTGTCCGTCGGCATCGGCTTCATTGCCGTGATCGCCATCAAGACCGGCTTCACCCTCTATCTCGATATCGCCATTGCGCTCAGCCTGGTGGGGTTCCTGTCGACCGTCGCTTTCGCCCGCTACATCCTCACGCGCGGCAGCCCTGCGGAGACGTCCGAAAAGGAGGACGCCGCCGATGCATGAGCTTTTGCAATATGGTGCCGGCATCATCATGCTCATCGGCGGGCTGCTGGCCTTGACCGCGGCGATCGGCCTGTTGCGCCTGCCAGACCTTTATACCCGCATGCACGCCGCCTCGAAGGCCGGCGCCATGGCTATCGGACTGATGTACTTCTCCATCGCAGTGACTGCGGCATATGCGCTCGACGGCGCCGTAATTCTTCGCGCCATCATCGGTTTTGTCTTTGTATTGCTGACAACACCCGTCTCCGCGCATCTTCTGGCACGTGCTGCTTTTATTTCGGGGTATCGCCCTTCTAGCGTAACGGTGATTATGGAGCTTGAGCAGAAGGATATTGCTTGAGTTCAATCATTTTCGCACAACGTGTGTAAAATTGTTCCAACTTGCAGTTATACTTGCATTCCAGCAGCGAACCAGCTAAATGAAGCTCAGTTCATGCGTAAAATGAACAAAAGCAAGAACAAGTAAAGGATGCGAAATGAACGATCAGTCTTCGCCCGCCCCGGCGGCTGAAGTCGACCTCGTCGAACTCTCCACCGAGATCGTATGTGCCTACGTTAGTCACAATGCGATCAGTCCTTCTGATCTGCCCAAGGTGATCGCCGAAGTGCACACCGCCCTCAAGGGTTTGCGTGGCGCCGATGCTGCTCCGCCCGCCGAAGAACTGCGCCCGGCCGTGCCGGTCCGCAAGTCTGTGGCGCCGGACTTCATCATCTGCCTGGAAGACGGAAAGAAGTTCAAGTCGCTCAAGCGGCATCTGAGGACGCACTACAATTTGACGCCTGAAGAATATCGCGAAAAGTGGGGCCTACCCGCTGATTATCCGATGGTTGCTCCGAATTACTCGGAAACCCGCTCGCGTCTTGCAAAAGACAATGGTCTCGGACGCAAGGCCAGCTGAGACCTTCGGCCCGACACGGGTCGACCACAAATAAAGCGGCGAATCACAGGGCGGGAGCGATCCCGCCCTTTGTCTTGAATATATTCCTGCAATTGCTAGCGACCCTGTGATGCGCCTGTACCCGCCGGCGCGCTCGACGACGCACGACGTCGGGCCTTGCCGTCTCCGACATTGAGCGGTCCCGTCGGCGTCATGTCCAGATAACGTTGTTTTCCAGCATATTCCCTGGTTTGGCGTGGTGTTTGAGCGGCACTGCGCCGGTCACGTTGACAAGACTTATCCCCGCTCACTCGGCCGGATCAGAAGATAGGAAAGTAATCCTAGTCTTGGAGGGATCCATGCTCGAGAAAGTGCAGGACGCTTGCCACCGTATCGCTGGCGGAAGGCTGCCGCGCCAGGCCGCAAACACCGCAACGCAAGCAAGGCCCGGGTGTCTCAACGCGCCGAGGCTGTTGGGCCAGGAGCCGGGGAGAGTATCCGGATGGAGGACATCTGCTGCGCACTCGCAAGTTCGATGTCTCACTGGCACAAAATCATCTGCCCGCTTCGCCTTCCGCCCGGCGACGCAGAAGAAAGGCTCTGCAACCGGGCATGACAAGGCGGGCGACACGTGCGGTTCATCGGGCCAGCAGACGGGCGCTGTGGTCGACGGGCGGCGGAAAGACGAGTTCGACGAGGTGTTGGCCATGGTTTCCCGCCATTGCGGCGTGCCCAAGCGCCTTCTGCTTCATCGCTCGCGTTGTCGCTCGCCGATCGCACGGGCGCGGCAATTGGCCATGTATCTGATGAACACTTCGCTCGGCCGGACGATGACGGATATCGGCGTTTTTTTCCGGCGCGACAGGACGACTGTCGCCTATGCCTGCGGCCGTGTCGAGGATTGGCGCGACGACCAGACGTTCGACGAGGAGGTGGCGATGCTGGAAACGGAAATCAGCAAGTTGCACGAGACCGCTGCCGCGGCGGGGCGCTCCCATGGCTGAGAACACGGTCCGCATCCGCCGGTTCATCAAGGTTCTGTTGCGTGCGGGCCACGCCGAACAAGACCAGGACAGGTTTGTCGCCAGCGACGGCACGGCGCGCGCCGCGCTTGCTGCCGGCGAGGTCGCAGGGCTTGCCTCGCGGGGGCTTGTCACTTGCGCCAAAGGAACCTGTACGCCTGCACAAGAAGCCAGGTCCTGGTTGAGACGGCAGCAATCGGGACCGGACGGTCATGCGGGTCAGCACCGCCGCCTCGTTCCCGGACCGGCGGGAAGCCGGCGCGATCTCGAACGCGATCCGCTCTCCAGACTGGCCCATGCGACGGGAGAGGGCTTCCTTGCCCCGCATCATGTCGAAGCCGGGCGGCGCGTGATGCGCTGGGGCGAACGGGCGCAACTGCGTCAGCGCGTGACCATGTCCTACGATCCTGCGCAGGTCGGCGGGCGCCGGCATGGCGGCAGCAGCGATATTGCCGACATGGCGGCAGAGGCGCGCAAGTCGCTGGCCCGGATCTATGCCGAACTGCCGCGCGACTGCGCCGAAACGATCATCGATGTCTGCGTGTTCGACAAGGGACTGCAAACCATCGAGACCGAGCGCCGCTGGCCGCGCCGCAGCGCCAAGCTGGTGCTGAGGATCGGTCTCGAACACCTGGCGGACCGGCTTGGATTGATGCCGAGCGCAAAGGGGCGAGACGGCGGCCGAATGCGGGCCGCCATCAGCGAGGATTTCGCACCGACGCGGTTCGAATAGTTCAGGCGAGCGCCGCCGCCTCGGCCTTCATGCGCTTGACCATGGCGATCAGGCCGTTGGAGCGCTGCGCCGTCAGGTGCTCGCGCAGGCCGAGTTCGTCCAGTATGGCAATTGCGTCCGTCTCGACGATTTCAGTGGCAGGGCGCCCGGAATAAAGAGCCAGAAGCACTGCGACGATGCCCTTGACGATCATTGCGTCGGAATCGCCTTCGAAAAAGATGCGGTCCTTGTCGTCGGCGCTGCGCGTGGCAACGAGCCAGACCTGGGAAACGCAGCCGGAAACCTTGTTTTCCGGAACGCGGGCGCTCTCGGGCAGCGCCGGCAGGGCCTGGCCAAGTTCGATGAGATATTTGTAGCGGTCTTCCCAGTCGTCGAGGAAAGCGAAGTTTTCCGAGATTTCGTCAAAGCTTGCGGAGTGTGTCATGACGGCTAGATAGCGCGCTTGCCGACCAAATCCAATCAGCAGCCCCCCAAAAAAGAACCGCAGACGCGGGGACGCCTGCGGTTCCGATGCCCTTGAGACAGGTGCGGTGTTGGGGGACTGAGCTCAGGACATCATCATATCCGTCGTTCGGCAGGGGCCGGTGCCGGGTAGGGGGTAGGCTCCTTGACCTGCAGTTCGGGTTGCTGCGTCCTCAGCGCCGATTGCGCCATCAACTTGGCGCCAGCGCATTCGATCGATGCGCAGGCGACCTGATCGAGACCGTCGAGGGCCGCCGCGCGTCCGGTCTCCACTGCCGCGGCACCAAGCTCCTCCGCCGAGCCGAGAAGGCCGAAAGCCTGCGGCTGGACGATGAGCAAGGCAAGACCGAGCCAGAACGCCGACCGGAACAAAAACATCTTGGTGTCGCTTCCCTGCACCGTGATTTTCCGCGCGCCGCGTTGGACACGCACTGCGGACTCTGCGCCGCTTGCCCGCACTATCTGCTCTCGGGCTTAAGTCCGGCTGAGACCAATCGATAAAATGCAATCCTTTGTCGTTTTGGCCCGGAAATCCAGGGATTCGCCTGCGTCGGGCGCCGACACAAAGGCTCCTCGATCCTGACCGCAGCGCGTCGACGGCACGCTTTGCGCCGAAGTCGCAAGCGGACGGCGCCTTCGGGAAGGTCCGGACGGCGCATCGAAATGAATTGTTTACGCTAGCGGGAGAAACCGCACCCCGAACCGGAAGGAAACGACGTGGACGTGGTGCGAACGGCCTGCCGCTTAAGCCTGTTTTTAGGTTCAGGTGAAAGTCTCCCGACAGTTCCGGCGCGTATCCAGCCGGGGAGTAGAATTTGCGTATGTCAAAAACGGTCAGTGGTGTCGCACATCGCCCGATTGGGGGCACCGTCCTGTCGGGCGGCACGGTAGAAGCGCTAAGGCGCGGCACGCTCGTCCTGGTCGGGCGCATCATCGCGGCCATGTCGCTGATTGCTGCCGTGCCATCGCTCGTGCTTCTGGTATCGGGCCATTTCCTGCCATTCGCCACAACCATCGCCGGCATGGCGACCGGCTTCGCGGTGCTGTCGACGGCGCAGCGGAGCACGGCCGGTGCTGTCTCGATGCTCATCACCGGCATGTCGGTTGTCGGCACCACCCACGCCATTTTCGATCCGGCGCTGGTCGATTTCGGTCTTGCCACTGTTTCACTGGTGCCGGTGCTTGCCGCCCTTCTCGGAGACCGGAAGACCCGGCGGCTTGGCTGGGTGCTGTTTGCCGGTACGCTCGGCATTGCCGCTCTTTCCAAGGCATCGACGGGCTGGATCGGCGTCGAACTCGCCGAAATCGGCGCGACGCCGTCCGCGCTCGCCTATTTCGTCTTCGCGCTTGTCACGGCGATCTCGGCCTTCCGGCTGAGCTCGGTGCTCGAGCATGTCGACAAGGCGCAGGCCGAGACGCTGCGCTACCTGATCGAGGATTTCCGCTACGTCGTGCTGCGCCTTGCGCCCGGCGGCGAGGCGCTGTTCGTCTCGCGCTCGGTTGAGACGCTGTTCGGCTGCCAGCGCTTCGAACTGAACGGCCAGGGATTGGCCGAACGCGTTCACATCCAGGACCGACCCGCCTATCTCACGGCGCTCAGCGAGGCCGCCAACGACGACAAGCCGCGCACAATCGAAGTGCGCATGCGCAAGGATGTCGATAGCGGCGGCGCGATCCCGCACTTTGTCTGGGTCGAGTGCGGCCTGTCCCCGATCCATCCGGCGCCCGGCATGCCCGGCCCGTTCGAGGTCATGGTGCTGATGCGCGACATCTCAGAGCGCGTTGCCCAGCGCGAGGAAATGGAACGCGCGCGCCTGGCCGCCCAGGAGGCGTCTCTGGCCAAATCGCGCTTCCTGGCCACGATCGGCCACGAGCTGCGCACGCCCCTGAACGCAGTGGTCGGCTTCTCCGACATGCTGCGCAATGGTGTCGGCACGGCCGGGGTGGAAAGCCAGCGCGAATATGCCGATCTGATCCATCAGAGCGGGCTGCACCTGCTCGACACAGTCAACATGCTGCTCGACATGTCCAAGATCGAGGCGGGCAAGTTCGACCTGCAGATCGAGGAGTTTTCTCCCGAAGCGCTGTTGGCGCCGAGCATCGGCATGGTCGAGCCCCTGGCCAAATCACGCCGGGTCGGCATCTCGATCGAGGTCTCGCCGGACCTGCCGCAGATTCTCGGTGACGAGCGCGCCTATCGCCAGGTCGCCATCAACCTGCTGTCCAATGCCGTCAAGTTTTCCAACCCGAACGGCGAGGTGCGGGTGTCGTTGACACAGCGCGGCCAGCACGTGGCGCTGAGTGTTGCCGATACAGGTATCGGCATGGATCCGGCCACGGTCGCCCGGCTCGGCGAGCCGTTCTTCCAGGCCAATGGCGGGCTGTCGCGCAAGTTCGAGGGGTCCGGTCTCGGCCTGTCGATCGTCAAGGGGCTTGTCGACCTGCATCAGGGCCGGCTCGACATCCGATCACGTTCGGGCAAGGGAACGACAATGACCGTGCTCATGCCGATCTCCGGACCGACCGCGCGGCCGGCACCACAGGATCACGATGTGGTGGAACGGATGCCTGTCGGCGCCGGTCACGAGACCAAAGCCCAGCCAGATTTCAATCACGATGTCCTCCGGAGAGCAGCCAGATGACCAGCGCCGCGATGAACACCAATTGGGCCGGAGCCGCCGGCAATGCGACTCTTGCCTTTTGCGGGCGCTGGATCGGGCGCGGCCTGGTCTATGCCTTTCGCCACCCGCTTTCGGTGGGCATGGGGCTGGTGCTGACGACCGGCATCCTGTTTGGCGCCAATAACGCATTGTTCGAGCAGACGGCCCGGCATCCGGCGCCGCTGTTCATGGACACTGCCAGTGTTGCCCAGTCGCCCGGATTCGTCGAAGCCGGTACCCCGGTCAGGCATCAACCAATTCCGAGCCCGCTGCCGAACGCACACAAGATGCCCACCGCCACGGCGCCAGTCGTGACGCCGGCAGCCCCGGTTCATGTCACGATCCCGGACAAGGTCGGCAACAAGGATGTCGCCGAACTGCAGGCGCGTCTTGTCGAACTCGGCTTCTTCTCGGGCAAGATCGACGGCTACTACGGGCCGCAGACGGCTGATGCCATCCGGCGCTTCGAAACCGAGGCGGGCCTGAATGTGGTCGGTGCGGTGACACCCGAAGTGCTCACTGCAGCGCTTGCCTATCGTCCGGCTCCGACACCGCAGCCGGTTGCGGCGGCGCAACCTGTAGCGGCGGTGCAGCCCGCAACGGCGCGTGCTGTTGAAGCCAATGTCCTTGCTGTTCCCGAAGACGACCCGATCGGCCGTATCGCCGCGGAAGTGGCCAGTGTCGAGGCGGCGCAGGAAGCCGTGGTCCCGGCATCCGTGGCAACCGCGCCGGCGGCAGCGGAAACGGCGGCTGCGGTGACCGCCAGCAGGCCGGCGGCGATCGACCCGGAACTGGTGCGCATGGTCCAGACCGGCCTCAGCAGGCTCGGTTTCCTGCATGCCGAGATCAGCGGCAGGTTCGACGCCGACACGGCGCGGGCCATCCGCAAGTTCGAGGTCTACAACAATTTCCACGTGACCGGTGAGTTGACGCCCGATCTCGTCGATGTCTTGATGGCGGCAGGCGCTTACAACTAATACCCGCAGAGTCCGCGGACCGCATGTCCCAGCTTCGTTCCGACCTTTGGTGCGCCGCCTTTGTCCGGCGGCACAACGATATTGGCGAAATCGCCATCATCGCGCGCAAGGGCGATCCGATTGCCGGCCAGATCTGGATCGAGGTCGATCATCTGGACGGCACGGTGTCGCTGTTTGCGCCGGCGCCAGCGCCTTACTATGCCGACAAGAACACGGATCGCTTGTTCGAGGCGCGCCTCGACCATGCGAACCCGGCCGATGCGAAGCAGCGCATCGAGCGGGAAAGCCGGTTCGACAGCGATTTCTGGTTGATCGGGCTGGAAACGCGCAACACCGACTACGGCTTCGACGTCGTTGCCGACCCCCCTCCGGATGACCCGTTCAAAGGCTAGACCTTGTGAGACCTAGCTCGCCTTGCGGATGCCGTTCTGCCTGATGGTGGCGACAGCACGCGCGATGGCCGGATCCGAGATCGTCGTCTGCCGCGCAGCCTCCTTGGACCGACGCGAGTAGTCGGTGACGCGCTTGTATTCGGGCTTGCTGAGATCGAGCAGATCGACTTCGCCACGCCAGGCACTCAACAGATAGGCCATTGAATCCGGACTGATGTCCTGAAACAGCTTGGCAAATTCGGACAAGGCCTGCGAGCGGTCCTTGTCGTGGCTGGTGGCGTGGATCAGCACTTTCAGCCCATCATAGGCCGTGCAGGAAAAGGCACGCAGCACCACGAACAGCGCCGCGCCGCTGGTATCGTGAGCGATCTGGCCGCAGCGGATTTCGTCAAGCCCGGTGATCTGGCCGAGCAGCCGTGTCACCTCGGGGCGGCGGTTCTCGGTGTAGAGCTTCATCAAGGCGCGGGTCAGGTCCTTGGTGGCGACCGAAATCTGCTCGATGGTCTTCTTGATCGGGGCGTCCGGCGTCTTGCGCGATTCGAAGGCATGGATGACCATCAGCCGTTCGGTCTCGGGCAGGTCGAAAAAGGCCGGCGCCAGAAGCCCGGTGTCGAAATCGTCGCGATTGGCCAGCTGGCGGGCGATCTCGTTGTCCATCTGGGCAGCGCGCGCAAAGGCGGCAAGCAGGGTGCCATGCGGCACGATCGCTGCATTAGCGGCCAGAGCGCGATAGACGCGCCGGGAGTTCATCTGGAACAGCCGACCCAGGATAAGCGAATCCAGATCGGTGCGGGCGGCAATGGCGGCACAGATGCCAGTGTCGCCTTCCTCGATCAGGGCGATCAGCGTTTCTTCGTCGATATTGGTGGCACTGGACAGGTAGTCGGGCAGGTCCTCGCCCAGGTGCTCGACGATGAGCTTTTGCATTGTCGGCGACAGCGTGTCGGCCTTGGATAGCGCCGCGGCGGCCTTCTTGCGGGCGGCGGGGGCAGTGGTCCGGAACAGGCGCGTGGCCAGAGCCTCGAATTGCTCGACCTCTGACTGCGGAGGTCTCCTGCGATGTGCGAATGCGTCGCAGGCGGCGATGAGCAGGGTGTTTGCCCTGTCTTCTCCACCAGTTTCCACGAGGAGTTGGAAGGTTTCGTATGGCTGGAAGCCGATCATGGCCGACTCGCGGTTTAAGACTTTATGAACATGGACCGACTATTTCGGGAAATTCGTTAGCAGACTGTTAACCAACCACAACTCTTATGTGCGAAAGCTGGGCACAATCGAGGAATGACCGGAATCCCGCAATCTTCCGGTATCCGGAGCTTGCGGCGAGACATGCGTGCGAGGTTTCACATGGGAAAGCTGTTACCTTTTCCCCCGACAAGCCGTCCCGAATCAGAACAGGTCGAGTCTGACCGGGAGGCCGAACTGGTGATGTTTCCCGGTGTTCGCTACGAACGGCACGAGAGTGATGAGGATCACGACCCCGATGCGCACCGCAAGCGCGAGAGCAGCGGCTGAGGTGAGGGCAAAACCGGCTGTCTTGCATCGGGCATGGCGGTGGACAGGGCGTCTTGCCCTTGTCGCGCTGGTTGTTGGTCTGGCTGCCTGTTCGCAACGCGCCGGCGATCTCGGGCGCCAACCCAATGACTATCTGACCAGGTATGTCTACGATCCCATCGACCGGCGGCTGATGACCGGTGGCCGCGTCGAAATGTCGAAGCTCCCGCTCGCCGATGCGGAAAAGCACATGTACGATGTGTTGTGGCGGTTCTTCTCGGCGCCCTATGCGCGCAAATGGACGGTGTTCGGTACCGACCGGGTCAGCCCGATCGACCTCGAGACCGGCGAATGGACAGAAAAGACCGACCGCTATTACGCCTGGCTCAAACGCAGCAACTTCCAGTCCTCACGCGTCCGCTACAACGCCATGAACGCCGACATCTCCGCCGACGTGCAGACGGTTGGCCGGGCGTTCGACGCGGTCTGCGCCGTGCAAAATCTCGACAAGCAGCGCGAGACGGCGGCAGGTTCGTTCCCTGAGCTCGGGGAAGAGGAAAGGGCCGATGTCGACCTGCGCCTCAAGGAAAACCGCACCGCCATCGGCAATTTCGCCCTGGCGCTCAACTATCGCTATCAGTCCTACACCCACGCCCTGAAGCGCTTGCTGGTGGAAACGCCGGACGAGGCGGCGCGCACCGTCGATGCCGGCCTGAGCGAGCTGGGAACAAGGGTGGACGAGGCGCGCTACGGCGAGTATTGCGCTGCAAGCGGGAATGGCGCGGTGGTGCTCAGCTATACCAATTTCCGCTGAGAGCGCACGTCTCCTGCCACAACGTGTCAGGTGCCGAGATTGGTGCAGGTCAGCGCCGCGAGGATATCTCGGTAGCGCTCGAGCATTTCCGGATGCGGCGGCGCCAGCCGGACAGCGGCGAAGACGTCGTCTCCAGCGCTTTCGACAACGAGAAGATCGGCCTCGGCGCTGATTTCCTGCTGGGACAGCAGCTTGGTCTGGGCCGGGTTGAAGATGCCAAGATTGAGCCGGTTGTTCGAACTGGCGCGATGGGTGGTCGAGTAGATGGCCGTGCCCTCGGTGTCGAACACGGCGATCGACCAGAAGGCATCGGGCAGGGGGCCGACAACCTGGCCGGGTCCGTCGGCGAGGTCGAGCCGACACACCGCTTCGGCAAAGAGCGGATCGAGCGCCAGCGGATTGTCGGCGCCGGTTTCGACCTTGTCGAGCACCACGAGCTGGGTCGGTTCGGAGATGGCCGAAACCCTGTCCCACAGATCGTGCGCCGCATATTGCGGCAGGATGAGAATGACCACCAGATGGATCATCAGTCCGAGCACGACGCCTCCCAATGTCCAGAGCACGAGCCGGGTCATGAGCAGCTCCGCCTGGTGATTGTCGGCATCTCGCTCGACGCCCAGTCAGCGCCACCCGTGATCGGTGTGTCGTAAAGGCTGAGCAGCAGCCTGAACGGGCCGTTGCCAGAGATCTCGAGCCAGTCGCCGGCGGAGAGCCCGGGGCCGACCGAGATCACTGCCGAGCCGTCGGCGGCACGTGAGAGATGGTTGGAATCAAGCGCCAGCAGCGCGTCGGACGCAGCTATGTTGCGTCCGTCCATGTCAGTGGCCACGAGTGTCCACATGGTCGCGATCGGCGTCTTGCCGTCGATGGCGTAGGTGCAGGACCGCTCGAGGGTCTGGCCGTCACTGTCGGTTTCTGCGGTGAATTGCAGGCCCTCGCTGGTGCCCAGTTGCAGGAAGCCGTTACGGGCCAGATAGGCGCGCGTGTAGGGGTCCGGATGCTCGCCGCCGGTGTCCGGCCAGGCTGTCCACGGCCCGATTTCGCGGGCACCGACCAGTCTGCCGTCGGTCAGGGCGTACCAGGACAGACCGAGTCCCAGCACCAGCGCGATTGCCGAGGAGTAGAGCAGGTAGAAGATGAACCGCATCGCTCAGTCGTTTCCGGCCGGGATGGTGTAGGCGGCCGGCACGAGCGGCGCTTCTCGGAGCTGTTTTGCCGCCCTGCCGAACAGATCCGCGAGGTCGGCGAGCTTGCGCGCCGCCTCCGGCTTGAGGGTCGGCGGCCTGAGGGCCGCATTGTCCTCGGCCGAAGCCGTCTCCGTGAGCGGTTCGAACGGCTCCGGAGTGAAGTCGATGCCGAAGGCCGGCTTGATCTCGATGTTGGAATGAGCAAAGGCCATGAACTTCTGCCAGATCATCGCCGGCAGGGAACCGCCCGTTGCGCGGTTGGTCGGGTGATAGTCGTCATTGCCCATCCACACCGCGGCAACGTAATTGCCGGTGAACCCGCAGAACCAGGCGTCGCGATAGGACGAGGTCGTGCCGGTCTTGCCGGCGGCCGGCACGCCTTCGACATTGGCGCGCCGCCCGGTGCCGGCGACCACGACGTTGCGCAGCATCGAGTTCATGTTCCTGACGACCGTATCGTCGAGCACGCGCGGCCGTGGCGCGTCCGGATCCTGCTGGAAGATGGTCTCGCCATTGAGAGTGGTGATGCGGGTAATGCCGAAACTCGGGGTCTTGTAGCCTCCACTGGCGAGGGCGGCGTAGGACGAGGTCATGTCGAGCACCGAAACCGAAACCACGCCCAGCGCCAGTGAGCGGGTGACCGGGAAATCATTGGTGATGCCGAGCCGGTGGGCCATGTCGGCGATCGGCTGCCGGCCGGTCTTGATCGACAGGGTCACAGGTACGGTGTTGTAGGAATGGGTGAAGGCGCTGAGCAGGGTGACGGTGCCGTGGTAGGAGCGCCCATAGTTCTGCGGGCACCAATTGCCGATGCACACGGGACGGTCGGTGATCAGGTCCTTGGGCGTCAGCCCGAGCTGCTCGAAGGCCGTGGCGTAATCGAAGATCTTGAACGAGGACCCCGGCTGACGGGCTGAAACGATGGCGCGATTGTATTGCGATTTGCCGTAATCGAGCCCGCCGACCATGGCGCGCACCGCCCCGTTGGGCTCGGCGACGACCATCGCTGCCTGGGAAACGTCATAGCGTTCGCCGCTTTCGCGGATGACCGAGGTCGCGGCTTCCTCAGCGAAGCCTTGGAGCGTGGGGTCGATGGTGGTGCGCACGACGAAGCCGACATCGTCGCGCCCACTGACGATGCGCTTGGTTTCGGCGTAGGCCCAGTCGAGGAAGTAGTTGGGCGAGTTGACCTCATCCGAGTGATCGATCGGTGTTGCCGGATTGCGCCGCGCCGCCGCGACCTGACCTTCGGTCATGAAGCCGGCGTCGACCATGCGGTTGAGTACGACATTGGCGCGGCCGCGCGCCGCCGCCAGATCGACATGAGGCGCGTATTTCGTCGGCGCCTTGAACAGGCCGGCGAGCATGGCCGCCTCGGCAAGATCGACATCCTTGACCGACCTGCCGAAATAGAATTCGGACGCGGCGGCGACACCGAAATTGCCGCCTCCCATATAGGCGCGATCGAAATAGAGCTTGAGGATATCGTCCTTGGTATAGTGGGTTTCGAGCCAGACCGAGAGGAAAGCTTCCTTGATCTTTCGCTCGATGGTGCGCTCGTTGGTCAGGAACAGGTTCTTGGCAAGCTGCTGGGTGATCGAGGATCCGCCCTGCAACGAGCTGTCGCCCTGAGCGTTGGTCAGGAGCGCGCGCAGCGTGCCGAAGATGTCGATGCCGAAATGCTCGTAGAAATGCTGATCCTCGGTGGCGAGCGTCGCCTTGATCAACACTTCGGGGATGTCGCCGAGCGATACCGAATCGTCGGCGCGGATGCCACGCCGGCCGATCTCGTTGCCGTAGCGGTCGAGGAAAGTGATGGCGTAGTCCTCGGCCTTGTTGAACTCGCCCGAGGCGGTGACATCGAATGCCGGCAGCGCCAGTGCCGTCATCAGTACACAGCCCATGGCAAAGAAGGTCAGCCCGTCCGAAACAAGCTCGACAACAAGGCGACGAAAGCCGGAGAGCCGGAAGCGGTCGAAGAAATCCTGAATGCGGGTATAGGACTGGCCCAGCGAGCGAAAGAAATCGTAAAGAGAGGAATCAATCAGGGCATCGGCTTCGAGCAGCCGACCACGGGTCTTTTTCTGTTTCTTTCTGGCGTAGAAGGGATCTTGCACGGCAGTCGCACACCCTAGTTGAGTCCAAGCCCTGCGGCAGGGGACTTTTCACAACTCGGGCGCTAAAAGCAAGGCCTGCATCACTGCACGTAAGGGACGATCACCGGGCATGGCCTTCTGGGAAGACAAGAAACTGAGCGAGATGACGCCGACGGAATGGGAGGCGCTGTGCGACGGCTGCGGCCGCTGCTGCCTGATCAAGCTCGAGGACGAAGACACCGGCGAGATCATGAATTCCGACGTACGCTGCCGGCTCCTGGACGGCGAGACCTGCCGATGCACCGATTATGCCAACCGCAAGGCCAAGGTGCCGGACTGCATCCGGCTCGACGTCGAGAACGTCAAGACCATCAGCTGGATCCCGACGACCTGCGCCTATCGCCGCCTGGCCGAAGGCAAGGGCCTGGCCTGGTGGCATCCGCTGGTGTCCGGGGATCCCGACACGGTCGTTGCCGCCGGCATATCGGTATCAGGACGCACGGTGGCCGAGGGCGATGTGCCGGCGAATGAATGGGAAGACCACATCGCCACCTGGCCGGAATGGGACCCGGACGAGGAACCGATGCGATAGCCGAAGAGGCGGCGATAGAGCCGGCACCTGAACGAGAGCGCTTCACGTTTTGATAGATTCAAAACGCATGCTCGAAGTCCCTGAGTTGTCGTGTTTTGGAACCAGAAAAGTGGCGTCCACTTTTCTCGAAAACACTCTAGCGCATTTTCTCCCGTGTGCGCAGGACGTAGCCGATGACCTCGGCAACGGCCTTGTAGAGCTCGACCGGGATCAACTCGTCGAGTTCGACATGGGACAGGGCTTCGGCGAGTTCGGCATTGGTATCGATGATGATGCCATGTTCCTCGGCCAGTTCGACAATGCGTTGGGCCACCAGACCATGCCCCTTGGCAACGACACGCGGTGCCGAATCCTCGCCCTTCTCATAGGCAAGGGCGACGGCGACATCGACTTCGTTCTTCTTGTCGTCTTCGCTCATGTGTCGCGATCCAGAAGCTTGCCCGAGGTGTTTTCCACCTGCTGGAAACCAGATTTCGGCGGCGGGACGCCGATACGGCGGACCCGCAGTGCCCCGGGGGTCAGCCCGACCGCCTCAAGCGCTTGCGACAGCTCGCCGATGTCGGCCTCAAGCGCCTCGACCGATTCGGGTTCGGCAGCGGACAGGGACGACGTTGGCGCGCTCGCCGAGCAGGCCGATCTCGGCGCCGACCTCGCCGATGACGCTGGCGTTGACGGCAAACTGCACGCGCCAGTTCTTCTTTTTCTTCTTTTCCGGATCCTGATTGTCCTCGTCCGGCGAGATCACCAGGCTCAATACACCCGGCTGCTGGCCGACGGTGACGGGAATTTCCATGCGGATATCGTGACGGGCCGACGCTGCCTCGATGCGGTCCGGCAACGAGGCCATCTGGTGCAAACGCAAGCGCGACAGGGCGGCGTCGGTCTGGGACAGCAGCGTTTTGCCGATGTCCTCGGGCGACGCGTTGCCGGCAAGAGCGGTGGCAGCCGGTGGCGCGGCGGCGCGTGGCATGGCGCCGGGCTGCGGGGGCGGCGGCTGCTTGCCTGATGGCGCGGCAGATTGCGCCTCGGTTCCGAGCCAATTGCCCAATACACGCTGAACATTGAGCAGGAGGGCCTTGAGGTCGCCCTGAAGCTGGGTGCGGCCGGAGGCCAGCTGCG
Organism: Devosiaceae bacterium; assembly: GCA_963675235.2. GTDB lineage: Bacteria > Pseudomonadota > Alphaproteobacteria > Rhizobiales > Devosiaceae > JAHJQZ01. Next base: position 505 of record CAXXFU010000014.1, on the reverse strand, counting down.
ATTCCATGAACAGGCCCGATCGCGCCACGGCGCGCTGGAGGGCGGCGGCATCGGGGCCCTTGCCGTCGAGCTGAAGTGTCGCCTGGGTCAGTCGCCCAAGCGCGCGCTGGACCTCTTCAGGCAGATCGCGGGTCCTGTCGCCAAGCCGCAAGACCGAGGTCAGCAGCGCCACCACCGAATTCTGGTTGCCGAGAGCAGCGAGCGTGGCCTGGGTCAGCGCGGCTGCGGGCGTCGCCGGTGCGACAAGACCCGGCACATTGGTCGGCTGGGTCTGGGATGCTGTTGGTGCGGGCGCAGAGGTTGGCGGGGTGCCGGCGGGCTGCGTGGATGTCATGGCAGCTGGCACGCCGCGCGCCGGTGCATGGGCCAGTTGCAGGCCGTCGGGACCGCGTTGGACGACGAGCGCCAACTGGGCGCCGGGCGACGATGGCGTCGGCAAGGTGACCGGCAGTTCCTGGTTTCCAACGCTGACGATCGCGGTGGTGGGGGTCGGCGTTGACAGAAC
>CAXXFU010000013.1:0-12068 GCA_963675235.2 Devosiaceae bacterium | reverse complement strand
CGTTTCGGGCTCAATCAGGCCCACATCCAACTGGTGCAGGTGACCGGAAAAGAGTAGCCGGGCAACCGACCGGAAACCGAACGGTGCAAATGGGCGGCAGAGTTCGAGAATGGTCGTCGAACGACCCAGCTCTTCGGCCCGTTCGGCTATCTCTTGGTCTCGCTCGGTGGGTGGATCGAGACGGGCCGAGTGGATCAACCGCGCATTGCTAACTATCCATTCCGGAAGATCCTCTTCCGTGACCAAGACAACACCGTCAGCAAAAGATTCGGGCATCTGCCGGTCAAGTTCAGCAGCGAACTCCTCCAAATGATCGCGACGAACCTTCCGAGCCGATTTAACGACATAGGCTTCGCGACGGTCGTCAAAGTCGGTTGTCAAAAAGTCGAAAAAGTGCCTGCGAACGACACCGTCTTCGTCCACGTATTTGACCGGGGGTGCCTGACAGACGATGCTCTTGATCTGGGGATTGGCCGAGAGGACGAGAAAGCAGTTATGCTCAATGCTCGACTCGAGAAACTTTCCGTTGCCGTCATTGGGATCGACCACAACGCTTGAGTTGTGGCCGCGGCTACCCAGGGCGACCTTTCTGGCGCCTTGGACAAGGTTCGGCAGGGTGACGACGATGTCGGAGCGGTCGCGCAAGGGTGGCGACCATGATGACGAAGGGCGAAGTGCGGCCCCCCCGGACCTGTTGAAGCATGGCTATTCCCGTGCCGTACCCAATTGTCATCACCACTTGACAGGGTTGTTGTCAGCGGCGATCGTCACGGGACACGGCGATGTTTTTCGTTGTGATGAGGTCGAAGACGTCACATTCCACCGAGAGTCGACGACCGGATTATCAAGCGCTTGGGTCCAAGACCCAGGCGCTTTTTTTGCCGCGAATTGCTTGCCTTTCTAGTTTGGCGGTCTGCACTCACGCGTTTGCGATATCGCAAGGTTGACGCGTTATGCGTTGATAATGCTCGGGCTTTTTTGCCGGCGCTTCAAGTCCCTCGCGGAGGCGCTAGAGTCGTTGCGCACTTCATTGGAGTCAGTTACGGGCGTTTCCTCATGTTTCACTTTAATTACACGGCGTGTGCTTCGTGAAGCGCCCCAGGCTTTTTATTTTGGCCCGGCCAGTAGATTACGTTCGGGCTTTATTGGGGCTGATTGACTGGCGCTCCGTTAATCCTTTCCGCTCGTAATGATTTCCTGCACTTAGCTGAGGCGAATGTCGGCGCCGATGGTGGCGACGTTCCTAGCTTTTGCTGTGGTCTTGAATTCGGAGGTCAGTAGGCACAGAGTGATTTACTTCCAATATTATTTGGAAATGTCGATGCCGCTTCACCACTAGTTTTCTCTTGCAGCGGTCTAGGTGCCCAATTGCGTTAACCATATTTTCATTGCTCCAGTCCTGAGAGTGTATTCATGGTTTGTTCCTTTCTTTTGCGTCGACTTTTGCTGGTCTTTGTGCCGCGAAATCGCAGGATTTTGGCGAATTTCGCTCGTCAAACCGAGAGGTGATTCGGTCAGCCTTAGTTGGGCCGAACTCTTTGCTCGCCAAGTTCTCATTCCGAGGCAGCCGACGCCTCCAAATCTCCATCTCGGGCACGATGCCGCAAAGCCAGGTTGCTCCGACTAAGCCACGAGAAATCATGGCCAACACATGATCCACAGCGTTGGGTACCGCGGAGGCAGTTGAGAGCCTCCCAAGCGTGGCATCTGCGCCCAGGCGTTCGATTTCTGCAAGCAGCGCAAGCTCGCTCGAAGCGCATATCGGGTCTCGGCGATGCGACCAGATCATCCGTGCCAGTGTCCACTTGGGCTCCTGACGTGTCTCGGACCTGGTTATTTTCAGTGCGCCGGCAGCCCTTCCGAGTCCCTCGTCGCCGTCCAAAAGAACCGGATACCGCTTGCCACCTCGGGTTACGATAATGCGGCACTGACGGCTATCACTTGGTTCGCCATCTGGTGAAACCTCCCGCACCATCGGGTCCAGTACTGTCTGCGCCAGTGCATCACCCATCCAGCGGAATGGATAGTGGATCGGCTGGCGGTTGCAAAAACTCACAAACCCCGGATACCGCGCTCGCAATTCTGGTGGTTGATAGTGGGTCATCCTTCTCTCCTGTTTTACTTGTTACAAATCGTTTTTTGAAAGTGAAATTGAGTCAATAGGCAATAGAAATGGAATAGGTGCGACAAAATGTGCCTATTCATTTCAAGGATTGCAGAATAATCAAAATGAAGGATTGAGTGTCGTGCAAAAGAATTTCAGATATCCGGCAAAAGAATTACAGCATTCGGCGAATGAATTGTGGTCTCGGCGTGTTTTTGCATAGGGGTGCGCGAAAGCTGTTCGAATGCTTGTCATTGGCCTGGGCTTTGGGTGCCGCGAGAGCCATGATCTCTTATCGGCGGAGAAAAGGGTGGCAACCGTTCACACCCAGGATGCGTCCAAGGTCGCCGGCGAGGAGATGATCGCTAGCCCTGATCGAGGGCTGGGGAGGGCCCTGGGTGGCGATTGCCCGTCGACGACGTGACCGGATCAAAATCCAAATGTCGCCTTGACAAAGTTCATGTTATGTTCTTATTGGCTGCCACCCACGCATGCAGCGCGTGTCTTTCCCAATCACCTACGCCATGAGTCTAGCGCCTCTCTAGCGGCGCACGTGGCGATGATAGAAAGGTAGCGGCATGCGTGCGTTCCGTTTCTCGACAGCCTCGATGCTATTGGCAACCACCTCCATAGGATGGGACGACCTGAGTATCCGCCGAGCTGATTCAATCCAGTCCCACATGTGTGCCGTGCTCGAACATTCGATCGCAGCGAAAGCGGGCGTGATCGCCAGCCGAGTAGGGCCGGGCCCGCACGCCTAAAATCCCACGCAACAGCAATTCCAAGTCCTGCTCACGTCAGAGGGCAGAGCAGCACAGTCCGGGAGGGCCCGTTGACGCTTTGGCGTCCGCGCCATCTTGGCCGAGGGAATGATGGACGACCAGATCGAAAAAGACTTCGCTTTCGACCCCAAAACCGACCCAGACGAAGCGACCGAAAGCGGCAAGGCCTTGATGCCGCTCGACAAGACGCTTCCGGGCCTGATGCTCGATGCATCTCTGTCTGCCGAAAATAGGAGGCGCATCAATGACGAGGCGCTTTTCACCCGGCTTCATGTGCCCTCCGAATCCTGGACCGACATCCTTGCAGACTGGTGCCGGCGCGACTGGACCTATGTGATTTCCGCCAAGCCCGATAAGAAGTCCCGGGCGCGCGCTGCCGACGGCCTTGAACTGGGCACGTTGATGGAGCGCATCCGCGATGGACACCGGGCCCTGCTGATCACCTATCCGACCAGCCCGAAGCCACCGGCACCGCTCATCGCTGCGATTGATCTCGACATTTCCATCGCGCCGCCGACCGGCAAGCTGATCCGTCAGTCGATCGAGGCAGCGACGGGTGAGGATCCGGGAGAACTCGACGACAGCATCGCCGACGGACTCGATTTCGACGCGCTCGGAATCGCGATCCGCTGCGGGAGCCAAGCCGCCGACTGCATTCGGAGGCTCGCCGAGGCGCGTGAGGCGCACCAGAAGCGGTTCGATTGCGCAGATGACGACGCCATCCCGGATATTGATGACCTCTACGGCTATGGCCCCGCCATGATCTGGGCTCGCGACCTGCGCACCGATATCGCCGCCTATCGGTCGGGCCGGATCCCATTCAGCGCCGTCGAACAGGGCGCCGTGCTCTGGTCCGACCCGGGCCTTGGCAAGACGACCTTCGTGCGGAGCCTGTCGAAATCGCTCCGCATGCCGCTGATTGCGACCTCGGTCGGCCAGTGGTTTGCCGGCAGTCCCGGCCATCTCGACAGCATCATCAAGCAGATCGACCAGGTGTTCGCCGACGCTGCTGCTTCGGCGCCGTCCATCTTGTTCCTCGATGAAATCGAGGCCTTGCCAAACCGGCGAACTCTCGGTTCTCGGAACGCGGACTGGTGGATGCCTGTGATCGGTCACATGCTGCTGAAGCTCGACTCGGCGATTTCATCAGACACCGGCGACGTCATCGTCATCGCGGCGACCAATCACGCGGATCGGCTCGATGAGGCCCTCGTCAGGCCCGGCCGGCTCAACCGCATCATCCGCATTGAGCCGCCGGACAGAGACGCCCGTGCCGGCATTCTGCGCCAGCATCTCGGTTCCGATCTTGCCGGCACCGACCTGATGCCGATCGCGGCGCTTTCGGCCGGGTGTTCTGGTGCCGACATCATGGGGTGGACCAAATCTGCCCGCCGCCGCGCGCGCAATGCCGGCCGGGCGATGAATTCCGACGATCTGATTGCCGAAATTGCTCCGCCCGAGACCAGGTCCGAGGCCGATCTCCGGTTGGTCGCGATCCACGAGGCGGCGCACGCGGTGATCACGGCTATTCTTGGCGGTCCGACCATCGATCATATGACGATCGTGCCGGGCAACGGTGCCCTCGGTCGGACGCAGCGCAAAAGCATGGCCGGGACGATCTGGACCCGCGAAATGATCGAGGCGGAAATCATGTCGTGCCTCGCTGGCCGCTGCGGTGAGATCCATTTCTTTGGACGCCCGACGGCCGGTGCTGGTGGCGCTCCCGACTCCGATCTCGGCGCGGCGACGCGTTGGGCCACGATGATGCACATCTCGTTCGGGCTTGGCGACGTGCCGATCTATCTCGGAGATCGCGATGAGGCCTTCCACGTTCTTCGCCTCGATCCTGGCCTGCAGAAGAAGGTCGCCGCCGACCTGGCGCGCCTCGAAACCGAGACCGCGCGTCTCGTGGCCTCAAACGCCGATCGGATCCAACGGCTCGCCGACGTGCTTCGGCACGAACGGGTCATCGGGGCCGAACGGATCGCGGAGGTTCTAGATCTTCCAGAGACCGCTCCAACCCCTGGACTGATTGGAGGCAAAAATGAGTGATGTCATGCTTGAGCTGATTGCTCGTCTGGTTCGGGTCCGAGACGCTCTTGGTCCGGACGTCCACGAAGAAGCCGCGCGCCGCGCCATGCTGGCGATCGGACGAACGGTCAAGGACGAAGCCGAGCGAAAGGCCCGAGCGAAATGTCCCCGACCATCGGCTGTGGTGGTGAGGTTTCCCCTGGGGGCGACGAGAAGAGAGTGAGATGGCGGATATTGCAGTCGGCTACACCAATTGTCTGGCAGTGGACGGTCTGTTCCGAATGCCGGCCGCCTTTACTCATCCGGTGTCCCAGATGCTTCCCGCCGCGCGACGGCGTCGACGAGGTTGCAGCCAGCCCGGTCAATTCATGATTGAGTGGACGACCGCAACAACACCATGGAGATTGACCATGACGGATCAAGGGGTTGGCCATATCGGCGGTCAGAGCCTGACACGGGAGGACCTCTTTGGGCTGGTTTGGAGCAAACCGACCCAGCAGGTGGCAAAAGACCTCGGGATTTCGGACACAGCGGTGGCAAAGCTCTGCCATCGCCTCCAGGTTCCAAAACCGCCACGCGGCTATTGGGCACGTGTCGAAGCGGGCAGGGCACCGCGCCGTCCACCCCTCGTCGCGTTCCGCGAAGAAATTGATCGTCAACGCCGGAAACGCGAAGCTGTTCGCACAGGCACGCGACCAACGAAGCTGCAGCGAGAATTCCTCGAATTTGCAGTCGAAGAGCTCAGCCTTCGCGGACGAGTGGTTCCGGACTTGGGACAGAACCTTGAAAAGCTCGACCCGCTTGTTGCAGCCCAACTTCTGCTCATCATCCAGAACCGCGCGATTGGGTGGTTGAATGATCCGCGCATTTCAGCTCGTTCAGGCGTTGCCGCGGAGCAGAGTATCCGAAGTCTCGTCGGCAAGCTCCTTCCATTGGCCCGGCCACAGATTGTCGTGTTTGAGGAGGACAACTCCAGCGGATCATACGACAGCCGGATGGCCGCCTTTGTGCTCATGACGTCGGCGCTCGTCGGGCGTATCGCCGAGTTGGCAGCCGTGGTGCGGAATCAGGGGCTTCAGCACGTCGCGATGCCACTCGACGCTGCCGATCATGCTTGGCGGGTTCACTATTTGGCCGATCCGGAGGAGGTCGGGACTGCCGAGAGCCGGCTCTGCATTTCGATCAACCAAGTGTGGATCGAGACACTTCGAAGGTCCTGGCGCGGCCTTGATCATCCTCCGGACCGCATTGTGTCTGTTCCACTGCCGCTTCGCGCGGTTATCCCTGTCGATCTCATGCCCATCCGTGAAGCCGGGGTTTTGGAGACGACATGTCCGGGGCGACTGAAGCCCTATGGCGACAGACTCAAGGCGTTGCAGGATATGGAGCAGGTGTCGGAGATGCTCTCAGAAAGCCTCTACCGATCTGATCGGCCTGGGCTTGAAGAGAGATTGTACATTGCAGAGAGGCTATGGTTCGCCGGTCGCGACACACTGGCATCCGCGCGTGACGCCATCATCAACATGGAAGACGAACACGAACGCTGGGAGCGTGAGATCGAGTCTGAGCGTCGTTCCTTGGCACAAAGCATTCTTGGCTTGGTCCCTGGCGACATCGTCACCGGTCAACGGCAGGGAAAGATCGTGCGCATCGAGGTTCGGGACCTATCTCTCTACCTCTATGAAGACGCTGTCATTTTCGACATCTCCGGCCCACGGTTCAGAAAGGATGGCTCTCCCGGCAAAATGGAGGACAGGCTCAGCTTTCGCGTTCGTCGTGACCAGAACAGAAAACAGCTTCAGCTTTAGGGGAGCTTTGCGCCAACGAAAGGCACTCAGTGCCTCATCCGAACAATCCATTTTGTCATTGTTCAGACTATTACATCGATCGGTCTGGCGACCACATCGCCAAGAAGCTCGAACGAGCGAGATGGATCGCAGCCGTCATTAAGGGGGGCAACACGGACGGTAGTATATGGCCCAAGGCGGACCGGCGACAAATGGCGGGAATGGGGCCGGGAACGGTCGGTCGGCTTGCTGCGTTTTAGTTGAAATAGCGGACGTGGCTCTAGGTCATCAAATAGGCGACCAAGCGCGATTCACCCAACTTACGCCCGGCGTCGTTTCGCCTGCACTAGGTGGATGGTTGAAGGGGTGTGGGGAAGCAATGCGGACGCGTGATACTGCTGTTCGTCGCTCTGTTGCCGTAGACTGGTAACGCCTTTTCGAGGATTCGAGCGCCATGACAGCGAGCGCTCACGCACTCACCAACATGCCGTCCCTCCATCGAGCCGATTAAGCGCCTCGTAGAAAAAGTAGTCTCCATAGATCAGGCTGACATCAATGCCGTAATTGGCCGGCACGCTTGCGGTGGCATGACGCAGGAGTCCGTCCTCGCTGTCGTCTTCGAAGGTCGCGCACCCTTCGATGAGGGCCTTGAGCAGGGACACGGCCTGCGCCGTCGCTACGGTGTCGCCCGCATCGGCCAGCTCGATAAGGCCGCAGGCGGCGATGGCGGCGGCAGAGCTGTCGCGCACGGCTGTTTTGGCATTGTCGGCGCGGAAATCCCAGGGCGGCACGCCATGGGACGCATTCATCTCGATGAAGCTGTCGGCAATGGCGCGCGACAGCGTCCTGTAGGTGCTGTCGCCGGTATAGCGGGCGGCAATGGCCAGTCCGTAGATGGCCCAGGCCTGACCGCGCGACCAGGCGCTTTGGGGCGAGAACCCCTGACCGCCGAGCCTTTCGACGACAGCACTCGAGTGCTCGTCGAAGCGGATGACGTGATGGGTAGAGTGATCGGCGCGCACGAAGGCCGGGATCGCCGTTTTCAGATGGGATTTGGCGACATTGGCAAAGCGCGCATGGCCGGTGGTCTCAGTTGCCCAGAACAGGAGCGGCAGATTCATCATCGTGTCGATGATCGACTTGCCTTGGCTGTCCGGGCCGTTCCAGGCCTCGATGATGCCGCTGTCCGGATTGAACCGGCCCATGAGCAGTTGCGCCGCGACAAGCGCGCGGCGGCGGGCGGTGCGATCCCCTGTCTGTTTGAAGCGCATGACGGCGGTCGGCTGAAACTGGAAGCCGAGATCGTGATGGAGCTCGAAAAAGTCCTCGCGTTGCAGGAGGTCGAACAGTCCATCTTCGGCAAGGATGGTAAGGGTCCCGATGTCGTCGTCGCCGTCTTCGCCAAAGGCGAGGCGCAACAGGCCCGGCCAGAAGCCGGAGGTCCACCACCAGGCCGGTTCAGCGGGATAGCGCCCGTTCTCAGTCGCGTGCAGATAGCCCCCGCCGACATTATGCGCAAGGCGCTGGATCTTGCTCTTCGCCTGGTCCCGCACGTCTTTCGCCCAACGGATCGTTTCGTTGTCGCGCATCGTCATGGTCATTTTCGGTCCTTGTAAGCTGAGAATCCGCCTGCGGCGGTCTAGATGAACGGCCTGCGGTCAAGCACGAGGCGGAGCGGGCGTTCAGTGCGGATGAAGCCGGGCAGGGCGAGCTGGAGTTCGGTCAGCGCGCACAGCACCCCGAACAGCATGTGCAGGTCGCGGATGTTCGGATTTTCAAGCGGGTCGAGGACGCGCAGGTAATCGACATATTTATGCGCGAACCCTTCGAGCGCCGCCGTGCGTTCGTCGAATCGATGCGGGCTTTGCCGACCGGCACGATTGAGGCAGAAGACCCAGTCGATTTCTGCGAAACCGACAGTGCGTCCGAGCGGAAATTCATCCTCGGCGTAAAGGGCGAGGCAGGAATCGATCATGCGCTCCGGATGGATCAGTGGCGCCCGCTCGTATTGCATGGCGAACAGATAGTGGAACGAGCCGGCAAGGTGTGGGAACAGGGTGCGGCTTCCCGCGTGTTCGACCGGCACCTGGGTGCCGCGCCGCCAGAACCCGGTTTCGGGATCGGCATTGTCGGCGAGCCAGGCGATATAGGCATCGCGCCAGGCGTGGTCGGCCTCGCCCGACAGCGTCAGTGCCGTGTGCAGTCCTGCGCCCTGATGAGAGGCGCGCCAGGGGTTCTCCTGCCAAGGCAGAGCATCGAGAAAGGCGACCATCTTGGCCGGATCGCGCAGCTCGGCAAGGGCTGAAAGCGGACGGGCCGGCCCGGTGTCGAACAGTTCGAGCGCGGCGATGCAATGGGCGGTGGTGTGGATCGGGTGATGCGTGTCCTCGCGCCACAGCCCGTCTTCATTCTGCAGACCGTTGAGGGCCTCGACGAAGACCTGGCGGGTCTCGGCGTCGCGCGGAAAGGCCTCGAGCGTATAAAGGATGTTGGCGGCGTCGGCGCAGCCATAGGGGTTGTCGCCGGTCTCCTCGACGCTGCCATCGGCATAGCGGCGGTAATGGCCGGGCGCCGTCTCGGCCATGGCGACAGTCCGATGCACATCCGCGATCAGGTCCGAAATGTCGATCATTTGCTTGCGTGTCCTCCTCGGGGCGGCGGGCAGGTCGATTCCCGCTCGATCAGCCGGCATCCCACATACATTGTCAGGGATGCCGTGTTCGGGTTCTCCATGCGCTCCAGCAGCCGCCAGGCGCCGTGCTTACCGAGTTCGACGAGGTCGACAGCCATCGTGGTCAGTCCCGGCTTGTAGCGGGCGGTGATGCGGGTGTTGTCAAAGCCGACGACCGAGCAGTCCTCGGGCACGCTCTTGCCGGCACGCAGCAGCGCGGACACCGCGCCGGCGGCGAGCAGATCGTTGGCGCAGAAGATGGCGGTGAAATCGAAGCGGTCTTCCGCGATGAGCCGCGTCACTGCCTCGGCGCCATCCTCGGCATGAAGGTTCTCGAGGTCGATGACGAGAGCCGGATCGAAGGCGCAGCCGAAATCGGCAAGGGCCGCCTTGTAGCCCTCCATCCGGTCGCGGATGGTCGAGCGGCGGAGCGAGGTGAGGTGAAGGATGCGGCGATGTCCCAGATCGACGAGGTGGCGCGTCGCCAGATAGCCACCCTGCTTGTTGGACGGCGTGATCGAATCGATCCGCATCTGGGTGTCCGAGGCATTGACCAAAAGCATCGGCGGCAGGTCGTTTGCGACCTCCATCGTGCCGGGATCGTCGACGCCGATTAACACGAAGCCGGTCTTCTCATGGGAGGCGGCGAGGGCGCGGATACGGTCGGCGGTGTCGATGTCGCGTTCCAGAAACAACAGCTCGACCGGCACGCCTTCGCGGTCAAATTCGGCTTCGAGGGCCGAAATGATCTCCTGGTAGAAGCCGCCGGCATCCTTGGCCGAATGCTCCATTGGAATGAGGATGAAGATCTTGGTGGCCAGCTTGGTCAGGGCCGGGCTCGGGCCGTCATAGCCCATGCTCGCGGCGATATCGGCAATCTCGCGCTGCAGCTGATCGCTCACGCCCTTGGACTGGCGCAGGGCTCGCGACACCGTGCTGACCGAAACGCCGGCTACCTTGGCGATGTCGCGCATATTCACGCCCGCGCTCTCGTCGGCCGTGTTTTCCGGCTCCTGCTTCATGTCATCGATTCCCGTTGCGTGTTGCGTTGTGTTTAGTAAACAAGCGATTTGTACTGCAACATACGCAAATTGAGTTGACTTTGCAATCGTCTTTTGCCAATCATTGGGTGGGACAGGGCGAAAAACTGCCGATCAACCCAAAGGGAGGAGACACATGCGTAATTTGCTAAACGGGGGCAGCCTCGGGCTTGTCGCGGGCCTGCTGCTGGCAGCCGGTTCGGCGCAGGCAACGGATCTGGTCATCTGGCACGACAAGGGCGACGACGGCCTGGCCATGATCGACGCGATGGCTGCCGAGTTCAAAAAGACCCATCCGGATGTCGATGTCCGCTCCATCACCATGCCGACCGAGCAGTGGATCTCCAAGTCCATCGCGGCGGTGAACACCGGCACCGGGCCGGACGTGCTCTTCAACGACAACAATCGCCTTGCGACCGTCCAGCAGTCGACCGGCAAGCTCTGCGAAATGTCCGAGGTGGTCGACGCGCTTCCGGCCGAAGACCGCGCATTCCTTTCCGACGGCGACCTGACGGCGGCCTCCTTCGAGGACAAGGTCATCATGATGCCGTTCCAGCGCGTGATAACCGCCTGGGGCGCCCGCAAGAGCTGGCTCGATAAGCTCGGCGAGGACTACCCGACGACCTGGCCGGAAATGCTGCGCATCGCCGAGCGGTTCCAGAACGAGGATCCGGACGACAACGGCCAGAACGACACCTATGGCTTTGCGCTTCAGGGCGGCGCGGCCGGTTCACTGATCGGCGCGGGTACCAAGCTTTTCGCCATGGGCGGCAACCGTGCGCCGCACGATCTGATGGATTTCGACGGCAAGATCACCATCGCCGACCCGGCGGTCGCCGGTCCGACGACCGAGTATCTGAAGATCTACACCGACTACAAGCTGGTGGCTCCGGATACGATCAACCACACCTTCACCGACATGTATCAGCTCATCGAAGGCGGCCGCGTCGGCTTCTTCCGTGTCGGCAACTGGAATGTGGGCAAGTGGGATCGCGAAGCGCTGAACGGGGACTATGTCGTCGGGCCGTTGCCGAGCCTTGACGAGGGCGTCGAAGGCGCCATGCTCGTCGGCACCGTCCGCGGCATGTCCGTGCCCTGCAACGGCAAGAACGTCGATCTGGCCAAGGAATTCGTCGCCAGCATCGTCGGCAAGGACCAACAGCAGTCTTCGCTCGACAACATGGGCGGCATCGTGCGCAGCGACCTCGACACTTCCGCTGTCACGCCGAGCCTGGTCAACTTCGTCAACGGCAAGTACCCGATGCAGACCGACGACTTCATGGCGTCGACCTATGCCTGGTTCCCCGCCCTGGTCGATGCTTATTACGTCGAGCTGAGCGGCGCGATCGCCAATCCTCCGACCGACTGGAACGCCTGGTTTGCCGAGACCGCTGCCAAGCTTCAGGCCAAGGCCGACGAAGAGCTGAAGAAGTAGCTTTCACGTCTCCGCCACGGCCTTCGCCCGTCCCAACGCGCGGCCAGGTCGGAGGGGTCGGGATCCTCCGGGATCCCGGCCGGCTCCTCGTCATCGCTGGGCCGGTGCCGTGACAGGCGCGAACAAGGGTCATCCCACATGCAAACTACGATCGAGACATCGTTGGCCTCGGAATTTGCCAATGGCCTGCGGTTGCGCCTCAGGCAGATGCGCGGGCA
>CAXXFU010000012.1:0-70370 GCA_963675235.2 Devosiaceae bacterium | reverse complement strand
GCTGCGACAAAACATTCAACACAAAAAACAATAACCAGCCAGCCACAATTCCCAACATCCGTTCGCCAACAATTAAGAATGTGACGGAAGCTGCAAAGTACCCCCAGCCAATCAGTCCGAGGATTCCCCACCAGCCTGTTCGCAGCCACTCCACCTGCCCGGGTTCTCCGGCTCGGTATATCGCAACCAAGGCCACCAAGCCTAAAACACCGAGGGCTTTCAATCCCATGAAAAGCTTTTTATAATTTGGATTTAAAGGATATTTGTTCCAAATGAGAAACACGCACAGGTACATCAAGATCACCCAGACAAAACGGTTCATTCCTGTCAACTCAGGATTAATTCGTCCGGCATTTAACATCAGTACTCCAATAATTAGTAAACTGATGGTACGCGTCAAAATGTGTCCAAGGAGTTGTGGTTTACGGTCTCCTTTCTTTAAACGAGAGGCAAAAGCAAAAGGGACCGAGAGTCCTACCATAAAAAGGAAACCGGGGAAAACCCAGTCTGCTAATCCCATTCCATCAAAATCGGCGGGGGTATGAACCATCCATTTTGGTGCTCCGGGCACAAAAAGGTCATTCACAAAAAGCATTAAAAAAAGAGTTAAACCACGCATGATATCTATCGAAAGCACGCGCTGAGATTTAGTTGAGCTTGTTGTTTGTTCCATAGGTTTTTTAGTGAACCTAAAACTAACTAAAAATCATCTGAAAAACACACAAAACACCTTCAAGAATTTTGGTGCCTCTGTTGGCTTATAAATCCGGTCGATCAGAATAAAAAAACCAATCTCTACAGTCATTGATTCGTGGAAATCCACATTCAACTGAAAAGATTGGCTTTTATCTTGGAGTAACAAGCCATATGGATAGCGACAAAATGCTCTCCCCTTTTGTGCTTGCAATTCTAAATTGCTATTTCATTCCTATTTTAGGGTCAACTTAACCGCTTGTCCTGCCTCCATGTTAATCTTAATTATCCCTGAATCAAGAGCAAAATCAGCACCATCAACATTGAAATCATGATTTCCAAAAGGATTATGAAGTTTAAACACTCCTCCTTTTTCAGATTTTACGGTTACCGAAACTGGTAATCCTTCCTGCTTTTCAGCTGATACTAAAAAAGCCCCTTGCGTACGCAAATGTTGAAAGCGAACGTCTTTCCAATCCGCCGGAATCGCCGGAAAAATTCTTACAACTCCGGTATGGCTTTGGATTAACATATCCTGCACACCGGCTGCAAAAGCAAAGTTCCCCTCCAAGGTAAATGGACGATAAGTCATTTTTGAGTGCCCGGCTTTACATTGGTCGCCATTCACATGAAATGAATTTCTCAAACAAAAGCATTCAGCAAAAACACGAAGCGCTTCTGCTGCTTTCTCTCCTTCGAAAGCCCGTGCGTAAAGGTTTCCTTGCCAACTATACGAATAGCCGGTCCAATAATCCGGTCCCTGTTTTTCGAGGTTCTCCAGTGTATTTCGGATAATCTCCTGATCCTTTTCCCCTTTTGAGAAATCAATTGTTCCTAAGGGATGGTATCCCATCAGGTGCGAGAAATGACGGTGCGACTCGTTATACGGAAACTCCGGGGCGAACATTAATCCTGTTTCCGGATCAACGGCCAATTCAGGCCACTCTGAAAGTATTTGTAACCAAGCGTTGCGTTCTTCTTGCAATCCCAATTCACCTGCTAGCTCTGCTGCTTTCTCATACGTCCAGCGAATCAAAGCCAAGTCAAAATTCGTAGTTTCTGAAAACCAAGCTTTAGCCGAGTTATTATAGATCTCTGGGCTCGAGCTCATTTTCAGTTTTCGCGTCCCATCCTCCGCTTTGATGGCCATATTATCAAAAAACACCGCCACATCTTTCAACCAAGGATAGGCACGTTCTTTCAGGAAGTCGCGATCCATTGAATATTTCCAATGCAGGTAAAAATGATGTCCTAACCAAGCAGCCACTGTTTGCCCCATGGAGTATTGGATCCAGCCACCCATTGGCTCCCCTTCCAATGTACTCACCCCCGGAACATTCATTCCTTCAACACCGAAATACTCCTTGGTGTATTTCTTAAATGTTGGTCGATACTTCCACAACCAATTCAGAAAACCTTCTTCCAAGTCCAGGTAATTTCCGGTGTAAGATGGCCAGTAGCTTAGCTGGGTATTTAAGTCGTGGTGAAAATCGCCTTTCCAAGGTGGTAACTTCCCATGGTCTGCCGTCCAAACTGATTGCAAACAAATAGGGGGTGCATCGGGCCTTGCAGCGGATCCAAACTTATACATTTCCAAATCATATTGGCGTTGTAACACCGAATCAGGAATGCTAATTGTCGACTTTGCCCAATAGCTTTTCCACCATGCCAGGTGTTCTGCTAAGGAAGGCTCAAGTCCCTGGTTCAATTCCTGTTTCACCCACTCACTTGCTAGCGGTTGACTATCTTTTTTATTATTTTCAGAAGAAACCGACCAACAACCTTCCATGCTGTTTTCGGTCTGCTGCCATGAAGTATGGATTTGGTACGAAAAATCGCCCCATCCGTGCTGGTTGTATGTCAGGGAGTTGTTGCCTGTTGTAATTTCTCCCTGCTCATAACCCAATTGATTCAAGTCATTTCGTGACTGGCTGGTATAACCTTCATTATTCTCCCGGTTATACGCTGGCGAAACAAGCTCAATTCCCAAGTCTTCAGGCAAATTCTCAAAGCAGTACCAGCCAATTGGCTTCTCTGCATGCACAAAAGTCGTTAGCTTTGCACCATTTTCCCAAGAAACCACACAGGATGCCGTTTCTAGCTCCAACTTCACTTCTCTTACAGGACCCAACTTTTCAATATCAAACTCCAAGGCGCCAGCTGGGATTTTAGAAGGAGCCGGAGACTGATTATAAGGTGTATCAAATACTTCTTGTACTTTTTTGTATTCTCCGGCTTTCCAGTGTTCATAGACATCATCAAACGTCCATTTATCAAAATCGATGTTTGCCATAGGGCGTAAATCCCAAAGATCAGCACGATCAAGTGAAAAACGCAGCTTGCCCTCTTTCTGCCAGACGAGTGCACCGACCATGGCATTTCCCAAAGGCATCGCTTCATCCCAGGTAGCCGCCAGATCATTAAATACTAAGTTATTCTTCGGATTTTGTTCCGGCTCCTCTTTGGCCACACACGAGACCAAGAGAGCAAAGAACAAGACAATCAGGGTAGATCTCATATTCATTCAATTAAGTAGTTAGTAGATCTCGGCAATATAAGTAAAAAGTCGATCCCAACTAATTATTATAGGCATTAAGCTCGGCCAAATGTGCATAATTAAAATCACCATGAGAATTGTTGGTCACCAATTTCATATATCTAAACGACTGTACTGCTGTGAGATTTATGTTCTGGATGTTTTGCATTTGAGCTAATGAATACGTTCCCAAACTCACCCAATCTTCCCCGTTGTCACTTTTAAACATTTCAAAGTCCTTAATGGCACCATTCAGGTTCGATCTGTTTTCAAAAGCAAAGCCTTTCACGGTTGTTATCGTTCCCATATCTAGCACAAACTCGTGCGGATGACCAGGTAATGTGCTTTTCCATTCGGTATGCCAAAAAGTAGATAAATCGCCATCTAACATGCCTGAAGCAGGCCCGTTGTCCTCCTCGCTGTCAGCACGAATAATCGACCAGGTGGATCTATCTAATAAGTCTTTTGTATTAATGACTTCAATAGTTGGGACATTATTTACAAATTCATATTCATAAGCTCTGGTAACCCTTGAACCGTTTTCATGGATAAAGCCAATTCTCAATTGGTATTGACCATCCAGCTTATAAAATTCCGACAATGGGCATTCGATATACAAACTATCCTGCCCGATAGGCATTGATGTGAAAGAAGGCGCATCGTAATCTTGGTTAGCTGCTCCAGCTGGATAGGGATCGTGCCAAACATTAATGGCAGCAACCGTTCCGTCGGATGTAAAATTGCCTGAGATTATAATTTTGTTGTTTTCAACTTTCCCTCTCAGGTTCGTAATATTGGTCGTTACTTTGGAGTACCAATCGGATCTTTCATCCGTGCTGAATGTTTGTGAATTGGCAAAAATGGCAGCATGAGCCGCTGTAATGTAGGTCGGTCTTTTCCCATAGGTACCGTTCCCGGCCCCCATTAAAGCCGTTCCCAAGGTTGATTGTAAACTATTCCACTCCTTATTGTGCGGTGCATTAAGACCATGCCCCAATTCATGTATCAATCCTCCAATCCATTTAGTCGCCAGGTTTCCTATGTTATTATCTTGCCCCAAGTATTTTACGTCCTGATACTCATAATCGAGAGCAAAACAATACTTTCCATATCCATAAAACGGAACACCGCCCGGGTTTAAAGGATCTCCAGATGTAGATGGTAAAAGAACAAGCATATGTTCGCTTTTCTTTTCATCAGGATGCTCATTGAAATAGGTATTCAGTTCATTAACAATAACTCCACCTCCGCCACTGTATGGATAAGCACTTTTCCCTTGCTTGCCGGTAATAGTTATAAGATTCAATTTTCCATCACTTTTTATGTCTAATCCAAAAGAAGTTCGTCCAAACCCTTCCCGTTCCAAATTGACCGCAAAAAACTCCTGAGCATCAAACATTATCTCCTCAATACGAGTTTCATAATCAACAACAGGAACCATATCATTCGGAACAAAATAAACGACATTAAGCTTGTATGGGTTATCTTTCCATTCATTGTCAACTTCCTCTGGTTCAGAATCAGGGTCTTGCTCAATGCTAGTCACACTATCTGTAGAACAAGAGACTAATAAAAATATTACAAAAACGTAAAAAATATTTATTTTGATCATATTTATTCAAATTTTATAAGTGAAGCTATTATAAGCTTACGTCACAACGGATTTAACCATACTTCTGCGTGAACGCCTTTCGTTACTAAAGCATAGACCTTTCTTATTCTACACTTATAAGTCTTAATATTTTACTTATTATCGCTAACGCAAAAGCCAAGCAATGTCGGGTATACCCCAGGCAAGCTTGCTTTATTTCAAATTAAAAGCGTAATTGTTTTAGAAATAGCGAAGTCTTATTCGTTCGCATCCAATTTTACCATTGGAAGCACAAATTTCTGGTAAGTGAATAGCCCATTGGACAAATCACCATTGCACTCTTTAGTTAAAATCGTTTTAAGCTCTTCAACCTTTTCAGGAAACTGAGCAGCCAAATCGTGCTCTTCGCGGTAATCATCCGGTAAATAGTACAATTGGAAGATATCTTTACCGTAATAGTTCCGAAGCTTCCACCCTTCCTTAGTCACGATCGTTCCTCCATACATGGACGAGTTAATCGTGTAATCATGTTCTGTCGTTTTATCCGCTCCTGTCAGTATCGGCATGATGGAAATTCCATCTTTTGCTTCCTCCAATTCAACACCCAATAAATCGGCAAATGTAGGGACCAAATCATAGTTAGCCACCAGGTTATTCGCCTCCTGTCCACCTTCAATCTTACCCGGCCATTTAACAAGCAAGGGCACTCTTAATCCTCCTTCCCAGTTGTCATACTTTAACCCGGCCATGCCATCGTTACCATTAAACACATCGCCTCCCAACTCAGAGTAAAACTTCGTTGCAACATTATCAAATCGCTCTCCGGTTTGCATATTTCGAACCGGCTTAAGAATTCGTCCTTCTTGCGAATAGTAGATTTCATGGCCATTATCCGAGCTAAAAATAATCATGGTGTTTTCTTCCAAACCGAGCTTTTCCAGCTCCTGCATAATCACGCCAACGTGATCGTCCAGCATTTTGACCATCGAAGCATATTCCTTTTCAATTTGAGTCAGGCGATCGTCATTCTTAAAGTCGTCATGTACCTCAGGAATGGCAACCGGACCGTGTGGTAATTGCGTTGGATGGTACAGAAAAAACGGGCGGTCTTTGTTTTCGCGAATGAAAGAAAGCATCTTATCCAGAAACAAGTTTTGAGAATATAAACTCTTGCCTTCCATATTCCACCGTTCCTTATACGCTTTTGGCGTTTCCCGCTCGATTGTTTTTCCACAATCTTTTCGGGTATTACCCGGGATATCAATTTTCTGTCCATTTTCAAACATATAAGGAGGATAAAAACCATGGGCCATCACATGATCAAGATAGCCATAGTAATAATCCCAGCCATGCTGTTTCATCTCTTCAAACGAAACCGAAAAGCCCCACTCCAACTTGCCTACCTGACCAGTTGTATAGCCCGCTTTTTTAAACACCTCTGCCAATGTTGTTGTAGAGGTATTTGAACTCCCAACCTGCTTGTCTAATGCTTGAGAAATTTCATCAGCCGTAAGGTCGCCATCAAAAACCTTTTTGTAAGCACCGCCACTCGTAATCTGCCACTTATCAGTATGGCAATCATGGTAGCCGGTTAAAAGGCTTGCCCGGGCCGGAGCACAAAACATGCAGCCCCGAACATTGCTAAACCGGATTCCTTCTGCTGCAATCCGATCAATATTCGGTGTTTTTACGATTTGTTGTCCTTCATACGATAATAGGCCACGCCCCAAATCATCGGCATAAATAAAAACAACATTGGGCAACTTATCTTCGTTCTTTTGAATTGACTGACAACCAGTCAGACTGACAGCACCTGCAAGTGCTATAAACAATTTATTCATATGTAAACTCTATTTAAACCAAGTGGCCTTTATTCAAAAATAAAAGCCACCTGATCTCAAAAATAATTTATTGCCATCCTGGATTTTGCTTCAGGGTCTCATTCAGTATCAACTGCGTTTTAGGAATCGGATTCAGATTATAATAATCTTGCCAACCTTTCCCTTGTTGGACAAAATCTCCAACGCAAACCACACGTCCTAAGTCATCGGTTGTAACAGAGGCTTCCGGGTTGACATCAGCTTCGGTAATAAAAATTGATGCGCTTCCAAAGTAATCATCTTTTTCGGATGCAGCAACACGCACGCCTAAAGGCCTTTGATTTATATAATATTCGCCTCTATCCCATCGTCGAATATCATAAAACCCGAATCCTTCTCCCAGCAGTTCGACCATTCGTTCCCGGCGAATTTCCCAAGCCACAGGATCAACTGTTGGGTCTCTGTCCGGGTCAAAAGAGTCATCTATTTCGTTGACATTCATTGCAGCCACATTCGCACGAGCCCTAAGCTTATTAATGGTTAAGTCGGCAACCGATTGATTAAACTTGCCCAACTCGTAAGTAACCTCGGCATAATTCAGCATAATTTCTTCAATATGAAAAATCGGACAATCTGTTACAGCAAATCTTCCTCCGGCCTGAATGGCAGCCTCATTGTAGGTATTATAATACATGTAGAAATAATAACCGCCATAGTTACGCATCGGCCCCCACGAATGAGAAGAGGTTTGAATCATTGGAACTCTGGAAAGAAACTGAGGCTGCCAGGTATGCAAAGGAAATTGATGATTGGCATCGTTAATACTGTTCATATAATCGATGTAGTAACGATCTTTCGGATCCATCCCTTCGGTCCACCACGAATCCCGATTTGCATCGGTTACTGCAACACCATTTCCTTTATTGGTTTTATAAGGAGGAACGCAGCGCCAGTACAAGCGATGATCCCGATTTTTAAACTCATCATTGACGGTAGCATTAGCTCCAGCCCCCTCGTAAAGATCGCTTGTTGCTACTGGTTTCCCATCCTGACAGAGGTAACGACCAACAGAACGGGCATGCAACCCAATTTTTTGAGAGCCTCCTCGTTCCATGCGCGGCAAAGATGACATTTCAAGATCTTGTGCCAATTCCTTGTATAAGATAATACCTGGAACATTCGATAAATCATCAGAGGACCACAAATCAACAAAATTGGTTGCGATTGCAGGATAAGCATCAATCAAAAGTTTTGATACACGCTCACATTCATTGAGGTAAACTTCTGCATCAGAAAGTGAATGGTATTTCCGCCAAGTGCCTTCAAACAAACAGAAACGTGACAGAAGTGCTCGTACTACATTTTTGGTTATCGTATTCTCTCCGTCTCCTTTTTCTTTTATATTTTCCTCTGCATATTTCAGGTCGCGCAAAATATTACTTGCCACCTCATTACGAGGCGTCCTTTTTCCATACAGAATATCCAGATCATCATCCTCAACAACCTCTTCCAACCATGGTACGTCACCATAGCGAGCCAATAAATCATAGTAACGGTACGAACGAAAGAATAAGCCAACTGATCGCCAGTGTTTTTTATCGGACTCACTCAACTGTGAATCATCAATATTGCGAAGCATGATATTTACTTTACGCATATAACTGAAATCCCAGGCATTATCCATATTCGTAGTAGAAGTAATATTATTCCACTGCCAGTCATTATTTTGAACATTCGTACCACTACTCATATACAGGTAATTTGCATAAACATCTCCCAATGCGTGCGTATAAACCTGAGCACCGGTTCCAAGGTACTGTCTCATCCGAGAATTTGCAAAGATACCGTATAAACCCCAGGAATATGTTTTAAAGTTGTCATACGAAACAAAAGCTGTATTTTCAGTCAATGATGTCTTTGGCGAATACTCCAAAAAATCATCATTACACCCAACCAAGCTTATAATTAACGAGAAGAATAAATATTTAATGAATTTCATGATTTTATAAATTTAAGTTTAGACCAAAGGAGATCGTTCTGTATTGGGGATAAGTCCATCCTAAATTTTCAGGATCAATTCCTTCTGGAAGATGATCGAACGTGAACAGGTTTTCTCCACTAAAGAACACCTTAACATTATTTAAACGAATTCTATTCAGAAGACTTTTTGGTAAGCTGTAGCTAAGTGTGATATTCTTGACACGCAAGTAAGCGGCATTACTCAGGAACTTATCAGAAACTCTTTGATTTGCCCCTTGGGAACTTCCTCCATTTTCATAGATACGACCATAATACGCATTGTCCTTATTTTCAGGTGTCCATATTTTACCAACCTGATCAGCGTAAACAGTTCCATACTGGCTAGCCATAGGAAAAATGATATTTCCACCAATCCAGGCATCCCGTTTACCAACACCTTGCAGAATAAAAGATAATCCAAAGTTTTTCCAATCAGCTGAACCATTTACACCATACTGGTAACGAGGACGACTGTTACCAATAACCTTTCGGTCGCCCGGATTATCCACAGTATTGTCCCCTGTATCAATTCTATTTTCGCTGGCTTCATCATCCATTAAATTTTTAAACTTAATGTCTCCTTCATGAGAAGTAACCCCCTTGATACTAACAACATCACTATTCAAAGCCCCGTTGGCATCAAAGTCGCTTGCAGTATAGAAACCATCGGTCACATAGCCCCAAATCTCGCCAATCTCCTGTCCTTCATAATAGGGTGCAGATAATAATTTGGTCTCATTCTTATACTTTGTAATCGTTGAACGGGAATCGTAAATGTTAAAACCAAGCCCATATTTTACTTTACCGACAGTACCTTTCCACTTAAGTGCAAACTCCCATCCATTGGTCTCCATATCAGCGGCATTTTGTTTGGGGGCAGTTGCTCCGGCAACAGCAGGAAGTTCTTCGGCTGGCCCCAACATTCCGAGAGTGTTACGCTGATAAATATCGAAAGAACCACTTAGTCTGTTATTTAAGAATCCGAAGTCAAGCCCTCCATTAACCGTATTGACTTCTTCCCAGGTATAATTCGCACGAACCATTGGCAACCCGCCCATCGTTTGAGGAATAAGACCATTATAAATCCAGTTACCATCAACCACGGGAAAGGTAGGCAGAAAGCCATAATTCCCAATATTCTGGTTACCCAAAGTTCCGTATGAGCCTCTTAACTTTAATAAAGAAATCGTTCTTTTCGTTGACTCCATGAATGATTCTTTTGCGAGATTCCAAGCAGCTGACACCGATGGGAAGAAACCAGCACGATAATCAGTAGGGAACTTGGAAGACAGATCATAGCGACCATTAAACTCGACAAAGTATTTCTGCGCATAGTTATAATTAACTCTGAAAAAGCCACCTCTAAGAGCATACTCATCGTAGCTATCACTTGTCTCTGGTGGTGTTAACCCATTGGTTCCACTCAAAGAAGGAAGCTCATTGTTAATCATATTGAATGCCTTGGAGGACAAGTATCTGTAATCATTGTATTCCTGGTTGTAACCAATGACTCCTGACAGGTTATGCGACTCACCTATTGTTCTTTCGTAACTGGTAAAAGCATTGATCGTTGTGTATTTTGTTGTCGCCCTTGATGTCGAAAACGGACTAGTCGTGGTTGATGGTTTTATACTCTCAGCTAATCCTTGGTGAACCTGAAAGTAGTTGGCATAGTTCTGATTATCCGTCAAACCCATTTGATAAGAATATTCAAAAATAGCTTTTAAGCCTTTTAAGGGTTTAATCTCAGTACGTGAAAAAATCCGAGTATTATCACTCACCCTTTCTGACACATCAACTTCTTTGATGAGGTTAGCCGGAGTCATCACCAGGTACTCATCTCCATCGGTTCCATAAGGCAGTGAACTATCCGGATGATAAGAGGGTAGATTCGTTGGCCACAGCCTTAACTCGCTACTTCCATCCAGATGAGGATATTGCTTATCACCAGTGTTGTATTTAATATCCAGAGATGTTGTTAGCCACGATGTAATGTCTCCACTCACATAAGAAGAAACACTGGTTCTTTTAAACCCATCTTTATCCGTAACCAAAATCCCATCTTCATCGGTATACCCTAGCGAAATTCGATAATTAATTTTTTCACTTCCCCCATGCACCGAAATGTTATGTGTTTGTTTCCACGATGGTTCAAACATATCGCCCATCACATCGGTTTCTTTCAGGAAGTACTTGGTTCCATTAGCTTCGGTCCAGCCCAAAGGATAGGCTGCCGGATTATTTCGATAGTCTTGAAGCAACTCCGTGTAAGTATCAATATTCTGGCCGGACCAGATAGATGAATACTCTCCATCTTTTAATGTTTGAATCATATCTGAAGGGGCAGCCAATTTTGGAAGACTATTCACCGTTGATACCGCAAAATTATTGTTATAACTAATTGAAAGATTCTCATCTCGTTTTCCTTTTTTTGTCGTGATCAAAATGACTCCAAAAGATGCGCGAGCCCCGTAAATTGCAGCAGAAGAAGCATCCTTCAAGACTGAAATACTCTCAATATCATCCGGATTAATTAGGTATAAGTCATTATATACCACATTATCGACCAGCACCAGGGGAGCACCGCCATTAATTGACTCCAAACCTCTGATATTAAAATTATTTCCGCCTCCTGGAATCGCAGAGGATGAGGATGTGAATCCCGGAACAGCACCTTGTAAGATGGTTCCCAATCCAGTAACCGGACGCTCTCCCAAAACCTCTTCCATTTTTACGGCAGAAACTGCCCCTGTCAGATTTACTTTTTTCTGAGTGCCATAGCCTACAGCAACCACTTCCTCAATACCAATGGCATCCTCTACCATGGTGATATTAAGCACGCTTTTGCCCAAGACGGCCATTTCTTCTGTCCGCATTCCGACAAAAGAAAAAACCAAAATAGCATCTGCCGGAACATCTTTTAGAGTATAGTTTCCATCAAAATCAGAAATGGTTCCCTGGGTAGTTCCTTTAACAAGTACCGTTACCCCAGGAAGTGGCTGTCCGGAAAAATCCTTAATGGTTCCATTCACGTCTATTTTCCCTGTTTGAACAGCTGGATTGGACGATGACAGAATAACCTGACGTCCTTTAATTTCATAAGTGATCCCTGCATTAAGCAATACCTCATCCAACACCTGATTAATTGGAGAATCACTAAAACTCACTGATACTTTTTGATCAACATCAATCTCGCCACTATAAAAAAAGCGATAAGAAGACTGATTTTCAACAAGCTTCAAGAAATCCTCCATGCGCACATCTTGCACCGTCATCGTTAACCGGTTAGTTTGGGAGAAACTTTTTGAAGCAAACGCTCCCATGATTGAGAGCAGCAGAATGAAAGTTGTTAATTTCATTTTCAATAAAGTTTGGTTAAGAGACGACCATTGGTCATCGCAACCTCGTTTTTTTTCCATAATTTTGTAATGATTGGTTTGTACTCCTTATAAATCAATTATTGAAAAGAAGTAGGAAGTCGCATTTCCTGCTTCTTTTGTTTTAGTTAGCTTATTCTCATATTCCTTCGTTTATTTTTTCAACGCACTTATTTTTATTATTCGTTTTTTCGAGTTGTACGAATAGGTAACCGATGCTGTTTTGCAAATAATATCCATTGCCTCGCTTATCGTTTCATTCTCGAAGGTTCCTGAAAACCAAGAGCCTTCAAAATCATCACTTGAATACTGAATATCGACATTAAACCATCGTTCCAAACGTCGCATGGCAACAGGAAAGGTTTCTCGCACAAAAATCAATTTTCCATCTTTCCATGAAGTATAGATCCGTGTATCTACCTGATCTTTCACGAATTGATTATCGACCAATTGTACTTGATCTCCGGGCTCTAAAATTCCCAATTTCGTCCCCTTCTTATTCAGAATTTCAACTCGCCCACGTTCCAAAGTTGTTGTGAATTCGCCTTCCTCATAGGCCTGTACATTAAAGGCTGTCCCCAATACCGCTACACTTCCTGACTTTGTTTTTACGGAGAATGTATTTTTGCTCTTTACCACATCAAAAAAGGCCTCTCCACGAAGTTCTACTGAGCGATTCTTCTCAAAATTTGCAGCATACGAAATTGTTGTTCCAGCATTCAACCAGACTGTTGATCCATCTGGCAATTCAAATTCGGTCTTTGCCCCATTCGGGACGCTTACTGTTTGAACCAGCTGTTTTTCATCGCCCGGCTCTTGTCCCCGATACAGCCAAACATTGGCAATAACTAGCCCCACCATAAGAACAGCTGCTATTTTCAGTCCTAGGGAATAATACTTGGCCCTCTGCAACGAGCGGCTAAGCTCTTCATTTATAATTGTGTGCTTGATTTTTTGTAGCAGCAGTGGATTTTGTTTCTCAGAAAATGTTTCTTGAGACTGTCGTTGCCATTCATCATCCATGAACCGGTGAATTGCTGGTTCATTCTTTTTCTGATTGATAAAATCTGAAAACTGATCAAACTCATTCGGAGTGATGACCGACTGGAAATATTTTTTGAATAGATTCTTCATTTTGTGTCTTCTACTAGTAATACACAGCAAAAGGATCCATCCCTAAATAAAAATCAAGAAAATTTACAGGAAGAGGTAAAAATACAACACAGACAAGAAGCCTATGGTCTCCAGTCTCGATTTTATCATACTGATTGACTGCCCAATATGATACTCAACTGTTTTTGTCGAAATACTTTTCTTTTCTGCAATTTCTTTATGGGAAAGTCCTTCGATGCGACTCATTCTAAAAATCTCTCTTTGCTTTTGAGGAAGTTCATTGATAATTTCCTCAACCTTTTCTTTTAACTCATCATACTCCACATTGCCCATCGAAAGGAATTCTTCGGCCACAGAAGCCTCCAGAATACGATCACGAAGCTTTTGGTTGTTCAAACGACTTCTTAATTCGTTCAGCAACAAATTTCGGGTTATCGTAAAAATGTACGAATTGAATGATTCTGAACGTTTAATCTCTGCCCGATTATGCCAGATTTTTAGGAATACCTCTTGCAGAACATCATCAATACCATCTTCAAGTTTCAGGAATGATTTTGAGAAGTTATAGAGCCTCGGATAATAGTAATTGAATAATTCCTCTAAAGCTTGCTTGTTACTTTTTGCAAGCTCCTCCAAAATTCGATCTTGATTAAACGCTGTATCCATCCGGCTAGTTTGATCTAACAAACTTAAAAAAAGATCAGAATAAATAACTATTTAAGCCCAGTCCATTCTTGGGGCAACTATAATTCGAGCCCCAAAACAAGGCCAACAATCAGACGATGTGCCCAAAGATCGGTGTTATTATTCGATTGCAACAACAGGTATGCTCCGGGTTCAATTTTTCCCTTTTTCCCCTCAATTCCAGCATACACGCGATTGCGGTTATACTGTTGATGGGCAACAAATATTTCTTCTGTCACATACGGATTGAGCTTCAGCGAGGTCCAATTTAGCTGAGGTTTGATTTTTATGTCAGTTCGATACCGAACATGTGATTCTCCCACTTCAAAAAGTCGATACTCCACCTTATGCCTGTTCCGGAAACTCCATTTTCCAACACTTTTCTTCAGTGAGGTTCTAAACATCGGACGGTACTCCGCCACTCTCCGATCACCCAACTTATAATTCTCATGCCGGTACATGGCTTCAAAGTTCACCCATGAGTTTAAACGATATCGAAGCTTCCCTTCGACAAACCAATCATAAAAACCCTGCTCGGAACCATAAAGGTTATTGAAAAGAACTTCAGAACTAAACTTCTTACTAATATTATGATACACATAAAATTCCTGCCAAAACTCTTCGAACTCTGTTTTGTCTTGCTCAGGACGAGCTTTAGCTTGACTAAACGATACGAAAAATAAAATAATAAACGACTTGCAGTAGTTCAACTTAAGGGGTAAAATATTATTCGGCATTATTCTTCATCAGTTAAAGGCAACGGGCACCAAGACACACAAACAAGAATTGGCAAACAGATTACAATTTTATAAAAGAAATTACAAAACGATTACAATTCAACCCTGAAAATTTTGTACTTGGCTTTATTTGAAAAAACACGCTACTGAATCAACTATCGAATTCACTCAAAATAAAAAGCTCCAGTGCAAGTGAATTACACTGGAGCTCTCCATATTTAATTAGCCCAAAACCTATTTGCTCTATACTAATTCATCATTCTATTTACGACCTCATCCATGTGCTCATTAATTGACGAATGGCTGGTAGCCTGCCAAAAACTACTTTCATTTTGAACAGACACTTGAGTCGCCACAATCCAGCTCTGAATCCAGCCAGTTAAAGTTGACCAAGCTCCCCAACCATGATCGGCATTTGATGCCCAATAGTCCCACCGATTATAATCAAAAGCCCTAAACCAAGCACCATCCACATCTTTATGCTTCTCACTTTGAACTTGAATTCGGATCAGAAAATCAGCCATTTTATCAACGGCTTCCTTGTACTTAGGATCTCCCGTGGCTTCAGCAGCCTCATTAAGTCCGAAAAAAGCAAAATTCACCGTATAAAGCATGTCTGCCACCGGATCGCCATTTTCGAAGATCAATGGAGCTTCGGTTGTGCCATAAGCTTTATTCGAATTGGTTCGTCCAAACTGCCCCGGCCCTGCGCCTAGTTCTTCTCGAATTGCACCACAGGCAACCTGATTATCCAGAACCTCACCCACGATTTGATCGAGCCATGCTCGGTGTTTTGGAGTGTCTTCAACTCGAACCAGCCAAGCCAAAGGCAAGATCATACGTGCTCTTTCCTGTTGAATTCCGTTGGTCCAATTCCACCGATCAGGATAAGCTTCCATGGTTATCTGAATAGCTGTTTTCGTCTTCTCCAAAAGCGGCACATAATTCGTTTTATCATACAACCACAAGTAACAGGCCCAAAGCCACGATTCAAAGTGAGGATGTGGATTTACCAGCTCTCTATTCTGTAGTTTTTCTATGCCAGCCTCTAAGATCGGCTTTTCCTCCAAGCGCCCACTTCTGAATCCTAACTTCCCGGTTGTTCGGAAATTAGCCAGTATCGTTTCAGCAATCTTTTCATCCCACTTATCACTACCCAAATAAGCTGAAGCACCAATTGCTCCCAATAAAAAGCGCGCATTATCATCTCCATAAAAAACCCAAGGATGCGTATGCGACCATCCTAACAGTCCATACACGTCACTCTCTTTATCGCTTTTTAATCCGGCAGAAAAAACAGAATTAAAGTAAACCATATCCAGTAGCTTCGTTGCGACATCATTATAAGCCGGTTTTTTCAATAAATTGCCTGCGGCAGCCATTGCGTAAGCAACTTCACCCTGCACATCAGCCCGAAGCCAATACCGATAAAGCTGGTCGCCGTCGTGATAGATCGTTGATGCATGTCCTTCCAGTATTCCCAAAGAACCATCCCCATTGGGTAACGCTTGATCTAAAGGGGGCCCCCAAGGTTCCGTGCCATCTCCCTGATACTTTTGCCACCACGATTCAGCCCAATCCGAATGAATAAAAAAGCGTCCGTTATAAAACCATTCTACTCCTTTTTTCACAGCTTCAGTAGATGCACTTTCAGGAAGCGGTTCTTCCTTGGAGAACATTGGAGATACCTCTGATTTAAGCTCAGGAACTTTTAACTCTTTATCGGAACTAACCCAAGTCAAAATATATTTCCAAACTGCTTGCCAGGAATCATTTGGGCCATACCTTCCTGTTCGGTAATTGCTCAACTTTGTTGTTGCAATTAAAGCATTCTCTTTATGAAAAAGCAGGGGATAATCATCCGTTTCCTCCAATCCATAAGCGGCATGGTCAAATCCTGCAACTTTTGCCAAAACAATTAAGGGTTCTTTTTCCTTCGTTTCCAGAAAATGACAATCATTTAACCCAATGATATCCATTCGCGTCAGACTTGCCCCAAAAACATCGGCAGTTATCACTCCCCTTTCGTAATTGGTTTGGAGGACATTCTTCCCTAATTCTATTCCCGGAAAATCCTCGGGGTACTCGATGTATAATTTAAGATTCTTTTCTTTAATCGCCTGGTACAATTCATCCGAAACGCCTTGTTCTTTTTGTGGATAATTATCCGATACCTTAATAATTCCGATTCCCTCTGTTGACTTTTTCACAGCATCCTCCAGCGTAGGAGATAGCCTAACCTCCAAATCTACCTGACCAAGCAAATCATATAGATCATTCTCTGTACTTCCAACATAGTACACCACATTTTTACTGGAACATCCTACCAGCATGCTATACATCAAGATAAGGAATACACTTACACTCTTTATTTTCATTCGTTAAATACTTTTATTGACACCTCTACTTTTTACTAAACTTTGATAGGAAACGCTCAAGTTTGAAAAAAGAATAAGGTTATCCCAAAGCAAAATCTCAGCTTGAAAATGCTTATGAGACAACCTTTATTTCCTCTTAATACCCAGGATTCTGTTCCAAATTAGGGTTAAGTGTTAATTGATTAGACGGAAGGGGTTTTAGGTAATTCTTATTAGGATTAAATTGCCAACCATCTTTCGCAGGGCTATTTTCATAGGGAGCAATATACCCATTCTTAGAAAATAGAGCTTCAGGAACCAAGACCGGGCGAAACTCATCTTTTATATCTGCATATTGCTGAATTTTAGCTCCCAACATTGGACGTTGAATAATATCGGCTGCAGCCCAACGCATCAAATCATCAAAGCGATACCCTTCGCAGGCCAACTCAACTCGTCTTTCTCTTCTGATCTCATTCATTAATTGAGACAGTTGTGGAAACGTTTTTGAAGCACCTTCGTCAAATCCTGGATCAACCATTAAATGAGGCATGTCTACTCGATCTCTCAACAAGTTAACCGATTCATCCAACACAGACTGAGTACAT
This sequence comes from Devosiaceae bacterium, assembly GCA_963675235.2. GTDB lineage: Bacteria > Pseudomonadota > Alphaproteobacteria > Rhizobiales > Devosiaceae > JAHJQZ01. The sequence goes on along the minus strand of CAXXFU010000012.1, from coordinate 52,835 downwards.
TCGTTTAGCTCTGCCTTTGCCTCTGCATAGTTCAACAAGACTTCGGCATACCTGAAGATAATACTCCCTGTAATATCCTGATTACTGGTTCTGTCTGCAGTCGGGTTGTTTCCCTTTGCTAACTGATAGCCTGTTGTGTTTCGGAGTCTGGCCTCCAAGGTAAGATCTGGAACCGAAAAAAAGCTTGTATCTGTTCCTGAGATATTCCGAACATCTCCCCGAACAAATATGGTCTGAGCTAATCTGGGGTCTCGGTTGCTTAATTCCTCATCGATTAAATCATCACCTAAATACAGATCACTAACGGCAATCGGCTTTCCATCTGTACATAAATAAGAATTAACCAACGATTTTGAAATTCCTGTATTTTTATCAGATACTCCGAAAAACGCACTTGCTAAGTGGTAAAGATTAAGACTCAAATCCCATTTTTTCCATAACATGATTTCCTGGCTGTTCGAATAATCCTCCTGATTAAACAATCCCCAATAATGCTCGCTAGGATTTGTTCCCGCCTTATCAATGGCAAAATGCCCTGAAGTCATCACTTGGTTTGCTGCCTCTGCTGCTTTTCTGAAATACTTATCCCAATCGGCATTGTCAACGCCAAAGTCTGTTCCATTATGATATTTCTCCCAAGTTCCTTCATAAAGCGCAACCCGACTCTGAAATAAAAGTGCAATTTCTCGATAAATGCGGCCCTCTGTTTCCTGCCCTTTCTCGGGTAACATCGCAATTGCCTGATCTAAATCAACCAAAATAGAATCGACAACAACGTTTCTTGGAGTTCTTGGAGTATAGAGCTCTTCTGATTCAGTGGTAAGCGTTTTACTGTACCAAGGAACATCGCCAAAAGCTTTTACCAAATCAAAATAAAACCAAGCTCGCCAAAAGTACATTTCTCCGATATAAGCACTTACAGTTGAAAGCTCCTCCTCGGTTTTGTGATAGTTCTCCAGAAAGAAGTTTGCACTCCGAACTTTACTGAAGTCCCAACCACCGCCACTTCCAGGAACCTGAATTGTTCCTGCAAGCTGAGCATTGTAATTATAGTCTCCTGAAACCATATTGTCGGAGGAGTTATCCATCTCAAAAATCCCCAACCAATAGCCTTCATGTGTCGGAAAATTGCCATAAAACTTATTGGCATAAAGCTCCATTTCTTTCTTCGAAAATGTAATTTCTTTGTCGGTAATTGTATCTAATGGCGGCTTGTCTAACACATCCTCACACGACCATAAAATCATCAACGACAACAGTATTATTATATAATTTTTCATGGTATTTTGCTCTTATTAAAAGTTAACATTTACACCTAAAGCATATGTTTTAGTTATTGGATACACTTTACCAGCTCCCCACCATCCGTGAGTTAATTCGGGATCATACATTTCGGGTAAAGAAGATATGGTAAAGAGGTTTTCGCCAGTTACAAAAACACGAATTTTGCTGATAAAACCGATATCATTCATAATACTGCGAGGTAAAGTATACCCCAGCTGAATATTCTTGAGTCTCAAATACGCCCCATTCTGTAAATACTTCGTCTGCGGATACTGGTTTTTATGGATCTCCCGACTATTGTATGGCTTCGGATAGTAGGCATCGGTATTATCAGGTGTCCAGAAATCAAGCTGAGGCTCGTACAAATTCGACCCAAAACCTCCGGTAAACCCCCAGAATAATACACCTCCATTTCCATGATTACCTACCCAGAGGTCACGTTTTGCTGTGCCTTGTAAAAAGATTCTGGCATCAAAGCCTTTCCAGCTTGCTGTTCCATTAAGTCCAAAATTAAACCGGGGGGTAGAGTTTCCGATAACCTTTCTGTCTCCCGGGTTATCCAGCGTTCTCGGATTATCCCCCGAGCTTTCCCCCCAATCAACAGTTCCGTTACCATCTAAGTCGCGATATTGAATATCTCCCAGAGACCAGTTTCCCCAAAACAAAGATTGATCAGGCATATTGGCTAGCTCTTCTTCTGTCTGAATAATTCCAACAGTCTCCATTCCCCAAATCTCTCCAATTTCCATTCCTTCGTAATAAGTCGAAAGCAATTTAGTTGGATTATTGTATTTCAGCACTTTTGATTTGTAGTCGGAAAGAACGAAAGACAAACTGTAATCGAACTCTTTTCCAATACGATCTTTCCAGCCTAAGGTCAGTTCAAACCCTTTTGTTTCAAGGTCTGCATTATTTTTGGTCGGAACAGATGTCCCCAACACAGAAGGTAAAGCTTCTGCGGGCCCAATCATATCTGTAGTTACCCTTCGGTACCAATCGAAAGAAGCCGTTAAACGATTCCCCAACAATGCGGCATCAAAGCCAACATCAAAGGTGGTAGCCACTTCCCATGTTAAACTCTCACTAACCAAACCTGGAGTTCCTAGGTAATTCGGGAGCTTTCCATCAATGATATAGGGGTACTTTGTTCCAATCCCAATCGTACTCAGGTATAAGTAATTTGCGACATTCTGGTTCCCTAACGAACCATAAGATGACCTTAACTTGAAGGAATCTACAAATTCTAAATTCCAATAATTTTCTTTCGCCATATTATAGGCTACCGAAACTGAAGGGAACAAGCCAAAGCGGTCTCCCTCGGGAAATTTCGAGGTTCCATCGTACCTGGCATTAAACTCAATCAAATATTTCTCCTTAAAGTTGTATTTTAAGCGGGCAAACGTGCCCATGGTTGCCCACTGTGAAAGGTTCTCTGCTAAGTCGGTATCGCCAACACCAACCGCAATAGAAGGGATATCATGAGAAATTAGATCCCTCTTCAGGCCATATAACCTTTTATAATTATTCTCCTCAACCTGCTGCCCCAAAAGCACATAAAATGAGTGTCCTCCTAATTCCTTCGTATAAGAAGTATAGAAATTAAACGAGTTATACTCGGTTGTCGCGAACTGCGTTGAGTAAGCATCCAAGTGACTGGTATAAATGGGTTGCTCATCAATCGTATATTCCCAAACATGAGGCATTGCGTGCGTAGATTCACGGTAAATATGATTTCGGTACGTGTAATCGAAATTGATTTTCCAATCTTTTATTGGCTCTAACTCTAAAATACCACTAAGACTAAATTCGTCATTATTGTGATTGGTTCTTCCTGCAGTTTGCTTTCCCAAATGTGCTGTTGCTGCTAAATGTCCATTCGGATCATAGAGCGACCAGTTAGGAAATCGAGTAGTTGCCAGGTGCGCCCAATTCCCAATATCGCCGTTATAGCCATCTGATGGCTTATCCAAGTAGGTTTTGTAATAACGGGTTCTCAAATCTACCCGCATCCAATCTGTCGGTTCTGTATGAATATTAGAGGTCAGGTTGTATCGATCAAAATCTTCGTTGGCATAGCGCAGGAAACCTCCTTCAGTATAATAGCCTCCTCCGATGTAATAGGTAACATTCTCTCCGCCACCACTGATGCCAACATTGTGCTTTTGGTTCGACCGGTTGTTTTTAAAGAAAGCTCTCCACCAGTCAACATTGTCATTATCTAAATTGGCATATGACCAATGATTGGCTTTATTCGGATCGGGGACATTGGACGGATAATTCTCCGGATCAGCGATATAGTTTTTGATTCGTTGAATATGTTCCTCGGTAAACATTGGTGATTGTCCAGAATTGGCCGAAGCGATGTTATATGATTCTGCAAAATCAAGCGAGTTAACCTGATTCGGAGTATGAGTTGGATTACTAAAACCAAAAGAATTATTGTAGGTAATCGAGATTTTTTCGTTTTTATCTCCTTGCTTCGTTGTTACCATAATCACTCCATAGGCAGCCCTAGCACCATAAATAGCTGCAGATGCTGCATCTTTCAGCACGGTAAAGGTTTTGATGTCCGATGGGTTCAAGTCCGTTATGTTGTCAACTGGAATTCCATCAACAACAAAGAGTGGACCTCCACCATTAATACTTGTTGTTCCCCGAATGTTGTAGCTAGGTCCTGCACCTGGCGCACCATCAGTTGTCGCAACATTCAGGTTAGCCACTTTTCCCTGAAGAATCTGTCCAATATTTGATACCGGCCGGTCTTTTAGTTCTTCTTCTCCAACCTGAGCGACCGCCCCCGTAACATTTACTGCTTTTACCGTTCCATAGCCAATTGCAACCACCTCCTCAATTCCAATCGCATCTTCTGCCATCGTCACATTAACAGCCATTTGATTCCCAACGACAATTTCCTGGGTTCGCATGCCTACAAAAGAAAAGATGAGAACTCCCATCGGAGGGATATCTGCAATGGTATAATTCCCATCAAAATCTGTGACAGTCCCTTGGGTGGTTCCTTTTAGCATGACCGTTACTCCGGGAAGAGCCTGACCATTCTCATCCACCACCTTACCTGTTACAGTTCGGTCTTGCTGCATACCAAGCCAATCGGCATCTTTCGAATTGGGTTTCAGAATGATTTGCCGATCATTAATGACAAAGACCGTCTCTGTTCCCTGGAAAATATCACCCAATACTTCTTCTATTTTCTTGTCATCAAGATCAACATTAATCTTTCGGTCAACATCAACAAGCAGATTGCTGTACAAGAAATAAAACTCACTGTTTTTTTCGATTTCGATTAAAACATCTTTTACCGTTGAGTTAGTTAGCCTTAACGAAAGTAACTTGCCTTGCGAGTAGCTACTAGTCGCAAAAGCCTGGCTAATCAGAATAGTCATTAATAATACGGTTAATCTCATAATCCGTGTAATTTTCCGGACTTGGCAAATAGGCACAGCTAAGCCAAACCGTTCTCGATTTTTTTCCATAATTTTGTAATGCTTAGAATTTTACAATTTTTATCCAGAAGATTGTTTAATTAACTAATTGAAGGGGGATGTTCCAGCATCCTCCTTTTTAGTTTTAATTCTTTTAGTATTCACATAGGCTTCTAGTTTTTATGTTTTGATATTCGATACTGCGCACTTTGGATCGAGCTATCGTCAAACGATTCCACCCCACTGGTTTCCAGGCTCAAATCAGCAGCTTGTGTGATATAGTTCAACACTTGCGGCAACGTTTCATGTTCGATGGTTAAGGTAAACGTATGCTTTGCCAAGCTTCCGTCGGGATCCAACAACTCAATATCTGCATGAAACCAGCGTTCCAGTCGTTGAACCACCTCAGCCAATGGATCATTTCTAAAAATCAGTTTTCCTTCGGTCCAGGCAGTGTATTTCTCGACATCCACTTTTTGTTTTACCAACGCTCCCGTTTGCTTCGTATAAACAAGCTGTTCGGCTGGAAATAAGCGAACCTCCTGCCCTTTTCCCGAAAGGAAAACAACTTCTCCTTCCTCCAAAACCACCGAAGAGTAAGCATCCTCTTCGTAGGCAGATAGATTGAATCGCGTTCCGGTCACTTTCACCTTTCCGGCTTTTGTTTGCACATAAAACGGATTGTTCTTGTCTGAGACAACATGAAAGTAGGCTTCTCCAATTAACTCAACTTCGCGGCTTTTTCCAGAGAAATAGCTTGGGTATCGCAATACGGTTCCTGCGTTTTGCCACACTTCAGTTCCATCAGGTAAGGTTGTTTTAATCTTCGATCCGGAAGGTGTTGCCAGTTCCACCATGGTTGCTGACTGCTTACTTTGTAGTTTATCGACCGTCAGCCAGAGTGTACCAAGCAATAAGGGAATAAATAAAACAGCTGCCACCCGCACAAAACGATTTTTCAGGCTTCTTAGAATTGGTGTTTTAGAACGAGTTTTTGCCGGAATAATCTGCTGATGGACAAGCGCTAACATCTCATCCAGTTCCTCTTTTTCCAGTTCATTTTTATAGGACGATTTATTTTTCCAATGCGAGTAAAGTACCCCTTCAACCTGTTGATGATCCTCATCTTTATTTAAAAGATGAAAGAGCTCATCCAGTTCTTCTGCGCTGCAGCTATCTTCCAGATACTTCTGAATTAAAGTCGTTATTTCATCTTTTTCCTTCATTGATTGAAATCTTTTTGTGATCGTCTGTGACAAACTTTTTCTTTTGATGCTTTTACCCAACCCGTTTCCTGCATGCTGTTGTTACTTTACACCTTCATTCGATGCCTTTTCAAAAGCAATACGCAGAAACGCGGTCTACCCCCCAAAAGAATTCCATTCTTTTTTGAAACTTCTGAGATTAAACGTCAAGCGCCAAGACAAGAAGACAATAGCGATTAGACTTTCAGAGGTTCAGACAAACTGGAAATTGGGAATTCGAACCCCGCCCCCTTCAAACTATTTCAAACCGTTTCAAACTTCTTCCTCAACTTTAGGCACTTCGAACTTGAAACCTACCCCTCTCCCTTGGGAGATCACTTCGCGCCACTCATGATGATGCATATCGAGAAAGACTGCAAACTAACAATCAACCAAACAAAGCCATGAAAAGTAAGACCAATAAACTACTGGAATTGATATGAACGCGAAGGTGTCTTAAGGTCAAATTGATTTGGTTTTCAACAGTTTTCGTGCTTAGCCCCAACTTTGATGCTATTTCCTTGTGGCTAAGCCCATCTTCCCTACTCATCTTATAAATCTGCCGACGTTTTTCAGGCAACTCGGCGATTAAGCGCTGAACTTCCTCATTCAACTCCTGAAACTCGACCATGATTGCAGACTCCGTGCTATTCTGACTTAAGTAATATTTCAGGTAAGACTGAAATTCCGTTTCTTTTGCCCTTTTGCGAAAAAGATCAATGACTAAATTATAGGAAACTGTAAACAGAAACGATTTTAATGAATGCGAAGTATTTATCTCTGCTCGTCTACTCCAAATTTTCAAGAAGGTGTCTTGCACAATTTCTTTCGAATCCTCCTTGTTTTTCAGCATTGAAAATGCAAAACCATACAACCGCTGGCTATAGAGCTCGTAAAGCTCATCAAAAGCCTTGATCTCACCATCACGGATTCCGGTTGCTAGTTTTTGGAGTTTTTCTGGAGAAATTTCCATCCTTTTTCAAATAAGAGACTAGCTGTTAGACACTAGACTTTAGATTTTTAGATATCCATCAATAGTTTTCAGCCTTAGCCTGCTACTTCCTTTCATTATAGGGCTTCTGGTGCGACAAAAAACTATCGTCATGAAACTTTTGAACTGATAAAATTAGAAAAAAACTGAAAGATTAATCAGATCGTTTTTCTCATTGACAATTTCCAGGGAGGCGAATTACTAGAGTCCACGTTCTAGCGTCTAATATCTAACATCTAGAATCTTCACTTCCGTTTAATATCTAGACTTGCTCACGCTCACATATACCATCGTTAAGCGGAATTAATGCCCAATGACATCTCATTCTGGTTGACTTAACTGGTAGGTTCTATCGTACAAGTTTAGTTGATTTGCTCGCCACTCAGCTCCTTCCAAAAATACAGGATGCGGTTGAGCAAGATCCCAAGTCCCCAATTTCTTTAGCAATGCCTTTGTCTTCTCTATATTTTCAGGCGCAAGATCATGTTGTTCGGATAAATCCTCTTTCAAATTATACAAGACCGGCAAACGATCAGGCAATCGAATCAGTTTCCAATCTCCTTCCCGAATAACAGCACTTATGGTGAACCGCCAGTTAAAAGAATCATGTGGTTTCCCATCTATTTCGCCCTTGATGTATGGCAAAAGATTAACACCATCAAATTGATCTTCTTCCGTAGTTTTGCCTCCTGCCAATTCAAAAAAGGTAGGAGCTAAATCCAGCGAAATAACAGGATCTGCTGACACAGTTCCTGCAGGAATAGTATTCTTCCAGTTCATAATAAACGGGGTTCGGATACCACCTTCCAGTAAGATTCCTTTTTGCCCGTTAAATGGGGCATTGATTGATGTATTGGAATTCGTAGGCCCTCCGTTATCGCTGATAAAAACAATCAAGGTATTATCGGCTATTCCGTTTGACTCAACAGCATCCATAATTCGTCCCACATTTACATCCAGGCGATGCACCATGGCGCAATAGGTTCGTCGCTTTTTATTTTCAATGTGTTGATATAATTCCAAATCTGCTTTAGTAGCCTGCATAGGCGTATGAGGTGCATTAAACGAAGCAAACAGGAAAAAAGGCTCATCCTTATGACGCCCAATAAAATCAACACATTCGGCCCCCTTATCATCCGTAATGTAGGTAATTGCTGACGGTTCTTTATAATTACATTCAATCGGACTTTTATAACCTTTTCCATCCGGTTCTGAAGTGAAGTAATCATGACCGCCTCCGGTATATCCCCAAAATTCGTCGAAGCCTCGTTTTAATGGGTGGAAATGAGGCTGATCCCCAAGGTGCCATTTCCCCACCAAGCCATTGACATACCCTAAGGTATGTAAGCGATCGGCAATCGTCTTTTCGCTTAAAGGCAAGCCTAAAAACGCCTCATCAAAACCGGGCTGACTTCCTCCAATATTATTGTCGTGTCCAAATGAAACCTGGTTTCTTCCCGTTAGTATTCCTGCCCGCGAAGGGCTGCAAACCGGAGCAGAAACATAGCCCTGCGAAAAGACAGCTCCATTGGCTGCCAAACGATCAATATTGGGGGTTTTAATCTGCGTACTTCCGGTAAAACCCAAATCGCCATAGCCCAAGTCGTCAGCTACAATCAGAATGAAATTGGGGCGTTGCATCAAGGTATTTTCCTGTGCCGCTGAATGAAGAAAACAGCAACAAGACAGGCCAGATAGGCCTACGAGCGTTTTGAAGTCCATAATCTTAGCAATAATCAGGTGTCTATTTAGATCCTTTAAAGCTAGCTAAAATCATCAAAAACAAAGGAACGGAGAGGAAAAAGATTTTACAAACAAGAAAGCCCCAATGCAGAACTACATTGAGGCTTTATAACAAAATCTCTTTATTAAAAGACAAAAAAACTAAAGTTCAATCATCTATAAAAACTTAATAAATTATTCGTCGGTAGGAACAACAGAAAAAGCTAATCCGAACAGCCAAAAGATGAGGAATGATTCTGTTTTTTTCAGGAATGATACCCCACCTGGCTGGAAAGATTGGCTTTTTAGCTGGAAGAACTTACAAAATGTCTTGGAAAGCCTACTCCCACCCCTGGAAGAACACCTCACACAGCTGGAAGAAGGCGAAAAAGACAGCTAGAATATCAACTTAACAGTTGCAACATTGGAGTCCAATGCACCATTCGGCTTTATAAAAGCTGTTCCATCTTTTACTAACTCCACTTGCTGACCTGTCTCAAGAACAGTTGCTGATTTTGCTTTTCCAAGCTTCTCCGGAATCTCAAGTGTTCCATTTCTCCAATCCATTACATGTGCATACACAATGGTTTGATTGTTTTCAATCCGTGTAGTCAAGCGCCCCCATTCTGGTGAAGCAATCTCATCAATTGACGAAGCACCATAAATCGATTCACCATTGGCAATAAGCCATGCTCCTACTTCACGCAATCGACGCAAGGAAGGAGCCGGTATCCGCCCATCAGCATAAGGCCCGATATTCAACAAATAGTTTCCTCCCAATGATACATTGCTAACCAAAAGTTTGATCATTTTTGCTGATGGTTTCCAATTGAAATCATTGGCGTGCCATGCCCAGGTATGATTCATTGTTGCCGGAGTTTGCCAAGGACGCCCAAGGTTTTTCTCCGGGTGGCGGTTATCCCCTGCAGAAATATAATCAACCCGATCGCCTGGATTATATGCACAAATGCGCCCATTTATCAGACAATCAGGTTTTATTGAACGAATCAAATCGATCAGTTCATCTCGTCTTTCCAGAGTAATTTGATCCTTACAAGTAGCATTCCAGGTATCAAACCAAAGCATATCTGGCTGATAACGTTCCAACAACTCGGTCACCTGAGGAAGACATTTCTCCTGCCAATACTTTTCAAACATTTCATCTGATGGTGCCACCTTGCCCGGCCATACCGGTTGAGCTCCTCCTGCATGTTCCCAATCCTGCCAGTGCGAATAGTAAAAACCAAGTTTTACTCCATACTTCTGGCAAGCTTCTGCCAACTCGCCTAACAAATCCCGTTTACAGGCTGTAGCTCCCAGGTCGTAATCACTCACTTGAGAATCCCATAAAGCAAAGCCATCATGATGCTTGGAAGTCAAAACCAGGTATTTCATTCCGGCAAGACTAACTTCACGTACCCATTGGTCGGCATCAAAATTAACCGGGTTAAACTGCTTAACCAATGCCTGATACTCCTCTTTGGGGATATCGAGCCTCATTTGTGCCCATTCCGAATACCAATGATTACCGTTGGGTAGACTCTTATCCGGTAAAGTATGCCCATTGTAGGAGCCACCGAGAATACTGTACAAGCCCCAGTGAACAAACATTCCAAAGCGGGCTTCCTTAAACCAGGCAGCCCTGCCTTCATTCGTACCTGAAAGTTCCTGTTGAGGTTGATTACTCTTGCCTGAGACATCATGGACAAAAACAAAACAGGCTAAAAAAACAATTAGTAGTATAAAAACTATGGGGGTATTCTTTTTCATAACGTTTTGATTTTTTAAAAGCAACTCATCCGCCAATTGTCGCAAAATCATACTTATGTGTATCAAAATATTTTCTATTAAGCTCGTATAAATTAATTTTCACCAATTTGTTTTATGCAATTCCATGTCTCAAAAAACATGACCGATTTGCAGAATGATCCTGATGAAACTAAAGAGAAATAATTCAAGTCATTATAATGCTAAATTGCTCTCTATCTCGTTCAATTTTATTAATAAAATTACAAACACTTGAATTCGGAAATACAAGGGGCTTGTTCAAACGATTCAATTTTCAAGCGAATTGATTTTGTCTGAATCTTTGTTGGAAAATCCATTCTAAACCCGGATATAATACGTTCTCCCTCAAGGATGGTTTTCCATGTTTTATTTGACTTCGATTGTATTTTATATTTTTTGATGTAATTTGCCCCTTCGGGCAGATTTATTCTGACGTAGCTTATGTTTTGTTCTCCTAAAAAATCAACAGTTAAAGTAGGAGTCGTATCAGAAGAATCTGCTTGCCAGTAAGTCTGATTTAATTCGTCAAAAGCTTTATCTGCATTAAAGTTTTTGTGCCAGAAATCCCTGCCTTTAGCACTGCTACTTGCAATATGTGTTGCCCCCCAGGCTTTATTGTTTTCAAATACATCTTCCTTTCTGATGTATCTTCCTACCTGATGCAAAGTTCCTATATCTACAGGTCGAAGTTCTCCGTTTCTCATTGGGGCAACGCACAAATCCAATATTCCCTTATGCTTAATACATTCAAGGTAATCGCGGTATATAAATTCTGGCGAAATGCAAATGCCTTTATCAGCTTCTTTTGTATAAAACCAGTTTCCAAATCCTGAAAAGGCAGGACTACGCCCATTAAAAATTGTATATGTTATTTCAGCCAGTTTCCAATCGTTATTGTCAATACCTTCAAATAATTTGTGGTGTATATGTTTTTTTGACCGTGATGCTAATGGTCCCATTTGACGGGATTCACCTACGCGTAAGCGACCTGCTATTGGTCCATGATTAAAGCCCGTAAAAACATTCGGTTGGAAGCTGTGAACCCATTCCACTGTTTCCTCATGGTTAAGCCCTCCATCACCGGCCGCAGCATCAAACCAAACATGCTCAAAGTTTCCATAGTTCGTTAATAGTTCCTTTAGTTGTTCTTTTTTAAGAACCTTATTTTTTCCTTTTTCCCAAGACCAGTCAGCCTCTGAAAAATAGAGCGATAATTTTAACCCATATTTATCGCAGGATTCTCTTAACTGTGCCAAAATATCAATTCCTAATGGACTGTTTGTCACCTTTTTTTCAGTGGTTTTTGTATCCCACAAACACAATCCATCATGATGCTTTGCAAGGAATAAAATATACTTCATTTCACTTTCTTTAGCTACTCTACACCATTGATCGGTGTTACATCCGGTAGCTTCAAAAAATTCGGGACCATAACCATCTCTTGTCCATTCTTTCCCAGAGAATGAACTCGTGGACCAACAGATAAACATTCCATATTTCAGATCAGCAATTTGCTGTGCACGAATGCTGTCTGGGATGGGGTCTTTAATTATTTTAGATGTTGTAGTTTGTTGTTTACAGCCCATACTGTAGATCAGCACCACAAGCATGATCGCTTTTGTAATTTGTTTTAGTATTTGCATCAAATCGTAAATTAAGAAAGTCATGTGGCAAAAGTGCCTGAACCGATAGGTTTGCAATCAAGATTATAAAACAAACGCTACCATTAATAAATTAATTTGCAATTAATACTCCTGAAATTTTATCATTACTTCATTATGACATTAAACTCATAAATCGATGGTGGTGCTGTTGCTTTTAAAACCCTGAACCGAAGTTTTGGGCTTTGATAGCTTATGGGGAAATGTATAACTTTACAATCTCCCATTGGCTCATCATTCAAATAAATTGTTTTCCATTCATCCCCTAACCAGATATCAATGCAATATGATTGTATTCTGTTTGTTCTGTAATTGGAAAAATGATCGTTATCCCTTTTTTTATCCAGACATTCAAAAATTGTAATTTTATTGAAAGACTGTTCAGGATCAAGCCCGATTACTAATTCAGCTAAAGTATCTGCCGCTGCCCAACGAGTTTGCATACCTCCATCAACAGCAAAATGGGCTCCAAACTTGTCTTCCTCATTATTCCATGTAGATGATGCTATAACTTTAGCTCCAAGAGAGATAAAATCACCATTACGGGGAAGAGGCTTACCTTTTTTGAGATTCAAACGCTTCCCCAACGCAATAATGGCATTGGCCTCGTATTCCCTTATTTGTCCTGTTTTATCAGGAGGTACATTCATTACAAGTGTATTATTATTATCAGTACACCAGTAAAATAATTCTTCCAACTCGTCCAAGTCCCGAACCGGTCGGTCGTCATCCTTCTGAAACCAATTCCACCTTTTACTTAAACATATGGTATGCTCGAACGGCATATAATAAGAGTCTCCTTTATGAAGGTATTGCTTTTTATCCAGCTTGTGTGCAATTTTAGGATCCCACAGGCGGAAATCACCGGGGAAATACTGGAAAGTAAATTTGTTATCTACAAGCATTGAATCAGGCAATGCAAATTTTCGGGAGCCCTCCTTTAATTCAATGGAGTGGTTGACTCCAACTGCACAATAAGGTTGTAAGTTTTTTACAAAATTATAGACCCGATCTAAATTCCAGTCTTCAACCTTTCGTCCCCATCCTCCATCAAACCAAAGTTCGCAAACAGGGCCATAATTGGTAAATAGCTCAGTAAGCTGGTTGATCATATAATCTACGTATTTTTCAGGATCTTCATCCGTGTACGATGGATGATTCCGATCCCATAACGAATAATACAATCCCAGCTCCAGACCATATTTTTCACAGGCTTTGGCTACCCCTGCAACAACATCGGTTTTTACCGGGGATGAAGCTACATCGTAATCGGTATACTTACTATCCCATAAGCAGAAGCCATCATGATGCTTCGTAACCAATAGCACATACCTACACCCAGCATCTCGGGCAATACGCACCCACTGATCACAATCAAGTTTTTGTGGATTGTATAGAGATGCCGGTATAGTACCATCTGACCATTCTTGATTTGAGAAGGTATTTATACCAAAATGGATAAACATTCCATACCCTCGCTTAATGAGCAGATCCTGAGTTTTATTAGGCTTGGTTGATGGTTCAATAACCTGCCCCAATGTTGACTGGCATGTAAATATTAATACAAATAAAATGGAACTAAAAGTCCTCATTCTATTTCTTAAGATTTTAGTCCTTGATATCATAAGTTTGTTTTTGCAAGAAAAGGTAACAGAACTTCCTCTTTCCTATAAAACAGAAGTACTGTTACCTACAATTGATCAATAGCCTAGATTTTGCGTTAAAACATTTTTTGAAAGGTCAATTTCTGTTAAAGGAATCCCCCACAAGTAATTTTTACCTGGATCAAAATCTCTCTGTTCGATAAAGATAATAGTCCCATCGTGTAATCGTCCGTAAACAGGCTTTTCAACATCAGCTTCGGTGGTTCTCCAACTTCTGGTCTCAAATAGATGTAAGCCCTCAAATGCAAATTCGACACGGCGCTCATTACGAATTGCTTCTTTCATTTCTTCTTTACTCATACCTGCCTCTAGCGGAGGAAGCTCAACAGTTGAGCGTTGCCTAATTTTATTTACAGCATCATAAACCTCCTGAACCGGGCCATTTTGCTCGTTTAAAGTTTCCGCATATATTAAAAGAATTTCGGCATAGCGCAAATAAATGAAATTGATCCAACCAGGATACTTTATCCCAACATTTTCGGGATTTACATACTTCCGCAAAGAATACCCAGTTCGTGTGCTATTGGCTGAACCTACTCTTCCTTCTGTATTAAAAATTACACCTCCAATTTCACTTCCATGCCACAAAACAGTTGCAGCCAATCTGGGATCCCTGTTTTCAAAAGGATTAGCCAAATCATATAACAAAGACTCATTAATTGACTCTCCATCAATACATTCATAACTATCCACTAAATCTTGAGATGGACCGATAGCTTCCCATCCAGCCATTTCTGCCGATGCAAAATATTGATCAATTTGGCTCCCCAAAATATTATCAGGTGCATTTTCCAAATATTGCCTATCAAAAATCACCTCGCAATTATTCTCATTATCAGCCAGGAACAATCCTTCATAATCATCAAAAATATCGTATTCCTCCAAATTAATTACTTCTTCAGAGGCTTTAAAAGCAACTGCATAGTCATTCATTAAATAACTAACATGGGCTTTTAATGCTAAGGCAGCTCCCTTGGTAGCACGGCCAATTTCATCATTCGATTGACGATTTATCGGTAATTTTGTAGCCGCTTTATCACACTCTTCAATTATAAAATTATAAACGTCATCTGCACTATTCCTGGGAGATATTATCTCATTCAGTTCTAGGACATGAGTTATAATAGGAATCCCACCATAATATTTGAGCAATGTGGCATGAAAAAATGCCCTCAAAAATTCAGCCTCGCCAATTAGAATTTGTCTGCGATTTTCATCCATATCGACATTCTCAATATTATCCAGTAAAATATTGCAACGCCTAATTCCTTGGTAAGCTGTTCTCCATACTTGAAGAAAATAACCATTAGACGAAGTAGCAGTACCGGTCGATATTTGACCTTGTGCTGCCATTATATGGGTAGGAACCGCATTATCTGTAAATGCATCACTAAGGATTAAATAATCCGCAGGCGTTACCAGGTAACGGTAAATTGAAGCAGAAAATTTAACGGCATCATCCTCAATTTTCCAAAATGAAGCATCGGATAATTGATCTTGTGGAGTTTTATCCAAAAAAGAATCATTGCAACCCCAAACGATCACCGTCATAATTATTATAAGGACTCTATTAATCTTCATAGTTTAATTCTTTAAAATATTAAATTAACCCCAAGTGAATAATTCCTGGTTATTGGATAGTACGAACCATAAGGAGCCTCAGGATCTACATCTCTGAAATTAGTAATAACAAAAAGGTTATCTACACTGAAATAAAACTTCAAGCGATCAATTCCTCCGCCCGAAATTATTTTTTTAGCCAATGTGTATCCAACCTGGACATTTCTCATTTTCAAATAAGAAGCATTCTGCGCCCAAAATGATGATGTCATCCAGTTTTTTGAAGAACCACTAAGCGACAAACGAGGATAAGCTGCATCTGGATTATCAGGAGTCCATCTATCTAAATGATATGAAGTTGCCTTCCCTCCATTAAAAAATGCTCTTACTATTTCGTTCCGGGGAATTGCTTTAACCATTCCAGCACCTTGAAGTAAAGCCGAGAAATCAAATTGTTTGTATTCAAATCCTAAACGCATTCCATAGTTCAATTTTGGGAAATTAGTTCCTAACGATTTCCTGTCATCTGTGTTAACAATTCCATCACCTGTAATGTCTTTATATTTTAAATCTCCTGGTTTTGCACCCCAAACTTGCTTAGCATGCGAATCAATCTCACTCTGGTTCTGAAAAATGCCTTCACATACATAGCCATAAATATTATAAATAGGATCACCTACAGACCGTCCTGGAGTATCGCCACCACGCAAACTGGTTATCTCATTGTGCACATAATTTAGGTTAAATGATGCAAAATATTTAAAATCTTTTATTTGGTTTCGGTATCCAAGCTGAAGTTCAACTCCTGTATTTCTCACTTCCCCAGCGTTTTGAGTAGGTGGATTAACACCAACCATTGCAGGTATCGGCAGATTAAGTAAAATATCGCTGGTGTTTTTAACAAAGAAATCACCTGTAAAAGAAAACATACCTTTCAAAAAACTGGCATCAACGCCAATATCAAGCTGGTCTGATTTTTCCCATGATATATTATTATTTGCCATAGTTCCATCTATTGAAATCCCAGGAAACAAGGTATTCCCGAAGCTATAATTCTGGTCAAAGACATAAGTATTAAAAAAAGCATAATTTCCTATTTCCTGATTTCCTAACAGCCCCCAAGATGCTCTTAACTTCAAGTTATCAACCCATGAAGCATTAAAGAAATCCTCCTCAAAAACACGCCATCCTACTGAAAACGAAGGAAATAATCCAAATCTATTATCCTTAGGGAAACGAGATGAACCGTCATAACGCAAATTAGCCTCGAACAAATATCGATCGTCAAAGCTGTAATTAATACGGCCAAACAAAGAACGCAATGCATATTCAATTTTATTTCCGGCAGTTTCCTGAGTCGTCAAATCTCCGACATTAATTTCCCCTAAAGAATTGTTTAATGGTAAATCTTTTCGTGAAGCTTCTAATATTCGATATTCATTACTTATTTGTGAATATCCTGCAAGCCCTTTTACCTGATGCTTACCAAACGCCTTATCATAGTCGAGATAAGCCTGGAGATTTGTCTCAAGCACTTTATTATCCCTGTTATTTACGCCGTTCCTATATTGCTTTACCGGATTGGAAGAATTGCTTGAGTACAACATCAAAGACTTATAAAAAGAATAACTATCCACAAGTTGGAACGTTGTTGAAGCAACCCCTCTAAAAGATAAACCTTTTAAAATATTATAAGTAAGTAAAGCACTTCCCTGAAAATTATTATTGTATTTATCGGTTATTCCGCTTTCCCTTGATTCTGCAACTGAATTATGGTTATTCGCAAAGGCAGAATATCTCCCATCACTAAATTGAATAGGCGTAACAGGGGTTTCCCTAAGTGCATGATACATAATATTGCTTACACCTGATGCCGGAGATTGTGTTTTACTCCGGATTGCGGATAAATTTAAGGCAACATTAAGCTTTTCATTGATTTTTGCATCTAAATTTGAACGCACATTAAATTTTGAGAATCCGGTATTAGGCATTAATCCTTTCTTATCATGATAACCAAGAGATATTGAATATTTTACTGCCTCCATCCCGCCTTTAACATTAAAATGATGGTTATGAAAGAACCCATTTTCACTTAGTAATGTTTTTAACTGGTTACTGTTAGGATAATTATCCGGTTCAGATCCATTTTTAAATTTCTCCAAGTCTGAATCTGAATATAGCCTTGGTAGTTTATCATTTGTATAAGCCTCATTGAGCAAAGTTGCATAATTATACGAATCCAGATAATCAGGCAACCTGATGGCCTGCTGCCATCCAGTATAACTATCGTATGAAATTGTTGGCTTTCCTGCTTTCCCCCTTTTGGTTGTAATCAAAATAACACCATTGGCAGCACGCACCCCATAAATTGATGAAGCAGCTGCATCTTTTAGAACCGAGATGCTTTCAATATCATTCGGTGATACATTATTCATAGAGGATTCAACACCATCAACGACAACCATAGCTTCTGAATTCCCCAAAGTACCAACACCGCGCACTCTCAGCATTCCCGTATCTTCACCTGGTTGCCCGCTACGCTGAACGATAGTTACACCAGCCACATTACCAGTTAGCATATTGGTAACACTACTTGTTGTTCGGTTCTCTAAAACATCAGCTTTTACATCACTTATCGCCCCGGTCAAGTTCACTTTCTTTTGAACACCATATCCTACCGCAACGACTTCCTCAATACCAATAGCATCTTCTGCCATCGTAACATCGATTGTCTCCTGACCACCGACTGCGACCTCCTGTGTTCGCATCCCCACAAATGAGAATACCAAAGTTGCGCCAGCAGAAACGTCTGCAATCGTATAGTTTCCATCAAAATCAGTCACGGTTCCCTGGGTGGTTCCTTTCACAAGTACTGTTACTCCGGGGAGTGGTTCCCCTGAAGCGTCAGTAACCTTCCCCGTAACTTTTCGTTGTTGCAATGCCTGAAATTCGTTCCCAGCCAAAATAATCTGCCGATTGCTTATCGTATAGCTTATATTTTCACCCTCAAATAAGCTATTCAAAACGTCCGAAATCGACTTCTCTGAAAGATTCAGCGAAACTTTTTTATCAAGCGAAATTCCTTGACTGTTATAAAAAAAGAAGTAATCCGTTTCATTTTCAATGATTTCCAATACATTCTGAATGGATTCATTGGAAACGTTTAAGCTGAGTCGTTGCGTTTGAGCAAAATTGTCAACTGCAAGCAACTGCAAACTTGTCAGAATGGTCAAAAAGGTAGTTAATTTCATTACTCTCAAGATTTTACCAGCATAAGAAAGCAAATACCTATGCTTCTTAAAGAACCAATTTTTTTTCATAAATTTGATTTTTCATTGAGTTAATTATATTCCTATGGTTAATTCATCAAAGGCAGTGGTGCGAACACTGCCTTTCTTTGTGTTAGTCAATCCATATCGTTACATTTCGGTTTGTAATTTTCGTTTTTAGAGGCGTAGATATTTCAATCATTTTAAGGACTTCTCCCAAGGTTTCATCCTGAATGGTTGCTTTAAAACTGTATGGAGACACATCCAGTCCTTTTTCGAGTTGAATCTCACAGTTGTACCATCGTTCCAGCTGCTTCACGACTTCGGGAAGTGGTGTATTATCGAAAAGAAGGAAACCATCTTTCCATGAAGTTATGCTTCGGGTATCAACTTGTTTAATATTGACCTGATGCGTCGATTTATTCATCATGGCTTGCTCTCCAGGAACCAACTGAGCAATTGGCTTACCTCCCGGACTCAATAGAGCGATTTTTCCTTCTTCAAGCGTTGTATTAAAGAAACAATCATTTTCATAATTGGCCACATCAAACGAGGTTCCCAATACCTGGATATTCATCTCTCCAGCCTTCACCATAAACGGCCGTTCTTTATCCGGAGCCACCTTAAAATAGCCCTGCCCATATAAACTGACAACTCTGTTTTCCTGCTCTCCAAGCGTTACCGGAAACTCAAGCTTACTGGCCGAATTAAGCCAAACCTCTGTTTTGTCAGGCAAAGTAAAATGAACTCTTGAGCCAGGCGAAGCGATTACCTCTTGCATAACAAGCTGGGAACTTTCCGGTTGTTTTTGCTGAAAAACCGTATAAAACAGGAAGGAAGAAATCAGCAATAACGGAATAAACAGTACGGCAGCAACCCGCATCAAAACAGGCTTCCAGTTCTGGTGTAACCGGCGTGTCACGGCTTGCTCGCCAGCAATATAAGCAAGAAGTTTTGATTCAATGACACTAAGATCCGCCTCCTTCGCAACTGAATCGGATTGTCCCGTAGAACTCCAATGATGAGCCATCAGTTCTTCCAGCTGCTTGTCTTTATAGGTACTTCGAATATACTTCTGCAGTTCTTCTTTCTCCTCATTACTAAGCTTGTCCGACTGGAGTTTATCAAGCCATTCTTTACTATTCGTTTGAAATGCAACCATTGCTTATTGTGTGCTTTTTGAATAGGTATACACACAAGCAAGAGTTACCCCCTATGCGAAAATTTCTTTTTTATAAAAAAAGTTCGAAAAAGATGCCCCCGGAGATTCCATAGGAAAGTAATTCTTTCTTAATAGCGCTTAATGCAGCGGTCATTTGATTCTCAACTGTCTTAACCGAGATTCCTAACTCATTCGCAATTTCACGGTTAGACAGCCCATTGTCCCGACTTAAACGATATACTTCCTTACGACGGGCAGGAAGCTTCTCAATGGCTCGTCGGTAAATACGATCTAACTCCTTAAAGTCCAACTCTTCTTCGAGCAAGCTATTTTTATTGGGGTGAAGGCTGGAATATTCCAAATATGCTTTTTCGTAATTAGCCTTCCGGATGGTATTTAAAATCGTATTCTTCGCAATTGTAAACAAATAAGATTCAAAGGATCGTTCGACAAGTAGTTCCTCCCGGGCTTTCCAAACTCTCAAAAAAACATCCTGCACAATCTCCTCGGCCTCTTGAGTGCTCTTCAAATACCCTAGGGAAAAACGGTAAATTCGTTGGCTATACTTCTCAAACAAAGCCTGAAAAGCAGAGGAAGAGTTTGATTTTAGTTGAACAACTAAATCTTTATCCTGATATCGGTTCCCTTGATCCAAATCGATCTAAATTACGTAATTGCGAACTCAAAAGTAGGGATTCCATTGAAATCATCAACACTTTTTTTCACATAACATGATTACAAGAGATCATTAAATTTTAGCTTTAAAATATTCAGACATTCGCAGCACGATGATTTTTAACAAATTACCAAGCCGCCCACTATGACACAGGAATCTACAAACTATTTACAGATCTAACCAGCAAACTTTACTTTCCTTCAACACAAGCAATGAAACGGTCAGACAAAAAGAGGGTTTGACCAATGGACAAACCCTCCTCACTTTCCTATCTCAGATAAACTATTTAATCTTAAAAACGATCTTATACAATTTTTCTTCGCCGTACACCGAACGAATTTTATAGATAACCGGATTACTAAAATTTCCAGGAACTCCAAGCTCTGGAGCATCATCTACCAACTCAACGCTTCCATTACCTACAGATAAGGTAACCCAAGCATTCTCTAAGCTAAACCCAACAGACTCCGCTTCGCTTTGATCGACAAAAACCGAATCAATGATCACTTCAGGATCAATATAGTCATATTCGGACACGGTTGATTTGATGATTTGTTTGCCGTGTGTATTGTTATTGGCACTATCATCATAATAGCCAATGGTTATTCCTGTTAAAAAGGTCGATTCAGTCACAGCATCCTTAATCTCATACTCGTTACAAGCTGAAAAAAGCAGCAGGCTCAAAACCACCCCAAATATTGTTTTAATTTTCATAATCAATAATCTTTAATGTTTCACTTTATGTATTGCGTCACGCTAGTATCCCGGATTTTGAGATAATTGTGGGCTCAACTTAATTTGAGTTGAAGGAATTGGCCATAAATAATCCCGATTCGGATCGAAAGCTTTAGTAAAGTCCAATGTTACAACCTTCACTTGCCCCTCTTCCACATATCTCATTCCCTGGATGTCACCGGCAAGCACATCTTCAGCTGTTTTCCAGCGAATAATATCAATATAGCGTTCGCCTTCAAAAGCGAGTTCTACCAGTCTTTCATTCCTCAAAGCTTGACGCATAGCGCTCTTATCGGTAACATTAACACCGCTAGCTTCCAGTCCAGGCATGGCAACGCGTTGGCGAACCTCATCGATATAACCAGCAGCTTCAGTCAAATTTCCACCTGATTCAATAAGGCCTTCAGCTGCCATCAATAGCACGTCAGCATATCGGATCAACATGAAATCAATACCACCTAAGCCGGGAGAAGCGTAATCACTTATATCCAGATATTTTTTGATATAAAAGCCTGTTGGAGTTGAAAGGTCATAAACAGAAACATCATCAGGTGTTCCAGATCCCGGAGTCATGTTTAGCACTTCGTAGGCTTCTGGGTAATCAGGATTTCCATGCAGGCCAAATAAGTCATCGCCATTAACAAACAACGAAAGTTTCATTCGAGGATCGCGACTTTCATAAGGATTAGTCGGATCAAAACCAGAATCAGCTGCCAAGATATCTTTTCCATTAGCCATTTGATAAGCATCAGCTATACTTTTTGTTGCTGAATAATAAGGGCTACCATTCTTCAATGATTTTGGAGCCCGCTGGCTAAAGGTATTGTGGTTATGAGACCCGCCACCGATATACACTCGGGAAAGAACAGTTTCCGAAGATGCTTCTCCTTCGTACATAAATAACTTGCCATAATCAGGATAAAGTGAATAAACATTTAAGTCGATCACCTTTTTAGCTTCACGATATGCCTGATCGTAATACTGATCAGAGTATTTTGCTGCATACAGCGATGCTTTTGCTTTCATCGCCATTGCTGCGCCTTTTGTTATTCTTCCATAGTTGCTGCTTTCGTATGATTTGGGAAGTCGGTCAATAGCCTGATCATAATCAGCAAATACTTTTTCCCAAACTTCCATCACTGGATCGCGAGTAACATCCTGCCCTTCAGCAACCGTTATCGACTTATCAACATAGGGAACATCTCCAAAATAGAAAGCTAAGTAGGTATAAGCATAAGCACGAATAAAATGGGCTTCTCCTTTCATACGTTCCAATAAGGCTAGTTCCTCTTCCGAAGCTTCTTCGGCAACCTTATCAACATTCTCGAAGAAATTACTACATGCTTTTACTGCTTTGTAACGATCCACCCATTCGTTGTTGAAAATCCCTAAGTCAGCCTGATGAATTCCTCGAAGAATCCTTCTGTTATCGCTATCATAGGCATAGTTGTCAATCATGATATCAGAGTATAGATCACGACCAGTCATATCTCCGTTAAGAAAAGTATACAGATAATTTACGGCATATTCCGCATCTTTCAGAGACTCCCAATAATTCTCATTGTTCAACCGATCTTTGGGTGTTGAGTCCAGAAGATCATTCTTAATACAGCCTGAAAAGCTTAAAGCAATCAGTACTAAAACGATATATTTATTCATTGTCAATTTCATTTTAATATTCTAAAATTTAGACGATTAAAAGTTAACATTCACCCCAAAGGTAAATTGCCTTGTTTGAGGATAATAGCTAAGTCTTCCGCTGTATTCATTTTCAACTTCCGGATCAATCCCCCAATCTTTGGATTCTGACAGGAAGAAAACGTTGCTGGCACTTGCAAACACTCGCACTTTGCTCAAGTTCACCCGCTGACAAAGTGACTTTGGTATGGTGTAGCCTAATTGTACATTTTTCAACTTAAAATAAGAGGCATCGATGATCCACCATGAGCTCGGTTCTGTATTCTTGTTTCCTTTCTTATCCGGCCTTGGGAATCGAGCTCCCGGATTTTCTTCAGTCCAATAGTCTTTGGCCATGTCAATTGTGAAACCTTCCCAGTTTCCACCTTCAATAATGGCTCCCTGCAACATCGCGTTGGCTCCTTCCACTCCTTGGAAAAAGACATTCAAATCAAATGATTTATACTGTCCATTAAGCGTCAAACCATAAGTATAGTCAGGGAAAATACTTCCTAAGAAAGTAGCATCGCCATCTTTCGTGATCTGCCCATCACCATTGATATCTTCATACATTAAATCTCCCGGGTAAACTTTGGCGTCTTTTGGCCGAGCAAATTCCGGTTTTAAAATACCCTCAGCATTAAAATCTTCAGGTTGGTAAGTCCTATTAACCTTAAACCCATACAGTGAATTCATTGGCAATCCTTCTTTGTTTACACGGTAGTTCTTTTCAGCGCTAGTTGGATAAAATCCGGTTCCTGCTAAGTCTTCAATTGTATTTTTATTGTAGGCTAGCGAAAATGTAGCATCCCAGGTAAAGTCAGATTCCGTCTTGCTGGCGTAGCTCAAAGCAAGCTCCCATCCTTTGTTGGATACAATACCAGCATTCTGGAAATTTGGATTTAAGCCAATTACCCCTGGCACAGGCAAGGTTAATAGGATTCCTTCGGTAGTTTTATTGTAGTAATCGAATATCAAATTCATGCGGCTATCTATAAAGCCGGCGTCAACTCCTAAATTCCATTGGGTTGTTGTTTCCCATTGCAAATTATTGTTTGGATCTTTTCCTTGATAATAAGCATCCGCAGCATTGCCTCCAATCGGATAACTGGCTTTATTCAAAGCCGGGAAATACGAGTAAAAGTCTTTGATTGATTGGGTTCCAACTTGGCCCCAAGATCCTCTAAGCTTAAAGTTATCGGCCCACGTTGGTACAACTTCATCCCAGAAAGGTTCTTCTGATAAACGCCATCCTGCAGAAAAAGAAGGGAACGTTCCAAAACGATTATCCTCAGGGAATTTAGAAGAACCATCCACTCTCACATTCGCCTCAAACAAGTATTTTTGTTGATAATTGTAGGTCGCTCTTCCAAAAAATGAACGAAGTCCCCATTCGGACATGCCACTGGAATTTGTTTTGGTCTCGTCATCAACTCCTAAATCCAAATCTCTTAGATCATTGTTGTAAAAATCTCTTCTTCCAGCAGAGAAGGCTTCATATTGATGATAAATATCGTTGTGCCCTGCTAGTAGCTCAATATTATGCTTATCCTGATCCAAACTCACACCATAGCGAAGGAGGTTTGTAATATCGGTCTGACGCTCTTTATAACTTGACAACGAGTATGAATTATGCACTGGATCAAAACCAGAAATTTTACGTCCAGTCAACTTGTCAAAATACTCTCCTTTGTTCTGAAACTGTTCTTGCTTATAATTTTTCTCTTTATAGGAGATTTGAGTCGACCAACTTAAGCCTTTCAATAATTCATACTCTCCTTTCCAGTTAAGAATATTCTCAGAGATTCGATCCGTAATGTCACCTCCTTTTTCCATCCAAAGCAGTGGGTTTCTGTTTTTATCACCACCGCCATAAGAACCATCTTCAAACTTAGGAACTGTCCACAGGGTTCCGTGCATTACATAGTGCAAACTAGCAGAGGCAGGACGTTTGTCCTCCCTGATTAAGCTACTCGCATTCATCGTCATAAACAGCCTGCCATAGTCAAAAGTAAGGCTTGTACTGATATTCTTACGATCAAAATTAAACAAAGGCATAATTCCGTCCTGTTTTAAGGTATTCGCTGCCAATCGGCCTTTTATATGCTCAGTACCTCCACTCACGGCAATAGCATGCTTTTGCATAGGTGCATCATCAAACAATACATCATACCACTGAAAGTGGGTCGGATAACTGTAGGGATCCTCTTGGTTTGCTTGTTCATAAGCCGCTATCACTTTATTGATATCGCCACCATAGGCAAGATCCGATGAATCAAACTTAGAATTTCGATCTAAAATATTCATCACAGCTGCTTCTCCATCCCGTCCATTATTTCCATAAGAAAGTACCTGAAGGTCCAGGTAGTCTTTCAGTCCGATTGACTCGGGGTGAGCACCAACTTTCTGAAGGGTATAAGAGTAATTATAATCGACACTTAACTTATCGCCTGCCTTACCACTTTTAGTCGTAATTAGAATAACGCCAGCCGCAGCCCTCGATCCATAAATAGCTGTTGACGAAGCATCTTTCAACACATTGTAAGATTGAATATCATTGGGGTCAATATCTCCTAGAGAGCGCTCAACACCATCAACTAAAACTAATGGAGAATTGGCTTCACTCAAGGTTGTATTTCCCCTTATTCGGATACGAATTTTTTGATTTCCAGGAGAACCTCCCAAGTCATTGATCGTTACTCCGGCAATTTTTCCCTGGAGCGCCTGTACTGTATTTGCAGTAACATTTTTCTCAATTTCTTCAGCAGAAACTGTTGCAACAGATCCTGTCAAGTTTACCTTCTTTTGGGTTCCATAACCAATCGCAACAACTTCTTCCAAGCCAATAGCATCTTCAGCCATTGTCACATTGATTGTTGACTGGGTACCTACAACAACTTCCTGAGTCCGCATACCAACAAAGGAAAAGCTTAAAACACCATCGGCCGGAACATGATCCAAGGTATAGTTTCCATCAAAATCAGACACTGTTCCTTGGGTAGTTCCTTTTACAATAACGGTAACCCCCGGAAGTGGTTGATTCGAAGAATCCGTGATCTTTCCACTCACCCTCTTGGTCTGTTGAACGACAGCATCAGAACTCAAATTAGTCAAGATAATCTGTCTTTCACGAATCAAAAACTCAGTATTTGTTTGTCCAAATAACTTTTTCAGAATGACTTCAACTGTTTGTTCTTTGGCATCTATGTTAACCTTCCGGTCAACATCTATTAAATCCTGATTATAAAGAAAATAATAGTCTGATTGATTTTCGATCTCATTTAACACATCAGCCAAACGCACATTTTTTAACTTCATTGACATGCGGGCCTGCTGAGAATAGCTGTTTAGCGCAGAAACCTGCAAAATGCCTGTTAAAAGAAATAAAACGACTAAGCGCATAATCCAAAATGTTTTTTTTAGGGGACACCAGTAAACTGCCCCACTTCTTTGTAATTTTTTCATAAATTTACGGTTGTAGAGTGATTAAAAATTTCGCTGTAATGACTCTGCTTTTGTCAGGGAAGTGTTGGTAGCACTTTCCTGATTTGCTTATAACTATCGCCTTTCAATAATGATTTTCTTTTTCATATAAGTTCCTTGCTTATTTAGTTTACGTTCTTCAATTCGGTATTTCATAGGAGTCGTTAAAGAAATCATCCGGAGGATTTCATCCAACTGCTCGTCTTTAAACGTGGCTTTAAAGTTGTAGCTCTGCAATCGTTTATCTCGTATCTCAAAATCGACATGATACCATCGAGCCAATTTTTTTACCACTTCGGATAGCGGTTCTCCATCAAATCGTAAAAGTCCCTTGGTCCACGATGTGTAAACACTCGCATCAACCTGGCTAACTGTCGCTTCATTTCTCAAAAGATCAAGCTCAAATTTTTCATCGGGGTTCATCGTATAAGTCAGTTGATCCTCTGTATTCAGGATTTGAACTTTGCCTTCCTGTAAAATTACATTGACCGCCGATTCGTCAGCATAAGCAGCCACATTGAAAGATGTGCCCAGTACCTGCACCGTTAACGCCTTTGTTTTAACCCGAAACTTCTGCTGACTGCGGTGCACAACTTCGAAATAGGCTTCACCTTCAAGCTCAACATCTCGATGCTCTGAAAAAACAACAGGATAAGTTAATTGTGAGCCACCATTTAACCATCCCTTTGATCCGTCAGGCAAAACGAATTCGGTTCTCGCTCCTGCAGGTGAGTGAATGGTTGCCATAATATTCCCTTGGTCTTGGTCCGTACGAAATATCCAAAGACTCGCAGCCAGCAAAAGTGGAATAAACAAAACTGCAGCAATACGCTGATAGTATCGCAAAATTGATCTTCCCGTGTTTTCTGACTTTCTAGTATGGGTTTTCCTGAACCGTTCAAGCATGGCTTCCAAGCCCACGCTGAGTGGTTGATTTGCAGCGAGGCCACCCCAATGTTCTTCTAAACTATCCCAAAGCCCCTCATCCTCATCTGATTGAAAATGCTGCTTCACCTGTTTATAATCGGTACGGGAATAGTTCCCGTTGACAAATCGTCTTAATCGTTCTCTATCTATTTTCTTCTCTGACATGAGTTGTAAGTGAGATTCATTCAAATTACTCACTCGTTATATCCTCATTTTTTCAAAACCCCTATTCCGATTTGATTTTTTTTAAAATTTTAGTGTAAAAGAAGGAGAGATAAAGAAGAAAGAACAGGGTCAAAACGTTCAGGAATTGGCTACGAAATGGAAAGCTTATTTGAAGTTTTATATCTCAAATTCGTGATTTTCTGAATATTGAAAAATCCTATATTTTTTTCGATTCTCCAAAAATAAAGATAAGAACAAAAGGCCTCCAGGAAAGTCCTCGGCAAACCGGCGCTTTAAATATTTCATTGCTTCGGTGATCTGATTTTCAACGGTCTTCACGGAAATTCCATATTCATTGGCAATCTCAGCCAATGATTTTCCGTGTTTTTTTCGCTGAACAAACACATTCCGCCTTCGTTCAGGCATCTCTGCTATGAATTGATCTAACCGCTGGATAACCAATTGATAATTGTTCTCAAAATCAACAGGGTCGCTTCCATTATCCAACTGGTCAATTAAATCGTCTTTAAACTGGCCCTGCTGAGTCTTCCGGTTAAATGATTTTTTGATTGAATTATAGGCAATAGTAAATAAGTACGATTGAAAAGAAGTATCTGTCTTTAGTCTTTCGCGGTTTTTCCAAACTTTCATGAAAACTTCCTGTACAATTTCTTCCGCCTCACTTTCCTGCTTTAAATAGGATACAGCAAACACAAAAAGTTTCTGTCCATACTTTAAGAAGAGTTTTTCAAAAGCGGAATGATCTCCTTTTTGCAACGAGATCAATAGTTCTGAGTCAATATTCCGAATCGAATTCTTCAACAATTAGCCGTTTAACGGCTGTAAAGAAATAAAAAATGAATCAGTCAAAGAAAGTAAATCTCAGAAAATGAGTTTATAAAATCAAAAATGTATCACTAACAACTCATTAAGTGTCTTTTAGTAATCATTTTGATTAACAAGCTTGAAAAAATCAAAACAACTAAAAACTACTGAATCGATTGATCTTCATTTTCCAAGTCATCCTGCATCTGTTTAAAAATTTCAGGGTGCTCATTGATTACATTGTTTTGTTCTCCCATATCTATTCCAAGCTGATACAATTGAGGAGAAAAAGCGCTGCTATCCTGATGCCATCCTCTACTTTTCTGAACATGCAACTTCCACTCTCCTTCGCGAATTGCCTCAGGCTGTCCGTTGCGCGCATAATAAAGGAAAGGTCTTGACTCTAGCTTTGTTTTTTCTGGATTTTTCAAGAGCTGGAGAAGGCTAATCCCATCAAAACTTCTTTTTTCAGAATCAGTATCTTCAAGAATATCCACAAAGGTTGGAAACAAATCCATCAGCGTAACCATCTCATCTGAAACTTTATTCGCTGGAATTTCCTGAGGCCATGCAATTAATCCGGGAACACGCTGTCCGCCTTCCCAAGTCGTCGCTTTTGTGCCTCGCAACGGCCTTGCTGAACGATTGGATATTGGCCCATTATCAGAAGAAAAAACAACAATTGTATTTTCGTAAATATGCTCCTCTTTTAATGTGCGGATAATTTCTCCCATGCTCCAGTCCAATTCCATAATGACATCGCCATACAACCCCATCTTGCTTTTTCCTTCAAATTGCTCACTAACATGAAGTGGCGTGTGTGGCATATTGTGGGCGAGATAAATGAAGAATGGCTCGTCCCCCCGATTTTTGATCAGCTGAATACTTTCTTCGGTGTACCTCTTGGTCAGGTAGCGCTGATCCGGCCCTTCTTCAATGATGCTTTCATTGCGGTATACCGGCAAAGGTGGGGACTGAAAATTATTATGTCGATAATAATGCCCGTCCATATCGTTGGAATAGGGAACTCCATAAAAATAGTCGAATCCTTGACGGTTAGGCATAAATTCAGGCTGGTGCCCTAGATGCCATTTTCCAATGCAAGCCGTTGAATAGCCATTGTCTTTAAACAATTCGGCCAGCGTATAACTTTCTGGAGGCAGCCCATGCGTTGAATAAGGGAAAATCACCGCTTCATGCAAATTGGTTCTTTTAGGATACAACCCCGTTAATAAGCCTGCTCGCGATGGCGTGCACACTGTAGCAGGTGCATACAAGCTCGTGAACCGAATGCCGCTCTCAGCTAAAGCATCCAAATTTGGGGTTTCAAACCCGGTTGCTCCATAACATCCCAGGTCAGCGTATCCCTGATCATCAGTAAAAAAGATGATTACGTTCGGCTTCTTATCATCCTGCCGACAACCAAACAAAGAAACAAGCAAAGTGAAAAAAACGGTAGACCTTCGTATTTTCATGGTGAGCGATTTAGGTTTAAGTTCAACCGCAAAATACTAAAACAAAAGCCAATCTCGACAGCCTAAACAAGAAGAAATCCTTTTTTATGGGAATCACTCCTTAGCTTGCTATAAAGATTGGCTTTTAAACTTTTGTCAAACGTTGTGCTTATTTGACTTAGTTATAAGCTGTAATTATTTTGAGCTATTTCTTTTTAAGAATAGCTGTCCATCCACCTCCGGGAGCCATTTTAACATTAACTTTTGAATCAGAAGTAACTCTCCGGCTTTCCTGTGCAAAGTCGGCTGCATGTTTGTCAGCATTCACTCCATCTTTCCATACACTCATCGTATAATTTCCATCACCTAAGAAATCAAGATCCAGACTTAACTCGCGGGCATCCCAATCGGTCATAGCGCCAATATACCAAGTGTCGCCCGAGCGACGGGCAATGGCAACATAGTCACCTACTTTTCCCTTTAGAACTTTGGTATCGTCCCAAACTGAGGGAACCACCGAAAGGAATTCCATGCATTCCGGTTCCTTATAATAGTTCGAAGGATTATCGCAAAGCATTTGAAGCGGGCTTTCGAAAACAACATACATGGCCAGTTGGTGACAGCGTGTCCCCGAACTCATTGGCTCTTTAAAAACTTTCCTGAAATTCTCTTTCGTCGCATTAATCATTGCTCCCGGTGTATAATCCATCGCTCCAGCCACCATTCTGGTAAATGGCAACGTTACATTATGCTCGGGATCAGGAAGTAAGGACCACTTGGCATTCTCCAGACCTTTAACGCCTTCATATGTAATTACATTTGGATACGCCCGTTCAAGTCCCGAAGGCTTATAAGCCCCGTGATAATCCACCAACAATTCCCGTGCGGCACACTCTCTGGCAATCTTCTCGTAGAAATTGACCATCCATTGGTCATCGCGCTGCATAAAATCAATTTTGATTCCTTTCACGCCCCAAGCCTCAAACTGGTCAAGAGCTTTCTCCAATTGATCATCCAGCGCTTTCCATACGACCCAAAGGATTACTCCCACATTGCGCTCTTTTCCATAGTCAACCAATTCCTGAATATCAATTTCATCAACAACATCCATAATATTCTCCAGGTGGTACCAACCTTCATCCAATATAATATATTCCAGGTTGTTTTTCGAAGCAAAATCAATGTAATACTTGTACGTATCGTTGTTTACTCCCGACTTAAAATCAACGCCATAAATATTATTCGCATTCCACCAGTCCCAAGCTACTTTTCCAGGCTTAATCCATTCGGTATTTTGAATTTTCAACTCAGGCGCCAACTTATAAATCAACTCGGATTGCACAAGTTCTTCATCATTCTCACTTATAAGCAAAGCCCTCCAGGGGAAACTCCGCGGGCCATTGCATTGTGCAATGTAATCGGCATATTTCGTTGGTTTTACATCACGATCGCTTAGCTGTTTTTCTTCCAAAACAACACCGGCAAATTTTCCGACCAAGGCATTGGGATTTTGATCATCCCCTTTAAGAAACATTCCAGGATAATCCATCAGGTCTGACTCGGAGATGTATGTTTTCACTCCATTGCCACAATCCACCAACATACCGGTTGAACAGAACCTGTCCGATCCAATTTCAGCTAGATTTACTTTCAGGTATTCCCTTTCCTGGTGAGAAAATAGACTTTCTTCTTCCGGAAACCAGGTGGTATGGTCAGCAAGAAAGACAAAGCTGGCCTGCTCCGACTTCACTTTGTATTCGCCTTTTAGTGCGGAAACCCAACGGTAAGCCGCTCCTTCGTCATAGGCTCTGAATTCCAAAGAATAACCTTTAAACGATAAGGTCAGCTGGTTGTAATCGTCCTGAATTTTGGCATATTTCCGCTGAACAACGGGAGTCAGCTCCTTGGAATATGAGGTTACTTTAGCTTTCCTGACACGGGCATCCTGCCCCCAAACATCTCCATTATCTAATTTCAGAGCGATTGGAGAAGCGGTAATTATCTGCTGATCTCCTAACGAAACGGAATAAGTGCAATTTTCGTCAACATTCACTTTAAGGCTAATTCTTCCATTCGGAGAAGAAAGTTCATATTCTTTTGCCATTGTCACATTAAATACGACCAGCAAGCAAATTACTACAAGTAATCTTTTCATTTTCATCTTTTTAACAAGATATCCATGAGGCAAGACCAATGCTTCAGGATATCCCAATTATTGTTTAATTAAGAATTTAATTAGTTATTTTAGGTCATGTTAATTGTCAACTCGGTAATCATCCAGAACACCCTCTACATCCGTAGATTTTCTCCTCTCCTCTGAATCGGAAGTTCCCTAATTATTTATTTTGATTGATCCCGAAAAATTAGTTAAAAGTATAGATAATTCCTATTTTCTTAGATAAGTTATTTTAACAAATAACACTATCGTATTTGTTATAAACAACAATCCACATAAAAAATAAAAGTTCATAAAAATACTATTCCTGATCCCAAAATGAACCTTCATCTTTAAGTTGTCGCTCTATATGTTCTAATTCTAAAAGGAATTCAGATACTTTTTCGGATTCCTGATCAGCCAAATCAATACGCTCTCCTAAATCTTCCTCAACCTGAAATAACAAAGGGGTTTCGCGTGAAGCTTCGTACCCGTAATTATTTTTTGTTTGCGAACCGATTCTCACATGTAACTTCCACTCCTTTGCCCGAATGGCTGATGGCTGATTCTCAAAATAAGAATACAAAAACCTAAAATCTTCAACCGGGGGATAATTTTCCGAAGGCATCAATAACGAACGAATATCGCGGCCATCAATCGCACGGTCGGTTGGCTTTTCAGCCACTCATGATTCTATCGTAAAAAACGCCTCATCCATTGCAATCATCCCTTCGACTTTTTATCAACTATTACCATACCAAAACACTAGCTTATTTAGGACTTAAACGACCTGGCTCTCTCCTGTTTTTGCCTACATCTCCGGTTCGAGAGTCCCCTAAGTCTTCTCTTGCTTCTTGTGCAATGCGTTCAATCTCGTCTATAACTTCCGGATACAAACCACTTACATCATAGCGTTCTCCCGGGTCGTTCTCCAAGTTAAACAGTTTTCGGGCAGTTGTTAAGCTGTTGTATATGCCCGGATAACCATTATTTCCTTGTTCCGCATTCTCATAAGATTTGTAATTATGTGGAAATATCAGTTTCCAATCATCCATTCGAATAGCTTCTAATTGATTGTCAGCAAAGTAATGATACAGAACTCTTCTTGGGGTGGCATCGACATCTCCTTTCATTATTGCAGAAATATCTATCCCATCAATCTTCTTTTCGGGAAGCGAGGCACCTGTAATACGAGCAAGTGTCGGTAGAATATCGATCGTTGAAGCAAGTTTATTACTTAAGATTCCTTTAGGAATTTCTCTTGTCCAGCTCATTATACATGGCACACGCACTCCACCTTCGAAACTCGTTAACTTTCCTTCACGAAGCCCTCCGGCAGAACCTGCATGATTTCCGAAACTAAGCCAAGGGCCATTGTCTGAGGTAAAAATAACTAAGGTATTTTCTCGTATTCCAAGCTTCTCCAGTGTTTTGATTATTTCCCCCACTGACCAGTCAAGCTCCATTATAACATCGCCGTATAACCCCTGTTTTGTCTTACCCTTAAACTTCGACGAAACTGCCAGTGGCACATGAGGCATCGAATGAGCTAGGTAGAGAAAAAAAGGATGCTTTTTATTCTTTTCAATAAACGTTACTGCTTCTTTGGTATAAAGGCTTGTTAACTCAGCCTGCTCATCCAGCGTTCTGATTTTTTTTACAGATTCATTGCCCCGAATCAATGGCAACTCCGGGTGTTTGGATTTTTCTTTTGGCTTCCCATCATACCCTACGGGCCACATATCATTAGAATATGGCAATCCAAGGTAATCATCAAAACCTTGCTGCATAGGCAAGAAACTCACATCGTCACCCAAATGCCACTTTCCAATTGCCATGGACTTGTATCCTCTTTCTCTTAATATTTCGGCAATTGTTTCTTCTTCCGGGTTGAGTCCAATCTTAGATCCAGGACCAAGTGCATATTTAATTCCAATCCGATTTGAATAGCATCCCGTTAACAGCGAGGCCCTTGATGCACTACAAACAGGCTGAGATACATAAAAATTGGTAAAGCGAATACCCTCCATCGCTAATTTATCCAGGTTGGGAGTAGAAAATCCGGTCGCTCCATACGAAGACAGGTCGCCATATCCCATGTCATCAGCTAATATCACTACGATATTAGGAGGTAAATACGTGTCATTGTCATTCTTTTGATGTTGACAACTTGAGAGCAACATAAAAGGCACCAAGGACAGGTGGCTATTAAATATTTTCATCTATTTGAATATTTTCATACAACTTATCATTCCCCTAATGGGTGAAGTATCTTCATGTTAGGCAGGTTAAATAATCTGCCTAACATGAAAATTAGTTGCTCAATACATTAGTAGCCTGGATTTTGTTCGATATTTGAATTTGCATTCATCTCTGACAAAGGAATAGGAAACAATACATGGTGAGCTTTGGCTACTGTTATTCCTCTTTCCTGCGCGCGAGATATAAATACGCCCTGACGAATTTGGTCCTGCCGACCTTTTGCCTCGGCATAGAATTCCCATTCTCTCTCTTTTAAAAGGGCACTGCGCATAGCTTCTTTAGAAGGGAAATCGGCCAATGTTCTTACCGATGCACCAGCTCTAATACGTACCTCATTAATTAAATCAACTGATTCCTGAGTTGGACCATTTAATTCATTCAATGCTTCTGCACGACTTAATAGAATATCTGAATATCTTACTTCTGGCATATCATTGCCATTTGCAGGGCCAACAGCATCCGGGTCAAATTCATATTTTAATGTCAGTGATTTATCATTCCCGTACAATTGAATGTGATTTCCTGAAGTATTGATATAATCTCTGACAAATAATTCTGCACGCTCATCTCCTTCTTCAAAAGAATCCAAAAAATCATCATAGAAGTATGTTTTTGCAGCATACACTGATTGGTTAGAAGCGAGAGGGTAATCAGTGGGAAAAGTAATTGCTTGCAGATAAGTACCTCCTCCTGAATTTCCGGAAGCACCCGATGCCGTGCGTGCTAAAGCCCAAAGCAATTCTTTATTCCCTTCATTGGCTATGGCGAAAACATCCTTATAATTTTGCAATAAGTCATATTTACCCATATCTATAATTGCTTGAGACAATTCAACCACTTTTTGCCACTGCTTAGTATTCAAATAGAATTTACACAAAATCCCCATTGCTGCACCTTTACTGGCTCTACCATATTCAACAGGCTCGTCGGGGAGTGACTGAATAGCCTGTAGCATATCTTTCTCGATTTGCATTTTCATTTCATCATCCGTTGCCTTTGCAAGCTCCGGATTGTCGAGAGTGGATGTTCGTAGAGGTACCGGGCCAAACAGATCGTAAAGTACAACATAACACCACCCTCTTATAAATGTAGCTTCGGCTCTCACCAATTTTTTAAATGGATCCGTTTCCTCTCCCACATTTTCCAAAAGCGTATTTGCATCTCTAATTCCCTGATAACAGGCGTTCCAGCTTGTACCCAGGTCATGATGGTTACTTGCCCAGGTAAAGGACCGTAACGGATTAAGACGTGCGGCTATCGCCCCTCCCTCGTTCCAGTTTTCGCCAGAACACATTGCAGATACATAAAATCTTGTAAGTCCTCCGGAATAGTAACGTAATTGTGCACTGGAATATGCATTGTACAAGGTTGACATTATAATTTCCTCGCTATTTGATTGAGGATCTAATTCGGAATAAACATTAGCATCCAATAAATCAGTACAACTGGTGGTGTGCATAAATACAACGACCACGAGTATTATCTTCAATATGTATTTTTTCATTTCTTATGTTTATTTTCGCGTGTTAAATTTTAAAAACTAAATCTGGCTCCGAAAGACCATGTCTGAGCTGGCGGATAACCACTGATATCAATTCGGGTACTTCCTCCTCCATTCGCATTTGCCTCTGGATCAGAGCCAATGTAATTCGAAATTGTAAGTAAGTTTTGTCCAGTTATGAAAACTTTGGCAGAACTCATAAACTTGATTCGGGAAACCGGAATATCATAGCTGAGTTGCACATTTTTAAGACGAATAAAGGAAGCATCTTGTACCGTAAGCGAGTTCGTTGTTCGATTACCGCCGTAGTCGTCGGGAAATACTCCTGAAGGCCATTTCGCATTAGTATTTTCCGGGGTCCATCGATCCAATGCAGTTGTTGTAATCCTATTTCTTCTAAAGTTTTTAGGGTATAAACTTTCAACCAGGTTCTGATTAATCAAATCAGCACCATATTGTCCCTGAATAAATATGTCGAATTGAAAACGATCATAGGAGATGGTGTTCTGTAATCCAAAAATAAAATCGGCATAAGGTTTTCCAATAATTTGTAAATCTTTCGTATCAATTTTCTTATCATCGTTGACATCTTCAAATTTGGGGTGACCTGGAAGTGCATCTGGTTGAGCTGATCCTGCTATATCATCTCCTTCTTGAAAAAGTCCAAGAACCTGATACCCATAATAAGCATTTAGAGGCTCGCCTTCCCTGATAATTGAATACCTGCCAACTACATCATTTAATCCACCGAGGCTTTCTACCCGATTCTTAACACTGGTGAAATTTAACGAAGAACTCCATTCCAATCGATTTGTCTTTATATTAATCGTATTTAGAAGAAATTCGATTCCTGTGTTTTTCATTTTCCCGATGTTTGCTCTGCGGGATCCAAAACCGGTGGATTGTGGCATGGGTAGGTTATATAACATGTCTTTCGTGTATTTAATAAAGTAGTCACCAGTAAAACTAATTCTACCGTCTAAGAAAGCCACATCTAATCCTATATCTGTTTGTTCGGTTGTTTCCCATTTCAAATCAGGATTGGCCACACGTGAAGGTTCTATGCCTCGAACAATTGAGTTGTTAACCACTGCGTAACTATCACCTGGACTTAAAGTTGTTAGAAACTCGTAATTACCAATTGATTCGTTCCCAATCTGTCCCCAACTTGCTCTTAGTTTTAAATTGTAAAATAAATCAGAAATAAAATCTTCTTCTGACAGCTTCCATGCTCCGGCAAAAGATGGGAAATAACCGTATTGGTTATTCTTCCCAAATCGAGAAGAGCCATCTGCTCGGAACGACGCTGTAAGCAAGTATTTATTATCGATTGAATAATTCACTCTGGCGAGATAAGACAGCAATTTATTTTCACTTCGACCGCTGTATAACATGTCATTATCGGTATTACCCAACGAAAAATTATTGGTAAGCAAATCATCTGCCGGGAATCCGCTGATATCGCCAACAAAATGCCTTGAAGAAAAACTTTGATAAGTAGTACCTCCAAGTACAGTAAGGTTATTATTCTGTCCTACTGACTTATTATAGGTCATCGTATATTCGAGAAGTACATTTGAACGCTCTAGTGTTGCAATATTTGCTAGACCACCCGCCCCTGAACCATGGAAAGTCAGCCTGGAATTATAGATATCTCTTCTGGAAGTAGCGCGATCAGTCCCAAAATTTAATTTGGCTTGTAAATTATTAGCAACATTATACTCAACATAAGCTGTCCCAAATGTTCTATTGGTAACACTTTTGCTAGAAATACCTTTGATTAACCTAACCGGATTTTGTACTGTTAGGTTAGAAGAGATCGTTAACTCTCCATTTTCATCGTAAACAGGTTCAGTTGGATCATACAGCAGGGCTGCATAAAGCGGTCCTCCCCCTTCATTATCGCCGCTATTATCAATGCTATTATTGTCATTAATTAAACTGGTATTTAAATTAATCCCAATTTTGGCCCTCTCGCCAATCTTATGCTCTAAATTGACTCGACCAATGTATTTCTCAATGCCTGTATTTTTAATTACGCCTTCCTGATTAAAATAATTTAAGGAAGCAAAGAAGGTTGTATTATCATCACCTGCTGTTGCTGAAAGATTATGCTCTTGAATAAGAGCTGTCCTGAATATTTGATCCTGCCAATCTGTTCCTTCAATACTTGCCACGTCTGACGGCGAAAAAACTGTTCCTTTGCCCTCGGCCACTGAGAGTTCGTTAATAACTTGCATATATTCCTGAGAGGTCAGCAAATCATACCTATCTTTAACCGACTGTACTCCAAGGTTGGTGTTATAACTGACAGTTGTTTTTCCTTGTTTTCCTCTTTTTGTCGTGATAAGGATTACTCCGTTTGAGCCTCTTGCCCCATAGATTGCAGTAGCGCTCGCATCTTTAAGTATTTCTATTGATGCAATATCGTTGGGATTAAGTGAGTTTAATGGATTTCTTGCTTGATTCTTTCCAATATTCGCAGCTCCTCCTCCAGAAAACATACCGCTATTATCAACCGGTAAGCCATCGATAACGTAAAGCGGATCATTGCCTGCATTTACAGAAGACACACCACGAATACGTACTGAAATTCCACCACCTGGTTCCGCACTATATTGAGAAATTTGGACTCCTGCTACTTTTCCTGCCACCAATTGCTCCATTGAACCGTTAACTCCAGCGTTAAAATCGTCCTCTTTTATGGCTGAAACAGCTCCCGTTAAATCACTTTTCTTAATTACACCATATCCAACTGCCACCACCTCTTCAATACCAATGGCATCCTCTTTCATGGTTACATTGATTAGCGTGTTCTTCGCAACCGGAACTTCTTCCGTTCTCATCCCCACAAAAGAAAAAACTAAAACCCCTTCTGTAGGAACACCATCAATCGTATAATTTCCATCATAGTCCGTAATTGTTCCCTGGGTAGTCCCTTTTATAAGTACAGTTACACCCGGAAGCGGTTGACCAGATGAATCAGTTATTTTCCCACTTACTTTTTGAGATTGACTGGTCAAACTTCCTAATTCTGATTTTTGTGATTTATGAATAATAATCAGCTTGTTATTGACAGTGTAACTTAAGCCTGTTTGATCCATCAGGTAATTCATAATCTCATCAACAGGCTTATTTCTGACATCGAGCGTTACTTCCTTACTTAAATCAACTTCCCGATTATTGTAGAAAAAGGAAAACTCTGACTGATCTTCAATTTGGCCCAAGACCTGCTCTATAGACATGTTTTGCCCGGACACACTGAGTTTTGTTTTTTGAGCATAGGTTGCTGCAGACACCTGCATAAACACCGCCAATAAAAACAAACAGGTTAGTTTCATAATTCGATAAATTTTGAGAAAGTCATCCCGCAGACCATACTCCCTCCTGGTTCGCTTTTTTTTCATAAATTTGAAATGTTTAGACAATTATTAATTTGATTGTTTTTAAGGCTGGATGTTGTGGCGACATTCAGCCTTACCTTTTTTACATAGGCCGGTAGTTTAATTCAAATTCTCGTACTCCCAACTTTTGATAATCAATGGGGGAAGTAATTTTCAACGCATCCAGAACTTGCCAAATCGTCTCCTGATTTCTAAAACTTCCGGAGTAGACCATCGAGTCCAGCTCACTGGATTGATAGGTCAGACTTACATCATACCAGCGTTCCAAGCGCTTAATTAAATCTGAAAATGGGATCTCGTCAAACATAAACTCCCCATTAACCCAAGCTAAGTCAGCATCAATTCGAACTTTTTCACGAATTGGCTCCATTGTTTTTTGATCAAAACTGACTTTCTCGCCAGGAGTCAAATGAACTACTTGCTTGTTTATGGTTGACAACTGCACGCTTCCTTCGTATAGCGCTGTGCTAATCTGGCTGTCATCCGCATAACTACTTATATTGAATTTGGTTCCGGTAACGAGAACATCAAACTTTGGGGTTTCTACCGTAAAGGGGTGTTTTTTATCTGACTTAACTTCGAAATAAGCTTCCCCAACTAAACGGACGACCCGATTCTTACTTGAAAAGTCAGGGCTAATATCTAAACGGCTGTCCGAGTTCAGCTTCACTTTGGTACCATCAGCTAACGTTAATTCGGAACGAGAACCTGCCGGAACATAAAATGATTCCAACTGTTGAATGCCTTTTGAAGGTAATCCAGAAGGTAAAAGTCCCCCCAGTAGCAAGCCAATAACTAAAATAGCCGCTGCGGAAACAGCATACACCCAAGTTCTAACTTTGCGGTTTGATTGAGAACGAATTTGCCCTTTGTAAAATTTCAAAAGCTCGTCATTGGTACTAGCTTTCATTTTAAACCCTGCATCCCAAGTGTCTTTCAGTTCCAAAAACTGTTTCTTATTCTTTGGATCTGCATTAACCCACTGTAATAAAAGGACTTCATCTTCATTCGAGAAATTACCATTCAAATAGCGGGCAATTAATTCATCATATTTGCTTATTTCAGTCATAGTCTTATGCCTTTTTCTTAAGGCTTTTACTATAACACAACCAAAAACCGAAAACTACGTCAAAAAAAATCAGTTTTTTTATTTTCTATTGAGGAAGAAGATGGAAAGTAGAATTTTAAATTCTTGTTTTGTCAAATGTTCTCGCAACATTGACAGCCCTCTAAAGAGCTGGGTTTCAACCGTACGAAGTGGAATTTGGAGTTGTTCTGCAATCTCCTTGTTTTTCAACCCTTCAAATCGACTTAACTCAATCACTTCCCGATATTTGGCAGGTAAAGCAGCAATAGCTCGGTGAATTTTATCAAGACTTTCCTTTTCGATCAACGACTTTTCTCCGCTTGCATAATGCTGGACTTCCAATGATTTCAGTTTGACAAATTCATCATGCGTTTGCCTTACTTTTTGATGTTTCAAGAAATTCAAACAAGTATTTCGTGTCGCATTAAACAAATAAGCTTTCAAATGTTCTTCTTCAAAATCAAACTTCTGTTTTTCCCAAACATGAGTAAAAACATCCTGCACAACATCCAATGCGGCCTCTTCATCTAACACAAACTTGTATGCATAGACAACCAATACTTGATGATAATTTCTAAAAATTGAATCAAAGTCAGACATAAGCTGCTTTTTTTAGCCCCGCCAATTTAATCAAATCGGGATACAACAGAAAAAGATTTATCATGTCGATTGAAAATAAGCCTCTTCTCAAGCCTTAATGCTCAGTACTTATGGGAAAAGAAAGCAAGAATTATGAATTTTAAAATTTTCAGAACCTGAGCAATAACCATGTTTCTTTTGAAGAAACTATTGTACTTTTGATTCAAAACCTGCGGGAAGGTCAATGGACTGACTTCAAGGGAAGAACATCAAATTTAAGTACTTTACAGGAAGCATGCCTTTCTTTTTCGTGTTTGCTGAATGTACAATGACTTTTCTTTCCTGCGTTCCCGCGCAAACCAAAAATCATGAATGCTGAAAAACGCCTGGGCTTTGTTGGAATTATTATTGAAGACCGCGACCAATGTTCTGCGGCTGTTAACGAGCTTCTAAGCAAACATGCCGATCATATTCTGGCAAGAACCGGCATCCCTAGAGTCAAAGGATCAACTTCGGTGATTACCTTGGTGGTAGATACCACTACGGATGAACTGGGAAAACTAACCGGGCGACTCGGAGCTATTCAAGGAGTTCAAGTAAAATCAGGACTAGCTAAAAAATAAAACCATGGAAACAGCTACTCAATCATTCATTCGGGAACAAGAAATACAGGAAATCCTCGAAAAACATACTCATCCGGACAACCAGCAAGTACAGGATGTTTTAAGCAAAGCTGCTGAGATGAAAGGGCTGAACCTGCAGGAAGTAGCCGTACTTACGGGAATCAACGATCATGCTCAGCTTGAACAACTGTTTCAAACAGCCAACCAGATCAAAGACACCATTTATGGGAAACGCCTGGTACTCTTTGCACCACTTTACATTTCAAATCTGTGTGCCAATGAATGTACCTACTGTGCTTTTCGGGCCAAAAACAAAGCGATTGTTCGCCGTTCGCTAACTCAAGATGAAATTATTCACGAAACAGAAGCATTGATCAAACAGGGGCATAAACGCGTTCTGCTAGTTGCTGGCGAGTCCTATCCGCGTCAAGGATTTCAATATGTTTTAGATTCCATCCAATCGGTATATGCAGCCAAGCTTAACGATGCAGAAATTCGCCGGGTCAATGTCAATGTTGCTCCACTGACAACCGAAGAATTTAAATTATTGAAAGCTGAGAAAATTGGCACTTACCAGATTTTTCAGGAGACCTACCACCGCGAGACCTATAAAAAGGTGCACATTGGTGGTAAAAAAATGAACTACGATTGGCGGCTCTCCTCCATACATCGAGCAATGGAAGCCGGCATTGATGATGTCGGAATCGGCGTTCTGTTTGGCTTGAATGATTATCGATTTGAGTTACTAGCCTTGATGCAACACATTGCTGAACTGGAGCGTGTTTTTGGCGTTGGGCCACACACCATCAGTGTTCCGCGTATGGAACCAGCCACCGGATCTGACATGGCATCTCATCCACCATTTCCTGTTAGCGATCTGGAGTTCCGCAAGATTGTAGCTATTCTACGCTTGGCCGTTCCATACACAGGCATTATCATGTCGACTCGGGAAACCGCCAAAATGCGTCGGGAAACATTTGCCTTGGGCGTTTCCCAAATATCAGCTGGCAGCCGAACCAATCCGGGAGGATATGAAGAAGAAGTTGAAGATGAAGTTTCCGGACAATTCAGTCTGGGAGATCATCGTCCTTTGGATGAAGTGATTCGTGATGTCGCAGAAATGGGCTACATTCCTTCGTTCTGCACCGGCTGCTACCGACTGGGACGCACCGGCCAGGATTTTATGGATCTAGCCAAGCCTGGAGCAATAAAAGCACACTGTGGCCCCAATGCCCTCTCAAGTTTTATGGAATACCTGAACAACTATGCCACGCCTAAAACATTCGAAGTAGGCAAGCAACTGGTAGAACAAACCATTGCCGGCATGCAAGGAGTCCCAGCTGATCGAGCTCGAAAACTGGTTGACCGTGTAAACAATGGGCAAAGTGATGTTTTCTGTTAAGAGTGATTCGAAGCCTCAACCATTCCAACAACAGCATGGATAAAGCCAAAACCCGACTTGAAACCGACCAGATAGGCTCCAGAGAGCTGCCAGCAGATGCCTTGTATGGCATCCATACGCTTCGTGCATTGGAAAACTTTCCGATTGCCTGCCGGAAAGTCAACCCGGAACTTGTGAAAGCGTATGGCTGGGTCAAGTTGGCCTGCGCACAAATCAACCGTAAGTTGGCTTACTTCCCGGACGCAAAAAAAGCTGATGCCATCGAACAGGCTTGTCATGAAATGGCCAGCGGACTTTTAATGGACACTGTTTTGGTTGATGCTCTACAGGGAGGAGCAGGCACCTCAACCAATATGAATGTTAATGAGGTTATCGCCAACCGGGCACTTCAACTACTGGGAGAGCCACTTGGGAGTTATCAGCTTATCTCTCCTTTAGACGACATCAATCGCCACCAATCCACTAACGATACCTACCCCACTGCACTGAAACTGGCGGCCATCATTCAGCTCCGCCATTTGGAGCAATCGGTGCTTGAGTTGCAAGAAGCTTTTCAACAAAAGGAGAAAGCTTTTTCCAATATCGTCAAAATTGGCAGAACCCAGTTACAAGATGCGGTTTTAACAACTCTAGGACGAGAAATGGCAACCTATGCTGAAGCCTTAAACCGTGACCGCTGGCGCATATACAAGTGCGAAGAACGCCTGCGTGTTGTAAACCTCGGAGGAACGGCTATTGGTAGTGGGCTAGGTGCTCCTCGCCAGTTCATTTTTCAGGTAACGGACCGTTTGCGCGAACTAACCAATACCTCATTGGCCCGAGCTGAAAACTTGATGGAAAACACTCAAAATGCCGATGTGTTTGTAGAAGTCTCTGGAATTTTAAAAGCCTGTGCCAGCACACTCATCAAAATAGCCAACGACTTACGATTGATGAGTAGCGATCCTGATGCTGGATTTGGAGAAATCAATCTCCCTGTCCAACAAGCAGGATCAAGCATGATGCCTGGTAAAGTAAACCCGGTCATCCCTGAGGCTGTGATACAAGCTTCCACTCAAGTGATGGGCAACGACCAGATAATAGCACAGGCAGCAGCTTCCGGCAACCTCGAATTAAATCACCTGATGCCACTCATCGCTGACAAATTATTGGAAAGTATTCAACTCTTGCAGCGAGCAACAAGTATTTTCAGTTCAAGATGCATCCAAGGATTAACGGCAAATCCGGAAAAATGTCGACAACATGTACATAATTCAACAGCAGTAATTACAGCCGTGGTAGCAGAATTAGGCTACGAAAAATGTTCACAGATAACGCAACGAGCAAAGGCCACAAACCAAACAATTCGCGAGCTTATTCTGGAAGAACAACTGCTCAGTCCAGATGAATTTGATACTTTAATCAGTCCCGAAAAAGTTAATAAGCTAGGCTTTTAGCTTATCAAATCGACAAATCGAAATATTTCTAAATAAATGTTAAGGCTATTTTAATTTAGACTTATTCTTGATAAATTGCTCTCGTTATAAACTTAAAATAGAAAATTATGAAAAAGTTGGTTTTAATGTTGGCTATTGTTTTCGCGTTTGGAGTTTCTGCTACTTATGCAGTTCAAGTTAATGAAACAAAAACAGAACAAGTAAGTACAGCAAATAAAGACGAGAAAGACAAAAAACAAACCAAAAAAGCTGACAAGAAGGAAGCTTGCGAAAAGAGCAAA
The DNA here is from genome assembly GCA_963675235.2 of Devosiaceae bacterium. Classification (GTDB taxonomy): domain Bacteria; phylum Pseudomonadota; class Alphaproteobacteria; order Rhizobiales; family Devosiaceae; genus JAHJQZ01. Next base: position 8,378 of record CAXXFU010000012.1, on the reverse strand, counting down.
AAAGAATGTTGCAGCAAGAAAAAATCTTGTGACGACAAAAAGTAATTCATCGATTAATAAAAGCAAAGCCGGTTATTCCGGCTTTTTTTATGCTCTTCCGGTTTAGCCTTCCCTCAAAATCAATCCATTCATTATCGCCCTGAACTCTTCAAGCCTCCCCAAAGCCATTCGCAATAATTCCAAAAATCATTGGAGAGATAAGCGATCATTCGTATTTTTCGAACAAATTAAAAACGAATGAAAACCCCAAAATCTTTTCGGTTACACATTGGTCTTTTCGGCCGACGCAATGTTGGTAAATCCTCTCTGCTCAATGCGCTTACTCAACAAGAAGTTTCCATCGTTTCAGAAATTGCAGGCACAACGACTGACCCCGTTGAAAAACCGATGGAACTACTTCCACTAGGTCCGGTTCTTTTTATCGATACCGCTGGGATTGATGATGTTGGAGCTTTAGGTGAAAAACGTATCAAAAAAACAGTAGGTGTTTTTGATCGGACCGATTTGGGGATTATTGTTTCAAGTAGCCACGAGTGGGGTGAATTTGAAGAGCAGATTTTACAACAACTTCAAGAACGAGAAGTTCCTGTTATCATTGTACTTAATAAAGCTGACTTACAAACAGCAAAGTCTTGCATGCTGAACAGCTTTTCCGCTTCTCAACTACCTGTAGTTGAAACCTCTGTTGTTACCAACCAAGGTATTTCCAAGCTGCGTCAAACCATATTAAAAAGTGCTCCCGACGATTTTATCAATCGCCCAAGTATTGTGGCTGATTTAGTTGGCCCCGGAGAAGCAGCGATTCTGGTTGTTCCGATTGATAAGGAAGCCCCCAAAGGCCGGTTGATTTTACCACAGGTACAAAGTATCCGCGATTTGTTGGATGGCGACTCTTTTTGCATGGTGGTAAAAGAACGTGAACTTCGAGAAGCACTTTCCAGGTTCAATAAACCTCCCAAGTTGGTGGTCACCGACAGTCAGGCTTTTTTAAAAGTAGCCGCAGATACTCCTCCAGATATTCCCCTGACAAGTTTCTCGATTCTTTTTGCCCGTCATCAAGGCGATTTGACCGAGATGGTTCGGGGAGCGATGGCCATTGATCAACTAAAGGCAGGTGACCGGGTTTTAATTGCCGAGGCTTGTTCGCATCATCCCATTGGCGAAGACATTGGCACAGTTAAAATTCCACGTTGGCTAACCCAATACGTTGGCGGACAACTCCAGTTTGATCATGCACGAGGGCGCGATTTCCCTGCAAATGTGGCCGACTATAAACTCATTATTCATTGCGGAGCCTGCATGTGGAATCGAAGAGAAATGCTGTCGCGATTGATAAAAGCCCGCCAGGTAGGTGTTCCTCTTACCAATTATGGCCTAACCATTGCCTACTCCTTAGGCATATTCGAAAGGGCCTTACAGCCATTTCCCCGCTGCTCTGGAAGTATACAAAGAACTGCAAGCAATAAAATAACAGCTTAGCTACCGAGCCACCTGACAACTTCATTACGAACCGATAAGGCGTCGCCGTAAAAGCTCACAAAAAGCTAATGTCAATTAACCAGTTGTCAACTTATCATTCAAACTAAGTTTCCTGCGCTCCAAGCTATTTGCTTTCAGCCTGCAGCTCTAATTTTTAAACATCAAAAATGCAAAGGCCCCATTAATTGTTGTGGATTCATTTTTTATCTAATTTAGCAACCTCTTTCACCTAAAAAAGAGAAACAATAAACCAACAACCGTGACAACCATCATGCGTGAAAAAGTTGCATTAGCGAACTACGTAAGTTATTTTAGCCTAGTCAATTTAAATTCATTCTGCCAATTGGTTGTTACTTAAATAATAATAACCCATGAAGATTTTACTTTCTACTTTCTGCATCTTTTTTATTCTCCATGCAGGATTTGCACAAGAACGCTACCTGGAAGAAATAACAGACAGCGTAAATGTTGAAACCTACACTTACATTCAAAAAGACGGACAAAACCTGGAACTGGATGTTTACAGTCCGGCTTTCGACAATGAAACGGAGCGTCCTGTATTGGTGTATGTGCATGGCGGCGGATTTTCCGGAGGGATAAGAAACAATGAAGGCACTGCCACCTTTTGCAAAAAATTTGCCCAACGAGGTTACGTTGCCGTGTCAATTACTTACCGCCTGCTTCGTAAAGGCACGAAAACAGGCTTTGGATGCGATTGTCCAACCGAAGAAAAACTGGAAGCCATAGCTGCAGCGGTTGAAGATTTGCAGGATGCCACCTACTTCCTAATCACCAACTGGGAGAACCTGGGAATAAACCCACATCAAATCATCTTGGCAGGAAGTAGTGCTGGAGCAGAGACCGTGCTCCCCGCTGCGTACCAGCCTCCTTATTGCTACGGATTGGAGTCTGGCCCTGTTTCTTATGCGGGCGTTATTTCAATGGCTGGAGCAATGGCTGACACCACTCAAATTTATGCTGATTCAGCAATTCCGTCGATGTTCTTTCATGGAACTTGCGACAACTTGGTTCCTTACGCTTCAGCACCACACCATTATTGTAGCGAAGACCGGGAAGGCTACCTCATGCTCCATGGTTCTAAAACCATTGCTGATAAATTGCAACAACTTGGAAAACCCTACTGGCTATATACTGTGTGCGGAGGAAATCATAGCGTTGCAGGTTCTCCCATGTTTGACCAAGTGGAGGAAATGTTGACCTTCTGTCACAAGTTTGTGCTGAACAATTCCCGGGATCAAATCCATACGATTATTCCCGGAGAACATAATTGTGACTATCCGGGTTTTAACTATTGCGCAAACTAAAACAGCTTATAAACAAATGAAGTAGACATGTTTAATCCAATCGATCGAAGAAAGATTAACATGCAAGTTTCATATCATACCTCATAAACAAATTAAACGGATGAAAATTACTATCTTTTTTGTCATGATCCTTCTAACTATCAGCCAAACAATTCAGGCTCAAACCGCTAACGTCATAACTTACAATATTCGTTACGCCAACGAAGGAGACGGAGAAAATGCTTGGTCCAAGCGAAAAATACAAGTGACTGACCTGCTACGTTTTCATGAAGCCGATATCATTGGGCTACAAGAAGCCCTGTACGAACAAGTCACCGACATTTCCTTGCAACTACCAGGCTTTGATCAGATCGGCGTTGGCCGGGAAGACGGCAAAGCCAGAGGAGAGTATTCTCCAATCTTTTACAACAGTCGAAAATATCAGTTAAAAGATCATGGTTGGTTCTGGCTATCTGAAACACCAAACGTCCCCAGCATGGGATGGGATGCAGCTTGCAAACGTATATGCACCTATGCCCTACTCGAAGATTACGACAAGCGAAAATCAGTTTGGGTGTTCAATACCCATTTTGACCACGTGGGCGATGAAGCTCGAATCAATTCTGCTCAACTGATTCTGGAAAAAAATCGATTCGCTCAACACCCGTAACAATCCGGTTATTTTAATGGGCGATTTCAATTTAACTCCGGAATCGGCACCAATTGCACGTCTTGAAACTCAGCTAGCTGACAGCAAAAAGGTTTCCGCACAAGCTCCCTATGGGCCAGAGGGAACCTACAATGGATTCAATTTCAATAGCGAGCTAAAGAACCGAATTGACTACATCTTTATCAAAGGGAAAATTGAGGTTATGAAGTATGGCGTATTGACCGACTCTTACGAACAGCGCTATCCATCGGACCATCTTCCAGTACTTGTTGAAGTGGCTCTTTAAGTCTGAACTTTTTGGGGCTTTTGCTGTCCTTATGGGTAATGAAATTTGATTACCTGATTATCGGACAAGGATTGGCTGGCACCTTGCTTGTACACGCCTTAAACAAACAAGGAAAGTCGTGCATGGTGCTGGACAATCCGGAGCAGCCCAAAGCCTCTGAAGTTGCAGCGGGAGTTATTAATCCTGTTGTTTTTAGGCGACTAACCAAAAGCTGGCTCATTGATGAACTTTACCCCCAATTGCTCAATACCTATGCAGAGTTGGAGCAAAAATTCGGCACTCGCTTGTTTTACCCACTCCAAATCAAAAAAGTACTGGGTAAAGGAGAAGATGAATTTTGGCGGAAAAAGGTAAATTCAAACAAGCTCCAGAACTACCTGCTTGAAAATCCCGAACAAATCAGTTCGCCATACATTCATGCTCCGTTTGGAGTTGGCACAGTTTCTCAAAGCGGACGTGTTGACCTCAAGCAACTAATTGAAAGCATGGGGCAACAGCTTCAAAAACAAAACCGGATTCGATTTGAAAAAGTAGATTGGGAGAAACTCATTTTACAGGAAGACCGAGTCATTTACCAAGACTTGGAAGCCCAAAAAGTCATTTTCTGTGAAGGCCATGCCGTATCCCAAAATCCGTTCTTCAAGAACCTTCAGTTTAAGCATACCAAGGGAGAAGTACTTCGGATAAAAACGGCCACTTACAATGAGAACTTCATTCTCAATAAAGCCATGTTTCTAATGCCCGAGGGAGAGCGATTTTTTCGGTTGGGGGCAACCTACGATTGGGATGATCTAACGACTACGCCTAATGAGCAAGCCAAAATTGAGCTCAGAGAAAAGCTCAACAGGCTCTTCTCTGATCCGTATGAAGTAGTGGATCACCGGGCAGGAATTCGACCAACAACACACGACCGGCGTCCGGTTTTAGGACTTCATCCGAAGTTTCCTCAAGTAGGAATTTTCAATGGGCTAGGCTCCAAAGGAACTATGCTCGGTCCCTATTTTGCCCGTCAATTTGCCCGTTACTTATGTGGAAAAGATCAAACACTTCATCCCGAAGTCCACATCAATCGTTATTTCTAAGTTCTCCAAGTCGTATCAGGATATCCTCAATAAAATTGCAAATCGCTTATATTCCTAAAGTTAAAAGTGTATTTTAGCGAATAAGAAAAAAATAGCCTTTGGAAAAATTCGGCGAAATCATCATTAATTTATCTGATATCATTTGGGGTGCACCTCTGCTCATTCTATTGTTGGGAGGAGGCCTTTACTTCCTCTTTCTCTCGCGACTAGCCCCAGTCAAATACATTGGACACGCCATCCAGATTTTACGAGGGAAATATGATGATCCTGAAGAAGACGGCCAGCTACATCACTTCCAGGCATTGGCAACTGCCTTAGCCGGCACAGTTGGGATGGGGAATGTCAGTGGAGTGGCAATTGCCATCACCACCGGAGGCCCCGGTGCGGTATTTTGGATGTGGGTCTCTGCCTTAATTGGTGTAGCCACCAAATTTTTCACCTGCTCACTTGCAGTTATGTATCGTGGGAAAGACAGTGCAGGTGAAATCCAGGGAGGCCCCATGTATGTCATTACTGAAGGACTTGGCAAGAAGTGGAAACCCATGGCTCTCTTCTTTTCAATTGCAGCCATGCTAGGAGTACTTCCATTGTTTCAGGCTAACCAACTCACCCAAGCCATTGGCGATATTTTCTTAGAACAAAACGGACTTACAAGCTCTTTTACCAGCAACCTCATAATTGGCTTGTGCCTGGCGGCAATTGTTGCCCTTGTCATTTTAGGTGGGGTAAAACGAATTGGGAAAGTTACGGGTAGAATTGTTCCTGTGATGGTGGTTGTTTATGTCATTGCCATTTTATTCATTATTCTATCAAACCCGGATCAGATCATCCCCAGCTTTCTTTTAATTTTTGAAGATGCTTTTACGGGCAAAGCAGTTCTTGGTGGTTCACTGGGAGCCATCATTATTACCGGAGTTCGGCGCGCAGCATTTTCCAACGAAGCTGGAGTTGGTACAGCCCCAATGGCCCATGGTGCTGCAAAAACCAATGAGCCCATTCGTGAAGGATTAGTAGCCATGCTTGGCCCCATCATTGACACCATCATCATTTGTACCATGACGGCTCTGGCAATTATCATTACGGGAGTTTGGAAGCATAGCGAAGCCGATGGAATTACGCTCACAGCCGAAGCCTTTGAGCAGGTCATTCCTTATGGCAGCTATTTGTTGACCATCTGTGTCAGCTTTTTTGCCCTGTCAACCATGTTCGCTTTTCCCTACTACGGCAGCAAGTGTTTGAGTTTTGTAGCTGGCGCCCGTTATCAAAATTGGTATCATTATGCCGTCGTTGTGCTTGTGGTTGTTGGAGCAGTTGCTCAGCTTAAAGTGGTCGTTAGCTTTTTCGACCTGGCCTTTGCCCTTATGGCGTTCCCTACAATGATTAGTGCAATCCTGCTTTCAGGCCATGTAAAGAAGGCTGCACGGGTCTATTTCAAAAAGCTTGAACTCAAACAATTTTAAAGAGTTAACCAAGCCAATTTGTTTTAACAGCGCTCTATATTTGCTATAATAATAGCCATGTTTTTTATACCTTAGTCCCAATTATTTTTGAACTAAATCATAGAAAAATTCAACCATGAACAAAAACGTTTTTCTCCTTTTGGCGATTGTCTCTGGGCTGCTTTCCTGCGCACCCGAGGAGCCAACCGATTTAACCCAAAACAACGTTATTCCCAAGCCAGTATCCGTTACGGCTACCGGGAAAGCTTTTCGACTATCCGAGCAAACCAAGATCTATGTTCAGGCAGGCTCAAACCTTGAAACAACAGCCCAATACCTGCAAGGCAAGCTAACTCCTGCCACTGGCTTTCAATTGACCGTTGAAGCAGTCAGCGAAGCCCCCTCAGAAGGTATCTTCCTGACCACAACCAATGATTCTGAATTAGGAAATGAAGGCTATGCATTACAAATCGACAAAAAACTGCTAACCCTTCAAGCCAACAAGGCAGAAGGAGCTTTCCGCGGAATTCAAACAATTCGTCAGCTGTTACCGCTTTCCATAGCAAGTAGTAGCGTTCAACAAGCTGATTGGATGATTCCAACCGGAACAATTCGCGACTTCCCGGAATATGAATTTCGTGGCACCATGCTTGACGTAGCCCGTCACTTTTTAGGAGCCGAAGATGTGAAACATTTTATGGACCTGATGGCTTACTACAAGTTTAACGTTCTACACCTTCACCTGACTGATGACCAAGGCTGGCGCATTGAGATTAAATCGTGGCCAAAGCTGACCGAAATTGGGGGAAGCACCGAAGTTGGCGGTGGCGAAGGCGGTTTCTTCACCCAGGAACAATATACTGATTTGGTGAACTACGCTGCTGAACGCTTCATTACCATCATTCCTGAAATTGATATGCCTGGCCATACCAATGCAGCGCTGGCTTCGTATGCTGAACTCAACTGCGATGGTAAAGCCACGGAGCTTTATACTGGAACTGAAGTTGGTTTTAGCACCCTCTGTACCGACAAGGAAATTACCTATGAATTTATTGATGACGTGATTGGCGAGTTAGCATCACTGACTCCTGGCCCCCTACATCCACATTGGTGGAGATGAATCACACGTAACTAAAAAAGAAGACTACATTCCTTTTATCGAACGGGTACAAGACCTTGTTTATGCCCATGGAAAGACCATGATTGGCTGGGATGAAGTAACACTCGCTAAATTGGATAAGCGTAGCATTGCTCAATACTGGTCAAGTGCGGAGAATGCCAAAAACGCCGTTCAACAAGGTGTAAAAGTCATTATGTCGCCAGCTAAAAAAGCCTACCTGGACATGCAATACGACTCTTTGTCGCCACTAGGTTTACACTGGGCTGGGTATGTAGAAGTCGATACTGGTTACGACTGGGATCCAATCAAACTGGAAAAAGAAATTGGCCGTGATAATATTCTGGGAATTGAAGCTCCTCTGTGGACTGAAACCGTTACCAATCGGGCTGATATGGAGTACCTGGTATTCCCTCGTTTAGCTGGATATGCTGAAATTGGCTGGTCGCCAACTGAAGGGAAAAGCTGGGATGAATACAAAGTTCGCCTAGCTGCTCATGGCAACCAATACGATACTTGGGGAATCAATTATTACCGATCAAAACTCGTCCCCTGGAACGAATAATCTATCGAAAAAGGCTGTCTTAAATGGGCAGCCTTTTTCATTTACCGGCTCCTGCGACTTTTTTTATTATCCTGCAACAGCTTTCCCCATTCCTGCTGCTATTGCTGCCGCCCTGCATCATTTTTACAAGTCCCTGCGATCCTTATTCCCGTCCTGCAATACAATTCGCGAATCCTGCGGTGCAGGAAAGCAAAAAACCAACGCAGGACACCTCAAAACATTGCAGGACAACCACAATTGAATAAGGATTGGCTCGCTCGAAACCTGAACACACAAAAGCCGAATTTTCAAACCAGTTATGTTGGCTTGAAAATTCGGCTTGTTCTATTTTTTAAGATTTTTCCTTTCCCCTGATTTATTTCACTTCAAAATCAAAGAGCTTTTTACCTTCTAAAAAGCCTTCCAAGCGATCGCCAATAGCCACAGGTCCAACTCC
>CAXXFU010000011.1:0-1279 GCA_963675235.2 Devosiaceae bacterium | reverse complement strand
CCGCCGATGGACAGGCACCTGGCGATGTTTGCCCTCCGGCAAGCCCGCGCCAGCTGCTAGATGCCGCCGCGCACCTTCGGGCGCACTTCGTCCTGATAGAAGGCAGCGAGGCGGGCATGGCGCTGTTCGCCAAGAGGCGGCAGGGCCGCTGCCGCGACATTGCCTTCGAGCTGGTGGGGCTTGGTGACGCCGGCAATGATCGAAGACACGGCTTCATGGTCGAGGATCCACCTCAGCGCCGACTGCGCCAGCGGCACGTCCTCGGGCAGGAGCGCCTTCATCTCGTTGACCAGGCGCACGCCCTGCTCGAAGGGCAGGCCGGAGAAGGTCTCGCCGACATTGAAGAACTTGCCGTCGCGGTTGAAATTGCGGTGATCCTTCTCGTCGAACTTGTGATCGGCGGTGAATTTGCCGCTCAACAGGCCACTGGCCAGCGGCAGGCGGACAATGATGCCGACATCGGCCGGCCTTGGCGGCCGGCAGCAGTTCGGCCACCGCATCCTGGCGGAACAGGTTGAAGATGATCTGCAGCGTGGCGCAGCCGTCCTGCTTGAGGCAGAGCAGACCTTCCTCGACAGTCTCGACGCTGGCGCCCCAATGGGCAATCAGCCCGTCGCGCTTGAAGTCCTCGAGCCAGCCGAAGATGGCGCCATCCTCGAGAACCGCCGGCGGCACGCAGTGAAGCTGGGCCAGATCAAGCGTTTCGACGCCGAGGCGCCTGGCCGAGCCCTCGAGGCTCTTGCGGACGCCGTCCCTTGTGTACTGGTCCGGATAAAGCGCAGCGTCACGGCCGAGCTTGGTGGCGATGTGCAAGCCCGCCGGTTTCTTGTCGGAGGCTGCGATGCGGGTTTCGCTCAGTCCACCACCGTAGACGTCGGCCGTATCCCAGAAATTGACGCCGAGCTCGGTCGCCGTGCCGAGGATATCGGCGGCCACTGTCTCGGACACCTCGCCGAAATCGCCCCCCAACTGCCAGCACCCGAGTCCGATTTCGGTAACCTCGTAGCCGGTTTTTCCAAGACGCCGAGGTCTTCTAATGATCGTTCCTCCTTCGGGACGCGCTCCGGAAAGGTGGCATCACCTCTCCGGTTCGAGCGCGCAACCACTCGCAAATGATGGCGACCCCGGCAGGACTCGAACCTGCGACCAATAGCTTAGAAGGCTACTGCTCTATCCAGCTGAGCTACGGGGCCAGCTCATGGGGCGCGCTCAAGAGAAGTGGGACTGCTTTCAGGCATGAGCACGCGACCACAAGGCATCGTGACGGGAACTCGGAAAA
>CAXXFU010000010.1:0-8229 GCA_963675235.2 Devosiaceae bacterium | reverse complement strand
GAACAGAGTCCAATAACTAGATCGGCGAGCGAATGCTCCATACCATCGCGAATACGGAAACGGGCGCAGCCGTTGGTTACGACAAGATCGTCGCACTTGCCGGCCGCCATGAACCACTTTCCCGCACAACTCCAAAGATGAGGGATGAAGATGTCTCCGGGTTTCGCCGAAAGCTTTGCTCGGTCGGGAAGCTGCCATCCGCGTAGCTCGCTGTAGTCGTAGTCTCCCGACCCGACTTTTTCTATTTCGACGTATCGATAGACTTTTGCCGAATCCAGCTTGCGCCTTGCATAGGGGACAGCTTCTAGGACTTCGCCTAGGCGAAAATGAGGGCCACGCTCGATCACTTGCTTGAGTTCGAAGAACTTATTTGAGTGTCTTTTGGGGTCCAAATTGAGGTCGCTTGTCTTGGCGACATCCTCGATATCGACGCCCCGAGTTTGAGCGCCGGATGGGAGTTCTCTTTCTTCTCCAACCCAAGGGAAGCAATTTATGGCCGGAGAGCGCAGGTACTCCTCAAGGACCTGGTTGAAATCGGCGTCCAAAATGGGCTCATTCTTTTCGTCCAAAACCAGCGCTCCGGTCGTTTCCTCGCGTTGGTAGATTGGTGATGCTTTCTTGTCGCCAGCGCGCCATCCAACAGACTCGATATTGCCGGCAAAGAAGGCGTAATCCGCGCTATCCGAAGCGGCGGTCAACGGTATTTTCCTCTTTTCGAGCACGAGTACGGACGCGCTTACATCAGCACCGGACTTCTTGAACGTAAAGCGAGGGAATGCGACAATCGCCGCGATTTTGGTGTTGCGAAGCAACCACTCGCGCAAAGCTACGTAGTCGGCGCTGCGGTTTCCGAGATAGCCATTCGGCAAAATGATGCCGACTCGTCCTCCCGGGCGAGTCAGGCGGACGCAAAGCTCCGCAAAAAGGATGCCTGCTTGTTGCGAAGGACGAACGACGTCGGTCTTTTCAGCCCCTTGGTCCTTCCGTTCCCATCTGTGTCCCATGTCGAACTTGCGGAGCACTTCGTACCGGCGTTCTAGTATTCGCGTACCGAAAGGCGGATTGCAAAGGACGATAGAAAACTGCCTACTGCTTTCGCTTAGCGCCTTAAGGCTGTCCTCGTTGGAAATTTGGGTCTTGCCATCGCCATTGAGCACCATGTTGAGAATACTGATTTGTACGGCTTGTTCGCTATGATCTGCTCCCCAAACCGACGTTTCTGCGGCCGTGCCGACTCGACGAAAGGCGCTGATGAGAAAGTCAGCACTTCCGCATGCCGGATCATATACATGCTCACCCGGTTGCGGATTAGTCAGTTCGACTATGAAATCAATTACCTCATGGGGAGTAAAATATTGCGCCAAGTCCCATTTATACAGACTTTTTGCAAATTTCATGTAGAATTGTTGGATAACTTGAGTTTTTGAACCAAGAACATTTATCGGCGCAAGTAATTTTGATGCATTTCTCAATGCTTCAATGTCGCAAGAAAACTTCTCGCTAATTTGTTTTCCTGGCGGAAGGTAGAGGTTATAGTGAGCCGCGGCGCGCCCTAGGCCTTCATTCAACTTCTTTTGTACATCCTCATCGGCGAGAGCTTCCTCCGAAAAGTCTTGAAATGCTAAGGGGAGGGATTTTCTGCGCTCTGATCGGTGAAGGTTCTCGTCATGGATTTTGAGCAAGAGCAGTTGCTGAATCAGTGTGAACCGCTCGGTCTTGTCGACGACGTAGGTGTGAAAGGCGTCCTCTATCTTGTCGAATATCTGCACCAAGTCTTTAGCCGGCTGCAAATCGGTGAAAGTAAGTTGAGTTGAACCAACTCCATTGCCCCAATCAGGAATCTTGCTAATTGGGGCCTCTCGGACAATTGCTTTTCGACCTTCAATAGACCGATAGAAAAAGCGCTGTTGCAGGTCATCCCAATACACGCCGAGCGTAGAAAAATCAGGGGTAAGGCTGAGTGCGTTTTTTTACCTGTGTTGCCTTCGCCTCCTCGGCAGTCGTGCTGTCACGCTTAATCTCTGCAAGTATTTTTAGATGTTCAAGGCGTTCCTCAAGCGGCAACTCACGAACGTTGTCAAAAGGTCGATCGTAAATTGCGAAGTCAGTACGAAAAGAGTTTCGGCCTGCATTTCCGAGCCTAAACAGTATCGTCTCAATGCCAAAATTTTCTTTAGGATAATTGCGGTGAAGTAAGTAGCGAATGGCATCAATACGCTGTTTTTCTTCGGTGAATGTTAGCTGATCGGCCGCGCGTTGCTTGACCCGTAGGCTGCCTCTGATTGGACAATGTAGTAGCGCAGCTTCCATAATACCCTCGACACAGAAAGGCGGATTTCGCGAATCAATAGCAAGTGTCAAGCGATTTCACCATGGTGAAAATGAGCGCAATTTCGCATGAGTGGTCTTGTACCCTATTCCAATAGCTCCATCGCCCTCCGGTCGCTCGCAAGCGCCCTGGCGAGCTTCTCAAGTGCTTGGGTTTCGACTTGGCGAATTCGCTCTCGGGTCACTCCTAAGCGCTGGCCGATGTCCTCAAGCGTGCGCGCCTCCCATATCCGGAGCCGGACGATTTCCCATTGCCGAGGGGTCAAGACACGCTCGGCCGCCTCCTCGATAGCCTCGCGCGCGCTACCAATGGCGAAGCGGTCTAAGGCAATGACATCCGGCCGGCTCTCCTCGGGGGCGCGAAGTGTGTCGCCGAATGTGAGGTCGCCGTCCTCGTCGCGGAGCGGCTTGTCGGTCGACGTGAGGGTAATGCCATATCCCCATAGGGACCTGTTCACGCGCTCGACCGAAAGGCCCGTCGCCCCGGCGATGGTCTCGGGCGTGGGGTTGATGCCTTTGCGCTCTAGGTCCCGCTTCGCCCGTTGGACGACAAGAACTTGGTTCCATGAGCCGGCCGGGATGGAGACTACGCCCTTGGCGACCGCGGCTCGACCGATATATTGGCGCATCCATATTTTGGAATATGTGAGCAGGGTGGTCATGGCGGTGTCGTACTTGTCCAAAGCATGGAGAAAGCCGAGGGCCGCCGATTGCTTGGCGTCGTCGACGTCGCAGTCGTGCTTGACGGCGTACTGGTGCGCGACTTTCTGCACATAGTGGCGGTACTGGCGGAAAAGCTGGTCTCGCGCGGCAAGGTCCTTATGGTCCTGCCATCGGCAAATTAGGGCATCGACGCCCGGAGGGTTCTTGGAGGGGAGCTTTTCGAGCATGCAGAGCAACCTTTCCGGACCCCGTAAAGGCGTCCGTTCGAGAAATTGCTCCGGGACGGAATTTCGCATGCCGGGCGACGCCCATCAAGGGCTAGCGCGGAAAAAAGCCCGTGTTTGATGGATGTTAGGGGCAATGAGCACCCTCGGCGCGTAGCGCCGCGAACGCACTGGCAAGTTGGGTCTTGACCGCTTTAGCCACCTTCTGTCAGGACTTCCATTTCGAACTGACCGAAGTTCGGCGAAAGCCTCATTGAGACCGTCCAAGACCATAGCCTCGAACTCGTCGGGCGAGGCGGTCTGGGCCGCTTGAGCGAGACGGTTCGGGAGGGCACTCAGCATGGACTTGACCGCGCCATTGCGCGCCTCGAACTCCCGGACGACTTCGCCTATGGGGCGCATCGTGCCCCGGCCAATTGAGGTCTCGATTTCCATTTTCTCGGCCTGCAGGGCTAAGCGCCGCGCGACAAGCTCGTTGGGGTGAGAGCGTTGAGAGGTCCGGCTCGGGCTCCGGTTCTCCATCCTCCTTGAACAATATCTCGGCGTCGGCATCGGACGCCCGTCGGAACGCCCCGGCAATCAAATCCCGGAGGCTCCGAAAGGCGACCTCGGCCGGCTTGCCGGCGACGATGGTCCCGGCGTCCCAAGGAACGCTAGCGAAAGCCTTCGCGACGGGGAGCGCCTGTTCGAGATAGAGCCTATCGACGTCCTCGGCATGGAGGGCGGAGGCGCGAAGGGTCGAAACCTCGTCCGAGAGCTTGGCGACTTGCGCCCGCGCCCGGCGCGTCTTGGCGGTCGTGAGATAGGTCGGCGTCCGCGGTCCGCGCTGCACGACCTCCGAGAGGAGCTTGAGAACCTTTTCCGGATGGAGAGACCCGTCGGCCAGGACGGCTTTATCGAGCGCGCCCGCCTTGAGATGCTTGCGCACGGTCGACTCGTCGATCCCCGCGCGGCGGCCGGCTTCTCGTCGTGTAATGCCTTCCATGTCCGGGCTCCTTTCGTTGCCGAGGGCGGAAAAGGTTAATATGGCACATAACCCTTTGTTTTTCCATCATAATAGCGCGGATTGTCTTAGCCGCCGTAGATTTGACCGCTCGTTGGCTTCGGTCGCGGCGCATCCGGCGAATCTATATGTAGATGTCTGGCGCGAGTCGCCCACAATATATAGAGATTCATCCTGACTAGAGCGGACGCGGATTAGAATAATATTGCGTGGCTAGACATGGTTAACGCTCACGCCGCCCCTCATAGGTTTTTTCGGCCGGGAAGGACCCGTACTATGCCTTTGAATCTATAGTTCTATTTCAGGATAAGCTGAATGTCGATCTGATTCCCTAACCATCCCGGCTACCCCATCACGCCATGATTGGAAAAATATTCTAAAGCAAGGACGCTGGCGGGGGCTTGGAGCAACGCGACTTTGCACTTGCCGTCCAAGGTCTCGGAGATCGGGAGCGCGACATCAGATAGTGGAGCGCGACATCAGGTAGTAGGGGATAACAGGGCTAAAGTCGACTGGTCAGGCCGGTGAAGGTGCTGCTCGATGCCAAATGTTCCCGGTATCGAATAGGCTGGGAACGCAGAAACCCTATGTGTATCAGGTTGTTATGCAACCGTTCCCGGTTCCGGGGTAGTGTGCCCTATACTTTGTTTCATCATCACGATTCATCACACGAAATTCGCTCTTTCTCCTTTCTCCTCATGTTATAGAGATTCTACTGGGAACACTGGGAACGGTAGTGGTTAGCTATTTTTCTTTCAGGGCGTTAGTGGTGTTCCCGGTTATGGTCGGCAACCGGGAACAACCGGGAACGCCCCGCACTCGTTCCTCTAGCCCTCCGTCGTCTCCTCGACCTCGCCGGCTCTCCGAACCATGAAGCCGGCATGTCCGAGCATGTCCCTTTCGACGAGGAGGCGAACTCCGCTCCCTCCGCGCTGATAGCACCATGTCGGCCGCTGGCCTCGCGACATGCGTTTGCGGACACGTTCCCAACCGAGAGTCTTCATGGCTTTTCCGAACTTGCCAGCAAGCGGGTCCCGGCGCTCAACCGGGATACGGAGCAATTGCCACACGTCTTGCGCAAGGATGAGCCCGTCGCGCCCTCCAAGATGAGGGGCTAATTCCTCTACAAAGGAGTTCCCGACCGCTCGGCTATCCTGTTCGACGGCCGCCGCGGCCCATAGGTTCTCCGGCAAGCGGGATGCTCTCTCCGGCCGCTTCTCGTGTCGCGGCCTCGCCCCAAAGCTGGTCACGGTCGCGCATAAAGGCCGCAAACGTCACAACGGCCGACCTCGACCGGCCAGAAACGGCGATTGCCGAAAATGTCGGCAAGATAAGGCGCGTCCCGGTCCGCATTTGTCGTGCCGATCATGACGGATTGACGGGGCAACTCGGCGGGAAGGCGGGGCATAGGCGAGGCGAGCCCGGTCGTGGGTCCGGGACAATTGCGCCCTGATGCGCTCAACCTCGCCCTTGCGCATGCCGGCAAGCTCTGCAACCTCTAATATCCACTTGCCGGAGGTCCGCTCGATCATGATTTTGTCGTCGGCATTGAGCGGCACGCTATCGGAGAACCACTCCTCGCGGATTGCCATTGCTGCGACGAGGGAGGACTTGTTCATCCCCTGGTCGGCGCTTTCGAGGACGAGCATTTCGTCGAATTTGGTCCCCGGCTTCCGAACGCGCCGGACGGCGGCAATCATCACGATAGCGCCGACGGCTCGATTGAATTCGGTATCCTCGGCCGCTGCATAATCAACGAGCCAACTGTCCAAACGCGGCTTGCCGTCCCAAGTGTATTGGAACCAATCGAGTTCCTCCCGGACGGGATGAAACCGGTTCTGCATGCACATATCGCTTGCGACCGTGCGGAAAAGCCTGTCGGGCGGCAAATAGCCGAACGCCTCCTCGATGGAGAGATAGAGCCGGTCGAGTGCTGCATCGTCGATCAAAGGGCCGAACCCCGGCAATCCGTCGACAACCGGATTACCGCGGAACGAGTCATAGGAGAGCCGGACCCCGAGCCTCTCAATTGCCGTGCGGATGTTTTGCGCCGACTGCTCAATCTGCCCCTTGGCGTCGCGGACAAGCCCGTCCTTGGCGGTCAATGCCTCGATACGAGACTCGACCTGTTTGCGCTTGAGATTTGCGTCGGCCTCGGCCCGGAGCTTGTGGACGCGCTTCTTGAACTCGGAGAGGGACGACCAGCCGGCGAGCCGATTTTGGAGTTTCGCGTACTCCTCCGGCTTTGCCTTGAGCAGCCGGGCCGCCGCGATAATCATTTCGGCACCGAGAAGGGGATTGCGGGCATCGCCTTTACGAGCCGCTAGCGCGAACAATTTCTCGCCGGGGGACAGGTCGTCAAAATCTGGATCACTCATATTCGTCACCTCTCATTGTGCGGTCCGCGTCCGGCGAAGGTGACAAACACCGAACGCGGACCGCCGCTCCGGCCGGGGGCAGACCGGAATGCTTGTTCAATGGCGCTGCCCCGTGCCCCCGAAGCGCGCCATGCATAGGCGTTAGGTTCCTTCCCGGACGATATCGGCGAGCGTCGTGTCGCCTTTCGGGTATCGCAATTGATCGACGAGGAATTTCGGCGGCGACGCATAGCGCGGCATCAGGACTACAAAGAACGTGCTCCCCGGAAACCAGAACGACGCCTTGGGATTCGACGGCGGGAGGTACGCGATAAGCTCATGCGCGGCGGCGTAGTCGATAAGCGCGCCGTTGCCTCCGCAATTCGATAGGGCTCGGACACGACGGCCGCCGTCTGTCGGCCTCGACGGAAAAAGAGAAGATGGTCGGCTCCGGGCCACTGATAGGGTCGCCCCCATGCCCCTCCATGCGCCTTGCCGCGCGCGAGGGCGTCGAGCGTGAAGGGCTTGGCGATGTTCCATCCATTTATCTCGGCGAGCCGCTCGGCAAGCTTCTCTCGCCCTTCCTCGTGGAAAGCGGCGTCGCGACCGGTCCATTTGCCTCGCTCCGCCTTTGAGGCGCCGCTGGCGTTGGACGTCGAGCAGGTTGACCTTGCGGCCCGGTCCGAAGGGCAGGAATTGGATGTCGCCGGACTGCTCGGCCGCCCATGCTTCCGCGGAGTCGAGAGTCATGAACGTGCGGGCGTGCTCGGGCGCATTGACCGGCTGGAATGACCACGGGCCATGAGGCCGAAGCCATAGAATGAACTCGCGGTCAATCATTGTCGGAGTCCTCCTCGTCGTCGACAAACAGGTCGTCCTCGGGCTCCGGGTCCGGGCCGGGCGAGCGCGCTATACGCGCGCCCGTCGAATGCGTTAGGGGTAACGGCGGTCATGCTACCGCCTCCCCGGAGCTTTGGCGTTCCAACGCGCCCATACGCGGGCCGCGCCGACCGGCGTGAAGGGGCTTTCGACCCCGCTCGCCGTTGCCGCCCATTCCCGGAGCAATGCCTCGGCATCGTCGAGGTCGGTCCACACATTGTCATCGGTTAGGTCGGGCTCGCCCGGACCTGCCCATAAACAGATTTGGGGCCGGCCGTCGGAGGTTTCTCTTGTATAGGCGCTCATTTGAGTCCTCCCTCGTTCGCTTCGGCGGGACCGGCGCGGCGCTGGCCTTGCAGGCCGGCGCGATTCCATTCGGCCCAGATTGCATCGACGTCGAGCTTGTCCGTCACGAGGCCCGACGTGTCGTCCTGGGCTTCGGACTTAAGTCCGAGATGGTTGTTCGTCGTCATTTCGTCATTCCTTCTGCTTGCGCCATCGGACGCGGTTGCTGTTGAGAGAAAAAGACCGGGCGGCATGGCGGCAAATGCCGCCCGGCATCACGGAGAGGCTCGTTATCGGGGGTGACCGCCCCCCGCCGCCCCGAGCCTTTCCGGAGCGCGGTGGAAGCCAAAACACCGCGCAATTGGTGCCGGAGAGGATACGGAGGAACTCCCTCTCCGGCGTGCGCGCGCTCGGGGACTAGCGGCGGCGCTTTTTCAACGTCGGAGGAATCTCGACGCCAAGGACGGCGGCGGGCGACGTATCAGGACGG
>CAXXFU010000009.1:0-180477 GCA_963675235.2 Devosiaceae bacterium | reverse complement strand
CGATGGCCTGACGTGGCTGGGATTGAGCTGGGAAGGTGAGCCGATCTCGCAATTCGCCCGCGCCGATCGCCACGCCGAAATCGCCAATCAGCTGGTTGCCTCCGGCATGGCCTATCATTGCTACACCTCGGCCGAGGAACTGGCCGAGATGCGGGAAAAGGCCCGTGCCGAGGGCCGTCCGCCGCTTTATGACCGGCGCTGGCGCGACCGCGATCCCAGCGAGGCGCCCGCAGGCGTCGACCCGGTGATCCGTATCAAGGCGCCGCTGTCTGGCGAGATCCGGGTCAATGACCGCATCCAGGGCGAGGTGGTGTTCAAGGCAGAGAATCTCGACGATTTCATCATTCTCAGATCGGACGGCAGCCCGACCTATATGCTCGCCGTGGTCGTCGATGACCACGATATGGGCGTGACCCACATCATTCGCGGCGACGATCACCTGACCAATGCCGCGCGCCAGATCACCATCTACAACGCCCTCGGCTGGGACACCCCGGAAATGGCGCATATGCCGCTGACTCACGGTCCGGATGGCGCCAAGCTTTCCAAGCGCCATGGCGCGCTAGGCGTCGATGCCTACCGCAAGATGGGCTACCTGCCCGAGGCGATGGCGAACTACCTCGCCCGGCTCGGCTGGGCCCACGGCGACGACGAAGTGTTCTCGATGGACCAGTTGGCCGAGTGGTTCACGCTTGAGGCGATGAGCAAAGGGGCGGCACGCTTCGATTTCGTCAAGCTCGGCAATCTCAACGGGCTCTACATCCGCAATGCCGATCCGGCCCGGCTCTACGAGATCATGGTGGCGACCGCCACCGAGGTCGGGCGCGACAGCGACGTCGCCGGGCTGTCGGCCAACAAGGATACGGTACTCGCCGCCCTGCCCGAATTGCAGCCGCGCGCCAAGACCGTGCTCGAGCTGATCGAACTTGCCCAGTTCATCTATGCGACGCGGCCCCTCACGATCGCCGAAGACGCCACCAAGCACCTCAACGACGACAGCCGGGCCATCCTCGGCGAGATCGTCGACCTGCTTGAAGCGGCCAATGACTGGAGCGCCGAGGCGTTGAACACCATCGTGCGCGCCTATGCCGATGCGCACGAGCTCAAGCTCGGCAAGGTGGCTCAGCCCCTGAGGGTCGCCTTGACGGGGCGAACCGTTTCTCCCGGCGTGTTCGAGGTGATGGAGCTGATCGGGCGTGCGGAAACACTCGCACGGCTCGCCGATCAGCGCTAAACTGGGGCCATAACTATCGCTCGCCCCCCACGCGCGCGGTTTTGGCTGCGCATGCAATAAAGTTGCCAGCGCTTCGGTTTTTGGATACCGAAGAGCCGACATTTCCCCTTTCGCGGCCGCACGTTCGGGCGGCCCGTCTATTTCAAGTCAAAGCGCCCCGGCGCGTTAGGAGGCCATGCTTCATGTCAGACAAGGTAGCCAAGCTCACCATCGGCGACGAGACCTACGAGTTCCCGCTTCTTGATGGGTCCGTGGGACCGTCCGTCATCGACATCCGTAGCCTTTATGCCAAAACAGGGCTGTTCACATACGACCCGGGTTTCACCTCGACCGCAGCCTGCGATTCGACCATCACCTATATCGATGGTGACAAGGGCGAACTGCTCTATCGCGGCTATCCGATCGAACAACTGGCCGACCAGAGTCATTATCTCGAGGTCTGCTATCTGCTGCTTTACGGCGAACTGCCGTCGCCCAAGGAGCTCGACACGTTCGAGAACCGGGTCACGCGTCACACGATGGTGCATGAGCAGGTCCACAATTTCTTCCGCGGCTTCCGCCGCGACGCCCACCCCATGGCGGTGATGACCGGTGTCGTCGGCGCGCTGGCGGCATTCTACCACGACTCCATCGACATTTCGGATCCGGTGCAGCGCGAAACCGCGTCGGTGCGCCTGATCGCCAAGATGCCGACGATCGCGGCCATGGCCTACAAGTACTCCATCGGCCAGCCCTTCGTTTACCCGCGCAACGACCTGACCTATGCGGCCAATTTCCTGCACATGTGCTTCTCGGTTCCGGCCGAGCCGTACACCGTCGACCCGATCCTGGCCCGCGCCATGGACCGCATCTTCACGCTGCATGCCGATCACGAGCAGAACGCCTCGACGTCGACTGTCCGGCTTGCCGGTTCGTCCGACGCCAATCCGTTCGCCTGTATCGCTGCCGGCGTGGCGTGCCTGTGGGGTCCGGCGCATGGCGGTGCCAACGAAGCGGCACTTGCCATGCTCAGGCAGATCGGCACCGTCGACCGCATTCCCGAGTTCATCGCCCGCGCCAAGGACAAGAACGATCCGTTCCGCCTGATGGGCTTCGGACACCGCGTCTACAAGAACTACGATCCGCGCGCCAAGGTGATGCAGGAAAGCGCCCGCGAAGTGCTGGAACTGCTCGGCGTCGAGAACAACCCGACCCTGCAGGTAGCCCGGGAGCTGGAAAAGATTGCTCTCGAGGATGCCTATTTCGTCGATCGCAAGCTCTATCCGAACGTCGATTTCTATTCGGGCATCATCCTCGACGCCATCGGCTTCCCCACCTCGATGTTCACCGCCATCTTTGCGCTGTCGCGCACGGTCGGCTGGATCGCGCAGTGGAAGGAAATGATCGGCGACCCGCAGAAGCGCATCGGTCGTCCGCGCCAGCTTTATGCCGGTGCCGTTTCCCGCGCCTACGACGAGATCGGCGATCGCTAGAAAGCGCCAGAAAAACGAAGAAAAGGCCGGCATATGCCGGCCTTTTTCATTTGAGCGCCGGCCGCAGCCTGGCGAGAATCCGTGACGCGGCGGCGACACGGCCGGTGTCCGGCAGGCCATTGACGATCTGATCGCGCACGCGCGCATAGCCCTCGAGCTGGCGCTGGCGGGCGCCCTCATCCTCGACGAGTTCAATGATTGCGCTGCTGACGCGATCGGCATGCCCCTCGCCCGGCGGAATTTCCGGTACGATGGCTTCGCCGGCAATGATGTTGGGCAATCCGATCATTGGCCGGCCCCAGCGCTTGTAGGCGCGCATCTGCAGGAAATCGGGGATGTAGGTGCCAACGCTCGGCACATCCATCATCGCCAGCTCAAGCGTCACCGTGCCGGCCCCGGCCAGCGCCGCAACTGCGTCGGAAAACGCTGTTCGACGTGCTTCGGGAGTGGTGACGATCTCGACCGGCGCCGGCCAGTCTCGCGTTTCTGCCGCAAGCCGGTCGCTCAGATGGGCCAGTGTCGGCATGACGAATCCGGTGATGGCACCATGCGATGCCAGCCGTGCCACGACCTCGCGGAAGAGCGGAAGGTGCCGTTTGAGTTCACCGCCACGGCTGCCGGGAAGAAGGGCCACACGCCCCTTTGTGAGCGGCTGTCGTGCCGTACCGATCAGCTGCTCGGCCGGGTGGCCGACAAATGAGGTCGGCGGCCCACCAAGCTCGGCCATGACCTTGGGTTCGAACGGCAGAACGGCAAGCACTTCGTCGAACAGCGGCGCGAGCTTTGTCGCCCGTTCGGGCTTCCAGGCCCAGACAGAGGGCGCAACGTAGAGCAGAAGGGCGCCACGATAGCCGGCGCGCCGCAGCCGCGCCGCCGCCATGGCCGAGAACACCTGGTTGTCGATGAGGATCACGGCATCCGGGGCAAAGGCAAGTGCGGCACTGACGGTGCGGCTGAGGCGGTTGAGAATGCGCGGCAGGGCGAAGATGACGTCGGTGAAGCCCATGACCGACAGGTCGGCCATCTCGAAGATCGGCGTCAGCCCCTCGGCCTGCATGGCCTCGCCGCCAACCCCGCGGGCGACAAAACCCGTCGTACGTCCGAGATCGGCAAGAAGCGCCCCGCCCAGGCGATCGCCCGAAGGTTCGCCGGCTACCAGGAAGAGCCTTGGATCAGCCGCCATCGCCCGTACCGGCGCCCTTCGGCTTCCGGTCCTTTGCTATTCGGTGTGCTCGCCGTTGCGCGGCAGGCAGATCGGCCTGTCGATGCCTGCACTGATGAAATCGACGACGTCGAGAACAAGCGCATCGCCGCTGAACAGCGCCGCAGCGTCCTCGATGCGCTCCCGCAACGTGCCTTCGGAAGAAAAGATCATGCGATAGGCGGTGCGCAGGCGATGGATGGCCTCGCGGTCGAACTTGCGGCGCTTGAGCCCGACCAGATTGAGCCCGGCCAGTTTGGCGCGATTGCCGAGCGCCATGCCGTAAGGAATGACATCGGCATCGACCATGGATTGGGCGCCGATAAAGGCGTGCGAGCCGATGCGCACGAATTGGTGCAGCGCCACCATGCCACCGATGGTGACGAAGTCGCCGATCTGGCAATGGCCGGCAATGCCGCCATAATTGGCGACAATGACATGATCGCCGAGCCGGCAGTCATGCGCGACGTGGCTGGACGCCATCAGCAGACAGTCGCTGCCGATAACCGTTTCCATACCGCCGCCGCGCGTACCCGGATTGATGGTGACATTCTCGCGGATCACGCAGTTTTCGCCGATGGTCAGCTTTGACGGCTCACCGTCATACTTGAGATCCTGCGGGCGGTGACCGACGGAAGCGAACGGAAAGATCTGGGTTCCGGCACCGATGGTTGTCCGGCCTTCGACCACCGCGTGCGAGATCAGCTGGACCCCATCGGCGAGTTCGACGCCTTCGCCGACAATCGAATACGGGCCGATCGAGACACCGGCGCCAATCTTCGCGCCCTGGGCGACCAAGGCGGTGGGGTGGATGGAGGTGTCTTGCACTTTCGGCCTACTCTTCGCTGATCATGGCGCCGATCTCGGCTTCGGCGACGACGACGCCGTCGACAATCGCCTTGGCCTCGTAGCGTCCCACACTGCGGCGGCGGTGTACCTTCTTGATGTGGTATTCAAGCCTGTCGCCGGGACCGGCGGGACGGCGGAACTTGGCCTTGTCGATGGTCAGCATGTAGACGATGTAATTCTGGCCCTTCTGGCGCTCCTGGGCAATGACGATGGCTCCGGCCGTCTGGGCCATGCCCTCGATGATGAGCACGCCCGGAAAGACCGGCTTGCCGGGGAAATGGCCCTGAAACATCGGCTCGTTGTAGGTGATGTTCTTGATGCCAATCGCGGACTCATCGCCGTTGATTTCGATGATCTTGTCGACCATCAGGAACGGATAGCGGTGGGGCAGGCAGTCGAGAATATCTGCCAACGCCAAGCTGGTGATTTCATTGGTGGTCATTGACACGGCTTCCAGTTCAACGCTCAAGACTGATCCCCTTTTCCAAGACGGCGGAGAAGCGCGAGTTCGCGCCAGAAATCCCTTATCTCCTGTGCTGGCGCACCGGCAAGCTTGGAGCCTTCGGGCCAGTCCTTGGTGACTGCCGCGCGTCCGTAGACAACGCTGCCCGCTCCGATCGAGACGTGTCCGGAGGTGCCGACACCGCCGCCCATCAGCACGCCGTCCCCGACGATCGTCGAGCCGGAAATGCCGCTGGTCGCCGCAATCAGGCAATTGCGGCCGATCCTGCAGTTATGGCCGATCTGCACAAGGTTGTCGATTTTCGTGCCTTCGCCGATCACGGTGTCGCCAAGCGCACCGCGGTCGACGGTGGAATTCGCGCCGATCTCGACATGATCCTGAATGATGACGCGGCCAAGCTGAGGCACCTTGCGGTTGGAGGTACCATGGTCGAGCCAGCCGAAACCTTCCGATCCGATGCGCACGCCCGGCCACAGGATCACCTTGTCGCCGACATGGGCGCAGGCAATGGTGACACCGGCGCCAATGACCGAATCACGACCGATGGTGACGCCACGTCCGATCACCGCGTTCGGTCCGATGATCGTGCCGGCGCCGATCTCGACATCGGGACCGATCACGGCGTTCGGACTGATGACCACGCCCTCCTCGGCCTTCGGCTCGGCGCTGTCGCCCGAGATCGCCAGCGCCAGATCCCGCACCGTATCCCCATAAAGACGATCAAGCATGTCGGCGAAGACAAGATGCGGCTTGTCGACGACAAGGCACGTCACGTCCTGCCCGAACTCGGACTCAAGCGCGGCGCTGGTGATGACAATTCCGGCAAATTCATCGGGCAGTTCTGCCAGGTATTTTCGGCTGGCGATCAGGGCCAGTTCGCCTTCGACTGCGGTTGCCGGCTCGCTTGCTCCGGTCACGGTCAACGCCGCGCGTGCATCATCGGCATCGAGCGTCACGCCGACATCGGCAGCAAGCGCGCCAAGGGTCATCGGACCGGAGAAAGGGAAAAATCGTGTATCGACCATGATTTCAGAAAGCCTGTTGCCAATCAGATCCTGGCGCCAGCCGTTTCTCCGCAACGCCTGCAAAAAGAGTCTGCCACATTAGCCAGTTTCCCCGCGTGCGGGCAACCACGCGTGCCGTTCCAGGCAACAAATTGCCGGAAGACGTCGGTCTTGCGACGACCTCCCGCCCCCCCTCTTGCGAGCTGTGACGCCGGCGAACATGCCCCCACAGACATCGCCAGCCGTCCTCTTTGCAGCCATGGCAAAAACGGGACCATCCACATTGCCGGTGCGCCGAAATCCGATGAAGTGACACGACCGGCCTCAGAAGCAATCGGCGGCCCGAAGGCCGCCGATCCGGTTGAACTTGGTACTCGCGCCGGCTCTAGAAGACCGATTGCAGCGTGAGAGCGAAGACCTGCGTACGGTCGCCCGTATCCTGCTGCAGCACGTAGGCGAAATCGCCACGCAGCGGACCGAAGGGCGAATCCCAGATCAGCGAGGTACCGATCGAGGACCGGAGCTGCTGGGTCATGCCGCTCGCCACCGCGGCCTTGGCCTTGGCTGCTGTCGAGGTATCGCCAACGTAGCCGATATCGGCCCAGATCGCCGAGCTGAGGCCGTAGGTCTCGGGCACGATCGGCAGCGGGAATTCGACTTCGGCCGACAGACCGGCGTACCAGGTGGCACCGAGCGCTTCGCCGCTGGCGGCGCGTGCACCCATGCCGCTGGGCTGGAAGCCGCGAACCAGCTGCGTGCCCGGACGGAAGGTCTCGAGACCGTCGACGCCACTGCCGCTGAGGTCGGTCAGCAAACCTGCCTGCCCCTTGATGCTGGCGATGACCCGCGAGTCCTCGAAGATCGGCATGTAGTAGCGTGCCTTGGCCACCGTGCTGATGTAGTTGTTGTCCCAACCGACGTACTTCTGAGTGAAGTTCACCGCCAGGCCGCTGGTCGGCTTGGAATTATCGTCGAGATCGGAATAGGCCAGAGTGTAGCCCACAGTCGCTGACGTCCGGGTATCGCCGTCGGCGACCAGAGCCGAGAGCGGCGCTGCGGTGTCGGCGAAGGTCTTGTACTCGCCTCCGGCAAAGATCGTTGCGCTGACATTATCGGTCACCGGCAGGGAGAAGCGGACCTGTCCGCCCGACGCCTGCGAGCCGTAGAAGTTTGTCGAATTCTCGTCGGTGATGCGCGAATAGACATCAAATCCGGTCGACACCTTGAGCCCGGCAAAGCGCGGCTCGGTGAAGTGGAACTCGAACGAACGGCCGGACTGCGTCGCCCCGAGGGAGACCTTGAGATACTGGCCACGGCCGAGGAAGTTGGTTTCCGTCAGGGAAACCTCACCCAGAAGACCGGCACTCGAGTCGTAGCCGACGGTGAAGCCATAGTCGCCCGTCGATCTCTCGACCACCGCGATATTGATCACCACCTTGTCGGGCGCACTGCCCGGACTGGTGCTGATGTTGACCGAGGTAAAATAGTTGAGCGCTTCGATATGGCTCTTGCCACGCGTCACCAGCGAGCGGTTGAAGGGGTCGCCTTCGGCGAAATCAAGCTCGCGACGGATAACGAAGTCGCGTGTCTTGTCGTTGCCGGAAATGTTGATGCGCTCGACATAGACCCGCGCGCCCTCGTCGATGAGATAGGTGATGTCGAACGTCTTGTTGGCGATATCGCGATCGATGCGCGGTCGCACATCGGCGAACGAGTAGCCCTGAAGCGTCGCGGCAATCGCCAGATCCTCGGTGCTCTTTTGCAGCTTGGTCTGCGAATAGGTCGCGCCACGCGTCGTCACGATCCTGCCCTTGAGGGCGTCCGTATTCAGTCCGGCAATGCTGGTCTCGATACCGATATCGCCAAACTTGTAGCGATCGCCTTCGGAGACCGAGAAGTTGACGAAATAGGCCTTCTTGGTCGGATCGAATTCACCGATCGCCGACAGAACCACCGCGTCGGGGAAGCCGTGATTGACGTAGAAAATCCGGATCAGTTCGCGATCGACGGCGAGCTTGTCCTCATCATAGAGGTCATCCTTGAACAACCAACTCATCAGGTTGGTTTCCTTGGTATTGATGACGCTCTTGAGCGTGCCGGCATCGAAGGAGGAATTGCCGGTGAAAGTGATGGAAGCGATGCCGACCTTGTCGCCCTCGTCGACGGTGAACACAACGCGGAGACGGCCACCATCGGCGTTCTCGGTGCGCGTCGTCACCAGGACGTTCTTGTAGCCGGCCTTTTCGTAGGCCAGCTTGATGGTGTCGATATCGGACTGCAGGCGGGCGTCGGTGTAGGTGCCGCGCGAACTCAGCGAAACCATGTCGGACAGGTTCTGGTCCGAGAAGCGCGTATTGCCTTCGAAAAGTACGGAACTGACGACGTCGTTCTCGACCACCCTGACGCTCAGCGTGTAGCCCGACATGGACAGCCGCGCATCGGCGAACAATCCGGTGCCGAGCAGCGCGTCGGTCGAGGCCGAAAGCTTGGCGCCAGTGGCTGTCTCGCCCACCCGGACCGTCAGGTAGGAAATGACCGTAGCATCATCGACTCTCGTGTTTCCGGAAACCGAAATGCGATTGATCGTCTGCGCCTGGGCCGCCTGAACGCCTAAAACAGTGCCGGCCGGGCCGGCCAGAGGCGAAAGCAGGATAAGGCCGAGGGCGAGAATGATGCTGCTGCGCAGCTTGCTTAAAACAACCATGACCGTCTTTCGCACGTTCGGTAGGCAGGGTGCAAGGAATCGCACGCATGCGATCCCAGCTAAATGCATTGAACTGTTTTACTGTTTTTTTAACCAAGGGCAAGGCCCCGGGCGGTGTTGGGTTAGCAAATCGTTGTCCGCGGTGCAATCGCGCAACAGGCCCGGGGGTCCCTGCACCGCCAGCGCTCGAACCGATCTCCTTTTTCCCGTTCGGCTTAGCCGCGCCTCAGACGATATCGTTGATCAGCGTGAACAGCATCAATCCGGCCACGAGAACCAGTCCGATGCGGAACCCGAACTCCTGTGTGCGCGGACTGAGCGGACGTTTCAGCACCACCTCGAAGGCATAATAGAGCAGATGCCCGCCGTCGAGCAGCGGCACGGGCAGAAGGTTGAACAAACCTATATTCAATGACAGCAAAGCGGTGAGATTGATCAGCGCGAGTATGCCGAGGCTGGCGACATCGCCGGAGACCTGGGCAACCTTGACCGGTCCGCCGAGCTGCTCCAAATCGCCGCGTCCAACGAAGAAATCGCCGATGAAGGCGACCGTGCGGTCGATGATGAAACGAATCTCCTCGAAGGTCATGGACACGGCCTCGACCGGGCCGGGACGATAAAGCTCGACATCGTCGCCAGTGGTCTCGCGCACAACGCCAATCCGACCGATACGCAGCGGATTGCCGAAAGCGTCCTCGATCTCGACCGGCTCCGGCACCAGTGTGAAATCGAGCACCGCGTTACCGCGACTGACTTCAATCGAAACCGGACGCTCCGGGCTGGTCGAGACCAGGCGCTGGAAGTCGTTGAAGCCCCTCACCTCATAGCCGTCGACCGAGAGCACGCGGTCGCCGGGCTCGAGCCCGGCCGCTTCGGCGACAGAGCCGGCGACGACGCTGTCGAACACCGGCGGAACTGTGTAGCGCCCAAACCCGACGAGCATGGCGTAGATGATCAGGAAGGTCAGAAGCACGTTGGCCGCCGGGCCGGCGATGACAACGGCGATGCGCTGCCAGACCGACTTGTTGACGAACAGGTACGGCTGCATCTTTGCCGGTATGGCGGCAACGGTTGCCTCGTCCGGCTGACTGGCCGCATTGAGGTCGCCGAGAAAACGCACATAGCCGCCAATCGGTATGGCCGAAACGCGCCAGCGCGTCCCGCGCGCGTCGGTCCAGCCGAACAGTTCGGAACCGAACCCGAGCGAGAAGGTCTGGACGGCGATACCATTCCAGCGCGCGACGAGATAGTGGCCCATCTCGTGGACGAACACGATCACCGTCAGAACCAGAATGAACGGTACGGTGTAGGTCACGAGCCAGATGGCGAAATCGATCATGGGTATGGATCTCTTATGCGGATGGTACGGCAGGGCGCCACCGGGCTGGCGGCCCGATCATTGCCAGACCAGGAAGCCTGTTGCGATGCTTGGCCAGCCAGTGTGCCAAAGCCCGATCAGAAACAGGGCCAGCGTGGCGAAACTGAGGCTGTCGAGACGATCCATCAGCCCGCCGTGGCCGGGAATGATGTCGCCGGAATCCTTGATGCGGAAGCGGCGCTTGACGCCGCTTTCGGCGAGATCGCCGATCTGCCCGACGATCGACAGCGTCACGCCGAACACGGCGCCCAGCCACCAGGGCGACGGCGTCGCCAGAATCCAGACGACCAGGGCCAGCAATGTACCGATCAGCAGTCCGCCAAGCGCACCGGACCAGGTCTTTGACGGCGAAATGTCCGGCGACAGCTTGGCGCCGCCAAAAAGGCGACCGGCAAAATAGGCGCCCGTGTCGGTCAACCAGACCGTAGCACCGAGAAACAGTCCGGCATAAAGCCCCTCGATGCTGGTCCCGCGCACGGCGACAAGCGCCATGACAACGGCACCGAAAAACAGCATGCCGCCCGAATCCCAGAACCGTCGCGCGCCGCCGGCGATAAGGGAAAAGCCGATACCGAAGACGACGACAGCCGCACCGATGCCGGCGCCGAAAAGCGAACTGGCGATGGCGGTGACGACGACGAGCGCGGTCAGGGTGTGGTCGTACAGCCCTGGTCGGCGGCCGCCGGTCATGGCCTGGTACTCGTGATGGCCGCCGGCAAACACGCCGCCGACCAGCAGCGCAAACCAGATGCCGCCGAGATAGAGAACGAACAGGGTCACCGGTATCAACACCGCAGCCGACATGATGCGCGGACCGAGGTCGGCGCCGAACGGCCAGACATTGCGGCGCTTGGCGCCCGGATTGTCGCTCATGTCGTCCCCAAACCACCAAAGCGTCGGTCGCGCCGGCTGTATTCGGCCGCCATGGCGCGGAATGCCGCCTCGTCGAAATCAGGCCAGAGCGTATCGATGAATACCAGTTCGGAATAGGCCGATTGCCACAAAAGGAAATTGGACAGACGCATTTCGCCGCTTGTGCGCAGCACGACATCCGGATCAGGCACGCCCGCTGTCGTCAGCGCCTTGGAAAACACGGCCTCGTCAATCTCGTCCGGCCTGAGTTCGCCGGCGGCGACCTTCTGCGCCAATGCCCGCGCCGCATCGACGATGTCGAGCCTGCCGCCGTAGTTGAAGGCGACCTCGAGATTGAGCCCGCTGCACTGCGCGGAGCGCGCCTCGACGTCGTCCATCAGTTTCACAACGCTCTGATCGAGCCGCTGGCGCGATCCCAGAAAGCGCACGCGAACATTGTTGGCGATCAGCTTCTTGAGATCGGATTCGACGAAGCGCGCCATCAGCGAGAACAGGAAACTCACTTCGCTTTCCGGCCGCGACCAGTTTTCCGAGCTGAACGAGAAGATGGTCAGATATTCTACGCCGTAGGAGATGCAATACTCGACCAGGCGCCGGAGTGCATTGATGCCCTCGGCATGACCGTCGGTACGCGGCTTGCCACGCGCCTTGGCCCAGCGGCCGTTGCCATCCATGGTGACGGCGAGATGACGGGGAATGCGCAATGCCTCGTCCCCGGCTGCAGCCTTGATCGCCGTCGACTCGCTGGTCATCGCACCTCCACGTCTTGCCCTGTCGGCACAAGGCCCACTCACCCGCACCTCCGGACGCGTGGCCGGAGGAGGATCGTTTGCGGTGTTCGCACACGATCATGTCCGAAACCCGGCATATCACCTGCGCCAACAGATCGCAGGTCAGCCGTTCATGCAACTGCGGGGCCTTGCAGAATCCTGTCGGCCCCGCCAGGAACAAGCGCCGATGCTAGCCGATGATTGGTTTCAACAAGGTCAAAGACAGGCGGACGTCAAGCCCTGCTCATATCGAGCCAGTCCGGCCGGGCCGTCGATGATGATCGACCGCCCGGCTGAAGACGTGGACCTTGCAGACCATGCGGATCGCCTCAACCCGGCCAGAACGCAACGAGGCCTAGACCTGCATGATTTCCTGTTCCTTGGTGGCCAGGCGCGCATCGATCTCGGCCACGGCGGCGTCGGTCGCCTTCTGGACCTCTTCATGATGTCCGTGCGACTCGTCCTGGCTCATCTCGCCGTCCTTTTCGAGCTTTTTCAGCGTCTCCATACCGTCGCGACGGATATGGCGCACCGCCACCCTCGCCTGCTCGGCATAGTTGTGGGCGACCTTGGTCAGCTCGCGGCGGCGCTCCTCGTTGAGCTCCGGAATCGGCACGCGGATCACCGCGCCTTCGGCAATCGGATTGAGACCGAGCCCGGAATCGCGGATGGCCTTGTCGACGGCATGGGCCAGGCCCTGGTCCCAGACCTGCACGCTCAGCATGCGCGGCTCGGGCACCGAGACGGTGGCCAGCTGGTTGACCGGCATCTTCGAGCCATAGGCATCAACCTGAATGGGCTCCAGAAGGCTGGGACTGGCCCGTCCGGTGCGCAGTCCGGCGAACTCTTCGTCGAGCGCGTGAACCGATTTCTTCATCCGGCTCTTGATGTCATCGAGCGAGAATTCGGCAGCCATGGTGTTTTCCTTTCCCCATTAACCCGGACAGGGCACCGGCATATGCCGGTCGATCGGTGTCAGCCGACCCGTGTACCAGGCGCCGTCCCCGCGAGGACGCCGCTCAGTCCCTGTTCCGCATGTAGCGCATAGACGATTATTGGCAACCTGTTGTCGCGCGCAAGGGCAAAGGCGGCAGTATCCATGACTCTGAGATTGCGCGCGATCACTTCTTCATGGCTGATCGCTTCGAACCTGGTGGCATTCGGGTTGGTAGCCGGGTCGGAATCGTAGACGCCGTCGACCTTGGTGCCCTTCAGCAGGACGTCGCACTTGAGTTCGACCGCCTTCAGCGCCGCGGCGGTGTCGGTGGTGAAGAACGGGCTGCCCGTGCCACCGGCACAGATGACGACGGCGCCATCCTCGAGCGCGGCTATGCCGGCGCGCTGGGTGAAGGTCTCGGCGATAGTCGGCATCGAGACATTGGAAAAAACATGCGACTTCCCGCCCAGGCGCCGGATGGCGTCGCCGAGCGCCAGGGCGTTGATGACGGTGGCGAGCATGCCCATCTGGTCGCCGATGACCCTGTCGCTGCCCGAAGCTGCAACCGCCATGCCGCGGAAGATGTTGCCGCCGCCGATGACGACGGCGATCTCAACACCGGTCTTGGCCAGCTCGACCACCTGCCCGGCGACCTCGTCGAGAAATTTGCTTTCGATGCCGAAAGCCTGTTCGCCAGCCAATGCTTCGCCGGAAACCTTGAGAAGCACCCGTTTGTACGAAGACGCCGCCATTGCCTCACTCGCCCCTGAAATGAACCGGGCTGCCGCCATGGCGCCCGCGTTCCCGCCATTGTTGTTGGTGTCCGGCCTCCGGCAAGCCTAGCGCGCACCAAAGACCGGCAGGGTGCGGCAAACCGCTCCCGCCATAAAGAAACGGCCGCCCGATGGGCGGCCGTTCGATTGCTATTTCGTGCCGGCTGTCGCTGCGACCTCGGCCGCGAAGTCTTCTTCCTTCTTCGCAACGCCTTCACCGAGCACGAAGCGCTCGAAGCCGGTGATGGTGATCGGCGCGCCGACATCCTTCTCGGCGTTCTTGAGAACGTCGGAGATCTTGGTTTCGCCGTCGATGACGAAGAGCTGGGCGAGGAGGGTGACCTCCTCGTAGTACTTGCGCATGCGGCCTTCGACCATCTTCTCGGCGATTTCGGCCGGCTTGCCGGACTGGATCGCCTGTTCCTTGAAGATGGCGCGTTCATGCTCGACGACATCCTGCGGCAGCTCGTCGATGGTCACGGCCAGCGGGCTCGGGACGGCGGCAGCCACGTGCATGGCCAGCTGACGGCCGAGGGCCTCGAGCTTTTCGGTGTCGCCGGACGACTTCAGTCCGACCAGAATGCCGATCTTGCCAAGGTTCGGAACGATGGCCGCGTGCACATAGGTGCCGACAACGCCTTCGTCGACTTCGAGCACGGCCGAGCGGCGCAGGCCCATGTTCTCGCCGATCTTGGCGATGGCTTCGGTGACCTCACCTTCGACGGTGCGGCCGGTGCCGGGGTAATCGGCAGCCTTGACCGCTTCGGTCGAACCGTCGGTCTTGAGCGCGATCTCGGAGATGGTGCGCGCAAGAGCCTGGAACTCTTCGTTGCGGGAAACGAAGTCGGTTTCCGAATTGAGTTCGATGACGGCGGCCTTGTTGCCGGCGCTGGCGACACCGACCAGCCCTTCGGCGGCGACGCGGCCGGCCTTCTTGGCGGCCTTGGCCAGGCCACGGCTTCTCAGCCAGTCCACGGCGGCTTCCATGTCGCCATCGGTCTCCTGCAAGGCCTTCTTGCAGTCCATCATGCCGACGCCGGTCGCTTCGCGCAGTTCCTTGACCTGCCCAGCGGTAATAGCCATGTCGAATTTCCTCGTGTTTGCGGTCGGGAGCGCGTTCGGCTCGCAAGAGGGGAACGCGGGCTCCGTTCAATGTGCTGGCACCTTGGTCGCGGGAACCACCGAAACGGCTCCCGCGCAGATGCCCCTGGTATCAGCCAACCTTTTGACGGGTCGGTATTACGATTCCTTGACGGTCTCTTCAGCCGCTTCCGGAGCTGCCGCAGCTTCCTCGACCGGCGCGGCCTCTTCAACCGGGGCTTCTTCCAGCACCGGTTCCTCGATCACTTCGGCGGCGGCGCCGAGATCCATGCCGGCGGCGCTGGAGGACCGGGAAATGCCGTCGATGGCGGCACGCGAGATCAGCGAGCAGTAGAGCTCGATGGCACGCGAGGCGTCGTCATTGCCGGGGATGGCGAAATCGATCTCGTCCGGATCGCAATTGGAGTCGACAACGGCGACCACCGGAATGCCGAGACGGCGCGCTTCCTTGATGGCGATCGATTCCTTGTTGGTGTCGATGACGAACAAGAGGCTCGGCAGGTTGCCCATGTCCTTGATGCCGCCGAGATCGCGCTCGAGGCGCTCCATCTCGCGGGAAAGGTTGAGCCGTTCCTTCTTGGTCAGGCCCTGCATGCCTTCTGCCTCGAGAGCCTCGAGTTCACGCAGCCGGGCGATCGACTTGGAAATCGTCTGCCAGTTGGTCAGCATGCCGCCGAGCCAGCGCGAGTTGACATAGTACTGGGCGCAGGACTTGGCCGCTTCGGCAACGACCGGGGCCGCCTGACGCTTGGTGCCGACGAAGAGCACGCGACCGCCATCGGCGACGGTGTCGGACACCAGCTGCAGCGCGCGCTGCAGCATCGGCACGGTCAGCGACAGGTCGATGATGTGGATGTCATTGCGAACGCCAAAGATGAACTTCTCCATCTTCGGATTCCAGCGGTGCTTCTGGTGGCCAAAGTGAATGCCAGCCTCAAGCAGCTGACGCATCGAAAATTCGGGCAATGCCATTATTGCAGGCTCCTTTACCGGTTATGCCTCCACAGGCGATCTGCGGGGGTTTCCCCCCCACCGGTTGGACAGGTCCATCTGGATCTGGCCGCGCCTGCGTGTGAATTGATCCGCATCACGTGCGGACGCGCGCCCTATAGACGAAAGCGCAAGGGAAGGCAAGCGAGCCGCGGGTCGCAGGGGCTGCAGGCGCTTTTCTTGTGGTCGTGCTGCCGAACCGGAAAACCGCCGCGCACTTTTCCTGGCAGCACTCCGAATATCCTTAGCGGTCGTGCTGCCGAACCGGAAAACCGCAGCGCACTTTTCCTGGCAGCACTCCGAATTTCCTTGGTGCTCGTGCTGCCGAACCGGAAAACCGCCGCGCACTTTTCCTGGCAGCACTCCGATTATTGCAGACGCGCGTCGATGACCCCGGCGCTGGCCCGAATGGCGCCGGCGACATCGGTGGTCAGGCGATAATTGCCCTGAAGCTCGATCTCGAACTCCCGCGCACCCTGTTCGCGGATGACGACAAGGCTGACCTTGCCTTCGCCCCCAGGGCGCAGTTGCGCCTTGATCGGGGGCAGGCTCTCCTCACTGCCGACGAACACCGTCAGTCGCCTTTCGAGCTTTTCCGCCGCCTCGGCCAATGGCCGGGTGCCGATGAGCCGCAAGCCGACCCCGTCCGGCCGCGCATCCGCCTCAACCTCGAGAATGATCGACTTTCCGGTTTCCAGATGCTCTCCAAACTGGGCGATCTGTTCGGAAAACACCAGGCACTCGAAACTGCCGCTCGGATCGCTGAGGGTGACGATCGCCATCGGCGCCCCGCGCCGCGTCCGCCGGTCGACGCGCGAGGCCACGGTGCCGGCAAGGCGCCCTGCCCCGACGCCACCCTCGCGCACGGCGCGTTCGAAATCGATCCAGCGCTGCACCCGCAGCCGCTCGAACAGTTCGGAAAACTCGTCGAGCGGGTGGCCGCTCAGATGAAAGCCGATGGCGGAAAACTCGCGTTCGAGCCGTTCGGCCAGCGGCCAGAGCGTGACATGGTCCGGCACCGGGATCGCCTCAGGCTTTTCGGACGAGAACATATCGACAATGCCGTCATTGGAATTGGCGCGGGTGCGCTGCGCCGTGCCAAGAATGGCGT
The DNA here is from genome assembly GCA_963675235.2 of Devosiaceae bacterium. Classification (GTDB taxonomy): domain Bacteria; phylum Pseudomonadota; class Alphaproteobacteria; order Rhizobiales; family Devosiaceae; genus JAHJQZ01. The sequence continues at coordinate 163,617 of CAXXFU010000009.1, read as the reverse complement.
CAACGAGGGCAAAGACCTTTTCGCGGCTCTGTTCGAGGCAATCGAAGGCGCCGGCATTGACCAGCGTCTCGAGCGAACGCCGGTTGACGATCTTGGGATCTATCCGCGTGGCGAAATCGGCGAAGTCGGTGAAAAGAGTGTCACCACGCATTTCGACGATGTGCTCGGCGACATGCTTGCCGACGCCTTTCACGGCGCACAGGGAATAAAAGATCTTCTCGTCCTTGACGGCGAAGGACACCTCGGAATCGTTGATCGAGGGTGGCATGACCTCGATCTTCAGCCGGTCGGCCTCGCGCTTGAATTCGCTGAGCTTGTCGGTATTGCCCATGTCGAGCGTCATTGTCGCGGCGAGGAACTCGTGCGGGTAATGCGCCTTGAGATAGGCCGTCTGGTAGCTGACGAGCGCATAGGCGGCGGCGTGCGACTTGTTGAAGCCGTAATTGGCGAACTTGGCCAGAAGCTCGAAGACCTGATCGGCCAGCCCCTTGCCGATGTTGTTCTTCACCGCGCCGTCGACGAAACGCGATTTCTGCTTGTCCATCTCCGACTTGATCTTCTTGCCCATGGCGCGCCTGAGCACGTCGGCCTCGCCGAGCGAATAGCCCGAGAGCACCTGGGCGATCTGCATCACCTGTTCCTGGTAGACGATGATGCCGTAGGTCTCCCTGAGGATCGGCTCCATCAGGTCATGGGCGACCGAGGTGCTTTCCTTGCCGTGCTTGCGGTTGCAGAAGGTCGGGATGTTGTCCATCGGGCCCGGACGGTAGAGCGCCACGATGGCGATGATGTCCTCGAAGACGTCGGGCTTGAGGTCGAGCAGCACGCGTCGCATGCCCATCGATTCCACCTGGAACACTCCGGCCGTGTCGGCTCGCTGGTAGAGCTCGTAGGTCAGCTTGTCATCGATCGGTATGCTGGCGATGGCGAAATCCGGATCGTGTGTTTCTCGGATCATGGCCACGGCCTTGTCGATGACCGTCAGCGTCTTCAGGCCGAGGAAGTCGAACTTGACCAGCCCCGCCGCTTCCGACCATTTCTGCGAATACTGCGACACCGGCATGTCGGAGCGCGGATCCTTGTACAGCGGAACCAGCTTCTCGAGTGCGCGGTCGCCGATGACGATGCCGGCGGCGTGGGTCGAGGTGTGGCGGTAAAGCCCTTCGAGGTTCTGTCCGATCTGCAACAGTTCCGCGACGGTCTCGTCTTCGTCGCGCATGGCCTGAAGCTTGGGCTCGCCGTTGATCGCCTCGGCAATGGTCACCGGATTGGCCGGATTGGCCGGGACCAGCTTGCAGATACGGTCGACCTGGCCATAGGGCATCTGCAGCACACGTCCGACATCGCGCAGCGCGGCGCGGGCCTGCAAGGTTCCGAAGGTGATGATCTGGGCGACCTGGTCGCGCCCATACTTGTCCTGGACGTAGTGGATCACCTCCTCGCGCCGGTCCTGGCAGAAGTCGATGTCGAAGTCGGGCATCGACACACGTTCCGGATTGAGGAAGCGTTCGAACAGCAGATTGTAGCGCAGCGGATCGAGGTCGGTGATGGTCAGCGACCAGGCGACAACCGAACCGGCGCCGGAACCGCGCCCCGGCCCGACCGGGATGTCGTGGGCCTTGGCCCATTTGATGAAGTCCGAGACGATGAGGAAATAGCCGGGAAACTTCATGTCCCGGATGACCTTGATCTCGAATTCGAGCCGGTCCTCGTAATCCTTCGCCGTCCGCCCGGGCGCCAGCGGGTTGTTCGCGAGCCGTGCCCGCAACCCCTCGCGCGCCTGGCGTGCCAGTTCCTCGCCTTCGGCCTGTTCGGCCTCTTCATGGGTCTGATCCGGCGAAGCGGCAAAGGTCGGCAGGATCGGGCCATGTGTAAGCGGCCGGAAATGCACGCGCCGCGCGATCTCGACGGTGTTGTCCAGCGCCTCGGGAAGGTCCTCGAACAGCTTCATCATTTCGGCGCGCGGCTTGAAATGGTGCTCGGCCGTCAGCTTGCGCCGGTCCGACTGGGCAATCACCGAACCGCTGGCGATGGCGAGCAGCGCGTCGTGCGCCTCAAAATCGGAACGCTTCGGGAAGAACGGCTCGTTGGTCGCGACCAGTGGCAGGCCGCGGCGATAGGCGAATTCGATCAGTTCGGCCTCGACGGCGGCTTCGCCGGCGCGCCCGTGCCGTTGCAGTTCGACATAGAAGCCGTCGCCGAACAGCGAAGCGAGCGTTTCCAGGCGCTTGAGCGCCTGGCCTTCCTGGCCATTGGCAAAAGACGGATCGATGGCACCCTCGGGTCCACCGCTGAGGCAGATCAACCCGTCGATATCGCCATCGACGAGCCAGCTGAGCGGCGCGACGGCCCTGCCCCCTTCGCCTTCGAGATAGGCATGGCTGACGATGCGCGAGAGATTGGAAAAGCCCTCGGCGTTCATCGGCATCAGCACGATGCTCGATTTGCCGCCCAGGCGGTCACGGGCACGTTCGTCGCTGTCGCCGAAATCGATCGGCATCTCGACACCGATCAGCGGCTGGATACCTTTGCCCGCCGCCTTTTCCGAGAATTCGAGTGCGCCGAACAGATTGGCCGTGTCGGCAATGCCGAGCGCCGGCTGGTCGTCGCCCGCCGCCAGCGACAGCAGCTTGCCGAGCGGCAGCGCCCCTTCAAGCAGCGAATAGGCGGAATGGACATGCAAATGGACAAAGCCTGGACCGGGCATGGCGAATCCTTTCCGTGCTGTTGTGACACCCGGACGTGCGCCGGCCAAGCCGGCGACGCGGCTCCAAAGAGTTATCCTCAGCCCAGGCGCGTCAGAAAGTCGAACCAAACGAGCGCCGAAACGCTGAACGTCGCCAGAGCCGCAAACGCAATACCTTCCCTGATAAACGCAATCATCTTCGCCTCCGTTCCGCTTTCGTTCTTCCTTTCTATGTTCTTTTTTTGTTCACGTCCAGAGAGAAATCCGGTAGGACAAGAGACAAGTTTAATGAGACGTTAAGAAACGCAGCCTTTCCCCGTAATCCCTGTTTTTATGCAGGAAATTCCGCTCGATGGGCGATGCTTCGGTTTTCGCCGTGCATGGTTTGTTCCATGCAGCTCCGCATTTCTGTTGGCAAATCGGCAGATTCCGCAATTTCGACACTGCCCGGCGGCGGCGCGACCAAGGCAGTCATCCGGGCAAGCTTCGGACGCGCTCGATCGACCCGGGCCAGACGAAGGCCATGACCTGGCAAAAACCGGTATCGGTACGCGTACCGACTAAAGCTCGAGGGGTGCAACCTTGCGCTCGGCGATCGTCACCACCCGGTTGGCGCGGCGCGCCAGAGCATGATTGTGGGTGGCGATCAGGGCAGCGGCGCCCTCGTTGGCGATCAGCTCCATCAGGGCGTCGAAAACCTTGTCGCTGGTCGCCGGGTCAAGATTGCCGGTCGGCTCGTCGGCAAGGATCAGCTGCGGACGGTTGGCAGCCGCCCGTGCAATGGCGACGCGCTGGGCTTCGCCACCCGACAGCTCGGCCGGACGGTGGGTTGCACGATCGCCCAGCCCCATCACTTCAAGCAGTTCGCCGGCGCGCCTGCGGGCGTCCTCGCGCCCCGCGCCGGCAATGAGCTGGGGCAGCATGACATTCTCGACGGCCGAGAATTCCGGAAGCAGGTGATGGAACTGGTAGACATATCCGATGCGGTCCCGGCGCAGTTGCGTGCGCCCCCGGTCCGAAAGGCCGGCAGTATTCTGTCCGCAGATGCCGACCTCGCCACCCTGCACCCGTTCGAGCAGCCCGCACACATGCAAAAGCGTCGACTTGCCGGCGCCCGAGGGCGCGACCAGAGCCACCATCTCGCCCGCCATGACGCTCAGCGAGGCGCTCTCGAAGATGGTCAGAACCTCTTCGCCCGAGCCATAGTGGTAGCTCACCTCGTCAAGGCTCAGAAAGAGCTCACTCATAGCGCAGGGCCTCGACCGGATCGTGCTGGGCCGCGCGCCAGGCGGGATAGAGCGTCGCCAGCACGCTCAGCACCAGCGCCGTGATGGTGATGAAGGTGACATCGCCCGGATCGACGCGCGATGGCAGCGCCGACAGGAAGAACACTTCGGGCGGGAAGATGCGGATGCCGATGAGGTCGGACAGGAAGGCCCGCAGCGGTTCGGCATTGGCGGCGACGATCAGTCCGAGCACCAGCCCCAGGGCAGTGCCGGCAACGCCGATCGCCGTGCCGGTGATGCAGAACACCCGCATGATCGAGCCGCGCGTCGCACCTATGGTCCTCAGGACAGCAATGTCCTTGCCCTTGTCCTTCACCAGCATGACCAGCGAGGAAATGATGTTGAAGGCGGCGACGACGACGATCATCGACAGGATGGTGAACATCACCACCCGCTCGACCTGAAGCGCCGAAAAGAAGGTCTCGTTGCGCTGGCGCCAATCAGTCAGGATCACCGGCTGGTTGGACGCCATCTGCAACGGCAGGCGCAGCTGGTCGACACCGTCCGGATTCTTCAGGAAGATTTCGGCACCGGTGGCAAAGTAGTGGCGCTCGTAGGCAGCGTCGATTTCCTCGTCCGTCGCGTCCATCGCCGGCTGTTCGACGCCGGGCTTGAGGACGTCCTCGTACTGCTTGAAAAACAGCTGGGCCGGTTTCATCGGCAGATAGACGAAGAAACTGTCGAACTCGACCATGCCGAGATTGAAGACGACATTGACCGGATAGGAACGGATCTGCGGCGTCGTGCCGAAGGGCGTGACCGTGCCGTTCGGGTTGACGATGGTGATGGCATCCCCGACCGAGATACCGAGCTTCTGGGCCAGGCGATAGCCGATGGCGGCACCTTCGGTGCTGTCCCAGTCGTCCCAGCCGCCCTGGCTGACGCCGTTGTACAACAGGGTCAGCTTCTTGATGTCTGAAAGGTCCATGCCGCGCACGCTGGTGCCGGTGCTGCCGCCGAATCCGGACGCCAGGGCCTCGCCCTCGACGAAAGCGACGGCATGGGTCACGCCCGGAACCTTCTCCCAATTGACCAGGTCCGCCTTGTAGTCGGTGAACTTGGACTCGATCGGGTAGACGGTGAAATGGCCGTTGAGACCGAGAATCTTGCTGAGAAGCTCCTCGCGGAATCCGTTCATCACCGAAGTGACGACGATCAGCGTAGCCACGCCGATGGCGACGCCGACCAGCGTCAGCGAGGCGATGACCGAGATGAACGTGTCCTTGCGCCGGGCCCTCAGGTAGCGCCCGGCAATCATCCATTCGAAAGCCGAGAAGGGCCGCGTGGCGCTGCCGGGCTTTTGCGTCGACATACGGGTCAAATGGTTTCCAGACGTGCCGGCACGATCAGTTCCAACAAGCGCTTCAGCGCCTCCTCGATGCCCACGGTCTCGCGGGTACCGTCCTTGCGGTGCTTGATCTCGACCTTGCCTTCCTTGAGGCCGCGCGGGCCGACGATCAGCTGATAGGGAATGCCGATCAGGTCGGCCGTGGCGAACTTCGCTCCGGCGCCCTGGGCGCGATCGTCATAGATCACGTCGATTCCGGCGGTTCTGAGGCTGTTGTAGAGCCGCTCGCAGGCGGCATCGCACTCCCCGTCCCCGACCTTCAGGCTGATGAGGATCGCTTCGAACGGCGCGACCGAAACCGGCCAGACAATGCCGTTCTCGTCGTGCCCGGCCTCGATGACCGCCGGCACAACCCGCGTCAGCCCGATGCCGTAGGAACCGGAATGAACGGCGATCTCCTGCCCTTCGGGTCCGGTGACCGTCGCCTTCATCGGCGCGGAATACTTGTCGCCGAAATAGAAGGTCTGGCCGACCTCGATGCCACGGGCCGAGATGCGCTTGTCCGCCGGCACGGTGCGCTCGAACTCCGCCAGATCGACCATGTCCTCGGTTGCGGCGTAGAGCGAGGTCCAGTCGTCGACGATCGGGGTCAGGTCGCCGCGGAAATCGATGTCGGGACCGGGCACCGGCTTGTCGAGCAGATCGGCGTGGCAATAGACGGCGCTTTCGCCGGTTTCGGCCAGAACGATGAACTCATGGCTGAGATCGCCGCCGATCGGGCCCGTCTCGGCCTGCATCGGGATCGCCGTCAGGCCCATGCGCCGGAACGTCCTGAGATAGGCAACGAACATGCGGTTGTAGGCCTCGACGGCCCGCTCCTTGTCGAGATCGAAGGAATAGGCGTCCTTCATCAGGAACTCGCGCGACCGCATTGTGCCGAATCGCGGCCGGATCTCGTCGCGGAACTTCCACTGCACGTGATAAAGGTTGAGCGGCAGATCCTTGTAGGAGCGCACATAGGACCTGAAGATCGAGGTGATCATCTCCTCGTTGGTCGGTCCGTAGAGCAGGTCGCGCTCGTGGCGATCGACAATTCGCAGCATTTCCTTGCCGTAATCGTCATAGCGCCCGCTCTCGCGCCACAGGTCTGCCGACTGCAGCGTCGGCATCAGCAGTTCGACGGCGCCCGAGCGATCCTGTTCCTGCTCGATGATCGCCTGCACCTTCCTGAGCACCTTGTAGCCGAGCGGCAGCCAGGCGTAGAGACCGGAGGCCTGCTGGCTGATCAGGCCGGCGCGCAGCATCAGCTTGTGAGAGACGATTTCGGCTTCCTTTGGCTCTTCGCGGAGGACCGGAAGGAAGAATCGGGAAAAACGCATGGACTGTCCTCTCGAACGAGCAGTTGAGCCGAAAGCCGGCCCGGATAATCGGGATCCGGTTTAGACCAAACACCGATTCTTTCGTACATAAAACGGATGAAATCTGGCGCAAAATCGCTGTTGCCGCCGGAAATCGGCGCTCCGCTTTAACTGTTGCAATTCTGCACCTTTTTCGGAAAAAGCACGTGACATTCATATATGATACTGGTAGGTTTCGCGCCAAGCAAACAGGCGGACCAAACCGCCGCGACGCCGACAACGTCAAGGGAGGAGCGCTGGCTGCCCGAAAAGGTGCCTAAGACCAGCGGGATTGTCGATCAACTTCCTATGCAGGGCCTCGCGGCCCTGCTTTTCTTTTCTTAAAAACTCCACCGAAATACCCTGCCTGAATCCGAATTCCTGCCGTCCGGATCGATGTCGGCAGGAGTCCGCACACGTGTTGGATGCTGCAGTTCTAGCTCCAGTAGCGCTGCACATAGGGGTTCGACAGACCCCACATCACCAGTGCCAGAAGAACCGCCGCCAGAATGGAGGTCGCCAGCAGTTTCGGCCACAGCCGGAACAAGACCGGCGCGCCGGGCTCGGTGCCCTTGATCACCTCGCCGGTGTCCGCCTGGTTATGGGCGCCGAACGGCAGCACGATGAACAGGCACAGCCACCATAAGACGAAATAAAGAGCTGCATAGCTCAACCACATTGGCTTTCCCCTCTTGCTGCGCAGCCCCTCCCCGGGGCGCGGGCACAATTCTCCGCGGCGGGCCTAGACCCGGTGCACGAAGATGCGAACGTTCGGCTTTCTTCCCCAATAGGCGGCAAGATCGGAGCGCACCGCCCGGCGCACCGCTTCGAGCACCATGTCCGGATCATTGCGGCGCTTTGCGGGCATCGATTTCATCGCCGACTTGACGGCGCGATAGGCGATCTCGTCCGGACCGGGTTCGTCCTCGAGTTCGGGAACGCCCTCGACGGCGATTTCGGGCCCGGAGACCAGCTCGCCGGAGCGGGAGATACAGAGCGAGACCACGGCCATGCCGCCATAGCTCAGCCGGCGCCGCTCGCGCACCTTGCTCTCCTCGGGCGTGCACAGGATCTGGCCGTCGAGATAGAGCTCGTCGACCCGGACCTCGCCGGGATAGCGCTCTGGCTCGGGGAACAGCCGCACCATGTCGCCATTGCGGATTTCCATCACCGTCCCGATACCGGCTTCGCGCCCGAAGCGGGCGTGGCCGCTGAGGTGGGACGCTTCGCCGTGCACCGGCACGAGGATGTCAGGCTTGACCCAGTCGTAGAGCTTGCTGAGTTCGCCCCGGCGCGGATGACCGGAGGCATGGATAAGCTGATCGGCATTGGTGATGACCTCGACGCCCTTGGTGATGAAGGCGTTCTGGATATCGATCACCGCCCGCTCGTTGCCGGGGATGGCCCAGGAGGAAAACAGCATCATGTCGCCGGGATCGAGATCGATGTCCGGATGTTCGCCCGCCGCGATCCGCGCCACGGCGGCCCGCGACTCGCCCTGAGACCCGGTGCAGATCAGCAGAACCTTGTCGCGCGGCAATTGCGAATAGACATCCTGGTCGTGGAACGGCGGCACGCCCTCGAGCATGCCGAGTTCGCGCCCGATGGTGACGACGCGGTGCAGCGCCCTGCCTGCCAGCACCACCTCCCGCCCGGCAGCGCGGGCGGCGCGGGCAACGGCGACGACGCGCCCGAGATTGCTGGCAAAAGTGGTGACGGCGACACGCTTGGGCGCCTTGGCGATGATCTCGGTGAGATTGGCCTCGATGACCGACTCCGAAATGCTCTCGCCATCCTTGAGAGCATTGGTGCTGTCGCAGACCAGCGCCAGACCGCTGGCCTCGGCGCCGATGCGCTTCAGCCGCTCGGTGTCGGTGCCCGGGCCGAGCACCGGCTTGTCATCGAGCCGCCAGTCGCCGGTGTGGAGCGCCCGTCCGACGCTGGTCTCGATCAGCAGCGAAGAGCTTTCCGGAATGGAATGGGCCATCTGGATCGCCTCGATGCGAAACGGCCCGATCTCGAACGGGGTGCCGTAGCGCATCAGGCGGATCTCGACCTCCGCCGTAATCTCGTTGGCGGCGCGCTTGGCGCGGATCATCGCCTCGGTGAAGGCGGTGCAATAGACCGGCAGCTCGAAATCCGACCACAGGTCGAGAACGGCGCCATAATGGTCTTCATGGCTGTGGGTGACGATCAGGGCCAGGACGTTTTCGCCCTCGTCCTCGAGAAAGCTCGGGTCGGGCATGATCAGATCGACACCCGGCAGGTCCGGCCCGGCAAACCCGACGCCGCAATCGACGACGATCCACTTGCGTGACCGCGCCGGCCCGAAGCCATAGGCCGCCAGGTTCATACCGATCTCGCCGACCCCGCCAAGGGGAACGAATACCAGCTCGTTGCTCTGATCGGCCGCCATGGCTCTGCTATTCCTTGTTGTTGTCGCCTGCGCCGGGGAGGACAAGACGTGAGTGCGCGCGGTCAGTGAGCGGCGGAGAAACTGGCCGCCATGCCGAAGTGGACATCGCCTGCGGCGATTTTCGCCAACTCGCCGCTATCGGTGCGCACGAGAAGGCGTCCGGAATCGTCAAGCGCCTCGAAACTGCCGGAGACCTGCCCCGCCGGGGTTGTGACCGATATCGGCCCGCCAATCCCTGCGGCATGGCGACGCCATAGTTCGAGAACATCGGCAAGGCCGGCGCCATTGTTCCACATCGTGAAGATCTCGGCGAAGCTCTCGGCCAGCGCCGCGAAGACGGTTTCGGCGCTGAGGACAAAGCCGGCCTCGTTGAGCGAGACCGACGGATAGGGCAGATCCTCGGGCGCGGCAACGATATTGACGCCGATGCCGATGGCAATGGCGATGGCGCCGCCCGGCAGCGGTCGCGCCTCCAAGAGGATGCCGGACAGCTTCTTGCCGTCGACGAGCACGTCATTGGGCCATTTGAGCCGGGCCGGCATGCCCGGCGACAGAACATCAAGGGCTTCGACCAGCGCCACGCCTGCGACAAACCCCAGGCTGGAAAGGTCACCGCCTTCGGGAAAGACCAACAGCAGGCTTGCAGCCAGATTGCCCTTTTGGGACTGCCAGACCCGGCCGCGCCGCCCACGCCCCGCCGTCTGCTCGCACGCGGCAAACCAGTGCCGGCCAGCGTCGCCGTCGGCCGCAGCGGCGAGTGCTTCGGCATTGGTCGAGCCAACGCTGTCGAAACCGGTTACGCGATAGCCTGCCAGCTTCGCCCTGTCGCCGATCGAGAATGCCAAGGCCGCGCTACTCAGAACAGGCTTCCTGCCGCACCATGCGCCCAGGTGCCGAGCGGAACACCCACGGTGAAGAAATAGGTGACGAGCACGAAGATCGCCGCGAGCATGACGATCCTGAGTTCACCCGGAACGGCGGCAAAGCTCAGCACCGGCTCGTCGAAATACATCACCTTGATGATGCGCAGATAGTAGAAGGCACTGACCGCGCTGGCGAGGACGCCAATTACCGCCAGAGCCCAGAGTTGCGCTTCGACCGCGGCGAGGAAGACGTACCACTTGGCAAAGAACCCGGCGAGTGGCGGCACGCCGATGAAGGAGAACAGCACCACCACCATCGTCGCCGCCACGAACGGACGCGACTGGGCCAGTCCGGCAAGATCGGAAATGCTCTCGACAAAGCCATCCTCGGTGCGAAGCGACAGCAGGCAGGCAAAAAAGGCCACGTTCATCGTCACGTAGATCGCCAGGTAGATGGCGACACCGTCGACACCCGCCTGCGAGCCGGCCGACAGGCCAACCAGCGCGAAACCGACATGGCCGATCGAGGAATAGGCGATCAGTCGCTTGAGGTTCTTCTGTCCGATGGCGGCGAAGGCGGCGAGCACCATCGAGGCCAGCGACAGGAAGATGACGATCTGCTGCCAGTCGGCGGAGATCGGGTCGAAACTTGTCATGACGACACGGATCAGCAGCGCCATGGCCGCGACCTTGGGCGCGGTAGCGAAGAAGCCGGTGACCGGGGTCGGCGCGCCTTCGTAGACGTCCGGCGTCCACATGTGGAACGGCACGGCGGAGATCTTGAAGGCGATGCCGGCGAGCAGGAAGACAAGGCCGACAGTCAGGCCGATGGAACGGTCGCCGAGCGTCAGCACTTCGGCAATCTTCGACAGCTCGGTCTGGCCGGTGAAGCCATAGACCATCGAGGCGCCATAGAGCAGCATGCCCGAGCTGAGCGCGCCGAGGACGAAGTACTTGAGGCCGGCTTCGGACGCCCTCGAGCTCTCGCGTTTGATGGCGGCAACGACATAGAGCGCCAGCGATTGCAGCTCGATGCCGATATACAGCGACATCAGGTCATTGGCCGAGACCATGATCATCATGCCGAGCGAGGCCAGCACGACGAGCACCGAGTACTCGAACTTGGCCAGCCCGTTCTCGCCGGCCGAACTCAGCGACAGGACGAGCGCCAGCGCCGAAGCCCCGAGGATCAGCAACTTCATGTAGCGTGCGAAGCCGTCGGCAACGAAGACATCGTTGAACAATACGCCATCCACCGGGAACAGCAGCGCCAGCACGCCGACCGCGACCAGCAGGCCGATGGCGATTCCGGCGACGCTGGCATGGGCCTCGCCCTTGATGAAGACGCCGACCATGAGCAGGGCCAGTGCGCCGAGTGCCAGGATGATTTCCGGCAGGATCGGCAGGAGTTCGGCAAAACTGGTGAGATTGGAAGTCATCGTTTTTCCCTACCCCTAATGCACGGCCGTCTGGGCCATATCGGCTGCCATGCCGAGGGCGCCGGAATAATTGTCGACAAGCGCCTGCACCGACGGCCCGATCGCATCGAGGATCGGCGCCGGATAGAAGCCGAAGAAGATGATCAGGACGATCAGAGGCACCAGCATCACCAGCTCGCGCCGGTCGAGATCGAGGATCGCCTTGAGGCTCTCCTTCTCCAGCTTGCCGAAGATCAGCCGCCAGACCAGCCACAGCGCATAGGCAGCACTGAGAATGACGCCGAGTGCCGCACCGGCCGCGACCCAGGTGTTGACCGAGAAGGCGGCGATCAATGTCAGGAACTCGCCGATGAACCCGGAGGTGCCGGGCAGGCCGACATTGGCCAGCGAGAAGATGACGAAGACCGTTGCATAGCGCGGCATGCGCTCGACCAGTCCGCCATAGGCGGCGATCTCGCGGGTGTGCAAGCGGTCGTAGATGACGCCGACGCTCAAAAAGAGTGCGCCCGAGATCAGGCCGTGGCTCAGCATCTGGAAGACGGCGCCATCGACGCCGGCGCGGGTGCCCGAGAAGATGCCCATGGTGACAAAGCCCATGTGGGCCACGGACGAATAGGCGATCAGCTTCTTGACGTCCTCCTGAACCAGCGCCACCAGCGAGGTGGCGACGATGGCGACCACCGACAGCACGAAGACGAAATTGGTGAACAGTGCCGAGGCGTCCGGGAACATCGGCACCGAAAACCTCAGGAAGCCGTAGCCGCCGAGCTTCAGAAGGATGGCGGCCAGGATGACCGAGCCGGCTGTCGGCGCCTCGACATGCGCCTCCGGCAGCCAGCGGTGGAACGGCCACATCGGCAGCTTGACGGCGAAACTGGCAAAAAAGGCCAGCCATAACCAGAATTGCGCATCCTCGGAAAACTGGAAGGTCAGGAGCCTGGAGATGTCGAGCGTGCCCGCTTGCCAGTACATCGCCATGATGGCCAGCAGCATCAGCACCGAACCAGTGAATGTGTAGAAGAAGAACTTGTAGCTCGCCTGCACGCGCCGCTTGCCGCCCCAGATGCCGATGATCAGGAACATCGGGATCAGGCCGCCTTCGAAGAAGACGTAGAAAAGCGCCAGGTCGAGCGTGGCGAAGGCGCCCATCATCAGCGTCTCGAGCACCAGGAAGGCGATCATGTATTCGCGGACGCGTTTGTCGACGCTCTTCCAGCTCGAGATGATGGTGATCGGCATCAGGAATCCGGTCAGCACGACAAACAGCATCGAGATGCCGTCGACGCCCATGCGATAGCCGATGCCGCCCTGCAGCCATTCGGCATTGACGACGAACTGGAAGCCGGTGTCGTCCGGGTCGAACATCGCCCACATCACCAGAGTGGCGAAGAACACCGTCAGCGTCGTCGCCAGCGCGATGGTGCGCATGGCACCGTCATTGCGCTCGCTGCCGCCGGGCACGAACAGGACGGCCAGCGCGCCGACGAGGGGAAGGAAGGTGATGACGGATAGAATGGAACTCTCGATCATCTTCTAGATCAGCCCCCCGGCGATGGCCCAGGTCAAAAGCGCCGCCACGCCGATGAGCATGGCGAACGCATAGTGATACAGATAGCCCGATTGCAGCTTGACCACGCGCGCGGTCACGTCCTTGACGCGGTCCCCGAGGCCCTCGACGATTGTCTTGTCGATGAACCAGTCGTCGAATCCGCGCCACAGCGCCCGCCCGATCCACAAGGTCGGCTTGATGAAGATCGCGTCGTAGAGCTCATCGAAATACCACTTGTTCAACAGGAACCTGTAGAGCACGCGCTGCGAGGCGGCGAGACGCGCCGGCAGCGAGGTGTCGACGACATACATCCACCACGCCACTCCGAAACCGATCAGCATGGCAACGGTGGCGCTCCACTTGGCCCACAGCGGCGCCGCGTGCGCCGCTTCGAGCGCATGCTCGTTGACGACAATCGAACCGGCAAAGAAATGGGCGATATGCTCGGCATGGCCGAAGAAGGCATCGTTGAACACGACGCCGGCCAGAACTGCACCCGCCGCCAGCACATAGAGCGGCCAGATCATGACGTTCGGGCTCTCGTGGGCGTGGTCGTAGGTGTGGTGATCGGCCTTGGTCGACCCGTGGAAGGTCATGTGGATCAGGCGCCAGGAATAGAAGCTGGTGAACAGCGCCGCAATGACCAGAGACCAGAAACCGAAGAACCCGGCAGCACCGCCAACTCCGTAGGCCGCCTCGATGATGGCGTCCTTGGAGAAGAAGCCGGCAAAGCCGAGCGGCGAGCCCGGAATGCCAACGCCGGTCAACGCCAGAGTGCCGATAATCATCAGCCAATAGGTGACCGGGATCTTCTTCCTGAGGCCCCCCATCCGGCGCATGTCCTGCTCATGGTGCATGGCATGGATCACCGAGCCGGCTGCGAGGAACAGAAGGGCCTTGAAGAAGGCGTGGGTGAACAGGTGGAAGATGCCGGCCGAATAGACCCCTGCCCCAAGCGCCACGAACATGTAGCCGAGCTGGGAACAGGTCGAATAGGCGATGACGCGCTTGATGTCGTTCTGCACCAGGCCAACCGTCGCCGCGAAGAAGGCGGTGATGGCGCCGATATAGAGCACGACGGTCATGGCGACCGGCGAGGCTTCGAAGATCGGCGACAGCCGCGCCACCATGAACACGCCGGCGGTGACCATTGTCGCGGCGTGAATGAGGGCCGAGACCGGGGTCGGGCCTTCCATGGCGTCCGGCAGCCAGGTGTGCAGCAGGAACTGTGCCGACTTGCCCATGGCGCCGACGAACAGCAAGAGCGCGATAACGGTCAGCGCATCCCAGTCGCCCCAGAGGAAGTGCAGCGTCGTGCCCTTCACACCCTCGATGCCGTGGAAGATGGAATCGAAGTCGAGATGACCGATGAGGAAGAAGGTGCCGAAAATACCGAGCGAGAAGCCGAAGTCGCCGATGCGGTTGACGACGAAGGCCTTCATGGCAGCGGCATTGGCACTGGGCTTTTGATACCAGAAGCCGATGAGCAGGTAGGACGCAAGACCCACGCCTTCCCAGCCGAAGAACATCTGCACCAGGTTGTCGGCGGTCACCAGCATCAGCATGGCGAAGGTGAACAGGCTCAGATAGGCGAAAAAGCGCGACCGGCCCGGGTCCTCGGCCATGTAGCCGATCGAATAGACGTGGACGACCGCCGAGATCGTCGTCACCACCACCAGCATGACCGCAGTCAGCGTGTCGATGCGCAGGGCCCAGGCGACGTTGAGGTCGCCCGAGGAGATCCAGCGGAACAGCTCGACCTTGATTGCCTCGGCATGCATGGCGACTTCGCCATGCGCGCCCTCGGCGGGTGTGCCGGCGAACATCATCGGCAAGAAGACAATCCACGACAAAAGGGCGGCAACGACCAGCAGGCTGGAGGTCACCACCTCGGAGCCGCGGTCACCGATCTGCTTGCCGAACAGGCCGGCAATCAGGAAACCGATCAGCGGAAGAAAGACAATGGCTTGATATGTCAGGTCCATATTGGCCCTAGCCCTTCATCATATTGACGTCGTCGACCGCGATGGAGCCGCGGTTGCGGAAGAAGATCACGAGAATGGCCAACCCGATGGCTGCCTCGGCGGCGGCGACGGTCAGGATCAGCAGTGCGAACACCTGGCCGGCGAGGTCGTTGAGGTGGGCCGAGAACGCCACGAAATTGATGTTGACCGACAACAGGATCAATTCGATCGACATCAGGATGATGATGACGTTCTTGCGATTGAGGAAAATGCCGAACACCCCGATGGTGAACAGGATGGCTGCGACGGTCAGGAAGTGACCGAGTCCGATATCCGGTGTCATGACGAGAGCCCCTGTCCGCTGCGGAGTGCGCTCGGAAAAAGCGCTTCACGCCTTTTCGGTTCGAGCGTGCGATCAACAAAAAAGGTAAAGCGGGCGGTTTCTGTCTTCGGGAAATTCATCTCACAACCCCTGCCCGCTTTTGACCTTGACCACCTCGATTGCCGTCTCCGGCTTGCGCGCCACCTGGGTGGCAATATCCTGGCGCTTGACGTTGGGCTTGTGCCTCAGGGCGAGGACGATGGCGCCGATCATGGCGACCAGCAGCACCAGGCCCGCGCCCTGGAACACGAAGACATATCGGGTGTAGAGCACCTGCCCCAGCGCCCGCGTATTCGAGACCGTTGCGTCGATGCTGATGGCGCTTTGCGCCGCAACGTCCGGCGAAACGACCCAGGTCGCCCCGACCATGATCAGCTCGATGGCCAGAACGATGCCGACCAGAAGTCCGATGGGCGCGTATTGCAGGAAGCCCTGACGCAGTTCGGCAAAATCGATGTCGAGCATCATGACGACGAACAGGAACAATACCGCCACGGCGCCGACATAAACGATGACCAGCATCATGGCGAGGAACTCGGCCCCGGCCAGCATGAACAGGCCAGCGGCGTTGAAGAACGCCAGGATGAGGAACAGCACCGAGTGCACCGGTGAGCGCGACGAGATCACCATGAAGCCCGAGCCGAGCAGCACGACGGCGAAGAGGTAGAAAAAGAACAGGGAAAGGGTCATGCCGCGCTCCTATCGATACGGCGCGTCGAGCGCGATGTTGCGGGCGATTTCCCGCTCCCAGCGGTCACCATTGGCCAACAGCCTCTCCTTGGAGAAGTAGAGCTCCTCGCGGGTCTCGGTGGCAAATTCGAAATTCGGCCCCTCGACGATGGCATCGACCGGACAGGCTTCCTGGCAGAAACCGCAATAGATGCACTTCACCATGTCGATGTCGTAACGGATGGTGCGGCGGGTGCCGTCGTTCTGGCGCGGGCCGGCCTCGATGGTGATCGCCTGGGCCGGGCAGATCGCCTCGCAGAGCTTGCAGGCGATGCAGCGCTCTTCGCCGTTGGGATAGCGGCGCAAGGCGTGCTCGCCACGGAAGCGCGGGCTGATCGGGCCTTTCTCGTGCGGATAGGCCAGGGTCTTCTTGGGCGCGAAGAAATATCTCAGCGACAGTACGAGGGCCTGCCAGAACTCCGTCAGGAGCAGCGAATTGAGGAATTGGGCGAAACGCATATCCGTTCTCCTCAGGCTGCCATGCCGGGGATGAAGCCCCAGCCGGTCAATTGCAGGACGAGCGCCACGACGACGACGGCAGCGAGCGAGATCGGCAGGAAGACCTTCCAGCCAAGACGCATCAACTGGTCGTAGCGGTAGCGCGGCACGAAGGCCTTGACGATCGAGAACATGAAGAAGGCCATGCAGACCTTGATGATGAACCACACCGAGCCCGGCACCCAGGTGAAGGGGGCGAAATCGAGCGGAGCGGCCCAGCCGCCCATGAACAGGATGGTCATCATCGCCGACATGGTGATGATCGCCACGTACTCGCCGAGCATGAACATCATGTACGGGGTCGAGCCGTATTCGACCATGAAACCGGCAACCAGTTCGGACTCCGCCTCGACGAGGTCGAAGGGCGGCCGGTTGGTCTCGGCCAGGGCCGAGATGAAGAAAATGACGAACATCGGGAACAGCGGCAGCCAGTACCAGTTCAAGAAGGTCAGGGCCGGCACGCCGAGCATCGAGGCCAGACCGCCCGAATTCTGGGCCACGACGATGTCGGTCAGGTTGAGCGATCCGGCGCACAGCAGCACGGTGACGATGACGAAGCCGATCGAGACCTCGTAGGAAACCATCTGCGCTGCCGAGCGCAGCGCCGACAGGAACGGATATTTCGAGTTCGAGGCCCAGCCGCCCATGATGATGCCGTAAACACCGAGCGAGGAGATGGCGAGGATATAGAGTACCCCGACATTGATGTTGGCCAGCTCCCACCCGGCATCGAGCGGGATGATCGCCCAGGCGGCGAGCGACAGCGTCACCGTGACCAGCGGGGCGAGCAGAAACACCATCTTGTCCGAGCCGGCCGGAATGAGCGGTTCCTTGAAGACGAATTTCAACAGGTCGGCGAAGCTCTGCAACAGGCCGAAGGCGCCAACGACATTGGGGCCGCGCCGCATCTGCACCGCCGCCCAGATCTTGCGGTCGGCGAGCAGGATGAAGGCGATGAAGATCAGCAAGGCGACGAGCAGCAGCAGCGCCTTCCAGACGAAGCCGATCTCATTGCCGAGCCCGAAAAAGCTCAGGCCGAGCAGATAATCGAGGGCTGAAACGAACCAATCCATGACCTACTCCGCCGCCTGCTTGAGGCCGGCTGCCAGTTGCGCGCATTCCCCCATCACGGCGGAAGCGCGCGCGATCGGGTTGGTGAGATAGAAATCGCCAATCGGCGAGGTAAGCACCGCGTCGATGAGCGTGTCAGGACGCCCTGCCCGCTCGGCGAGTTCGGCCGACTTGCCCGGTTCGGCAACATCGAGCCGTGCCAGATGCGGATGAACCTCGTAGAGCCGCGCCCGCAACTGCCGAAGCGAGTCGTAGGGCAAAGGCGATCCGAGAACGCCGGAGAGTGCCCGGATGATGGCCCAGTCTTCCTTGGCATCGCCCGGCGGGAACACGGCCCGCGCCGTCTGCTGCACCCGGCCCTCGGTGTTGACATAGGTCGCCGATTTCTCGGTATAGGCTGCGCCCGGCAGGATGACATCGGCGCGGTGGGCGCCGGCATCGCCGTGGCTGCCGATATAGACGACGAAGGCCTTGCCCATCGCCTGCATGTCGTATTCGTCGGCGCCGAGCAGGAACAGGACATCGAGCTCACCCTTGGCGGCAAGGCCGATCTGGTCGGCCGAGCAGACGCCGCCATTGTGCGGCACGAAACCGATGTCGAGACCGCCGACCCGGCCCGCCGCATTGTGCAACATGCCGAATCCGGTCCAGTCGTCGCGCAAGCCGTCGGCGTTCTTGGCGATTTGCAAAGCCATCGCCAGCACGTCGCGCCCGGCCTGCTTGCCCAAGCCCGCATGGCTGACCGCGCCTTCGCCGACGATGATCAGCGGGTGTTTGGCGGATTTCAGGACCTTGGCGAACGTGTGCTTGCCGTCGGCCAGAGCGGCGAGCGCGGCGCTGTCGCTGCCGATATGCTCGTAGTCATAGGTCAGGTCGGCGGCGTCGCCGATGACACCGATCGCGACGTCGCCATTGCGCCAGGTCTTTCGGATGCGGGCATTGACCAGCGCCGCTTCCTTGCGCGGATTGGTGCCGACCAGCAGGATGGCGTCGGCCTTCTCGATGCCGGCAATGCCGGGATTGAGGATATAGGCGCCACGCGGCGTCATCGGGTCGATGCCCGACATGGGCGGACGGCAATCGGTCATGCCCGAACCGAGTGATCCGAGCAGGTCCTTCAAGGCAAACATTTCCTCGACGCCCGAGAGGTCGCCAGCAATGGCGCCGACCTTCCTGCCCGCCTTCTTGAGCTTCTTGGCCACGGCGGAGAGCGCCTCGTCCCAGCTCGCGGCCACGAGCTTGCCGTTCTTCTTGACATAAGGCCGGTCGAGACGCTGGGCCTTGAGCCCGTCCCAGATGAAGCGCGTCTTGTCGGAAATCCATTCCTCGTTGACGTCTTCGTGCAGACGCGGCAGCACCCGCATCACTTCGCGTCCGCGCGCATCGACGCGGATATTGGAGCCCACGGCATCCATGACATCGATGCTTTCGGTCTTGGACAGCTCCCAGGGCCGTGCGTGGAAGGCATAGGGCTTGCTTGTCAGCGCACCCACCGGGCACAGATCGATGATATTGCCCTGCAATTCACTGGTCAGCGCCTGTTCGAGATAGGGTGTGATCTCGGCATCCTCGCCGCGATTGACCAGACCCAGTTCGGAGACGCCGGCCACCTCGGTGATGAAGCGGACGCAGCGCGTGCACTGGATGCAGCGGGTCATGACGGTGTTGACCAGCGGGCCCATGTACTTGTCTTCGACGGCGCGCTTGTTTTCCGAAAAACGCGACTTGTCGACGCCATAGGCCATGGCCTGGTCCTGCAGGTCGCATTCGCCACCCTGGTCACAGATCGGGCAGTCGAGCGGGTGGTTGATGAGCAGGAACTCCATCACCCCTTCGCGGGCCTTCTTGACCATCGGGGTGTTGGTGAACATCTCCGGCGGCTCGCCGTTCGGGCCGGGGCGAAGATCCTTGACCGACATGGCGCAGCTCGCCTGCGGCTTGGGCGGCCCGCCCTTCACCTCGACCAGGCACATGCGGCAATTGCCGGCAACCGACAGGCGCTCGTGATAGCAGAAGCGCGGAATTTCGGCGCCAGCCGCTTCGGCCGCCTGCATCAGCGTGAAGTGGTCCGGGACCTCGATCAGCTTGCCGTCGACTTTGAGATTGGCCATGAAACTACTCCGCCGCGATCGACGGCACGGCGCCGTCACTGTCCGACCGGGCGGTATAGGCGTCGATACGTTCCTCGATCACCGGTCGGAAATTCCTGATAAGGCCCTGGATCGGCCAGGCGGCGGCATCGCCAAGGGCACAGATGGTGTGGCCCTCGACCTGCTTGGAGACATCGAACAGCATGTCGATCTCGCGCTTCTGCGCCCTGCCCTCGACCATGCGCTCGACCACCCGCATCATCCAGCCGGTGCCTTCGCGGCACGGCGTGCACTGTCCACAGCTCTCGTGCTTGAAGAAGGCAGCGATACGCCAGATCGCCTTGATGATGTCGGTCGACTTGTCCATGACGATGAGACCGCCGGTGCCGAAGCTCGAGCCGATCCCCTTCATGCCGTCGAAATCCATCTGGGCGTCCATGATCTGGTCGGCGCGGACCGCCGGGCACGAAGCGCCGCCGGGGATGACTGCCAGAAGATTGTCCCAGCCGCCGCGAATACCGCCGGCGTGCTTCTCGATCAGTTCCTTGAACGGAATACCCAGCGCTTCCTCGACAGTTACCGGCGTGTTGACGTGGCCGGAAACCATGAACAGCTTCGGGCCGAAATTGTTCTCGCGGCCAATCGAGGAGAACCAGGAGGCGCCGCGCCTCAGGATATCCGGAACCACCGCGATCGATTCGACATTGTTGACGGTGGTGGGGTTGCCGTAGACGCCGACTCCGGCCGGGAACGGCGGCTTGAGGCGGGGCTGGCCCTTCTTGCCCTCGAGGCTTTCCATCAGGGCCGTTTCCTCGCCGCAGATATAGGCGCCGGCGCCGTGATGGACGATGATGTCGAGATCCCAGCCGTGGATGTTGTTCTTGCCGATCAGCCCGGCCTCGTAGGCTTCCTCGACCGCCGCCTCGAAACGCTGGCGCTCGCGGATGAATTCGCCGCGGATATAGACGAAGGCCAGATGCGCATCCATGGCGCGGCAGGCGAGAAGGCAACCCTCGATCAGAAGGTGCGGATCGTGCCTGAGGATCTCGCGGTCCTTGCAGGTGCCCGGCTCGGATTCGTCGGCATTGACCAGAAGGTAGTGCGGCCGTCCGTCGGACTGCTTGGGCATGAACGACCATTTGAGCCCGGTCGGGAAACCGGCACCGCCACGGCCCTTGAGGCCGGAAGCCTTGACCTCGTTGGTCAGCCAGTCGCGGCCCTTTTCGACCAGCGCCTTGGTGCCCGACCAGCCGCCGCGCGACTTTGCGCCGGCGAGGCGCCAGTCGTGAAGGCCATACAGATTGGTGAAAATGCGGTCCTTGTCCTGAAGCATTACCTTTTCCTCAGCCAGGAAAGCGCGAAGGCGGCGGCGAGACCGATGATCCCGCCAAGAGCGGTGACGACGGTGTCGGACAACCCCCAGGCCAGGGAGCCATTGAGCCCGGAGACGATGTAGTAGAAGCCGAGAACCGTGACGACGCCGTAGATGACGTCGCGGGGCGTCAGGCCGAACGGCAGGCCCGGCTTTACCGGCTGCTTTTCATCGGGCATGTCTTTTGTCTCTGGCATCAGCGCGGATCCTTCCCGAACACCTTGCGGTATTCCTCGGCGCCGCCCTTGGCCAGCGCCTTGGCCTGCTTGACCCACTCATCACGGACGATGCGGCCCTTGAAGTTGAGACCCTCGTCGAGCTTTTCGATATCGGCCTTCTTGAAGCTGGCGATCTGGGCGAACTGGGTGACGCCGAAATCATTGAGTTTTTTCTCGAGGACCGGCCCGACGCCCGAGATCAGCTTGAGATCGTCGACCTTGCCCTTCGGCGCGACGAACAGCGCGCCCTTCTTGGGCTTCGGTTCCGCCTTGGCGGCGGCCGGCTTGGCTTTGGTCTTGGGTGCAGCTGTCGCCTTGGTCGCCGGCTTTTCGGCCTTGCTGGCCGCCGGCTTGGCAGTCGCAGCCTTCTTGGCCGGCGCCCGCTTGGCGGTGGCGGCGCGCACAGGGGTCTTGGCGCCGATATCGGTCAGTGCCGTCGGCCCGGTGATCGGGGCGGAAAACTGGCGGCCATTCTGCGGCCCGACCGGTACCGTGTCGCCTTCACCCTTTGCGAAGGCGTCGATGATCTCCTCGAGCCGCTCCGGAGTCAGATCCTCGTAGGTATCCGAACCGATCATCACCATCGGGGCGTTGA
Source organism: Devosiaceae bacterium (assembly GCA_963675235.2). Classification (GTDB taxonomy): domain Bacteria; phylum Pseudomonadota; class Alphaproteobacteria; order Rhizobiales; family Devosiaceae; genus JAHJQZ01. The sequence goes on along the minus strand of CAXXFU010000009.1, from coordinate 141,774 downwards.
CGCAGGCGCCGAGGCATTCGACCTCTTCCCAGCTCAGCGTGCCGTCGGCATTGGTGTGATGGGCGTCCGGGTGGATCTTGTGCTGGCAGACATGGCGCAGCCCTTCGGCCCCGCGCAGCATGCACGGCGTTGTGCCGCAAACCTGGACATGGGCCTTGGTGCCGACCGGCTTCAATTGGAACTGAGTGTAGAAGGTTGCAACCTCGAGGACGCGGATCGTCGCCATGCCAAGCATCTTGGCGATCTCCTCGATGGCAGGCTTGGTGACCCAGCCTTCCTGTTCCTGTGCCCGCATCAACAGCGGGATGACGGCCGACTGCTGCCGGCCTTCGGGATAAAGCGCCATGCGCTTCTTGGCCCAGGCGGCATTCTCCTTGTTGAAGGCGAAACTCTTGGGCTGGATGGCATCATCTGCCAGGCGACGCACCGACATTAGCGGTCGACCTCCCCGAACACGATATCGAGGGAACCGAGAATGGCGGAGATGTCCGCCAGCATGTGCCCCCGGGAAATGAAGTCCATGGCGCTCAGATGGGCAAAGCCCGGCGCCTTGATCTTGCAGCGATAAGGCTTGTTGGAGCCGTCCGAGACGAGATAGACGCCGAATTCACCCTTGGGGGCTTCGACGGCGGCGTAGACCTCGCCTTCGGGCACCTTGTAGCCCTCGGTGTAGAGCTTGAAGTGGTGGATCAGCGCTTCCATCGAGCGCTTCATCTCGCCGCGCTTGGGCGGCACCACCTTGTTGTCGGTCACGGAAACCGGGCCCTTGCCTTCGTCCGAATTCAGCAGCGCGATCGTCTGCCTCATGATCGAAACCGACTGGCGCATCTCTTCCATGCGGATGAGATAGCGGTCGTAGCAGTCGCCGTTCTTGCCGATCGGAATGTCGAAATCGAGCCGGTCGTAGCACTCGTAGGGCTGGGACTTCCTGAGATCCCAGGCCGCGCCCGAGCCGCGCACCATGACGCCGGAGAAGCCCCATTTCCAAGCGTCTTCCAGCGAGACCACGCCGATGTCGACATTGCGCTGTTTGAAAATGCGGTTGCCGGTCAAGAGCAGATCGAGATCGTCAACGACCTTGAGGAAGGGATCGCACCAGGCCTCGATATCGTCGATCAGGTCCTGCGGCAGGTCCTGATGGACGCCGCCCGGCCTGATATAGGCCGCGTGCATGCGCGCGCCGCAGGCCCGTTCGTAGAACACCATCAGCTTTTCGCGTTCCTCGAAGCCCCAGAGCGGCGGCGTCAGCGCGCCGACGTCGAGGGCCTGGGTGGTGATGTTCAACAGGTGATTGAGGATGCGGCCGATTTCCGAATAGAGCACGCGGATGAGCTGGCCGCGCATCGGCACCGTGATGCCGAGCATCTTCTCGACGGCCAGGGCATAGGCATGTTCCTGGTTCATCGGCGCCACATAGTCGAGCCGGTCGAAATAGGGCACGGCCTGCAGATAGGTCTTGTGCTCGATCAGCTTCTCGGTGCCGCGGTGCAGCAGGCCGACATGGGGATCGACGCGCTCGACGATTTCGCCGTCAAGCTCGAGCACCATGCGCAGAACGCCGTGCGCCGCCGGGTGCTGCGGACCGAAGTTGATGGTGAAGTTGCGAAGTTCCGCCTCGGACACTTACGCCCCCTTCGCTTTTTCGTCGCCCGGCAGCACGTAGTCCGTGCCTTCCCAGGGGCTGAGGTAATCGAAATTCCGGAATTCCTGCGCCAGCTTGACCGGTTCGTACACGACCTGCTTGCGCTCCTCGTCGTAGCGCACCTCGACAAACCCGGTCAGCGGAAAATCCTTGCGCAAAGGATGCCCGTCGAAGCCGTAATCGGTCAGGATACGCCTCAGATCGGGGTGCCTGGAGAACAGAATTCCATACATGTCGTAGGCTTCCCGTTCGAACCATTCGGCACCGGGATAGATCTCGGTGATCGAGGCGACAGGCGTGTCCTCGTCGGTCCGCGTCTTGACCCTGATCCGGACATTCTGGGTCGGGCTGAGGAAGTGATAGACCACGTCGAACCGTTCGGCCCGCTCGGGATAATCGACCCCGCACAGATCGGTGAAATTGACGAAACGGCAGCGGCTGTCGTCGTGCAGGAACCTCAAAAGCTCGAGCAGGTCGTCGCGGCCGACCTGAAGCGTCAATTCGCCGAACGCGGCGGTCGCCTCGACCTTGTCGTCGAACTTGAGCGAGATGTACTCGCTCAGATCGCTGAGCACTTCATCCATTGCCTGGACCTATCTCTCGATGGTGCCGGTACGGCGGATTTTCTTTTGCAGCATGAGGACGCCGTAAAGCAGCGCCTCCGCCGTCGGCGGGCAGCCCGGGACATAGATGTCGACGGGCACGACGCGGTCGCACCCCCGGACCACGGAATAGGAATAGTGATAATAGCCGCCGCCATTGGCGCATGAGCCCATGGAAATGACATAGCGCGGTTCCGGCATCTGGTCGTAGACCTTGCGGAGCGCAGGCGCCATCTTGTTGGTCAGCGTGCCGGCGACGATCATCACGTCGGACTGACGCGGCGAAGCGCGCGGGGCGAAACCGTAGCGCTCGGCGTCGTAGCGCGGCATCGAGGTGTGCATCATCTCGACGGCGCAGCAGGCAAGACCGAATGTCATCCACATCAGCGAACCGGTGCGCGACCAGTTGATCAATTCATCGACGGTGGTGACCAGGAACCCCTTGTCGGCCAGCTCGTTGTCGATCTCGACAAAGGTCGGATCGTCGGCGCCAACCGGCTTGCCGGTGCGCGGATCGATGATCCCCTTGGGCGCGGGCGCGACCAGAGTCTTGTCGCTCTCTAATCCCATTCGAGGGCTCCCTTGCGCCATTCGTAGACAAATCCGACGGTCAGAACGCCGAGGAAGATCATCATCGAGACAAAGCCGAACCAGCCGACATCGCGGAATGCCGCGGCCCATGGAAACAGGAAGGCCACTTCGAGGTCGAAGATGATGAACAGGATCGCAACCAGGTAGAACCTGACATCGAACTTCATGCGGGCGTCGTCGAACGCCTCGAAACCGCATTCATAGGCCGAAACCTTTTCCGGATCGGGACGCTTGATGGCGATGATGAAGGGGGCAACCAGCAGAGCCAATCCGATCACCCCGGACAGCGCGATGAAAATCACGATGGGGAGATAGGAGTTGAGAAGTTCAGACATGAGCAAACCTGTGCTTGTTTCCTCCGGTGTGGAGGCCACTTGGGACACATTCGCCTGCGGCAATCTATCCCTGGCGGGTTCGAGGACCGGCTTAGCCTAGCGCCTCCGGCGTTGCAAGTGTTCCGGGCCGTTCGATGAAGATTCTGAACCTGGAACTGCGTGAGAGCCGGGATGACGACGTGCCGCGCCAAAAAACCCGCTCTCGGGCTTGCCAGGATCCCATCCCTTGCCGGGGCAAAGGCCCGCCCTTCGGCTCAAGACAAAAAAAGCCCCGCCGAAGCGGGGCTCTTGTCGACCAAGATGTGTTGCAAGGTCTATTTCACATGCCAGACCATGCCGAGAGTTGCCTTGGTGCGATTGAGGGAATTGCCCCAGGGGCCGGTGGCCAGAATGTCGCCGCGCACGCCGAGCTGCGGCGCAACCACGGCTTCGCCGCCGCCGCCAATGGCCCACGAACCGGTGCCGCCGATCGTACCGACGCCCACCTGCCCGTAAATCATCGAGTCGGGTGTGACCGCCGCGCCGCCACGCCCGAGCATCAGGCCTTCAAGCGTTGTGGTGGTGCCGTCGGTGTTGACGCCGCCCTGCGCTTCAAGGCCGGCAATGACGCCGGGCGTCACCTCGAAATTGACGCCGGCCATGGCGCCAATGGCCCAGGAGGCGTTGGGATCGAAATTGCCGCCGGCATAGCCACCGACATAGGCGCCTTCGAGTGGCGAGGCCGAGCCGTAGTAGTCCTGGGCGGCGGCAGGAGCGGCGCAGAGCGCCGCGGAAATGCATATGGCTATCGCCGAAATCTTGCGCGACATGAGAGTGCTCCAATTCTGTTTGGAGCAAGTGTCTCCCCTCGCCCGATCCGAATCAATCAAATGCCGATATTGCGGATAATGGTTCGTTAACGACATGGCCGCCGCCCGCGCAAGGCCCGCAAACTCGGCAGGCACCGGGTGATGCCCACCGTGTCTGCGAAAGACTGGAACGGCTCAGACGTCAGCCCAGGTACCGGACTTTTCGCTTGCGAATGCGGCATCGATCACCCGCATCGAGGCAATCGAATCCTCGATACCGTACGGCAGGCCGGTTCCATTGAGAATGGCCTGAGCCATGGTCTCGGCCTGTTCGGTGTACTGGTCGCATGAAGGAATGATCTCGCGCCCGACAAGGCTGTCGTCGAGACTGAAACCGGAATCGAGCTTGATGGCGGTGGCCTTGTCCGCCGGTGCATTGAAGGGAATGACGATCTCGGCCCGGGCCTTGGTGCCGAAGACATGGACCTTCTGATAGGGCACGAGCTGGGTCGAAACCACGAAGCTCAGCTGCCGCCCGCCGCCGAAATCGGCGATGACGGAGGCCAGCCGGTCGACGCCGAAGGTCGGGTCGCGATCGATCAGCGCCAGGACGCGCTTGGGCTCGGCTTCGAAAAAGAACCGCCCCGCGGTGATCGGATAGCAGCCGATATCCATCATGCCGCCGCCGCCGTTCTCCGGCTTGTTGCGGATGTTCTCCGGATTGATGTTGAAATAGGAGAACGCCGCCTGCACAGTCCGCACTTCGCCGAGCGCACCGGACCGCACCATTTCACGCACGCGCAACCATTGCGGGTGGTAGCGCACCATGAAGGCTTCGGTGACGAGCACATTGTCCGGCGCGGCCCTCAGCCGTTCGGCATCGGCGGCATCGAGCCCGATCGGTTTTTCGCAAAGCACATGCTTGCCGGCCTGGGCCGCCTTCAGCGTCCACTCGACATGAAGGTCATTGGGCAGCGGATTGTAGATGGCGTCGATCTCGGGGTCGGCAAGAAGCTCCTCATAGGAGCCATAGGCCTTTTCGATGCCGAGCCCGTCGGCAACCTGGCGCGCCCGCGCGCCGTCGCGCGAGCAAATGGCGGTGACCACGGACGACGGTGATTTCTGTATTCCCGGAATGACCTTTGCCACGCCGATATTGGCAGTCGACAGAATACCCCACCTGACCTTGCGTTCCGTCATGATCTTTCCTTCCGCTGCTGGCGTGACAAGACGATGCCGGGTCCGTAGCCCCGGACCCGGCATGGAAAGACTATAGCGCGTTCATGCGGAGATTCTTAGTCCTGTCGACCGGCAAAACGCCGGCCGGTCGCGATCAGGCCTTGAGCCAGCCCTCGAGCTTTGCCGCATCGGGGAGACCGCCGGCATGGACGAGCTTGCCGTCGATGGAAACGCCCGGCGTCGACAGGACGCCAGCGCCGGCGATCGCGGCCATGTCTGTGATCTTTTCGACCTCGACCTCGATGCCGAGCTTGGCGGCGGCGGCGCGGACCATTTCCGCCGTTTTCTCGCAGCGGGCGCAGCCCGGGCCGTAGACCTTCACGTCTTTCATGGAGAGCTCCTTACATCAAGAAATTGAACAGGAAACCGACCGCCAGGATGCCGGTCGCAACCACTGCGATGAACAGCGCGATCAGCCTGAGCGTCAGCACCTTTCTCAGGATGATCATCTCGGGCAGCGACAGGGCGATGACCGACATCATGAACGCCAGAACGGTGCCAAGGGCCGCGCCCTTGCCGAGCAACGCTTCGACAATGGGGATGATGCCGGCGGCGTTGGAATACATCGGTATGCCGATCAGAACCGCTGCCGGGACCGACCACCAGCTGTCGGCGCCGAGAATTTCGGCCATCAGGGCTTCGGGCACGTAGCCGTGGATCAGGGCGCCGACGGCAATGCCGACGACGATCCAGAACCAGACCTTGGAAAAGATATCGGCAACAGCGGCAAAGCCGGCGCGGTAACGGTCGGTCCAGTCCGGATCCTCACCCGTAACGCCGCCCGACGGCCCGGCAGGCACGTTGCGCACCCAGTCCTGCAGCCAGTGCTCGACGCGGAGCCGTCCGATCACCCAGCCGGCAATGATGGCCAGTGCCAGCCCGAAACCGAGATAGGCCATGGCGACCGGCCAGCCGACAAGGCCGATCAGAAGGATCAGAGCCACCTCGTTGACCATCGGTGCGGCGATGAGGAAGGAAAAGGTCACGCCGAGCGGAATGCCGGCGGAAACGAAGCCGACGAAAAGCGGCACCGCCGAGCACGAGCAGAACGGGGTCAGGACACCGAGCCCGGCCGCCATCACATTGGCTACGCCCTCGCGTCGGCCCGATAGCAGCGCACGCGTGCGTTCCGGCGAAAAGAACGAGCGGACCACACCCATGGCGAAAACGATCAGCGCCAGAAGCATCAGCACCTTGGGCACATCATAGAAAAAGAAGGCCAGCGCCGAACCGGTATGGCTGTCACGCGCCACCGGCAGCACGCCAACCAACGCCTCGGAAAAGGCCGGCAGGCGGTCATAGACCAGCCACCACAACACAACGCCGACGGCGAGCCCGACATGCCAGAGCCAGCCCGGCAGCGCCCCGCGGCGCAGATCGTCGATCGAAAGGCTCATGCCACCCGCCTCGCCGTTCCTTCGCGCGCCGCCATCACGGCGTCGAGCACATTGCCGATATCCGGGGGAAGCGCCGGATTGACGCGATAGAGCACGCGCTGGGCGTCGCGCCGGTCGGTTACCAGACCGGCCTGCTTGAGCGTTTGCAGATGCCGCGACATCCGGCTCTGGGTGGCATTGAGGCTCGGTGTGAGTTCGCAGGCGCAGAGTTCGCCCTGGCGGATGAGCAGTCGCATGGTCTCGAGCCGCGTCGGTTCGGCCAGCGCCGACAGCACCCGCACCAGCCTTTCGGCCCGCAATGCGTCATTGGCGGTCGTTGCACCTTTGTCTGCCATGTCCGTGATCGCCCCTGTCTCCGCCTGCGCTTGATTCCGTTGGCCTTTGCGCCTGACGGCGCCGCCGCTCGGAATCGTTGCCTGCCTCCGTTGCTTATGCGCATATGCGCATAAGCGGCGTATTGCAAGGTGCAAGATGACGCAGCAGCCGCCCACCGGTCACGGCGCAATGATCTCGATCTCCGGCGCAGCAAGGTGGTGACGGCTCAGACGGTTTCGCAGAGCCCGGCGGGATTGGACACCGGATGCCCTGTTGGCGCCGCCTGCTGACGCCCACCACTTCGCCACGGCATCAATGCGATACGGTCTTGCTTTGACTCATAATATCGATTATTCATGATATATGGATATGACCCAGGCCCTCGCCGCTTTCGCAGCCCTCAGCCAGCCGACACGGCTCGACGTGTTCCGGCTGCTCGTGCGCATGGGCGAGACCGGCATGCTCGCCGGAGAGATCAGCGATGCACTCGGCGTCCGGCAGAACACCATGTCGGCCAATCTCGCCGTGCTGCTCACTGCCGGGCTGGTGCGCAACACCCGCGAAGGCCGCGCCATTCGTTATCATGCTGACATGGACGGCATGCAGGGTCTTCTTGCTTATCTGATGGAAGACTGCTGCGGTGGCCGGCCGGAACTGTGCCAACCGGTCATCGAGCAGATCGCCTGTGCCCAACCCGAGGAGTGCCGCGATGACGCGTGTGCCTAACGTCCTGTTCCTTTGCACCGGCAACTCGGCCCGGTCCATTCTTGCCGAAGCGATCCTCAAGCGCGAAGGCCTAGGCCGTTTCAACGCCTTTTCCGCCGGCTCGCAGCCCAAGCCCGAACCGCACCCGTTCGCCATTGACCTGCTGAAGAAACACAATCACGACACCAGCTTCGCCCGCTCGAAAAGCTGGGACGAATTCGCCGGCGCCGGTGCGCCGGAAATGGATTTCGTCTTCACCGTGTGCGACAACGCCGCCAACGAGGTCTGCCCGATCTGGCCGGGCCAGCCGATGACGGCGCATTGGGGCGTGCCCGATCCGGCGGCGGTCGAGGGCAGCGACGCCGAACGCCGGCTCGCCTTCGCGGATGCCTACCGCATGCTCTCCAACCGCATCTCGATCTTCATCAACCTGCCGCTTGCCTCGCTCGACCGCCTGGCGCTGCAAAAGCATCTCGACAAGATCGGCGCGACCAAGGACACCACTGCCGAATGAGTTTCGACCTGCCCCGGCGCCTGTTCGCCGAGACGCTCGGTACTGCCTTTCTTGTCGGCACCGTTGTCGGTTCCGGCATCATGGCCGACCGCCTGACCGGTGATGTTGCGCTTGCTCTTTTGGGCAACACCATCCCGACCGGCGCGATCCTGGTTGTTCTGATCACCATTCTCAGGCCGGTCTCGGGGGCGCATTTCAATCCCGCCGTGACCTTTGCCTTCCTTTTGCGCGGCGAACAGAGACCGGCCGAGGCCGGCGCCTATGTCGGCGCGCAGATACTGGGTGGCATCATCGGCACGATCCTCGCCCATATGATGTTCGACCTTGCGCCGGTACAGGTCTCCGAGACCGTCCGCACCGGCGCCGGACAATGGCTGGCCGAGATCGTCGCGACCTTCGGTCTCGTTGCAACCATTCTCGCCGGCATCCGTTTCCGCGCCGACGCGGTGCCGTGGCTTGTCGGGCTCTACATCACTGCCGCCTATTGGTTCACGGCGTCGACGAGCTTCGCCAATCCGGCCGTCGCCATCGCCCGCGGCCTGACCGACACCTTTTCCGGCATCCGGCCCGTCGATTTGCCCGGCTTCGTCATCGCCGAATGCGTCGGTGCGGGCTTGGCAGTCGTGCTGATAGGGTGGATGCTTGGCGAAGGCATTCGCCAGACAAAAAAGGCCAGGGCATGAGCATCGTCATCCACCACAATCCCGATTGCGGCACCTCGCGCAATGTCGTCGCCATCGTCCGCGCTTCGGGCGTCGAGCCGACGATCATCGAATATCTTCAGACCGGCTGGACCCGTCCGCAGCTTCTCGGCCTGTTCGCCGCCGCCGGACTGACGCCGCGGCAGGCTTTGAGAACGACGAAATCGCCGGCTGAGGAACTCGGGCTGCTCGATCCGGCGGTGTCGGACGAGGCACTGCTCGACGCGATGCTGGAACACCCGGTTCTGGTCAACCGCCCGATCGTCTGCTCGCCGAAAGGCGTGCGCCTGTGCCGTCCGAGCGAAACGGTTCTCGACTTGCTTGAATCGCCTCCGAAAGGTCCGCTCTACAAGGAAGATGGCGAGATGATCCTTGACGGAAATGGGCTGCCGCCGGCGAAGTGACCTTCGCGCCTACGCCTTGTTCAGAAAATCCTCGAAGGCTTTCAGGGTCTTGTCGCTGACATGATGCTCGATGCCTTCGGCGTCCTTGCGGGCCGAGTCGGCATCGACCCCGATCCGCACCAAAAAGGCCTCGACGATCTCGTGGCGTCTGTGCGTGGCGCGGGCAAGGCGCCGGCCTTCCTCGGTCAGGAAGACGCCGCGATAGGGCCGCTGGGTGACGAGATTCTCTTCGACCAGACGTTTCAGCATTTTGGCGACGGTCGGCTGGGTGACGCCGAGACAGCGGGCGATATCGGTCTGGCGCGCCTCGCCCGAACGTTCGGTCAGGTCGGCGATCAGCTCGACATAGTCCTCCATCAGCTCAGTGCGCCGTGCATCGCGCGATTTTCTGAAGGCATCGGCCTGCGCTTCGTGGTCTGACGGCAAGGGAGCGGGGTGTTTCATGGTCGGGCGCATTCACGTTGATGCTGCGGGAAATAAAACTTAGCCTCGACTATAAATTGTTATCTGAGGCTATGAAACCCTCGCCGCGCGCTACTCCAGGGACAACAACGTCGCACCTGCCGAAGTCCCCGGGGCTCGATGGCGTGGGAACGCCCTGCCCGCTGCCGGTCGCTAGGCCGAAATCCCGGGGACCGGCACGCCGAAGGTCTGCATCAACAGCACGGCGTTGAGTGCCAAAATCACGACAGTGCCGATGATGGCGAGGGCATCGATCAGCTTCGAATTGGCGAACTCGCCCATGATGGCGCGATTGCGGGTGAACAGCACCAGCGCGATCATCGGGATTGGCAGGGCGAAGCTGAGAACGACTTGCGAATAAACCAGCGCCTGGGTGGTGTTGACGCCGGCCAGCACTACGGCGAAGGCCGGCAGCATGGTGATCAGGCGCCGGATCCAAAGCGGGATGCGGAAGCCGACAAAGCCCTGCATGATCATCTGGCCGGCCATCGTGCCCACTGTCGAGGAGGAAATGCCTGAGGCCATCAGCGAGACAAGGAACACGCCGGCGGCAAGCCCGCCAAGCAGCGGCGTCAGCGTATGATAGGCCGTCTCGATCTCGGCCACTTCCGGGAAGCCGGCGTGGAAGGCCGCCGCCGCCATGATGACCATGGCCATGTTGACCATTCCTGCGACGGCAAGCGCAATCACACATTCCCAGTTGGAGTAGCGCAGCAGCTGCCGACGTTCCTTGGCATCGCGCCCTGGCGCCCGGTGCTGGGTCAGCCCGGAATGGAGGTAAACCGCATGCGGCATCACCGTGGCGCCGATGATGCCGACCGAGATGGTCAGGGCCGTCGAGTCCGGCATGGACGGCACGATCAGCCCGAGACTGGCCTCGGCCCAGTTGACCGGAGCAATGAACATCTCGACGACGTAGCAAAGCCCGATGACGGCAACGAGCCCGCCGATGATCAGCTCCATCGGGCGGAACCCACGCCCTTCGAACAGCAGGATGCCATAGGTGACGATTGCCGTGACGCCCATGCCGTAGAGCAGCGGCATGTTGAACAACAGGGCAAGGCCGATGGCGCCGCCGAGGAACTCGGCGAGATCGGTGGCCATCGCCGCGATTTCCGCAATGATCCACATGACGATGCGCACAGGAGGCGGAAACTGGTTGCGCGACATCTCCGCAAGATTGCGTCCGGTGACGATGCCGAGCTTGGCCGACAGCGACTGGAACAGCATGGCGATGAGATTGGCTGACAGCACCACCCACAAAAGCGAGTAGCCATAGCCCGAGCCGGCCTGAATGTTGGTGGCGAAATTGCCGGGGTCCATGTAGGCGATCGAGGCAATCACCGCCGGGCCGGCGAACAGCAGCATCGATCTCGGCCCCTTGCGCGAGCCGGCGAGGACCTCCCGGATCTGCGTGTCGGTTCTCTCGGAAAGGCTCTTGCGCGCCAACGGTCCCACCATCGTCAGTGTGTCGAGTCAGCGGTTTATAGCATTGGCTAACTTACAAACAAAAGACTATAATTATGAGCAAGCACTAATTTTACTGCGCCCCGAAAAGACCGTCCGGCGCGGACGGATGTCGGCCTGATTGTCCCCGGCACGGCGCCGGCTCGATCGAACCGCACGCCGCCTTCGACTTGTTGGGGGTTCAACAGCTCTTGGGTGACAGCCGGTCGCGTTGAGGCCCTACCGCGCCGTGAAGCCGCCATCGACCATGAGATTGGCGCCGGTGACGATGCCGGCATCGGCCGAGGCGAGATAGAGGGCGGCGGCGGCAACTTCCCTCGGGGTGGCAAAGCGACCGACCGGGATCTCCTGCCGCGCCTTGACGCCCTTCTCGCCAGCCCAACCGACCTCGGCCATGGGTGTGTCGACAATCGTCGGCGAGATGGCGTTGATGGTGATGCCGAACTGGGCCCACTCGAGTGCCAGCACCTTGGTCAGAAGGATCAATCCGGACTTGGACGAGCCGTAAGCGGCATGTTCGGCAATGGCGATGACACCGGCCTGCGAGGCGATGTTGACGACGCGTCCGCGTCCGGAGCGCTTGAGATGAGGGAGCGCCGCTGCAGCCATCAGCCAGGGTGCGCGCAGGTTGATCGCCTGGGTCTTGTCCCAGATGGCAATGGCGCTGGCATCCGGATCCGCAGCCGGGAAGACGACACCGTGCCCGGCATTGTTGATGAGAATGTCGAGACCCATGTCGTCGCCGATCGCGGCAACGGTGTGCGAGATCGCCTCGGGGTCCTGAAGATCCAGAACGAAGGCCCGGTGTCCGGAACCAAGTCGTGCGGCGAGGTCCGAAGCATCGATGATATCGACCAGCGCCAGCCTTGCGCCGACAGCGGCAAAGCCTTCCGCCAGGGCCGTGCCAATGCCACCGGCGGCGCCGGTGATCAGGACCGTCAGTCCGCCGAGATCGCTCATCGTCCCCTCTCCTTGCAGCTGCCCCTCTCGCATTGGTTTCAGCTGCGGCGGACCGGGGTAGCCCCCCGGCCCGGCGCGTCCCCTCCGGCCGACCGATACGTGCCGGTCGGCTCTTTTGTTCTCAGATGTCGAAATTGGATGGCAGCACCACCATGTCGCGAATGGTGACATTGCGCGGCCGCGTCAGCATGAACATCACCGCGTCGGCGACCTCTTTCGGCTCGATCAACGAGCCGTTCTCCTTGGCCTTCCTGAGGTTCTCCTCCGGCCAGTCGGCCAGAAGCGCCGAGATCACCGGTCCGGGCGCCACCGAGCCGACGCGCAGGCCCTGTTTGAAGACCTGACGGCGAACGGTTTGCACGAAGGTCTGCATCGCCCATTTCGAGGACGAGTAGACCGGCTCCCACGGAATGGGGAAATGCCCGGCAACCGACGAGGTGACGATGATGTCGCCCGAGCCGCGCTCGAGCATGTGCGGCAGGACGTCGTGGACGTTCTTCATCACCACCGCAACATTGAGGCTGATCAGCCTGTCGATATTGGCACTGTCGGCCTCGACGAGATCGCCACCGATATAGATGCCGGCATTGGCGTGCAGAATGTCGATGCGTCCGGCCAGTTCAAGAGCGCGCGGCACCATCTGGGCGCATTGTTCCGGATCGAGAAGATCGATGGGCAGCGGGATGATGGCGTCGCCGTGCTCAGTGACCATATCGGCCATTGTCGCCTCATCGCGGTCGGCGATGATGACACGTGCGCCGGCTGCCACCATGGCGTCGGCTGTGGCGCGGCCGATCCCCGAAGCGCCGCCGGTGATGATGGCGACCTGGCCGTCGAGTTCCTTGCCCATTTTCCTCTCCTGTCGTCTTGTTGTTGTGTGGCGCACTGGCCGCTTCCACTGCCGGGCATGCCCGTCCGGAGGCTGTCAGGTCATGTTCGTTTGCTGATCCGGTTTGGCTGGAGCTGAACCCGCCCCGGCCCGATCGGATGCGGGTCACAAGTCATTGGCGAGATATTTTTCCAGCGTTTTGTGCGCCCCGAATTCCCATGCGGAGTTGAGGGCGTTTGAGAAGGATTGGACATAGGCGGGGGATTTGGCAAGAGGCCCGAAGATGTCATCCATGGCAAGGAAGGCCATCGGGTCGGTCCTTGCCGCCTTGGCCCTGTCCTGCAGACGATCCCAGTCCGGATCGTTGGGGGCGATCTCGGCGCCGCTATCGGTCACCCCGGCGCAGTAGCGGCACCACAGCGCCGAGGCCAGGGCCAGCCCCGTGACAGGCAGACCGGCGGCGACGCGGTCGCGGACCGTGGGAAGAATGAACTTGGGCTGGCGGTTCGAGCCGTCAAGGCACAGCCGCCTGATCGTGTCCCCGACCGTGGGATTGGCGAAGCGCTCGACGATCTTTTGGTAATAGGCCTTGAGATCGGTGTCCGGGACCGGCGGCACTGCCGGGATGATCTCCTCGGTCTCGAGCTTGTCGAGCCAGGCCGCGATCAGCTTGTTGTTCATCGCCTCGTCGACGAAGGTGATGTCCATCAGCCCGGCCGGATAGGCGATGGCGGCGTGACCGCCATTGAGGATCCTCAGCTTCATCAGCTCATAGGGCTCGACATCGGGCACGAACTGCACCCCGACCTTTTCGAGCGCCGGTCGGCCTGAGGGGAAGTTGTCCTCGACCACCCATTGCGTGAAGGTCTCGCATGCCACCGGCCAGGCGTCCTCGACGCCGTAATCGTCGCGCACCAGCTGCCGTTCGGCATCGCTTGTCGCCGGGGTGATGCGGTCGACCATGGAGTTGGGGAAGGCAACCGAGCTGCCGATCCAGTCGGCGAGCTCGGCATCGGCCAGCTGCGCGGTGCCGGTCACTGCCGCCCTGGCGACATGGCCGTTGCCGGGGATGTTGTCGCAGCACAACACGGTGAAGGGCTCAACACCCGCCTCCCTGCGCAGCCGCAGCCCCTCGGCGATGTAGCCGAACACGGTCTTCGGAGACCTCGGGTTCCTGCCATCCGCAACGATGTCGGGATGGGTCGGATCGAAACTGGAATCGGAATCGAGGTAGTAGCCGCCCTCGGTGATGGTCATCGAGACGATGCGGATGCGCGGATCACTCAGCCAGGTCAGCAGCGCCTCGGTGTCGAAGACCGGCACGAAGTCCATCATCGCCCCGGTCACCCGGGCGCTCTGGCCGAAGGCGTCGCGCTCGACAAGCGTGGTCAGCCAGTCCTGGGCCTGAAGCTTGTCGCGCATGTCGGCATCGGACTGCCGGACCCCGGCGCCGATGATGGCCCAGTCATGCCCCTGGCCAAGCGCGAACAGCTTGTCCAGATACATCGCCTGATGCGCCCGGTGGAAATTGCCAATGCCAAAATGGACAATCCCCGGGGTCAGCTGCGACCGGTGGTATTGCGGAACGTCGAGATTTGCGGGCGGGTTGCCCAGAAGCGGAAGTGACAAATGCCGCGCCATGATGACCTCCCTGCCCGCCGCCAGTCGCGGCGGGCCTTGCGCATTGCTGTCAGGTCTCAGAGAGAGATCTGGATCTTGACGTCGTCGGGGCGGGCCTCGACGGCGCGATCGAATGCCTCGATGGCGTCGTCGAACGGCACCGTCGCCGAGATCAGCGGCTTGAGATCGACCTTGCCCGATGCAATCAGGTTGACGGCGCGATCATAGACATTGGCATAGCGGAACACCGTCTCGATGCGCGCTTCGCGGGCCTGCAGGCCGACGATGTCCATCGGCACCGGCTCGACCGGCATGCCGACCAGCACGATGGTGCCGCCCGGGGCGACGATCTGGGGCAGGTCGAGAACGGCCTTGGCCGCGCCCGAGCACTCGAAGACCACATCGGCGCCCCAGCCATCGGTGCGTTTCCGAACCTCTTCGACAAGGTTCTGCCTGGTGATGTTGATGGTCTCGACTGCGGGATAGGCGCCGATGATATCGAGCTTTGCCTGGGCCAGGTCAGCGACAATGGCGCGGGCACAGCCGCCCGCCAGCGCCGCGAGCGCCGTGACCATGCCGATGGTGCCCGATCCGATGACGACGGCGATGTCGCCCGGCTTGATCTTGGCCCTCAGGGCCGACTGCATGCCGATGGCAAAGGGTTCGACCATGGCGCCCTCGGCGTAGGAAACATTGTCGGGCAGCTTGTAGGTATAGGCGGCCGGGTGAACCACTTCCGGCGTCAGGCAGCCGTGGATCGGCGGCGTCGCCCAGAACCTGACGGCCGGGTCGACATTGTAGATGCCGAGCTTGGATGCCTTGGAATTGGGATCGGGGATCCCCGGCTCCATGCAGACTCGGTCGCCGACCTTCAGATTGGTCACCTCGTCACCGACGGCGACGATCTCGCCGGCGGCTTCGTGTCCGAGCACCATCGGCTCGTTGACCACGAACGGTCCGATCTTGCCGTGGGTATAGTAGTGGACGTCGGAACCGCAGACCCCGACGGTCTTGATGGCGATCTTGACGTCATGCGGACCGAGCGTTTGTGGCAGGTCGAAATCCCTGAGGGACAGTTCGCCTTTGCGTTCGAGTACAAGTGCCTTCATTTTTCTAGCCTCGGATCAAGTAGTTGTATCTGACGTGCGCCCTGCATGTCTGGTGGTAGTCTGTCGCCGCCATCGCCGGCGCCCGAACGTGTCGCGGGCACACGAAGGTGCAAGTAACGCTGCGATAGAGGTGGTTTCCTCTGGCTGGCCGGCCCGATGCATCGGGGAGAGGGAGAGCCGTCCGGCAGCCATTTGAGGGTTGTCCTCCATGCCGCACACAATCGTGGGAAGCTTGAAGCGACAGGGTGCGGCAACGTCAATTCGTATACCTTTTGCCGTCGGCTCGGCGGCAATACTGCGGACAAATTGATGCACCGCGGCCACGTGAGCGCAATTGCCGCGCCAACCCGTCTGCCGGCCGGAAACCGGCGCCGAACCCGAGCCGAGAGCAATGGCGGATCCGGCACCGGTCGGCTTGCATTCCATGGCTTCAACGATCCGCCCGCCCGCTGCGGTGACGAGCGCGGATTGCCCATCAGTTTGGAGCGAGCGCGACCGGACATCACGAACGGACCCGCTGCCCGGTTTCGGTATCGAAGAACAGCGCCTGGTTGACCGGCACGTCGAAGCGGATGTGATCGCCCATGGCCGGGCGGAACTTCTTGCCGGCCCTGATGATGGCGCGCTGGCCGCCGATCTCGACGACGACATAGGTCGCCTCTCCGGTCGGCTCGATGGCAAAGACCACGCCGTCATAGGCACCCGTGTCGGTGACCTCGACGTCCTCGGCGCGGAATCCGAGCGTCAGTCCGCCCTCGCCCGGCGCCGGGACTTCGGCAACGCCTTCGGCCTTGAACTTGCCTGCCTCGACCGAGCCACTGATGAAATTCATCGGCGGCGAACCGATGAAGCCGGCAACGAACAGATTGTCCGGATCGTCATAGATGTCGTCCGGCGTGCCGATCTGCTGGATCAGCCCGTCATGGAGCAGGACGATGCGATCGGCCAGGGTCATCGCCTCGATCTGGTCGTGGGTGACGTAGATCATGGTGACGCCGAGTTCGCGCTGCAGGTGCTTGATCTCGGCGCGCATGGCGACGCGCAGCTTGGCATCGAGGTTCGACAGCGGTTCGTCGAGCAGAAACACCTCTGGATCGCGGACCAGCGCCCGCGCCAGGGCGACGCGCTGACGCTGGCCGCCGCTGAGGTCGCGCGGATAGCGCGCCAGATACGGCAGCAGGTCGACGGTTCCGGCCGCCTCCTCGACCTTGGCCCTGAGATCGTTCTTGCCGAGCCGGGCGACCCGCAGCGGGTAGCCGATGTTCTGGGCGACAGTCATATGCGGGTAAAGCGCGTAGTTCTGGAACACCATGGCGACGTTGCGGTCGCGCGGGTGCATCTTGGTGACGTCGCGTTCCCCCATAAGAATATTGCCGTCCGATACGGTTTCGAGACCCGCGATCATGCGCATTGTCGTGGACTTGCCGCAGCCCGATGGCCCGAGCAGCACGAGAAATTCACCGTCGGCTATGTCGAGGTCGAGCGAGCGCAGGACCGTGACGATCCCGAAGCGCTTCTCCACGCCCTTGAGAGTGACCGAACTCATTGTCTATCCCTTTCTCACGATCCATGCGCCCAAACCCACGCACAGAACCGTTGACACCCAGAGCGGCACATAGGCTTCGAGGAACCGCATCCACAAAAGGCTGATTGCGATGAACAGCACGACCGAGATGAAGTAGCGGTCGAAGGTGTTCGTCTTGATTGGCAGAAAGCCGTCATTTTCTTTTCGCATGGTGCTTATCCCTTGACGGCGCCGAAGGTCAGGCCGGCAACGATGTGCCTCTGCACGAGCGCCAGAACCAGCGCGGCGGGCGCCAGGGTGAGCATGGCGACGGCCGCCATTTCGCCCCAGTTGGTGCCGGTGACAGTGACGAATTCGGCCAGTCCGGTGGTGATCGTTCGCGCCTGGACCGATGTGAGGGTCGAGGCGAACAGGTATTCGTTCCAGGCGAACACCCAGGTCAGGATGCCGGTGACGGCAAGGCCGGACTTGGCCAATGGCAGGATGATCGTCCACAGAACGAACCACAGCGACGCGCCGTCGACATAGGCCGCTTCGTCCAGTTCCTTGGGTATGGCGTCGACCATGCCCTGCATCAGCCACAGGGCAAATGGCAGGTTGAACACGCAATACAGAAGGATCAGGCCGATCTGGGTGTCGAACAGCGAGAAGTCGCCGATCCTGAACACCTTGGTGAACAAAAGGAACAGCGGCAGCAGGAAGACGGCCGGCGGCGCCATGCGGTTGGTCAGGATCCAGAAGAACAGGTTGTCCCTGCCCTTCAGCCGGTAGCGCGACATGGCGTAGGCGCCCAGAAGCGCCAGCGTCGAGACCAGAACCGCGTTCGAGGTCGACACGATGAGAGAGTTGATCATGTAGCGCTGGAAGGTCGGGTTCCCCAGGACCACGGCGTAATTATCCCAGGTCATGCGGGTGATATCGAGCAGGAAGCTCGGCGTGCCGAACAGGTCGACGCGGCGTTTGACCGAGACCAGGAACATCCACCAGATCGGGATGAGGATCATCAGTGAGAGCACGAGCCAGATGAAGAAACTGGCCCAGCGGCGTTGTGCGCTGTCCTTGTTCATTGTTGCTTCTCCTTCATCCCCGTCATGGCGACGTAAAGGAGCCAGCACAGGACAATCGTCACATAAAGGGTGAGCAGCGACATGGCCGATCCATAGCCGTAATCGGTCTTGGGGAAGACGATCCGCCAGATGTGCAGGCCTATGAAGCGCGTCTCGGCACCCGGGCCGCCTCCCGTCAGCATCCAGACTTCGTCAACGATGCGCAGGGCGTCCATCAGACGGATGAAAATCGTTGTCAGCAGCACCGGCTTGAGCAGCGGCACCGTGATGTCCCAGAAGATCCTGACTTCGCTGGCGCCGTCGATGCGGGCCTGCTCGATCGGCTCCTCGGGCAGATTGGACAGGCCGGCCAGAAGGGTCAGCGTCACTAGCGGCGTCCAGTGCCAGATATCCATGAAAACGACGGTGGCGAAGGCCTGATCGGCATAGCGCGACAGGATGAAATCGACGCCGAACCACTCCTTGAGATAGTACGGGATCGGGCCGAGGCCGGGCACCGTCATCAGGCGCCAGGTGGCGCCGACCGAGATCGGAGCAACCATCAGCGGCAAGGTGTGAATGGTGCGGAACAGTCCCTTGAACGGGAAGTGCCGGACCAGCGTGCGCGCCAAAAGGAAACCGATGGCCAGTTCGCTGATCACCACGAAGATGGTGAACTGCAGCGTCAGGAAGATCGATCTCAGGAACGCCGGATCGAAAACCAGGCGGCGGAAATTATTGGCGCCGGCCCAGTGCGGTGCGGGATTCTGGGCGAAGGTGTTCCAGTCGAAGAAAGACACGCCGACGACGTAGAGAAACGGTACCGCACCGGTGATGAACAGAATGAACAGGGATGGCGCGAGCAGCAGCCACCCGATGGTGTTGTTACGCATCAGCGAGATCCCTCCCTAAATGTCCTGGTGGGACATCAGTGCCCCACCAGGTTGGCTCACAACAGGGAGGATCAGTTGCCGTAGCCGAGTTGCGCGAGCTCTGCGTCGGCAGCCGCAGCCGCCTGATCAAGCGCGTCGGCCGGGCTCAGCTGGCCGATGATCGCCTGATAGATGAACGGAGCAACCGCTTCGCGAACCTGAGCGTGGAACGGATAGGGCGGCGCGCCTGCGAACAGGTAGCCCTTGTCGCGCATCAGGGTGTAGTAGCCGTCGGCCTTGGCATCCTGCGCCTGCACCTTGGGATCGTCATAGGTCGCCTGGTGGACGACGCGCGAACCGGCGACGGCCCAGTCGGCCTGAACGGAGGGCTGACCGATATACTGCAGCCAGAGCAAGGCGGCTTCCTTGTTCTTGGACGAGTGCGGAATACCGAAGGCACCACCGTCATAGTAGCCGATATAGCCTTCGCCGGCTTCGGCTTCTTCCATGACGCCGGGGGCCGTGGGCGGCAGAGCCACACCAACCTTGCCAACAACCGAGGACTTCTCGGGATTGGTGGCGATCCAGGCGGCGTTTTCGCCATAGACCCAGCCTTCGGCTGCACGGCCGGCGGCGAAGGTGGAGGCCACCTCGTCCCAGGTCGATGCGGTCGCTTCGGGCGGCGCGTACTGCAGCATGTCGATCCAGAAGGCCAGTGCCTGTTTGGCGAGGTCGGAGTTCATCGAACCGCCGTTGGCAACCGAAGCGGCGCCCTTGTCGAGGTCGATGCCCCAGTTGTACAGGCCCCAGGCCGGCGCGATCGATTCGAAGAACTCGTAGAACGAGGCCGGGTGACCCGAGGTCGCCTGGACCGTGGTGCCCCACAGGTTCGGAATGCCGGCATTGGTGAAGTATTCGGCATTGTCGCGCCACTGGTCGAAATTGGTGGCCGGTGCGAGATCATAGCCATACTTGGCCTTGAAGGCCTCCATATGCGCCGGATCCTCGAACAGGTCCTTGCGATACAGCGCGATCTTGATGAAGGCTTCCATCGGCACGCCGAAGACGTGGCCGTCGTCGCCCTTGAAGGACTCGATGAAGGTGGTGAAGTCGTCGATGTTGAATTCGGGCGCCTTCAGTTCTGGCTTGGCGTCGAGGGCGGCAGTGACGTCGACCAGGAAGTCTCGTGCCAGATACGAGTAGATGATGTCCTGCTCGATATAGACGAAGTCATAGATGCCGGAGTTGGCTTCCATGTCCTTGATCGCCTTGTCGAACATCTGGTCCCAGGACGTGGTTTCATATTCCACCTTGATGCCCGTGGCCTCTTCGAAAGCCGGGGCGAGCACGTCCTTGGCGTAGTTCGACGGCGGGGTCGATTCCGACACGCCGCGAATTGTTACACCCTGCATGCCGGCAGCGGCATCCGACCAGAAATCGGCGAATGCCGGAGCCGTCAGCACGGCAAGCACGGCGGTGGAAGCAAGAAGTCGCTTAAGCATGGGTTCCCTCCCAAATTTGGTCCGTTGGACCGAATTCTGTCTGTCGTCGGGCGGCTCCCTATACCGCCGGACCGGGCAAACATTACATATGTCTTTTTTTATTTACAAGTGTATTATCCCTTTTTTGGAGGACAAGGAATTTTATGTGTCGTATCCGGTGTGCTATCGCGTTTGAGGCACGTTACCGGTGAGGGAAACGGGCACAAAATGCTGTGGGGAGAGAGAACGTGGCTGCGAATTTCGAGCGGGAGGACGAAAGCGAGGCCTTTCTCATCGAGGTCTGCTGGCACTATTTCGTCAACGGGATGACCCAGTCGGAAGTGGCCGAGGCCATGGGAATCACCCGACTTCGGGCCAATCGCGCCATCCAGGTGGCGCGCGCGTCCGGACTGGTGCGGGTGGAGGTCGAATCCCCCTTCATCACCCGCCTCACCCTTCAGGACAGGCTGCGTGGCGCGCTCGGGCTCGACGATGTCGTCGTCGTGCCGGCGAACCGCCTCGACTACAATTTCCAGCAGCCGGTCGGCACGGCGCTCGCCACATGGCTCGAACGCGGCCTCAAGGAACGAAAATGGCGTTCGATCGGGGTGTCCTGGGGTCTGACGCTCGATGCGGCCATCAAGCGGCTGCCGACGATGTCGCTCGGCGAGCTCGAGATCGTCTCGATGATCGGCGGCGTCTCGGTCGGCGCATCGTTCAACACCTTCTCGGTGGCATCCGGGTTCGCCGACAAGCTCGGGGCGAAGTACTCGCTGTTTGCCGCGCCGGTCTATCTATCGCCGCACACGGACCGCGAGAAATTCCTGTCCGAGCCGGTGCTGCGCGAACAGGTCGAGCGCTGCAAGCAGCTCGACCTCGCAATTCTCGCCGCCTCCGACCTGTCGCCGAAATCGTTCCTGATGCGCGACAGCCTGCCGTCCGACGTAACTGCCGAGATGCTTGCCGAGCGCGGTGCGGTTGGTGACGTCCTCGGGCGCTTTTTCGACAGGGACGGCGACCTGATCGATCACGCCATCAACGACCGCGTCGTCGGCATCGAGATCGACCAGCTCAAGTCCATTCCCGAAGTTGTGCTGGCGGCGGCCGGCATACACAAGATCGACATCATTCTGGCGGCGATCCGGGGCGGCGTCGCCAAGACCCTGATCACGGACGACCTCACCGCGGAGCACTTGCTCGAGAAGGTGGAGCAGGACGGATGGCAGCCACAAAACTCGTGATCTTCGATTTCGACGGCGTTCTGGCCAACAGCGAAATCATCGCGCTTGCCGAACTGGGCAAGGCCCTCGCCCGCTACGACATCCATATGGCCGACGACGAACTGATCTCGCGCTTCCTCGGCGCCTCGTTCGCAGACATGGCGGCCTATGCGCGCGGGATCAATCCTGCCGTCGACAAGCAAGAGCTGCGCAGAAGCTGGCACGAGGCGCTGTTCGCCCGCTATGCGCGCGAGTTGCAGCTGATGCCCGGAGCCACCCAACTGCTCGACGGTCTCGATGCACGCGGCATTCCCTATTGCATCGCTTCGGGCAGCGCGACGCGACGGCTCGGCCTTGCCCTGGATGTGCTCGGCATCGCCGCTCGTTTCGACAACACGGCATTCAGTGTCGACATGGTCACGGCCGGCAAGCCGGCGCCTGACCTGTTCCTGCATGCCGCGAAAACAATGGCAACACCCGTCGACCAATGCCTTGTGATCGAGGACGCCACCGCCGGCGCCGAGGCGGCGCGGGCCGCCGGCATGCGTTGTATCGGCTTTGTCGGCGGCGACCATCTGGCGGCACGACGGCCCGAGCACACGCTGCTCCTGCAGGAGCGCGGGGTCGAAGCCGTCACCGAACGCCTGCCCGAGGTTCTGGAACACCTTTAGGTGCCCGACAGCTCCTCAAGGCCGTCAGGCCGAAGCCGCCCTGCCCGTCCGGAACGGGCGGCAGCTAGACCGTCTTCAGCCAGCCACCGTCGACGAAATAGGTCGAGCCGGTCGAATAGCTCGCCTTGTCCGAACACAGGAAGACGAAGAAATTGGCCAGCTCTTCGGGCGTGGCGAAGCGCTTCATGCCGCCCGCCTCGTCGGCGACGCCCTGCAGATGGTCCTTGTAGCCGTCCTCGCCGGCCAGCTGCTTGGCGGTCTTGACCCAGTCCGGGGTCAGCACCAGGCCGGGATTGACGGTGTTGACGCGGATATTGTCGCCGACCACCTCGTTGGCGAGGGTCTTCGAGAACATCATCAGCGCCGCCTTGGTGGTGTTGTAGATCGGCTCGTACCACAAGGGCTGCACGGCGCAGATCGAGGCATTGTGGATGATGGCGCCGCCGCCGTTCTTCTTCATCTGCGGGACCATGCCGCGGGCCAGCCGTACGGCCGCCATGACATGCAGTTCCCAATAGTAGTTCCACTTGTCGTCGTCGGCTTCCTGGATGGTTTCGTTCGAGCCGGTTCCGGCGTTGTTGACCAGGATATCGGCGCCGCCGAGATTCTCTGCGGCCTCGATCAAGGCATCGCAGCCCATTGCCGTGGCGACATCGGCAGCGACACCGTGGGTCTTGACGCCGTACTTGCCGGCGATCATCTCGGCGATCTCGCGGACACGTTCGCCGCCGCGCGCGCCGATAATGATGTTGCAGCCTTCGGCGGCCAACCCTTCGGCAACCGCCAGTCCGATACCAACACTGCCGCCGGTGATGACAGCCAGCTTGCCTGTCAGACCCAAATCCATTTCTTGTCATCCGGGCTCCGGCCCGGCTCCCTTCAGTTTGCCGCCTGCAATTCGCCGGTCATATGCGCTTCCGGCTCCGGCGGCTCCATTGCCCCTGTCATGATCGCCACCGCATCCGACATCGCATGCTTCTTGGGATCGATGACGGCGATGCGCCGCCCGAGGCGGTGAATGTGGATGCGATCGGCGACCTCGAAGACATGCGGCATGTTGTGCGAGATCAGAACGATCGGCAGACCGCGCGCCTTGACGTCCTTGATCAGTTCCAGCACGCGCCGGCTCTCCTTGACGCCGAGCGCCGCTGTCGGTTCATCCATGATGACCACCTTGGATCCGAACGCGGCGGCACGAGCCACGGCAATGCCCTGGCGTTGCCCGCCCGACAATGTCTCCACCGCCTGGCTGATGTCCTGGATGGTCATCAGCCCGAGTTCGGACAGTTTCTCGCGGGCCATTTTCTCCATGGCCTTCTTGTCGAGCTTGCGGAACCACTTGCCTATGGGGCCGCTCTGGCGGATCTCGCGGCCGAGGAACATGTTGTCGGCAATCGACAGCGCCGGGCTGAGCGCCAGGGTCTGGTAGACCGTCTCGATGCCGGCGGCGCGCCCCTCGAGCGGCGAACCGAATTCAACCGGCTTGCCGTCGAGCCTGATCTCGCCGGCATCGGGCTGAAGCGCTCCGGAAAGGATCTTGATCAGCACCGATTTTCCGGCGCCATTGTCGCCGATCAGCCCCAGCACTTCGCCGGGATAGAGGTCGAAATCGGCCCCGTTGAGGGCGGTAACGCGGCCGAAGCTCTTGTAAAGGCCGTGGGCCTCGAGGATGGGTGACTGGTTCTCGTTCATGCCGAAATCCTCCGGATCCACTGGTCGATGGCGACGGCGACGATGATCAGCGCGCCAACCGTCAACTGCGTCCATTGCGGGTCCGTGCCCCACAATCTGAGGCCGAGCGAGAACACGCCGACGATGAGGGCCCCGAACAGGGTACCGAGGATGGACCCCCGGCCACCGAACAGCGAGGTGCCGCCGATCACCACGGCGGTAATGGCATTGATGTTTTCGTTCTGCCCCGATTGCGGCGAGATGGCGCCGATACGTCCGATCAGGGCCCAACCGGCCAGCGCGCAGATCATGCCGGCGACAACATAGACAGACACCAGCGTGCGGTTGACACGGACGCCGGCCAGTTCGGCCGCCTCCGGATCGTCGCCGATGGCATAAACGTGCCGGCCCCAGGCGGTGTGGTTGAGGACATACCAGACGATCACCGCCAGTATGATCATCAGGAACACGGCGTAGGTGAATACTGCGTTGCCAACCTTGAAGGTGGTGCCAAAGAACTGCAGCATCGGGTGTTCGGCAGCGATCTCCTGGCTGCGGATCGTCTCGTTGGACGAATAGATGAACATCGCCGCGGCAAAGACCGACCAGGTGCCGAGCGTGACGATGAACGGCGGCAGCTTGACCTTTGTCACCAGTATGCCGTTGATCCAGCCGCAGGCACCGCCAAGGGCGATGCCGAAACCGATGGCGAGCGGTGTCGGCCAGCCGTCGATCATGGCGACGCGCCCCATCACCACCGAAGTCAGCACCATGATTGCACCGACGGAAAGGTCGATGCCGGCGGTGAGGATGATCAGCGTCGCGGCGATGGCGACGATGCCGGTGATCGCCACCTGCTGCAGGATCAGCGTCAGGGCGAAGGGCGAATAGAATTTCGGCCCGACGATCAGGGCAAAGGCCGTCGTCGCGACCACGAGCACAACAAAAGGCACGATGGCCGGGCTCGAATGCAGAAGATGCTGCACCCGGTGCATGACGTCGCGCCGCTCGGCGTCGAAGGCAGCCACGGATGTGCTGGACTGGCTCAGGCTTCTCTCGAAGTCCTGACCCTTGAAGTCGTCAGGTTGGTCGCTCATTTCCCCCCCACTCCCGACAAGGGGCGACCCTAAGGCCGCCCCTCCATTTCGGTCGTTACCTTATCAACAACAGGTTGCGACTAGCCCCAGCAAAGGGCAAGCCCCTCCTCGACGCTGATCGACGGCACGCCCTCGACCGGCTTGTCGGTCACGAGCTGAGCGCCGGTGTCGAAGAAGTCCTTGCCGGGCGTGTTCGCGGGCAGCGTGCCGTCTTCGGCATACTGCTTGATCGCCTCGATACCCATCGACGCCATCAGCAGCGGGTACTGCTGCGAGGTGGCGCCGATCACGCCTTCCTTGACGTTGTTGACGCCCGGACAGCCACCATCGACAGAGGTGACGAGCACCTGGCTCTCGAGGCCAACGGCCTTGAGGGCTTCATAGGCGCCGGCAGCGGCCGGCTCGTTGATCGTGTAGATCACGTTGACGCTCGGATCCTTCTGCATCAGGTTTTCCATGGCCGTGCGGCCGCCCTGCTCGTTGCCGGCAGTGACGTCGTGGCCGATGATGCGCGGATCATCCTCGTCGCCCCACTTGTTGGGATCGGCGAGATCGATGCCGAAGCCCGACATGAAGCCCTGGTCACGCAGCACGCCGACAGTCGGCTGGTTGGTGGCCAGGTCGAGGAAGGCGATGCGGGCATCGGCGGCCTTGTCGCCGAGCGTACCCTTGGCCCAAGCACCGATCAGTTCGCCGGCCTTGAAATTATCGGTGGCAAACGTTGCGTCGGCTTCGGTGATCGGATCGAGCGGCGTGTCGAGGGCAATCACGAGGATGCCGGCGGCCCGTGCCTTCTGCACGGTCGGAACGATGGCCTTGGTGTCGGACGGCACCAGCAGGATGCCCTTGGCGCCATCGGCGATGCAGGTCTCGATGGCCGCGACCTGGGTCTCGTTGTCGCCATCGATCTTGCCGGCATAGGACTTGAGCGTGATGCCCAGTTCCTCGGCCTTGGCGGTGGCGCCTTCCTTCATCTTCACGAAGAACGGATTGGTGTCGGTCTTGGTGATCAGGCAGGCAGTGACGTCGGCGGCAAATGCGGGCACGGCCGCCATGACACCAACAGCGGCGACGCCGGCGAGCGCCGTTTTCAGAAGAGCTTTCATGTTTTCCTCCCAGGTTCCGCGACATGCGGAACCACCTGTAATTTTGCAGCAGCCCGACGGTTTGCTCCGTGCTTGACTGCCTTCCCTCCCGTCCGCGCAAACGACGCGAAGCGGCTCGAAAACCGGACGCACCTCCGTCTCTGCGACCGCTTTTCTGTCCATATCTTTTTCAATCCCGAGCGGGCTGTCAATAAGTTTATCCAGTGGATTTAATAATTGACAGTGTCGCCCTGCAGGAGGCAGGTTCCTATCCGAACCAACATGCCAGGATCGTCGGAGGCGTCATATTCCGGCTGATTGCGCGCGTTGGGCGGGGTTGCCGGATCATGCGAATGCGGTCTATCTCGCGTCGAGGCACCAAAGAAGCGCTGCGGCAAAGCGCCCGGGGAGGACAATCTGAGCGAGGAGACCGAACAATCCGCTGCCCATCCGGGCCGCCAGTTTCACAGCCGGGGCACCCATCAGGCCGGCGTGCGCCTCTACAACGAGCGTCTTGTGCTGTCGATCATCCGACGGCGAGGCGCCATCGCCAAGGCGGAGATCGCGCGCGCCACGGGCTTGTCGCCTCAAACGATCTCGATCATCACCAACCAGTTGACTCGCGACGGGCTCCTGGTTCGGGGAACGCCGACACGTGGCCAGGTCGGCCAGCCCAAGGTCCCCTATTCCCTCAACCCCGAAGGCGCCTATTCCTTCGGCCTCAAGATCGGACGGCGCAGTGTCGAACTTGTGCTGATCGATCTGGTCGGCACCGTCAGGTCGAGGCTTCATCAGCCCTACGACATCGCCGAACCCACGTTCATTCTCGACTTCCTCATCAAGGGCATCGAGGCGCTGACTGCGCCATTGTCGAGCAAGGAGCGTGATCGTATCGTTGGCGTCGGCATTGCCTCGCCGTTCGAAATGTGGAACTGGCAGGAGGAAACCGGGGCGCCGCCGCAGATCGTCGACAGCTGGCGCAATACCGATATCAAGGCGGAAGCCGAACGCCTGCTGCCCTGGCCGGTCTATTTCTACAACGATGCGACCTCGGCCTGCGCCGCCGAGCTGATGCTGGGCAACCCGCGCCACTACATGGATTTCCTGCACATCTTCATCGGCACCTTCATCGGTGGCGGCGTCGTGCTCAACGGCAGTCTTTATCCGGGCCGGTCCGGCTATGCCGGCGCCCTTGGCCCCATGCCGATGCCGGTGATCAATGGTGACGGCAAGCCGCACTACCAACAGATGATCCGCCACGTGTCGATTCTCAGCCTGGCAGAGGGGATCTCGGCTGCCGGCAGTGATCCGCTGGTGCTGTGGAAGAACCGGGACGACTGGAGCGGCATCGGCACACCGCTCGAAAACTGGATCACCGACATCGCCGCCGGCCTTGCCCTGACCGTGGTTTCGGCCACGTCCGTCATCGATTTCGAGGCGATCGTCATCGATGGCGGTTTTCCATCGACAGTGCGCGATCAGATCGTTTCGCGCACCATCGGCAATCTCGACCGCTTCGATCGCCAGGGCCTGGTTCCGGTCGAGATCGTTGCCGGCACCATCGGTCCGTCGGCGCCGGCCATCGGTGGCGCCTGCCTGCCGCTTCTGGCCAGTTTCGCCCAGGATCGCGAAGTGCTGTTCAAGGAAGCGCCGCTGGCGGATATCGTCCCGGGCTAGGCACGCCTTTGCACGGGGCTCGAACAGATGCCGCGGCAGGCAAAAGGCCTGTTCTGCCTAGTCTTCCTTGGCGAACAGGTGAGCCTTGGCGGTTTCGTAGCCAAGCATGATTTCGGTGCCGCGCTCGACCGGACGATCGTCTTCGAGTGCGGCGATGATCGCCTCGCCCGACGGCAATGTCAGGTTGACGATCGTCTCGGTCCCCAGCCGTTCGACCAGCTGCACCGTGCCTTTGAGAGTGTTGCGCCCCTCCGGCGCGCCGTCGAGGATGGCCAGATGCTGCGGACGCACACCGAAAATGGCCTTGCCGCCGGGTTTGAGCTCCGAGCGCGAGTCAAGCAGGAGCTCTCCGGTATCGACCGAGTTGACCCGCCATTTGCCGCTTTCCGAAGCGCGCACGTCGACCTCGATGAAGTTCATCCGCGGCGAGCCGATGAAGCCGGCGACGAACAGGTTGGCCGGCCGGTGGAACAGGTCCATGGGGGCGCCGACCTGCATCACCAGCCCGTCCTTGAGAACGACGATCTTGTCGGCCAGGGTCATGGCCTCGATCTGATCGTGGGTCACATAGATCATCGAGGCCTTGAGGTCCTGGTGCAGCTTGCCGATCTCCATGCGCATGTCGAGCCTGAGCGCCGCGTCGAGATTGGACAAAGGCTCGTCGAACAGGAACACCGACGGGTCGCGCACGATGGCGCGGCCAATGGCGACACGCTGGCGCTGTCCACCGGAAAGCTGGCTCGGCCGGCGGTCGAGCAGGTGTTCCATCTGCAGGATGCGCGCCGCCTCCTGGACCTTTTTTTCCTTTTCGTCCTTGCCGATGCCCTTGATCGTCAGCCCGAAGGCGACGTTCTCGCGAACCGACATATGCGGGAAAATGGCGTAGGACTGGAAGACCATGGCGATGCCGCGGTCCTTGGGCGGCACCTCGTTGACCACCTTGCCATCGATTTCGATGGTGCCGGAGGTGATGTCCTCCAGCCCGGCAATCATGCGCAGCAGCGTCGATTTTCCGCAGCCCGAGGGGCCGACGAAGACGACAAATTCACCATCGTCGATGGAGATGTCGACACCCTTGATGACGTCGACCGGCCCAAATGACTTGCGGACGTCGTTCAGCCTGACTTCAGCCATGTTACTCTGCCGCCTCCGAATTGGTGACAATGCGCAAATACCCGTCCGCGTCGATCGTGACTGGTTCGGGATCGAGGATGTAGCCGCCGAAATTGTCCCTGTCCTTGTCGGCAAAGCCGATGATCACCCATCCGCTCTCGGTTTCGAGAATGCGGGCGGCGTAGCGTCGGCAGGGCAGATCACCGTCGAAGAACGGTCCGGGCGCGATGCGCCAGGGACCGCGGGGACCGTCGGCCATGAGATAGTGGTTGCCGGTGACCGGATCCTGCGGATTGGCGGCGCGATAGTCTGACGACCAGTGTTCCGCCGAGGTGCAGAACAGGCAATACCAGCGCCCGTTCGCCTCGAACACTTCCGGCACTTCCATCTGCCCGAAACCGCCGACAAACACCGGCGGCTGAAGCGTCCAGCTCATCAGGTCGGGCGAGGTCGCAAAACCGATGGCGCCGCCGGCATTGGGTTCTGCAATGCCGGGTGCGCGCGCGGTGAAGAACATCAGGTAGCCTTCGCCCTCCGGGTCGGCGATGACATAAGGGTCGCGCATGGCGCGATCGTGCCAGTGTCCGACCATGTGTTCGGTTTCGTAATGGTGGGCATTGGGACCGACAAGATCGAGGCACAGTCCGTCGCCGACACGGGTCCAGGTATCGAGATCGGGCGAGGTTGCATGTCCGATACGCTGGTAGAATCCCTGCTCGGCCGAACCGGCGCCGGTATAGAACAGGTGCCAGAGCCCGTCCGGTCCCTTGATGACCGAGCCGGTCCACACCGCCGTGTCGTCGAATGCCGGCGCAGCGGCGGGCGACAGCGAGGTGCCGCGGTAGTCCCAGGTCTTGAGGTCGGTCGAGACGGCATGTCCCTGCGTGACGTTGAAATGTCTCAGATCCGGATCGCCGATCGATTTGTCGGCCTTGAGGAAGAAGACGTGCCAGGTATCGCCGGCACGGGTGTACCAGCTGTCCCAGATCCATTGTTTTTCGAGTGCAAGTACCATTGATCCGTCCGGACTAGCCCTTGACGCCGGTCGAGGCGATCGAGGCGATGAAAGCGCGTTGCATGAACAAGTAGAAGGCCAGAACCGGCACGGAAATCAGCGTCAGATAGGCCATGACCTCGCCCCAGGCGACGTTGAGCTGGAAGAAGTAGCCAAGGCCGACCATGATCGGCCGGTGGGCTTCGTCCTGGACCACGATCAGCGGCCACAGATATTGTTCGTTGTACATTTTCAGGGATTTGAGGATCGCCGCCGTGGCGAGAACCGGACCGGACAGCGGCATCACCACCCGCCGGTAGATCTGGAACCAGCTCGCGCCCTCGACGCGTGCGGCCTCGATCAGTTCGCGCGGCAGATCCTTGAAATACTGCACGAACAGGAAAATCGTCAGGGCGTCGACGATCCAGGGGATGATCTGGACCCTGTAGGTGTTGAGCCATCCCCATTCGATGCCTTCCATGCCGAGCCACGGCAGGCGCGAGACCACCAGCAGCAGCGGCACGGCGATCGTCTCGAACGGGATGATCAGGGTCGCCAGAACGATCGACAACAGGACGCCGCGCCCGGTCCAGTCCAGAAAGACGAAGGAAAAGGCCGCGAGCGAGCAGATGACGATCGAGGACAACACCGTGACGACGGTGATCATCACCGAATTGAGCATGAACTGCCCGACCGGCGCCCGCCGGAAGGCATCGAAATAATTGTCGAGACTGATGTCCCCGACCGGCAGGAAGGCCCTGAAACTGCTGGTGTCGGCCAGCAATTGGCTGTCCGGCTTGAACGAGGACATGACCATGAAGACCAGCGGAAACAGGAAGACCAGGGCGACGAGCGCCAGCACCACATAGCGGGTGACGAGGCGAACGCCATGATTTTGCAGAGAAATCTGAGCCATCACTTGCGATCCCTTGTCAGGTAGCGTTGCACCAGCGAAATCATCAGCACGATGACGAACAGGATGACCGATATGGCCGAGCCGCCGGAGATGTCCTGCTTGCCATAGCCGCGTTCAACCGCCTGGAAGACCAGGACCTGGGTCGAATCGAGCGGTCCGCCCTTGGTCATCACGTCGATCTGCGAGAACAGCGCGAAGGACTGCATGGTGATGACGATCAGCACCAGGATGGCGGTATTTCTCAGGCCCGGCCAGGTGACGTAGCGGAAGGTCTGCCATTTCGACGAACCCTCGATGGCGGCGACCTCGTAGAGTGTCGGGGGGATTGTCTGAAGGCCGGACAGCCAGATGACCATGTGGAAACCGACGCCCTGCCAGGCCGACATGAAGATGATCGAGCCAAGCGCGGTGTCGGTGCGCCCGAGCCAGTCGATGGGCTGGAACAGCCCGAAACTGAGGGCGTCGAGGATGTTGTTCAAAAGTCCGTCGCTGCCGTCGTAGATGAAGCGCCATAACAGCGAGATGACGACGATCGAGATGACGACGGGCATGAAATAGATGGTTCGAAAGGCGTTGATGCCTTTGAGCTTCTGGTTGATCAGAAGCGCCAGCAGCAGCGCGCCGCCACCCTGCAGCGGAACGATGCACAGGGCAAAGATCAATGTGTTGACCAGAGCCTTCATGAAGACGACGTCGCCGGCGACGACGACCGTCGCGTTCTCGCCCGATTGCCAGCGGAACCACTCGCGCATGCCCTTGTATTGCGGGAAATCGGGGTTGCGCGTGATGGTGCGCACGCGTGGGTATTCGATATTGCCCTGATCGTCGCGGACGATGTTTCCGGCATCGTCACGCTCGGGTTCGAGCGTGATCAGCGCCAGTCCGAGCAGGTTCTGGTAGTTCTGGGTGCCGACAAACTCGGTCGGGTTGGGCGAGACCAGCCGCTGGTTGGTCAACGAGAACCAGAATCCGAACAGAAACGGCACGATGATGAACATCGAGATCAGGGCGAATCCCGGCAGGGCGAAAGCCCATCCGGCACCGTTCGATCGCGTGAGTTTGCTGGCCATCGGATCGCTCCGGCTAGACCGCGCTGCGGGATTGCGTCATCCCGGTCCCGGCCCCGGGCCGGACGGGTCAAACCCTTGTCAGCGCGCTTCCTCTCGAGAACCCCGGCCGATGCCCACCATCACCGATGACGGGCATGGCCGTGTGAAGAAAAACGGGTCCGCACCCGCGTCAGCGCGGACCCCTGGGAGGTCATGGGAAATCAGTGCCCGTAGCCGTTGTTCTTCTCGATGTCGGCATCGATCTCGTCGACGGCGGCATCAAGCGTATCGGCAACGTCGGCACCGTTGGCGATGTCGGCCAGGGCCTTGGTGAAGACCTTGGATTCAACGACGTAGCCCGGGGTCACCGGACGCACCAGCGCCTGCTTCTCGGATAGGTCGAAGAACACCGCGAGCGGGCCGCCGGTCTTGTAGTTGTCGGTCATCTCGGCCGCGGTCGAGGTGGCCGGGATCAGGCCGAGCACATCGGAGAAGGCCGCCAGGTACTTGTCCTGGATGGCGAACTCGATGAACGCTGCGGCGCCGTCCGGATTTTCCGACTTGGCCGAAACGCCGAACTGCCAGGAGCCGGCGCCGATCTTGCCGCCATTGCCGAAATCGGGCGCAGGCAGGAACAGGACGTCATCGACCTCGGCCATCGTGGCGACGGCGCGCCAGTTGCCGTTCCACTGGAAGGCGAAGGAGCCGTCGATGAAGCCGTTCTGCTGGTCGGCAGGGCTCTCGGAAGTGCCAGGGGCGTAGCCGTCGGCAAATAGCTTCTGCCACCAGTCGCCGAATGCCAGGGCGGCATCGCCATTGAGCGCACCTTCGGCCGTCTTGTAGGACGAGCGGTCGATGATATCGCCGCCGAACGACTGCAGGAACGGCGAGAAGGCGTAGGGATACCATTCGCCCTGATCGTTCATGCCGAGGTCAAGCGCATACTTGTAGTTGCCCGAGTCCTTGGCAGCGTCGAGCGCGGCCATGAATTCCGCCTCGTCCCAGGGATTGTCGAGCGTCGGGGTGCGCAGGCCGAGTTCGTCGAGCGTCGACTGGCGGGCATAAAGCGCCACCGCGGCGTCCCACAGACCGATGGAATAGAGCTCGCCTTCCCAGATACCCTTGGTGCCGGGCAGGAAGTTGGCGATGACGGCGTCGTCGATCTTGAGCGGCTGCAGATAGCCCGACCATGCCCAGTTCGGCATGTTCGGTCCGTCCATGTCGAGGATGTCCGGCAAGTTGCCGGCCAGCGCCGCGGCGGTGACGGAATCATTGTAGCTTTCCTGCGGGAAGCTCTCGATGATGACGTTCCAGTCGGACTGGGACGCGTTGAAGTCGTCGACGATCTGGTTGATCACCTTGCCTTCGACCTCATTGCCCGCACCATGGTACCACATGGTGAGGTCGGTTGCCGCGAGGGCACCGCCCGAAAGGGCCGTCCCGAGCAGCAATGCGCTTGCGAATACGGAAATCTTGTTCACGTCGTTTTCCTCCCGTTGGATTGAAAATCTACTATCGTGGCGGTCCGGGTCAGGACGGAGTCCCGCCAGACCGGCGGTCCAGAGACCAGTTCTGGGCTGGTCGTGCTGGGTTCGGTTTGCCCCCTGATGATGCGCAGCAACCGCTGCGCCGCCCGCGCACCCATCGTCTCGTAAGGCAGCACGACGGTGGAAAGGCCGGGGTGAAGGTGTTCGGCGATGATGCGGTAGTCGTCATAGCCGGTGATCGACATCTGGTCGGGCACGCGCAGACCGCGGTCGCGCAGCATCCCGTAGACGCGCATCGCCATCTTGTCGTTGGCGCAGCAGATGACCGTCGGCGGCTCGTCCAGCGCCAGCAGCCGGTCGAGCGCATCCCACAACAGGTCGTATTCGTGGAACGGATCGATCAGCGCCGCCGGGATGACAAGGGCCGGATCGTAGGCGATGCCGGCCTTCTCGAGCGCCCGCTTGTGCCCGGCAAGCCTGAGGGGCTGCGCCGACTGCTGTTCCGCCAGGGTCAGGAAACCGATGCGGGTGTGGCCGCGTGCGATCAGACCGGTGACGAGATTGTAGTGACCGCTCTCGTCGTCCGGCAGCACTGCGGGCGTGCCGGCATCGTCGTAGCAGTTGACCAGCACAAGCCTGTCGGCGGCGCCGCGCTTGGGGAACGCCACCTTCTGGTGATGGTCGGCAACATAGATCAGGCCCTCGACACGGTGTTCGAGCAGGGTCTGCACCAGCTCGGGCACGCGATCGAGCCGGCCGCCGGTGTCGGAAATGAGAGTGGTCATGCCCTCCTGGGCGAAAATGCGCTGGGCGCCCTGGACGATATGGATGTCGGGCAGGCCCGCCGGCTCGCCCGGTCCGGGCGAGGTCGAAATGGCGCCGGTGATGATGCCGATCAGCCCGGAGCGCTGCGAGCGCATGGTACGGGCGGCGTGGGAACGGACGAAATCGAGCTTGGAGATGGCGGCCTCGACACGGCCGCGCGTCGCCTGGTTCACCGGCGCGTCGCCGTTGAGCACGCGCGATACGGTCTTGGGCGAAACACCCGCTTCCCGCGCTACATCGTAGATGGTCGCCAAGTCATCCTCCCCTGATGCCAAACGCTCCAGCGCCGACACCCGACGTCCGTTTTCGGACTGACATCGATGTCATGACATCGATGTCATGTTTAGAGAGGGCGGTTCCGTGAGTCAAGGGAACAGGAAAACGGCATCCGCAATCTTGCGGAATTCATCGCAGAAAAACCCAGAAACCCGCCCCTCTCCGGAGGTGCGCCCGCGCCTGGCCTGAGGCAAAGCCGACCCGGTCACCCCGCTCCAGCAGGCACAACAGCACCGGTGCAACACAGGAATCGAACGGTTCGGCGCGCCGGGCAGCGCCGCCTGCCCTGCCCCTCGAACCCCACCTGTCGTCACCGCTTTGGTGTCATCTGCCGCACGCCGGTCCGGCGTGGCCGCCTTGCCGGTTCGCACGCGCTATCGCATTGTCGACATGACACCTTTTCGGCCAG
Source organism: Devosiaceae bacterium (assembly GCA_963675235.2). GTDB lineage: Bacteria > Pseudomonadota > Alphaproteobacteria > Rhizobiales > Devosiaceae > JAHJQZ01. The sequence continues at coordinate 106,680 of CAXXFU010000009.1, read as the reverse complement.
AGAGCCGGACAAATACTTCGTGTGGTCGCAATTCGAAGCGGAGAAGTGGTTCCACTTTTCCTGAATGTGCTCGGGAGGAGCGAGAATGATCACTCAGACGTCCACGCTGGTGGCCGATGCCCGTTTCGGGAGGCAGCGCTGGGACCGAAATATCTTCGGCCATTTCATCGAGCACTTTCACCGCCAGATCTATGGCGGACTGTTCGAGCCCGGCTCGCCACTGAGCGACGATCGCGGCTTCCGGCGCGATGTCATCGACGCCATGAAAGAGTTACGCGCACCCGTCATGCGCTGGCCGGGCGGCAATTTCGTTTCGGACTATCACTGGTACGAAGCCGTCGGACCGAACCGGGTGGCGTCCTACAACAAGGCCTGGCGCGAGCCCGAGCCCAACACATTCGGCACCGACGAGTTCATCGACTGGTGCCGCGAAGTCGGCTGCGAGCCCTATGTCTGCACCAATGGCGGCAATGGCACCGCCGAGGAGATGAGCAACTGGGTCGAGTACTGCAACGGCACCTACCCGACCCGCTATGCCGAGATGCGCCGCGCCAATGGTAGCGACGCCCCGTTCGGCGTGCGCTACTGGGGCATTGGCAACGAGAGCTACGGCGACTGGCAGATCGGCGCCAAGACCGTGGCCGAATGGGGGCCCTATGTCGCCGAGTCGGCCAAGATGATGCGGGCGGTCGACGAGACCATCATCCTCAGCGCCGCCGCCGTGCACGACACCGAATGGACCCATGCCCTGCTCAAAAAAGCCGGACGCTATCTCGATCTCGTCTCGATCCACGATTACTGGGACCCGCTCTGGCTCAAGGACGAGCCGGCGGACTACCTCAGCGCCATGATGCAATGCGACGGTCCGGAGAACGCCATCGCCGCCAGCCGCGCAACTATTGCTTCGGCCGGCTTTGCCGGCAAGGTGAAGATCGCCTTCGACGAATGGAATCTCAGGGGCTGGCATCATCCCGAGGGCAATGGCCCTGAAGCCATCGCGGCGCGCGACCGCAACGATATCGACGCGACCTACACCATGGCCGACGCGCTGTTTTCCGCTGCGTTCTTCAATGCCAGCTTGCGCAATGCCGATATCGTCGCCATGGCCAATGTCTCGCCGAGCGTCAATGCCCGCGCCCCGCTCCACGTCCACCAGGACGGCATCGTCAAGCGCACGAGCTTTTTCGCCATGAAGCTATATGTCGAGATGACGCGCGAGTGGATCATCGAGAGCCGGCTCGCCGGCCCGCGTCTCGAAAAGCACGGGCGCAGCGTTGCCGCGCTCGAGGCACTGGTCAGCGCCGACGCCACCGGCACCACCATCGCCATCTCCAACCGCGATCCGGACACGGCATTGGCCTGCATCATCGAACTCGATGGTCACAGGCTGAGCGGCGCCCAACAAGCCATCGTGCTCGATGGAGACTCGCCCGACGCCTTCAATTCCGTCGAGCGGCCCGATGCCGTTGTGCCGCGCGAGCTGGTGCTTACGGCAAACGATGGCGCCTACGTCATTCCGCAGCACAGCCTGACACTGCTGAGCGTCCCGGCGTGACCGGATGCGGCGTGACGGAATCGGCGCGCTGCGTGCTAGACTGCGGCCAAATGATCACCACCATCCGGAGTTGCGCTCCATGACCGTCCCCATCGTCGTCGCCATCCTGCGCGGCATCACCCCCTCCGAGATCGAACCGGTGTGCGAGGCGCTGATTTCAGCCGGCATCACCCAGATCGAAGTGCCGATGAACTCGCCCGAGGTCACGACCAGCATCGCCAACGCCTCGAAGGCCTTCGACGGCCGTGCCAGCATCGGCGCCGGCACTGTCGTGACGCTGGCCGAGCTCGACGCGGTGGCAAAGGCCGGGGCGCGCTTCATCGTCTCGCCCAATTGCGATACCGCCATCATCGCCGACACGCGCAAACGGGGCCTGGGTTCCTATCCCGGTGTGATGACGCCAACCGAAGCCTTCGCGGCGCTTCACGCCGGCGCCACGGCGCTGAAGATCTTCCCCGCCGACACGGTCGGCCCCGGCCATATCAAGGCGATCAGGGCCGTGTTGCCGCCGACACTGCCGATCCTCGGCGTCGGCGGCGTCTCGCCCGAAAATTTCGGCACCTATTTCGCCGCCGGCTGCAACGGTTTCGGGCTCGGAACGTTCCTTTACAGGCCCGGTCGCCCTGCCGACGACGTCGGTGCGCGAGCGAAGGAAGCCATGGCGGCAATCTCCGCTGCGATTGGCTGACGCCGACAGCGCCTGATTGCGTCCACAGTATCAATCCCGCGAAAACGGGTCTCCTGCAGCGCCCCGTCGGCAGCGCAAGGGACTTTCTGTCGCGTGAGACCGCGCACCACTGGAGCCTCGATCCGGTCGGTGATGACGGGAAGGATGCGGAAGCGTCCTAAAGATTTCTCTGGCGGCGCATTCTGAGGAACGACTTCAAAAAACCGTCGGTATCGGCTGATTTCCTGAGGTTTCAGCGCAACTTTCCACGCGCCGCGACCGGCACTTCGCGCCAGCTCTCGCCATCGATCAGTGCCACGGCATCGACCATGTTGGAGACGACGCAGCAATGATTGGGAATGATACGCAGGCGGTCGCCGACCGAGAGACCTGTGGCGCCGCCGTCCTCGGCCCGGACATAGCCGTGTTCTTCATTGAGCCCGGTAATGGCGAGATCATCGCGCCCGAGCACGTGGCCGTGGCCGGTCAGACCGGACAGGTCCGAAGTCAGAATCTTCGATCCGGCATCGATGATGGCGCGATCAGGGGTCGGCGTGGAAACCACTGTCGTCAGCACCGTCAGGGCGCAATCCTCGTAGGTAGCCGCCCCGGCGGCAACCATCGAAACATCGTAGTAGATATAGGTGCCAGTGCGATACTCCGTGACAATCGGCACTTCATGTGCCTTCCACATGTCCGGCGTGCCGCCGCTCGAGATCACCGGGCAGGCGATGCCCATGTCTGCAAGCCCGTTTTTGGCGGCGCTCATGAAGGCCTGAACCTTCGCTCCGCCACCCGGCGCAGGATAGGTCATCAGCCCGGCAAGGGCGAGCCCGGGCGCCCGGGCTATTATCTCGCCGAGAGCAATTGCCGCTTCCGGGTCTTGCACGCCCTGGCGTCCACCGCCGGTGTCGCATTCGACAAACACGTTCAACGGCCTGGTTTCCGAGGCGAAAGCCGCCGACAGCCCGGCAACCACCGCCTCGCTGTCCGCCGTCACCGAGAGATGGTCGAGCCGCCGCGCAAGCGCCGCCAGGCGTTTCAGTTTTGCCGTGCCGAGGATGTTGTAGGTGATGAGGATGTCGGAAAGCCCGGCATCGGCCATCACCTCGGCCTCGCCGATCTTCTGGCAGTTGATGCCTGCCGCGCCGGCATCCATCTGCACCTTGGCGAAAAGCGGCAGCTTGTGGGTCTTGATGTGCGGCCGCAGTGCAAAGCCGTGTTCGTCGGCGTAGGCCTGAAAACGGGCTATGTTGGCGCGGGCCTTTCTCTCGTCGACCAGCACTGCCGGCGTGTCGATATCCGCAATGCTCATGGCCTCACTCCCTGGTTCCGACAAACCGTCAACGCACTTCCCGCTACAGCTCCGGCATCAGCGGTGCCTGAGCGCAGAATCGCATCCAGCTCTTGTTTTCTTTTTCGGTCCAGCCGGCTTCGGCGATGGCGCCCAGGCGCGGGAAGACCATGTGGTTGAAACGCTGGCGTGAGACGAGATTCTCCGACCAGATGCAACCCTGAACACCCTTCATCTTGTCGGCAAGTTCGCGCGGAAAGTCGGCGACAGCCTCGAATTCATAGGTCTTTTGCGGGGGAGCGATGCCGGCCCAGGTCAGGCCAGGCTCGCGCCAGTCCTCCGACTGGGCCATGTCGAGATAATAGGCTTCGCCCGGCGTCATGACGACGTCATAACCGAGTTCGGCCAGTTCCAGTCCGACGTCGGCCTTCACCCAGGCCATCAGCAGCGTGCCCTCGGCCTCAACACCGCCACCCAGCGCCACTTCGTTCCAACCGGACAGCAGCTTTCCATGTTGGGTCAGCATCTTCTGGACACGCTTGAGGAAGAAAGCCTGCAATTCCATCGTACCTTTGAGGTTTTCGCGCGCCATCAGCTCCTGCGCCAGCGGCGAGGCCAGCCAGGAACCATGGGCCACCTCGTCGCCGCCAATATGCAGGTATTGGAACGGAAAAAGCGCCACCGACTCTGTGAAGATATCTTCGAGCAGGTCGTAGACCGCCTCAATGGCCGGGTTGAGAGCATTGTTGGCGTAGCCCTGCACCGAATGGTAGTTGCCCGGCCGCTCGTCGGGATCGGCCAGTTCTGGATATGCAGCCAGCACCGCCGTGCAGTGCCCGGGAATGTCGAATTCCGGCATGATGTCGACATGAAGACTGCCAGCATGGGCGACGAGCGTCCTCACCTCGTTCTGGGTGTAGAAATTGCCGCGCACCTTCGCGCCGCTGCCAAGTTGGGGCAGCATGACTTCATTCGGCCCCTGCCGGGCGCCGGCCTGCGTCAGCTCCGGCCGGCTCTTGATCTCGAGCCGCCAGCCCTCGTCGTCGCTCAAATGCCAATGCAGCACGTTGAGCTTGTTCCAGGCGAGGATGTCGACGAAGCGGGTGACGGCATCGATGCCATAGACCTGGCGCGACACGTCGAGATGGCAACCGCGCCACTGGTAGCGCGGGGCGTCGGCGATCGTGCCGGCGCGCGGGAAGGCGAACTCTCCGGGCCGGGCATGGGCGGCGCGCATCATCTGCGCCAACGTGACAAGACCATAGGTCAGCCCCTTGTTGCCGCCATATGTGAGCACCACCGCGTCCGGCGTGAAGCTCAACTCATAACCGTCCTCGGCAAGGCCGGCACTGGAAACAAAGCTGATATCCCTGGCGCCAGCGAGAGGTGCAAGCACCAAAGGCGTGCTGTCGTTGGGGAACAGCCGGTGAGCCAGCGCCGAGACCGCGCCCATTGCCGCCACCGCCTTGGCCGGTGTGCCTTTCGCCGGCGTCAGCGCCGCCGGAGCAGGACCGAAATCGGAAAGCGACACCTTGTTTGGCCAGGGCATGATGCCGACAGGATCGGTCAACCGGCCTTCCGGCACCAGTTCGCCTGCGGCTTGCGCCACAAAGCCTTCCGGCATCAGGTCGCCACTGTCGAGATCGACGGCAGTGCCGTCGGCGAGGATGAGATAGGCGGTCGAAATGCCGTCGCTGACATGGTTCGGCTTGCGCGTCAGCGCCGCAACAGAGAAATCCCAGCGCGCGCCCGGAGCGAGCGCCAGCCCTTCGGGCGGGGCAAACTCGTGATAATTGGCGTCGCGCCGGACGAAAACGGCATGGGAGATCTTCGAGCGGTCGGTATTGCGCGTCAGTGAGGTGTAGGCGAGCCGGAAACCGGCAAGCGGTGCTTCGGACAGGTTGACCAGCGACAGCAGCAACTGGCCGTTCTCGTCGCCCTCGGCAGTCCAGCGGGCTTCAAGCCGCCCGGGTGCAGCACTCATGAGACTCTCCATGAACAAAGCTCGGATGCCGGTTCAATAGGCGTCCGACTGGGTGAAGGAATGGGCCATTTCGGCCTGTCCGGCGGTGAGGCCGCAATCGACAGGCAGACAGGTGCCGGTGATCGCCGCCGCTCCAGCCCCGGCAAGGAACCTGACGGCGTTGGCGACGTCTTTGGTCTCGGCGATGCGTCCGAGCGGATACCAGCGCCGGATGTCCTCGAATATCTCGGGATTAGTGGCCGTACGGTCCTGCCAGGCCCTGGTCGCAACCGATCCGGGCGCCACCGCATTGGCGCGGATACCGTATTTGCCGTATTCGACCGCCACCATTTTGGTGAACTGGATCATGCCGGCCTTGGCGGCACTGTAGGCCGGATGACCGTAAACGCCGATACCATTGACCGAGACGATGTTGACGAGCACACCTCGGCTTGCCTTCAGATCCTCTTCTACCGCCTTGAAGCACAGGAATGCCGCTTCGAGATTGAGGGCGATATCGGCCCGCAAAAGCTGGGCATCGAGTTCGGCAAGCGAATAGGCCTGCGCCCTGCCCGCATTGTTGACCAGAAGCGCCACGGAACCGAGATTCCGCGCTGCGTCGGCCATCGCCGTGATCGAGGAAGTGTTCGTCACATCAGCGGTGAAAGGCACGATTCCATCGTCTCCGGCGGCTGTTTCGGCAGCACTTGCCGCATCGAGATCAGCAGCCATGACCATATAGCCGTCCTCGCGCAAACCCTTGGCGATAGCGCGACCGATATCGCCGCCAGCGCCCGTGACGATGGCAACGCGTTGGGTTTCAGTCACCGAGGGCCTCCTTGTCGTCCGGATCGCGGTACGTCACCATCTGGTGCTTGACGCGCCGCAGTGTTTCGCGCGCCGCCTCGCCACGCCGCATCGCCACCAGCGTCGCCAGAATGTCGATCATGGCGAGGAAGGCGAAACGGGTCGAAGTCGGCCTGAGGATGTTGTTGCCCTCGCCGATATCGACCGGGAGCACCAGCCCGGCGGCCTCGGCCACCGGCGTGCCGGGCCTTGTGATAGCGATGGTCGCGATCCGGTATTCGGCGGCGATCGAAAGTGCCCGCGCCAGTTCGAGATTGCGGCCGGAAAGCGATGACGCGATGATGACGTCGCCGGGCTGCGCTGCGGCGGCCTGCATCATCTGCATGTTGTGATCTTCGCACGAGCCGACCCTGAGGCCGAGGCGGAACAACCGGTTCTCGATCTCGGCGGCTATCAGCGAGGAATTGCCGCCCGAGCCGAAGGCGTGGATCATGCCCGCCTCCGCCACAAGCGCCACTGCCTTGTCGAGCAGCGTCGGATCGAGCGTCGAATTGAGCGTGTAGAGCGCGCTTTGCGCTCGCGACATCACCGTCTCGACCACCTCACTGGTGGACCCGACTGCGTGGTCGGGCGTCAGATAGCGCCTGCCGACATAGGTCGATTGCGCCAGCCGCACCTTGAATTCGGAAAAGCTCTGGCAGCCGAGCCGCCGGCAGAAACGGGTGACGGTCGGCGGCGACACTTCCGCCCGCGCCGCCAGTTCGATGATCGAGGCATTGACGGCGAACTCGGTCTCGGCGAACAGCAGTTCGGCGATGCGCTGTTCCGAGCGGGATAGCGTTTCTTTTTCTTCCTGCAGTGCTGCCAGGATATCCATCGCGATACCCGCGGATCAGCCCTTGGGGGGCTGGTAGCAGACGCAGTCGATCTCGACCTTGGCGTCGACCATCAAAGAGGACTGCACCGCGGCGCGTGCCGGCGGGTGCTCGCCGAAATACGACTTGTAGGCACCGTTGAACGACCAGAAATCGCGGGCGTCGTCGAGCCAGACACCGACACGGACAACGGTGTCGAGCCCGTAGCCGGCCTCATCGAGGATGGCGATCAGGTTCTTGATGGCCTGATGGGTCTGCTCGACAATGCCGGTGCCGACGATTTCGCCGTCCTTCATCGCCACCTGGCCCGAGACGTAAAGCCAACCGTCGGCTTCGACGGCACGCGCAAACGGCAGGTTCTGCCCGCCGGCGCCGGCCTTGTCCGCGCCATAACGCTTGATATCCGACATGATGGAATCACCCTGTTTCAGCATGTAAATTATTTTCGTTTGAGATTGACAGTTGAGCAAATCCGGCCGAATTTTGCCAGTGCTTTCTGAAACAGGTGTAAAATTTTTCGATGCGCGATCCCCTCGCCAACCCCTTCCCGTCGACCGACCCGGACCGCCACGCCATCTGGGAGATGCTGGTCGCCCGCGACATCGCCGCCTTCCTCGCCGCCGACTGGTCGCTTGTCGCGGAAGACTTCGTCACCGAGGAATTCATCGGCATTGACGGACGCCACACGGCAAATCCCGACGACTGGCGCCTGAGCTTTGCCAGTCTCGATGCCTATCGCGACGTCTGGCTGGCACAAGCAAAGGATTTTGCCAGACAGAGCTTCGCGGAGGATACGCGCAAGGCGATCCACGCAGCGACGTTTCTCGAAGACATCGAGATCGCCGGCGACCGGGCGCTGGCGCACAAGAAGTTCGACGGCGGCATCAAGAAGGCCGACGGCGGCTTCGACAGGATGAACTGGCAGACGATCTACTATTGCAAGCGCGTCGACGGCCGCTGGAGGATCTCCGGTTTCACCGGCTACATCCCCAACCCGATGAGCTGACCCGAGCGAGCCCGGCACAGCGGCAACCGCTTTGCCGGTCCGGGCGCGCGACGCCTTCGAAACCTGCTGAGGCAAACTCAAGAAAATGCGGATCTTCACAGCGGCGCTGGCCACCGAGACCAACACCTTCTCTCCCATCGCCATCGATCGACGCGCCTTCGAGGCATCGCTTTATGCCCCACCCGGAACCCATCCGGACGCCCCGACCCTTTGCACCGCACCGATCACGGTCGGGCGACGTGTGTGCCGCGAACGGGGCTGGGAACTGATCGAAGGCACCGCCGCCTGGGCCGATCCAGCCGGGCTGGTCAATCGCCAGACCTTCGAGGTCCTGCGCGACGAGATCCTCGGTCAGTTGCGCGCCGCCCCGTCTGTCGATGCCGTGGTGCTCGGGCTGCACGGCGCCATGGTCGCCGCCGGCTATGACGATCCGGAAGGCGACCTGCTGACCCGTGTCCGCGATATCGTCGGGCCGGATATCCCGGTGTGCGCCGAACTCGACCCGCATTCGCACCTGACGGCGAAGCGCGTTGCCGCCGCCGACTGGTTCGTCGCCTTCAAGGAGTTCCCGCATACCGATTTCGTCGCCCGTGCCGAGGACCTGTGGGAGATCGCCGTCAAGCGCCTGACCGGCACCGCCAAGCCGCAGATGTCGGTTTTCGATTGCCGGATGATCGATGTTTTTCCGACTTCGCAGCAACCGATGCGCGGCTTTGTTGACAGAATGCTTGAAATCGAGCGCAGCGACCCGAAAGTGCTCTCGGTGTCGCTCATCCACGGCTTCATGGCCGGCGACGTGCCGGAAATGGGCACAAAGATGATCGTCGTCACCGACGGCGACAAAGCCTATGGCGACGCCCTCGCCGAGCGCCTCGGCCGCGAGGTCTTCGCCCTGCGCGGCACGGTGATGATGGAGCAGGCAACGGTCGAGGATGCACTCGACCGGGCCGAAAGCGCCAGAGGTCAGCCGGTGATCATTGCCGATATGTGGGACAATCCGGGCGGCGGCACCGCAGGGGATTCGACCGTGCTGCTCGCCGCCATGCTGGAGCGCGGCATCACCGATGCCGCCATTGCCACGATCTGGGACCCGGTCGCGGTGCAGATCTGCAGTTCCGCCGGCGAAGGCGCTGATATCCCCTTGCGCTTCGGCGCCAAATCGGCGCCCGGAACCGGCGATCCCATCGACGCCATCGTCCGTGTCGTCAAGGTTGTGCCCAACGCGCAAACCCGTTTCGGGGAATCAGATGTGCCATTCGGGGATTGCGTCGTTATCGATGTCGCCGGCATCGCCGTCATCCTCAACACCGTGCGTGCCCAGTGCTTCGACCGCTCGGTATTCGACGTGATGGGCGTGGATCCGGAGCGAAAACGGCTGTTGGTGGTCAAATCGACCAACCATTTCTACGCCTCGTTCTCCCAGTTCGCCGCCGAGATCATCTGGTGCGCTGCCGGGCACCCCTATCCCAACAGGCCGGCGACCAATGCCTATCGCAAGGTCCGGCGCGACATCTGGCCGATGGCGGAGAACCCGTTCGGCTAGAAGTACTCAGGTTCAAACAGCACCGACCGGCGGTCTGTTCTCTCGCGCCGAAGATGGTTCATTCCTCCCCGTCCTCTCCGACCCGGTCGGGGGTGACGAAGGTGCTTTGGGCAGACGCTTCTGCCAAATCCCGGTCGAGTCTAGGCGTCTTCCGCCACTTCGAACAGGGACGGATCGATTCCGGTCATCTCGACATTGCGCTTGAGGGCGATGCCTTTGTCGCTGAATAGGTGGCAATCGGCGCCGTTGATACCGATCTTGAACGGCTTGCCTTCGCGAACGGCGATCTGGCCGGGAAGAATGGCGCAGAACGGGCTCTCGTCCTTGCCGATCGTTGCGTAGGTGACGGTGTGAATGCCGAGATGCTCGACAACGTTCGGCACCAGGACGATGCGCGCATCGCCACTTTCGACACTGACGTGTTCGGGCCTGATGCCGAGCAGCATCGGCTTGCCTTCGAGACCGGTTTGCGGTTCAACAAGCACCTTGATTTCAGCATCGAGGCCTTCGGCCGAAACCACCACGCCGTCGTCCTCGACCCGGACGCAGCGCGCCGGCAGGATGTTCATCTTGGGATTACCGATGAACGAAGCGACGAACAGGTTTTCCGGCTTGTGATAGAGCTCGAGCGGCGTCCCCTGCTGGGCGATGGCGCCCTCATTGAGCACGACGATCATGTCGGCCATGGTCATGGCCTCGACCTGGTCGTGGGTCACGTAGATCATGGTGGCGTCGAGGTCACGGTGCAGCTTGGCCAGTTCGACGCGCATTTCGGAGCGCAGCGCCGCATCGAGGTTCGAAAGCGGCTCGTCGAACAGGAACACCGAGGGTTCGCGTACGATGGCGCGGCCGATGGCGACGCGTTGGCGCTGTCCGCCCGAGAGCTGGCCCGGTTTGTGCTGCAACCGATCGTGCAACTGCAGGATGTCGGCGGCCCTGGAGACCTTTTCCTCGACCTGAGCCTGCGGCAGCTTCTCGACCCGCAACGGGAAGGCGATGTTCTCGAACACGCTCATGTGCGGATAAAGCGCGTAGGACTGGAAGACCATGGCGATGCCGCGCTTGACCGGCGGCAGATCGTTGACGCGCTTGGCGTCGATGCGGATCTCGCCGGAGGAGATCTCCTCGAGCCCCGCGATCATGCGCAACAGGGTCGACTTGCCACACCCTGACGGGCCGACGAATACGATGAAGCGGCCGTGGCTCACCTCAAGCGAAACGCCCTTGATGATCTCGACCTCGCCAAAGGACTTGTGAACGTTATCGAGCTCGAGTTGTCCCACGTGAGCCTCCTGGATCTTGAATTGGATGCCGTCCGGGGAATTCCCCGAACGGCAGGATCGTTAGCTGGTGACGACTACAGCGACTCCAGCGTCTCCTGGGCGTAGCTGAGCGCATCGGCAGGCTCGGACTGGCCGGTCACCACGGACTGGACCATCTCGATGAATGCGTCCTGCATGCCCTTGTAGTCGGTGAACAGCGGTTCCGGACCACCATTGGCGATACCATCGAGGAACGGCTTCCAGGTCGGGTCTTCGGCGACCAGATCGTCAACGCCGGCAACCGGACGCAGCGGGGTCAGGCCATGAACCTTTTCATAGGCGAACTGGTTCTCCGGATTGGTCAGGAGCTTGGCCAGATCGACGGCCTCGTCCTCGACGCCCGAACCCTTGAAGATCGCCAGCGAGTCGGTGATCAGCAGCGTGCCGGGGCCCTTGGCCTGCGGGCCGACGGGAAGCGGGGCAACACCCCAGTCGATGTCCTCGGATGCCTGGACGCGGACCCACGGGCCCTGCTCGATCATGGCTGCCTGTTCGCCGTTGAACAGCTGGGTCATGTCGTTCATCTCATAGGCGGTCGGGCCTTCCTGAGCAACGTCGACGAGTTTCTTGTAGAACTCGAGCGCTTCCAGGTTCTGCGGGCTGTCGAGCACGATATTGCCGTCGGCATCCACGATCTGCCCGTCGTTGGTGTAAACGAAGTGCAGGAAGGTGTGCATGGTGTTGTCCATGGTCTTGGCAACAAGGCCAAAGCCCGGAACGCCGGTCTTTTCCTTGATGGTCGCAGCCATGTCATACAGCTCGTCCCAGGTGGCGGGCGGTGTCTCGGGGTCGAGGCCGGCCTTCTCGAACAGACCCTTGTTCCAGAACAGCGACTTGGTCGAGAACGCCGTCGGGATGCCCCACTGCTGACCGTCGAAGGTCACCGTATCCATGATATGCGGATAGTAGGCGGCCTTTTCCTCTTCCGTATACGGAATCGGAATGATCAGGTCGTTCTGGGCCAGCTGCTTCAGGGTACGCGAACCCATGTAGGCAAGGGCGACGGGGTCGCCGGCGGCGGCCAGGGTGGTCGCCTTGTCCTGGCACTGAGCCCAGCCGATCTGCTGGACTTCGACAGTGTTGCCGGTCTCGGCTTCCCACTGCTCGATCAGGGCGGGATAGGTTTCCGCGATGGCGTCGCCGCACTGGATCATCGAGATGGTCTTGCCTTCCGCCAGAGCGGCGGTCGACGAGGCGGCCAGAAGCGCAAAGGCGCTGACCATAAGAGTGGCATGTTTCGTCATAATCGTTTCGTCCCTTTCTGTGTCGTCCCTCTGTTATTGTTTCACGGCGCCGGCCGTCATGCCGGCGACGAGGTAGCGCTGAAGGAAGAGGAAGACGATGAGCACCGGCAGGATGCCCACCAAGCTGGCCGCCATAAGTTCATTCCACACCACCTCCTCACGACCGAAGAAGGCGTATAGCCCGACAGCTAGTGGCATGAACTCTTGCTTTGCGTTGAACGTCAAAGCGAAGATGAATTGCTGCGCATAGGCGCCGATGAAGGTCGCGATGGCGACCACTGCGATCCCCGGCATGGCCAGGGGGAGGATGATGCGCCGGAACACGTAGAACCGCGAGGCGCCATCCGCCCAGGCGGCCTCGTCGAGCTCGCGCGGGATGCGCAGCATGTAGGTGCGCAGCAGCCAGATCCCGGTCGGGATCAGGAAGGCCACGCCCGGCACGATCATCGCGAAATAGGTGTTCAGGAGGCCCAGCGATTTGACCAGGCGGTAAAGCGGGATGAGCAGGACCGCGCCGGAAAACATGTTGATGGCAAGGAACCCGCCGAGCAGCGCACCCGATCCCCGGAACTGGAACCTCGCGAAGGCGTAGGCCGCCGGCACGACGAGAAGCAGCACCATGAGGGTGATGACCGTCGAGATGAAGATCGAGTTGAAGATGTACATGCCGAGCATCGGCACGTGTTCCCACATGGTGAAGTAGGCATCGAACGAGCCGTCGTCCGGCCAGAACCGGTAGGGCGTCGAGAACAGGTGCGACAACGGCTTGAGCGAAACCAGGAACCCTTCGATGAAAGGCGCCAGAATGAAGAACAGGAACACGAAGATTCCGAGGTAAATTCCGACCTTCTCCCACCAGCGGTAGCGGTCGATCATCGCGGTATCTTTCATTTGTCTTCTCCCGAAGCAACGCGATTGGCGACGCGGAAATAAAGGAAGGTGAACACGCTCAGGAACACGCAGATCACCACCGCGCGGGCAGAGCCTTGCCCGTAGTAGTATTTGCCGATGCCGGTCTTGTAGGTGTCGATGATCATCGTCGTGGTCTGCCCGGACGGGCCGCCCTGGGTCAGGATCCAGATGATGTCGAACGAGTTGAAGGTGGCGACCAGCGACAGGATCGACATCGTCACCATGGCCGGCGCGATCATCGGCAGGGTGATACGGCGGAACCGGTACCAGCGCCCTGCCCCGTCAGCCCAGGCAGCCTCGTAGAGATCGCGCGGCACCGACTGCACGGCGGCGAGCAGGTAGACCGTCACCATCGGCACGCCGATCCAGACGTCGGTGACGATGGTGGCCCAGAAGGCCGAGGTGCCGTAGGCCAGGAACGGGAAGGGTTTGTCGATGATGCCGAAATTCTGCAGCATCCCGGAAATCATCCCGAACTGGCCGTTGTACATCCAGCCCCACATGAAGATGCCGATGGCCATGGGAATGATCCACGGCGGCATGGTCAGGATGCGGAACAGCGTCCGGCCCGGTATGGCGGCGGCCAGCAACATTGCGCCTATCGTGCCGATGACCATCTTCGTGCCGACCGAAAAGAAGGTCCAGATGAAGGTCCTGATGATGATGTCGCCGAAGCGCGGCTTGAAGATCTTCTGATAGTTCTCCCAGCCGACGAAGTTGACGACCGGCTTCAGCGCCGCGTCGGTGAAGCTCAGGCCGACGGTGTCGGCCAGCGGATAGGCCACGATGAACAGGATGTAGAGCACCGCCGGACCGAGCAGCAGCACCACGAACCACATTGCGTTCCGCCCTGATGTCATGTCCGTTCTCCCTTTCCTGCCCTGTCGCGCCGCTTAGGATTTCTGGTAGGCACCAAGCCCGTAGCTATCGAACTGCCGCCAGGTCTCGGTGAGATCGATGACCTGCCGGCGTGCCCGCGCCTCGTCCATCTTGATGGCGGTCAGACCGGCCGCCAGTCCGTCGACGATCGACACTGGCAGCCTCCTGCCGTCGACGAGGTGGCCGAAGATGTCGCCGATCATCTGTTCGTCGGCGCCGTAATGGACCGACATGCCCGAGGCGACGTAGCTCTTGTCGGTGGTTTTCTTGCCGGTATAGGCATCGTGAACGCGGAAGAAGTTGCGGACGAAATCGCCTTCCGCCATGCCCTTCGATCCCATCACCGCAAAGCGCCGGTATTCGTCCGGGACGTTGAGGTTGGTGTGGAAGCACAGGTTCGAGCCGTCCTCGAACTCGGCCAGCGCCGTCTGGTAATCGATGATGTCGCCTTCGCTGTCGAAGACCTTATCGGCACCGTTCCAGCCGCTGGGCTTGCGGTAGTAGACCTCGAGATCGTTGATGCCGTCGAGGCGCGGATCGTTTTCCGGCACGAAGCTCTTGCGTCCGCCAAAGCTCGACACGCGCAACGCCCGGCAGCCGACGAGCCCCTGGTAGAGGTCGATGTCGTGGCAGCACTTCTCGAGAATGAAGCCACCCGACCAAGGCGAGTTCCGACGCCAATCGCGCATGAAAAAGGCGCCGTGATAGGGCGCGATGTGCTCGCAGGCCTCGATCGAAGCGATGGTGCCGAGCGTACCGTCGTTCCGCGCCGCGACGAGATCGCGGTACAGCGGGGCATAGCGCAGCACCAGGCCGATCATGACATTGTCGGTCGAACCGGACGCTTTCAGCAATTCGAGCAGGGCGAAGGTGTCTTCCTCGGTCGTCACCACCGGCTTTTCTGTGAAGATCTTCAGCCCGAGTTCCAGCCCCTCGCGGATATGGGCCAGATGCAGGTGATTGGGCGAACCGACCATGAGCAGGTCGAGGTTTTGCGCCTTGTGCATCTCGGTGATGGTTTCATAGGACGGACCGGCGTCGAGCGGCTCGGACATTTCCGGACCGAGATCCCGCGGCCGCCCGTCGGGATCGAGACCCAGAACGCCATTGGGAATGGAGTGACCGACGGGCGTGGGGTCGACATAGCCGACAAAGCGCGCCTCCGGCAGAACTGCCTTGACGATCCGCGCCAGGTAGCCAAGCCGATATCCAAGCCCGACAATTCCAATCTTCATTTTGTCACGTCCTGTTTCACAAACATTGCATTTTGAAAATTGATTTCAGAGTTTGCCACCTGACAAGCCAAGGTCAATGGTAATTCCGCGGTTTTCCGGCGAAACCATGAAATTCATTTTCTACCTCATACGGATCACTCCATTCGATCCCGATGTCGGACTTTCGATATCGAGCACCGGATCAGGTGCGGCTATGGCAGCGAGCATGCGCCGCATTTCGGCGACGGCCTCCGGATCGACAGCCTTGAGCGGACCGGCCGGCGCGAACCCGAAACGCACGAGTTCGGACTCTGCCGGGCCGATCCGGCGCGAGCAGGAGGCATGGATTTCGGTGATGCCGGTCGAGCGGATGACCTGACCGACGTTTTGAAGCGTGATGCCGCCGCCCGGCATGATCGAGATGCGCGAACCGGCATGGGCCTGCAGGCGCACCAGCAGGTCGAGCCCATCGGGCACGCTGGTCTGCTGGCCGGCGGTGAGAATGCGGGTGAACCCGAGTTCGACTGCCTGGTCGATGGCCGCGAACGGGTCGGGCACCAAGTCGAAGACCCGATGAAGGCAGGTCTGCAGTGGCCCTGCAGCGTCCATCAGCCGCTTCATGGTTTCGACATCGAGCGTGCCGTCGGGATTGGCGACACCGAAGACGACACCGGTCAAACCGTGCGCCCGCGCCTCGGCAATATCGGAAAGCATCAACGCGACTTCGTCTTGCGAATAGACGAAGCCGCCACCGCGCGGCCGGATCATCGCCATTGTCGGGATGCCGGAATCGCGGGCCATGCGCATGAATCCCGGGCTTGGGGTCACGCCGCCGACAGACAGTGCGCTCGTCAGTTCGACGCGATCGGCGCCGCCCGACGCCGCTGCGGCAAGACCTGCCGGCGCGTCGATGCACAATTCGAGTACGGCACGGTTCACGCCAAAATCACTCATGCCGCCTCCCCGAGCGCTAGTGCGCCGGCAAGGGCCGCGCCGACCAATCCGCCATCGACCGCCCGTGTCCCCGGCACGACCAGGGGCGCGCGGCGCGGTGCCAGCGCCAGGGCGCGGACGCGCTCGTCGAGCCGGGCGATCAGGTCAGGCGCCGAGGCCAGCCCGCCGCCGACCGGGACGGCATCGATGCCGACTGTGTTGACGATGAGATTGAGCGCGCGGGAAACAGTTTCGACATAGACGTCAACCGACAGGTTGGCAGCGCGCTCGCCGGCCCGCCATGCCGACAGGATCTCGGTGCTGTCCAGCATCTGTCCGGCAAGGGCGAGATGAATGCGTTCGAGCCCACGGGCGCCGCCGTAGCTGTCAAGGCAGCCCGACCGCCCGCAACCGCAAGCAATCTGCGGAAGTGGCTCATTCAGCAGGCCGCCGGCGAGCGGATCGACAATCGGGGAATGGCCCCATTCTCCGGCAATGCCGCCGGCGCCACTGACCAGCCGACCGTTGATGACCATTCCGCCGCCGACGCCGGAACCGAGAATGATGGCAAAGACATTGGCCTTGCCTCGGGCCACGCCGTGCCCGGATTCGGCAAGTGCGAAGCAATCGGCATCATTGGTGACGATGGTGCGGCAACCGAGCCGCGCATCTAGATCAGGCTGCAGCACCCTGCCGTTGAGACATGGAATGTTGGCGATGACCGCCCTGCCCGTTTCGGGATCGACAAAGCCGGCGACGGCGATCGAGACGATCTCGATCGGACCCGGCATTTCGGCGATGGCGGCTTTCAAGGCCGCGACAAACGCATCGTAGTCATTGGCCGGCACCTTGACCCGACCGCGTTCGGGCACGAGCCCGTCGGCGTCCGGAACGCCGTATTTGATGAAGGAACCGCCGATGTCGAAACAGGCGATCATGCAGCGTCCTTGCCTGCACCCTTGATCCAGGTGCGCGTGACTGTCAGTGTTTCGGGATCGATGGCGGCGAGATCGGCGTCGTAGCCGACAGCAATGCGGCCAATCACGTCATCCAGCCTGAGAAACTCCGCCGGGTAGAGCGAGGCCATCCGCAAGGCTTCCTCGAGCGGCAGGCCGAGCATCCTGTGGGCATTGCGGACCGCCGACATCATGTCGAGATCGGAGCCGGCCAGCGTGCCGTTCTCGAGGGCGCAGCGGCCGTCGACGGCATGAATGCGCACGCCATAGAGCGTGAAGCTCTTGTCCTCGGCGCCGACAGTGCCCATGGCATCGGTCACCAGCATGATCTTGCCGCGGGCCTTGGCTCGCACGGCGTTGCGGGCCGTGGCCGGATGGACGTGGAAACCGTCGACGATCAATCCGCACCAGCTGTCGGCATCGTCGAGTGCCGCACCAACGACGCCCGGTTCGCGATTCTCCATCGGCGTCATGGCGTTGTAGAGATGGGTGAAACCCCTGAGCCCGGCATCGAGCCCGGCCCGCGCCTCGTCATAGCTCGCCGCCGTATGGCCGGCGCACAGCAGCAATCCCTTGTCCCGCAACCGCGAGATCGTTGCCGCCGGCACCAGTTCGGGCGCTAGCGTGACGATCACCCGCCCCAGCCCTTCGCCGAGGTAGAGCGCCTCGATATCCTCTTCGAGCGGCCGGAAGGCATCCTCGTTGTGGACGCCCTTGCGGATCGGGTTGAGGCGCGGGCCTTCGAAATGGATACCGCGAATGCCGGGCGCGCCGACCGCAATGGCAGCGCGCACGGCCTCGGCGGCCTCACTCATGACGGGGTCGGTATCGGTGATCAGCGTCGGCATCAGCGTCGTCGTGCCAAAGCGGCGATGCGCCTCGACCATGGTTTCAAGCGCCGCCACGGACCGCGAGGTATTGAACATCACCCCACCACCGCCATTGACCTGCACGTCGACGAAGCCCGGCACCAGCATCAACCCCAAAAGGTCTTCGATCACGGCACCATCCGGCACGGACGCATCGGCGGACTGAATACCGGTGATCCTGCCGTCCTCGACCAGCACGGTCCCCGGCCCGGTCATGGCGTCGCCGTTGAACAGCAATGCGTTTGTGAGAGCTTGCAGCATCAGCGTGCCTCCCCCATCGAACGCATCACCGGGGAGGGTCCGGCGGGCTGACCATGACGGGCCGGGGCTACGGGAGGACGAATGATCATCAACTGTAGGCTTCCTGTCACCTGACCGCCCCTTACATCTTCAGCTCGGCGACGAATTCATAGCTGTCGCCGCGGTAATAGGAGCGCACGTACTCGATGGGCTGGCCGTTGCTGAGAAACGACTGTTGCTCGATGAACAGCGCTGCCGAACCGGGCGGCACCGCCAGAAGACGGGCCTGCTCCATGTCGAGCTGTTCGGCCCGGAGCTTTTGCATCGCCCTGACCGGGCGCATGCCCGATTTGTCGAAATGGGAATAAAGCGAGGTGCCGATATCCGCGTCCTCGGGCAGCACCTCGGCAGGAACGCTGGCCAGCTCCAGGCACATCGGGCGCTTGTTGGCGTAGCGGATGCGATAGATACGCGTGACGGGCGTGCCGGGCTTCAACTCCAGCATGTCGACTTCGATCGGCATGGCCGGCCCGGTGTGCCGATCGAGCATCTTGTACTCGGGTGCCATGCCGCGCGCCTTCATTTCCTCGGAAAAGCTTGTCGGTATGGTCAACGCCATCTCGATGCGGCGGGCAACGAAAGTGCCGGCGCCCTGGCGCTGCACCAGAAGTCCATCGGTCACCAGCGAGCGGATGGCATTGCGGACGGTGACGCGGGAAACCCCGAGTGCCTGCGCAAAATCGCGCTCCGGCGGCAGCACGTCATCTTCCCCGAGTTCACCCTCGGCGATGGCGTCGCGAATGGCGCGCTGGATGCGGTGATAAAGCGGCGTATAGCCGTCCTGGTGCCGCTCGACACGCGCCTTGGTCGCTGTGATGAGATCCTCGAAACGCTCCATGTCCCCCCATGCCGTGTCGAGAGTTTTCACTCACATCAGTGTTACCAATCGAATACCTTTCGTCAATCCCGGAACACCCTGTGGATAATTGGTACTATATCGGCTTATTCGTATTTTTGCATACTGGAACAGATGCTTTACGTGCATCACATTTGTTTCCAGTTATTTTTCAATAGTTTAATACCTTTCCATCGCCAGACAGTTACTCCGGCGAGACAGGCTGGAATGCCAGACCAGACCTTTCACAGGCGAGATCGGGATGAATACCTGGCATCCGGCGTCCAGGTAACATTGGTATCAAAAGGAAAGGTCGGCCGCACCTTTCTCAGCCGCGGCAAGCGCTCGACGAACTGATCGACGACACCCTCGGACAGCATCATCAGAGCCGGATTGGCGATGGGTGCCAGCTCCGGCGACAGGTAGCCCGATTTGACCACCACGATCCCGGCCGCGACCGGGTCGAGCCCGAGCGCGGTGAAATCGGCGATATCGTGATAAGGCCGCCGCCGTGCACTCAGCACCAGCGTCACGCCGGCGATGGCAATGACCGCTTGGCGGTCTGACGGCGCCGATGCTTCTGCGAGTCGCACGATGCGCGCCCATCCCCCGCCACGGCGTCGAGGACGGATCGAGACTGCCACCGATTTTGAGGTCAATTTCAGCACCCTCACCTGCCGCGAAACAAGCTTCCACCGCGGGTCGGTCGCAGATGCCGGCAAAAACCGTGTCATCTGCGGCCTGCGCCAGCAACTCGGTCAGCACCTCGGCACGGTCTCCGACGCCGCCTCCGGTCGGGTTGTCGCCGGATTCGGCCAGAACCACCGGCCGGGTTTCGCTGGCAATGGCGCGGGCAACAAGCTCCGTGAGCGTGCCGGTTTCGACGCCGAAGGCGAAAGCGTCGCGCGCATCCCAATAGGCTTGCGCCAGTTCTTCGGCCCGCCTGTTTCAGCGCATCGGCATCGGTGCCGGTCATCACCGCCGCCGCGGTGGTGCGCGGTTCGTCGGCCCAGACATAGCCAACCTGCAAGGAAGCGTCCCAGATCGCCTCGCTGCCATCGATTTCCGGCAGGCGGGCGTAGAGCGATTTGGCCGGTTCGTCTTCGGTCGAGGTCCGCTCGCCGGGCAACACGACCGGTATCGGCGCCCAGGCGATGATCGGACGCACTCCAGTTTCGAGCGCCCTGAACAGCATGTCGAGCGAACGCGCCTGTGTCTCGTCGACATCGATATGCGGTGCGGTGCGATAGGTGGAGAAGATGTCGATGGCGTCGATGATCCTCTGCGACAGGTTGCCATGCAGGTCGTAGCTGACGGCGATCAGGCAATCCGGCCCGACAAGCGCCCGCGTTGCATTCAGCCAGTCGCCCTCGACATCCTCCATGCCCTCGACGAACACCGCCCCGTGCATGGCCAGATAAATGCCGTCGAGCGGCAACGCCGCTTCGAGCGCGGCAAGAAACTCGGCCTTGAACCGGCGATAGGTTTCACCCGCCACCGGACCGCCCGGTACGGCGCGTGCGTAAAAGGTTGGCATATAGGTCGCCTGATGGCGCTTGAGCACGTCGAAATAGCTTTTCTCGAGCATTTCACCACCACGCCAGATGGTGAAATCCTCCTCCCGCATCAGCACAGGATTATAGGTCGAGCACTCGGTATGAAGGCCGCCGACGGCGATGCGCATGTCCAGATCCTTTCTGCGTCGCGCCGGCAAAACAAGATTCGCAGCCGGCGCGAGGCGCAATGTCGAGCCCCAAAACGGCATCCGGTCAAGCACCTGCTGGTGTGCCAGATCGAGTCACCTGACAAGCAGGAGCTCGACAAAAAAACTTGTCGACAGCCCCAGGCCAATGACCAAGGAACGGCAAAACGCGAAGCCTCATCGCATCCGAATGCTCCGTATTTTAGAACGTTGATTTGTTATATTTTTTCAATATATTGATGGTGTTTTCTGACAAATGTGTTTTACTATTCCCACCTGTGTACCGGCCGAACATCCCTCGGCTTTCTGCAGCGCGGCAGCGTCCTGGTCTATGTCGATGCCGTTTGAAGCGTGAGGGGTATTTGAGTTAAATGGATACACATGATTGCGCCTCATAATGAGCGCTTGCCCAGATCCTGCACGGCAATTCGCGCGTGCGGGAGGAGCGAACGGGGTCCCTACTTGAGTTTGCGCGTATTTGCACTGGCCCTGACTGCCGCGTCTGCTTTCGCCATGGTACCGGCCACGGAAGCACGCGCCTTTTCGCTGTTCGGGCTGACGCTGTTCGAAGACGAAGCCGATGCCGCCGCCAAGGCGGTGATCGCCGATCCGCGTGCCTACGAGGTCACGGTGACGGTTTCGGGCGACGACGGGCTGGCCGACACCATCCGCAACGCTTCGGCGCTCTGGGATGGACGCGAGGCACCGGCCTCCGGCGCGGCAGGCCTGTTGGCGACAGCGCGTTCGGACTATCGGCGCATCCAGGCCACGCTCTACAACGCCGGCTATTACGGCGGTGCCATCTCCATCCTCGTCGACGGCAGGGAGGCCGCACAGCTCGCCCCGGACGCGACGCTTGCCGACCCGATCAAGGTCTCTGTTGCTGTCACCACCGGGCCGCTGTTTCGTTTCGGCAATGCCGAGATCGTCAATGCCGCGCCGACGGCAGGCAGCGCGACGCCTGCCGGGATTGGGTTTGCCCCCGGCGAAATCGCCGCGGCCGGCACCGTGCGCAAGGCGGCGCTACTCGCCGTCGAAGACTGGCGCCAACGCGGCCATCCCAAGGCGGAAGTGTCCAACAAGGCAGTGACTGCCGATCACCGCACCAATGTGCTCGACGCGGTACTGACGGTGACGCCGGGACAGCAGGCCGTCATCGGCGCAATTTCCGTCGATGGCGCTTCCACTGTCGATGCCGAATTCATCGTCCGCCAGACAGGCCTGGTGCCGGGCAAGGTCTATGATCCGGACGATCTCGTTCGCGCCCGCGAGCAGCTGGCAGCGCTCGACGTGTTCAATTCGATCAAGATCGAGGAGGCCGA
Source organism: Devosiaceae bacterium (assembly GCA_963675235.2). Classification (GTDB taxonomy): domain Bacteria; phylum Pseudomonadota; class Alphaproteobacteria; order Rhizobiales; family Devosiaceae; genus JAHJQZ01. The sequence continues at coordinate 84,482 of CAXXFU010000009.1, read as the reverse complement.
CGCCATCGGCCCAGACGGCACCCTGCCCCTGACAATCCGCGTGCAGGAGCGCAAGCCGCGCCGTGCCGGCGCCGGCGCCAGTTTTTCGACAACCGACGGGCTCGGGGTCGAAACCTTCTTCCTGCACCGCAACCTGTTTGGTCAGGGCGAACGGCTGAAACTCACTGCCAAGCTGGCCGGCATCGCCTACCCGCTCAATTCGGCCGATTTCGACTATTATTTCGGCGGCAGTTTCACCAAGCCGGGCATCATCACCGCCGACACCGATCTTCACTTCGACCTGACGGCACAGCGTACGGTGCTGACGCGCTATACCGAGACCTCGCTCAACGCCAGGCTGGCGTTGTCGCGCGCCTTCACCGCGCAAATCTCCGGCGAGGCCGGCATCGAGGTCGAACGCTCCAATTTCAACGACAATGTTTACGGCACGCGCGATTTCGCCCTTTACGGTGTCTATGGCGGGCTGACCTACGACACGCGCGACAACGCCACAGACCCGACACAGGGCTTCTACGCCAATGTGACGGCCGAGCCGTTCTACGAGGCGCAGTTCGGCAATACCGGACTTCTGCTCGAAGGCGAGGCGCGCGGCTATCTCGGCTTTGGCGACGACGACCGCTTCGTTCTGGCCGGGCGCATCAAGGCAGGCCTGCTCTATGGACCGCCCATCGCCGAAACCCCGCCGAACAAGCTGTTCTTTGCCGGCGGCGGCGGCTCGGTACGCGGCTATTCCTACCGCTCGATCGGCGTCGACGGTCCGGGCGGCACCGTGACTGGCGGCAAGTTCGTCACCGAGGCCTCTGTCGAAGCCCGGATGAAATTCTCCGACACGCTCGGTGCGGTCGGCTTCGTCGATGCCGGCTATGTCACCGCCGACAATTTCGTCGGCCTCAGCGACGGCACTCGTTTCGGCGCCGGCGTCGGGATCAGATACTACACCGGCTTCGGCCCGCTCCGGCTCGATGTCGCCGTACCGCTCAACAAGCGTGACGGCGATCCGGACTTCGCTCTTTACGCCGGCATAGGACAGTCGTTTTGAGACGGCTTGCCCTTATCATCGTGGCGCTGGTTGTCAGCGTCGTCGCCGTGCCGCTGATCGCGCAGGAAAATCCTGAGGAGCAGAAGGACTGGTTCGTCCAGTTCGTCGAAGGCCAGCTTTCCGCACCCGACCGGCAGATCTCGATTTCCGGCATCGACGGCGTTCTCTCGTCCGACGTCACCATTCCCGAGATCACCATCTCCGATGAGGAAGGAGTCTGGCTCAGGATCGTCAACGCCAGTCTCAACTGGGACCAGGGTGCGCTTCTCGGCGGCACGCTCAAGATCAACAGCCTTGTCGCCGACAAGATCGACTATGTCCGCCCGGCCGTTCCGGCCGATGGCGTCGACCTGCCCGATCCGGAAGCGCAGGCGCCCGAGATCCCGCAATTGCCGGTCGCCATCCTTCTCGACAAGCTCGACGTGCCGAGCGTCACCTTCGGCGAGCAGGTCTTCGGGCTCGGTTCCGAAATCGGCGTCGAAGGCAATCTCAAGCTCGTTGACGGCTCGCTCGACACCGCACTCGACATCATCCGCAAGGACGGTCCGGGCGGCACGCTGTCGCTGGCGCTGACCTATGACCGCGAAACCCGCAACGCCGATATCGGCCTGGATCTCGCCGAACCGCCGAACGGGCTGATCGTCAACCTGCTCGGCATGGAGGGCAAACCCGACCTCAATCTGAGCCTCAAGGGGTCCGGACCGCTGACCTCGTTGAGGACCGACATGAGCCTCGATGTCGGCGGAAAGCGCGCCTTGTCCGGAACGGCGCAGCTGACCCAGGCCGAGGGCGGCCTTGCGATAGACGCCAGCCTCGGCGGTCCTGTCGCCGATCTCGTGCCCACCGCCTACAAGCGCTTTTTCGGCACCGAGACGCAGTTGACCGCCAAGGCGCTTGTCCGCGACGCAGGTGGTATCGTGCTCAGCGAGCTAGCCCTTCGCGGCGGGCAGATGTCGCTCACTGCCAACGGCTCGACCACCAGCGACGGCTTTCTCGACCGGCTCGATCTTGCGGCGCAGATCGCCGATGCCTCCGGCGCCAAGGTGCTGCTGCCTGGCGGCGGCGCCGAGACCGGCCTCGACAACGCCCAGTTTGCCATCCAGTTCGCTGAAGGGCGCGACTGGACCGCCGATCTCACAATCGACGGCCTTGAAACTGCCGACCTCAGCGCCGACCGGTTCGAGCTCGCCCTCTCCGGCGCCGCTTCCGATCTCGCCGATCCGCAAAAGCGCCGCGTCACCTTCAATGGCGACGGCAGCCTGACCGGGCTGACCTCGCCCGACCCGCAGATTGCCGAAGCGCTCGGTGACGCCATGGGGCTGGGCATCGCCGGGCTGTGGCAGCCGGATACCGGCCTGCAGCTCGCCCAGCTGCGGCTCAGCGGTTCTGCCTTCGACATGGTGCTGGCCGGCGTCATGAAGGGGCTCGGCTTCACCGGCAAGCTGTCGCTGACGACGCCGAGCATCGCCTCGTTCTCCGGACTCGCCGGACGCCAGCTCGGCGGCGGCATCGATGTTTCGGCCGAAGGCACGATCGACGCCCTTAGCGGCGGCTTCGACCTCAGCCTCAAGGGTGAGGCCAACGACCTGACACTCGGCGAGGCAGTGCTCGACAAGCTCTTGGCGGGCAAGACCGGGCTGGCTGGCCGCATCGCCCGCGATGCCACGGGCTTCAGCGCCGACAATTTCGAGATCGGCAACTCGCGAAGCCGCATCACCGCCAATGGACAGTTTTCGAGCAAAACGGCCGATTTTGCTTTCGGCGTCGCCCTCGCCGATCTGGCGCTCGTGTCCGAAAACGCCTCGGGCGCCCTCACCGCCAACGGCACGGCCAGGGGAACTGACGGAAAGATCGCCCTCAATTTCGATCTCAGCGTGCCAACCGGCACGCTCAGCGACCATCGCCTGACCGAGGCGCGGCTCAGTCTCGGCGGCATGCTCGCCGACGCCGCGCTGAGCGGCAACCTGTCCGGCACGGCCTTTCTGGATGGCCATCGCGTTCAGCTCGTCGCCGGCCTTCAAAGCGCCGAGGACAGCAACCGGTTGAGCGGCCTCAAATTCACCATCCAGGGCACGGAACTGACGGGTGATGTCAGCCAGGACAGCAACGGGCTTGTGACCGGCAAGCTCGATCTCAACTCCACCGATCTCACCCTTGCTGCCGCATTGATGCTGGCCGACGCCCAGGGCGCGGCGACAGCCTCGATTTCCCTGATGCCGGTCGACGGCAAGCAGAACGCCAGCGTCGCTGCGGACGTCAGCGACCTCGTCGCCAATGGCGAGATACGCATAGGCAGTGCCACCATCAGGGCAGAGATCGTCGACCTGTTCGGTGTGCCGGCAATCGACGGCACCATCGACGGCACGAAGCTGACCCTTGCCGGCATAACCGCAGAGACGATCTCGGCAACGGCGAGCCAGGGCGACGACACGACACATTTCACCGCAAACGCTGCTCTCGACAACGGCGCCAACCTGGCGGCAAGCGGCAGTTTCGGCCCGGCCGGGAGCGGCTACCGGCTCGTGCTGAACGAGGCGCAGCTCGATCATGGCAGTTTGACGGCCAAGCTGATCGGCGCGACCTCGGCAACGATTGCCGGGGACAGCGTCATACTCGAACAGGCTGTGCTCGATGTCGGCGGCGGGCGCGTCACCTCGACCGGCACGGCTGGCGCGACCCTCGACCTGCGACTCGACCTCAAGGATGTGCCGCTTGCAATCGCCAATGCCATCCAGCCCGAGCTCGGCCTCAGCGGCACGCTCGGCGGACGCGTCCACGTCACCGGCACCTCTGCCGATCCCGAGATCGGCTTCGATCTATCCGGCGCAGGCATCGGCGCCAGTGCCATCGCTGAGTTCGGCGTCGCGCCGCTGTCGATTGCCGCCAGCGGCAGCTTTGCCAGTGAGACGCTGTCCCTGGCCGCGCTCAGCGCCAAGGGTAGCGCCGGCACCGTCGTCAACGCCAATGGCACGCTGCCGCTGGTCGGCACGGGCGGCGATCTGGTTGTCAAGGGCAGCATCCCGCTGTCTCTTGCCAACAGGATGCTGGCCAGCCGCGGCGCCCAGGCCTCCGGCACGCTGGCGCTCGACGCCCGCCTGACCGGCAGCCTTGCCAAGCCGGCCTATGGCGGCACGATCAGCACCACTGGTGCCGAAATCGTCGATCCGCTGTCCAACTTGCGGCTGCGCTCGATCGCCGCCACGGCCCGGCTCGACGGCGACAATGCCACGATCGAGCGCCTCACTGGCACGCTCGCCTCCGGCGGCACCATCTCGGTCAGCGGCACGGTCTCGCTCGATGCCGATGCCGGCATGCCCGCCGATCTCGCCATCGCTCTCAATTCGGCGCGCTACGCCGACGGCACGATGGTCGTCGCCACCGCCTCGGGCCAATTGGCGCTGAGAGGGGCGCTGACGCGCGGACCGGAACTGAGCGGCACCGTGAGCCTGGAACGGGCGGAAATCTCGATTCCGGATTCGTTCGGAGCCGACACCTCGCTGCTCAACGTCACCCACGAAGCGGCTCCGTCCAGCGTTCTGGCAACGCTCAGGCGCATTGCCGCCAATGCCCCGGAAACCGCAGGTTCAGGCCGCTCGTCCAGCCTTTCGCTCAATATCGGTGTCGATGCACCCAACCAGGTGTTCGTGCGCGGACGCGGGCTCGACGCCGAGCTCGGCGGCAGGGTGCGCCTGACCGGCCCGGTCGACGCCGTACAACCGGTGGGTGGCTTCTCGCTCATTCGCGGGCGGCTGACCATTCTCGGCCAGCGCATCGATCTCGATTCCGGCTCGGTGTCGCTGATCGGCGATCTCAATCCCTATATCGATCTCAGCGCCTCCTCGCCCGGCGACGGCATCACCGTCTATGTCACCGTGCGCGGTCCGGCCAACGATCTCGCCATCACCTTCACCTCTTCGCCCGAGCTGCCGCAGGACGAGGTGCTGGCGCAGTTGATCTTCAAGCGCACGCTCGGCGATTTGTCGCCGCTGCAACTGGCCAAGCTTGCCGCCGCAGCCTCCGAACTCGCCGGCGGCGGTGGCGATTCGCTCACCGAGAGCCTGCGCTCGGCGGCAGGACTCGCCGATCTCGACGTCGTCACCGACGCCGAAGGCAATACCGCCGTCCGGGCCGGCACCTATGTGCAAGACAATATCTATCTTGGCGTCGAGGCCGGCACCCAGGGCTCGTCCAAGGTGACGATCGACCTCGACCTGACCGACACGATCAAGGCAACCGGTTCGACGACGTCCGACGGCAATTCCAGCATCGGTCTGTTCTACGAGCAGGACTTCTAGAGCGCAGCCGGCAGGACTAGCCTCCGGCGACCGCCAGCGTGCGCGGAAGCTCGGACAGGACTTCCGCGCCGTCCTTCCTCAGGATGACGATATCCTCGAGCCGGACGCCGAAGCGCCCGGGCAGGTAGATGCCGGGCTCGATGGAGAACACCATTCCCTCTTCGAGAATCTGGTCGTTGGTCGCGGTGATGAAGGGAGGCTCGTGGCCGTCGATGCCCATGCCGTGACCGGTGCGGTGGGTGAAGTATTCGCTATAGCCGGCGGCGGCAATGGTATCGCGCGCCGCCTTGTCGACATCCTTCGCCTTGACCCCGGGCCGCGCCGCCGCCAGCGCTGCCTGAACCGCCTGCTCGACGATCGCATGGACTTCGTCATAGCCTTCTGGTTTGCCGCCGATGGCCAGCATGCGGGTCATGTCGCTGGGATAGCCCTGTTTGCGTCCGCCGATATCGACAACCACGACATCGCCGGTCCCGAACTTGCGTGAACCGGTGTGGTGGTGCGGGAAAGCGCCGTTCGGCCCGGCGGCGACGATGGCGAAGGCAGGCGCCGCGCCTTCGGAGAGGAAATGGTCGTTGATGATGGCGGCGAGCTCAGATTCGGTCATGCCGGGCCGGGCCGCGGCGGTTGCCTTCCTGAAGGCGCCATCGTCGATCATGGCATTCATCTTGAGGATTTCATATTCGTCCGCGCTCTTGACCAGCCGCAGCGCGCCGACGGTGTCGCCTGTGAACGCCGGTTTGGCGCCGTCCAGCTTGCCGAGCAGGTTAAGGGCGAAATCGGCCCGCATCGCCTCGTCAACCACCACCCGCTTCGCGCCATCCGGCTCAACCTCGGCAATCGCCTCGGCAAGAGCGGCATCGGGGCCATCGTCGTCGCGCCACTCGACAAAGCCGATATCGGTATGGGCGCGCATCTCGGCGGCGTTAAGGCCCGGCATGACAATGGTCTCACGCTCTCGGCCGACAAGCATCAGGCACAGCCGTTCGTCCGGCATCGGGTGAAATCCGACAAGCCACTGCATGTGTGAGCCGGCGCCGAGCGCCACCAGGTCGGTGCCCGTCTCAGCCATCTTCGCCCGCAAGGCGGCAAGTCTTTTTTCGGTGAACCCGGTCACGTGCAACTCCTTTTTGGCGGACGCGCCCCTGCCCGTCCCGACCGCGCTATTTCAACCATTGCGCCAGCTTGCGCAAGCGCGTCATGGCGCCGCCGTCCACCTCCACACCCGCGACGACGAGGACACGGATCCACGGTCAGATTTCTCATATTTGTCGGGCGAATGCTCATCTACGCGTGGCGCGCCCGGACACAAACTGCCGACCAAACGATAAGACTCCGAAGCCCATGCGCCGGACTTCACGGGTCATGGAAGACTGATCATGGAGATCGGCGTCAGCGCCCGGGTTTGGACGTCTCCATTCATCACTGGAAATTTCGTCCTCATTCCCAAGGTCAGGCTGATGGGCTTCAGCATCTTCGAGGTCGCACTCGACGATGCCGCCAATATCGACGCGCCGCCGCATTCCGGCAGGCCGGAATGCGCGGACTCTCCTTCCGAGCCCATGGGGCGGCGTCCGTACCGATTTTGCCGTCGCACGGGAGCCTGGAAATCCGGGTGCGACCGGCCAATGTCCCCAAGCTCACGCCGCTGCCATCGCCGCAGGGTTTTGTCCGAAGGTGACAACGTCCTTCCGATCCCCTCGATCCGGCGGCGCCTTCGTTCTACACCAGGCTTGCCCGGCAGAACGCATTCTGGCACCCCTTTTCCGGAGCGCGAGGGTGCGCCGTGACGTGACGTCCTGGAGGGGCAATGGACAAGCTGTCGGTGATGAACGCCTTTTGCCGCATCGTCGAGCGCGAGAGCTTTGTCCGCGCCGCCGAGGATCTCGGGGTGTCGCCGGCGCTTTTGAGCCGGGAGCTGAAGCTGCTGGAGGAAAGCCTCGGTTCGAGCCTGATCACCCGTACCACCCGTTCAATGGCGCTGACCGACCACGGTCGCCTGTTCTACCAGGAGGCGCAGACCATCCTCGCCTCGGTTGCCGGCATCGAGAACCGCATCCGCGAACACGCCGGAACCGTGCGCGGGCACCTGCGCGTCAACGCGCCCAATTCCTTCGGCCAGATGGTGATTTCGCCGATGCTGCCCGGCTTTGCCCGGGACTTTCCCGATCTCAGCGTGACCCTGTCGTTTGACGACCATGTCATCGATATGGTCGAAGGCGGCTTCGACCTGTCGATCCGCATCCGGGCCAGCCTGCCCGATTCCGCCCTTGTCGCCCGGCGCATCGGCTCGGTCGGGCAGTACCTGTTCGCCGCGCCGGCCTATCTCGAACGCGCCGGCACGCCTCAATCCCCCGAGGACCTCAAGACCCACGACACGCTCGGTTTCCAGCTTGCCGATCACGTCAGCCACTGGCCGCTCACTGGCCCGGACGGCAGCACTGAGATCGACATCGCCCCGCGTATCCGCGTCGGCAGTTCTCTGGTGCTGCTCGATCTCATCACCGCCGGGCTCGGCATCGGCACCCTGCCCGATTTCGTCTCGGGTCCGGCCGAAGCGCGCGGCGACATCATCCGCGTCCTGCCCGAACATGCCCTGCCCGAGCGCCACGTCTTCGCCGTCACCGCTTCGCGGCTCGGCTCGGATGCCAAGGTGACAGCCTTCCTCGAGCATCTGCGCCAGCATATTGGCGGGAAGAGCGCTTAAGCTGTCGCGTTTTCGAACCGGAGAAGTGGTGTTCACTTTTCCTGAAAACACTCCGCGATTATTCAACTGACGTAAACAATCATCTTCGCGCCGCGCGGTTATTCCGGCGCCGCGCCAGGGGCATCTTCCGGGTATCGCAATCGAACCCCGTGAGGACCTCCATGACCCGCATTCTCGTTCTCTACTATTCGAGCTACGGCCACGTCCGGACGCTGGCCCAGGCCGTTGCCGAAGGCGTCCGCACCGTGCCTGGCGCCGAAGTCGACATCGCCCGCGTGCCCGAGACCGTGCCCTATGCCGTGTGCCAGAGCGCCGGCTATGTCGTCGACGACGCCCGCGTCGCATCGCCGTCCGAGCTTGCCGACTACGACGGCATCATCCTCGGTACGCCGACCCGTTTCGGCATGATGTCCGGACAGATGAAGCAGTTCCTCGACCAGGCCGGCGGGCTATGGGCGCAAAACGCTCTTGTCGGCAAGGTCGGCGCCATCTTCGCCTCGACCGGTTCGCAGCATGGCGGCCACGAGGCGACGCTTCTGACTTCGCAAGTGCCACTGTTCCATTTCGGCATGGTTGTCGCCGGCATGCCCTACACATTCTCCGGCCAGACCGAAAAGCGCTCCGTCATCGGTGGAGCACCCTATGGCGCAGGCACCATTGCCGGGTCGGACGGCTCGCTCAACCCGACCGAGATCGACCTGGCCGGCGCACGCTTCCAGGGCGCATATGTCGCCCGCCTCGCCTCGGCTCTGGCCACAGTCGACCTGCTGGAGGAGGCCGCGTGATGTCTCGCTCGATCCTTGAAATGATCCGCGACGCCTTCACGCCGCGCCGTCGTTTCCAGAACGTGCCGTTCAGGGGCAATGCCCACATGATGCGCGACATCGGCGGGCTGCCCGAAGAAACATCGCGTGTCGATTTCACCCATTCCCTGCCGCCACGCTGACAAGGGGAATGATGATGAACCGCACCTCCGATCTGCTGCTGACCGCGCTGGCGCCCGCCATCTGGGGCAGCACCTATCTCGTCACCACCGAAGCCTTGCCGACGGGCCATCCGATCATGATGGCAGCGCTGAGGGCGCTGCCGGCGGGCCTGATCCTGCTGGCCCTGACCCGTAAGCTTCCCTCGGGCATATGGGCGCTGCGCAGCGTCGTGCTCGGGGCGCTCAACTTCGCGATCTTCTGGTCGCTGCTCTTTGTTGCCGCCTATAGCCTGCCCGGTGGCGTCGCGGCAGTGCTCGGCGCGATACAGCCGCTGATGGTTCTGGCCCTGGCCCGCGCCGTTCTCGGCGCGACGATCTCGCCTGTCGCTGTCGCCGCAGCGCTTGCCGGCATTGCCGGGGTCGGCCTGCTCATCCTCGGCCCTGAGGCCGTGCTCGATCCCATCGGCATTGCCGCTGGCCTTGGCGGCGCCGCATCGATGGCGGCTGGGACGGTGCTGTCGCGCAAGTGGCAGCCACCGGTGCCGCCGCTCACCTTCGCGGCATGGCAGTTGACGGCAGGCGGTCTGCTGCTGTTGCCGCTCGGGCTGATGCTCGAACCGGCGCTGCCGGCGCTGACCCCGCTCAATTTCGCCGGCCTCGCCTGGCTCGGGCTGATCGGTGCCGGCTTCACCTACTGGCTATGGTTCCGTGGCCTGGCCCGGCTTGACCCGGGCTCGGTGTCTATGCTCGGCATGATGAGCCCGCTGACCGCGGTGGTGCTCGGCTGGCTCTGGCTCGGCCAGGCACTGACGCCACTGCAGATGCTTGGCGGTCTGATCGTCCTCGCCGCGGTGAGCATCGGGCAGGCCGCCAATCGCAAGTCGCTGCCCCCGGCGGGATCGCCGGCGCCGCGTCCAGCCTGAGCGTCGCCTACATTACGCCGAACCTGGCGAAGGCCTCCGAGGCGCTCATACCGTCGCGGATGGCCTTCGCCACCTCGTTTTCGGTGCAGGCCTTTTCCAGCGCCCGCCTCACGGCTTCGTCTTCGGCCTCCTTCGGTATGACCAGCACGCCTTCGTCGTCGCCGAACAGCAGTGCGCCGGGCGGGATCGAAACGCCACCGATCTCGACGCGCATGCGGAAATCGACGACCTTGCCGCGCACGGCCTGGTCCTGGGCGTAGACCCCGCGCGAAAAACAGGGGAAGCCGAGCGCCCTGATGCCGTTGGCGTCGCGGACATAGCCATCGACAAGAGCCCCGGCCGCTTGGAGATGGCGGGCACGCGTCGACATCAATTCGCCCCACAGCGCATATCGTGGCGAGGCACCGGTTGCGAGGTAGATCTCTCCAGGCTTGAGGTCATCGAGCGCTTCGAGCATCAGGCCGAAATGCTTGTCGGCCAGCGGCCCACGTCCCGGCGCATCGGCATCATCGAAAATGTCGGTTTCGAGCACGGGCATGGCCCGGCCGGCGAGCCTTGTGCCCGGCACCAGCGGCGCGATGCCGGCCGGCAGGAACTGGCGGCGATAGCCCATCTGGTCGAGAATGTCGCCAACAACCGCCGTGAACAGCTTTTCCTTCAGCGTTGCGAACAGTTCTTCATCGCTCATTTCGGCCTGCCCTCCTCCTGCACGACCGCGCCGGCTACCACTCGGCGATCGATCCGTCCTTGTGGCGCCAGACCGGCGCCCGCCAGGCATGGCCGGTTTTTGCCCGTTCGCGCACCTTGTCCTCGTCGATCTTGATGCCAAGGCCCGGGCCTTGCGGGATGGCAAGGTAGCCGTCCTCGATCTCGAAGCCCTCGCCGCCAACCAGATAGTCGCGGATATCGCCGCCCTGGTTGTAGTGGATGCCGAGACTTTGTTCCTGCAGAACGGCATTGTGGCACACCGCATCGATCTGCAGGCAGGACGCCAGCGCGATCGGGCCGAGCGGGCAATGGGGCGCCAGCGCCACGTCATAGGTCTCGGCGACGTAGCCGAGCCGCACCGTTTCCGATATTCCGCCCATATGGGCCGGATCGGGATTGATCATCTGCACCGCCCGCTTTTCGAACAGCTGCTTGAATTCGGCGCGCGAATGCACGCGTTCGCCGACCGAAAGCGGAATGGCGGTCTGGCGCGCCAGTTCGGCCAGCGCCTCGATCTGGCCTGGCGCGACCGGGTCCTCGACAAAGATTGGACGCAGGTCGGCGAGCTCCCTCAACAACACCCGCGCCATGGGGGCATGCACGCGCCCGTGGAAATCGAAGGCCAGATCAAGCGTGTTGCCGACGGCCTGGCGCAACACTGACAACCGTTCGACGATCGTATCCACCTGAGCATGGCTATCGACGATCTGGAGTTCCTCGGCGACATTCATTTTCACTGCCGAGAAGCCCGCCGCCCTGGCCTTCTCGGCATCGGGCACCAGGTCGTCGGGGCGGTCGCCGCCAATCCAGATATAGGTGCGGATGCGCTGGCGCAGGGCGCCGCCGAGCAGTTCGTGCGCCGGCACGCCGAGCGCCCTGCCCTTGATGTCCCACAGGGCCTGATCGATGCCGGAAATGGCGCTCATCAGCACCGGGCCGCCGCGATAGCAGCCGTTGCGGTAGAGCATCTGCCAGATGTCGTTGATCTTGCGCGGGTCTTCGCCGATGAGCAGATCCGAGACCTCGCCGATCAGCGCGGCGAGCGTTTCCGCCCGCCCTTCGAGCACCGGCTCCCCCCAGCCGACGAGCCCGTCATCGGTCTCGATCCTCAGGAACAGCCAGCGCGGCGCAACGAGGAAGGTCTCAAGCCTTTTGATCTTCATGTGATTTGGCTTCCGGTTTTCGGCGGACTCAAGGCGATGCGGATGACCCATTGTACCGTCTGACCGGGATGGAGCCACGACACAGTTTTGTGTGACAAATCGCCCGCCGGTGCCGTGGTCGGTTCGAGCGCGAGCTGGTGAACGGGACGCGATGCCGGCCAACCGCCATAGCACGCCCAGATGCCGAGAGCCGGCAGGAAGGGCGACTCGAAGGTGACGGCGAGCGCCCCGTCCGGACCGGTCAAGCGGATCTCGCAAGGACCTTCGAGCTGGGCGTAGAGCTTGGCCGCGCTCCCCGCCGATATGTCCCGGACCGGAGTGAGATCCGTTGAGGCGGCAAGCGGCCCCACATCCTTTCCGTCTTCGGTCATCAGCGCACTGAGGCCGCGCGATGTCAGCCGCTCCCCGGGACGCGCCGCCAGCAGCATGTGCTGGCCATAGAGAAATCCGAATCGGGCATTTCCGCGATTGGTCAGCCGATAGGCAGCGATGACGCTGCTGCCCTGAAGGGTCAGCCTGCGCGCAAAGCGGAAGCCCGGTGTCTCGAAAACCGCCTCGATGGCGTCGGCATCTGCGGCACAGCTCCAGGGCCGTCCCCACAGCACGCCATGATCGCGCAGCATGCCGTCCCAGCCGAAGGCGGTTCCATCACAGACCGATATCGTCGGGAAGCACTCGTCCCAGCCCCAGGCCAACGCGCCACCGAATACGGCATCCTCACCTGGCGAGACGTCGCATGTGCCCTTCGCGAGCCAATCCCGTCCGGAACGCTTGTCCTCAAGCGAAATCACGCGCGCCCCGAAGTCGGGGTCGAGGGCGAGTGAGATGATGTCGTTGTCGAGCGCGAGCATGGGCAAGCTTCCTGCCCGATCAGCCGGTGTTCAGTATGATCCCGGGCGCACGACCGTAGGCCTGCCCCAGGCATGCCCGGAACGGGCAGGATGGCGAAGTTGCCAATACGAAACTGCGCGCCAATGCTGCGACCACTTCGTGGAGAGGAACTGGCAACCTCGAGCCATCCCGTTTACCGTCAGGTTCAAACCGAACCGTCGTAGACCCAAATAAGGTTCGTATGTTTATCATAGAATGTCAACGCGCCGGTATGGAGGACCCGTGATGGGCAGGCTCGTGGGCAGAATTGCCATTGTCACAGGCGCGGCACAGGGCATCGGCGAAGCCATCGCGCTGCGCTTTTCCCGGGAAGGCGCAGCGGTTGTTGCGGCCGACATCAAGGCCGATGCCGGCCAGCGTGCCGCCGACAGGATCGCCGCCACGACCGGTGGGAGCGTGCTTTTCGTGGAAACCGACATCGCCTCCGCGGACAGCGTCAACGCCATGGTGGCCCGCGCCGTCAGCGCCTTCGGCCGACCCGACATCCTCGTCAACAACGCCGGCATCGCCGTGTTCAACGAACCGCTTTCCATGCCGGAGGAGGACTGGGCGCGTTGCATGAGCGTCGATCTCGAAGGTTCGTGGCGCTGCTGCCGGGCAGTGCTGCCGCACATGCTCGAAGCCGGCTGGGGCGCTATTATCAACATCGCCTCGAACCATGCGCTCGAGGTGATCAAGGACACCTTCCCCTATCCCGTCGCCAAGCATGGCGTCATCGGACTGACCCGGGCGCTGGCGCTGCAATATGCCGACAAGGGCATCACCGTGAACGCCATCTCGCCGGGCTATATCGATACGCCGGTCAATGACTGGTATTTCAGCCAGCAACCCGACCCGGTCGCATTCCGCCAAGAAACCGAACGCAAACAGCCGGTTGGCCGTCTGGGCAGGCCCGACGAGGTTGCTGGCGCCGCGCTCTTTCTTGCTTCGGAGGATGCCCGCTTCGTCGTCGGCGCCAATCTGGTGGTCGATGGCGGCGTTACCATCCGAATGTACGAATAGGCGCAAACAGGCCGGTCGGCGTCACGATCGGTGCCGGCGCTTGTCGATCCGGCTCAGACGCACAAGCGATCTTCCGGGAGCGGCGGCGGTCGCTACCGTAGCCCTATCCATCCGGGGCTAGCCGTCGTGCTGTTCGATCAGCGTCATGCCCTGGTTGGCATCGCTCTTGGCATGCCCGATGAGTTCGCGCATCGCTGCCTCGGCACCCTCGGCATCGCGGGCCATGAACCGTTCGAATACCAGGCGATGCAGTGCGTGGCTTTCGTCCATGCCAGTGATCTGGATTTCGTAGCCGCGGGCGCGCATCTGCACGTCGAGCGACAGGCGCAACACCGACTCGATGACCGTGAACAGCTGGTGCAGCAGTTCGGAGTCGACGGCGAGCAGCAGGGATCGGTGGAAGTCGATATCGGCCTGGATGTAGCGCTCGCGCTGGTCGAGCGAGTCGGTGGTTTGTTCACGGGTAAAGGCGTCCTTGACCTGCCATGCCTCCTCGACGCGCGCCCGGGCGTCGTCGTCGGCGTTTCTGGTCGCCGCATAGACCATGCCCGGTTCGAGCACGTCGCGCAGTTTCAGCAGGTCACGCAAAAGCGTGTTCGTTTCGCCGGCGGCGATACGCCATTGCATGACGTCGGGGTCGAGCAGGCGCCAGTCGGCGCGCGGCAGGACGCGCGTGCCATCCGAAGTCCGGCTGCGGATCAGCCCCTTGGCGCCGAGGATGCGGAAGGCCTCGCGCACCACCGAGCGGGATACGCCCAGCAGCTGGCACAATTCCGCTTCCGTCGGGATCGGTTCGCCGGGCGCCCACAGTCCGCCGACAATGCGCGTTCCCAGCTCGGAAACCGCTTGCCCGAGAATGCCCCGAACCTCGATAACGCCCCGAAGCACCTCCCTCTTTTGAAGGCCAAAATCGGTGCTCACCATACGATTGCTCCCCTGCTTGGGACTTGACCCTACAATTACGCCAAGGTCTTGGCGCTACGGATCATCCCGGACACACGACCAGCACCACCGGTGCTACAAGGCCATATCCGCTCAACTGCGAGCGGGCCGATCGGAGAGAAATCGGCAGTCAATAATAGTATGTTGCTTGTTCAGTTTACAGCGATTCTTGCCCGACAGAGAGCCTTTCGCGCAGCACCCTGACAAGAGGCCACACCACAAGCGCCACCGTCGCAATGACAAAAAAGCATGAAATGGGACGCTCGACAAACACCATCGGGTCGCCACGCGAGATCAGCATGGCGCGCCGCAGGTTGGTCTCGATCAGCGGCCCGAGCACGAAGCCGAGCAACAGCAGTGCCGGATTGAATTTCGCCTGCGCCAGCGCGTGGCCGATCATGCCGATTCCGGCAACCATGGCGATATCCAGGCTCGATCCGCGCACCGAATAAACCCCGAGGCTGATGAAGACGATGATCGCCGGATAGAGCCAGCGGAACGGGATACGCAGCAGCGACACCCAGATGCCGATCAGCGGCAGGTTGACCAGCAGCAGGAACAGGTTGCCGATGCCGAAGCTGACGACCAGGCCCCAGAACATGTCAGGTCGCGCCTCGAGCATCTGCGGGCCGGGCTGAACGCCATGCAGGACCAGCGCCCCGAGCATCAGGGCCATGATCGGGTCGCCGGGAATGCCGAGCGTCAGGGTTGGCACGAAGGCGGTAATCGAGGCGGAATTGTTGGCGGCTTCCGGGCCCGATATGCCTTCGATCTCGCCGGTGCCGAATTTCTCGGGGGTCTTGGAGACGCGTCGCTCGAGCGCGTAGCCAAGGAACGAGGAGATCGTCGAGCCGGTGCCCGGCAGCGCGCCGAAGAAACCGCCGAGCGAGGCGCCGCGCAGGATCGGCAGCGGCAGGCGCTTCAGCTCCGACCAGCTCGGCACCAGCGAACGGAGCCTCACCCGGTCCGGCGGCGTGTGCCGTTCGGTCTTGCGGATATTGGTGATGACTTCGGCGGCGCCGAACAATCCCATTGCCAGCGCCACAAGATTGAGCCCGTCCATCAATTCGGTCTGGCCGAAGGTGAACCGCTGCACGCCCGAATTCACATCGGTACCGATCAGGCCGAGGATGAGCCCGACGACGACCATGGCCAGGCTCTTGGCCGGACGCGCCGAGCCGATTGTCGAGGCCGCGATCAGCCCCATGATCATCATCGCCGCGTAGTCGGCAGCGCCGAACTGCGTCGCCATCTGCGACAGCCAGCCGGCCAGCAGCACCAGAATGACGATGCCGAAGATCGAGCCGGAAAAGGACGAGATCATCGAAGTGAACAATGCCAGTCCCGCCCGGCCGTTCCTGGCCAGGGGATAACCGTCGAGCGTGGTGACGACAGACTGCGGCGTGCCCGGCAGGCACAAGAGGATCGAGGCGACCGCGCCGCCGTACTGGGCGCCGTAATAGACCCCGGCCAGCATGACGATCGCCGCCTCGGGCGAAACGTAATAGCTGATCGGCAGCAACAGGGTGATCGCCGCCATGGCGCCGATGCCCGGCAGGACACCGACGAAGGTCCCGAGGATCGCCCCGAACAGCGAAAAGACCAGGATCGACGGCTGCAGCGCCACGCCGAGCCCGTGCATCAGTCCGTCGAGCGGGTTCATGGCAACAGGCTCCGCGGCCATACGGGCAGCGGCATCTTGAGGGCGAAAACGAAGACCGCCCAGGTCAGTGCCGTGATGATCGCCGCCAGCATCAAGCGCCAGACGATGCCCTTGTGCGGGGCCACCGATGAGGCCAGCAGCACTGTCAAAGGCGTGGTGATGGCGATGCCGACGCGGTCGAGCAGCAATCCGAATACCAGAAGAGAGGCGGAAACAGCCAGCATCTCGCGCCAGGCGATGGGACGCTTCTCGCCTTCCCGCACCAGTGCCGGGATGACGATTGCCACGCCCAGCACCGCCAGTACGCCGCCGAGCACAAGCGGGAAGAATCCCGGCCCCATCTGTCGCAAGGTGCCAATGTCGTAGCTCAAGGCGGCATAGACCGCTACGGCAAGGCCGAGCAGCGCGAGAAACCCGCCCCACCACAGATCGTGAACGTCACGCTGCATTGGCCACCTTTTCGGCAATTGTGGTTTTCCCGTTATCCGCCCTCAGGCAAAACCGGGCAATGTACGGGCCGCTACGCCAGCCTGATGGTGGCGGAGCGGCCCTGAAACGAGGCGTCTATTTGGCGACGCCGATGCGATCGAGCACCTTGCCCCACACGCCGGTATCGGCGGTGATGCGGTCGGCGAGAACCTCAGGCCCGCCGTTCTCGACCTTCCAGCCGATGGCGAGGAGCTTGTCGATGACGGCCTGATCATCGAGGATCTTGGTGATCTCGGTGCTGAGCTTTTCGATCACGGCCGGATCGGTGCCGGCGGGCGCGATGAAGGCATCCCACAACTCGGCGCGGAACTCGGCGGGCATGCCGGCTTGGCCGGCGATCACCGGCACGTCGGGAACCTGCGGGAACGGCGTGATCGAAGTGATGCCGAGCATTTTCATCTTGCCGGCGTCGGCATGCGGCAGGGCCGCCGACGGCGCCATGAAGCCGCCGTCGATCTCGCCGCCCATGATCGAGGTGGTGACCTCGGCATAGGAGGCAAACGGAACGTGCAGCATCTCGATGCCCGCTTCGGAGGCGAACAGTTCGGCGGTCAGGTGTGCGCCCGAACCATGGCCCACAGAGCCATAGCTGATGTCACCCGGTGCGGCCTTGGCCTTGGCAATGAATTCGGCGAGCGAATCCGCCGGGAAATCGGCAGCAACGGCAAGCACCAGCGGCGTGGTGGCGATCAGCGAGATCGGAGCGACATCGGCCACCGGATCGTAGCTGAGGTCGGGGATCATGCGTGGGGCCGTTGTCAGCGGGCCGTTGATGGTGACGCCGAAGCTTAGTCCGTCATCCTTGTGGGCGAGCATCTGCTGCACGCCGATGGCGCCGCCGGCGCCCGGCTTGTTCTCGACGACGACCGGCTGGCCAAGCGCCTCGGCCAGCGGTTCGGCAATCAGGCGGGCGATGGTGTCGGGCGACGAACCCGCTGGAAAACCGACATAAACATGCAGTGAGCCGTTGGGCCAGTCCGCGGCCATAGCCGGGCCGGCAAGAGCAGCGACAGCGATCGCGGCCGCGGCAAGAATCGTCTTGCGGATCATGACTTTGGTTCCTCCGTTAGTCGGGAGGCATGTTCTGGGACTTTTCGCATCCGCGTCAACGTTCGCCGACGACGAATCGGTTCGGTTGGGCCCATTCGGCGGCGTGATGGCCGGCGCAAATTGTCACGGCTCGTATCCGTGCCGCTCACCGCCGCGACGCAACGCACGCCATGACCAGCAGCAGCCATGATAACCGGACCGCGCCAATGCGACGAACCCACCAGATCTGAGAGAAAGAGACTGGCGGGAGCGACGGGACTCGAACCCGCGACCTCCGGCGTGACAGGCCGGCGCTCTAACCAACTGAGCTACGCCCCCTCCGACGCGTGCCGTTGCTTGGCACCGCGAAAGGTCGCGTCCGTTTAGCCGTCGCTCGGGACCAAGTCAAGCACATTGAAGCGGCAAATCGCGATAGCCTGTCAGCCTTTCCGCGACAGGTCCGGCTCGGAGCAGAAAACCAGCCGGGCGTGCTCGGTCCGGCATCGAAAAACCAATTCCAGCCGTCCTGTGCCGGAACCGGATCGCCAGGGCTCATGTAGTCCTGAACCAGTGAGCCAATGTCGACGCCAAGTCATTTGCAAGCGCGGGCAGTCCGGCACTGCCCGAGTCGCTGAGATTGGCAGAGAACAGCAGCGCATCAGGTGTCGGCGTGCTGGCCGATGCGCTCGCCAAGGGGCCGGCGAATGCCAAGCCAAAGGCGATGCCGACAGCCACAGCCCGGGAAGGAACACGCAACGGGAGCTGCCTAGGTAGCTATCAAGCCAAAATGGCAATTGTTAACCAGTTGTCAGCCATCGCCAATGGAATCAAAACATCACAAACTTGATGTATGTGTGTCCTGCCCAAGGCCCGTGGCGCGAGGCGCCCCCCGATCCAGCCTGAAAAAACCTAGGTGAAACAGGACACAGATGCGTTTTCGGCTTGCACTGAGGCGGGTCACGCCCGACAGTCTCCGAAATCGGAGGGTTCTGACATGAAGCTCGAAACCATCGCCCTCGCCCTTGTCGTGATCTTTGCCATCCTGTGGCTTGGCACCTTCCTGACCGGCGTGATCGCTGTTGTTCCCTACGGGGTTCTCGGTCTGATACCGGTTGCCATCATTCTGGCGCTTCTGGTCGAGGTCATTCGGCAGCGCCTGGCCAACAAGGAAGACGACTATTACGCCAAGCATGTCGACAAGTAGCCGCAAGCAAGGACATAAGCATGCTGATTGCCACGACTGAACGGATCGAAGGCCGCACCATCACCGAAACGCTCGGGCTTGTGCGCGGCAACACCATTCGCGCCCGCCACGTCGGCACCGACATCATTGCCGGACTGAGAAACATCGTCGGCGGCGAGGTCAGCGAATACACAAAGCTCATGGGCGAGGCCCGCGAGCAGGCACTCGACCGCATGGTCGCCGAGGCCGAACGGCTCGGCGCCGACGCCATTGTGTGCACGCGCATCGCCACCTCCATGGTTGCCCAGGGCGCCGCCGAAATCCTCGCCTACGGAACGGCGGTCCGGCTTGACTAGCCCGATGTCGCGTCCGGCGCTTGCGCTGTTGCTGGCCCTGCTGGCGCCGGCGCCGGTGATGGCGGACCAGTCCGTCGAACTGCCCATCGGCGCCATCGGCAAGATCAATCAGGCAGGCCTGTGGAAGCGATCCAACTGCACCGGCACGCTGATTGCCCCGGACAAGGTGCTGACCGCTGCCCATTGCCTCAGAGATCAGCACACCGGCGAAGTCTACCCCTTCGAGTCCCTGCATTTCCTGCCGGGCTTCAACAATGGCAAATATCTCGCCCATGGGCGGATCAAGGACGTGCGCTTCCTCGGTGACGTGCCGCCGGACACGGTCGCGACGGAAACCGTGCTGCTGACCGATGGTGCGGTGATCGAACTGACCGAGCCGCTCGATCTGCCGATCGTGCCGCTGATCGAAGCCGACGAGATGCCGGAGCTGGTCATTCACACCGGCTACATGAAAAAGAATCCCGACGCCCTGACCCTCTCCCGGCCATGCAAAGTTGCGCCGATGCCGTCCGGATTGTGGATCAGCGATTGCCATGCCGAATCCGGCAGCTCCGGCGGACCAGTACTGACCCTGTTGACGGACAAGGTCAGGATCGCCGGCATTCTCATTGCCGTCAGCGATCAGGGCGCGAGCGTGGTTCTGCCACTGTCGGTGATGACCGAGATGCTCGAAAAGGAAGGCATCGCCGTCACGGGCGGCGGCTCCGTCCCGGCCCCCTCCTCACCCTAGCTTAGGGCGAAAACGCCTGCGGCGATCGCCGGCGCTCTTTCCGATGCGCCGACCTCGCGCACATCGGTGCGGGCCAGCTCGACAAGATCGGAGGCCGGCAGATCGGGCCGATAGGGGTCGCCGATCAGCACATCGACCCCTCGCGCCCTCAGCCATGACAGGCGCGCAAGGCTTTGGGCCGCTACATCGGCGCTATAGAAGACGTCGCCGGCCAGAACCGTGTCGCCGGGCGCCAGCATCTCCGGCTTCAACTCCGTGGGCTCCAGCCCGTTCTCCGCGGCATTGAGCCTTGCTGCCGCGGCGGCGAGAGGGTCGGTTTCCCAGAAATCGACGCTGGCAGCGCCACAAAGATGGGCCATGATACCGACCAGCCCGCATCCGGCTCCGAAGTCGACGACACGGCGCCCGCGAACGCTGTCCTGATGGGTTTTCGCATATGCGGCCAGGGCCAGCCCACCCGGCCAGGGAAAGCCCCAATAGGGCGCGCCGGCACCCGCCTGTTCGGCAAGAGCCGCCAGCCCGCTGCCGGAATGAGCGAGCCAGAGGCGCAGATCGTGAAATTCTGGGAAGCTGCGCCGGTGCAAACGCACCCTCAACTCGGCCTCGAAGTCACCGGCCGGCATCGTTCCCCCACTGCTGCACATCGGTTTACGCGCACAACTGAGGCCTGGTGGGCGGTAACGGGCTCGAACCGCTGACATCCACGGTGTAAACGTGGCGCTCTACCAACTGAGCTAACCGCCCTCGACCTGACGCGGTGCCGTGGCGACGCCGCGCGATACCGACCGCTTGCGCGGCCAAGCATCACCTAAGTGCAAGGTCCCTGCCCGTCAAGAGACGAGGTGCGTTGCACACCCGGATACGCCAAAGGGCCTTGCCTTTGGCAAGACCCTTTCAAGCCCAGTGTCTTTTCCGAGCACGGCGCCGATCCCGCCGGCGCCATGGCTCCTCGCCCTGATAGAAACACGATGCTCCTGCCTGGAGCGCTTGCGCATCCGTAGCTGCGAAGCGGCACCGCTTCGCCCGGAAACGCGGTCAGTGTGACCCCATCTCCAAAAGGCGAACCGGCGTCATTTCGCTTGCCGACGCTAGTTCAGCGCGTCCTTCAGGCCCTTGCCGGCCTTGAACTTCGGCTGGTTCGACGCCGGGATGTCGATCTCGGCACCGGTCGCGGGATTGCGACCCTTGCTGGCCTTGCGCTGGGAAACGGCAAAGGTGCCGAAGCCAACCAGGCGCACTTCGTCGCCCGACTTCAGGGCCGAGGTGATCGCCTCGAACACTGCATCAACAGCTTCGGAAGCCTGGCTTTTGCTCAAGCCGGATTTGTCAGCGACGACGTTGGTCAAATCGTTCTTGTTCATCATTGTTCCTCGAAATTGTGCGGCCCGCGCGGAGCCTCGCAAAACGCCGTCACATTTTTGCGATTCTGGCCAAAAGGCAAGGAATTCCGGGCGTTCCAGCGAAATCAGCGTTTCAAAACCCCTTACAACGGGGAAAACCGGGCAAAACGAGGAGGTTTTTCGGTCCGGTAGCGCACTTCATCTTATTTTCGCCGTGCATCCGAATGCCGCCGAACCGGCCCCTTGCAGCCGGTTCAAACAAGGCACAATTGCCGATTCGGACAGGCATTTGTCGGCCCGGCGCACCAGTCTCAGAGCTTGGCCGGCACCGGCGGCGCCGGCCGCCGCGTGATCCCCAGCATGAATGGCAGAGCCAGCAGGTATATGGCGCCGCCGACGAGCCAGGTCATGCCTGGCCAGTCGCCACGCACGGTGAAATAGACCGTGCTGAAGAACAGCGGCCCGAACACGGCGCTGAGGCTGACCAGGCTGGCAAGGACACCCTGCAGCTGCCCCTGCCTGTCCGCATCGACCTGGCTGGTTGTGATGGACTGCAGTGCCGGCATGCCGATGCCGCCGAGCGCGAACAGCGGCGCCAGCGCGAACACCACCCAGCCCTGTCCCGTCGTGCCGAGAAAGACCAGCGCCAGCAGCTCGCACCCCATGCCGACCAAGAGCGCCCAGCGCTCGCCCAACAGCCTGACAGATGGCCCTGTCAGGAATGCCTGCGCCCCGGCATGGCAGACGCCGAACGCGGCAAGCGACAGCCCGATCATTGTGCCGCTCCAGGCGAACACATCCTCGGAGAACAAGGCCCAGATCGTGCCGTACATGGTGCCGACGAAATTCATGATGATGTAGATGGCCAGAAGCGGCAACAGCGCCTTGAAG
Organism: Devosiaceae bacterium; assembly: GCA_963675235.2. Lineage (GTDB taxonomy): Bacteria > Pseudomonadota > Alphaproteobacteria > Rhizobiales > Devosiaceae > JAHJQZ01. The sequence goes on along the minus strand of CAXXFU010000009.1, from coordinate 62,206 downwards.
GTGAGCGCCCATTTGAGCGGCTTGAACGGGTTGAGCACGTCCCACTTCATAGGTGCATCGGCCCGCCCCTTGCGGGATTCGGGCAATACGAACAACGCCAGCAGCAGGTTGACGCTATTGAGCGCCGCCGCGGCGAGGAATGGCGCACGCACCCAGATGTCGCCGAGCAGCCCGCCCAGAACCGGACCGATGATGAACCCGATGCCGAAGGTCGCATGGAACAGGCCGAAGCGTTTGGCGCGCTCCTGTTCGGTCGAAATGTCGGTGATATAGGCCGTCGCCACCGCCATGTTGGCGCTGGTAATGCCCGAAACGGCACGCCCGACGACGAGAATCCACAAGTGTGGGGCGAAGGCCATGATCAGGTAGTCGATAGCGGCGCCGCCGAGCGACACCAGCAGCACTGGCCGCCGCCCGAAGCGGTCGCTCAGCACCCCAAGAACCGGCGAGAACAGGAACTGGCAGGCCGAATAGATCGCCATCATCAGCCCGAGCAGGGTCGCGACCTCGGTGGTGTGACCGACATCGCGCAACAGCGCCGGCAGAATCGGGAAGATCAGGCCGATGCCGACCGCATCGAGCGTCACGGCGGCGAGAATGACGATAAGCGCCTTGTTCATGACAGTCTCCGGGCCGCGCAGGACATGGCCGACAAAGGTGCAAACGCACCGGTTGACAACTGGTTTGTCCTGACAGCGACAACCGCCAAAACATGGCAGCGGCACAAAGGACCGCACAAGCAGGCAAAGGCAATGAAGCTGCGCCGGTTCTGGGGGGCGTGGCGCCGCTGCATTCGCATTTAGTGGCATTCAAAAGAGTTTGCCAGTCGGTTTTTCAATTTGCCGCAGGCGGGCGTTGCCGCCTGCCGAGGTCACCGTCACACCACTTGCCGCAAACTCCAGGTCACGCGGACACCAAAAAAGGCGGCCCGCTGGGGGCCGCCTTTGTTTTCTCTCGGATCAGGAATCGGCGAACTAGTGCGCCAGCCCCGTGGCCGCCTCATCGGCGTCGAGATCGGGCTTGGGAGGCGTCGTTTCGTCGAACTCCCATTCGATCGGCTCAAGATCGCGGACCAGGGCGTGCTTGAGGACATCGTCCATGCGCTCGACCGGGATGATCTGCATCTCGGCTTTCACCGCATCCGGGATATCCTGCAGATCCTTGACGTTCTCCTCGGGGATGAGGACCGTCTTGATGCCACCGCGATGGGCCGCAAGAAGCTTTTCCTTGAGCCCGCCGATCGGCAGCACGCGGCCGCGGAGCGTGATCTCGCCGGTCATGGCAACATCGTGCTTGACCGGAATGCCCGTCATCATCGAGGTGATGGCAGTGGCCATGGCGATGCCGGCAGACGGCCCATCCTTCGGCGTGGCGCCCTCGGGCACGTGCACATGGATGTCGCGCGTGTCGAACATCGGCGGTTTGATGCCGAAATCGACCGAACGCGACTTCACATAGGCCGTCGCGGCGGTGATCGATTCCTTCATCACCTCTTTGAGATTGCCGGTGACGCCCATGCGCCCCTTGCCGGGGGTAATGACGCCTTCGATGGTCAGCAATTCGCCGCCGACCGGCGTCCAGGCCAGGCCGGTGACGACGCCAACCTTGGGCTCTTCGTCGATCTCGCCATGCCGGAACGGCGGCGGACCGAGATAGTCCTCGATGCGCTTGGCATCGATCTCGATCTTCTTCTCGCCGGAAAGCGTCAGGTCCTTGACCGACTTGCGCATGAGCTTGGAAAGCTCGCGCTTGAGGTTGCGGACGCCCGCCTCGCGCGTATAGCGCTGGATGACGGTGGTCAGGGCCTCGTCGGGCAGGATGAACTCTTCCGGCTTCAGGCCGTTCTCACCGAGCGTTTCCGGCATCAGGTGGCGCTTGGCGATCTCCTTTTTCTCCTCTTCGGTGTAACCGGAGAGGCGAATGATCTCCATGCGGTCCATCAGCGGGCCGGGGATGTTGAGCGTGTTGGCCGTGGTGACGAACATCACGTCCGAGAGGTCGTAATCGACCTCGAGATAGTGATCGTTGAACGTGTTGTTCTGTTCCGGGTCGAGCACTTCGAGAAGCGCCGAACTCGGATCGCCGCGGAAATCCATGCCCATCTTGTCGATCTCGTCGAGCAGGAACAGCGGATTGGACTTGCCGGCCTTCTTCATCGACTGGATGACCTTGCCGGGCATCGAGCCGATATAGGTGCGGCGGTGACCGCGGATCTCGGCCTCGTCACGCACGCCGCCGAGCGACATGCGCACGAAAGTACGACCGGTCGCCTTGGCGATCGACTTGCCGAGCGAGGTCTTGCCGACGCCGGGCGGGCCGACGAGACACAGGATCGGCCCCTTGAGCTGGCCGGTGCGGTTCTGCACCGCGAGATACTCGACGATGCGGTCCTTGACCTTCTCGAGCCCATAGTGATCGGTGTCGAGCACCTCCTGGGCGAGGTTGAGATCCTTCTTGATCTTGGACTTCTTCTTCCACGGAATGGTCAGCAGCCAGTCAAGATAGTTGCGCACCACGGTCGCCTCGGCAGACATCGGCGACATCTGCTTGAGCTTCTTCATCTCGGCGTCGGCCTTGACCCGCGCTTCCTTGGTCAGCTTGGTCTTCTTGATGCGCTCCTCGAGCTCGGCAATCTCGCCCGCGCCTTCCTCGCCATCGCCGAGTTCGCGCTGGATCGCCTTCATCTGCTCGTTCAGGTAGTACTCGCGCTGGGTCTTCTCCATCTGGCGCTTGACGCGCGAGCGGATGCGCTTTTCGACCTGGAGGACGCCGATCTCGCCTTCCATCATCATCAGGATCAGCTCGAAGCGCTCGATCACCGAAACGGCGGCCAGGAGCTTCTCCTTGTCCTCGATCTTGACGGCAAGATGGCTCGCGATCGTATCTGCGAGCTTGGACGGATCCTCGATCTGCTTGACCGCGCCGGCCACTTCCGCCGAAATCTTCTTGTTGAGCTTTATGTAGTTGTCGAACTCGGTGACGGCCGAACGGGCCAGGGCCTCGAGCTCGGTCTTGTCGTCCTCGGGCTCTTCGAGAATGAGCGCCTCGGCCTCGAAATAGTCCTCGGTCTGCAAGTAGCGGTCGACCTTGGAACGCTTCAGGCCTTCGACCAGGACCTTGACCGTACCGTCCGGCAGCTTGAGCAGCTGCAGAACGGAGGCAATGGTGCCGTTCTCGTAAATCTCGTCCGGGGTCGGGTCGTCGTTCTGCGCATCCTTCTGGGTGACGATCAGGATGTGCTTGTCGTCACGCATCACCTCTTCGAGCGCCTTGACCGATTTTTCGCGGCCGACGAAGAGCGGCACGATCATGCCGGGAAAGACGACGATGTCGCGGAGCGGGAGGACCGGATAGACCCTGTCCCGATCGAAACCACCCGTACCAGTGCTCTCAATTTCTGTCATTTCATGTCCTTTTTCGCCGCAAGGGAGGAGGAAGCGGCATTTGGATCATTCGGCAGGCGCTGGGCCGCGAGACACGCCGATTCATTTCATCTAGATAGGGTGCAGGAGCGCTGACACAAGATCAACTGCCATCATTGATGCCCCTTAACATCACCTTCATCCACACATTTGCCCCATCTTGCGCGACGAATGCGGCCGAACTCCGGATGACGCCTGGCAAAGCCACGCACGCCGACCGACCCATCGGTTTCGCACAGCTTCAGGCGGATCTCGTGCTTGGCCACCTCCGGAATGGCAAGCACACGCGGGCATGGCGGCGCCGTCGCGATTTCCGGGCGCGCCAGCACGAGATAGGAGAATTTCTCGTCCTCATAGCCGAGCGCGCCTTTCTTCAGGCGCACATGGCTGCGCGAGCGCGGCAGGCGCACGGAAAAGTGACACCAGTCCTCGTTGCTGCCACCGCATAAGAGCCCACAGGGTCCGGCATGCGGGCACGGAGCGAGCATCCGCCCGCCCTCGCCTATAACGCGCCTGCGCAGGCCCATCAGCCGGTGATAGTCACGTGGGCGCCCGGGCTCGACAACCGCGAGCACGCCGCGCGTTGCTGCCCAGAGCCGCGCCGCCGCCGCCTCATAGGCGGCATCGTCCAGCTCGGTCAACGCATAGGAGGCGATGACGAGATCGGCCTCCGGCAACGGCGCTCCCGGCCGGGCGATATCGGCGGCAACAAAGCGCGGGCGCGCGGCGGCATTGGCTGTGTGTCCCGACATCAGGCTTTGTGCCAGATCGAGAAAATCCTTGTGTGAATCGCACAGGGTCAGTTCCGCTTCCGGCCAGATCTCCGTCGCGACAAGGCTGGCTGTTCCCGGCCCTGCCCCGGCATCGAGTAGTGTTGCCGGGACGAAATCCGGTGCCCGCTCGTCGAGCGCATCGAACACGGCGGCAACCGCCGCCGCCGTCGCCGGCATGCGGGTCAAGGCATAAACCGCCGCATCCCTGGCATCGGAAATGGTTTCTCGGGAACTGCGGTTGTCGCGATAGGCCTCGGAAATGGCTCCGGCGCGTTCTGCCAGCGTCTTGCCCGGCACGCCATCGAGCAGCGCCTCGAGCCGCGCCACCAGATCGTGGGAACCAGGCATCACAAATGGCTACGCCGGCACGAGGCCGGCGCTGTCCGAATGATAGTGTCAGGTGCGGGCATCACGCTCCGGCGCGTTCCTCTTCCTGGCGCTCGGCATAGATGTAGAGCGGCCGGGCGTCACCATTGACGACTTCCTCGCCGATCACCACTTCCTCGACGCCTTCAAGGCTCGGCAGGTCGTACATGGTGTCGAGCAGGATGCCTTCCATGATTGAGCGCAACCCGCGCGCACCGGTCTTGCGTTCGATGGCGTGACTGGCAATGGCCATAAGCGCGTCCTCGTGGAAGCTCAGCTCGACGTCTTCCATCTTGAACAGGCGCTGATACTGGCGAACCAGAGCATTCTTGGGCTCGGTCAGGATCTGGATGAGCGCATCGGCGTCGAGGTCCTCGAGCGTGGCGATCACGGGAAGACGGCCGATGAATTCGGGAATGAGGCCGAACTTGACCAGATCCTCGGGCTCGACATCGGCAAAGATCTCGCCGACGCGGCGGTCGTTCGGATCCTTGACCTCGGCGGCGAAGCCGATCGAGGAGTGCTCGCCGCGGGCCTGGATGATCTTTTCGAGACCGGCAAAAGCGCCACCGACGATGAACAGGATGTTCGTGGTATCGACCTGCAGGAATTCCTGCTGCGGGTGCTTGCGTCCGCCCTGAGGCGGCACCGAGGCGACCGTGCCTTCCATGATCTTCAGCAAGGCCTGCTGCACGCCCTCGCCCGATACGTCGCGGGTGATCGAAGGATTGTCGGACTTCCTGGAAATCTTGTCGACTTCGTCGATGTAGACGATGCCGCGCTGGGCCTTGTCGACATTGTAGTCGGCGGCCTGCAACAGCTTGAGGATGATGTTCTCGACGTCCTCGCCGACATAGCCGGCTTCGGTCAGCGTCGTCGCATCGGCCATGGTGAAAGGCACATCGATGATGCGCGCCAGCGTCTGGGCCAGCAGCGTCTTGCCGGTGCCGGTCGGGCCGATCAGCAGGATGTTCGACTTGGAAAGCTCGACATCCTGGTTCTTCTGGGCATGAGCGAGACGCTTGTAGTGATTGTGCACCGCAACCGAGAGCACGCGCTTGGCGCGGCCCTGGCCGATAACGTAGTCGTCGAGCACCTTGCAGATGTCAGCCGGGGTCGGAACGCCGTCCGCCGACTTGATGGTCGAGGATTTGTTCTCTTCGCGGATAATGTCCATGCAAAGCTCGACGCATTCATCGCAGATGAACACGGTCGGGCCGGCGATGAGCTTGCGGACCTCGTGCTGAGACTTCCCGCAGAACGAGCAGTAAAGGGTATTCTTCGAAGACTCGCCGCTGGAACTGTCTTTGGACATTCATCACTCCTGAGGGGGCCCGTCGCCCCCGTCAACTCATCCGACAACGCTACGGCATCACGGATGAATAAAATGTAAGCCTTGAGGCCACCATAAAGGTCGGATTTTCCCGGCGCAATTGGCTGATGGCCCCCTTGGCGATCAAGTGTCGGTTTCCGTTAACGCCGGACTATGATCGTTGTGTGGCCGCGCCGTCATGCACTGGCCGGCTCCGAACGCTTGTCGAGAATCGTGTCGATCAGACCGAATTCCTTGGCATCTTCCGAGGTCATGAAGTTGTCGCGTTCGAGGGCCGAATGGATGGTGTCGTAGTCCTGACCCGTATGTTTCACATAGACCTCGTTGAGCTGCTTTTTCAGCCGCTCGGTGTACTGGGCATGGATCAGGATGTCGGTAGCCTGGCCCTGGTAGCCGCCCGAGGGCTGGTGAACCATGATCGAGGCATTGGGTAGCGCGGCGCGCATCCCCTTCTCGCCCGCTGCCAGCAGCAGCGATCCCATCGAGGCCGCCTGGCCGATGCACAGCGTCGCCACTGCCGGGCGGATGAACTGCATGGTGTCGTACATGGCGAGGCCCGCCGTCACCACGCCGCCGGGCGAGTTGATGTACATGGCGATTTCCTTTTTCGGATTTTCCGATTCAAGGAAAAGCAGCTGCGCGGCAACCAGCGAGGCCATGTTGTCCTCGACAACGCCGGTGACGAAAATGATGCGTTCCTTCAGCAGCCGCGAGAAGATGTCGTAGGCACGTTCGCCGCGATTGGTCTGTTCCACGACCATGGGCACGAGCGTGTTCATGTAGATTTCTGCAGGATCTTTCATAGTCCAACCTTGAGGCAAACGAATCGGAAGCTGGAAGCGATAGCAGACGCGGCCGGCTTAATGCGGGGTAAACCGAGAGATAGGCGGGAATGTCTCGTGGAACAAGGGGACGGCGCAGACGTGATTAAAACGAACGCACCGGATGGTTTACACACACACCTGCGACTCTACGCATCGGCGGGCAAAAAAAAGGGGAGTAGCGGCTCCTCTCCAAAAGCCACCACTCCCCGCCAACTTGCCTCGAAAGGCCGTGTGCTGGCATAAAAAACATGGCTCGCGCCAAAATCATACGTGCTCAAATGCGTACCGACGCGGAGGCGCGTTGCCGGAATTGTGCACGATGTTCAAAAGGTTGATCAGTTATGTTGGACCGATTTTAACCTAGTGATATACTCGTGGCATCGACCAAGCTGAATAGTGGGGGCAGCGTTTGGCCGACCGTATGGCATTGCGTCCCGTTCCGGAGACAGTCATGTTGTACGCCGGTTTGAATGCGTTGTGGTTGCATGGCGTCGGATGCAAAAGCGACAGATTTTGTTCGTGTGCCGGTCGCGCTTGACGGGGCATTGTTGCGGCAGATTGTCGACAAACGTTTCCCGCGGGGCGTAACCGATTTTCTCGATCACTGGCATGGCGCAGACGATGCGCGCGGCAAGCCCTATTCGAAGGCGCCGCGCAATCGCGCCACCATTTATCGCTGGTTTCAGGGCGATTTGCCCGGGTCGGCCGAGACCCTAGTCGAGCTTGCCGCCATCCTCGGCATCGACCCGTTCTGCCTGATCACTCTTTCCGGCAGCAGCCCGTCGGAAGCAACTGCCAAGATCCTGACGGCGCTCGAGACGCGGTTGTGGCAACACAAGTCAATGGCGCTGCTAGGCGATTTTCTTGGCCGGCGGGCCGATTGGCCGCCCAAGGCGATCGGCGCCCGATTCGCTTCCGGCTGGCACAATTACGAGTTTTCGCACGATCCGGCGATTCGCGCCGGCGTCTACGGCAATTTCCAGGTCAGCTTCCCCGACGAACTCGACCCCGATATTCCGAAGGTCGTCCACATCGCCTATCGGCACCAGCCGCATTTCGGCGGCCGCTGGCTGCAATTCGGCCTGGTGCGCTTTCTCGGCAAGGACAGCATCCTCATCAACATCAATGGCTCTGTCGAAGTCGGCGGCGCCAAGTCGGTCTCCGGCCCGTTCACCGTCGAGACGGTGTTCGGCCTCGGTCCCGCCGAGTTCCGCCTTGCTTCGCTGACCCCGTTCTCGGCCGAGGCGAGCTACGAGCCGAGCACCGATCCCGGCCGCGTCGGATTCCGCTAGGCGCCTCATTTCCTATCAGGACGCCCGAAAGCTCGCGTTGCTCTTTTTGCGTCAAAGCGCAAAGCGCCGAGACGGAGGGCTCGCTGTCTTGCGGACAGAGCCGCATGCAGAACGGCGCTCGCGGCAAACAGGTTATAAAACGCCGGCTTGTTCCGCATCGGCGGCGCAAATCGCCGCGCGCTTGGCGGCGCTCCTATCCTATGGCTGCCGCGTCGCCGGGGCCCCTTCCCGGCATCGCCGCAAAGGAGCTTTCCATGTCCGTTTCCTATTCGCCCATCGGCCGCGTCCGCCTTGAGGGCGACGATCATGTTGTCGAGATCGATGCTCCCTACCGCCCCGGGCTGGTCGGGCTCGAAGAGTTCAAGTGGATCATCCTGGTCTGGCACGCCGACCAGCTGCCCGAACTGCCGGCGGACAAGTATGTCGGCCCGGCGCCCTACACCGAAGCACCCGAGCAACTCGGCGTGTTCTCGACGCGCTCGCCCCTGAGGCCCAACCCGGTCTGCGTCACGGTTGCGGCACTGACCGGTGTCGATGCCGAGACCGGCGTGTTGCGGGTGGGCTGGATCGATTGCGAACCCAATTCGCCCATTCTCGACATCAAGCCCTACCAGCCCGCGGCCGATCGGGTGGAAAGGCCGGAGATGCCGAGCTGGTGCGCGCGCTGGCCGCAATCTATCGAGACCTCCGGCGACTTCGACTGGGCCGCAGTCTTCAAGTGCTGACGATGGTTGAACCATCCCCGGTTTGCTGCGACGAGCTGAAGCAGAACCGCCGCTTCAGCTCGCGCCGCCGCCGGCCTAGATTCGCGGTGATGCACACGACAAAGGCCGTCATCCGCGAAGTCATGACCTGGGCCGCCGATCATCTCGACGAGGATCTGGCGGTCGAGGTGCTGGCGCGCCGCGCCGGCTACTCCACGCCGTATTTCTCGCGCGCCTTCGCCGCCGTTGTCGGCGAAAGCCCGGCAAGTTGGGTCCTGTCCAAACGCGTCGAACGCGCTGCCGGACGACTGACTTCCGAGGGGTCGCGCGTGGTCGATGTGGCGCTCGATTGCGGCTTCAATGACGTAACGACCTTCGCACGCGCCTTTCGCCGCCGTACCGGCCTGACGCCCTCGGCCTTCCGGCGCGCCCGCAACGGCGGGGAGACCCGTCCCGAGCTTGTCGTCGCCGCCGAACGGGTCCGGCTCGACGCCTTCAGGCTCAGCGGGCTCGCCGTTGATGTCCACGCCGACCCGACAGGACCGGCGGCGCTGTGGCAACGACTCATGAAACTCATCGCCGAGAGGGAAATGGAGATCGCGCTGGGCGCCTTCCGCCAGGTTGCGTTCTGGCAGGGCGATCCCGAGGCGGCCTACACCTGCGTCGCCGGATTCGTGCACGAGGGCGACGCGCCGCCGCCCCTGCCTTTCGTATCGATCGACATTCCCGCCGCGACCTGCCGGCGTTTCCTGGTCGATGATGGTGGCCAGCGTATTGGCCTTGCCTACGAGATGATCTTCGACACGCTGTTGCCGCAACTGCGCGACAGGCCGGCGGGCAATTTCGTTTGCGAACTGCCACGGGCCGACGGACGCGACGGGGTCGAGATCTGGCTGCCGGTGACGGGCGAGCCGGCGCGCTAGGCGCCTGGAGCGTTTTCAGCAAAGTGGGAACCGGTCATGCGGTTCGAAAACGCCAGCCTCAGGCGAGCGCACCCATCCGCTGGCTACCAGGCACGCCGTAGAAGAAGCCGTTGGAGAACAGCGCCTCGGGCTGGGCTTCGGCCAGTTGCGCCTGCGCCTCATCGGGCGCCATCCTGCCGTCGGCCAGTTCGCGGAAGGCATGCGCCACCTTGACCATGTCGCCGGTGTGGGGCGAGAGCCGCAAATGGGTCACGCCCAGTTCTTGAAGCTCTGCCACCTCGCCGGCCAGCGACAGGTAATGCCGCGACAGGGTCTGGATACCGTTGATGGTCAGGAAGCGATCGTTGTTGAGGGCGTGCAGGTCGAGACCGTCCGGCTCCTCCTCGCACACGAACAGGCAATTGTCCTTGTGGCGTTCGCGCGCCCGGGCGGCATAGCACCGGACCGACAGCGCCAGCGGCGCCCGCCCGAAGACCTGGGCCTCAACGCCAATGCCGTGCTCACCGGCACGTTTGGCCAGCGCCGCGATGCCGGCACGGCGCATCTCGACCGGCACGGCGACATGGGTGGCGCCGAGTTTGACGAGATAGTCGAGCGCTCCGACATTGTAGCAGTTGAACAACTGCCCGACGCGGAACGGACGGCCGTCGAGCAGCGTCAGCGCCGAGGCATCATTGGCCTCGATTTCCTCATCGGTACGTTCGCAGATCGATTTGACGTGCTTGCGGTCGAGATTGACCGCCACTTCGGCCAGTGTCGAGAACACCACCTTCTTGCCGCCCCGGACCAGCCGGTCGCGCATCTCGTCATAGCGCTTCTCGAACAGGGCGATGCGCTTGGAGCAGATGACCTCGCCGAGATAGACGGTATCGACTTCGGCCTCGTCGGCGATGCGGGCATAGAAATCCACCATCTTGTCGGCCGACCAGTGGAAGAACAGCGGTCCGAGGGTGATGCTTGTTGTCATGTTCGTGTTCCCTCGTCCGCTCTAGCGCCAGGCCTTGGTGGCATAGGCGCCCTTGGTCTGGCGCCGTCCCTCGGTCAGTGCGGCGAGATCGCCGAGATCGGGCTCCCGTCCGGCCAGAATATTGTCCACCGCCTCGCGATAGGCCGCGACGACCTCGCGGACATAGGCGCGGCTGCGCTGCCGGCCCTCGATCTTCAGCGCCGTCACGCCGGCCTCGATCAGTTCGGGCAGCATGTTGGCGATGTTGAGCGTGTTGGGCTCGTCGAAGGCGTAATAGGGCTCCTCGTGCGCAGCGTTCCAGTACCGGCCCTTGCAGATCGTCGGATAGCCCGCCTTCTCGTCTGCGGAAAAGCAGTCGATGGTGACATCGCCGAGGATGGAGTTCATCGAGCCGTCGGCGTTTTCCTCGAAGCGGACATGCTCGGGCGGCGAGCACATGCCGTCCATATTGGTCGACACGCCGGTGACATAGCTCGTCAGCGAACAGCGGCCCTCGGCCATCATGCCGACATTGCCGAAGATGAAGGTCTCGAGCTCGCAGTCGATCTCGGCCTTCAGGGCCTTGATTTCCTTGATGGTCAGGATGCGCGGCAGCACGACGCGCTTGACGTTGAAATGGCTGGTGAAGAACTGGATTGCTTCCGGAGACGCCGCCCCGGCCTGTACGGACAGGTGCAACCTGAGCTGCGGATATTTCTCGGCGGCATAGGCGGCAACCCCGATATCGGCGATGATCGCCGCATCGGCCCCGGCATCGGCGGCGATGTCGATGGTCTCGGTCCAGTCCTTCATGTCGTCGCCCGGCGGGAAGGTATTGGTCGCCATCAGCACCTTGGCGCCGCGCTCATGGGCGTAGGCAACACCTTCGACGAACTCGTCCGGCATGAAGTTGAGGCCAGGGAAATTGCGGACGTTCGAACGCCGCGCCAGGCCGCAATAGACCGCGTCCGCACCGGCATCGACAGCGGTTCTGAGAGCTGCCGGCGTGCCCGCTGGACACAGCAGTTCCGGGCGGAGCTTTTGTTCGGAAGTCGTTTCAGGCATGGGCGACGCTCTTTTGCCGGTGGCGCATGAAGGACAGGAAGACTTCGCCGGGCGGACCAAACAGCGCCGCGACATCGCTGGCGATCGAGCCGTCGATATCGTCGAGCGCGTTGCGCAGGGCCACCACGACCTCGAGATCGCCCGTGACCTTGAGGGTGCGCGAGAAGAACAGCGCATCGCCGTCGAGCTGGGTGTCCAGCATCTTGAACAGCTCCTCGAACGAGCCCCTGATCTGGGCATCGCACTCGGGCACCTCGCTGCGCTTGAAGGCGCGCATGTCGGGCTTGTCCATGTCCGGGCTCAGGCGGACAACGAAATGCATATCGGTGGGGTCGATCAGGATGGTCTTTTTCGATGACGCCCCCATGCGCGCGAACAGGCGCGGCCTGTCGCGATGGATATTGGTGACGATGCGATCGAATGCCGCCTGCACGACAAACAGCGGCACAACCCTCAGGAACAAAGGCATCAGCAAGGGCACAACAAGACCTCCGGGCGCCTGGGACAAAACGTCCGCAAACGGCCTAGCACCGGGTCGGGAACTCCTGCTTGATCGAGGTCAAATCCCCGGGACCGTCCCGGCTTGCCGTCTCGCCAGCGCCTCGAGACCGGCGATGCGTTCGCGGTCCTTGTCGCGGCCGAACAGCCGGTACATGGCGATCAGACCGGCAAGCGACGGCAGAAATAGCTCGATCCCGCCAATGCCGATCGTTTCGGCCGGTTCGGGAACGACCGGGATCCACTTGCCATCGGCGAAGACGCTGAAATCGGCCATGAATTCGACCGGCACCCCGCTGGCGTCCCAGGTGCCGAAACAGGCGGAGCGGAACCTGTCAGACGCGGTCTTCACCTCGGGTGCGAGACCGAGCCGGTCAAGGATCGCCCGCGCATCGTGCAGCGAAACCAGTACGTCGATATCGCGGAGCCGGGACACTTCGGCGCCATGAAGCAGGGCCGCAGCCCCGCCGATCAGACACCACGGATCGCGCGCCTCGTTCATCACCCGGCCGAGCCTGACCAATGCCGCCCGCTCGGCGGTGGACAGGCTGTCGGGTGCCATGCGCGGGATTCTGCTCAGGCCCGGCTTCCTTCGACCAGATCCTGCAGCACGTCGGGAATGAGACCCGGCAGATCCTCGGCAATCAGCCCCGGCCCGCCAAAGCCGTTGGCAGCTTCGCCGTGAATCCAAACCCCGGCGGCCGCGGCCTCGAAGCCGCCCATACCTGCGGCGAGCAGGCCGCCGATGATACCTGAAAGCACGTCGCCCGAGCCGGCGGTGGCCAGTGTCGGCGGGGCGTTGTTGCTGATGGCGACGCGCCCGTCCGGAGCGGCGATAACCGTGTCGGCACCCTTGAGCACGACCACGGCCCCCATCCGTTCGGCAGCAGCCCGCGCCCGTGACAGCTTGTTGCCGGAGATATCGGGGAACAGGCGGGCGAATTCGCCTTCATGCGGGGTCATGACCACCGGGCGATCGGGCATGGCCTCGATATCCGAGGCCAGCATTGCCATGTCGATTTCGAAACTGGTCAGCCCGTCGGCGTCGACGACGACGGCGGCGCCGGAACCGAGGCCGGCCTTCACGGCGCCGCGCGTGTTCTCGCCGATGCCGGCCGCCGGCCCGATCACCAGGGCATTCAGGCGCCTATCGGAAAGCAGGTCGGCCAGTGCTGCCGCACCGTCCGCTTCGCGCAGCATCAAAGCCGTTACCTGTGCTGCATGCACCAGCAACGCCGGGCGCGAACCGGCCAGCGAGACCAGCCCCGCCCCCGCTCTGAGCGCACCGTAGGCGCACAGGCGTGCCGCGCCGGCGTGAAGTTCGTCTCCAGACCAGACAACGCAATGGCCGCGGCTATATTTGTGACCGCCAGGACTGGGCAGCGGCACCTGCCAGAGTTCGGGTTCGTTGGCATAGGTCTTGGCGTCGATTTCGGCGAGCACCGCCCCCGGGATGCCGATATCGGCGAGAACCAGTTCGCCACAGAGCGTGTGCCCCGGATCGAGCAGATGACCGGGCTTCTTGCGGAAGAAGGTCACCGTCAGATTGGCCGCAGCGGCCACGCCACGCACCGCACCGGTGGCGCCGTCGAGCCCGCTGGGGGTATCGATGGCGACGATCGGCGCCGGAAACCCGTCCATCGCCGTGATGATATCGGCGAGCGGCCCGGTGACATCGCGGTCGAGCCCGGCGCCGAGAAGCGCATCGACGATGAGATCGGCCTTGGCGACGAGATCCGGACTTGCCGGCAGCACCGGCCCTTCCCAGCGCCTGGCATTGGCCGCAGCATCGCCCTTGAGCTTGTCGAGCGTTCCGAACAGCGCCAGGTCGACTTTCCAGCCGGCCTCACTCAACAGACGCGCCACAACGAAACCGTCACCGCCATTGTTCCCCGGTCCGCACAGGACCAGGGTCCGGCGCGGCGAGAATCGCCTGGTGACGGCATCGGTCACGGCCCGCCCGGCATTCTCCATCAGCGTCAGCGAGGCAACGCCGCTGTCTGCGGCGAGCGCGTCGGCGCGTCCCATTTCGGTCGGGGTAAGAAGGACAAGCGAGTCGGACATATCGGCCTCCATTGCATTCCTATACTAGACCCATTCCTCCCAAAACGGACCAGAACGTGACAGGGTGCACGAAAAAACCACTGCCCGTCGACCTGCCAGCACGCCCGTGATGCCAAATCGCGATGTCGTCCTGGCGCCAACGAAAAAAGGCCCCGCAGTGCGGGGCCCTTTCATGAATTCGCCTGGCAGAACCGATCAGTGGTTGTGCTCTTCAGGCACTTCCTGGGCGGCTTCGTCTTCCTCGATGAGCTTGGCCAGTTCGGCGCGGGTCATCTTGGTTTCGCTCTTCTCGGCCAGCTCGATGATGAAATCGACGACCTTGTTCTCGAACACCGGCGCGCGCAGCTGGGCCAGCGCCTCGGCATTGTTGCGATAGTAGTCGTAGACCTGCTGTTCCTGACCGGGGAACCGGCGGATTTCGGCAACCAGCGCCTGCTGGTGCTCTTCCTCGGTGACCTCGATGGAATTGCGGTTGCCGATTTCGGCGATCACCAGCCCAAGGCGCACGCGACGCTCGGCAATGGTGCGATACTGGGCCTTGGCCTCGTCCTCGGTCGTGCCTTCGTCCTCGAAGCTGCGGCCGTGATGCTCGATCTCGTGCACGACGCGCTGCCAGATGGTGTTGAACTCGGCATCGACAAGCTTTTCGGGAACGTCGCTCTTGTGACCGTCGTCAAGCGCGTCGAGCACCTGGCGCTTGATGCGCTGGCGCGCCATCTGCTCATGGGCCTGTTCCATCTGGCGACGGACTTCGGTCTTGAGCTGCTCGAGATTTTCAAGTCCGATCGACTGCGCAAAGGCGTCGTCCAGAGCCACGTCGGCCTTGGGCGTATCGATGTGCAGGATCTCGACATCGAACACGGCGTCCTTGCCGGCGAGTTCGGCGCTGCCGTAATCCTCGGGGAAGCTGACCTTGACCTCAAGCGGCTTGCCGGCGGTCTTGCCGATCAGCTGCTCCTCGAAGCCGGGGATGTATTCGCCCGACCCGACGGTCAGGTGGGCATGGTCGGACGTGCCGCCCTCGAAGGGCTCGCCGTCGATCTTGCCGACGAACTTCAGGCCGAGCTTGTCGCCTTCGGCAACCTTGGCCTTGTCGCCCTTGGGCTCGAACTCGCGGTTCGACATGAAGACGCGATTGACTTCCTTTTCAACGTCAGCCTCGTCGATCTCGACCACCGGCATGTCGAGCTTGATGGTCTTGAAATCCATCGGCTCGATCTTGGGGAGAACCTCGTAGCTGACCTCGAAGGTCAGGTCGGCGTTGCCCTCGAGCACCTTGTTGATGGCGTCCTGATCCTCGGGCAGATCGATCTCGGGCTGGGTCGCAGCGCGTTCCTCGCGCTCGGTCAGCGAGTCCTGAACCGTTGTGTTGATGACGTCCTGCATGGCCTCGGACATCACCGAGCGGCCATACAGCTTCTTGAGATGGGCAACCGGCACCTTGCCGGGGCGGAAGCCCTTGATATTGGCGCGGTCCTTGAGGTCGTTGAGGCGTTCGTCGCGCTTGGCCACCAGATCGGCGGCGGGGACGACCACGTTCAACTTGCGCCGCAGGCCGTCATTGAGGGTCTCTGTCACCTGCATGGGGACTTCCTGTTCTTCTTATAACTCATGATATCGCATCGAAGCTCGCCTGGGGGCTGGTGCGGGTGAAGGGACTTGAACCCCCACGCCTTGCGGCACAAGAACCTAAATCTTGCGTGTCTACCAGTTTCACCACACCCGCAAGGCGCCTGCCCCGAAGCCGTGCTGGCCCGGGGGAATAGCCGATGTTTGCAGACCAGTCAAAGGGAATGGGCGCCGCAGGGGTCTGCTTCCCCCGAACCGTGATGCGCCAGGGCCCGTTCCCGAGGGGCAAAACCACCTCGCTACGGTGCTGCCGGCATCGATTTTCGTGCACGATCTGGCGGCGCGACATGAGCTGAACCTCACCTGTCGTCAGAGGGAACAGTGTCGCATGGTCGCGCTTTCAACTGCCCGTCAAACCGATTTGAGTTCGGTTTTGCTGGCAGTTCATTGTATCGGGCCTGCATTTGCCCGGTACCGAGCAGATGACGGCATATTGTCCCCTCGCCCGCTTCACGCCTGCGTCTTGAGGCATATGAAATCGGTCTTGACCGACGCCGCGCGATGGCCTTGTTTTAGCGCACGCCGCGCTTCGCGTGCGCCATTGGCAGATGATGCCAGGACGGCTGTCGTCATCACCGCCCAAATGCGCGCCAGATGGGGCAAAGCGTGACCGTTCGCGTCAAGGGATCGCTCAACTTGTCATCACAATGCCCATACTTTGTGCATTCTCGGGCTTACGGCAAGAACCGCGCGGCGGTAACGTCATACTAACCCCTTGTTGAAACTGCAATTTTTGGCTGGGTTCTGGCATGGCATACCCCATGCATCATTGAAGGCCGGCACCCAGTTCGGGAGCATTGGAGGCACTACAGTTATGAAAAAAATCGAAGCCATCGTTAAGCCGTTCAAGCTCGACGAGGTCAAGGAAGCGCTTCAGGAAGTCGGTCTTCAGGGCATCACCGTGACCGAGGCGAAGGGCTTTGGCCGGCAGAAAGGCCACACCGAGCTTTATCGGGGCGCCGAGTATGTCGTGGATTTCCTGCCCAAGGTCAAAGTCGAGGTCGTGTGCCCCGACGACATGGCCGACAAGGCTATCGAGGCGATCCGCAATGCCGCGCAGACCGGCCGGATCGGTGACGGAAAGATCTTCGTTTACACAATCGAACAGGCAATCCGCATCCGCACCGGCGAACAGGGCAACGACGCCCTCTAGCCGTGGCTCCTCCCGACGGGCCGTCGACGCTCCCCGAACAATACTCTTAGCACAGCAGAACCAAGGAATGGCTAAATGAGCTCTGCAGAAGATATCCTGAAAAAGATCAAGGACGAGAATATCCGCTTCGTCGACCTGCGCTTCACCGACCCGCGTGGCAAGCTGCAGCACGTCACGATGACGGAAGACGCCATGGACGCCGACGCCTTCGAAGAAGGCATCATGTTCGACGGCTCCTCGATCGCCGGCTGGAAGGCCATCAACGAGTCCGACATGGTCCTGATGCCCGACCCGCAGAGCGCCTATGTCGACCCCTTCTTCGGTCAGGCCACCCTCGCGATCAATTGCGACATTCTCGAGCCGCTGACCTACCAGCCCT
This sequence comes from Devosiaceae bacterium, assembly GCA_963675235.2. GTDB lineage: Bacteria > Pseudomonadota > Alphaproteobacteria > Rhizobiales > Devosiaceae > JAHJQZ01. The sequence goes on along the minus strand of CAXXFU010000009.1, from coordinate 44,835 downwards.
ACAACCGCGACCCGCGCACCACCGCCAAGAAGGCCGAGGCCTTCGTGGCGTCGTCCGGTATCGGCGACAGCGTCTTCTTCGGTCCCGAGCCTGAATTCTTCATCTTCGACGACGTCAAGTATTCGGCCCAGCCCTACAACACGGGCTACAAGGTCGACCACTTCGAGCTTCCGACCAATTCGGACGCCGACTATGAAGCGGGCAACTCCGGCTACCACATCGGCCTGAAGAAGGGCTATTTCCCGGTGCCGCCGCTCGACAGCGCCCAGGACATCCGCGGCGAGATGCTGGCGACGATGGGCGAGATGGGCGTGCTGATCGAGAAGCACCACCACGAGGTCGGTTCGACCCAGCACGAACTCGGCATCAAGTTCCAGCCGATCATCAACGCCGCCGACAGCGTGCAGATCTACAAATACGTCGTCCAGCAGGTCGCCAATGCCTATGGCAAGTCCGCGACCTTCATGCCCAAGCCCGTCTATGGCGACAACGGCTCGGGCATGCACTGCCACCAGTCGATCTGGAAGGACGGCAAGCCGCTGTTCGCCGGTGACGAATATGCCGGTCTGTCGACGGAAGCCCTGTACTACATCGGCGGCATCATCAAGCACGCCAAGGCCCTCAACGCCTTCACCAACCCCTCGACCAACTCCTACAAGCGTCTGGTCCCGGGCTTTGAAGCGCCGGTGCTGCTGGCCTATTCGGCCCGCAACCGTTCGGCCTCCTGCCGCATTCCGTTCGGCCAGTCGCCGAAGTCCAAGCGCGTCGAGATCCGTTTCCCCGACCCGATGGCGAACCCCTACCTCGCCTTCGCCTCAATGCTCATGGCCGGTATGGACGGTATCAGGAACAAGATTCATCCGGGCGACCCGATGGACAAGGACCTGTACGACCTGCCGCCTGAAGAGCTCAAGGAAATCCCGACCGTTGCCGGTTCGCTGCGCGAGTCCCTGGCTGCGCTCGACGCCGACCGCGACTTCCTCAAGGCCGGTGGCGTGTTCGACGACGACCAGATCGACGCCTATATCGAGCTGAAGATGGAAGAAGTCATCAAGTTCGAGCACACCCCGCACCCGGTCGAGTACGAGCTGTACTATACCGCCTAAAAGCGGCGTGGCCGGGCATCCGGCGCACTGAACAAAAAGGGGCCCTCAGGGGCCCCTTTCCTTTTGCGATCGTCTCCGGTTCATCCCCCGGCACCACGCGCCACGGCGGCAAAGAAACCGTCCGGGCTGTCGGCCTCGACCAGGCGTTTTTTCTCCAGGATCCAGAAACGCGTACCGGTCTCGCGCACGAAGGTGCGGTCGTGCGAAACGATGATCGAGGTGGCGCCACGCTCGCGAATCTCGGCGGCGAGATCCTCCTGGCCGGCAATGTCGATATGGTTTGTCGGCTCGTCGAGCAGGTAGAAATTCGGCGCGCTCAGCCTCAGGCAGAGCAGGCCGAGGCGCGATTTCTGCCCGAACGACAGTTTGCCGATGCGGCGCGTCTGCCATTCGATGGGGAACCCTGCCCCGGCCAGCAGCGCCCGCGCCCGCTGGTCACCGACGTCGAACCTGTGCGTGATCAGGCTCAGAGGCGTCTCGGCATCCGGAACATGGCTGAGGCCCTGGTCAGCATAACCGAGAACCAGTGAGGGCGTCGCCCGGATGCCATCCACTGCCGCGCCGGCGATGGCCTTTTGAACCATTCTGACAAACACCGATTTGCCGACCCCGTTGGCGCCGAGCAGCACGATGCGGTCGCCGGCGAAGATGAACTGCTTGCCGGTGCGGAACAGCAGAGTGCCGTCCGGCGTCGTCACGTCGGCGTCCTCGAGCGCGATCAGAACCTTGGCATGAGTGCCGGCATTCGCGAGCTCGATGGTGCCGTTGCGCTCCTTGTGCAGGCTTTTCTGCGCATCCTCGATCCGCGACGCCCGCTCCTTCAGTTGCTTGGCCTTGACCGTCAGCAGATCGGAGCCTGAATTGACGCCGATATTGGTCAGTTTGGCGGCGTTGCGGCGCAGGCGGCCGGCCTCCTTCATCTCGTTTTCCTGGCGGCGGCGGTCGGCCTCGTCGATCTCCTCGAGCGCCGCCCGCGCCGCCGAATACGGCAAAACGAACTCGTGCGAGGTGCCCGGCCTCAGGAACAACGTGCGGTTGGTGGTGGCGTCGAGAAAGGCGCGATCGTGGCTGGCGATGATCATGGCGGTGCCGCGGGCGGTCGTTGCGATCCAGTTCTCCAGCAGTACCAGCTTTTCCAGATCGAGATGGTTTGTCGGCTCGTCGAGCAGCATCAGGTCCGGCTCGCCGACAAAGGCGTGGGCAATCAGCCCGAGCCGCTGCCAGCCCCCGCTGAGCGCCTTCATCGGACGCGTGCGCAGCGCCTCGGGCGTACCGAGATCGTCGAGAACGACATCAACCCGCCAGGACTCGTAGTCGCGCAGTTCGGGAGAGATGGCATCGAGCACAACGTCGTGGAGCGTTTGTTCGGCGAAGCATTCGGGCACGTCCTGCGGCACGAGCGCCAGCTTCAACCCCTTGGCGCGCGTCAGTTCGCCCGAGGTCAGTTCGCGTTCGCCGAGGATGGTATTGAGGAAGGTGGTCTTGCCCCGCCCGTTGCCGGCGATCAGACCGACGCGGTCATTGGCGGCAACGGAAAAGGTGAGATTGGTGAAAAGCGGTTCAACGGCGGTCAGGCCGGCAGCGGAAAAGGTAACAAGGGCCATGGATCGAGTCTCCTGGGGAGCGCCGCGCAACAAGCGGCATCAAGGGCGTTGCCGAACAAGGTTCGGCGGCGCCGACAGGCAGACCGGAATTTGGGTGAGGTAACGAAGCCCGAATGTCGATCAGCCCTGCCAGCACATCGGCTGCAGGGCGAAAACAGGTCCACGCGGTGTGTGATGACGGGTTAAATGCGCCACGTCATTCTCCTGATTGATCGGGTTGATCCAATGCGCACCGACTATCCGAACCGGCACGGCAATGCAAGAGCGCTGGCGCTCAAGAGCCCGGTAGAGTCGAAAACCTGCCGGCCAAAGACGGTGCCGCGCCACGGCAACCACCCGATCGAAGCTAGCCAGAGACCCGAAGACAATGGCGCGGTCCGTCGTGTCGACGTCCTGAAGATGGCCTCGAACGATCTGGCGTTCAGTTTTTTCCGAACGATGCCGCAGCCACAGGCTCCTCAGATCGTCTGGCAAATGTTGGCTGGCCAGTGGCTGGGCGCGACGGCGCGCCGCGTGACGACGACGTCGGGACCTCCCCGACTGCTTCGGCGGCCTGGCGTGCATCCGGATTGAGCAGGTCTTCGGGCTTCACATAGGCCAGCGACCATTCGAAGATCGGATCGAGATCATCGAGATCGAGCAGTTCGTCGAGCTTGAGGGCAAAACCGCCCTCGATGTGGCGGACCACGGTGCCGACGGCGCGGCCGACGGCGAGACGGGCGCCAATTGTGGGAATGACGTCGGCGGAGACCGCCACGCCCGAGCGCGAAACGTCGATGACCAGGCATCTGAGCACGCGCCCGTCGGAAAGCGTGATGGCCGAATGCGGATTGGGCGGCATGATGCGCTTGAAGTGCCGCTTGTCGCGCTCCGCCTTGAAGCGGTTCTTCTTGATCCAGTCGATCTTGGCGGCGATTTCATAGCGAGCCTTCTCGTCCGCGGTGAAATCCATGACGAAACCTTCCCGGAACAGTCGGGAAATAGAGCCGGTCAAAACCGGAAACTGGTCGAACTTGGCAGAGACCCTTTCCCCCACCTCTCCCGGCACCGAGCAGCCGAGCACGGCCGAGTAGGTCGAAATGGCCTGCACCCGGCAGGCGAAGACCTTGGGAACGTCGTCACCGGCATCCTTGCGGCTTTCGAGCGAGTAGCACCCTGACAACGACCCCACCAGACGAATATCAAGTATTCTTTCCGGTTTGTCTGCCTTTGTCAGATCAGAATACAAACTGACTGCCGACATTAGTAAAAATCCTAGTGACTTTTCCCAAAATACACTTGGACTCTGTCCGTCTATTAGTTGACGGAATAATAACGTGCGGCACAAGTGCGCACCGTCACCCACTCATGGTTTATGCGAGGTAAAGGAAAGATGCCGTCAGCAGCAGCGCCAGTGATCTGGCAAGGCGAACATGGGCAAGCCGGTACGCGAAACTACTAAATCCGGCCTGCAACCACGCTGAGACATGAACAACCCGATCCCTGTTGCGATACGCAATACTGATCCGCTGGGCGGGCTGCATACGGTACTCCGAACGTTTCCGTATGCTCTTTTCTAACAGCGGGCATTTAAAAAAGTGCTGATGAGAGGCAAACCAAAAGTAAAGAAAACCCGGACACTTGGCCCGGGTTCCCGTTTTGGCACAGGTAATGGCCTGCACTGTATTCAATTTGGTTAAGGCGCCGCGGTCTCCGGCGCCGGGATCGCGATCACGGACGCCATACCGGCAAACCAGGACCGCCGGACGGGAAGCCATAACCACCGAAGCCGGAAGTGCCGCCCGAAGGGAAGCCTCCGGAGCGGTAGCCGCCTTCCGCAACCAGATTGGCGATGGCGCCATTGCAGGCATTGGTATCGAAGCTGAAGCGCTGGCCATTGCGGCGCGCAGTTGTGTGGAGCCAGCCACGGTGGCTGCCGGCAAAGGAAATGAAGCGGAAGCCGTCGCCGCGCAGACGGGCGCGCAGCTGCTCCTGGGTCAGGCACACCGTGGGCTGTGGCGGGGAAAAATGCCGCCCGTTGAAGCCGCCATTGCCGATAGAGAACGAGAAATTGCCGTCGCCGAAGGAAAAACCGAACTGGACATTGTCCGCCGCATGGACCGGCGCCGCGGCGCCAACAGCCAGGATAATGGCGCTAGCGCCAAGAAACCTGCGGGTACCCGAGGATAAGAGATTGATATTCATGGCATGTCTCCCGAAACCGCCGGCATCTGGTGCCGTAGCGTTGGGAGCATCCTGGACTCATTACGTTGAACCATGCCGGAATCCGCCGTTCATCCAGCGTTCATCATCATGGCGCGCCCCTGAAAATCCGGGCGGAGTTTTTGACCGGTCCCGGCTTGATGAGGCTACATTATGATAAAAGACCTGTTGATTCGAACGCACGATCCCGGACCGGGACGCCGGCGCGGGCAGTAGCTGCCAAGCGATGGCCGGGAGGGCGCGTGCGTCAACCAAACGGCCCAAGTCGGCCCGGGATGACCATGACCAGTGACGACCTCTTCGGCGGCGCGCCCGAGCGTGCTCCGGCCCCGATCCGCAAACCGAGCCCTGCGCCCTCCAAGGACGCCGCACCCGCCTCCAATGGCGGCGACTATTCGGCCAAGGACATCGAGGTGCTCGAAGGGCTCGAGCCGGTCAGGCGGCGACCGGGCATGTATATTGGCGGCACCGATGCCAATGCCCTTCACCACCTGTTTGCCGAAGTCATCGACAATTGTATGGACGAGGCCATTGCCGGCCACGCCAGCCGTATCGAAGTGCATCTGGATGCGGAAGGCTATCTGACCGTTTCCGATAACGGCCGCGGCATCCCGGTCGACCCGCACCCGAAGTTCCCCGACAGGTCGGCGCTCGAAATCATCATGACGACGCTGCACGCCGGCGGCAAATTCAATTCCAAGGCCTATGAGACCTCGGGCGGCCTGCACGGTGTCGGCATTTCCGTGGTCAACGCCCTTTCCGACGAGCTCGTTACCGAGGTGGCGCGCGACCAGACGCTCTATCGCCAGCGGTTCTCGCGCGGCAAGGCCGTCGGTGCCATGGAGGTGGTGGGTAAGGTCCACAACCGTCGCGGCACCACCCACCGGTTCCACCCCGATGCCGAGATCTTTGGCGCCAAGCTCGGCTTCTCGCCCGAGCGCATTTTCCGCATGTCGCGCTCCAAGGCCTATCTGTTCGGCGGTGTCGAAATCCGCTGGTCGTGCGATGAAGCCCTTGCAAGCGACATCGTGCCCGAGCGCGAGACCTTCCACTACCCCGGCGGCCTCAGGGAATTCACCGAGGCGCGCATCTCGGGGCAGACGCGCATTGTCGATGACATCTTCTCCGGCGTCTCGGGCAAGCCCGGAACGCATGGGGCCTGCGAATGGGCCATTTCCTGGTACATGGGCGACAGCTTCGTCAATTCCTACTGCAACACGATTCCGACGCAGGACGGCGGCACGCATGAAGCGGGCCTGAGGACGGCCCTGCTGCGCGGCCTCAAGAACCACGCCGAACTGACCGGCAACAAACGCGCCTCGATCCTCACCTCCGAAGACGTGATGACCCAGTGCGGCGCCATGCTGTCGGTGTTCATCCGCGAACCGGAATTCGTCGGCCAGACCAAGGACCGGCTGAGTTCGGGCGAAGCCACCCGCGTCGTCGACACCGCCATCCGCGACGCCTTCGACCACTGGCTCGCCGCTTCGCCGGCCCAGGCCGGAAAGCTGCTCGAATGGACGATCGACCGCGCCGAGGAACGCGTCAGGCGCCGCAAGCAGAAGGAAATCGACCGCCAGAGCGCCACCCGCAAGCTCAGGCTCCCCGGCAAGCTCGCCGACTGCACCCAGAACGCCGCCCAGGGCGCCGAGATCTTCATCGTCGAGGGTGACAGCGCCGGCGGCAGCGCCAAGCAGGCGCGCGACCGCAAGAACCAGGCGGTGCTGCCCCTGCGCGGCAAGATCCTCAATGTCGCCGGCGCCAGCCGCGACAAGCTTGCGGCCAACCAGCTGATCGGCGATCTCGTCCAGGCGCTCGGCTGCGGCACGCGCGAGCGATACCGCGAGGACGATCTTCGCTACGAGAAGATCATCATCATGACCGACGCCGATGTCGACGGGGCGCATATCGCCTCATTGCTCATCACCTTCTTCTTCCAGGAAATGCCGCATGTCATCGAGAGCGGCCATGTCTATCTCGCCCTGCCGCCGCTCTATCGCATCTCACAGGGCGGCAAGACGCTCTACGCGCGCGACGACGCCCACAAGGACGAACTGATCGCGACCGAGTTCACCGGCCGTGGCAAGATCGACATCACCCGCTTCAAGGGTCTTGGCGAGATGCCGTTCGCCCACCTCAAGGAAACGACAATGAGCCCCAAGTCCCGCATCCTGCTTCAGGTCAAGGTGCGCCAGGACCCCGATGCCACCAAGGATGCCGTCGACCGGCTGATGGGCAACAAGCCCGAATCGCGCTTCGCCTTCATCCAGCAAAACGCCGATTTCGTCACCGATCTCGACATTTGACCGTTTACGCACGCGCCGGGTTCGGGCGGCAGTCCGCTGTGGCCAGAGCGGATGCGCTTGATGCCCGGCCACGCCAAGGCATCTGAGCATCATGGCCGACGCCGCCGCCTGAACAGGCTCCCTGCCGCCTCCAACGCATCGCCTAACTGCTTCACATTGTCATGAACGCCTCGAAAATGCCGAGAAATTAAGGCAAAGCTTGTTTGCTCGTTGACTTGACATGCCGGCAGGCTATGGTCCCGGCAAGCTGCCGACAGCAGGACGCACTCTCCCCCGCATGATGATCGGCAAGCAAGCACTCGGGTATGCGAGAGCCAACCGGGACGCGACGCCAGTGACGAGTTATCTCAGCGCCACGCCCCAAGCATCTGGACAGGACACTTGAACGAAGACTTTACCGGGCTCGGATTGAGCGAAAAGGTGCAACAGGCCGTTGCGGCCGCTGGCTACACGCGCCCTACGGACATTCAGTCCAAGACAATTCCGCATGTCCTTGAGCGCCGAGACATCATCGGGATTGCCCAGACCGGCACCGGCAAAACCGCCGCGTTCGTTCTGCCCATGCTCACGCTGCTCGAAAAGGGCCGGGCGCGGGCGCGCATGCCGCGCACGCTCATTCTCGAACCAACGCGCGAACTCGCCGCCCAGGTGCACGAGAATTTCGTCAAGTATGGCGTCAATCACAAGATTTCCGAAGCGCTGCTGATCGGCGGCGTCTCGATGGATGACCAGATCAGGAAGCTCGACCGCGGCGTCGATGTGCTGATCGCCACGCCGGGCCGCCTGCTCGACCTGTTCGAGCGCGGCCGCATCCTTCTGAACGGCGTCGAGATCCTCGTTGTCGACGAAGCCGATCGCATGCTCGACATGGGCTTCATCCCCGACGTCGAGCGCATCTGCACGCTGTTGCCGCCGCGCCGACAGACGCTGTTCTTCTCGGCGACCATGGCGTCGGAGATCGAAAAGCTGACCCGGCGCTTCCTGCGTGATCCGATCCGCGTCGAGGTGTCGCCGCAGAATCGTACCGCCGAGACCATCGAACAAAGGCTGGTGCGCTCCGGCTCCAAGCCCGCTGAAAAGCGCGCCGTGTTGCGCGAGCAGATCAATGCCTGCGACGGGTTGACCAACGCCATCATCTTCTGCAACCGCAAGCGCGATGTGGCGACGCTCGAACGCTCGCTTTCCCGTCACGGCTTCAATGCCGGTGCCCTTCACGGCGACATGGACCAGAAGGCACGCATGGAGACGCTCGACAAGTTCCGCACCGACAAGCTGACGCTTCTTGTGGCCAGCGACGTTGCGGCCCGCGGGCTCGACATCCCGGCGGTGAGCCATGTGTTCAATTTCGACGTGCCGACCCATGCCGAGGACTATATCCACCGCATCGGCCGCACCGGCCGCGCCGGTCGCACCGGCGTATCGATCACTCTGGTGACGCGCGAGGATTCCAAGCACCTTGCCGCCATCATCAAGCTGATCGATCGCGACATCCCCTATCAGGACGCCGCCCACCCGGGCGAGAAGCTGGATGTGCCGGCAAAGCCCGAGGCCGAAGAGGCCAAGCCGTCGCGGCGGCGGTCAAAATCTCGGCGTTCCGACAAGACCGCACAGCCAGATCAGGCCGAGCAGCCGGCCGAAGTCGCCAAGCCAGAATCCGCAAAGCCTGAAGCCGCGCCCAAGTCAAAGCGCGAGGACGCAGCGCCGCGTCCGGCCCGCAAGCGCAGCTCCGGATCCAACGAAGCCGGCAAGCGCGGCCAGAGCCCCTCTGGCCCGTTCAACGACGGCCCGGTGCCGGCGTTCCTGTTGCGTTCGACGGCCCGCCCGGACTGAGCGCTGAACCGGTGCGGTTGCACCGATTCTGGCATGGGGTCTTGGGGGTCCGGCGCTCAGTGTTTTCACGCACAGGCTTGAAGACAAACACTGATTTGCCGCACGAATAGGCAATTCCGGTCGGATTCGGCCGGCGAACAGCGGTTCGGTTAAGCCCACGTTAGGAGAGATTGAGCGACACTCCGCGCCGTTACGAACGGTGGGGCGCATCTTGAGTAGTAGCGAGTATCAGCGAGCAAACAAGTATGCGGATTCTGCGATGGGGCTGTTGCGGGAACACCTGGTTCCGCCCTATCCGCAGTTTTATGAGCTGATCTATACCTATGTCTCCGGAATCAATCCCCATCTGAATTCCCGCATCGATATGGTGCTGTTCAACGAAGAGGAAGGCGGCGATATCGCCGAGCGCCTCTATCAGGAATTCCTCCGGACAAACGACGTCGAAGAGCGTCTCAACACGCTCTCCGAGAAGGTTTTCACCAATATCGATTCCGTGCGCGGCGCCGTGAAGAACGCCATGCAGAGCGCCAATTCCTACTCGGGCAAGCTGGTCGAAGCCAACGAAAGCCTGAGCGAGGAAATCGACCGCAAGGCGCTGCGACAGCTCACCACCCAGCTGCTCGAGGAAACACGGCGGATGCAGTCCAACAACCGCATCCTCGAAGAGCGGCTGGAATCCTCGAAATCCGATATTGCCGCGTTGCAGCGCGATCTCGACGCAGTACGGCGCGAGTCCCAGCTCGACCCGCTGACCAAGATCTACAATCGCAAGTTCTTCGACAAGAGCATCGACAAGGCCATTGCCGATGCCCGCGATACCGGCAAGCCCCTGACACTGATCCTTCTCGACATCGACCATTTCAAGCGCTTCAACGATACCTTCGGCCATCAGACCGGCGATCAGGTGCTGCGGCTCGTCGCCCTGACGCTGAAATCGATGATCAAGGGGCTCGACATCGCGGCACGCTATGGCGGCGAAGAGTTTGCTGCCGTCCTGCCCAATACCGCGATCGAGGGAGCCCAGGCGCTGGCCGAGATGGTGCGCAAGGCCATCCAGTCCAAGGAATTGCTGCGCCGCTCGACAAACGAGAATCTCGGCCGTGTCACGGCGTCGTTCGGCGTTGCCCAGCTGCAGCCCGACGACGTCGCCACCTCGCTGATCGAACGCGCCGACCGCTGCCTTTATGCCGCCAAGCGCAATGGCCGCAACCGTGTCGTCGCCGAAACTGACGAACTGGTCGACCTCGAGGTCAACGCGGCCTGATCACGGCTGCCAAAACCACTCGCTGACGCCCCAGAACCTAACCTGTCGTGACAGGATATCCGTCAAACGCCTTGATTTCCTTGAGGACCATTGTCGTCTGCATTTCCTTGATGCGCGGCAGGCGACGGATGACGGTCATGGCAAAATCGGCGTAGGCGTCAAGGTCGCTCGCGACCACCTGCAGCAGGAAATCGGAGTCGCCGGCAACGGAGTAGCAGGCGACAACCTCGTCGAGCCGCATGATGCCGCGCGAGAATTCCTCGGCCTCGTCGGCGTTGTGGCTGTCGATTTTGACGCGGACGAAGGCGAGAACGCCAAGTCCGATTTTCTGGCGATCGAGAACGGCACGGTAACCGGCGATCACCCCGCTCTGTTCCAGCCTGTTCACCCGGCGCCAGCACGGAGAGGTCGACATGCCGACGCTGTCCGCCAGCGCCTGGTTGGTCAGCCGCCCATCACCCTGCAGGGCTTGGAGGATTTTGGCGTCTACCGCTTCAGGCGCATTTGTCGGCATGTTTTGTCCATTCTTCGTTTCAACCCGGTAGATTATGCCAGATTTGCATCCTGAAGGACAAGAAAAGGCAGGATTGCCCCTGCCCGAGGCACTATTCTGCCGCCGGTTTCAGTTGCCGGAGAAGGTCATGGATCAAGACGTGCGTATCGCCATCATCGTCAACCCCGAACTGCCGCCCGGGCTTGTCGCAAACACCATCGGCGCCGTCGCCATCGGCCTCGGGGCGAAACTGCCGGTGCTGGGCAACAGCCAGCTGACCGACAGCGACCGCAAGACCCTCGACACCAGCTCGAACCGGCCGGTGCCGGTATTGCAGGCGCCGGCGGACGTCATCGCCGTCGCCATGCGCCGCGCCCTGCCTATTCCCGAAGGCGCCGCCGTGGTGCCGTTTCCGGCCTTCGCGCGATCCTTGCACGATTTCGAAGAATACCAGGCCGTCTTTCCGGAAAAGAGCCTCGATGCCGAGGAGATAGACGGACTCGGGCTGGCGGGTCCGAGTCAATGGGTGCGCTCGCTAACGGGGTCGCTGAAGCTGTTGCGCTGATGATGCGACCGCTTCCCGTCATCCCGGCGCGATTAGGGAATCCAGCAGCGCGGGTCTCGCGCGCCACAGGAGTCTTGCGCGCCGACGCGGCGCTCCTGGATGCCTGTTTTCGCGTCAATGACGATCGGGAAGCCGACAGGCGCCTATTGCGCCCCAGCCCTCGCCTCGGCCAGGGCCTTGAGATCGGCCTGTTCGAGCTGAACGCTTTCGCCGCAGCCGCAGGCGCTGACCTCGTTGGGATTGGTGAAGGTGAACCCGGAGCTCATCTTGTCGACCTTGAAATCCATCACCGTGCCAAGCAGGAAGAGTGTTGCCTTGGGTTCGACCCAGACATCGACACCGTGCTCGCTGACATGATCGTCACCAGCCGGCGCCTCGGAGACATAGTCAAGCGTATAGGCCATGCCAGCGCAGCCGGCATTCCGGACCCCGACGCGCACGCCGATGACCGGCGTTTCGGCATCTGCAATGATCTCGCGGATGCGCTCTGCGGCGGCGTCGGTCAGGCTCATGATCTTCAGTGCCATCGGTTTGTCCTTCAGTAGTTGGGCCACAGGCCCGGGGTGACCAGTTCGACAACCAGCCGGTCGGGGTCACGGAAATAAAGGCTACGCCCGCCCTGCGGCCAGTCTATGGTGCTCTCGATTTCGATACTCTTGCCGGCAAGGAACACCTTCCAGTCCTCGAAGGCATCCTCGGGCACGCCGAAGGCGAAATGCTGCTCGCCGCCGCCGTCATGTGGCGGGATGAAGCCATTGGCGACCGGGACGGGTTTCGGTGTACCGCCCGTCCTGAACAGGATCAGCATCTGGCTCGGACCGACCATCAGCGGCTGGATGCGGGCGTCGCCGCCAACCGGTTCGAAACCGAACAGGTCGACGTAGAAATCCCGGCTTGCCTCGACATCGGAAACATAAAGGCAGGTTTCGACCAGGCCTGTCAGTGCGGGCCGCGCCAAGCTCACCACCAGTTGAGCGCGACCTGCGCTTCCTCGCTCATCCGCTCCGGGGTCCAGGGCGGATCGAAGACCATGTTGACCATGACATCCGAGATGCCCTCGACGCCACGGACGGCGTTGTCGACCCAGCCGGGCATTTCGCCAGCGACCGGGCAACCCGGTGCGGTCAGGGTCATGTCGACGCGGATCAGGCGGTCGTCGTCCATCTCGATCTTGTAGATCAGCCCGAGTTCGTAGATGTCGACCGGGATTTCCGGATCGTAGACGGTCTTGAGCGCCGCAACGATATCTGCGGTGATGCGTTCGACTTCCTCGGGCGCAATGGCGTCGCCGCTGGTCGTCAGCAGCGGCGCGGCGGTCTCGGTCTCGGGGCTCTCGATGTTTTCGGCTTGGCTCGCTTCGCTCATCAAATTTCCTTGGATCTTCTCACGCGAAAAAGCCCTTGGCCTTTTCAAGGGCTGCACAAAGCGCATCCACGTCGTCCTTGCCATTATATAGGCCGAACGATGCGCGGCAGGTAGAGGCGGCGCCAAATCGCTTCAGAAGCGGTTGGGCGCAATGGGTCCCGGCCCTGACGGCCACGCCGTAACGGTCGAGAATCGTCGATATGTCATGGGCATGAGCGCCCTCGACCTCGAAGGCGAAGATACCGCCCTTGCCCGGCGCCGTCCCGATCAGTCGCAAGGAATTGATCTGGCCGAGCCGCTCGGCGGCATAGGCGGCGACCTCGTGTTCGTGGGCGAACACCGCCTCGCGCCCGAGTGTTTCGAGATAGGCCAGAGCCGAACCGAGCCCGATCGCCTGCACGATCGGCGGCGTGCCGGCCTCGAAGCGGTGCGGCGGCGCGTTGTAGGTGACGCCATCAAGCGTCACCTCCTCGATCATTTCGCCACCGCCCTGGTAGGGCTGCATGTCCTTTAGCAGGTCGTGCTTGCCATAAAGCGCGCCGATGCCCGAGGGCCCGTAGAGCTTGTGGCCAGTGACGACGTAGAAATCGACGTCGAGTGCCTGAACGTCGACAACGGTATGGACTGCGGCCTGGCTGCCGTCGACAACGACCGGAATGCCGCGCGCATGGGCCAGCCTGACGATCTCGGCAAGCGGCGTGATCGTGCCGAGCACGTTCGACATATGGGTGACGGCGACGATCTTGGTCTTTTCGCTCAGCGCCGCTTCGAAGGCATCGAGATCGAAACCGCCCTCGTCGGTGACATCGACCCATTTCTGCACGGCTCCCTGGCGTTCCCTCAGGAACTGCCATGGCACGATGTTGGAATGGTGCTCCATGATGGTGAGAACGATCTCGTCGCCCGGACCGATACGCGGCGCGGCAAAGCTCGATGCCACCAGGTTCAGCGCATCGGTCGCGCCCTTGGTGAAGACGATCTCATCGACCTTGGGCGCATTGAGGAAGGCGCGCACGCGTTCGCGCGCCAACTCGTAGGCGTCGGTGGCGCGTTGCGACAGCGTGTGCAGGCCGCGATGCACATTGGCGTAGGAATGCGCATAGGTGTCGGCCATCGTGTCGATTACCGTCTGCGGCTTCTGGGCCGAGGCGCCATTGTCGAGATAAACGAGCCGGTGGCCGTGGATTTCCTCTTTCAGAATGGGGAAATCGGCCCGGACCCGTTCGAGGTCAAAACTCACTTGAGCCCCCGCTGCAGCCATTCCTCGGCAACCGCCGACAGGGCCTCGTGCAACTCGGTATCGGCGATATCGTCGAACCCGGCCTCGAGGAAGGCCCGCACCAAGATCGCCTGCGCCTCGACGCGCGGGATACCGCGGCTCATCAGGTAGAACATGCTCTCCTCGTCGAGCGCGCCACAGGTCGAGCCGTGTCCGCACACCACGTCGTCGGCAAAGATCTCGAGTTCGGGTTTGGAAAAGATCTCCGTCTCGTCGGAAAGCATCAGCCCCTTCGACATCATCTTTGCATCGGTCTTCTGGGCGTCGCGGGCAACCACGATCTTGCCCTGGAAGACACCACGCGAGCGGCCGCGCCCGACGGTCTTGTACGTCTCGACCGAGGTGGTGTTCGGCACGTCGTGGGCAAGCTGCAGGGTGGTGTCCGAATGCTGGCCGTCCTCGATCAGCGTCAACCCGCGGAAATCGCCGTGGGCGCCCTCTCCGCTGACGTTGCAGAAGATCTGGGTCCGCGACAGCGCAGAGCCGGAATTGACTGCCAGAGACGTTAGTCTGGCATTTTCGGCCAAGGCATATTCGACGCTGGCGAAATGCCGGGCCGTGCGGCCGCTGAGATCGACAAGGATATGGGTCAGTTCGGCACTCTTGCCGAGCGCGATATAGGTGGCGTGATTGCCGAGATGGGCGGCATCGGTGCCTGAAAAGCTCTCGACCAGCGTCGCCTTGCCGCCGTCGCCGACATAGATCTTGACGGCATCGGCGACATGGGCCGCTCCACCCTCGATACGGTGATCGATATGGATGACCGGGTCGACCTCGTTGTCGAGATCGAGTCGCAGCGCCTTGTTGACCAGGCCGGCATTGATGCGGGTTATCACATCGTCACGCTCGCTCAGCACGCTTCCGGCGACCTCGCCGGCAATGACCCCGGCCGGGGCCGAGCCGGCATGCTGGATGGCACCGTTGACGATGGCGATGCGATAGGCGCCCGGAACAGCAAAGGCCGGCGCACTCATCTCGGCCGCTTCGGTGCCAAGATCGGGCACGTCGCGCAGCAGCGCCTTGAGGTCGGTGTAGTGATAGGCCTCGACCCGCCGTGTCGGCAGGCCGGCGCCCTCAAGGCGTGCAGCCGCGTCGGCGGCGCCCGCCTGTCTCAACTGGGCGGCGAGCTTTTCCTCTGCCGGCCCGAGTCGAACCAGTTGTGAAACGCTCATGCCGGCACTCCGTCATAGTCTGCGTAGCCCTTGGACTCGAGTTCGAGCGCCAGTTCCTTGCCGCCGGTACGGGCGACGCGCCCGGCCGAGAACACATGCACCACGTCCGGAACGATATGATTGAGCAGGCGCTGATAGTGGGTGATGACCAGCATCGAGCGGTTGTCCGAACGCAGGGCGTTGACGCCGTCCGAAACGATCCTCAGCGCATCGATATCGAGGCCGGAATCGGTTTCATCGAGGATCGCCAGCTTGGGTTCGAGCAGCGCCATCTGCAGAATCTCGGCACGCTTCTTCTCGCCGCCGGAGAAACCGACATTGACCGGGCGCCTGAGCATTTCGGCATCGATCTTCAGCCGGCCGGTGGCGTCCTTGACCATGCGCATGAAATCAGGCGTCGAGATTTCGCCCTCCTCGCGGTGCTTGCGCTGGGCGTTGAGCGCCGACTTGAGGAAGGTCATGGTGGCGACGCCCGGCACTTCCACCGGATACTGGAAGGCGAGGAACAGGCCGGCGGCGGCGCGCTCGTCGATTTCCATGTCGAGAAGGTTCACCCCGTCGAGCAGCACTTCGCCCTCGGTGATGTCGTAGCCCTCGCGGCCGGCGAGCGCATACGAGAGCGTCGACTTGCCCGAGCCGTTCGGGCCCATGATGGCGTGAATCTCGCCGCGCGGCACGCTGAGGTCGACGCCCTTGAGGATTTCCTTTTCCCCGACGCTGACCCTGAGGCCGCGAATTTCGAGCATGGGATTGGTCATAGCTGGTTTTCTCCGGTGTCTTCGCCGTCCCAATAGTCAAGCATCGGGCGGTCGCGCCCGACGAGCTTGAAATCGGCTGCCATCATGCCGCCTCCCGGCGGAATCGATGCGGCGACCATGAATTTGTCGCTGTCCGGATATTCGATGACATCCGGATCGTTGCGAGTTGAAATCGCGAGATATTTGAGGTCTTCGTGACCCGTGTTGGCGAGCTGATGGGCCGTGTCGGTCCCGCCCGCCGGCGCTGCAATGGCATCGCCCGCCTTGACCGGCCAGGACCTGGCGCCCTTGGTGTAGGTGCCCTCGCCCTGCAGGATGACGAACAGTTCTTCATTGTTGTGATGGTTGTGGCGCGGATAGCCGGTCTTGCCCGGCGGCACGACCATGTATTGCATGCCGAGCGCCTCGGACCCGATGACGCCGCCGACGCGGGTGGTCATCGCCTCGAACCGCCCCTTGCGGTGGTGCTTGCTTTCCAGCTCGAAGATATTGGCGAAAGGCTTGTCGGTCATTCCTCACCGTCCCAATAGCCGAGCGAGTTCTCCTGACGGCCGACATAGCGGACGCCACCCGACTGGGTGGCCCAGTCGAAGCGCGAAGAGACGGCGAACTTGCCGCTGTCCGGATATTCGACGACGTCACCGCCAGCCGAATTGGCCGAGATGCCGAGATAGCGCAGCGTTGTCGTGCCGGTGTTGACGATCTGGTGCGCGACCTCCGCCCCGCCGGTGGGTGCGGCGAGCACGTCCTCGGCCTTGATGGGGTATTCCTTGTCGCCGAAGCGATAGGTGCCCTCGCCCTCAAGGATGACAAACAACTCCTGGGTCATGTGATGGGCGTGAAAAGGAAAGGCAGCCTTGCCCGGCGGCAGCTCGTGCAGCATGGCGCCCATGCCGGACATGCCGATGCGCCCGGCGAACGAGCCGATCCTGCCGCGAAACTTCTCGCCATGGGAATTCTCGTTGAGCGGCACATCGGCGAGATTGATGACTGGCTTGGGACTGTCGGTCATTTCGCCGTCTCCTCACCATCAAAATAGTCGAGCGCCTGTTCCTGGCGTCCGATGAACCGGTAGCGAAAGTCGGGATCGCCGGCTCGTCCGCGGCTGGTCACCGAGAACTTGCCGCTGTCCGGGTATTCGCAGATGTCGATCTGCGCCTTGGAAGAGATCGCCAGATATCTCAGAGGCTCATCGCCGGCGTTGAAGATCTGGTGCGCCGTTTCCGGTCCACCGACCGGTGCGCCCAGCACATCGCCGCCGGCAATTGCGTAACGCGCGTCGCCGTATCTGTATTCGCCGTGCCCGGACAGGATGACGAACATCTCGTCCTCGGCATGGTGGGAATGGAACGGACAGGCGCTTTTGCCGGGCGGCACCTCGGTGTAGTTCGCTCCGAGCCGCGTCAGCTTGAGCGGTGCCCCGATCGGTGCGTCGGCGTATTCGAATATGCCACCCTCGCGCACATGGTCGAGCGCAAGTCCGCTCAGGGTCAAAACCGGCTTGGGAGCTTCAGTCATCAACCGACGCTCCCCTCCAGCGAGATCGAGATCAGCTTCTGGGTCTCGACCATGAATTCCATCGGCAGGTGCTGCAGCACCTCGCGGGCGAAACCGTTGACGATCAGCGCCACCGCTTCTTCCTGATCGAGCCCACGCTGCATACAGTAGAACAGCTGGTCATCCGAGATTTTGGACGTTGTCGCCTCGTGTTCGAACACCACGCTCGAATTGCGGCTTTCGATATAGGGTACGGTGTGCGCCCCGCACTGGTCGCCGATCAAAAGGGAATCGCACTGGGTGAAATTGCGGGCGTTCTTGGCCTTGCCATGAGCCGATACCTGGCCGCGATAGGTGTTGTCGGAATACCCGGCGGCAATGCCCTTGGAAATGATCCTGCTCGAGGTGTTCTTGCCGAGATGGATCATCTTGGTGCCGCTGTCGATCTGCTGGTGACCGTTCGAAATGGCGATCGAATAGAATTCGCCGCGCGAATTGTCGCCGCGAAGGATGCAGCTCGGGTATTTCCAGGTGATGGCCGAGCCGGTCTCGACCTGGGTCCAGGAGATCTTGGAATTATCGCCGCGGCAATCGCCACGCTTGGTGACGAAATTGTAGACGCCGCCCTTGCCGTCCTTGTCGCCCGGATACCAGTTCTGCACCGTCGAATACTTGATCTCGGCATCTTCGAGCGCCACCAGCTCGACAACGGCGGCGTGCAGCTGGTTCTCGTCGCGGCTCGGCGCGGTGCAGCCTTCGAGATAGCTCACATACGAGCCCTCGTCGGCGATGATCAGCGTGCGTTCGAACTGGCCGGTCTTTTTCTCGTTGATGCGGAAATAGGTCGACAGCTCCATCGGGCAGCGCACGCCCTTGGGGATGTAGACGAACGAGCCATCGGTGAAGACCGCCGAATTGAGCGTCGCGTAGAAATTGTCCGAGGCCGGAACCACCGAACCGAGATATTTCTGTACCAGCTCGGGATGCTCGCGCACCGCTTCGGAAATCGAGCAGAAGATGACGCCGTGCTTTTTCAGCTCCTCGCGGAAGGTCGTGACCACCGAGACCGAATCGAAAACGGCGTCGACAGCCACCTTGGCGCCCTCGACTCCGGCCAGCACCGCCTGTTCGGAAAGCGGGATGCCGAGCTTTTCGTAGGTCTTGAGCAGTTCCGGATCGACCTCGTCGAGGCTCTTCGGGCCGGGCGTGGTCTTGGGCGCAGCGTAATAGTGCAGGTCCTGGAAATCGATCTTGGGATAGTGCACCCGTGCCCAGCTCGGCTCTTCCATGGTCTGCCAGCGCCTGAACGCCTCGAGTCGCCAGTCGAGCATCCAGTCCGGCTCGTTCTTCTTGTGCGAGATGAAACGGATGATGTCCTCGTCGAGCCCCTTGGGCGCGAGATCGGACTCGATCAGCGTTTCAAAGCCGTACTTGTACTTGTCGACATCGAGCGCCTCGACCTTGCTGACGGTTTCGAGATCGATCTCTTCCTTGAGACCAGGGCGCGCCTTCGCCTCTCCGGTGCCGTCTGTCGCATTGGTGATATTGGCCATACTTGCCTCGTTGACCGCGCTCAGGCGGCTCTTTCCGTGTTTGATTTCCGCCGGCGCGCAAGCACCTTGGCGAAACCCGCCGCGAAGGCGGCGATGTCTTGTTCGGTCGATGACCAGCCAAGGCTCAGCCTCAACGCGCCATCCATCAGCTTTTCATCGACGCCCATGGCGGCGAGCACGTGGCTCTTGCCGACCTTGCCCGAGGAACAGGCAGATCCCGAGGATATTTCGATACCCTCAAGATCGAGCGCCATCATGGCCACCGCCGCCGTGAGACCGGGCACCGCGAAACTGACGCAATTGCCCACCCGTTCGGCGCCGGCGCCAAAAATCACCGCATCGGGCGCAAGAGCCCGGATCTCGATTTCGGCCCTGGCGCTCAGGGCTTCAACCCCGGCAGCCGCATAGGCCGTGGCAAAACGTTCCGCCGCCGCGCCGAATCCCGCAATCGACAATAGACTCTCGGTACCGCCGCGCCGACCCATTTCCTGGCCACCACCGGGAATGAGGCGCACATCGTCGCAGTGCGGCTTGACCAGAAGGGCTGCAGCGCCGGCCGGCCCACCGATCTTGTGACCCGAAACAGCCATCATGTCGGTAGCGCGGGCGGAAAAACCAAGTTCGATCTTGCCGAAGGCCTGTACGGCGTCGACGATCAGCAGATGCCTAGTCGGCCCGACCAGTTTCTCGATTTCGGCGATCGGTTGGACGACGCCTGTCTCGTTGTTGACCATCTGGAAGGCGAACAGCGCCGGGACCTGTCCTGCTTCGAGTCGCTCCAGCACTGCTGTGATTTCGTCGAGCTTGAGGACGCCGTTTTCATCGACGCCGATCTTTGTCGGCGCAAGCCCGCTGGCCTCGGCAGCCCGCAAAACCGCCAGATGTTCGCCGGCGCCGACGATGACCTCGTCCGCTGCGAAGGCCCTGGCGCCGCCGATGATGGCTTGCGTCAACGCCTCGGTCGCAGAGCTGGTGAACACCACGTCGCGCCGTTCGGCGCCGGCCGCCGTGGCCACTGCGCCACGCGCCTTGTCGATGGCCGAACGCACCGCCCGCCCGCCGGCATGAACCGACGAGGCGTTGCCGATAAAACCGAGCGCCGCGCGCACGGCATCGCCGGCTTCGGGCAGCATCGGGGCACTGGCATTGTGATCGAGATAGGTCGATCTTTTCGACATCAGGGCTCCTACCGCCTCCCTCGGGCGACGGTCTCAGCGTTAAAGGCCAAACAATTCTTGAATTTTCAAGCACGCCTTGTCTAAAAGAGGCGCGCCGTGCGCCTGCCGGCGTGGCGTACGGATCTAGTTTGGAACCATTCTAAATTGGGCCTATACCCAGTTTTTACGAAGCGTATGCGCGTTCGTCAAGCCGCGGCCGGTGCGGATCGCGCCTGAAACAAGCGGCGGCGGCGCCACCCAAGGAGTTCGGAAATGCCAGAAGTGATTTTCAACGGACCTGCCGGACGCCTGGAAGGGCGCTACCAGCCGGGCAAATCGCCCAACAGTCCGTGCGCCATCGTGCTGCATCCGCATCCCGAATTCGGCGGCACCATGAACAATCAGGTGGTCTACCATCTGTTCTACATGTTCGTGGAGCGCGGCTTCTCCGTGTTGCGTTTCAATTCGCGCGGCGTCGGGCGCTCGCAGGGCCTGTTCGACCACGGTGTCGGCGAATTGTCCGACGCGGCGGCGGCTCTGGACTGGCTGCAGTCGCTCAACCGCGAATCGAAAGGCTGCTGGATCGCCGGTTTCTCCTTCGGCGCCTGGATCGGCATGCAGCTGCTGATGCGCCGCCCCGAGGTCGAGGGCTTCATCTCCGTCGCCCCGCAGGAGAACCTTTATGATTTCTCTTTCCTCGCCCCCTGCCCGTCCTCGGGCCTGATCATTCATGGCGAGGAAGACCGCGTCACCCCGCCCGCTTCGGTGCAGAAACTGGTGGACAAGCTCAAGACCCAGAAGGGTATCACCATCGAGCAGCAGATCGTGCCCGGTGCCAATCACTTCTTCGAGAACGATGTCGATGAGCTGATCGGGCGGTGCGCCGAGTATCTCGACCGGCGCCGCGCCGATATTGCCGCGGGCGGTGGCCGGTAGAGACCTCATTCACGGCGATACGAGAGGACCCTCATCCTGAGCCTGCTGAGCGCTTGTCGAAGCACGAAGGACGAGGATCCGTAGTCCCGCTTCATGGCTTGATACGTTCGCCATGAGGCTCTCGCAGCCAAGAAACAGTGCCATGACAACATACAAATCCGATTTCCTGCAGGTGCTCGACGAGCGCGGCTTCATCGCCCAGATTTCCGATCCCGAAGGGCTCGATGCCCTGGCGGCGAATGAAAAGATCACCGGCTATGTCGGCTACGACGCAACGGCCACCTCGATCCATATCGGCAACCTGATCACCGTCACCCTGCTCTATTGGCTGCAGGAGACCGGGCACACCGCCATTTCGCTGATGGGCGGCGGCACCTCGATGGTCGGGGATCCGAGCTTCCGGGACGATCAGCGGCAGTTGCTGAGCGTGGAAAAGATCAATTCCAACATCGAGAGCATCAAGCGCGTCTATGGACGCATCCTCAATTACGAGGGCTCCAATCCGGCCATCATGGTCAACAATGCCGACTGGCTGATGAAGCTGAACTATGTCGAGTTTCTGCGCGACGTCGGGCGCCATTTCTCGGTCAACCGCATGCTCAGCTTCGACAGCGTCAAGCTGCGGCTCGATCGCGAGCAGTCGCTGTCGTTTCTGGAATTCAACTACATGATCATGCAGGGCTACGACTTCGTCGAGCTCAACAAGCGCCATGGCTGTACGTTGCAGATGGGCGGCTCCGACCAGTGGGGCAACATCATCAACGGCGTCGATCTCGGTCACCGCATGCTCGACAAGCAGTTCTATGCGCTGACGACGCCGCTTCTGACAACGGCTTCGGGCGCCAAAATGGGCAAAACCGCCAATGGCGCTGTCTGGCTCAACGCCGATTTGTTCAGCCCGTATGACTTCTGGCAGTACTGGCGCAATTGCGAGGACGCCGATATCGAGCGCTTCCTCAAGATCTTCACCCGCCTGCCGCTTTCCGAAATCGCCCGCATCGCCAAGGCCGATATCAACGACGCCAAGAAGATCCTCGCCACCGAGGCAACGGCCATCGTCCACGGCCGCGAGGCCGCCGAGCAGGCTGCCGAGACGGCGCGCGCCACCTTCGAACAGGGCGCCATCGACCTGTCGCTGCCGACGACCGAGGTCGCCATGGGCGAGCTGAAGGCCGGCATCGGGCTGTTGGCCGCCTTCGTGACTTCCGGACTTGCCGGCTCGAACGGCGAAGCACGCCGGCATCTCAAGGCCGGGGCGCTCAAGGTCAATGATGAGACGGTTTCCGACGAGCGCGGCACGCTGACCGACGCGGCTCTGTTGCCCGAGGGCGTCATCAAGCTCTCGGTCGGCAAGAAGAAGCACGCCCTGCTCAAGCCGGTCTAGCACCGGGCACTTGGCGCAAGATGCAAGGGCCCGCTCCGGGGTTACGAAGCGGGCCCATTTTAATTTGGGAGAAGACAGGCGTTTGCCGTCAGCCGTCGCTCTCGCCCGGCAAGGGGCCGAGCCGGTCGAAGACCTTTTCCATCGGCGACGGCCTGTCCGAGCCATCGGGTATCTCGGGTTCCACCGGGCCGTCGTCCTGCAGCGCCGACGGGTCGTTCTGCATCCAGCGTTCGAGAGCGGCGTCCCGCATGCGCAGGGCGCGCAGGCCTTCGCGGATGACCTCGCTGCCTGAAGCGAAAGCCCCCGAGGCGACCTGGTCGTCGATGTATTTGGCCTGCATTGCGGTCAGGCTGAACGAACGCTTGTGAACACCGCCCATCGGAAAACACTCCCGCGAGAATCCTGTCGGTATGACAATATCATACCAATCAACTCCAAATAGTTAAGCAATTGTTACTGCTGGGGCGTTGCTTCGCGTGGCGCCTCGGTGGCGCGGAACTCGAACAGCGAGCGGAAGATGCCGGGTGCCAGGATCGAGGCGGGGTTGACGATGAACTCGGGATTGTCGAGTTCCCCACGCACGGCATAGGTCACTCCGACCAGTCCCTCGCCTTCGCGTCCGCCCAGGATCTGGCCGATGATCGGCAGTTTCTGGAACAGGTTGTTGAGCCCGAACAGCGGGATATAGGTGCCCGTCAGGTCATATTGGCGCGACTTGGTGTAGATGAAGCCCTTGAGCGTGCCGCCGATGGTGCCGCCGTCGAGCACGGCATCGGTCAGTTCGATCCGGTCGGAGCGCCTGACGAAGCTGGCCTGGGCATTCTGGAAGTTGAGCCGGTTCTCGTTGGCGATCAGCTTGCGGGAGTCCTTGTGGTTGCCGAGAATCTCGGCGACCCTGGCTTCATCGACGATGGCAAAGTCCCTGAGGCGGATTTCGCCGAAATCGATGCGCTGGCGGGCATCGGTCTTGAGCGTCAGGCTTCCCGAACCGCCGAGCAGGCGCGGATAGACGTTGAGGAAGCGCAGCACCGTGCCGACATCGTTGAAAGCGACCGTCATCAACCGACCGTCATTTGTCGGATTCGATGTCAGCGACACGGTATTGCCGTCGGTGAACTGGGCCTGAAGCGAGGCGTCGAGCAGGTCCTCGCCCTTGAGGTCGAGCCCGAACTCGACATTGTAGGCGGTCACGCCATAAAAGCCGATGGCGCGCTTGAGATTGGCATCGATGTTCAGTTCCTCGGGCACCGAAGTCGCCTGCGGCGAGCCTGTCGAGGTCTGGTCGAGGGCAAAATAGCGCTTGAGCATCGGCTTCAGATCGAACTGGTCGCCGGTGAGCGTGACCTTGTAGCCGCTCTCTTCGCCCGGCACGACGGTCAACTGGGCCGCATCGCCTTCGGACAGGGCAAATTCGCTGAAATCGGCCGAGACCAGCCCCTCCTCACTGTCGTAGTCGAGCGCGCCGACGACCCGCACGCTGGCAAAACCGAGATCGATTTTGGTGACTTTGGTCAGCGTGCCTTCGGTGTGGATTTCGGCATTGACGGTGCCGGGGATGCCAATCTGCTTGCCGAGCCCGACATCCTTGAGGTTGAGGCGCGCTTCGGTCAGGTCGGCGGCGATCTGCATTCCACCGTTGTCGAGCGGCTTGGCGACAAAGCGGATCCGGCCAGACATCAGCTCGGAGAAATCGAAGCCGAAACTCTCGAATTCGGCGACATCGATTGTCGAGGCGACCTTGATGTCGGCGGCCGCGTCGCCGCCACCGTCGAGCACAAGCTCCGCCGCCACCCCGTCGAGCGCGGCGGTGCCGGTGACATGATAGGCATCAGGGGTTGCCTGGAAACTCAGCTGGCCGTCGGTGATCAGGCGGTCGGCGATCCTGTCGGTGCTGGCAAAGTCCAGCGTCGTGCCGTTGACGGCGTAGTCGACCGCGAGCGGCGCCGGCCCATCTCCGAAGGTCAGTGTCAGCACCGCCGAGCCATCGACCCGGCCGGAGATCCTGCGGGCGTCAAATGGCAGTCCGAAGCCTTCGACAACGCCCGGCGACTGGCTTTCGGCAAACCCGATCAGCGCCGGAATCTGCCCGTTCACATCGCCGGAGAACTCGACAACCGTCTGGTTGGCGTCGCCGGCATCGATCTGCACGGCGCCATTGGCGAAGGTGAACTGGCCCTGATCCGAGACGATCCGGGTCGAGGCGATGGTCACCGAGGTCCTGTTGTCTCTCAGTGTCAGTTTCGCGTCACCGCCAAGCGCCACCGGCTTGAAGCCTTCGGTCGGGATCAGCGTCACGTCCGAGCCGACAAGATCGATGAAAGCAGTGTTCGGCGGCAGAGGCTGGTCGCCGACAGTCGGATCGAGAACGCCGACAGGCAGCTTGAATCTCAGCGAGCCGGTGGTCATGCGGCCACGCACGATGTGATCGACGAACCATTCGCGTCCGCCGCGCGCGATGAAATAGGGCCACAACCGCTTGAGATCGTCGGCGCTCGCGCCCTCGCCCGCCACTTCGAGATCGACGCCGATGCCGCGACGCACCAGGTCGAACCGACCCTTGGCGCGAATTTCGACGCCCGGCTTGGTCGCCACCATCCTGTCGATCCCGATGGTGCCGTAAAGCGGCGCCGACCAGGCCATGACATCGACGACCGAAAACGGGCTTTCGGGCGCGTTCATGTCATTGGGCGCCAGGGCAAGGTCCTTGAGCTTCAGGGACATCGCCACCATCGGACCGTAGACATCGTCAAGTCCGAGGGCAAACTCGCCGGACAGGCGCGTCGTCGATTTGCCAACCGACAGGACGCCCTCATGCAGCTGGAATTGCGCGGCCTTCGGGTTCCAGTCGAGCGAGAACCGTCCCGCCCCGACGCCGAAATAGTCATGGCTCAGGCGCAATTCCGTACCGGTCAGATCGATGTCGAACTGGCCATGCTCGATCTCGCCTCCCGGCGCGTAGTCGAGAACGCCGGACAGCCCGCCGCCGCCCTTGACGGCCAGAAGCGCATCCGGGTCATCGAGCGCCGGCATCAGTGCGGAGAAATCGAGGTTGTCGAAGGAGAATTTCAGCTGCGAGGCGCCGCCACCGTTGTCCTCGCGGGAGAAGCGTCCGGCGATCGTGCGTCCGGCAAGCACCGCCCCAAGCGTGCCGGTGGTCGGCTGGCCGTGAGCGCCGGGCACGATACGCGCTTCCAGATCGTCGAACCGCCTGACGATCGACATCACCGGATCGATGAACTCCATCGAGCCACCCCTGACCTGCAGGCGGGCGAAACGCCCTTCCCGGGCCTGTGTCTCCAGATCGATGATGGATTGCTCCATAGCGTCGAAATTGTAGATCAGCCAGTCATTGTCCGACCTGAGGCCGATACCGTCGCCGCGTGGCGGCGGTCCGCTGAGCTGGAGCCCGTCTGCGCCGATGCGCACCTCCGGATAGGTATCGCGTCCAGACTGGACCTCGACCACGATTTCGCCGGTTTCAGGATCCCGGCTCTCGGTGAAAGAGGCCAGGCGCGGCCCGAGCAGGTCCTGCAGAATCTGCAGGCGCGGATTGACCAGAGTGACCACAGCTGCGGGCTGGCCGATCAGCGTCTGCAGCGGCGAAACGCCGATCTCGAGTGCATCGATGCCGACACTGGCGCCGGTGCTGTTGTCGGTGAAAGTCACAGGTTCGAAATGCAGGACCGGCGAGAAATTGGCGCTGATCGACAAGGACAGTTGGCCGAGTTCGATCGCACTGTCCGGTGGCAGGCTGTCACGCACCGCCTGTTCGACATTGGGCCTGATGAAGGTGAGATCGATCGGACCGAACAGGAGTCGCGCATAAACGAGCGCCGCCACGGCCACCGGGATCGCCACGATGACGGCGACAATCCGAACCGGCCACGACCAGTGACGCCTTTTTGGCTTTGCCGCGTCCGCCGCGGGCATGGCAGCGGCGTCCGTCTCTTGCGCGTCATCTTCCGAGGCCACGTCATCCGAACCCTCTGCGGCCATCTCGCCGGCGGGCTCGCCTTCGACAGTCCTGGCTTCGCTGGTTTCGCCTGTTGCCGCTGCTGCGTCTGAATCCGGGGCGGTCTCGGTCCTTTCCGGCAGGTCGCTGACCGTCGGCGCAGATGGTGCTTGATGCTCTACATGCTCAGATGTTGGCGTATCGGCGACCGGGGGCGGTCCGGTTTCGGCGTCATTTTCGGTGGCAGCTGGCGCGGCAAGACTGGCGTCATCGCCCTCGCCCGGCTTTTTGCCGGCCTTGTCGCCCTGTCCGGCCAGATCGCGCCACGCGGCGATCGGATCGGGGGCGGAATCCGCCGGCGCCAACGGTTTGTGATGTTTCGCCAGTTCGTCGAGCCGCTCGAAACCGTGCTTGTCGACCGTGGTGCTGACGCTGCCGATCGCGCCTGTCCGCGTTCCCATTTCGGGCACGCCGTCAAGGATCGCAGCCGCCACGGTCTCCGCCGTATCCAGGTTCTCCGGCTCTTGCGCCCTAGGGGTCAGGATCGGGTGGGTTTCCGGCACCGGATGCGGCTCGGCGACCGGAGCCGGACCGTGCCTGGCCGGGGTGCCGGCTGGCTCGGCGGCCTTGTACGGGCGGGTGTGCACAAGCTTGCTTGCCGGTGCGACATGCACATTGGCCGTTGCGTGCGGCTTCGGGTCCGTCGGCTTGTGCGGGCTGGACTGCTTGTGGTGGGAGGCGGGAGGGTTGGCTGTCCTCGGCAACGACGTACCGGCCCCGGGCTTTGCCGGCGTCTCGGCTGCGCTCTCGCGCCGGATCGGTTGCCTCAGCTTGGCGATGGCCGCCTTGTAGTCGCGCTTTTCGGCGCCGCCCGTCGGCTTCGCTCCACCACTCCCTGCCGGCCCGGACTGCGACGAAACCGGTTCCGCAACGGACGGCGTGTCCGTTTCGCTCTTCGTGCCGGGGGCCTTGTTGTTGGCGTTATCGCGCGAGTCTGTGGTCAATGAGGTCGGTTTGTCCGATATGTCTTGAAGCCGATCATGCGAGAATCGCCATTTGGCGATCCTCCTTACTGACTATACTGGCCGTAATATGGCGCAAGGCATAGCGCCCGCGGCCCTGACAAGGAACCGAAAATGACACTCCCCAGCCCCGGCGACATCGCTCCCGTGTTCAAGCTCGCCTCCGACGATGGTTCCGAATTCGATCTGGGCGCCGAACGCGGCCACTTCGTTGTGCTGTTTTTCTACCCCAAGGACAATACCCCGGGCTGCACCACCGAGAACTGCGATTTTTCCGATCTCAGCACCGAATTCGCCAGTCTCGGCGTGACTCTTGTCGGCATCTCGCCCGATACCGCAAAGAGCCACCTCGCCTTTCGCGCCAAGTACGGGCTCAAGTCGCGCCTTGTTCCCGACCCTGATCGTGTCGCCATCACCGCCTATGGCGTTTGGGGCGAAAAGCAGATGGCGGGCCGCAAGTACATGGGTCTCAAGCGCACCAGCTTCATCATCGCTCCGGACGGCACCATTGCCGCCGTCTTCCCTGTTGCCCGCGTCAAGGGGCATGCCGCCGCTGTTCTCGACAAGGTTCGCGAGCTCAGCGCCAGCACCTGAGTTTGGGGCTTTATTAACCATAATCGCCCAAGATTCCTCCTGAGTTCGACTGTTTCCCGCCGGCCACGAGCCTTCTGCTCAACCGCTTGGAAAACATGCTGACGGGCCATCGGAGTGTCATCTTGCGTAATAAGGCGTCTTCCCTGTCCACTAGCCGCAAACCGCCGCCAGCTGCAGGCGTTCCGGCTGCATTGTTTTACGCGGTTTCGGGCACGCTTCTGACCGTCATCGCCGGACTGGTGCTGGTGCTGTCGATGCATGCCGACATCGTCAAGCTGGTGGCGCCGGCCTCGGACCGCACCATCGCCATCTACGAGACGCGCATTGCCGATCTGCGGACGGAAATCGACAGGCTCAATTCGCGCCAATATGCCCGCGAAGGCGATATCAACCTGCAGGTGCGCGACCTGGTGCAGCAGCAGGAAGACCTATCCGAACAGCAGCACGTGGTCCGGGCGCTGACGCGCATGGCCGAGGACCTCGGGCTAGTGGCCGCCGATACACCGGCGCCTCAGCCTGCCGCTGCACCGATCGCAGCAAAGGACACGGCCGCCGTGTCGCTGTCCGATATCGGCACCTCGCTGACCCTGATGAAGCAGGAAAACGCCTCGGCGATGGCCAGTCTCGCCGATCTGGCCCGTTCGGCCTCCGACAAGGTCGACAGAACGCTCAATGACATCGGCATCCCGACCGATACTCTTTCCGCTCAGGGCGGCCCGTTTGAGCCGGCGAGTGCCGCCAATGCCAGTTCCCTGACCGATGCCGCCAATGCCGTGGCGCTGGAATTGCGCCGCTTCGCCGTCGCCCGCGACGCCGCTGCCGATGCGCCGGTGCACCGCCCGCTGGTCGGTTCGCTGCGCATGACCTCGCCCTATGGCGTGCGCACCGATCCATTCGTCGGCACCAAGGCCTTTCACTCCGGGCTGGACTTTGCCGCTTCGACCGGCACACGCGTACTGGCCGCCGGCGCCGGAAGGGTCAGTTTCGCCGGCAAGCGTTCCGGCTACGGCAATCTTGTCGAAATCGACCACGGCGACGGCATCGTCACCCGCTACGGCCACCTGTCGGGGATCCTGGTCGATGTCGGCGACAAGGTGTCGACCGGCGACCTGATCGCCAAGTCGGGCTCCACCGGCCGCTCGACCGGCCCGCACCTGCATTTCGAGGTACGCCGCGGCGGCAAGCCGGTCGATCCCGACGCCTTCCTCAAGGCCGGCAGAGCGTTGCAGGCGATTCTTTAGGCTATCGATGAAGTAGAAATGGCAGCGCGTGCCGAGAGCTTGCCATGTCGTGCCGGAAGCGCTCATCCACATCGTCATTCCCGTGAAAACGGGAATCCAGCCACGCGCAGTTCTGCGCGTGAAAGGAGTCAAACGCTCGGTGGACGCCTCGCACTGGATTCCCGAGCAGGTCGGGAATGACGCGGGGTGACAGGTTGCATCCTGGCCAGTTTGCGGGCGGTTCAGACCGGAAATGACACGCTCTAGGCGTCGTCGCCGCCGACGCGGCTTGCCAGAGACGCTTCGAGGAACATGTCGATATCGCCGTCGAGCACGTTGGAAGGCGCGGTGCTTTCCGCCTCGGTCCTCAGGTCCTTGACCAGCTGATAGGGCTGCAGGACGTAGGACCGGATCTGGTGACCCCAGCCGATCTCGGATTTCGAGCTCTCCACTGCTGACGCCGCTTCCTCGCGCTTTTGCAGCTCGGCCTCGTACAGGCGTGATTTCAGCATGGCCATCGCAGTCGCACGGTTCTTGTGCTGGCTGCGTTCCTGCTGGCAGGCCACGACGATGCCAGAGGGCTCGTGGGTGATGCGGATGGCGCTGTCGGTGGTGTTGACGTGCTGCCCGCCGGCGCCCGAGGAGCGATAGGTGTCGATGCGCAGGTCGGATTCGTTGATCTGGATGTCGATATTGTCGTCGACGACCGGATAGACCCAGACGCTCGAAAAGCTGGTGTGACGGCGCGCGGCGCTATCGAAAGGCGAAATGCGCACCAGCCGGTGCACGCCGCTCTCGGTCTTGAGCCAGCCATAGGCGTTGTGGCCCTTGATCAAAAGCGTCGCCGACTTGATGCCAGCCTCTTCGCCGTCGTGATACTCCATCATCTCGACCTTGAACTTCCGCCGGTCGGCCCAGCGCGTGTACATGCGCAACAGCATGTTGGCCCAGTCCTGGCTCTCGGTGCCGCCCGCGCCGGCGTGGATTTCAAGGTAGGTGTCGTTGGCGTCGGCCTCCCCGCTCAGCAGCGTCTCGACGCGCAGCCGCGCCGCCTGCTCGGCCAGTTCTCCGAGCGCAGTCTCGGCCTCGGCGACGATTTCGGCCTCGCCCTCTTCCTCGCCGAGTTCGATCAGGCCGGTGTTCTCCTCGATGGCGGCCTCGATGCGGCGGACCTCGCCGATGTTGAATTCGAGCGACTGGCGCTCGCGCATCAGCTCCTGCGCCACCTGCGCATCGTTCCAGAAATCAGGGGATTCGGCCTTGGCGTTCAGCTCTTCAAGTCGGACAAGCGCGTTGTCCCAGTCAAAGATGCCTCCTCAGCAGGCTTACGGCCTGCTTGATTTCGTCGACCCTGTTCTCGATTTCGGCGCGCATGTGAGACTTCCATCCTGAGTTCAGGCCGGTGCGATAGCCGGTCTGGGAGCGCGGATCAACCCTTGTCCGCCCTTTCATGGCTTTGCCGGCGCCATGGACATTCCCGGCGCCCCGCCCTGCGACAATCGTGCGCACTTGCGGTTGCGCTCGATAGCAAATATCTGGGCATCAGTGATTGCAAATAATTATTTGCAAATTTTTCTTGGCATTCTCGCCCCCGTCCCTCGTGGCCGGAAACCCATGCATATCAACTCACTGAGGCATTCCATGTATACCGTTGAACTCGTCTACGAAAGCGAACGCAAGATCGTCGGCCCTGTCCTTCACTCGAGTTTCGTCGAGAACCGCCAGGCACAAGAAGTCCCTGAATTCTTCCATCGCATCATGGCGGACGGCGACCTCGAAACGGTGCCGCACCGTAGCAATGACAACCAGATCTGCGCCTTCATCAAGCCGGAGCACTCGCCGGAATTCGATTACCACATGGCTGTCGAGGTCGAGGACTTCGACGCCGTTCCCGATGGCATGCAACCGCTGACCATCCCGGCCTGCCGCTGCGCCACGGTGACGCTCGTCAAGCGCGGCAACAAGGACGTGATGATGGCAATGCGCTATCTGCTCGATGAGTGGATTCCGCAGAACGGGCTGAGGACCGACTATTCGGTTCCCGCCTTCATCTATTACGACGAGCGTTTCCTGCCGGTCTTCAAGGAAAAAGGCTACGATGGCAATCCCGTGGCGCAACTCTTCATCCCGGTGACCCGCCTGCCGGTCCTCGATGCCGGCTAAACCCGGCCGCGTCCCGGCGGAAACCCCGGTCATCGTGAGGTGTTCAGCGAGGACACAATCCACGGCCAGGCACATCTTCGCATGCATCCCGGCTATTGCCTTGCCGCGCCGTTGGCGTTGACCATGACGACGGAGGCGCCGTCCTTTGCCTCGCGGGTTTCGCGCCTAGAACAACCCGCCACGCCCGGCGTTCGGATCGGTGGCATTGCCGGTTTCGATGTTCATGAAGGCGTTGGAATCGACGCCGATCACCGAAGTGACCAGGTTCGGCCCGGTCCCCGGCTTGAAGGCTTCGAGGATGGCGTCTGATCCGGCGGTCGCGGCAACGCCGGTGGTCTTGTCGATCCAGTCCTGGGACATGCCCGAGGGCATGTTGAACGGGGTCGGCGGCTTGCCCTTGAGGGCATCCTGCATGAATGCGGTGAAGATCGGGGTCGCCAGCGAACCGCCGGTCTGGCGTCCGAGCGGCCGCGGATTGTCGTAACCGACATAGACACCGACAGCCAGGCTCGGCGTGAAGCCGATGAACCAGGCGTCCTTGTAGTCGGTGGTGGTGCCCGTCTTGCCGGCAACCGGGCGATTGAGGATATGGGCCTGATAGCCGGTGCCGCGCCTGACCACATCCTCCATCATCGAGGTGATCTGGAAGGCGGTCATCGGGTCGAGCACCTGCTCGCGATTGTCGATGATCAACGGTTCGGGCTGGTTGGCCCATGTGTCGACATTGCAGCCGTCGCAGATGCGCTCGTCATGCTTGAAGATGGTCTCGCCGTAGCGGTCCTGGACTCGGTCGATCAGGGTCGGGGTGATGCGCTTGCCGCCATTGGCAATGGTGGCATAGGCCGCCGTCATCTTGAGATCGGTTGTTTCGCCGGACCCGAGCGACATGGCCAGCACCGGCAGCACCTGATCGTAGATGCCGAACAGCTTGAAATACTCGACGATGAGCGGCATGCCGATGTCCTTGGCCAGCCGCACCGTCATGACGTTGCGCGAATGCACCAGCCCTTCGCGCAGGGTCTGCGGGCCGAAATACTTGCCGGATTCGTAGTTCTGCGGCGCCCAGATCGAGCCGTCGGCATTCTGGATCTCGACCGGTGCGTCGAGCACAACCGATGCCGGAGTGTAGCCATTGTCGAGCGCCGCCGAATAGACGATCGGCTTGATGGCCGAGCCCGGCTGGCGCATGGCCTGCGTAGCGCGGTTGAATTCGGAAAGATCGAACGAGAAACCGCCGACCATGGCGAGGACGCGCCCGGTACGCGGGTCCATGGCGGTGATGGCCCCCTCGATCTCGGGCACCTGTTCGAGGGTATAGACCCCCTCCTCGTCCTCGAACTGCTTGACGTAGATAACGTCGCCGACGTTGAGCACCTGGTTGAGCTTCTTGGAAACCCAGGGAATGGTGCGTCCGGGCAGTATGCCGGTGATACGCTCCGCCGACATCTCGCCGTCGACATCGGTGCCTGGCCTCAGGCCGATCTCGGCCTCGTTGGTGTCCATCTTCAGGACCACCGCCAGCGTCCATTCGGGCACGTCGTTGAGCGGTTCGATGGCCTGGACCGCGTCGCCCCAGTCTCCGCTTGAAATATCGACGGTCGCCACCGGCTCGCGGAAGCCTCGGGACTGATCATAAGCGATCAGGCCGTCCATCAGCGCCTTGCGCGCCTCTTCCTGCAGCTTGGGATCGAGCGTCGTCCTGACGCTCAGGCCGCCACCGTAGAGCTGATCCTCGCCGTAGAGCTTGGCGAGTTCGCGCCGCACTTCCTCGGTGAAATACTCGGCGGCATAGACCTGCGATCCCGAGCGGCGCGGCACGACGTTGAGTGGCTCCTTCTTGGCCGCGGCGCCGTCTTCATCGCTGACATAGCCATTCTCGATCATGCGATCGATCACCCAGTTGCGGCGTTCGATCGCCGCCTTGGGGTGGCGGAAGGGATGATAGTTGTTCGGGCCCTTGGGCAAGGCAGCGAGATAAGCGACTTCGGAAAGCCTCAGCTCATAAAGCGCCTTGTCGAAATAGTTGAGCGCGGCAGCGGCGACGCCATAGGAATTGAAGCCGAGAAAGATCTCGTTGAGATAGAGCTCGAGGATGCGCCCCTTGGAGAAGGTCGACTCGATCCTCAGCGCCAGAAGCGCTTCCTTGGCCTTGCGCTCCCAGGTCTGCTCGGACGTGAGCAGGAAGTTCTTGGCCACCTGCTGGGTGATCGTCGAGCCGCCGCCCTGGATGGAGTTGTCGCCTTCGACGCGGGCGAGAATGTTGTCCCTCAATGCGCGCACCAAGCCGTCGATCGACAGTCCGGCATGCTTGTAGAAGTCCTTATCCTCGGCGCTGAGGAAGGCTTCGACGACCAACGGCGGCACGGTTTCGATCGGCTGGAACAGCCTGCGTTCACGGGCATATTCGGCCAGAAGCGAGCCATCGGCTGCGTGCACACGCGTCGTCACCGGCGGCTGGTAGTCCTTGAGCACTGTGTAGTCGGGCAGATCGGCCGAAAGCGTCGAGACGAAATAAACCGCCACGCCGACCCCGATCAGTCCGACGAATACGAAAAAGCCGAAAACCCAGCTGAGGATGCGCAGCATCTATGCCTGTCCCAGTCGTGTTGTTCCTTGCCGCGAGCCACACGCCGTCTGCCTGCAATTGACGGCGGAAATATGTTGACCGTTGCGGGGCTCGACTTAACGGGGTTTGGCATAAGGTGCCACCCCAAACTTGGCCGCACCGGTCATCTCAGTTCAGTGCCAGCGACTCGAAATAGGCCGAAATCCCATTGGCAAGCGCCTCTGCCGTCTTGTCGCGCCAGCCGCCGGTGGTGAGATTGGCGACATCGTC
Source organism: Devosiaceae bacterium (assembly GCA_963675235.2). GTDB lineage: Bacteria > Pseudomonadota > Alphaproteobacteria > Rhizobiales > Devosiaceae > JAHJQZ01. Next base: position 10,577 of record CAXXFU010000009.1, on the reverse strand, counting down.
GGCATTGGAAATGAATCCGAGTTCGACAAGGACCGAAGGCACCTCCGGCGCCCGAAGGACGAAGAAATTGGCCTTGCGCAATGGGAATCGCCTCAGCGTGATGCTGGGTCCGAGCGCTTGCAGCATGTCGTTGGCGGCGATGTATGACTGTCGTCGCGTCTCGCGCTGCATCAGTTCGACCAGGATCGAGGTCACGCGCTCGTCGACATCGGGCGGCGCGAAACCGGCAATGAGGTCGGAGCGGTTCTCGCTTTCGGCGAGAACCTCATCGAGTTCGTTCGTGGCATTCTGATCGCGCACGTAAATGCTTGCCCCGCTCACCTCCTGATCCTGGAAGGCGTCGGCGTGGATCGAGACCAGCAGGTCCGCTTTGTTGGCCCGCGCCAGCGTCACCCGGTCTTCAAGCCGGACGAAGCTGTCGTCGTCACGGGTCATGGCGACATCGAACCGGTCCATCTCCACCAGCAGTCGCCGCAATTCGCGGGCAAACTGGAGCACGATGTCCTTTTCCTTGGTGCCGTTCGGTGCCTCGGCGCCGCCATCGACACCGCCATGACCGGGATCGATGACGATCAGCGGCCGCGGTTTGACCTGCTCCACCAGGCTGGCGGGCGGCTGAACTGCCGCGGTGTCCGGCGGCGCATCGGCGGTGGTTTCGTCGTCCGCGGTGGCGGGCGGCGCTTGTTCGGCCTGGGAGCGCGCCAGCGCCTTGTTGTAGTCGTCTTCGACCCGATGGGCGAAGCGCTCGGCGCTGTCCGGCATGAGATCGACGATCAGCCGTGCTGGCTGGGTGTCGACAGGCTGCACCAGATAGGCTTCCTGCACCATGGCCGGATCGTTGAGAATCAGCGTTGCCCGCACCCGGCCTTGTTCGGCGACTGCGAGCTCGTAGGACCCGATCAGGCCATCGCCGGCCTCGGTCCTGTTGACCGCCGCCGCCACGCCTGCTGCCTTGAGATCGACGACAATGCGGTCCGGCTCGGCCAGCGAGGCGGTGGCAAATTCTGTCATGCCGGAAAGGTCGATGATGAGGCGGGCGCGCTCGGCATTGTTGAGAATGCGCATGTCGATGACCTGCGGCGGGCCGGAAACGGCCGCATCGCTCGCCGCCGTATCATCCTGAGCCATAGCCGGCAGCACGACTGCAGCCAGCAGGGCAAGTCCGCCCAGACAGACAGATACCGTGCGCCAGAGAGCGGTTTGCAACCAATCGAACATGCGAGTTTTCCAGATTCGTAGGCGAGACTAGGCGATTCGCTTCATAACAGACTCGGCCGAACTGCAACTCCTTGAGCGCCAGTCACAGCCAGAAGGCACGCTCGCGTGACATTATGACTTTCCTGTTGCCAATTTGACGCAATCTCAATAAAGCCAAACTAGAGGTTAAGTGTCCTGTCCTCGGACGTGCCTTGATATTGAACGCCTTGATGGCGACATATCGGGCGGCCCCCGTTACGGGCAGGATGGCAAAGCCCCGCTGCGGCCACGCGGCGAAGCGGCGCCTACATGGCCTCTTTGCAAGTTTTCGGCCGGCAAAGGTCGAACCCGTCCGCGTCATTCAAAACAGGCGCGCACGCACGAACAGGGAAGATCGACATGGAACATTGCGGCACAGGAGGCGAGACACGAAACGTCGTTCGCCGGCCGCATGACCAGATCTTCTCCTTCATAGGCGCTCAGCGCGCCATTTCAGAAACGGATAGCACCTCGCCTGGCGCCTTCGTCCGGCCCTTTGGGCCGGCGGCAATCGGCGCGCGACGGTGTGGAGTAAGATTAGATGCCAACCAAAAGAATGCTGGTGGATGCCACCCACCCGGAAGAGACCCGGGTCGTCGTTACGAGCGGTAACCGTCTCGAAGAGTTTGATTTCGAAGCCGCCTCGCGCCGGCAATTGCGTGGAAACATCTATCTGGCCAAGGTCACCAGGGTCGAACCGTCCCTGCAGGCCGCCTTTGTCGATTACGGTGGCAACCGTCACGGTTTCCTCGCCTTTTCCGAAATCCATCCGGACTACTACCAGATCCCCGTCGCCGACCGCGAAGCCCTGAAGGCTGCCGAGGTCGATGACGACGAGGACAGCGCGACCGAGGACGCTGCCGAAGCCGAGACCGAGCAGGCGAAGGACGACGCCGAGGACGATGCCGCCGCGGCCGGTGGCGAGGACGAGGAGTCCAACGGCAACGGCGCCGACGCGGCCGCCAGTTCCGACCAGAGCGTCGACGATGTCGGCGGCGACGACGCCATCGAGGAAGCACAGAACCGCAAGCGCAACCTGTTCCGCCGCTACAAGATCCAGGAAGTCATCAAGCGCCGCCAGGTGATGCTGGTGCAGGTGGTCAAGGAGGAGCGCGGCAACAAGGGTGCGGCTCTCACCACCTATCTGTCGCTCGCCGGCCGTTATTCCGTGCTGATGCCCAACACCGCCCGTGGTGGCGGCATCTCGCGCAAGATCACCAATGCCGCCGACCGCAAGCGGCTCAAGGATATCGCCACCGATCTGGAAGTGCCCGAGGGCATGGGCGTCATTTTGCGGACTGCCGGCGCCTCGCGCACCAAGGCCGAGGTCAAGCGCGACTTCGAGTACCTCATGCGGCTGTGGGAAAACGTCCGCACGCTGACCCTGACCTCGCAGGCTCCGAACCTGGTCTATGAGGAAGGCAGCCTGATCAAGCGCACCATTCGCGATCTTTACAACAAGGATATCGGCGAGGTTCTCGTGGCGGGCGATGCCGCCTATCGCGAGGCCAAGGACTTCATGAAGATGATCATGCCGTCCCACGCCAAGAACGTGAAGCCGTACAAGGAAGATCAGCCGATCTTCTCGAAATTCTCGGTCGAATCGCAGCTCGATGCGATGTTCTCGCCGCAGGTCACCCTGCCCTCCGGTGGCTATATCGTCATCAACCCGACCGAGGCGCTGGTTTCGGTCGACGTCAACTCGGGGCGTTCGACCCGAGAGCACAACATCGAGGACACGGCCTATCAGACCAATCTCGAGGCCGCCGATGAAGTGGCGCGTCAGCTCAGGCTGCGCGATCTTGCCGGCCTGATCGTCATCGATTTCATCGACATGATGGAGCGCCGCTCGATCCGCAATGTCGAACGCCGCTTGAAGGACGCGCTCAAGAACGACCGCGCCCGCATCCAGGTCGGCCGTATTTCCCATTTCGGCCTGATGGAGATGAGCCGCCAGCGCATCCGCTTCGGCGTGCTTGAAAGCTCCACTCATGTCTGCCCGGTCTGTTCCGGTGCCGGAATCGTCCGCTCGACCGAGAGCCTGGCGCTGATGGTGATCCGCGCCATCGAGGACCAGGTGCTGAGAAAGCCCGGACAGTCGCTCAATATCCGCGTGCCCTCCGAGGTGGCGCTCTACATCCTCAACGCCAAGCGCGTGTCGCTGATGGACCTCGAGGCCAAGTACGATCTCGGCCTGACGATCACCGCCGACGCCAAGCTGACCGGCAACCATTTCCACATCGAGCGTGTCGATTCCCGCATGGCCGGCGCCGAAGTGCCGCGCGCCGCCCACGTCAAGGTCGATAGCGCCGAAATGCGCGACTACGACGACGAGGAAGAGGCCGAGATCCAGGCGAGCGAGGACGAGGACGAAGGCGGTTCGCGCTCCTCGCGCCGCCGCCGTGGCCGTCGCGGACGCAACCGCAATCGCGACGAGGTCGAAGCCGCCGAGACCGAAACCCGCGCCGACGCCGACGCCGAGAACGACGACGAGGAAGAGACCAGCGAGGCGCGTCCGGGCAGTGACGAGGAAAGCCCGCGCAAGCGCCGTCGCCGCGGCCGCCGTGGCGGACGCCGCAACCGCAAGACCTCCGATACGGTCGAAGGCGAGTTCGAGGCGCAGGAAGCCGTCGAAGGCTGGCACCGACCGCCCCTGGCCGAACATGTCGCCAAGGCCGTCAACGATTTCGACGACGGCGGCGTTCAGGTCCCCGAAAATGATTTCGATGCCCCGGTAAAGGCCAAGGCCGCCATCGAGGATGCTTCGCCCTCAAACGCCGAGGCCATCGCTGCCGTCGAAGGTACGGCGGCACCCGCGGAGGCCGCTCCGGCGCCCGAGGCGGAAGAAAAGCCCAAACGCAAACCGCGTCGTCGTACCAAGAAGGCCGAAGCCGAGGAAAAGCCCGCCGAGACGGCGGATGCCCCCGCCGAGGCAAGCGAAGTCGCTGCCGCGCCGTCGGTCGAAGAGGCAGCTCCGGCGCCCGAGGCCGAGGAAAAGCCCAAACGCAAGCCGCGCCGCCGCACCAAGAAGGCAGAGGCCGAGAACAAGCCCGCCGAGAGCGCCGAAGCCAAGACCGAGACGCCCGAGGCCGCGCCTGAAGCCGAGGCTGTGCCCGAGGCCGCGCCTGAAGCCGAGGCTGTGCCCGAAGCCGCGCCGGCACCCGAGGTGGACGCCGAAGCGACCAAGACGGAGCCCAAGACGCGTCGTGCCAAGCGCGACCTGCCCGAGGAAGGCATTGTCGTCACCTCGTCGAGCGCCAGCGAGGCCAAGACCGAGGACGACGACAAGCCCAAGAAGACCGGCTGGTGGCAGCGCGGCTTTTTCGGCTGAGTGCTCATCGAGTGACCCGAGTTGAAAAGGGAGGCTGCGTGCCTCCCTTTTTCATCCGGCAGAAATCGCATCGGCGAAGGGAACCCTGGACATGACAGACCGTCAGCAAACCATGGATGACACCGCAAGGCTCAAATGGCAGTTTGCCAACCGGGTCTTTGCCTTCCTGATCATCTATTGTGCGGTTATCGGCGCCATGCTGGTGCTGAACGGCTTCAATTTCCTCGGATTTTCGCTGCCCGAGAGCGTGCTCGTCCTGCTGGTTTGCAGTCTGATCGCCACGGCGCTGGGCTTGCTCATCGCCGCTGCCCGCGCCCTGTTCGGACCGTGGCCGACCAGAAACTGACCGCGGTTGCGGCGCCTGCCGGTTCAACCTCCTCTGCTGTCGGCCCACGTCCTCCAGGCGAACCGGCGACGGTGGTCGCTGAAGCGCTCGCCATCGCGGCGCTCGGTCCGGAACCCGTTCATTTTCCAGGGCTTGCAGAACTTGCAGCCTGCCCGCCGCCGCCGCGCCCTGTGCCGCTTGTGGTGCATCGCATCTATCCTTCATCGGTCAGCGTCACCAGAACCACAGTTTAGCGCGTTTTGTGCCGCCGCCGCTGCCATTTCCTGACAGCATGTCCTGAGATATAGTGCGGCAACCCCATCTGTTGCCGGTTTCACCATGTCTCGCACCGAACGACTGTTCGACCTGTTGCAGATCCTGCGCGCCCACCGGCGTCCGGTAACCGGGCAGGTTCTGGCCGATGAACTGGGCGTATCCATCCGCACCCTTTATCGCGACATCGCCACGCTTCAGGGTCAGGGCGCCGATATTGAAGGCGAACCCGGGCTCGGTTACGTGCTCAAGCCCGGCTTCATGCTGCCGCCGCTGATGTTTTCCGAAGAAGAGATCGAAGCGCTGGTGCTTGGGTCGAAATGGGTGGCAGACCGCGCCGACATGCGGCTGGGCGCCGCCGCCAACCAGGCGTTGGCCAAGATCGGCGCAGTGCTGCCACGCGATCTCAGGGACCAGCTGGAAACCAATGGGCTTTACATCGCGCCGGGCCGCCCGATCGAGGCCGGCGTGATCGATCTCGGCGTCATCCGCCTCGCCATCAGGCGCGAGCACAAGCTCGAGATCGAATATGCCGACGTCGAGGGCCGTCCGTCCAAACGCACAATCTGGCCCTTCGTCATCGGATTCTTCGACCAGGTCCGCGTCATCGCCGCATGGTGCGAATTGCGCCAGGACTATCGCCACTTTCGCGCTGACCGCATCCGCGCCGTCACCGAGAACGGAAAGCGCTATCCGCGCCGCCGCCAGGCGATGATCTCCGAGTGGCGGGCGCAGCTGGAGATCCCGCAACAGCAGCCACTGTCACATTCTGACAGGAAATGACTCTAGGCTCTCCGCATCACTCCATGGAGACCACAGATGCAGAGCATTTCCTTCATCAATCTCTACGTTAAAAACATCGGGAAGAGCCTTGAGTTCTACAAGGCTATCCTTGAGCTGGACCCAGTGGCACAGCAGCCGGGCTTTGCCATGTTCGTCCTGCCCGGCGGGCTGAAGCTCGGACTGTGGCAGACGGCGACCGTCGAGCCGGAGGCCGAGGTGACCGGCGGCGGTGGCGAATACTGCATCGCCCTGCCCGATGCCGACAGCCTCGATTCCCACTTTGCGGCGGCAAGGGAAGCGGGACTTCACGTCACCCAATCGCCGACCCAGATGTCGTTCGGCCTGACCTATGTGGTCGAGGACCCCGACCGCCACCGCATCCGCTATTACGTGCCGGCCGCCGCCTGACACGGCATGGTTCATCCCAGAACGGCCCCGAATTCAGTCGGAGCCGTTCGATTCCTGCGTGGGCTGCCCGGTCTGGAACCGGTCGAAACTGCGCTTTGACGCGGTCGGCTTCTCCACGCCATTCCCGACGTAGTCCGGGGCCTTCACGCCCCGACAAACCGTCCGATCCGCACCAGAGCCTCGTCGATCTCCTCTGGCTTGCCGGCATAGCAGAAGCGCACGTAGCGGTGGCCTTCGATGCGATCAAAATCGATACCGGGCGCGGCCGCGACGCCGGTCTCGCGCAGGAGCGTTTTGCAAAAGCTCATGGAATCGTTGGAGAATTTACCGATATCGGCATAGTGGTAGAAGGCACCCTCGCCCGGCTTGCCGACGAAACCGAGCTGGCTCAGGCCTGAACTGAGCACTTCGCGGTTTCTCAGATAGGCCTGGCGCTGTGCCTCGCCATACTCCATCGACCCGAGTGCGGTGGTCGCGGCGATCTGGCTGAGGGTCGGAGCCGAGATGAACAGGTTCTGCTGCAGCATTTCGGTCTTGCGCACCAGGTCTTCGGGCAGGATCATCCAGCCGATGCGCCAGCCCGTCATACAGTAGTATTTCGAGAACGAATTGATGACGATTGCCGCATCGGTGTGCTCGAGCGCGCTCGGTGATGCGCCGGCATAGGAAAGCCCGTGATAGATCTCGTCCGAGATCAGCCGCACGCCGAGCTCGGCGCAGGTGTCGGCAAGCGCGAACAGCTCCTCGGCATTGAGTGCCGCCCCCGTCGGATTGGCGGGCGACGCGATCAGCAGCCCGTCGAACGGGGTTGCGGCGTGGGCGGTGCGCACGGCGTCGGGCGTCAGCTTCCAGCCATTCTCCGCCGAAATCGGGATTTCGACGGGCGCGAAACCCATGCCGTACAAGGTGTTGAGATAGGCCGGATAGCCCGGTCTCGTGACGGCGATGCCGGCGCCGGAGGCAAAGCCAGCGAGAAAGGCGAGCAGGAATCCCGCCGAAGACCCGGTGGTGACGATGATGCGTCCGGGATCGATGGCGACGCCGTGCCGGCTGGCGTAGTAGGCGACAAGCGCCGCCCGTAGCGGTACGACGCCCTTGGCCTCGGTATAGCGCTGCGGCTTGTCGAGTTCGGCCCTTACCGCTGCGCGCACTTCCGGGGCTGGCGGCGCGCCCGGTTCGCCGGCCGACAGGTGAATGACGTTTCGCCCCTCGGCCTCCAATGCCTTGGCCATGGCGAGAATCTCCATGACATGGAAAGGTTGCAGGCCGTCCGCTATGGTATCAGTCATCAAATCGTCCAATTGCCCCTGCACTCGCAGGGACGTGTGCTGGAAGGAACTGCCGGCTTCCGAGTAGCACATGCGATGGTGCAGGCACCCGACCCCGGCAGGTCGCAGATAGGGCTCATTCGAGAAATGACCGCAATCGCCGAAAGGTTCAAGCCTCGTCTTGGCCGCATGCTTGCCGTGCTGGTCGTGGCACTGTTTGGTCTTGTCGCTCCGGTCACCCAGGCTGCGGCACAGGCCATCTCGATCATTCGCGACGCCGAAATCGAGAGCATGATCCGCGACTTCTCGATCCCGCTGTTCAAGGCCGCCGGGCTGAAATTCAGACCGAGGGTCTATCTGGTCGCCGACCGGGGCTTCAATGCCTTCGTCATCGAGGACGGCTCTGTCTTCGTCAATTACGGCACGCTCATCGAGGTCAAGGATTCGCTGCAGCTCAAGGCCATCATCGCCCATGAGATCGGCCATGTCGCCGGCGGCCATCTTTCCCGAATCCGCGAGCAGCAGAACACCAACACCGTGCTGCAGGCAGCCGCCCTTGTGCTCGGCGTCGGCGCTGCGGCGGCATCGGGCGCCGCTGGCGGACCGCAGCTCGGCGGTCTCGCCACCGCCTTCATCCTCGCCTCGCAATCGGCGGGCCAGAATGCCCTGCTCGCCTTCCGGCGCTCGGAAGAAAGCGCCGCCGATTCCGCCTCGCTCAAATATCTGCAGGCGACCGGGCAGTCCGGGCGCGGCATGATCGAGGTGCTCGAATACCTCAAGGCCGAGGAAACGGCCGGCTATTCCGCCTATGTGCGCACCCATCCCGAAGCCACCACGCGCATCAACCAGGTCGAGACCGCGGCGCGGTCGCTGTCGAACTGGAACAAGAAAAGCAATGCTGCCGACGACGCGCGGCTGGCTCTGGCGCGCGCCAAGGTCGTCGGCTTCCTCGAACCGCGCCAGACGGTGATCAATTCGTATCCAAATTCCAACAAGTCGCTGGCCGCGCGCTACGCCCGCGTGCTGACCGCCTACAAGTCCGGCGCCGGTATCTCGGCCATCCCCGTCATGGCCGATCTCGCAGCCGCCGCGCCGTCCAATCCCTATTTCGAGGAAATGCTCGGCCAGATGTATTACGAGACAGGACAGCCCGAAAAGGCGCTGAGGCCCCTCGCCCACGCCGTCTCGATGGCGCCCAAGGAACCGCTGATCCGGCTGCTTTATGGCCAGGCTCTGCTCGAAGCCGGCGGCAAGGCAAATGTCGACGAGGCGATCCTGCAGCTGAAACGCGCCGCCAACGAGGACACCGACGCCATCATCATCAACACCACCCTGTCGCGCGCCTACGCGGCGCTGGGGCAGATGGGCGAAGCCAATCTCGCCGCTGCCGAAGCGGCGCTGCAGCGCGGCGACAGGAGCCTGGCGCTCGGGCTGGCACGCAAGGCTCAAGAAAAATTGAGCACAGGAACACCCGCATGGCTTCGTGCCGATGATATCCTGGCCCTGGCGCGTTAGGGCGGGATAAAGGCCTGTGGGATAGCACTTTGACCCTGGCGCCCGACGTGCCGCCACTTCACAAACGGGCCAAGCGAACTATATTCCTGAACTCGAATATTCCCCGATCGGAGATCCACCGCATGACGCGCCTGAACATCGCACTTATCGCCATTGCCGCCCTGTTGGCCGGCGGCCTGGCCTCGAGCCTGTGGCAGCGCCCGGCGGAAGGGCTGACCGAATCCGAAGTGCGCGCCATCGTCGACGAGGAACTGGCCAAGGCCGAAATCTCCACCGATTCTGGTGCCGCGCCGGTGATGGATGCGGCAACGCTCGATCCGATGATCGAATCCTATCTTCTGGCCAACCCCTCGATTCTCGAGAAGATGTCGGTCGCGCTGACGGCCGAGCGCAAGATCCTGCAGGACGAAGCCAGCCGCCAGGCCGTTGCCGCGATGCATGACCAGATATTCAATGGTGAAGGCCAAATCGTTGTCGGCAATCCCGATGGCGATGTCACGCTGGTTGAGTTGTTCGACTACAACTGCTCATATTGCCGCCGCGCCCTGCCCGACATGGCGGGCCTGATCGCCGACGATCCGAATCTCAGGGTCGTGTTCAAGGAATTCCCGATCCTGTCGCAGGCCTCCGCCGACGCCGCCCGCATCGCCATCGCTGCCCACCGCGCCGGTGTCGATTACTGGGCCCTGCATTCGGCCCTGTTCTCGAGCCGCGGCCAGATCACGGCCGACACGGTGCTTGCCGAAGCCGAAGCGCTCGGGCTCGACCCCGAGGCACTCACCGCCGACGCCAACTCGACCGCCGTGTCCGACCTGATCAAGACCAGCTACGACATCGCCCAGGCCCTCGATATCAACGGCACGCCGAGCTACATCATCGGCGATGAGGTCATTTCCGGCGCGGTCGGGTTCGATGCGCTCAAGACCCGCATCGCCAACATGCGCGCCTGCGGCAAGACCGAGTGCGACGGCTGATTGAGGAAACCGGTCACCCCCCGGTTCGCGGATGGGGAAATCGGACCCGGCAATGCGCCTGAACCGCTCCAAGGCTTTGCCTTTTTGCCAGTAATGCGGTACTCGCTTGCCATCGACCGGAGGCCGGTGGCAAACAAAGAGCAATGGCGAAAAGCATCCACATCCTGAACGGGCCCAACCTCAACCTGCTCGGCACGCGGGAGTCCGATATCTACGGCACGCTGACGCTTGCCGATATCGAGGCGCAGTGCCGTGCAGAATGCGACACGCTCGGGTTCGATTGCCGTTTTGTCCAGACCAATTCCGAAGGCGAACTGGTCAGCCTCATCCAGGCGGCCGGGGCCGCGGGGGCCGGCATTGTACTCAATGCCGCCGCCTACACCCATACATCGGTGGCCGTGCAGGATGCCCTGCGCGCGGTCAGCGTGCCCGCAATCGAGGTGCACCTGTCCAACGTATTTGCG
>CAXXFU010000008.1:0-8922 GCA_963675235.2 Devosiaceae bacterium | reverse complement strand
AGGACTCTTCCGAGATCGTCCCGCTGTCGGACAGAACGGTCTTGGCGTTGATCTGCGCGTGCACGTAGTCAGTGAACGACAACGGTTTGAGAAAAACGACCTTCTCGCTGAAGCGGAAGTCAGCGGACTCGATCTTTTTTCGTGTCCTGGGATGGGTCGAAACGATCACCGGGCAATCGTAGATCCTGGCGATGTCGTTGATCGAATTGAATATCGTGTTGAAGTTGTCCGGATTCTCGACGTTTTCTTCTCTGTGTATGCTGGCAAGAAAATATCCGTCCTTTTCCAAATTCAGGCGATCGAGAATATCCGAAGCGTCAATCTTCTCGCGGTGGTACGCGATGACCTCGAACATCGGGCTTCCGGTCTTGATCACCCGATCCGGCGGAAGACCTTCGCGCAACAGCGCTTCGCGACTGATGTCGCTATAGGTCAGATTGATATCCGCAATATGGTCGATGATCTTGCGGTTTATTTCCTCGGGGACGCGCTCATCATAGCAGCGATTGCCCGCCTCCATGTGGAAGATCGGGATTTTCTGCCTTTTGGCCGAAATGGCGGCAAGACAGGAATTCGTATCGCCAAGCACCAGAAGGGCGTCGGGTGAGATCTCTCGAAGGTAAGTGTCCGACTTGGCGATCACATTGCCGATGGTCTCGGCCGCGGTGCCGGCGGCGGCATCGAGGAACACGTCCGGCTTGCGGATCTGCATGTCCTCGAAAAAGATCTCGTTGAGTTCGTAGTCGTAATTCTGCCCCGTATGCATCAGGTGCAGGTCGAAGACCTGATCAAACACGCTGATCACCCGGGATAACCTGATGATCTCCGGGCGCGTTCCGACGACTATGGCGACTTTCAGCTTACGACTCATCCTCGACACTTTTCGCTATGGTATCCGGTTTGGCACGATCAAAGATTTCGTTGGCCCACAACAAGCAAACAAGCAGGTCCGTACCGTCATTGCGGATGTCATGTATCCAACCCGGCACGGTTTCCACCACGCGGGGGGTGCCCGCGTCCACCTTGATTTCATGATAGGCATGAGTGGACACGTTTCGGAACCGGAATGTCGCACGGCCTTGCACGACGAGGAACTTCTCGGTTTTGCTGTGATGGTAGTGACCGCCCCGCACGACACCAGAATGGGCCGTGAAGAACGAAAACTGTCCGCTGTCCTGGGTCTTGAGGAATTCGGCGAACATGCCTCGCTGATCAACATGTCCTTCAAGATCGTAGGCGAACGCTTCGGATGGAAGATAGCTGAGATAGGTTGCGTGAAGCGCTCGGAGCAAACCGTCCCCGACTCTTTCGGTCACAAGCGTTTGCCGGGAAGCGCTTATGGCCCGCAGTTTGTCCGCAAGTTCACCGACACTAGTCTGATAGGTGACCGGCAACACGCCGAAACCCACTTCGTCGACATTCTGTTCTTCGGCCTGGGCCTGGTCGATCCAGTGGCGGCACAGATCGTCGATATACAAAAGGGTTAGGGAAGAGGAGGGATCGTGAATGGTGATGTCGATCCCTCTCGTCAGATTGTGGCAGAACGTCGCCACCACCGAGTTGTAATTGGGCCGTGACCATTTTCCGAAAACATTCGGAAGCCTGTAGATCAGGCATGCAGCGCCGGTCCGGTCGGAATACGCGCGTAGCCGCGCTTCCGCCTGACGTTTGCTTATTCCGTAGGGATTGTCAGAATTGGCCTGGGTCGAGGATGCATAGAAGATCAAGGGGGTGGAAGAACTGTCCTCGAGGATCTGGCAGAGTAGATCCGTTGTGTCACTATTGCCCGTCCGGAAATCGTCCTCGCTGTCGGTGCGATTTACGCCGGCAAGATGAAAGACCACATCCACCGAACCGAGATTCTTCAACTGGTGACGCAGATGTTCGGCCTCGAAGTTGCGATGAGCGATCCTGATGACGGTGAACCGACCGGTCTCTTCGAGATGAAGGCATAGATTGCGTCCGATGAACCCTTCCGCTCCGGTCACCACGGCCGTGCGCATATGCGTCATCTCATTGTCCTTCTCGACAGCTGACGGGAATGGAACCTCAGTCTTTCAGACAGGGTTGCATGAACGGTAGCCGACGCAACAGGTCCTTGGTCTGGTCGAGATCCAGGAGTTTCGCATTGTGGCTGTTGTAGTCGTGTTCGGAGGTGATCCGCTCCCGGCCTTCGTCATAATATTTTTCATAGTTGAGGTCCCGGTCGTCGGAGGAAATCCGATAATAGTCGCCCATGTCTTCTGCGATCGCCATTTCCTCGCGGCTGAGCAGCGTCTCGAATAGTTTTTCACCGTGACGCGTACCTATCGAAACGATCCGATGTTCCGGGCGGCCCATCAACTGGCGAATGGCGTCTGCGAGGACCTCGATCGTCACCGAAGGGGATTTCTGGACGTAGATGTCGCCACCCCGCCCGTTGGCGAAGGCGAACATCACCAGTTCGACCGCGCTGTCTAGGGACATCATGAAACGGGTCATATTCGGATCGGTCACCGTGATAGGGCGTCCGGCGGAAACCTGTTCGACGAACAAGGGAATGACTGACCCCCTTAATGCCATGACGTTTCCATAGCGTGTGCCGCTGATGATCGTGTGCGGATGCGCATGGCGTGCCCGCGCGACCATCACCTTTTCCATTAGGGCCTTCGACATGCCCATAGCGTTGATAGGGTAGACGGCCTTGTCGGTACTCAGGCAGACGACGCGTTCAACACTGGCCTGAATAGCGGCGTTGAGTACGTTTTCGGTACCCAAAATGTTGGTTTTCACCGCCTCGACCGGGTGAAATTCGCAGGACGGAACCTGCTTCAGCGCAGCAGCGTGAAAGATGTAGTTCACACCGGACGCGGCGTGTCCAATGGCGACAGGGTCGCGAACATCGCCGATGTAGTACTTGACGCGCGGATCGCCGAGTTCGCGACGCATGTCGTCCTGTTTCTTTTCGTCCCGGCTGAAGATTCGGATTTCGGCGGCATCGTTGGCTAATGCAAATCGCGTGACCGTCGAACCGAACGAACCGGTTCCGCCGGTCACCAGTATGGCTTTGCCTGAGATGGCGTGCTGCATGTCAACTGCTCGAAAAGATTAACGGCATTCCGCCGATCAAGACTCAGAACCGTGCCGCGAGGACTTCTGATTCCCAGTTTGACCGAATGAAAAGTCAGCCTCACCTAGCATTACGAACCTGCGCCTGCAATGTCGTTGCCGATTTGTATCCAGGACCGGCGCCAGCGATCGAGCTCGTGGCTCTTCCTGTATTGCTGCACACCGTTCAGGAAACGCTCGCGATCTGCAATCAACGCAGCCACTCCATCGCCGATACTCTCTATCGGCACCACAACACCTAGGTCCTGTTCGTCAATGTCCCTTGCGAGCTGGCTTCCGGAGGCGACGGTCGTCAGGACGGGAAGCCCGAGATTCCAGTAGGTGAGGAGTTTGCTCGGATAGGCAACCCGCACCAGTTCCGGTTTCAGCGTGGCAATGCCGTAATCGAAGTCGGCGAGGATTTCCGGCACCTTTTCAGCCGGGACGAAGTCCATGAGGCGAACACGGTCTTGATCGCCCTTGTCGATCATTTCCTCCAAAACGGTTCTCATTGCACCGCTTCCAAGCAGCGTCAGGGACGTTTCGGGTGGCGCGTCCTCAAGGAAAAACCGGACCAGTTCCGGCAAGCTCTGATATTTGCCGAGATTGCCCGCAAAAACGAAGCGGAGGCCTTCACTTCTGTTTCGCCTCGCCGCGATAGCCGGGTCCACGATGGAATCCGGCACCTGTTGCAGGGGAAAGTTGTTCAAGATCTGGATATTGTCCGGGCGACATCCGCGCCTCAGGATCGTTTGCCGCATATCCTCGCTCAGAACCAGCACCATATAGGACATGCGAATTGTCCAGCGGTCCAGGCGAGCTAGCATCCTCGCCAAAAGACCGGGTTCATCGTCTTTCGGAACGATGACTTCCGGATAGATATCGTGAATGTTGTAGATGAACCTCGTCCCCGTGAGCCGGCTCAGAAGGCAGAGAATTAATGGCTGAAGAACGGGTGGAATGGACGAAGTGATGCAGGCGCGCCGTTGTCGTCTATTCGCGAGGGACAGGGCAAAAAAAACTAGCGCCGACTGCAGCAGAAAAAGGCCGTAGTTGAGGAACTTGACTGGGCGTCCCCATTTCCCGGGGAGCAGTGGCAGGCGGTAGATGTCAACACCTTCGGACCACCGCTCCCTCCAAGGTTCGCGCCTTTGTGCCGCCAAAGACCTGTATCCGGGTTGGGCGGTGATCACTACGACCCGGGCGCCGCTTTCGGCGAGCCAATGGCTGATCGGTTTCAGCATGATCGCAAGAGGATTGGTATCCGGCCAAAAGTGCCGATCGATCAGGAAAATTGTGGACATTGGATGCGTGGTCGCCTGGTGATGATGTCGACCGGTTCAGATGGTCACTCGGAAGGAGAGGTTCCGGCTTCGGCAAATTGATCGAGGGCAAAGACGGATCCTTCCTCGATGTTTGTCGTCGCCTTACGACCGATCAGCACCGATGTCGAGGAGGGTGGCAATCCAGTGCCGGGGCGCAATACCGCGAGATCGCCCGCCTTAACGATTTCACCGGCGGCGATGCATCGCTTGGCCACAAGGGAACGCCGGGAAACGGCGCGGGGTTTCCATTTCCTTTTGCGTCGGGCGCTTGACGCCATCTCCGAAGGCAATCTCGACGGCGCGTATCTTGGTGATCAACGCCGTGAGTTCGTCAGGCGACAGGGACGCCGCGTGATCGGGTCCGTCCATCATCTTGTCGAGGGTGAAATGCTTTTCGATGATCTTCGCACCCGTAGCGACGGCGGCCAGGGCGATGGCGTCGCCCTCGGTGTGATCGGACCATCCCACCGGCAGGTTGAAACAACGCTCGAGCGTTCCCATGGCGTTGAGGTTGCAGTCCTCCGGTGCGGCCGGATAGTCGGATACACAGTGCAGCAGGGCCAGTTCGACGACTTCGGCGTTATGAAGCACATCCACCGCTTCCGCCACTTCGGCCAGATTCGCCATCCCGGTCGATAGGAGGACGGGTTTTCGCTTGCCGGCGAGATGAGACAGAAAGGCGTGATGAGTCAGATCGCCCGAACTGACTTTGAAGCCTCTGACATCGATCGAATCCAGGAAGTCGGCCGCATCCTCGTCGAAGGGCGTCGACAGGAATTCGATGTCTTTTTCATCGCAATAGGTCTTGAGCTGTGCGAAGGCCTCCCTTGGCAGTTCGAGCCGCTTGAGCATTTCGAACTGGGTGTCTTCGGAGCGGGTGTTGCGCGCCTGATAAGCAGCGCGCGTCGACGTCTGGTTGACAAGGTTTTCGGTGAAAAAGGTCTGGAACTTCACGGCGTCGGCGCCCGCGGCCACGGCCACATCGACGAGTTGATACGCCAGCTCGGGATTTCCGTTGTGATTTACCCCTGCTTCAGCAATGACATATGTGCCGCCTTGCTGGTTCTTTTGTGTCCACATGCCGCTGTCTCCGTTCACATCCGTTGGTCGAGAGACTTGGAGCTTTGCACGTGCGTGTGTCGGAAAGCATGCTCCACTGTTGCAACCATCTCCCGCAGATAGTCTATCGAGAGATCGTTGCCATGCTTGGCGCCGTCGGCAGCAAGTTCGTCGCTAATCGTATTGCGGAGCCATGTCTCGAAGACTTCGAAAGCGTCCGCAGACTGCGGCGGCAGATAGGGAACGCTTTTCAGCTTCTCGAATCGGGTTTTGAGGACGGTTTCGTTTGCACCGTGGAATTCTTCATAGGGCTTCTCGCCCGACGTATCGAGCGGCGTTAGCAGAACCGGCCAAGACTTTTCGGGCTTCGATGCCGTCAGGAAGGCCTTGGCCTCGGTTTCATCGTCGAAGAAAATGGTATCGTATCCCTCGTGTGACAGGAAATCGCGAACGAGATCCGTAAGCAAGATCAGGTGGTTCTCCGGATCAAGGTCCGGGATAAGGAGGTGCTGATGGGGGCCGAGCAACGCCGCGATCGTGCAAAGATGCCCCGACTCCCGAAGGCTGAGGAAATAGCGACGACAATCCTTGGGGCAGGCCAGCGGCTGGCCGGCGGCCAGCCGGAGCTGCCAGGATTGAAGTAGCGAACCGTTGGAGAAGGCAACATTGGCAAACCTGGCTGACGAAGTCTTTACCCCTTGAAGTGTGTTCACCGGCGGCTGGAACAGGGTGTGTTCCATAAGGCGTTTGGTGGCGCCCATCATCGAACTAGGATTGGCCGCCTTGTCCGTTGAAACACAGAATAGGCGGCGCAATCTGTCGTCATGGGCCATCAGGTTCTGCAGACGCCTGAGCTTGCTGACATTGTTGTCCAGCATTGCCAGGATCGAATACGGGTCCTTCTCCGACCGGACATGCTTGAGAGCGGCAAAGTTCAATATGTAGTCGTAACTTCCAGCCCGGCTGGATAGCCAGGCTGAAAAAGGGGCGCCACCATAATCAAAGGGAAGGGTGAGTAGTCCGCTGAGGTCGAATGCGTTGAAGCCGGACCGCAATTGCCTCACAAGCTCGGCCAACCCGTTTTCGTTGTGATCGACAACATGCACCACGGCGGGGCCGAATGGCAGGATTGTCCTAATCGTCCGAAAGCCGATCGAACCGGCGCCGCCGATAATCAGAAAGGACCTGCCTTTCACCGTATCCCGGATATCGTCCCACTGGTGGACGAGGTCTTCGGCAAAAAGGCTCCGGGTTCTGTTGGTGACGCGTCGTTCCAGATCTGAATGTTCGAGATTGCGTTCATCGAGCATGGTCACTGTCGCTATCCTTGTCATCATCCTTGTGAAACAGGATTTGGGCGCGTTCCCATTCCTTGTGCGTGCCGATATCGATCCATTGGCAGTTGGCCTGATAGGTGCCCACGCTCTGTCCCTGGCTATTGAGGGTATCGAATAGCGAAGGTAGATCGAAAAACTGGTCTCGCGGAATCTGATCCCGCGCCGAGCGCGACAGAATGTAAATTCCGGCGTTGATCGGGAACTTCAACGTCGGTTTCTCGTCGGTTCGCGAATATGAACCGGAATCATCGTACTTGATAACCCCGTAGGGTACTTGATGCTGGTAATCCCGGACCACCATGGTCGCCGCCCAATGATTGGTGCGGTGCGTTTCCAGCACGTCCTGGATGGATAGATCCGTCAGGACGTCGCCGTTGATGCACAAGAATGGATCGGACAGGACATGGTCGATAAGCGAAAGAGCGCCGCCCGTCCCCATTCTCTTCTGCTCGTGGACATACTGGATCTGCACGCCGAAATCTGAGCCGTCTCCGAAATGCCCCTCGATCTGGTCCCCAAGATAGTTGAGGCAGATGGTCAGATCCGTCACGCCCTGTGAGGCAAGATGCTTGACAATGTACTCGAGGATGGGTCTGCCGTTCAGAACAAGCATGGATTTCGGACAATTGTCGGTCAAAGGCCGCAATCGCGTGCCCAATCCGCCTGCCATGATGACGGCAGAAACCTGGTTGGCGGGGCGCCAGGGCAGGAGGGAATAGAGCTTTTCCAAGCGCCCATCCACGATAAGGGGAAGATATTCGACCTCACGTTCATCAAGGGACTGACGAATGTGGTTGATCGCCAGGGGTGCCGATACCGTTTTGGCATGACTATTGAATACCTTGGCGACGCGGACGTTCATCTCTCCTCCACCGGACACATGCCTCCGGATATCGCCGTCGGCCAGAACGCCGAGAAAATGCCCGTCTGCTGCATCAACCACCATGACGATGCGGATGCGTGCGGCCGTCATCTTCTGCATCGCGACGACGAGCAGATCGTCCGGGCTCACACAGATCGCATCAATTTCGTCAGTGTCGAAGATCTTAACGTACATGTATGTCTGCTAATCCGTTCACCAGTTCAGGAGTGTAGTCTGCAAAACTGGTCGCGATTGTCTCGTTGTTCTCGAAATATCTTTCGATTCGCTCGATAATTCTCTCGCTCGCATGTCCGTCGCCATACGGATTTGTGAAATTGGCGAGCGCCTGTCTCATGGCCTGTGAGTCGGCCTGCCTCAGTGCCACCTTGATGGAGTCGACATCATCTTCACAGTGTAGAACATTCATGCCTGCGAAGCGTCCCTTTTGTCGTTGACCCATATCGACGACAGGTAGTCTGAAGCTTCCGGCTTCTATTATGCCTGCTGACGAATTGCCGACCACGCCGGCGGCAAACTCAAGAGCCGTGTAGAACCATTGCGAGCCAAGATTCTTGACGACGAAATGCCTAGGGTTCCGTCTACAGGAAGCCTCTATTTCCGCAACGATCTCATCGCTGCCAGGATCGGCATTTGGGTAGGTAAACAGTACAGTCGCGTTAAGGCTTTCAAACGCGGCGATGACATTCTTGGCGAGCAGGCCGGGGCTTTGGTTTGACCGTGTTTCCGGATGGATGGTCGTCAGCCAGTATTTGCCCTGCTCGACGCCCTCCAGACCGAACCTTTGGCAAAACTCATCAAAACCGTGTTCGGGTCGCGTCCCGATGCCGTCCAATCCCAGCGCACCGACGACGCTGATGCGTTCGGGCTCGGCGCCGAGCTGGTTGATCCTTTGGCCAAAACGGACGGTCTCGCAGAAATGAAGCGAGGCCGACTTGGTGATGCAATGACGGAACACGTCATCGAAGGCGCCCTCGGTAATACTACCGCCGCTGATATGGGCGATCGGGAAGCCGAGAACGAGGGCGGCGATGGCCGCCGCCATGGCTTCGTACCGGTCGCCAAGAATGATCACCAGATCGGGACGAGTCTTTTCGAGTGACCGGCCGAATCCAGCGATCTGTTTTCCCATCGCATCGAGCACGTCGAGGGGATGGGAACTGCCCGGGTGGTCGGGCACGCTGTCCCAGATGTCTATTCCTGAAGCCTCAATGTCGGCGATCGTTTTGCCCGC
>CAXXFU010000007.1:0-4897 GCA_963675235.2 Devosiaceae bacterium | reverse complement strand
GAACAGGGCTGTGCGGGCACCGCCGATATGGAGATATCCGGTCGGTGAGAGGGGCGAAACGGGTAACGACGGGTTTGCTCATCGCGAAGGCGCGTTCTCATGCTTGGTAATGCGGTGGCCCGTTGTGTACCATAGGCGGAGGCAAGCGCAAGGCGACACAAGGGTGGGGGCGGAAACGGCAGGCGTCGGCAGTGGCAAACCGGGCCTTTCGGGCTTCGGCGTGCCCGTCCTGCTGCGCAATGCGCGTGACGGTCTGGCCGATGCCGTCAGCCAGGCGCTGGAGAACCGGCGTTGCTTCGTGCTGTTTCCCTTCGCCGTCATTGCCGGGCTGCTGGGCTATCGCGCAACCGGCGCCGAGCCGGCATTCTGGCTCTTGGTTGCACTATGTCTCGCTGCTGCGCTGTGGCTTGGGCTGCGCCTCGTGCGCGGGGCGCACATGGTTTGCCGCCTCGCTGGCCTTCGGTCTCGCGCTCGGGTTGGTGCTATTGCCGGTGCATGGCGCCCTTTTTGGCACGACCATGCTTGCCGGCAGCGCCTACGGCACCTATTCCGCCCGCGTGGACGAGGTGCTCGACGCCACCGCCGGTGGCCAGCGCGCCATCGTCTCCGCCATCACGCCGGTCGACGGCAGGGTGCTTCCGCTCCGGCGGGCACGGCTGTTCGTCCGCGATGCCGAGCCACTGGCGCCGGGCGATGTCGTCACCGGCGCAATCCGCTTTGCCGAAGTGCCGGGGCCAGCGGTTCCGGGCGGCTATGACGGCCAGTTCCACGCCTATTTCGACGGTATCGGCTCCTTTGCCAGCGCCTATGGCCGACTCGAGATTACAGGGCGCAGCGATGCCGGCATTGGCGGTGCCGTTGCCGGCCTGCGCAAGGCCATCGGCAGCCGTATCGACGGGGCGTTGAACGGGACACAGGCCGCAGTGGCGCGGGCGCTGATCATCGGCGACCAGTCCCGCATCGAGGATGAAACGCGTCAGATCATGGCAATCGCCGGCATTGCGCATGTCCTGGCGATTTCAGGCCTGCATCTGTCGCTTGTTGCCGGCACGGCTTTTGCCGTATTGCGCCTGCTGCTTGCCTTGTCGGCGACAGCTGGCCCAGCGCGTCGCCATCAAGAAGCTCGCCGCCGGCGCCGGCATTGTCGTCACGCTCGCCTATCTTGCCGTTTCCGGCGCCAGCGTTTCGGCGACGCGAGCCAGCGTCATGCTGATCCTCGTGTTCGGCGCGATGCTGGCCGGAAGGCAGGCGCTGACCATGCGCAATGTCGCCTTCGCCGCCCTGTTCCTGCTCGTTAGCGAGCCGACAGGCCTGTTCCGTCCCGGTTTCCAGCTTTCCTTTGCGGCGGTCGTCGCGCTGATCGGCACTTATGAACAAAGCCATTGGGGCCCAGAGTCCGGCAACCCGGCGCGGCAGGACGGGTCTGGCGCTTCTTCGCCGGTGTGGTGGCTTCGAGCCTTGTCGCCGGGCTGGCGACAGCGGTCTTTGCCGCCTATCACTTCCAGCAGACGGCGCCGCTCGGCGTGCTCGGCAACCTCGTGGCGCTGCCGCTGCTCGGCTTCATGGTGCTGCCAAGCCTGATGCTCGGCGTGCTGATCATGCCGCTCGGGCTCGAGGCGCCGTTCCTGGCGCTTGCAGGCTGGGGCATCGACACCATCATCGCTTCGGCCAGCTTCGTCGCCCGGATGAGCGAGACAATCGCGCCACGGCCTCTGCTCACCACCGAGGTGCTGGTCGCAGCGCTTGCCGCCGCGGCCTGGTTCGCCTTTTTTGCCGGACGGTTGCGCCTGGCGGGTCCGGCGGCGGCGGTGCTGTTCATAGTCCTTTTCGGTCTTGCGCCACTGCCGGACGTGCTTGTCGCCGACCGGACACAGGCCATCGGACTTCGCGATCACTCCGTTCTGGCGCTGGCGACCGGGCGCGCCAACTCCTTTGCCGCCGAGGTCTGGTCGGAAACCTACGGGCTGACGGTGGAGAACAGCGGTCCGGGATGGTCCTGCGATGCCATCGGCTGCATCGGCGCCTTGCCGGGCGGCGGGATAGTGGCCGTCGAAAAGGACATTGCCGGCTTCATCGAGGATTGCGACGGTGCCGATCTGATTGTCACGCGAATGAACGCGCCGCCGTCATGCCGGGTGCTGACCGCCGTGATCGACAGGGTCGATCTTCAGCGTGGCGGCGTCGCTGCCGCCTATTGGCAGCCCGATGCCCGTCGCTTCGCCGTCCGGTACGCCATCACCGATCTCGGACGTCCCTGGCGCATCACCCGCGACCGCGACTAGAGCCTTAGCGGCGTCTCGGCCTGGCCGGGCACGTCGATTCTTATCTGGAACACGCTGCCGGCCTGCGGATAGCGCGCCAGACGCTCCTCGCTCATGCCCTGTGTGGCCGTGGTGATATAGAGGTGTTTTGAGGTCGTCGCCGCCAAAACACGGGCAGGTGACATTGGGCGCCGGCACGGTGACGACGCGGTCGACGCGCCCATCCGGCGCATAGCGCACAACGCGGCCGCCGCCATATTCGGCGGACCACACGAATCCTTCGGAATCGCAGACCGCGCCATCGGGGAAGCCGGGTTGACCGCCGAGGTCGACAAACACTTCCCAGTCGCCGGCCGGTTTGCCCGTTTCCGGATCGAGCGCGACGCGTTCGATTTTCCGTTCGGGTGTGTCGGCGAAATAGGCGAGGGCTCCGTCAGGAGAAAAGCAGGTGGGCATTGGGAATGCTCACCTTGCCGCGGATGAGAGACAGCGCGCCGTCGCGATAGTGATAGACCGCGCCGAGACCGTCCTCGGCATCACGGCCCATGGTGCCGATCCACCAGGCGCCCTGCGGACTGACGCGGCTGTCGTTTCGACCGCGTCAGCGGCTTGTCGGCCTCGAGCGCCATGTGATGGCGCATGGCGCCGGTGGCGATGTCGGTGACGATCAGCGCCGAGGCAGAGGCAACCAGCAGCGTGTCACTGTCGATGATCGCCGCCGCTGCCGCTGGCTCGCTGAACTGGATGTTTCCGAGCAGCCTGCCTGAAGCATCGGCGCGGAACAGTGTGCCGGCATTGATGTCGAAACCAGAAAAGCTCCTGGCGTTGGTGATGCCAGAGCGGGCCTTCGCCGAGATCGAGCCGGCAATCGAAGAACAGTTCGGCCGTGTCGCTCATCTCAGCGCGCCTTGCCGCACAGTGCCATCGCTGCATGTGCCTTGGCCCGCACTATTTCCGCCGTATCGCCCGGCGAAAAGACCAGGGCGCCGAGCCCGAAACCGTTGACGCCGGCAGCGATGTAGTCGGCGAAAGGCCGGTTGAAGGCGCCGCTGACGGCATAGACCGGCATATCGGGCGGCAGCACTGCCCGCATCTCGCGAATGCCCTCCGGCCCGACGAGTTCGGCGGGGAAAATCTTGAGGCCGGTTGCGCCTGCATCGATCGCGGCAAAGGCTTCGGTCGGGGGTGATCACGCCTGGGAATGCGCCCATGCCGAGGGCGCGGGCGCGGGCGACCACGGCCGGAACGCAATTCGGCGAAACGACATAGGACGCGCCGGTGGCCTTGACCGCATCGACAGCCTCGACGTTGAGCACCGTGCCGGCGCCGATCTCGGCGCGCGCGCCGAAATGGGTCACCAGCCGCGAGATCGACTCAAGCGGCGCCTCGGGCGAGTTGAGTGGCACCTCGATACGGGTGATGCCGTTGGCGAACAGCGCTTCGCCGATCTCGACGACCTCATCGGGACGGACGCCGCGCAGGATGGCGATGATGGGAGATGAATCGAGCATGACAACCTCACATGTTCATGATCTGCAGCCGCGCCGCCGCGAGACCGGGCCCGCGTCGCCGCCGTCGCGTCGATGATGCGGGCCTCGGCGCCGTCGCGGGCGATGGGCCCTGGCATAGAGCGCGCACAGGCGCTCCGAGCCGATCAGGGCGATAGGGGACGCACCGCGCCAGGACCGGAAGGCGGCAATCTCGGTGCCGACCAGCAGGCCTGACAGATAGGCGCGGCACCATTCGGGCGATTGTTCCGAAACGAGCATGGCGGCGCGGGTGCGGAACAGCATGGCCTCGAGACGCTCGGGCGTGGCAAGCCCGGCGTCGAAGCCCTGCCGATATCCGTCGTCGTCGGCCAGATCGGCATTGGCGCCGGCCAGCGCATGCCTCAAAACTGATCGGGTCGACAGCAGCTCGAACAACTCGCCGGTCATCGCCGTCTCGAATCGCGTGACGGTGCTGTTCTCGATCGTCGCCCATTTCGAATGCGTGCCGGGCAGGCAGACCGGCCCCTCGAAGCCGGGCTCCATGGCGAGCAGGCCAAGCAATTGGGTTTCCTCGCCGCGCATGACATCTTCGTGGCCCGCCTCGGTGGCGCTGAGGCCGGGAAGGATGTATGGCGCGATCCCGTCTCCGGGCATCAGCGGGCGCGCGGCACTGGCGCCAAGCGCGTCAAGTCGCGCCGGCAGCGGCAGGTAGGGCGCCTCGCGCCAGCCTTCGCGCGCGCCTGCCATGCCGCAGACGATGAGCGGCAGGCGCCTGCCGTCTCTGGGCAGGTGAGTCCCGAGCAGTTCGGCGAGGACATCCGGATAGTCGGCCGGACCGATCCGGCCCATTCCCTTTTCCGAGGAGAAGGTGAACAGCGTCTTGCCACTCTCGTCGACGCCCCAGAGCCGCAGGTTCGACGTACCCCAATCGGCAGCGATCCAGACCGGTATGTCCATTTTCGAAGAGACCTTGTTGTCCATGGGGGGCGCACGCCCTGCCGGCGATTACTCCGCAGTGCCGGGCCATCGGCGCCGGTGCCGGGCTATGCTAGCAAGAGTCCGGCGCTGGCACCATGCCGCGGCGGATTTGATCCTCCGGCAGTTTTCTTCGCTGGCAAAGGCGCTTAGAACACTTTCGGCGCGAGA
>CAXXFU010000006.1:0-27845 GCA_963675235.2 Devosiaceae bacterium | reverse complement strand
CTATGTTTTTCTCTCTAAGTTTTTTCTCTGCAATTTCAATAGCAAATGTAAAAAACAGTTTTACTGCTTTGGTGAATTTAAACATATTTCCATCTACTTGTAAAAGGTTTTTGCTATCCCATGTTTTGATAAACTTGCCAAAATCTGCAACAGAGGTTTTTTCCAGGATCTCCCATTTACTCGATAGCTTTAATAATTCAAAAGTTTCATTAATATTAAATGACCCGGCCTCAATTTTTTCTCGAAAGCTATTTCCTGAATAATCCAATTCGCGGCAGAGGATAGCTAAAAACAGCGTAAAATCTCTTGTCCTGCTTTCACTGATATTATGAGATGACAAATAAACAAAGTCAGTTTCAATATTTAACTTGTAACCAAATGAGTGCTTAAAAAAATCTGGATACTCATCCTCGTATTTATTGATGGTATTAAACAGTGGACTGGGAGATAGGATAAATTTCCCGTCAAGCAGTTGATTAACGATTTCTTTATGTTCTCTAGGATATTCTTTCATAAACTTTGACTTTAGGTATCAGTACTGTTGCATCGGTAAGCTCAATCTGTTTTCTTTCTTCTGATAAATATTCAACAACCAAATCTTCTTCTAAAAGCAGATTCGTTACAACGAAAAATTTTGACAAAGTAATCTCATTGGTATGATTTCCTAAAATATCATAACTCCACTGATAGAAATCACTAATATCTTTTTCCTTTAAAAGTTGTTCTTTAAAATATTCAGAATCCGGTAACCATTCAATTTCCTCCGAATCTTCTTCATAATAAACATCTGCTGTTTTATAGCAGAATTGGTCAACAAAGAATTGAGCTTTACTATGAAATTCATTAAAAATAGGACTAACTCTACTTTTTCGTACCAAACTTGGTAAAGGAACATGATAATTATCTGGAGAATCAACATTCTCAACAAAGTGATAAAATCCACTCAAAATGATAGAGTCACTTTTTATCCTATCAAGCAACGGTTTTAGTTCTCTTGTCAATTTTTGCAAATTTTGGTCTAACTCAGCCCTTGCATAAACCGAAGAGGAATATAGTTTCTTGTATTCGGTTCTTATGCGGTAACTGGTTTCAATAAATCTTTTTTCACTTGCATAGTTTTGAATATTGACAATGGCAGCATAGAATGATTCAGGATGTCCTTTTTCCAATATTTTATTTAAGGGTTCTATATATTCATCAATCCAAAAAATAGCTTTTTCAAGCCTTTTGGTTAAATCTGAATATTCGTTCGCATTAACTTTTAATGATTCGGTATCACTCAATAATCTTTGGGTTTGACGGTGAATGTCATTCAAAAAAACATCAATTACACTGATGATATTTTGAATAAGTATAATTGTTTTGTTGACATCTGTTTCAGTCTTTAACTCAGTGAAAAGATTAAAAATAGTTTGGTATCTACTTTTTAATGTTTCAGGTAAATCAAGTGTAAAATCATCAAATAAGAATTGCAAGAAATCAGCATAACTTCTGTTTATTTTGTAATCTTTTATTGGTAGTTGACGACAAAATTTTACGTCAATTAGCTTTGTAATTGATAGTTTTGGTTCATTGCTAACATTGTGTTCTTCAATCAAATGTTCCAACGAGCCATCTTCAATAATAAAGTCCGGCTTACTTTTGTTAAATACTTCCTGTACAAAATCATAATGAGTTTGCAAGAATCTTAAAATATGTTTTCCCGATAGTTTAATCATTGCTGAAAAGTCCCTGTTGCTCTAAAAAATGTTTAGTGTTATAGATGTCGTTTCGTATTTTAATTACATTTTTTTCAGTCGATGTTTTTACGAGTTCACTTGGATTTTGCTCTCTACCTTTTTTTGTTTTAATGCTTCGCGAATGCTTACTGAAAAGCTCATCGTAATTTTCTGGCACAAATAACTTTGTTTGTTCAAATATTTGTTTTGTCATCAGGTAATTGTGCAAGCCTTTAAAATCATAATCGGGGAAAAGCAAAATTTCATCTGTAACAATTTTTTTGAGAGTTGATTTGCCTAAACCTCCATAGGTGTGAACAAAAACATAATCTTTATCGATTACTTGTTCTGCAAGAAGATATGAATCTAAATTTTCCACGATGCAAACCTTAGATGTCTTTAATTTTCCCAATTTGGCAGAAAACGTGTTAAATAAACCGGTGTAATGAGCTAAATCAATTTCTATCCCGTTTATTTCTACTTTTTTAAACCCTCGCACTAATATTACATTTTGTGGAACTCGCTTTCCTGCTTTCGTGTTTCGGAATGTTTTAATGTTAGAAATTGCAGAATATGTGTTTTGCAATTCTTCAGGAAACTTATCATTAAAATATTTTAAAAGTGTTTCATGTTTTTTTACTTCATAGCTACCACCACCTGTAATAGATGGAATTTGTTTAATTATGCCAGCAGTTTCAAGTGTATGAAAGTCACGGCTTCTTTTTACAGTTGCACTAATTTTTGATGTATTTATTTTCTTTTCCTCAAGTAGTTTCTTCAGGAAGTTGTAAAAAGTTCTATTCTGCATATCTGTAGGTTACTGGGAATGATTGTTGTTCTCCAAAAGTGATTTTTTGCTTTTGGTTGTTTTTACTCTTTACCGGTTCTTTTATCATATAATATTTCTGAATGCCTTCAACTTTACGAGGTGCGGCAAAAATGGGAACAAAATAATGGTCTTTGCAAAATTGCACCAGATGTTTAATATTCTTTTGTCCGATAGAATCAAGTTCATCAATGTATATTGTTACACGGTTTTCTTTGTTTGTATGAACCAAGTCTTTTAAAATGTTTAAAAAGAGATAGAGTTTTAAAACGATATTGGTTCCACGAGATTGAACTTGTTTCGATAAATCAATAATTTCAGTACTTCCCGTTACTTTGGTGATTTCTACTTTTACATTAAATAAATCTGCAATTTTTATTGCTTTTCCACTGTTTAAGGAGAGTTGATTTTCCAAGGCTTTTCTGCTTTCAGCTAACGAGTTATCAAAATCAAATCCATCGGAAAATTTTAGCATTGAAATTTTTTCCAAATCATCAATTAAGTCTTTGTTTTCATCAATCTTAACTTTTACATTTTGAATATTTGAAACCGGATATTCTGCAAGTTTACGATTGTAACTTTTATAAATAAAGGTTTTGAAGTCCTTAAACTGCGTTAAGAAAGAATGAGTTGGACTTCCTATTTCATGCGATAAAGTATCAAGCAAACTATTGATGATTTTTTCCATCTGAGGAATCCCTACAATTTCTTCATCTACCTCACGAATAAATTCTTTGATATTTTTAATATCCTTATCAAGTACCCTGTTTATGTCATCCTTCAAGTCTTTTCTGTTTCCTTTAACTCTGGTAAACGTTCGATATTCTTTAAAGAAGTTTTCATGGATTTTATCAAAAGGAAAATCCAGCTCTTCTTCAATTTCGTATACATCTTCGGTTTCAAGTATTTCCTTTCGCTGCTTTTTATACTTTATTAAATCAGTTTCAAATTTTTCCTTTTTTTTAATTTTTTCTACCAACAATTCTGTAAAAGAGCTAATTTCTGTGTCTTTTTGAGTTAATCTCTTTTGAATCTCTTTTGCTTCTTCACGATGTGCGATTATTAGCTTATCGTTTTCTTCTAAGTTTTTAACAAGAGTTGGTTTGTTTTCAACTTCTTTTATGAGTTTTTCGTTTTTTTTGATTGTTGCTTTTAAATCATTTACTCTTGTTTCAAGCCCGTTTCTGTTAGTTATTGCTTTTAATTGAATTTGCTTTTCTGCAAACTCTTTTTCCAAAGTTGCAATCTCTTCTTGAAGTTGTTGAATTGTTGGGAGTTCAGTTTTAATCCCTATTTCTGAGACATCAATCTTAGCATCAAAAAACGTTAATGGCAAATCAGCATTGCTAATTTTTTTAATGATTTTTGATTTATGAAGTTGTGAAACTTCCTTGCCTAAATAAGAGTATGCTTTTCGAATAATTTCCTGGTCATCGGAAATATTTTGGTAAAGCAAATTATCAAAATGGGCAATTGAATTTTTCTTTTCCGTAATTGAACTTTCAATGGTACTTATCGAAGTTTCTATTTCCTTTTGGGTAAAATTACTTCTTTTAAGTTGAGTCAATTGGGATTCTAATTCTTTTAGTTTTTCTGTTTCTTCTTCGGCGTTTCTTTTTAAGCCTTGGTACAGTATATTGTCTGGGGTTGGTTCATACTCTTTTACCTTTTTCAGTTCGTCATTAATCTCGGAATTCTTTTGAATCAATGACTTGATGTTATTTTCATTTGTTGTTCTTTCAGAAACTATTTCATCCCGTTCATCTTTTAACGTTGTCTCAACTTTAGTTTTCAATTTCTTTATTGAGACTGAAAGCTCACTTGCGTCACTGGTCTGCTCTGTCAACTCATTTTCAACTTTGTCAAACTGTTTTATGAATGTATTTTTAAGTTTTCCTAAAATGAGTTCACGACTAATAAAATCATCATTAAGTAGTTTTAGTTTTTCAAAGGCCGGTTTAATGGATTTAAGGTTATTAATTTGATTTTTCTTTTTCTCAAATTCTTCAATCTTCTCAAAACTTGAACTCGAAAGTACATTGAGCGGAATGTGTTGTTGCTGGTCAGCAACTAAGAGCGCATTTCGGAATGATTTTTCGTTTATCTCACTTGTCCGAATTAGATGTCGGTAAATATCAGTGAAGTTGTTTGAAAAGGATTTCCTCCCATTTCGTTTTACGTCTTTATCTAACCATACAACAGGGTTTTTATTCTTCTCTGAGTTATAAACTAGATTATAGAGCTCCTCGTTTGTTAATTTAACCGGAACATCAGTTGAGTTTGCTATTGAAAGTTCTTCCAGAATATCGCTCCACTTTTTTGCCTTAAAACCTTTGTCGGTTGATTCAATAAAATATTCTTCCTTGTATTGTCCATTTATTTTGTAATACTCAATCGAATTCTCAGGAGTAGCTTTTACCAGAATATTATAGTAACCATTTTTAAAAATTTCGAAGATTATGAAACTGTGAACACTTGTTCCATCAAAATAGTGTTTTAAAGAATCCGAAAGTTTTCTATCGTCTTCAAAACGCATTTGCTCTTTGTCTGTGATATAAAGAAAGTTTAGTGCATTAACAAATGAACTTTTACCAACGTTATTTTTCGGCAGCAATTTGGATGCTCGAATTATCTCCAATTAGCACACTTGCTTTAGCGTAAAGCTCTGAGTTTATTATTACAATTCGATTTAACATTTAGTCAAGTTTTATGGCAAAATTTTAATTAGTATGGTTGCATCTGTTATTCATGATGCAAAATTAGAACCACTTTTTGTCAACCACCGTCAATCAAAACTTTTTTCAGATATTTTTCTATTTAAGAATTCTCGTAGCTCTTTGGGTTCAACCATTCTTATCTCGTCTAATAATCCTAGTATAAATCGACCAATACCAACAAAACTGGAGACCCATCCATTGAAAATATATGTGTTCTTGTCACATTCCTTAATAAAGTCATCAGACATTGGATATTCTTCAATCAGCAAATTGTATGCAAGCCTTGACATCTTGAAAGAAATATCAATTGTGTTATCTCCACTAAACCGGAAAACATCAATTCTCTTTTCCTGGTGTTTTGATATATTATTTTGAGTTTCCCCATTAAATAAAACCTCACTGATTCTTGCAATCTTAAACGTTTTGCATTGTCTATCTTCTAAATCGAATGCCCAAACAGAATCATAGATCGAAGTAAAATCAAATGGTTCAACAACCCTGTCTTTGAATGTTAGGCTATTCGAGGAAGAATAGTTTTTCAGAATTACTTGTTGCTTATTTGTAATCGCTTTTTTCAGTTTTAAAGCATTATCTGAATGTTCTTTTGAAATTAACTGATTTGCAATACTTTCTTTATCAAAAAGATAATACAGTTTTTCGTACAAATCACTTTTAAATTTATTTTCATCACTTATTAGGTGGATTGCTTTGCTCAGAATGATTGCTTCCTCTTTCGAAAAATGAATTAGTTCGCTAAGGTCTTTGAAAATAGATTTTTTTTTATCAATTCGATGAAAACCATTCTGTTTTATTACTTTAAAACCAACATCCTTAAAAGTATCTAAATACCTGTAAATCGTTCTTGGTGTCGTTTCAAATTTTTCTGCTATCTCATTTATTGAGTAACCAAAATTGCCAGACAATAGCAACAAGATTTCTAACATTTTACGGAATTTGATTTGGTCACTCATATTTCAAAAATTAAAACAGACACTAGATATTAATTTTATTATAAGGACGATCTAAGAGACTTGTAATCAGAAACAATTAACAATATACTTATGGTTCTTATATGAAAATATTTCCATGACAATTTATAAGCTTCTCGATACATCTGTGTTACAGTAAAAATATAACAAAAAATAAAATTATACTTTGAATCTAACCTATTACCGTTAAAAACTAATAATAGTCATTGATTTTAGGTAAATGCATTCCCACCTCAACCATTAAATCCTGACAAAGGTATTAATCGCCGCCCGGAAAAGTCAAGGTCGGCTGCCCGTGCATATTTCCTATTGCCAGCCGTCCTTCGGATACGTTCAGTTTGTTTTCTCATTCCTCTAAAACAAACTGACATGCAACCTTGACAAGAATCCATCCGGCTCAATAGGGTGCGCAAAAATTTAATGGCGTGCCAGTAGCCCAAATAAATCCCAAAGGCATGGGTAACTTCAATGACTAATTTATTTTCTCTTAATGAAATTACAGTTTCTTATTCACGGAAATTGAAGCTAACAGATTTGCCAAAGATTACCTGTTCTAAAGATGCATATGATTTGGTTTATCCTTCCTGGATTGCTGATATTGACCATCGCGAATCGTTTAAAATATTGCTGCTGTCAAGAGCGAACCGAGTCCTTGGAATCTCAAACTTGTTTGTTGGCGGTTTATCCGGTGTTGTTGTGGACCCAAAAATGATTTTCCAGACCGCTTTAAAGTGTAATTCCCAGTCTATTATCTTATGCCACAACCACCCAAGTGGCAACCTGCAGGCAAGCGATGCTGATTTAAAGCTTACACATAAAATGGTAGAGATAGGTAAATTACTCGACCTTCCTGTTTTGGATCATATTATTTTTACCAGTGAATCCTACTATTCCTTCTCTGATAATGGGGAGTTATAACACTCCCTATTAGTATACGAAAGGCAACTCAAAGTTACCTTTCGTATTAATTCTCAAATGCAAAAGCATGCTTACAGGTTTTTACTTGATTGGGCTTTCTCCAAATCCCTGTTTTTCACTACAAACTGCTGATGCCTTCCTCCATTCTTTTCGAACAATTCAATAACCAATTGCTTTTTATCAGGGATAGTAAATTTCGGAAACGCAAAAACCGTCCTTTCTGATTCTTCTCCTGCTATTGAAACCACTTCATTGTGAGCTTTCACAGGCCGAAGCACGGTTTCCTGTACAGCCATCCGTTTCATAACTTTTCTATCGACGATTTTGAAAACTAGGAAATCAACATCAAAAAGGATATTCGAGGGATTTTTAATCTCAGTATGTAAAAACAACAATCCATTGTAGCTATAGATACCCCGGAGGACAAACTCAATCCCAAACCGGGCGCTTTTTACATTCCTGATACATCTCCGGTTACTTTCATGAATTCTTTGCATAACTACTTGAACGGTTCTGGGCGACTCGTTCCCCAACTCAGAAAGATAAACATCCATCGTATTTTCCGCTTTATTGCCCAATTTTTCATTATAGAGAAAATCGTTCATTTCAATATTCAGCTTCTCCGGGTTTTCCGAGTAGTTTACGATAAAGGAATAAAAACTGCCTTCATCGGTAATCACCGAGAAGTTGGTTTCTTCTTTAAATGCTTTAACAGCAGCTTTTACCCTGACCACATTTTCAGCGCCATCGGCTTTCCCGGCGATAATATTGGACGAACCGAGGTCAATGTAGGAAATACCCGAAGGAAAAATCAAGTGCGTGGTTTTGTCAAAGGTTACTTCTATGCAATACGATGGGATTACCCGGTCTTTTGCTATGACTTTGGTAAAACTGTTTTGGGCAAAAGATGACAGCGTAAAAGCTGCAAGAAATATAAATGTGAAGAATAGTTGTTTCATGTTGATGATTTTGGAATTTAATATTTGATTTTTAACTGGCGGGCATTAACAACAGGCGATGACCGGCTTTCAGGGTTACTTTGGTTGTCCGCAGCTTTTTTGAAACATACTGCGAAGCCCCCTGGATAAAACTCCGTCCCACATCAGTAGCCAGTTGCTGCCCTGCTGTTGTCCCCTGGTTAATACTAATACTTGTTCCTGCCCCCTGTCCCATGGAAGCGGTAAGCTCTTTCAGGGCAGTGGTCTCCACAGAGCCGGGAATAAAAATCCCCTGCTGCCCATCCGTATCATACACCGAAATTTCCACGGGGATTATCTTGCCTCTGTATTCCAACAAACTGATTGCAATATTCAACCGTTCTCCCCGGATGGTGGCAATGCCGGTAATTATTTCGTTTGCCGGGATTATTATGCCCCCGGCTTTTACCGCTTCGAGCAAGCGTAAGCTGACATTTTGCCCCGAGACAATTACCTGGTTGTTATAGACACAGGCTTTAAGCGTATTGGGATAACTCCCCGTGGCATTTTGGCCTGCGGTATAAAAACAGGTATTCATTGCCTGAGAATACCGGCCAATAAAAGCAGAATCACTTTCCTGCTGCTGTAGGGCACTTGTTTCGACTGTTCCCAATTTAGAAACCGGCACAACCTTTTTATTTTCCATAGGACGGGATTCCCGCACCGGAACATTATTTTGTTGCTGTTCCAGCGTAGAAGGCATATACTTTGCAGCCATTTTATAGCTTTCTTCCATTAGTTTAAGCTGTCTGTCAATTCCACCAGCACTGTCCGGCTTTTGATTCAATTCCAGTTCTGCTTGTAATTCTTCAACCTGCCTTTCCAGTACCTTTTCACGCAGGCTTGCCTGCGGCTGGCTGTAGAAGCTGTTCAAATCCTTGTTTACATTTTTGTAAGCTTCGAGCTCGATGAACGGATGGAAGATTCCGGATTTTTTCGAGAAGAATATCCATCTAGGCTATTGGTAATAATTTGACTTTTTGCCGTTTCGGGTTTAATGCCGTAATCTTCGAGGGACAAAGCCTGCCGGTTTTTCTTTTTCCCGAAAAGCTCCATTTCATAAGCCGCTTTTTTATCCCCGATGATTTCGTTTTTTGGTATCGGCAAGTCAGTATTTAGCCCTTGTTTTTCCTGACTTTTCTGAGATGAAGGCATGAAGATAAAATACATGGCCAGGGCAAAGGCCGCAAACATCAGCGGGAAAACAACCAGTTTTTTCCGCTTTTGCACTTGTTCTGCGCTTAACATTTTGTGTTTGTTTTTATTATTGTTCTGTTTCATTGTCAGTCGTTTTAAGTAAAAACGTATCAGGTGAGTTGTCATCCGATATTTTTAAAGGGGTAATATGTTCCGGTTTTGAAAGTTCAGTCCTACCCATGAAGATGTTCGTAAAGGAAACAACCACCAAAACAGCGAACAGGATAAGCAAAGCCCAGACAGTAAACCATCGTTGCTTTTGGGTAAGCTTTTTACAGGCATTCTTTAACCAATCCCAAAGTTTTGCCCTGGTATCGGATATTCCCTTTTTTGTCGGGGACTTACCTATCCCATGTTGACATATCTTCATTCTCTTTTATGTTGAAGTTTTCAAGGATGAATCCGTGCGGGTTATTGTCGCTGCGCGAGGTATTGCGCAAACGGCAGGAAGTAATCAGCCTACGCTCCGTAACAGTTGTTTCTCTGATAATGTGTTGCCGGGCATAAACCATAGCTTCATAAGGATAATTGCCGAAGTTGCAGGAAATGCTGTCAAGCCATATCCGTTGCGTAACATTGCCCGAGATCACCCGGTTGAAATACCCACTTTCCACCAAGTCCTTGTAAATGGTAAAAGCGCTTTTGTCCGAAAGATAAAGGGCGCGGTTGATGTTGTGTTCAATGGCATCCTTGTCGGGAGAAAGCGTAAAAAACAGTTCGTGGAAACGCCCGATATGATCTTTGGCCTCCACCGGCCTGTTTTGTGCCAAATCCTGCGACAAGGCCAGTATCAGCGACTTGCCCTGATCAAGCACGTATATCTTTTGCCGTTGCGCCTCAGCATAGCTATATGAACTCCATACAGCATAAACGGTAACAAGCGTACAGCAACACACAAAAATGAGGACAAACAGCCGTATCATTTTAAAGCTGCTCTCAATATTCATTAAAGGTTTAAATTCCATGATTTTTCAAATTTTAATCAATTAATGTTTCAGTATTTTCCCTGCAATATTTCCGGTAGCTGCTCCTGCTGTACCACCAACAAATGCAGCACCTTTGGTTGCAGCCTGGTTTACATTTCGACCATAATTACCCATACCACCGGCCTGTACAATCCACCCGGCCACACTCGGAATAGTGAAGTATCCTACAATTCCAATAAGCATAAAGGTGATATACACTCCGTCAGTCCCCTGCGGAATATAATTAGGGTCGGCAGCCATTTCTGCAATATCCTTTT
Organism: Devosiaceae bacterium; assembly: GCA_963675235.2. Taxonomy (GTDB): domain Bacteria; phylum Pseudomonadota; class Alphaproteobacteria; order Rhizobiales; family Devosiaceae; genus JAHJQZ01. The sequence continues at coordinate 17,260 of CAXXFU010000006.1, read as the reverse complement.
GGATCATCAATGCCTGTAGCTTTGCCAGCACCGAAGAAAAAATATCGGCCACCGGTAGCCAGAGGTAAATACTGATGTACCGGGTGAGCCAGGCAACAAGGGTGCTTTGAAAACCATCATAAACGCTGAATGCAAAGGCAATTGGCCCGAGTATAGACAATACAATCAGGAAGAATGTCCGTAGGCAATCAATTACCAAGGCGGCAGCCTGGAATATCAGTTCCAGAAGATTCAAAAATGCCCTCTGGATTGATTTTTTCAAATTGTACCAACTACGATCGGCATACATCCCGGCGATGGTTACAAGATCTTTTGGTCCCCAGCCTAACTCATCAATCGCTTTGTCAAATGCTTCGTCGCTTACCAGATAAGCTTCGTCCGGATTTCTCAGCATCTTTTCGCGTTCAATGGTGTCCTTGTCTTTTTTCAGTTGTTCCAGATCCAGCACCTGCGATTTCAGTATACCGTTTGTCCCTCGGACAACGGGGCTTAGCACAGCATTCATTGTCCCGAGCACGATAGTCGGGAAAAACAAAATACACAAGCCGATGGCAAAAGGGCGGAGCAAAGGGTAAACGTCTATGGGCTCAGCGCGTGCCAGCGATTGCCATACCCGGTAGGCCACATAAAACAGGGCACCCAGTCCGGCAATACCTTTGGCTACAGCTGCCATATCCGAACAAAGGGGCATCATTTCAATGTAAAGCACCCGGAGTGCCTGGTGTAAATTATCGAATGTATCCATAAGCCAATCGTTTACCAGTACCTGTCTGCTGAAGTTCCGTAGAGTGCCAGTATTCGGGCTTTGTCACCTTCCTGTTCTGCCCGGATAAGGGAAATGGAGATATTCTTGTTGGTATAATACCGGGTAAGGTTGCGGTAATGTTTTACGGAATTGTAGCACCGGTCAACAAGGTCTATTCGTTCTTTGTCGGTCATGGACATCCCGGTGCTGCTAACTGCTTCTTTAAGTTCTTTCAGCAGCCCGGCACCTTCCTCCAGTAACTTTGTATAGCCAAAGGCGATGGCCGTTAATTCTTCCTCGGTATAGTACTCATCCTGCAACATCAGGTCAAAAGAATTGACGTATATGTCTGATATCTCGCCAACCATAAGCAGGGTTTGTTGCACTTTCCTGGCATCTTTTACCAGGTCGGTTACAGCTTTAAGTTTGTCGTAATACGCTTTGCCTTGCTGATATACCTTTTTCACTTCCTGGAAGTTTTTTATTACGTTGGAGACCGTGCTTGAAGTTTGTACAATTTCATTAGCAGAGTTGACAATGCTTTGGGCAAGATTTGCCGGGTCGGTCACTACAAACTGTGCTCTCAGCCCGACAGTGCCAAGCATAACCAGCAGTCCTGTTATTATGAATTTTGTTTTCATCCTTTTGAGTTTTAAATGTTATTAGGTAAAAGATTCCTGTTTGCTTTCGGCCAGTTGCTTAATGGCCATTTCGATATTCCCGTCTAGCTTTTCGGTTAAGCGGGCTAGTTCGAGTTTCTCTGTTTCTTCAGTGGTGTATGTGATATACTCGCTTAAAGAAACTTCTGTGGCATAAACGGCAGATTGTACCCCGCCAAGGCCAATCCACACCTCCTTGTAATTTCGTCTGGGGTCATTGTCCATGTTAATGGATAAAATCTGGTCGCGTTCTTTTTCGGTAAGCCCCAGCAATTCCTGTATCGCATCAAACTTGTTCATGTACTTGCGCTGGTCGAGCAGGATTTTACAATCCGAATTGTTGATGATGCTTTCCTTTACAATGGGAGAACTGATGATATCGTCCACCTCCTGGGTGACCACCACTGCCTCCCCAAAATATTTGCGGACAGTTTTGAACAGGTAACGAATATACTCGCTCATATTGGCAGAGGTCAGCGCCTTCCAGCATTCCTCAATCAGTATCATTTTACGGATACCTTTAAGCCTTCGCATTTTACCTATGAAAGTTTCCATAATGATAATGGTCACGATGGGGAGTAACACTTTGTGGTCGCGGATATTGTCCAGTTCGAAAACGATAAAGCGTTTATTGAGCAAGTCCAGTTGCTTGTCCGAATTCAGAAGATAATCGTATTCTCCCCCTTTGTAATAAGGTTCAAGTACATTCAGGAAGTTGTCTACGTCAAAATCCTTTTCACGAACATTTTTTGATCGTAATTCTTTCCGGTAACCTTCTCTTACGAACTCATAAAAGGTATTGAACGAGGGGATAATGCCATCTTCATCCTTTAGTAAGCGGATAAAACTGTTAACGGCATTGGACAAAGCCACTTCCTCCGCTCTTGTGGGGACTTCGCTGTCTTTCTTCCAAAGGGTCAGAATAAGGGTTTTGATACTTTCTCTCTTTTCTATATCAAACACGCCATCACTTGTATAGAAAGGATTAAATGCCACGGGGTTGTCTTCGGTATAGGTAAAATAAACTCCGTCTTCTCCTCTTGTTTTATGATGAATTAAATCACACAGCCCTTTGTAACTGTTTCCGGTATCCACCAAAAGCACATGAGTGCCCTGTTCATAATACTGGCGTACCATGTGGTTGGTGAAAAAGGATTTACCGCTACCCGAAGGGCCGAGAATAAACTTGTTACGGTTGGTGATAATCCCTGTTTTCATCGGCAAATCGGAAATATCCACATGCAGGGGCTTTCCGGTCAGGCGGTCAACCATTTTAATCCCAAACGGCGAGGGGGAATTCTGGTAATTGGTTTCCCCTGTAAAAAAGCAGCAGGCCTGTTCAATAAAAGTGTAAAAACTCTCTTCGGCAGGAAAATCTGCTGCGTTGCCGGGAATACCTGCCCAGTACAGTGTCGGGACATCGACGGTATTATGGCGTGGCTGGCAACCCATCAGCGAAATTTGGGAACCCACATTGTTTTTAATCATTTTCAGTTCCTGCGCGTTGTCCGACCAGGCCATCACGTTAAAGTGGGCACGTACCGAAACCAGCCCCTGGGCATGTGCTTCGTTCAGGTACAAATCAATCCATTCCTTGTTCACCAGGTTACCGCGTCCGTAACGTGCCAGTGATTGCATATTGCGCCCCATTTTCTCAAAGCGTTTCAGGTTTTCTTCATGGTTATCTATAAACACAAACTGGCTGTAAATGTGGTTACAGGGCAAAAGTAGTCCCACTGGTGATGTAAAGGACAGGCGGCAACTGCTCTTATCGGTCGAAAGCCGTTCATAACGGCTGTCGGTGCTTACTTTTCCCGGTAAATCGCTCACATCTGAGATGGTGTGCAGGCAAAGTGCATTGTCCCCGATATGTATCTGTCCTGGATCAATGCGCATATCTTTCAATACAGGCATATTCTCCTGAGTGAGGGCAAGGTATTTTTCGATGATACCACCTTTGTTTTCCGTCCCTGTAATTTCAGAAGTGGACAGCCGTTCCAGTTTTACTATTCCACTATCATTTAAAATGTGTTCAAACTGGCTGGCAGCATCCAGGAAACGGTTGGCGGTTTCTTTGTCCTTTACTTCTCTGGGGACGATAAACCCACGGGCAAGGCTGCTGAAAGTGCTTTGCTGACGCGAACGTTCTTTGGTCGTTTTGGTAAGCATCAGGTAGCAATAATGGTTCAGGAAAGGCCGCACGTTAAAGTGCCGCTGGAAACTCCGCGACAGGAAAGATATTTTTCCGGTGTCTGAAATTTCCGGGGCGTATTTTTCTTCGCAGTACCAGTCCTGTTTTAACACGACAGAATAATCTGGCAACACTTTTAGGGCTTTGCACCAGGCTGAATGCAGGGCTTCGTACCCGGCAGCGTTAACAGTAAAGAGCTCGGGCAACTTTACCCGGAACACAACAGTTATATCCGCATCTTTCGAAAGGATACATCCGTTCTCCACTGCCAGTAGCGGGAATTTTTGTTCCAGCGTATTTGTTTTCAGGATGTTTCTCATAGGCGTAAACTTGATTTAAGGTTGGTGGATTTTGCTTGTTGGCAGAATAGTTTCAATACCCTCCGGCGGTTGATCATCCGGCGAGGGTATCTTTTTACGGCCTGTCGTTTCATCAGCCCGTGCGTTCCGTATTTTTTGTTCAGCGAAAAGGTTTGCCAGGTAAGCAAAGGGGCTGTTAACACGGCAAACCCGATACAGATGCTTTGCGGTACACCGCTCATATACATCACCATAAAAAGGATAATGACAGCGAGCAGCCCACCGGCAAAAATGAACAGGTACTGGCTTTTCAGTCCCTTAAACTCGACCGGCTTATTGATACCTTTGTTGATGGTAAATTCTGCCATAACTTAAAGGAAAAAGGACCTTAAAATGGTGGCTGCTACAATCAGGAAGATACAGGCTCCAAACCATGAGGCGGCTACCTTTGAGGTGTCCGGGTCTCCGCTCGAAAACTTGTTATAAACTTTTACCCCGCCAATAAGGCCAACTACAGCTCCAATGGCGTAAATAAGTTTGGTGGCTGGATCAAAGTACGAGGTGACCATTTGGGTGGCTTCGGTAATACCGGCGCTGCCATCGCCCTGTGCAAACAGGTTAACCCAGGCAAGGGCTAATACGAATAATGAGATTACTTTCTTTATCATACGCTTAAAGTTTTATACCGGGAAAACATACCCGGCAGTTAATAATGGCGCAAACGTATGGTCAAATTGTAAGGCGTTTGTTAGATGTGGTTAAATTGTCCTTGATTGTCCTCGTTTGTCTGGTAAGAAGGGAGTGAAAATGAATGATAATAGTTAAACGAATGTTTAATTATACTTATATTAGCATTTGTGTAAAAAAACGTATAAAAAACCAACGCACAAACCGATAATTCAACTTGCAAAAATATTACTTATTGCCATCAAGCTAACACTTTTAGTCTATGTACATATCAGGTATAAACATTAAGAATTATAGAAATTTCAAAGATTTAAACGTTGAATTCAATCATGGATTAAATGTTATAATTGGACATAACAATTCAGGGAAGACAAATCTAATTAAAGCGCTTCAACTTGTATTAAATAGGAATTTTAAGGAAAAACCATCCATTGATGATTTTTGCAAAAAAATCAATGATTATGCAATACCACCTTCTATCGAAATTTCTCTTTTTATAAAAGAACATGAAGACAAGCCAGACGATAAAAATGTAGTTTACGACTGGTTGATTAAAGATTCACCTGAATATGTAGCACAACTTACATATGTATTTGAGCTACCAACAAAGAACCATGAAGATTACAAAACTCAAATTGAAAATTGTAAAAATGACGATGGTCTCTTTAATCAAGAAAAATGCCTGAAACTAATTAGTAAGAAATATCTTTCAAAGTACGTTTCTCGAATTTATGGAGGACTACCATCCAAGCAAGAGAAAGCAGATTCTGAAAATCTTGATAGATTTGATTTTCAATTCTTAGATGCAATAAGAGATGCTGAGAGACAGATGTTTTATGGTAATAACACGCTACTAAGAGATGTTCTTAATTATTTCTTGGATTACGACCTGACTAATGGTCAAGGATTTGAAAATCTTTCAGCCGAAAACATTCAAGCATTAAAGCAACGTGAAGATGAATTTAATGAGAAATCTAAGGAATTGCTAGAAATATTGATTGGTCGCATAGATCGAGATAAAATACTACAATATTCAAGTGAAACAGGTGCAGATAAAGGAGGAAATCCTAATTTTGATGCAGAAATAACAGAACAAGAATTACTATTTGCATTAAGATTAATCGTTGAAAAAGGTGGATTTAAGTTACCAATAAAAAATAACGGATTAGGATATAATAATTTATTATTCATAGCTTTAATCCTTGCAAAAATGCAAATGGAGTCTTCCAATTTTATGGGAGATAATGCAAAAGTTTTTCCAGTATTAACGATCGAAGAACCTGAAGCCCATCTACACCCTTCAATGCAGTCGAAATTTCTGAAATTTTTGAATTCGAATACACAGGCTAGACAAATCTTCATTACATCACACTCAACACACATTACCTCCGCAATTGACCTTGATAGTATTATTTGTTTATATGAGAATACTGAGAAGTCTATTGCTGTTGGCTATCCAGGAAAAGTCTTTTCCAACTCAACAGCAGATAATAATTCTAAGATATATGTTCAACGATTTCTGGATGCTACTAAATCCAACATGCTTTTTGCTGATAAACTAATTTTTGTAGAAGGTTTAGCTGAACAATTATTAATCCCTTGTTTTGCACAACACCTGGGACTTGAGGATTCTTTAATCAGTAATCATGTTAGTATAATTAGTGTTGACAGTAGAACATTTAAACATTTCCTAAAATTATTTGCATTCAATCAAGACGAACACCCAAGTTCTATCAATAAAAAAGTAGTTTGTATAACAGATGCAGATCCATCGATAAAGAAGAATAATAAATGGATTTCTGCCTTTCCATTTGAATTAGATAATACTGATAATAGTAAGCCCCTGTCTACTCATGTTGTAGAATTAAAAGACAATTTTGAAGCAAAATACTCCAACATATTCATTTTTCACCCTCCTAGTGGTAAAGGTAAGACATTAGAGTATGAAATTTGCAAGGAAAATCCGAAATCGACTTTATTGATAACTGAATCATTCCCGTCACAAAACAGTGCACATATACCTGCGAATTATCAAGAAATAATTTCAAATTTTGATGGTGATTTAGATGCTATTATTGATAATTACAGGAATAAATTAGGAATTGAAGAATTAGGTGAAAATAGAATTTTAAGGAGCATTTCTAGTTGTACTTGGGACAATGAAATTGATAAGAAGAAAGCTCTGATTGCAGCAATTTACTATAAGATTGTATCAAATCTAAAAGGTGAACATGCCTTCTATCTTGAGAAAAATATCAGGGAAAATTTTCTCAAAGAAGGTGATGACAAACTTGATTTTAATGTCCCTAAATATATAATCGATGCTTTAACTGAAATTGTAAAAGAAGATGCCTGATATTAACTCTATACCACATATATCAACACTTGAAAACATTGAAACAGATTTTAAGGTTTTTGCGGGACCAGGAGCAGGAAAAACAAGATGGCTTATTTCTCATTTGAAAAGAGTTCTACTTGAATCTGACAGACTAAATAAAACCGGGAAAATTGCCTGTATAACTTACACAAATGTTGCTGCAGAAGAAATTCTCAACAGATTAAACTGCGACCAAAGCCGCTTTGATATTTCGACAATTCACAGTTTTTTATACCGAAATATTGTAAAACCATTTTCTTATTTGATTGAAACTGATGATGAAGGTGAAGTATTATTTAATACGTCTAAATTAGATGGTCATGACGAACATATTGTTCAAGGAGATAGACTTAGGCGGTGGATAAATTCAATATCTACTTTAAATGGAAGAAACTATAATGTCTATAATTCACGACAAAATAAACCTAAAGTAGTTACTGAACTATCTAGCTTAGATTATGCTTTTGATGGTGAAAATATTGATTTGATAATTCGTCAGAATAGAGGTGCAAGATTACCTAAATCTAATGGCGAACTATGGCTATATAAATCGGAATATTGGAGAGATGGTATAATGCATCATGAAGATGTATTATATTTTTCATATCTAATTTTGTCTCGTTCTCCTCGAATTGTGGATTTTATCCGAGGGAAGTTTCCTTACATTTTTATTGACGAGTTTCAAGATACAACGGAAATTCAGACTTGGATTATCGAAAAAATTACAGAAATAAAAACAAAAGTAGGTGTAGTTGGAGACATAGCTCAATCAATATATAAATTCACTGGTGCTAAACGTGCCGATTTCATAAACTTTAAGAATGGTGATGCTTCTGAATTTAAACTTAACTATAATCATCGTTCAACTAAACGGATTATCGACTTCCTTAATTTACTTAGACCAGACATCAACCAAGAATACAGTCAGGACACAACCGATGGTGCATTTGTAAAAGTACTTATTGGAACAATTCAAGCAGCCAAAACATGGTATGAATTAAATTATCCAGATACTCCCCTTTATATTCTTACTCGAAAAAACACAACCGTTTCAGAAATTAATAATCAGCTCGGTGTTGCAACTACAAATTTGCTAAATGATTTATATTCTAGTGATTCAAATCCGCAAAGAGTAAGATCAATCCATTCCATGTTAATGAGTTGCAAATTTTATGAAAAAGGTGATTTAAAAAATGCGTTAAATGAAATTTTTAAATCATTACGTAGAGCCAGTGGCACAAAGGTTTTAAAGCTTAGCTTAAGAAGAATCGCAATTAATGTTATTGATTCTTTAAAGGTTGATGAAAATCGTAATAAAACAATTGCAGAGACATATTTATACTTACGAGCGAAGATTATAGAAGAATATGGTTTTGAAATTGGCAGTGGATTACGTGCAGGTAATGCTAAAACATTTTATGAATCACACAGCTTAAATGATATCCTTCCTTTTGTTAAGGTTGACACAAGGTCAGATGAACTCATAAGGACAATTCATAGCGCAAAAGGTACTGAATTTGAAAATACTCTGGTACATTTTGAATCATTAAATGAATTTAGAAACTATATTCTTGATGGACAAAATCACATAGACACTGTTGAAGATGATTGTAGGATTTATTATGTCGCTTGCAGTAGAGCAATGAATCGTCTATTTATTAGTATACCCGAAGCAAACAAGGCTGATATTGAAAATATAGAAAGATTAAATTTAGAATATGAACGAATGTAACGTTTGCCTTAAAATGAAATTGAAAAATTTATTCTTCTGAAATAGCAATAAACAATCTTGAATTCTCCAAAATCATTCAGATATAATAATAAGAGAATCAACCGAATCAGGAGTTGGAGCAATCTTTCAAAAGTAATTAGAGACTGTTCCGCTCCTTCTTTGTCACAAATACTTCCCAAGCTCAAACCCATTTAAATCACCAACATCACTTCGCGTACCAACCGCCCCTGCCAATTCAGCATCGCACCTATCAAGGATATCCATAACTTTTTGCTCGCCGGAATTTATTTGGGTAAGCAGTTGTCCCATCAGATTGGTGTTCTCCACCGTTCTAATTGTTCTTGCCGCCCTTTCAATGTGAGCCTGAGAGAGGTCGTGCAAATGAGACTGGATTACTTCTGACATCTCTACAAGTTCGTCAAAACTTGCCCCTGCAGCCAGCACAGGAGCAAGTTCAATTTCTTCAAAGTGGAGGAAATCATCTTCGTCCATTTCTTCATTTAACAGGTCCAGTGGCTCCATATCCACATCAATATTCAATCGGGCTTCTTCCCGGGAGTAAAAAACCTGCTCCATTTCATCCGGGGGAACGACACCGCGTTTGCTGGTATTTTCCCGAAGTAGATTATTGGCATATTGCCCCAACCTGGTTTTGCTTTTTCCCACTATGCTGCCATTATCTTGCGGTAATTCATCTTCCACTTTTATTTGCTTTTCGGTCTCTTTTCCGAAAAGCAAAGATCGTATTGCCCAGACAGTACAACCGATCGCAATTATCACCAATGCAACATCACCTGTACTTATCATTATTGGAAGGGTTTTTTGATGTTTTCATTAAAAAGGCGAATGATCTCCTCTTTGTATTGCTCAAAATGCCGGTTGATAATACATTCTGCATATCCGCTCATACTGGCTTTATTGCCCCCGATACCGTTAACAATCAGGCGTAGCTGGTCACAGGTTTTACGGCTCAGGTATATCGATTGCCTGTCGGATAGTTCAACCCGCTGAAAAAATACTTCCCTGAAATCAGCTTCTCTTTTTTCATCTTTCTTTAACCCGGTTTTTGTGTTTTGTAAACGTTGTTTGCTCATACTTTTATCGCTGGCCTTACTTTTGGGGACAGGAGCTTCTCCACCCATCAGTTCCATAATTCGTTTTTCATCAAGGGCACTCATACTTTCAGTTTTATGATGCTACATACTTCTTCGATTAAGTCCACCAGGTTGCTTCCCCTTTCCATTTCCCTGTTGGGAGGGAACAGGGTAGAGCGAAAAGGTGTTTTCCCCTGCCGGGCAGTTTCTTTGCGGTACCGCTTGGTATCGGGTATCCGGGTGTTCAGTAAAGTTAAGCCCAACGAATTAATCCCTTTCCCATACACTTTGTAGAGTTCTGTCTTTTCTCGTTTGTCAACCATGTTCCAGAACACAGCGAGGCTTTTGGTCCTGCTATCGGGATTGCAGACTGCAATTTTATTGATAGCAGTTGCAAAATTGAGGGAGCTCTCCAGTACCACCCGATCGGCAGTGATGGGAATAAAGATATGGTCGAGTTGGGCAAGTGTATGAAATGCCCCGGCTGCATTCACCGTTCCGGGCAGGTCAAAAAATACAAGGTCAACGGGCATATCCGTTTCTTCCAAAAATTCATTAACCATAACGGTTGCATTCTCTGTTGTGCTTTTCAATACCGGGTAGGCCCGTTTGTCAAGTGCTCTGAATTGCTCCATTGCCAGAAGTTTGTAGTCCTCCTGCAATTTTACCTGCTCAATGTCGCGTTCCCTCATGGCATAGATACTATGCTGCGGATAATCACAATCCACAACCAAAACATTAAAGCCCTTGGTATAATGCAGATAGCTTGCCGCAAGTATCGTGAAAGTTGTTTTGCCCACACCCCCTTTTTGAGTAGCAAATGCAATAAATAATGGTTGTTGTTCTGGTTTCATCATGTCATTCAATTTTCATGGTTATCAATTCATATTTGCTGACTTCACTTTTGAAAAAGTTCAGTTTATCTATCTCTCCTGTTTGTTTGCACGAATACCCGGCGTTTCGGTGTCCTGAACCTGTGGTTTCCTGATGACATGGTTTCATTCAACCATGAAATCAATCCTGCATTTTTTAACACCAGGGATATTGTTTTCAATCCTGTAACCGTGCTTTTATTCTTTACACTTGTCACCTTTGCATCGCTACTTCCATTATATATAACCCGGTTGAATCCATTCGATCAGGAAATCGATCACAAACAAAATCAAAAGTCAGCCATTATCAGGAAGCGCTGGTCAAACTGTCCCCGATTGTCCCCATTTGTCTCTTTTACAAAATTTTAGGCCGCTTTATATTTGCTGTCATAAATAAAGGACCCAAACATTAAGTTTTTGTCTGGGATTTCGTAACCGAACGATAGCGAGGGAACATTTGCAGGCGGCAAATAGCAAGGTGTGTTTTGCGCCTCCCGAAATATTTCCGGTGGCTCAAAACGATCCCGCAAGGCGCGGGATGTTTTTGGCTCCGAAGTCGCAAAATTGAAAACAACGATATAATGGATAAAGCAGTAAGAAAATACAAAGGTGGTCGAAAACCAAAACCCAACCCGGTGGTAGCGAACTATACGGTTAGGTTTAATGCAGTGGACAATGCCCGGTTTTTGACCTTGTTTGAAAAGTCGGGAATGAAAACCAAAGCCGGATTTATTTCTGCCCGTGTTTTTGACGAAACATTTAAGGTCATCCAAATCAACAAAGCCGAACACGACTATTACAGCAAGTTGAGCACCTTTTATTCCCAGTTCAGGGCTGTTGGTGTCAACTATAACCAGCTAGTAAAAGCCCTCAATACCCATTTTACCGAGAAAAAGGCATTGGCAGCGCTTTATAAACTGGAGAAATACACCATCGAATTTATCCGGTTGAATAAAGAAATCATCGGACTCACCCAAAAATACGAACAGGAATGGTTGCAAAAATAAATATCGGCAGTTCCCTTTTCGGGGCTTTGTCCTACAACCAGGAGAAAGTAGATACGGGAGAAGCTAAAGTGCTTTGCTTCAACAAAGTGTTTTTACCAACGCATGCATCCCTGACCCTGGCATTTTGCATGAGAAGCTTTGAAAACTACATCCCCAAAGGCATCAAAACGGAAAAGCCGGTTATGCACATATCCCTAAACCCACATCCGGATGATAGCCTTAGCGATGATCAGCTTTCGCTTACTGCCCAGGAGTATCTTGACAAAATGGGCTATGGCAACCAACCGTTTGTGGTTTACAAACACGAAGATATCGACCGCCATCACATCCACATTGTCACGTTAAGGGTTGACGAAAATGGGAAAAAAATCAATGATAAATTTGAGTTTAGACGGAGCAAGGAAGCCACACGCGAACTAGAACAAAAATACGGGCTGCATCCGGCAGATCAACAAAACCAATCGCAAGCCCCTCAACTCCCCAAAGTCGATTACAAAAAGGGGAACATCAAAAAGCAAATTGCCAATCTCACCAAAGAACTGTCTGCTTCCTACCGTTTTCAAAGCATCGGGGAGTATAAAACACTTTTATCGCTGTACAATATCGGGCTGGAAGAAGTCAAAGGGGAATTTGACGACAAGCCCTATCATGGTATTGTTTATTTTGCACTGGATAAAAAAGGGCGCAAAAAAGGACAGCCTGTTAAAGCATCACTTATCGGCAAACAGGTGGGGGCAGAAGACCTGCTGAAACGATGCAACTACAATGTCCAGAACATCAAAAATACCGATTAAAAGAAGCCTCCAGACCAATAATTGAATCAATTCTGGCGACAGCAAAAACAAAGGCCGGGTTCATTCGGAAACTCCGGGGACAGGGCATCGATGCCGTATTCAGGGAGAATCGGAACGGGCGTATCTATGGTGTTACTTTTATCGACCACCACCGACATACAGCCCTTAACGGTTCGCGGTATGGCAACGCTTTTTCGGCTAACGCACTCAACAAAAAATTCGGGCATGACAATTCCTCCTCAAAGGCTTCGGATGAATCTCAGGAAAACAAAGCCCTCGCCAGAAATTCTGGGAATCCCGCGATAATCCCTTTTTTCGATTTTACCGGTTCGGGGGAAAACTACGAAGAAGAAGCATTTATCCGAAGGATGAAACGCAGGAAAAAACGAAAACACTAAACACGCGAAAACTATGGCACAGGAAGACGACTTAAGGGCATTGGGTAAAATCATCGACTTTATACGGGCGATAAGCATATTACTTGTAGTGGTACATGTTTACTGGTTTTGTTACCAAATGGTTTCGGAATACGGGCTGAGCATTGAAGTGGTAGACAATATACTGATGAACTTCCATCGTACAACCGGGCTGTTTTCTTCACCGCTTTACACCAAACTGTCTGCAACGCTTTTGTTGGCGCTGTCCTGTCTTGGCACCAAGGGCGTAAAAGCCGAAAAAATCACGTGGACAAAGATTAATATTAACCTGGGCTTTGGCATTGTTCTGTTCTATCTGAATTGGTGGATATTGGAACTGCCTTTGCCCGTTGTTGTCAAGTCCACACTGTATATTTTCTCACTTACCACAGGTTTTATCCTGATGCTGGTTGCCGGGGCATGGATAAGCCGCCTGTTAAAAACCAACCTGATGGACGATGTTTTTAATGAAGAAAATGAATCGTTTATGCAGGAACAACAACTAATGGAAAACGAATATTCGGTAAACCTGCCAACACGTTTCTACTATAAAAAGAAATGGAACAATGGCTGGATTAATGTGGTGAATCCTTTTCGTGCCTCCATCGTTTTGGGCACACCCGGAAGCGGCAAATCCTATGCAGTGGTCAACAATTACATCAAACAGCAGATTGAAAAAGGCTTTGCCATGTATATCTACGACTACAAGTTTCCCGACCTCAGCGAAATTGCATATAATCATTTATTGACCCACCTGGATGGTTATAAAGTCAAGCCCAAATACTATGTGATCAATTTTGACAACCCACGAAAAAGCCACCGTTGCAACCCCATTAACCCGGCTTTTATGACCGATATATCGGATGCCTACGAAAGTGCCTATACCATTATGCTGAACCTGAACCGTTCGTGGATTCAAAAGCAGGGCGACTTTTTTGTGGAATCACCCATCATTCTTTTGGCGGCTATTATCTGGTTCCTTAAGATTTACAAAGATGGAAAATATTGCACTTTTCCACATGCCATTGAATTTTTGAATAAGAAATATGCCGATACCTTTACCATCCTGACATCTTATCCCGAACTGGAAAACTACCTGTCGCCTTTTATGGATGCGTGGGAAGGTGGTGCGCAAGACCAGCTGCAGGGGCAGATTGCCAGCGCCAAAATCCCGCTTTCGAGGATGATCTCGCCGCAATTGTACTGGGTAATGACGGGCGATGATTTTACGCTCGACATCAATAACTCCAAAGAACCAAAAATTCTTTGCGTAGGGAACAACCCCGACCGTCAGAATATTTACAGCGCGGCACTGGGGTTGTACAATTCCCGGATTGTAAAACTCATCAATAAAAAACACCAGCTAAAAAGTTCAGTGATTATTGATGAGTTACCAACCATTTATTTTCGGGGACTGGATAACCTGATTGCCACCGCACGGAGTAATAAAGTAGCTGTTTGCCTGGGTTTCCAGGATTACAGCCAGTTGACCCGCGATTACGGCGACAAGGAAAGTAAAGTTATCCAAAACACGGTTGGCAATATCTTTTCAGGGCAGGTGGTTGGCGATACGGCAAAGGTACTTTCCGAACGTTTTGGTAAAATCCTGCAAAAGCGCCAATCGCTGACCATTAGCCGACAGGACAAAAGTACCTCTATTAATACCCAGCTCGACTCAATTATCCCGGCCTCAAAGATTTCCAATCTCACACAGGGCATGTTTGTTGGTGCTGTGTCTGATAATTTCGACGAACGCATTGAACAGAAAATCTTTCATACCGAAATTGTGGTAGATAACGACAAAGTGAAAAGGGAAACAGCAAAATACAAGCCCATACCTGTTATCGTGGATTTTACGGATAAAGAGGGTAAGGATACGATGGAAAAGGAAATACAGTCCAACTACAAACAGATAAAGCAGGATGTTATCTCGATTGTGGAAAGCGAAATGCAACGGATACTCAGCGATCCGGGACTGGCGCATTTAGTGAAGAAGAAGTAGGGTTAAATAGGTTTTTCCGCCAGATGTTGTTTAATATATTTCCTTTCCCGGTGGTTACTTAAGCAGTATTAACATTAGTCCTGTTTTTATATTGAATACTGTCTATCAAAATATCCCAGTCAATAGCAGCTTCGACACTATGTCGAAGATAATGTCGAAGAGCATCATTAAAAACATCATTGCCACTATCAACTTCGACACCATGTCAAAGATAATGTCGAAGTTTTGGTTATCCATTATAGATGTATCTATAATTAGGAGAAGTTTTACCCTTACCATTGTCCCTGACAAGGCCTGTTTCAAGAAAATGATTTAAATGCCTGTTTGCTTTCCTCGCCGTAAACCCAAAATATTCTTCATATTCCTTTCTTGATACCTCATTTCGTTCCTTTATAAAATCTATACCTACCAGTTCTTCATCATTAAGTTGTGCTACTGCATCGGTAAGGCTAAAATCACGAACAGCATCTGCAGTACGCGGAAACGTTACAACAATATTCGGATCATCATAAGTAATGACAGGTAATGGCAAGTGATGTTTACTTCTCATCTCTCTGTATGTATCCATCCCAACTCCGGTTTCTTCCATCAGGTGCATTTGATTAAATACAAAAGTAAGTTTCTTATTCCTGCTCAATGAGGTTGCAGTAAAATTTTGTAACGCTTCCAATGTTATCGGGGAGACAGGTTTACCAGGGCTTTTTATTGTAATCTTTTCAGGTGTGATCTCCAGTTGTACTTTAGCCATATCATTATCATAATCACGATGGATTATCGCATTAATAATGGCTTCACGAACAACCTTCGGTGGAAATAAAGGAACTTTTCCTGCCTTAAATTTTGAACGGTCAAAGCTTTCTGGAATAACCTTTTTAACCCAGGCTTCAACCTGATCGGGAATTAATATAAGCGCATCATCAAAGCTCTCTGTATCTATCTCACCATTGCCAAAGTCTACTTTTGCTTTTACCGATGCCTGTTCAAATTTCAACCGGGGCTTTTTCCCAAATAAAAGAATTGCGTTCCCGGTTGGAATATACTCGCCTTCTGCAGATTGCTCCAACAGTTCCATTTGTATTAGTTCATCTATAAACTCCGGGGAATTATAAACCAAATTACTACCTGAATCCTCTAAGAATTTCGAAAGGGCATCTTTAGAGAGCGAGTCGAGGTTCGTATTTTCTGCAATCTGGTTTATCTTTTTAATGGGTTTGGGTTTTACCTTCCTGGCTTCTGCATTTTTAAAGTTTGCCCATTTCAAAAACTTATTGTTATATTCTTCAATTTCCTTATGAAACTCTCTGTCGAATTGAAAAACTTTAACCCCATTTTTTATTAAATAATCAATTCCCTCGTGATCGACTGTCGGGTTTGGATCCTCGATACCAAACCATACTTCAGCAATCCGTGCATTAACAATACGTTCTGAACAACTGACTTTAGGGGCATTTCTTGCACCTTTTGCGCATGGTTCAAGTGTTGCAAAAAGTATGGATCCGGTTAAATCTATATCTCGGTTCTTTTTGTCTAAAAGAGTATATTCTGCATGGTCTCCTTCCCGTAGTTCGCCTCGATATGCTTTATCAACAGAGCCATCAGGTTTGATTAGTACTGCTCCAACATGGGGGCTTGGATATTTTTTATTGTTTTCGACAACAGATTTTTTCATTTCTTCTATTGCCATTTGCATATATTTTCGGGCTTCGTTTTTATCCATAACTTATATCGTTTGTTTTATCAAACTCAGAATATATTCCGGTCGTGAAAATTATTATCAGAAATAAAGGTTAGTTGCGAAGGTACCGTAAAAAGTATTTAATAATTAAACATTTAGAAGGTTTTTTTAATATTCTTTGCTGCCCTCGGACAAACCCTACCATACCCCAGACAAACGCTACACTGTCCTGTCAATCAATGATGCTAAGCCATACTTTCAGCACATTATAAATTTAAAATGTGCAAATTATGGACAAAAATTTAACATCTGAAACCCTGCTCGTTGCTGAAGAAAAAGAGCAGGGCAAACCGCTCGTAAAAGTAGCCACCGGCGAACTGAACAAAAACGGGACACCCAAAACCGTATCATCACGTGACAAAACCAACCCCGATTTTCTGCAAATCGACAGGCATGGCAATGCGCTGGAAAACTTCTTTTCCAACTTTATGCGCCAGTGCAAAAACCCCACCCAGTTCAGTTTTTTCAAAGTACCTATAAATGCTGTCCCGGAAATGGCCACCGTTATCGGCGATATCTTGAAAAACGGCTACGAATCCGGCAAGGAATTGCTAGACGAATACCGGGTGAAACCGGAAGATTACCTTCAAAAACAGGACAAAGGGAAAAAGCAGGAAAACGGGCAGGTGCAAGAAAACGGAGAAAAAAAG
>CAXXFU010000005.1:0-683903 GCA_963675235.2 Devosiaceae bacterium | reverse complement strand
GAAAGTATTAGGAAGCTAGAGGATTTCTGTTGCGTTGAGCAGCGAGACAGGATGCTCACAGTTTCTCCTCCACTTCGTCATGCCATTAGGCGCGACGAGCGGTTTAGGCGGACAAATTCTTGGCTAAGCAAGTGTGCGGTAAAAGTGATTGAGGCAATGTCCCAATATGAAGGGCAGGATTCGATCTCCTTATCTTTCATCGACAGCGCATTGCCGGATTTAATCCGATCAGGAAAAGAAATTCCATTTGTAAGTGCGCTGATGCTGCCGTCGCACTTCTTGCGTGTTGGAAGAACCTATTATGATAGAGGCGATTGGGAGAGAAGCATCGAGTTTTGTGACAAAGCGTTGGAGGCGGGGAAGCAATTTAGTATTGACGGTCGCATAGAAGCAAACCGTTTGGTGGGCCTTGCCAGAACAAGAATTGCCCCCAATGACCCGGAGATAGAAAATATATTGGCGGTACTCCGAGGATTTCGAACTAGAACATCTAGACGAATCGCCTTTTTTATTGAGGGCTTTCGAGCAAGGAAGCGGGGAGAGTATGATATCGCGGAAAGAAAGTTTGTCGAGGCAGCAGAACTAGATCCAGAAAACTTCCATGTAAATCGTGAGTTGTCATCGGTTCTGTGCCGTGTCGGGCGATATGCTGAGGCAGAGCCATACGCGCGCGCAGCATATCAAAGGGCGCAAGACAACCCATATATATTGGATGTTTTTATTGAAGCTCTCGAAGGCAAACAAAAGCAAGGACTGGCAGTTGAGCAAAGGGAAATTCAGCACCTAAATGAGCAACTAAAGAGGGTCTGCGATGCAGGTAAATTGCAATTCTATAATATAAGAGAGGCGCGCAAGGCGTTTGCGGAGAATGAAAAGATGGTGGCATTTGGTATAATGGGAAAGGTAATAGGCAGCGCGTCAGAAAATCCGGAGGAATACATGACTAGATCGATAATGTACTTGCGGGCAGGAAGTGCGGAAGACGCTCGAAAGGACATTAAAAAGCTACGTGATCTAGCACGGAAAAATCCGGAAGCAGTTCAATATGCTGACGAAGCAGAAGCAGAAGCACTGATTGCAGAGGGGCGCTTCCCCGATGCGAAGCGGTTCATTGATGCTAGATTTATGAAGGCCGTTTCAATTAGGTCGCGTCTTTTGGATGCGTTGAAGCGAGCTATTGCATATGAACCGCAAAGTGCGCCCGATTGGCTGAAAGACTGGGCGAGGACTAGCTAGTAGAAATTTGCCAGCCGCCGTTCGCTATCTTCGTCCTTCGACAACCCCTGCCATTCGGCCATAGGCCTCAAGGCCTTCTTTTCTCAAATCGCGCCACCGGCGCGATTGGCCCTTCGGGACGGTGCGAAGTCCCACAAGAGGCAGGGAGCATGCGGCGCTACTCTCCTAAATGCGACTCCAGCGTGTCCAGCTCCATCTCTTTCAGCCGCGTGATCTCGTCCCTCAACCGTGCCGCCGTCCGTTCGCCATTCGGCCATAGGCCTCATGGCCTTCTCGCCTAAAATCGCTCCACCGGAGCGATTTTGCCAGTCTGCAACTGGACGGTTCGAAGCTCGAAAATTCGAAAGCGCTAGGTGAAGTCCGGATTCTCCAGTGTATCCAACTCCATTTCGCGAAGACGTTTGATTTCGTCGCGTATGCGAGCAGCGCTTTCGAATTCCAGGTTCGTCGCCGCTTCGCGCATGTCCTTTTCCAGCCCCTTGATCGTCGCGGCGAGGTTGTCGCCGACATGGAGGCCGGACTTGCCGGTCTTGTCGCCCTTCAAACCGGTCGAGACGGTGACGTGGTCGCGCTCGTAGACCGAGTCGACGATGTCCTTGATGTTGGAGCGGACCGATTGCGGCGTGATGCCGTGCTCGACATTGTAGGCAATCTGCTTTTCGCGGCGGCGGTTGGTTTCGCCGAGCGCCCGCTCCATCGAGCCGGTGATGCGGTCGGCGTAAAGGATCACCCGCCCGTCGACATTGCGCGCCGCGCGGCCGATGGTCTGGATCAGGCTGGTTTCGGAGCGCAGGAACCCTTCCTTGTCGGCGTCGAGAATGGCCACCAGTCCGCATTCGGGGATGTCGAGACCTTCGCGCAACAGGTTGATGCCGATCAGCACGTCGAAGGCGCCGAGGCGCAGGTCGCGGATGATCTCGATGCGCTCGACCGTGTCGACGTCCGAATGCATGTACCTGACGCGGATGCCCTGCTCGTGCATGTATTCGGTCAGGTCCTCGGCCATCTTCTTGGTCAGCGTCGTCAAGAGCGTGCGGTAGCCCTGCTTGGCGACCGTCCGGACCTCGTCGATGACGTCGTCGACCTGGGTGCCGGCCGGGCGGATCTCGACCGGCGGATCGGTGAGGCCCGTCGGGCGGATGACCTGCTCGGCGAAAACGCCGCCGGTCTGCTCCATTTCCCAGCTGCCGGGGGTGGCCGAGGTGTAGACCGATTGCGGCCGCATGGCGTTCCACTCTTCGAAGCGCAGAGGGCGGTTGTCCATGCACGAGGGCAGGCGGAAACCGTATTCGGCCAGCGTCGCCTTGCGCCGGAAGTCGCCGCGATACATGGCGCCGAGCTGGCCGATGGTGACGTGGCTCTCGTCGACGAAGACCAGCGCGTCGTCGGGCAGGTATTCGAACAGGGTTGGCGGCGGCTCGCCCGGCTTGCGGCCGGTGAGGTAGCGCGAATAGTTCTCGATGCCGGCGCAGGAGCCGGTGGCCTCCATCATCTCGAGATCGAATGTGGTGCGCTGTTCGAGACGCTGGGCTTCGAGGAAGCGGCCGGCGGCGTTGAGCTCGTCGAGACGGAGTTTTAGCTCCTCCTTGATCGACTTGATCGCCTGATTGATGGTGACGCGCGGCGCGGCGTAGTGCGAGTTGGCGTAGACGCGGATGAACTTGCGCTCGCCGGCGGTCTTGCCGGTCAGCGGGTCGAACTCCACCATCTTCTCGATCTCGTTGCCGAAAAAGGTGATGCGCCAGGCGGCGTTGTCATAGTGGGCCGGGAAGATTTCCACGGTGTCGCCGCGCACCCGGAAGGTGCCGCGCGAGAAGCCGGCGTCGGCGCGCTTATATTGCAAGGCGACGAACTGGTTGATCAGCTCGCGCTGGTCGATCTGCTGGCCGATCTCCAGATTGGTGATCATCGAGGTGTAGTCCTCGACGGCGCCGATACCGTAGATGCACGAGACCGAGGCGACGATGATGACGTCGTCGCGTTCGAGCAGGGCGCGGGTGGCCGAGTGGCGCATCCGGTCGATCTGCTCGTTGATCGTCGATTCCTTCTCGATATAGGTATCGGTGCGCGGGACGTAGGCCTCGGGCTGGTAGTAGTCGTAATAGGAGACGAAATACTCGACGGCGTTGTCCGGGAAGAACGACTTGAACTCGCCGTAGAGCTGGGCGGCCAGCGTCTTGTTGGGGGCGAGGATCAGGGCAGGGCGGCCGGTGTCGGCGATGACCTTGGCCATGGTGAAGGTCTTGCCCGAACCGGTGACGCCGAGCAGCACCTGGTCGGTCTCGCCGTTATTGACGCCCTCGATCAGCTCGGCGATGGCCGTCGGCTGGTCGCCGGCCGGCTTGAGGTCTGTGGCCAGGCGGAAGGGGATGCCGCCCTCGGCCTTCTCCGGCCGCTCGGGGCGGTGCGGCACCCAGGCGGGCGCGCCCTCGACTTCCTTGCGGCCATGCTCGATCAGATCCTGCAGCGCCGCGACGGTGGCGGTGACGCCGGGGGTAGCGCTGCTGACGCTGGAGCCGGCGACGCCCTTGGCCGAGGTCGGGGCATGGGCCGGCATGTGACCGAACCCGGCCTGCGGCGCTTCCTCGAAACCGGGCAGGTTGGACGGGCGCTCGACCGAATTCGCCTTGGATTTCGGCGACCGTTTCGACATGCCGGTGATGGTGTCGGGGTTCGACGTCTTTGTCGTGCGGCGCTTGTCGAAGGCCGATTTCAGCTCGCGGGCCCGCGCATCCTGTTCGGGCGCGGCCTGCTTTGCCGCCTCGCGGTCGAGCCTTCGCTTGTTGCGCAGGCGTTCCTGCGGCAACGGCTTGCTCAGCTCGATCTCTTCGGCCTTCTCGATCTCGGCGAAGAATTCATCGACGGAGAATGTATCGCCTTCGCGCTTGCCGGGGCGGCCGCGCTTGGGGTCGTTGGCCATGGGCTGCGACTCGATTTCGGGGTTGGACATCTGTTTGCCAGCCAATATGGGACGAGATGATGGCAAAGCCTAGGGGGTCATGCTGACAGGATATGGCAGTAGGAGGAAAGCCTTGTGTGCAGGTACAGTTGCTTGCATCTAAAAAAGTCATGAACGAGACTGACCACAAATCAATGCCTTAGGTGGCATACATGGCCCATTGCGTATTCATCCACCGCGCGGACTCCATCTACGACGATAGTCCGACAATTCAATACCAGTTTCCCAAACAGTATTTTGGGCGAGCGCAAGCCTGCGTCGGTGACTGGATCATCTACTACGAGCCAACAAAGGTGCGTGGTACACGTGGTTACTATGCTGTGGCAAAAGTGCAGCAAATCGTGCCGGATCCAAGCTCAAAGGACATGTATCTCGCGCTGATCGAGCCGGGCGAATACTGCGAATTTCCAGAACCAGTGCCTTTCATGCTCGAAGATGGGCTTGCCGAGACCGAACTTAAGAACTCCAAAGGAGGTATTTCTGGCAGGCGGCAATCTGCGGTTCGGGCGCTTAGCGAGCAAGACTTCGTCCGCATCTACGCTCATGGAATGCAGGAACGCCAAATTACTTTGCCGCGTCTGGATATTAATGATTACCCCATGGCATTCGAAGAAGAACATGTTCCGTTCATATATGAACAAGATAGATCCATCGTAAACAGTACAATAATTGCCCGAAATAAATCATTCCGGCGCCTAATTCTACGAGCGTACAATTCAAGATGTGCAATAACCGGATTGAAGCTTATCAATGGTGGCGGACGAGCTGAAGTCGAAGCCGCACATATCAAGCCAGTGGAAGAAAAAGGACCTGACAGCGTAGGCAATGGTTTGGCGCTTTCCGGCACAGTTCATTGGATGTTCGATCGTGGATTGCTGTCACTATCCGATGAACTCGAGATTATTGTTTCCCGGCACGTCAATGATCGCGACGGCATCGCAACTCTCATCAACTCTACTGGGCGCCTGATAGGCCCTGACAGTCCGAGAGATCGTCCGCATCCGGCCTTCTTGAGTTGGCATCGGGAATTTCGGTTCAAGGCATAGCCTTCAATTGAGTGGCTACCGCAAGTGTCTCGTCTTCGCGGTCCGGCGTAACCTCGCGTTGGGCCCGATTGCAGGCATTTTGTCCAACGCAGGGCTTCTCCAACGCCTTTGCGCTGCAATGGGGCGGAGGAGGCAGGAGCGGCTGACCTGGCTGCACTCCCTCAACGAACGCCTGCGTTCCGAAAGGTTCGAGGAGCTCTCGATCATCGATCCGATGACCGGCCTCGGCAACAGGCACGCCATAAAGCAATGGCCGGACGAGCTTGCCGACTCGCGAAAGGACGAAGCGATTGCCTTCATCCCGGCGGATATCGATCACTTCAAGCACTTCAGCATTGCGTTCGGTCACATGCGGGGCGACGACTGCATCCGGCGGGTGTCGAATGCGCTTTCGAGCACTGCGTCGCGTTTCGGCGGCAGGGTCTTCCGCTTTTGCGGCGAAGAATTCGTGGTCGTACTGGTCGGATCTGGACCCGAACGGGTGCGCCAGGCAGCGGAAACGCCGAGGCAGCGGATTCTCCAAACCCACCAGCCGCACAGGACGGCAATGACTCCCTATGTTAGCTAAAGTTTCGGCTACGCCATCGACCGGCTCGAAGCGGGATTCGACTTCACCGTTTTGATCGCCGGGGCCGATTTCGTCCTATACGCGGCCAAATCCGCCGGTCGCAATTGCGTCATGCCACCCGAGGAACACGCGCAGGACGACGCGCTGCTGGAGGCGGGCTGAGTTTGGGGCGCGTTGATCCGTCCGGCCTCACCATTCTCGAGAACAGGCCTGGCGCGGACGACGAACGCCACCGGGACGTTTTCATCCGTTTGAAACCAGGCCATCCACCCTGTTTTGTCTCTAGATATCGACGCGATTGGCGGGCACCAACATAAATCTAGTATACTAGCTAAAATACAGGCCATTCCTTTGACGAGGCGTAAAAGCCGCGGCGCTACGCTGGGGCTGGGAGAGTCGAGCGAACGGATCGCCGTGGTGTTTCAGCAGTTTGCGGACAAGCAGATTCAGCAGATGTTGACGCTGATCGACAATGCCCTCGCTGCTCCGCGCCTGCGGCTGCGCTTTGACGAACTGCTTGAGACCCAATTCGAGATCGAAACCAGCGCAGCCCGATCCCGTATGCTGGTACGACAGGGCATTGCAGCGGTCCTCATCTACAATGCCTTGCTGGTTCTCGACTTTTTTGCCTTGAGCGATGTGTTCTGGCTTGCCGTTGTGGTGCGGGTCGGGCTTTTCGGCAGCGTCATGGCCGTCATGCTGGCAGTGATCTGGCGCAATCCGCCGGCGCGGGTGCGTGAAGGACTGCTGGCCGTTTCCGCGCTTGTTGCCGGCGCCGGCGTGCTGATCCTCGTCCTCGCCAGCTCCAGTCAGATGCGCAGCAATTACCATGATGGCATCATGCTGGTGATGCTCTTCGTCATTGCCTTGCAGCACCTTCGCTTCAGCTACGCGGTGCCGACAACCTTCGGCCTGATGATCCTGCACGCTGCCGCGGTGCTGGCGGTCGACACGATCACGGTTCAGGACAAGCTGGCGGCGATTGCGCTGACCCAGGCCCTGGCGGGTTTTGCCCTTTATGCCGATTTCACCTTCGAGAAGAACGAGCGGCACATGTGGCTGCGCGCGTTCCGCGACCGGCTCAGAGCTGCCGTCTTCGAGGAACTGGCCGCCGCCGATCCGATGACCGGCCTCGGCAACCGGCGCGCCATGGAGCAATGGCTCGGCCAACTGCGGGGCGACCGGCAGGGTGCAACGATTTCGATCGTTGTCGTGGATATCGACTATTTCAAGTCCTACAACGACACGTTCGGCCACATGCAGGGCGACGACTGTATCCGGCGTATCGCCGACATCCTGACCGACGAGGCGCGCGCGGACGATGGACGGGTCTTCCGTTTCGGCGGCGAGGAATTCGTCGTCGTACTTGTCGGCAGGGAACCCGAACAGACCTACGCCATCGCCGAGCGCATGCGCCTGGCCGTTTGTGCGGCCGGTCTGCCGCACAAGACCAAGATCGGGTCGGGACATGTCACTTGCAGCTTCGGCTTTGCCATCGACACTCTTGTGCCGGATGCCGACCTGACGGCACTGCTGACCGAAGCCGATTTCTCGCTTTACGCCGCCAAGAAGGCAGGCCGCAACTGCGTCATGCCCAAACCCGAAGACGACGACGAATTCGAAGTCCTCGACCTGGATGAGCTGCTGCGCGACGTCGGGTGAGGGCCGCGCCGAACCGACAGGCCTGCCTTGCATTCGCGACCGCGTGGCATCCTGAAAGTGCGGCAAACCGATGCCGCCTCCCTTTACATGCCCGGTCCGATCGCCCCTAATCGTTCCGCGAAAGAGGAGCGCTGATCATGAAATATGTTCCCTTCGGATCCACTGGAATATCCGTGTCCGAATTGTGCTATGGCACCATGTCCTTCGGCGGCGATGCCGACGAGGCCGAGGCCGGAAGGCTCTATGCAGCCTGCCGGGACGCCGGGATCAATTTCTTCGATACCGCCAATGTCTATTCACGCGGCGCGTCCGAGACCATCCTCGGCAAGCTGATCAAG
Source organism: Devosiaceae bacterium (assembly GCA_963675235.2). Classification (GTDB taxonomy): domain Bacteria; phylum Pseudomonadota; class Alphaproteobacteria; order Rhizobiales; family Devosiaceae; genus JAHJQZ01. The sequence goes on along the minus strand of CAXXFU010000005.1, from coordinate 676,094 downwards.
GGCGAACGCGACAAGCTGGTCATCTCGTCCAAGGGCTTTGGCAAGATGAGCGATGAGGTCAATGACCGCGGCGCCAACCGGCGCAACATCGCGCTGGCGGTCGAACAGAGCCTCAAGCGCCTCGGCACCGACCGGCTCGACGTCTATTTCATGCATATGTGGGACACCGCGACGCCGCTCGAGGAAACGCTCAGGGCGCTCGAAAAGCTGGTTGCCGACGGCAAGGTGCTCTATCTCGGCGCTTCCAACTATGCCGCCTGGCAGATCGCCAAGGCCCTCGGCATCTCGGACAAGCGCGGCTGGCCGCGTTTCGACGTGCTGCAGCCGATGTACAGCCTGGTCAAGCGCCAGGTCGAGACCGAGATCCTGCCTCTGGCGCTTTCCGAACGGCTGGCGGTGATGCCCTATTCACCGCTCGGCGGCGGACTGCTGACCGGCAAATACGCCGGCGGCGCGCGGCCGGAAGGCGCACGCCATGTCGCCAATGCCATGTATTCGCGGCGCTACGAAGACGATTGGATGCACGAGGTGGCAAATGCCTTCACGGCGTTCTGCGCCGCGCGCGGGCTCAATCCGGCGTCGACGGCGGTGGCCTGGGCCGGCGGACACCCGGGCGTCACCTGTCCGATCATCGGGGCGCGCAATGTCGACCAGCTCAGGCCCTCGCTCGCCGCGGCCGACATCGACATGACGCCGGAGCTTCGCGCTGAAATCGCCGCGCTGTCGCGCGAACCGGCCATTGCCACCGACCGCAGCGAGGAAGCCGGCTAGAGGTTCTGGGCGCCGGACGCGGCATGGCGTCGGCGCCGGCACGTTTCGATTAATTTCTTGACTTCCCGACGCAAAGCGCCCACTGAAGCCGCCTACGTTAATGCCATCAATGGCTATCGATCCTCCGGTTCCGGGATGCGGCTGTGCGAACAGCGCACAAATCCTCCCACTTCCGGCCTTTGATTTCCCCTGATTTCGCTGACGTTTATCCCCCATACGCATGTTGCGCATGGGTTAATCGCCACGCGACACACGAAGCGGGCACATCAAAAGGACATGGTCATGATCAATGGCACCGTCAAATTCTTCAATTCCACCAAAGGCTTCGGCTTCATCACCCCGGAAGATGGCAGCAAGGACGCATTCGTCCATATCTCTGCGGTCGAGCGGGCCGGCCTGAGCGGTCTCGCCGAAGGCCAGAAGGTCTCCTACGAGCTGGAAAATGGCCGGGACGGCAAGGTCTCCGCCACAAACCTGTCGCTGAACGACTAAGCCTTGCGTTCGGGTGGCGCGGGGCATGCCCGGCGCCGCTCTCTCAGCACACCTTGGCTGTTCAATAGACGCACCCGCCCGCAGCAATGCCGGCGGGTGTTTTTGCGCCGGCCTGCCGGTTCTGACTTCGGTCAACGCCTGCGGGCCGCCGGCAGGGGCGGCGACCGGCTCCGGTTCAGGGTTTTTTGGCGAAAAGGGCATAGTCTTGCCCGATGCGTGTGGTGATCCTGTTCGACCGCCGCATTGGCTCGGGTGCGGTGGCTTGACCGGCCGCGGCCAATCGGACACACGATAGGGCAAGGGCCCGGACAGGCGGGCGAATCACTCACGGCGTCGGATCGAAGGTGGACATCATGGATGACGACAAGACTTCCCCCGCATCGGGTCCGAACACATCGGGACTGCCGCGCCTGAGGCTGGTCAAGAAGAAGCAATCGGCCTCCGGACAGGCCGAAGGCGAATCCGATCAGGATTTCCAGGAACGTCAGCTCGATGCCATCGAGGACGATTTCGACGAAGAGCTTGAGATGCAGCTCGAGGAAGACCGGCTCGACGAGCTGGCCGACGAGCAGATCGGCCGCGATCCCGGCAATCGCCTGCCGCGCAAGGTCTATTTCGACGAATTGTTCCGCCTGCAGCGCGAACTGGTGCGTCTGCACGACTGGATTGCCCACAAAAAGCTCAAGGTCCTGGTGATTTTCGAAGGACGCGACAGCGCCGGCAAGGGCGGGGCGATCAAGCGCATTACCGCCCGTCTCAATCCGCGCGTCTGCCGTGTGGTGGCGCTGCCGGCACCGTCCGAGAAGGAAAAGGGCCAGTGGTATTTCCAGCGCTACGTGCCGCATCTGCCGTCGCCCGGCGAATTGGTGCTGTTCGACCGCTCCTGGTACAACCGTGCCGGCGTCGAGCGGGTGATGGGATTCTGCACCGAGGACGACGTCTCCGAATTCTTCCGCTCCGTGCCCGAGTTCGAACGCATGCTGGTGCGCTCGGGCATCATCGTTCTCAAATACTGGTTCTCGATCACCGACGAGGAGCAGGAATTCCGCTTCCACATGCGCATCGTCGATCCGCTCAAGCAGTGGAAGCTGTCGCCGATGGACCTGGAAAGCCGCAAGCGCTGGGAAGACTACACCAAGGCCAAGGAAGAGATGCTGGCGCGCACGCATTCGCCGGAAGCGCCGTGGTGGGTGGTCAAGGCCGTCGACAAGAAGCGCGCCAGGCTCAACATGATTTCCCATCTGCTCGACCAGATTCCTTATGGCGACGTCGAGCATCCCGACGTCGCCCTGCCGCCGCGCGTCCACAGGGCCGACTACACGCGCCACCCCGTACCCGAGGACATGTACGTCCCGCAGAAATGGTAGCGAAGCGGCGCCGAAACGCCCGGTCAACGCCGGTTTTTTGCTCCTCGGTACGGACAGCAAGGGCCGTCGGACCGCCCGGAACCGCGCGCGGGGATTTGGCAGAACACCATCAATACGCTTGACTTTTTGCGGACATGCCGTCATATGGCCGACCACACGTTGCTGCCGTCTTTGGCTGTCTGAACTGCCCGGCTTGCCGGCTTGCTTGGCTTCCCATGATCACGCGAACGTTGCACCTTTGGCACATGTTGTGCCCGAGGAACCGTCTCGCACCTGACCAGAGCGAGCACTACAAAGGACCAGATGCCATGATCACCGGCACCGTCAAATTCTTCAACTCCACCAAGGGCTTCGGCTTCATCACCCCGGACGACGGCTCCAAGGACGCTTTCGTGCATATCTCGGCCGTCGAGCGCGCCGGCATGTCGACCCTCAACGAGGGCCAGAAGGTGACCTATGAGCTCGAAGCCGGCCGCGACGGCCGCAAGTCTGCAGTCAACCTGCAGCCCGCCGACTAGTTCGAGCCCCGCAGCGCCGCCACGCGGCGCGCGATGCAAGTCTTGGAAAACCCGCCGGCTTCGCCGGCGGGTTTTTTGCATTAGCGGACTGCCTAGACGCCGATGCCGAAGCGGCCGAGGGCCGGGCCGATGGCGCGTTCCTCATAGGAGAAATGCGACAACAGCAGGGTCTCGAGACGCTCATAGCTTGTCGCAGCGGCCTCGAAAGCCGCTCGGGACGGCGATTCGATAAGAGTATTAAGCTCGTCGACGAGCTTCAGGAGCAGGGCGTGGACGATCTCGTGCTCTTCCATCAGGCGGGTGACGACGCGGCGGAAGGCCTGGGCCTTCTCGCTCAGCTCGGGAAACAGATAGGAATCCTCGATCGAATGGTGGGTGTGAACGATCTGGCAGTGCTGGCCGCACAGCGCGCCGAAACGGCGATAGTTGTTGAGAAGCGGCAGCGTCTCGGTGGCCTCGGAGAGTTCGGCTGAAGACAGCGAACCGGCGTGCGCCGCCGCGATGAGGTCGCGCAGCACCTTCATGTTGTGGCGCTGGTGGTCGTGGATCATGACGAGATGGCGGCCGGGCTGGCGCTCGGCGTCGGTCAGGTCGTCGAGGACGGGCGGCTCCGGACGGGTCGAATCGTCAGGCAGAACGATGTCTTGAGGCAAGGGCGCTCGGGTCCTGTTGGCTTGGGGGGTGAAGCAATAGGGCCAGGGCGGCGATCTAGAACGAATGGGAGGCGGGCGTCAAAGCGAAATGCGTTCACCCGCTGCGATCCGATCGGAAGCGCGATTGCGGGTGACACCAAAAAGCCCGCCGGTGGGACCGGCGGGCGAGGCGAGGCTGGGAGGAAGAGACGGCCTAGAAGATGGCCAGGGACGAAATCTGATCGTTGAGCCAGGGGCCGAGAGCCCGTTCGTTGCGGCTGGTGACGCGGCAGAAACCGCCGAAATGGGCGTGCTGGCACATCTTCACCGAGGCGCCGCCGAAGACGCGGACCGAAGAGATCTTGTCGTTCCAGACCGGACCGAAAGCGGCGCGCGACCTGCCGGTGTTCATGCAGAACTTTTGGCCGGTGTAGTTGTTGCCCGAATAGAAGCAGACACGCGGCTGGGGCTGGGGCGACGGCCAGTTGTTCCAGCCGGAATTCGGCGGCGGATTGCCGATCGAGAAGCCGAACTGCGAGCCGTTCGAACCGAAGCCGAAGGAGAAGCCGACGCTCGGATCGGAATTGCCGCCGGAATAGCCGCCCGAGTTGCCACCCTGATAGGTGGTGCGGCTCAGGTAGTTGGCGCTGACCCAGCCGTCCGGGCCGGAATGCTCGACATAGCACCAGCCACCCTGGCACTGCCTGACATTGACGTTTTCGCCCGAATGGAGCGTGTCGACCCTGTTGTAGCCGGTGCCGGGGCCGGTGCGCACATTGACATTGCCGGTGGCATGGGCCGAGACGGCGAGAGCCGATCCCGCACTGAGCACGAGAATGGCGGTGGCGGCGGCGACGGTGGCGATCTTCTTGCGGATATGCATGGGTCCTGTCTCCCTTTGCTGTTGCGTTCAGCGTGGGGAGACACTGGCAAATCGTGCCTGAACCGGGCGTGAACGCTGCGCTCAGCATGCGTTGGACCGGCAGGCGATCATGCCGGACATGGTGAGTCGCGCTGCCCGCGCCCAGTCCGGATCAGTAGTGGGCGTGGTGGAGTTCGAGAGAAACGTCGGGGATGATGCCGGAGGCGGTCTCATTGGGCAGGGTTGCCGGCAGATCCTGGGAACGGGCGCTCCAGGTCTCAGAAAACTGCGCCGAAACCAGATAGGGCGCATAGACCCAGCCGTTGATGCCGACATGGACGATCTGGCACCACTCATCCCGGCACTGGGTGACGAGGACGCGCTCGCCCTTTCTGAGCGTGTCGAGCGCCTCGTGCTCAAGGCCAGGGCCGGCACGGACATTGAGCCGGACGCTGGCCGTCATCGACTCGCCGGCCAGGACCGGGCCGGCAAGGCCAAGGGCGATGATCAGGGCAAGCGAGGCTTCGGGCGCATTCTTCATGGCGCCACAATGGCCGCCACGCGAACGTGACGGCAAGATCGATCTCGGTTCATGGCTAACGTCGCGGCGGCAGGGCGCCGCCACCGGAAGCTAGTAGACGCGGACGCTCGAGACGTTCCTGGCCAGATACCGGTTGAGCTGCGGCGTGTCCTTGGTGATCGTCTCGCAGTAGGAGGTGAAGTTGAGGTCGCGGCAGACCATCACCGAGGCGTCGCCGATGACCTTTACCGAGGTGAACTTGTTGTCGAGCCCGGTGATGGCGAAATCGGAAACCACGAAGCCGGAATCACGGCACAGGTAATCGCCGGAGTAGTTGGGGCCGGTGTAGAGGCACACGGTGCCATTGCCGCTCTTGACGTTGAAATGCGGGCCGGTCCACATGCCACGCGCCTCGAGGCCGAAGCTCAGGTGATCGAGCGCGACCCAGCCCTGCTTGCCTTCGAAATCGATGTTGCAATACCCGCGGGAGCAGCGCTCGACCGTGACCAGGGCGCCTTTGGCGCCAGCGCCGACGCTCTTGTATTCCGGGCCGGGGCCGGCAGACATGTTGGCGTCGCTCAACAGCCAGGCAGCGGTGCCGGCAAGCGCCGCTCCAGGCGCCAGAACGAGGGCGGCGAGGGCGATCAAGACTGCGCGGAGCAGGGCAGGACTACGCATGATGGGCTTCCTGACGTGAGTTGTGCCCGAAACTTGTACAAAGAGATTGTCCGCGCTCCAACCCCTTGAGGGCCGCAAACGATAAAAAGCCACCATTGTGTGGCCCGGGCGCCCCAGTTTTCGCCCGGTCCCGGGCTCGCGGCGCTCTGACCGGTCGCAGGATCGGCGCGGCGCGGGCGCCGAGAGCGCAAACGCCGGGCGGGAAATCGGAATTCCCGCCCGGCGCCGGTGTTTGGGTCGCTCTTTATTGCGTGACGCAGAACTGGATGCCGCCGAAACCGGTGATGCACACCGAATTGTCGGGCTGCTGACCGGCGGGCGGCGGCGCCGGCGCCGCCTCGACCGGCTTGAGCATGGCCGCCTCGACCCAGCCGCTCTGCTGGCCGTAGGTGACACTGCACCAGTTGCCGGCCGGGCCGCAGCGCTGGATATCGACGCGCGCATTCCGGGGCAGTGTCGCAATGACCTGGGACTGGTCGCCCGGCAGGCGGCGAAGCTGGGTCTGGGCGGCGATCATGGCCGCCTTGGTTGGCTGCGCCACCGGCACCTCGACTTCCCTGATGGTGAGGAAGGCCGCCGGGACCCATCCGGTCACCGCGTCGTCGTCGACGTGGCACCAGAAGCCGTCAGTGGTGCACTGGTCGACGTTGACCTCCTGGCCGCGCGACAGCTGGCCGATGGTGGCAGTGAACAGGGTCGGGGCGCCGCGCACCGGCATGCCGGTGATGGCCGTACCGATCTTCTGGGTGGTGGTGGCGGGCGGCGGCTGGTTGCCACCGCTATTGCCACCGTTGTTGCCGCCCTGATTGCCGCCATTGTTTCCCGGACCCGGGGTCCGCAGATAGTTGGCCGCAACCCAGCCGTCGGGGCCGTCATGGCTGACATAGCACCAGGACCGGTCGGAAGTGCACTGGGCAACCTCGACGCTTTCGCCACGAGCCAGCCGGCTGACGATCTTGAAATCGGTCGAGGGGCCGGTACGGACGTTGACCGGCGACACGGCGATGCGGGTGATCGTGCCGTCGTTGCCGCCGCCGGGCGGCGGATTGGACGGCGGCGCCGGGTTTACCGGCGTGAGGAAACTGGCCGAGACCCAGCCGTCGGCGCCGGTGTGATTGATGTAGCACCAGGCGCCGTCACTGGTGCACTGGCCGCGCTTGACCTGTTCGCCGGCATCGAGCCTGTCGACGACGGCGAAATTGGTGCCTGGGCCGGACCGGACATTGACCAAGCTCTTGGCCTTGTAGTCGTCGTCCGAGCCAGAGGCAGGCGGGGTTTCAGGCTGGTCCGGGGGCTCCTGCCCCGGCGCGCTGGCGGCCAGGAACACGGCGGCGACCCAGCCGTTGGTGCCCTCGTGCCTTATGTAGCACCACGAGCCGTCGGAATTGCAGTTGCCGCGATCGACGGGTTCGCCAATGACGAGCTGGTCGACCGCCTCGAAATTGAGGCCGGGGCCGGAACGCACATTGACGTTGCGCGTGGCAAAGGCCGGATCGGCAAGAGCCGGCACGGCGTAGAACGCGCTGAGCACGGCGACGACGCCGGCCAGCAGGGTGATCGCAGGTCTTGTCATTGGGGGTTCCTCCCGTCGGTTCCCTCATTGTTGGCGGCAAAGAGCATTTCGTAAAGATGAGGCCGAAATGCGGTTGTGCATATCGGCCTTTGAAGGTTAGCCGGCGATGCGCGACGCCGACAGGACGGGGCCGGAATGCGACCCCGCATTCCGGCCCTCAGGTCCTTGATGCCATCGTGATCTACCAGGTCTGGTAGGACGAGGCGTTGTTGTTCAGCGGGCCACCGAGCTGCGGGACGTTGCCCCAGAAGGTGTTGCAGAAGCCGCCGTAGTTGAAGTTCTGGCACAGCTTGATCTTGGCGCCGCCGAAGACCTTGAGCGAGGTCACCTGATTGTTCCAGGCGAGGTTGATGTGGCTGTCGCTCATGCCGGCGTTCACGCACACATGCTGGCCGGTGTAGTGCGGGCCCTTGTAGACGCAGACCTTCTTGACGCCGGGAGGCGGGGGAGGTGGCGGGAAGCCGCCGCCGGCGCCCGGGCCGGGAATGGTGACGGAATTGCCGTCGCAAATGAGGGTGAAGCCCTGGCCGATGACCCAGTGGAATTTGCAGTTGTCGTCGGCGGAGGCCGAGGCGGTGCCGAGCACGAAGCCGGCGAATGCAAGGGCGGTAAGCTTGGTGAGAGTGCGCATTTGGGTTCTCCTCGAGATAGCGCTGTGGGGGGTGCGCTGTTCATGTCCGAGGGACGCGTCGACACGGAAAAAGGTTCAAAAAAAAGTGCACCAGCGCCAACGGCCCGCCGGGGATCGGACCGGCGGGTCGCTGGGACAGATGATTGCGCTGCACGCATGAGCGGGACCGGAGCGTCGTCAGGCACTCCGGTCCCGGAGAGAATGGCGTTGTGGCCGCTATTGCCAGGTCTGGTAGGACGAGGCCTTGTTGTTCAGCGGGAAGCCGAGCTGCGGCACGTTCGAGGAGAACGTGTTGCAGAAGCCCATGTAGTTGGGGTTCTGGCACAGCTTGATCTTGGCGCCGCCACTGACCTTGATCGAGGTGATGCGGTTGTTCCAGAAGCCGAGAATGTTGGAACTGGACGACCCGGCCGGACCGCACAGCTGCGTGCCGGTGAAGTTGGGGCCGTCATAGATGCACACCTGAGCGGTCGCCGGCGGCGGCAGATTGCCCGGACCCGGAATGGTGACGGAATTGCCGTCGCACTCGACCGTGAAGCCCTGGCCGATGACCCAGTTGAAGTGGCAGTTGTCGCCCGAAGAGCCGGAGCCGGAGCCGGAACCGCCGGAGCTTCCGCCGGCCGGCTGCAGGTAGTTGGCGCTGACCCATCCGTCCGGGCCGTCATGCTCGACATAGCACCATCCGCCCTGGCATTCGCCGATCTGGACCTGCTCGCCTGCGAACAGGGTATCGACCTTGCCGAAGTCGGTGCTCGGGCCGGTGCGGACATTGACCGCGCCGGTGGCGACGCCGTCGGCGGCGAGGGCGCTGCCGGTGGCGAGAATCAGGCTGGCAAGAGCCAGCAATGAGATTTTCTTGAGGTTGCGCATGGATTGTCTCCTCGTAATCGGCGCTGTCTGTGCCTATGTGACGAGACGGATCGCGTTTCGGTTCATTTTTGTTCGCGACATGACAAGTCTAGTACTCGGCTCTGTCCTTTGCACGCGGATTCAGGGCGTCGCCTTTCCGTCACGAACACGGTCTAGACGCACAAAAATGATGCGAACGCACCAGCGCTGCGAGGAGGAACTGCAAAATGGCGGCTATTATCGACCAACCCCAACTCGGAATCGCGGCTCCGGACTTCGTACTGCCCGGTGTCGACGACGAGCGATATGCCCTCAAGGACATCATGGGTCCGAACGGCGCGGTGGTAGTGTTCATCTGCAACCATTGCCCCTACGTCAAGGCGATCACCGACCGGCTTGTCGCCACGGCCGTGACCCTGCGCCAGGAAGGGGTGGGATTTGCCGCCATCTGTTCGAACGACGCCGTCAGCCATCCCGAGGATTCGTTCGAGAACATGAAGATCTTCGCCGCCAAGCGCGGTTTCACCTTTCCGTATCTGCATGACGAGAGCCAGGAAGTCGCCGCCGCCTACGAAGCGGTGTGTACGCCCGACTTCTATGGCCTCGATGCCAACGGCATCATCCGCTATCGCGGGCGGCTCGATTCCGGCCGCAACGATCCGCAGCCGGGCGAGATCAAGCCGGAACTGATCGACGCCATGCTGGCCATCGCCAAGGGCAAGCCGGCGCCGGCAAAACAGCTCCCCTCGGTCGGCTGCTCGATCAAGTGGAAGCCGGCCTGAGGCCTGTCGTCCCGCGTGCTTCCGGCCTTTGAGCTCGATGCCGCATTGATACAAGTCCTTGAGGTGTCGTGTTTTCGAACCGGAAAAGTGGCGTCCGCTTTTGCTGAAAATACTCTAGCGCGCGCTGTCGGGCGGCACGGGACGCGGTTCGCCGTTCTCGTCCATGGCGACGAAGACGAAGCGTCCATGGGTCACCTGGGCGCGGTCGCCATAGCGGTTGCGTCGGATCCATGCCTCGATATTGACGGTGATCGAGGTGCGGCCGATGCGTTCGACGTCGCAATAAACGCAAAGAATGTCGCCGACCTTGACCGGGGCGATGAAATTCATCGCTTCGACCGCGGCGGTGACAACCCGCCCCTGGGCCACCTCTATGGCGGCGATGCCGCCGGCAATATCCATCTGGCTCAACACCCAGCCGCCGAAGATGTCGCCATGCGGATTGGTATCGGCCGGCATGGCCAGCGTGCGGACCGTCAGCTTGCCGCGCGGTTCGGCAACCGGTTCGGATGACGGGTTGGAACCGTCCTTGTCCTCGGACATCGGGGTGGTACTCCGGAGTTTTTGGCTGGCCAACAGGTAGCGGTTTCGACGCAGCCGCGCCAGAGGGCGAGCACTGCCAGGCAACACAACCTCGTGCGGGGAGGCGGGCTGCGATAAAAAAAAGCCGCCCGGCGGAGGGCGGCTTTAATAGATAGCGGCCGATTTTGGGGATCGGCCCAGATACATGCACGGGTCGGGGCGGGTTGGGGTACCGAACGACCATGCGAGGCATTGCGGAATTGCCGCAAGACGAAGCCTTGCTCCGCCACTTCCGGACGATTGGGGGCGACCGAAAGCAAATGCAAGCTATTCAGGCATCGTGACAACAAAGTGACGTGAACCATTTGGCACAACATATGTTGCGGCCCTGTGGATAACTTGCCGTGATTGGCCGATCGAACCTGATAGACTCTCCTCGCCCAAGCAAAGCCGGTTGCTGGTCAGGCCGGTTGTCGGCGCCGGAACATGACCGGCACGGTTTCGACCATGACGATGGCCAAAAAGATCAGCCCTGCACCGAGATAACCGATCCCCGAGAGGCGCTCGCCGAGAATGAGGGCGCCGCCGAGCGCCGCGAAAAGCGCCTCGCCGGAAAGGATGATCGCGGCGTTGGCGGGCGGCACATAGACCTGGCCGACCGCCTGCAGCGTGAAGGCGATGGCGGTGGAGAAAACGCCGGCATAAACGATCTCGACCCAGCCCCCCGTGATTCCCTCGAGCGTCGGCGCCTCGAAGATGAACGCGCCAAGCGTGGCGGCAAGTCCGGCAGCAAGAAAGCTCAGGCACGAAACGAACACCGGCAGGCCGGTATCGCGGGCGAGATAGCCGAGCATCAAGACGTGCAGCCCCCAGAACACGGCGCAGGCAACGATGACGATGTCGCCGAAATTCATATTGTCGAGGTGTCCGCCATTGAGGAAGAACAGGCCCGTCAGCGCCAGGGGCGCACACAGCCAGACGATCGGATGCGGCGCCGTGCGGAAGACGATGAGCAGGATGGCCGGCACGAAGAAGACATAGAAGCCGGTCAGAAAGCCTGCATTGGTAACGGTGGTGAATTCGAGGCCGTACTGCTGCAGGTATGAGGCCATGAAGAAGTTGAAGCTCAGAAAGGCGATGAGCCACCACTGCCTGAGACTGAGGATGAGTCCGTGGCGATTATACTCGCGCAGGGCCAGCGGCAGAATGCACAGGCCGCCGAGGATATAGCGCGCACCGTTATAGGTCAGCGGCCCCATGTGGCCGATGGCGTATTTCTGCGCAATGAAGGCAAACCCCCAGAGCATGGTGGCGAACATGAGCAGCAGGGTCGCCGAAAAACGATTGAGCATTCAGGGGGCTGACTTCGTGATGTGGCCACGTGCTCGCGCCGGACGGCCTGTTGCGAAAATGGGAGACGTTGTTAGTGCAGTTCGGCGTCCAGCGCCTCGATGAGCCGGGTGACTTCCTCGGGCGTGGTGTAGTGGACAAAAGACAGGCGCAGGACGCCGTGCTCGGGATCAATGCCGAGCGCGGTCAGCGGACGCCAGCCGTAGAAATGTCCGCCACCGGCCATGACGCCATGATTGGCAAGGCGCGCGGCAGCGTGGCGCCCCGGTTCGCTGAGGGCGAGTGATATCGTTGGGGCGCGCTCGGCCCCGTCCGCCGGCCCGATCAGTCGGACGCGGTTGGAATTGGCGGCAAGGAAATCCATCAGCGGCGCAATCAACGCCACTTCCTGGGCCCGCATGGCGGCATGGGCGCGGTGGAAAGCAGTTTCGCCGACAACCGAGGGGCCGGCGATCTCGGCGACACGTTCGAGATAATCGGCGATGCCGGCGGACGCGGCGATCTGGGCGTGGTCGGGGCCGGCCGGGGTCAGGCGGTAGCGCAGGCGGGACTCGTTGAAGAAATGCCCCTGGTTGGGCAATTGCATCGCGAGATCGGGCCTGACGGCGAAAACGCCCTGATGCGGGCCGTAGGTCTTGTAGGCCGAAAACAGGTAGATGTCGGCACCCAGCTCGGCGATGTCGGGCAGCCCGTGCGGGGCATAGGAAACGCCGTCGACAACGGCCACGGCACCGACCTCGTGGGCGCGCTTGACGATTTCGGCGACCGGATTGATCTCGCCGACGATATTGGAGACATGAGGGAAGGCGATGAGCCTGACCTTGCCTTCGAGCAGATGATCGAGCGCCTCGAGCGGCAGGTGGCCGGTCATGTGGTCAATCTTCCACTCGCGGATCTCGGCGCCCATGGCTTCGAGTCGCCGCCAGGCGCCGGTATTGGCCTCGTGATCCTGGTCGGTGACGATGACGGCATCGCCCGGCTTGAGCCAGCCGGCGAAGGCCTTGCCAAGCACATAGGTGTTGATCGAAGTCGACGGCCCGACATGGAGCCAGTCTGCTGGCACGTTGAGCGCCTCGGCAAGGCGCGCATAGCCGAGATCCATGGCCTCGCCGGCCTCGTGGGACGCCGGATACAAGCCATAGGGCTGCACCTTGGTGGCGCGATAATAGTGATCGAGCCTGTCGATTACCTGGCGCGAGGTGTACGAGCCTCCGGCATTCTCGAAAAAGGCCTGGTCCTTGAGCGACGGCTCGGAGAAGGCCGGGAATTCGGCGCGGATCAGATCGGAATCGAGCGGAAGGGACATCTCGGCTCACCTGGCGGAAGGGAACGAATGACCTGTGGTATCCAAACCTGAGAAAACCGGCAAGTGCGCGGGGCTGCGACGCTTGGGTAGGCATTGCCCGAAATGAAAAGGACCCCGCCTGGTCCTACGAGGCGAGGTCCTTTCAGGGGGTGAGGTGCGCCCGGGCCGGATTGGGGCTGCCCGGGCGCACAGCGCCCCGAGGGGCGTTCGAACCCGGCCCTGGTGCCGGTTCCGGGTTCGAACCTCTCGGACACGCCGGTATGAGGGCAAAGGCGCATCCGGAAAGGTGGATGAGCAACGCTGGTGCGCCTCATCCGGGGGGAGGAAAGGCGGGGAGACGCCGCCTTTCCGTCGGAACGGACTTATTGGTTCATCGCATTTTCGAACCGCAAAGCCGGTTCCCACTTTTGCTGAAAATGCTCTAGTTGTTGACGCGCGGACCCATGCCACGGCCCATGCCATAGCCCGGCGCCTGGTCGGCGCCCTGGCCCGGCGCAACGCCTTGGCCCTGCTGGTTCATGCCGTAGCCGCGGCCATAGCCGTAGCCGAGCGTGTTGTCGTCGCCGCCCTGGTTCGGAGCGAACTTGCCCGGGCCCATGCCACGGCCGTCGAAACGCTGACCAGGCTGACCCTGGCCGAACTGACCCTTGCCCATCTGCATGGCGCCACGCGGATTGGCATCGAGCGCCGTCTTCTGGGTATCGGTCAGCGAGTTGTAGAAGGCCTCGAGCGAGGGCAGGACGGCTTCGACGGCGGCAATGCGGGCATTGGCGTTGACCGTATAGGCCTTGAGGCTCTCGACCGGATTGATCGGGGTATCGGTCGCTGCCACCGGCAGCTGGCAGTCATCGGCGTAGCTGGTCTGGGCCGTCAGCGCCGAGGTCTTGAAGGCGTCGAACAGTGTCGTCTGATCGGCATCGAGCGTCAGGCGTTCGCCGAGATTGTTGAGGGCGATCTCGAGACGCGGCGCGCCGTTGACCGAGCAGGCGAGACGCAGGATGTCGCCGCCACCGAAACCGGCGCCAGCCTGCGGGCCGCGCTGGCCGAAGCCGTTGGCGTTCGGGGCACTGGCGAACTGACCCTGCGGACCGCGGACAGTCTGGTCCTGCTGGCCATTGAAGTTCTGCATCTGGCCACGCGGGCCCTGCATCTGCTGCTGGGTGGCGAAATTGCCGCGCTGGCCGTAGCCGGCATTGGTGACGGTGCCAGCGGAGGCGGCGAGGGTTGAGGCAGTCAATCCACCGACCAGAACAGTCGAGAGGAGCAGTGTGGCGAGCTTGTTCATCGGAGTTACCTTGTTCGACTTTGGAGGTTTCGGACCCGTGTCGTCCGTTCGATGCCGATGAAGCTAGCAGCGACCGGTTTGCTCCAATCTGTCTGCAACATGAAAAAACGGTAATCCCGGTAAGGAATAGCTGTGGCAGGCGATGGCGCGCCGACGCCGCCCGGCCGGCGGCAGCGGCGCCGGGACGGCAGACTGCGCGGGAAAGCTGGAGATTCCGGGAAAACAGGATGGCGCGACAGCCTGAAGCCCCACGTAAAACGGGCTTCAGGCCGCCGGCGATTGGCCGCAACTGATCCGCCGCAACGGACGGAACGGCGCCGGCACGGATGCCGGTGCCAGCGTGCAAATGCGTGTCAGGACGCGATGTATTCGCGCAAGGCCGCCGCTTCGTGTTCGGTCACGGCGATCTTGGTCTTGACCACGTCGCCGATCGAGATGACGCCGACGAGCTGGCCGTTCTCGACAACGGGCATGTGGCGGAAATGCCGGCTCGTCATCATCTCCATGACGTCGTCGACCGTGTCCTCGCGCGTGCAGGTCACCGGATCGCGGGTCATGATCGCCGAAACCGGCTGGCTCATCAGCTGGCCGGCGAAACTGCGCAGGCGCCGGACGATATCGCGTTCGGACAGGATGCCGGCAGCCCGACCCTTGTCGTCGACGACGATGACCGCGCCGATATTCTTGTCGTTCAGAACTTCGATGGCATCCGAGACCTGGGCCTTGATGGCGATGGTGACGGTGTCAGTGCCCTTGGTCTCCAGTATCTTTGCGACATTCATGGGCTAATCCTCCTCGAGAGAGGTTTATCATGCGTCAGAATGTCGCGAAATGGCAATACAAGCGCCTATAGCGATGTCCCGTCGGCCGAATCTTCTTCCTGCATGGCCAGGTGTCCGGGGATCGTCGTGTCGAAGAGGTCTCTGTCGAGGGTCGATTTGACCAGGTCGCCCATGGAGACGAGCCCAAGCAGGATGCGGTTCTCGACAACGGGCAGGTGACGGATGTTCCATCCCATCATCATCTGCAAAAGATCGGAGACGGCGCCATCACGGGTGCAGGTCAGCGGGTCGGCGGTCATGATCGTCGAGACGGGGTCGGAGAGTATGTCGCTGCCATGCTTCGCCAATGCCTGAACGACGTCACGTTCGGACAGGATTCCAACCACGATGTCCTGCTCATCGAGAGCAACGACAGCGCCGCAATTCCGTTCTGCCAGCAACCGCACCGCTTCCGCGACAGGCGCGGACGCAGGAACGGTGACGACCCTGTGGCCTTTGGTCCTGAGAATTTTGGCAACGTCCATCATCACCTCGATTTTGCGGCAGGCAGGCTTCCAGCCTGTCCGCAATTAGTAAATATATGAGGAAAAATATCCAGAAAAAAGAGATTGGCCGGTGCGGGGGCGGCACCGGCCAACGAACGCGCCGCCTCGTTGGACGGGCGTCGGCAAGTTTTGGAGGTCAGTCGCGAGCGCTGCGTTGGCGCTCCCTGGATCTGGCTTTGCCGAGGTAAAGAGCCTCGATGGCAAGAACGAAAACGAGAATGCCGAGGATGCAGACGGCGGCGATGGTACCGCCCTCGATCCGGTGAAGCCCTGCCGCAGCGCTGGCTGGGGTGATGATGACCGCGGTCGACAACGCGGCGATGACGGCCAGCATGGTGAAACGCAGACGGCGCAGACGGGACTTCATTGACGCAAACATTGGTCTACTCGTTTGTTCTCTTGTTGACGTTGACCAATAGGCGCTGCGAATGCGGAGGCAATTTGCGGGTGCGATGGAAAAAACCGTACGATTTCGAGGCGATTGTGTGGCCGAGGGTTAACAAGGGGTTGCCCGTGCCGACGGGGTGCCGGTGATGGGCGATCAAGGGGGAAAACGCCGCCTGCTGGCGTCTGCCTTGCTTTGTCCGGGGCGCAAAGCTACCAGTTGGGCTCTTTTTCGCGTTTTGATTTCAGGACTTTGCCATGGCCTTCATCTCGGACGCGCTCGGGCGCATTCAACCCTCGGCGACCGTCGCAATCAGCCAGCGCGCGCGCGAACTCAAGCGCGAGGGACATGACATCATCGCCCTGAGTGCCGGCGAGCCCGATTTCGACACGCCGCAGCACGTCAAGGACGCGGCGATCGCCGCGATGAATGCCGGTCATACGAAATACACCGATATCGACGGCATTCCCGAACTCAAGGAAGCGGTGGCACGAAAGTTCCAGCGCGACAACGGACTGGATGTAACGGCTGCGGACTGCTTCGTTGCCGCCGGCGGCAAGCAGATCATCTTCAATGCGCTGATGGCGACGCTCAATCCGGGCGACGAGGTGGTGGTGCCGGCGCCCTACTGGGTGAGCTATCCGGAGATCGTCCGTCTGTGCGGCGCCGAGCCGGTCATCGCCGTTGCCGATGCCGCAACCGGTTTCAAGCTGAGCCCGGAGACGCTGGCGGCGGCACTGAGCGAGAAGACCAAATGGCTGATCCTCAATTCACCGTCCAATCCGACAGGCGCGGCCTATTCCGCCGACGAGCTCAAGGCGCTCGCCGAGGTTCTAAGGAAATGGCCCGGCGTGCGCATTCTCTCCGACGACATTTACGAGGTGCTGGTCTATGACGGCGGCAGTTTCGCGACACTGGCCTCGGTGGCGCCCGATCTCCGCGACCGGTGCGTTGTCGTCAATGGCGTCTCCAAATCGCACGCCATGACCGGCTGGCGTGTCGGCTATTGCACCGGCCCGCGCGAACTGCTCGCCGCGATGACCAAGCTGCAGTCGCAATCGACGACCAATCCCTGTTCGATCGCGCAATGGGCGGCGTTGGCGGCGCTCGACGGCCCACAGGACTTCCTCACCGACTGGCGCAAGGTGTTTGAGGCGCGGCGCGACAAGGTGGTTGCCGGATTGAACGCCGCACCGGGCATCGATTGTCAGACCCCCGCCGGAGCATTCTACGTCTTTCCGGGCGTTGCCGGGCTTGTCGGCAGGACCAGCCCCGGCGGCATGCCTCTCGGCAGCGACACCGATCTGGCCATGGCCCTGATCGAGGAGGCGGGCGTGGCGCTGGTGCCGGGCACGGCCTTCGGGCTCAGTGGGCATCTGAGGCTGTCCTATGCCGCGTCCGATGCAGAACTCGACGCGGCCCTGAGCCGGATTCGCACATTCGCCGAAGCCTGCAGCTAGGCCTTGTAGCCAGAATATCTGAGTAATTTCAGAAGTTTATTATGTTCATGTGATTAATGGTTGAGCAAGACCCGCGTGCCAAATATCGCCAAGGCGAGTCTGGTATCCGTAGAAAATGCAAATCGACAAATTCACGGCACTGGCAACGAGCGGACTGGTCGTGTGCCTGCTTGGTCTGGTCCTGCTGGTATTGCGGATGAGGAGCGCCAGCTATCGCTGGCTCGGCTGGTGGGCGGCCGCTTTCTGCCTGCTGGGGATCGGTGACTTCATCACCTCGATTCGTGTCGGCGCCGAAGAGCATATCGAAGGCCGGATCGGCAATACCATGATCATTCTCGGGTTTGGCCTGATCTGGACGGCCATGCGCTGTTTCGAGGGCCGTCGGCCGCTTTTTGCCGTCATCATCGTCCCGCCCGTCGTCTGGGTTCTGCTCGGACAGGTCCCCGGTTTCAGTCATTCGCTTGTTGTTCGTGTCATGGCCTTGTCAGTGCCGGCCGCGGTGTTTTTCGCTCTGGCCGCCTGGGAAACATGGCGGGGCGATGCCGAAGCCCTGCCGTCAAAGCGGATCACCGGCGCACTTCTCGCCATTGCCGCATTGGTGTTCGCCGCGCGCGTGCCGCTCGGCCCGTTCGCGCCCTATCCCATCGGCGGTCAATCCGAACACATTGTGGCCGTGGCTGGCTTCAACGGGGTGCTGATAGCGCTGTCGGTCGCGACAACCCTCTTGCTGATCGCAATGAGCATGGAGCGCTCGGAAAATGCCCAGCGCGCGCTGGCAGCGACCGATCCCCTGACCGGCCTTCTCAACCGGCGCGGACTCGATCTGATCTGTGCGGACGGCAAGCTGCCACCCGGCTCGGGAATGATCCTGTTCGATTTCGATCGGTTCAAGCAGGTCAACGATACGTTCGGGCACGCGGCCGGCGACCTGATGATCAGGGCTTTCGCCGGTATCTGCCGCCAGGAATTGCGCCAGGTCGATCACGGCGTGCGGCTGGGCGGAGAGGAGTTTGCCCTGATCCTGGCGCGGGCGGATGCGCAGCTTGTGCGTGACACGGCCGAGCGGATCCGCGAGCGCTACGCCCGTCTCGTGGTGCCGATCGAGGGCGGCGCCCTGGCCTGCACCGTCAGCGGCGGCTATTGCTGCTTTGATGACGACCGCCCGGTCTGGCTGACCGCGGCGATCGCCTGCGTCGACCGCGCCATGTACGAGGCCAAACGCGCCGGGCGAAATCGCATATTCGGCGCCAAGGCCGGCAAGCTGCTCGCCGAGCCCGGCGCGGAATGCCAACCCGGCCTCGTCGGCCGGCCGCAGTCGGCGTGATGCCGCGCGTCGGTGGTGCTGGCGCCATCGCGCCTTCTGCAAGGACTCCGGCGCGGGCACCCCGAATGGACCGGCATTCGCGGCAGGTCGCTGTCCCGGCGAAAACCCTGTTTATTCAGCTCGATAGTCCGCGGCATCGGCGGTCCAGTTAAATATTGCGCAACATGCAGCGTGCCATTCTACCGCTGGACGCGGAATTGAACGATCGATGCATTTGGACGTTTTCACAGCCCTGATTGCCAGCACGGCGGTCGTGTTTCTCAATGGCCTTGCCTTGTCCGCCTTCTGGTGGCGGCATCGCTCCAGCCGCTGGCTGGCGTTGTGGGCCGCCGCGTTCTTCGTTGTCGGCATCGTAAACGTCCTCGTCATCATCTCCCCCGGCACCCCGAAGCCGGCGGCGCTCGCCTTCGGCTCGGCGCTGTTTTTCATCGGATTCGGATTGATCTGGCAGGCCACCCGCGTATTCGAAGGCCGCCGGCCGTTGCTCGGGCAGCTCGTAATTCTGTCAGTGGCGCTGGCCTTCGTGCCGGCCATGCCACAGATTTCGGCCAATGTCGGATTGCGCGTCGCTGCCGTGTCGCTGCCGCTGGCCAGCGCTCTGACACTTGCCGCCTGGGAGCTCTGGCGCGGACGCCACGAGAACCTGCCCTCGAAGTCGGCGTTGATTGCGGTTCTTCTCGTCGCGGCTGGCCTTGTCGGCTTGCGTATTCCGTTCGGGGCGACGGCTGCCTACCCGATCGGGGCCGAAGCGCCCAACCAGCTTGTCGTCTTCATCCTCGTCGGCGGACTGATTGTCGCCTCGATGGTCCTGTCGCTGCTGATGGTCGCCATTTCGCTCGAACGCGCCGAAAAGAGCCAGCGCCAGCTCGCCGCCACCGATCCGCTGACCGGCCTTCTCAACCGGCGCGGTCTCGAGGCCAGTTTTGCAGACGACAAGCTGCCGGCGGGCGCGGCGGTCGTCGTGTTCGATCTCGACCAGTTCAAGCAGGTCAACGACACATTCGGCCACGCAGCGGGCGACAGGCTCATCGCCGGTTTCGCCCTGATCTGCCGCGAGGAACTGCACCAGGTCGATCTGGCCGTCAGGCTCGGCGGCGAGGAATTTGCCCTTGTCCTGGCGCGCGCCGACAGGCATGCCGCCCTGACCCTGGCCGAACGGATCCGGCAACGCTACGAGCACATGGTTGTCGAGATCGAGGGGGGCGCCATCGCCGGCACCGTCAGTGGCGGGGTCTTCGCCTGCGCCGCCCCCAAGCCGGTGTGGCTGAGCGGGGCGCTCGCCGAGGCCGACCGGGCGATGTATCAGGCCAAGGCGGCCGGACGGAACCGGGTGTTTGTCAGTGAGGCAAAGACATCCGCCTCACGCGATTTTGACGAGAGGTGCGTTGCGCCCGAGGCACAGGCAGCGTCTTTTTGATCCGCCGAAATCACGGGCGCTGCCGTTCAAGGCTGCCCGCAAGCCGAGGAGTTCGCCGTGCTGATCCGCGTCAAGAAGAGTTGGGACCTCAACGAGCGCGACGTGACGCCCGAGGGTGTCTATGTCAATCGCCGGACGTTGATGAAGGGCATGGCCGGTTTGTTCACCGGGGCCGGTCTCGCGGCCCATTCCAGTCAAGCCATGGCCGCGACCGGCGATGCGCCGATGGCGCCCGAGCTGGTCTATACCCACAACGACGCCTACACGGTCGACAGGCCGGTGACCGACGAGGACCTCAACACCACCTACAACAATTTCTACGAATACGGCTCGTCCAAGCGCATCTCCTATGATGCGAACAAGGGACTAAAGCCGCGCCCCTGGGCCATCACCATCGATGGCATGGTCGACGAGCCGATGACCCTGGATGTCGACCAGCTGATCGGCAGGATGGACCTCGAGGAGCGCATCTACCGCCACCGTTGCGTCGAGACCTGGGCCATGGTCGTGCCGTGGATCGGCTTTCCCTTGAGGAAGCTCGTCGATCTGGCCGCGCCGCAGGCCTCGGCGAAATACCTGAGAATGGAAACCTTCGGCGATCCGGAGATGGCGATCGGCATCAAGAACCAGTCCTGGTATCCCTGGCCCTATACCGAGGGCGTGACCATGGCCGAAGCGCAGAACGACCTGTCGTTCCTGGTCGTCGGCGCCTACGGCAAGATCGTGCCCAATTCCATGGGCGCGCCGATCCGGCTGCACCTGCCGTGGAAATACGGCTTCAAGTCGGTCAAGTCGATTGTCCGGTTCACCTTCACCGACGAGCGCCCCGTCAGTTTCTGGGAAACGATCAATGCCGGCGAATACGGCTTCTGGGCCAATGTGAACCCCGAAGTGGCGCATCCGCGCTGGAGCCAGGCCAACGAGCAATATCTCGGAACCCAGGAAACGGTGCCGACGCAGCTGTATAACGGCTATGCCGAGGCCGTTGCCGATCTTTACGCCGGTATCGAAGGCGAGCAGCTCTACCGCTGACCGGCGGCAGCAAAGACATAGCCCGAGCATCAAAAAGACCTCGCCTGAGGGGACGGGCGAGGTCTTTCGCATGCCTGGCCGCGAGGGGCAGGCTTTTTCGATTTTCGCCTTGGCCGGGGGGAGTGGCCGTGCGAGCCGGCAATGTCATTGCCCCAAGGCAGGGGCTTGCCGGATTGGCTTCGGTTTGAGGGGAAAAAAGGAATCCGAAGCCTCAGTGACTATTGCCCGCAGCCCCGCTTTGGACAAACACGCAATGATCATATGAGCCATGCGCATGAGGCGTGCAGGGTGGCATGGCATATGCATGCGCAGAGTCAAAAAAAAGGCTCCACCGGCAAGGTGGAGCCTAAAGGTCGAAACCTCAGTATAGCGGGCTCCGAGGGAGGAGGAACCGTCGCCCGCTGGAATGGGTCAGGGTTGAGGGAGGAGGAACAACCGGACCCGATGTCGATCAAGGCAACAGGGAGGAGGAGGAGTTGCGTTGCATCGACAAGTGGGAATATGGAGCGGTTGAGCGGTTTCAGCAACCACCGCACTGGAATGGCAGCTATGCGTCTGATGCACGTAACGCTTTGCGCCTGGTATCGGTCGGGCGGCTATTGGAAGCAGTTAATCGGCTGAAATATATTATAAAAACACCTATGCCCTCTTCATTTGCATAGGAAAATCCTCTGCTCAGCGCATGTGCACGATTCCGCGGCCGGAGCGATGTCATGCGTTTTTTCACACGGATTCCGTAAACGATTACGGACTCGCGAGGCGATTCCAGGATGGCTGATGGGGCGACGTCTGGTTCCGTTTCGAAGTGGGCGATGGGGTGTGGCCGAACACGTCACGTGCATCGCGGCGAAGGCAGATGTGCAGACCAGGACGACGGAAAGCGGCAGGGCATGACGAGCGGTCGCGGCAAAGCCGCCGGCACGGGCGCATGGCATGGCAGACCTGGCGCTATGCACCAGACGCATGCGCCGGCGATCGCCGGCCCGTCATGCCGGCAGGAGTCGCGCTGCGGGGGAGGCGATGGAACATCATGCGCCCCAACAGGCAATGAGTGACGTACAGCTTTTGCTGCTTGGGCGGTTTTCCGGACTGTGGCGATGGCAGATAAAGTAAAGCTCCGCTCGAGGGGAGAGCGGAGCTTTAGTAAGCGGCGTGGCCGCTAGGAGGTAGCATCTCAAGGCGCTGGAGGGGAGGAGCTCTTGAGACGCAAATACTGTCTACACCTGTGTATGGTTTGGTGCAAACGATTACATCGCATGTCAGACATGCGCTGACTGCATGGCTGGTCCGCGTCTGGGCGGAAGCTGCTGAAATATCTAGTATATAAGGGACCCTTGACCTCTCGCCGAAGCCCTGCGCGCGATGGAATGAGCGCGCCGGATAGCAGGATACTCCATGCCGCTAGCAGAATGATCCGGCTCGCGGTGGGGTCTTGCCGTCGCGGAAGCGCCGGGTATGCGTTTCGAGTCGCGCAAACCCGGCGGGCGGCCTCAAACCTTGCCGGCATGAGCCGAGGCGATGCTGCGCCTGCGCCGATGCCGTTGCGAGGGAAGCGTCGTGGCGTGAACGCTCACCGTGCTGGCGTCGGCGTGAAGACCGGTGGCTTGGGAGAGGACGACAGAGGCGGCGCCCAACGGTCGCCTAGAAGCTCCACTCGCGCGCCTTGGCGACGAGGAAATCGCGGAAGACGCCGACGCGCTTGGAACTCTTGAGGGCGGGCGTATAGACGAAGTAGGTGTCGAAGGCCGGCAGTTCGGTGGTGTCCATGACACGGACGAGTTCGTCGGCGCCTTCGACGATATAGTCGGGCAGCATGGCGATGCCGACACCGGCCCGGCAGGCATGCATCTGGCCGTAAATGGCGTTGACCTTGAGATTCGACCGTCGCGTCGAGTTGTCCGAGCGCCCGTAGCGTTCGAGGAAATTGACGTCGCCGAGATAGGAGGGCACCGGTTCGCCGAAGGTGACGATCTGGTGGTTGTCGAGATCCTCCGGGCCATTCGGCATGCCATGCTCCTCGATATAGGCCTTGGACGCATAGATGTGGAAGTGCACCGTGAACAGCTTGCGCTGGATCATCTCGGACTGCACCGGCCGATGCAGGCGAATGGCGACGTCGGCCTCGCGCATGGCGAGGTCGAGCTCGGCATCGTTGAGTTTTATTTCCAGCTGGATGGTCGGGTATTCGGCGACGAACTCGGAAATGCGCGAGGCGAGCCATGTCGAGCCGAATCCGACAGTTGTCGTGACCTGCAGGGGGCCGGTCGGAACCTCCTGGCTTTCGCTCATCGCCGATTCGACCTGCTGCAGCTCCCAATGCATGCGATGGGCAGTGCGGAACAGCTGCTCCCCGACCTCGGTCAGCACCAGTCCGCGGGCGTGGCGGATGAACAGCTTGAGGCCGAGATCGTCCTCCAGCGCCGAAACCTGGCGCGACACGGCCGACTGGCTCATGTTCAGGCGGTCAGCGGCATGCGTGAAGCTGCCGGACTCGGCGGCCGTGTGGAAGATCCGCAGTTTGTCCCAGTCGAGCATGTTCGGGACGTGCCTCCTGACGCACACCAGTCCGATACGAGTGCGATCGTCGAGCCAAGTATGTCGGCTCATTCGACTGCAGCATACAAAAAACCAAGGCCCAGCAATAGCCTGTCCGCCTTTCGCGCCGATAGGATATCGACCTGAAAGGCGGCGCAAATGCGAGCTTTTCCATCGAAGAGACCGAAAAGCCACGCTTTGGCGTGCATTTGCACCTAAGCATGCGCATGCATTGCAATTCACGCGCGAGTCTTCGCTATTTCGTGGAAAACCGAAGTTTGCCGCGTGCTCGAGTGGTGCTCTGCCCTGAGCGGAATCGAGCATTTGCCGCGCAGAGGCAAGCCCGCTGCGCCGTTCGGGACGAAGAGTCGCACAAAAAACCGGGTTGCACGCGCATGCGGAACGCAAAAGCCCCCGGCGAGGAGGCCGGGGGCTTTTGCACGTGTCGGATGCGCCTGGCGGAAGACTACTCGGCGGCTTCCGCCATCTCGTTGGCCGCCAGATAGCGCTCAGCCTCGAGCGCGGCCATGCAGCCCATGCCGGCGGCGGTGACGGCCTGGCGGTAGATGTCGTCGGTGACATCGCCGGCGGCGAAGACGCCAGGAATGTCGGTGGCGGTCGAATCGGGCGCGGTGACGAGATAGCCGCCCTGCTTCATTTTCAGCTTGCCTTCGAACAGCGAGGTGGAGGGGGCATGGCCGATGGCGACGAAGAAACCGTCGGCCGGGATGTCCCTTGTCGAGCCGTCGACGGTCGACTTGACGGTGACATGAGTGACGCCCGGAGGCATCTCGGTGCCCTTCACCTCTTCGATCGTGTGGTTCCACACCACTTCGACCTTGGGGTTCTTGAACAGGCGATCCTGCAAGATCTTTTCGGCCCGGAACTCGTCGCGGCGGTGCACAACAGTGACCTTGGACGCGAAATTGGTGAGGAACAGCGCTTCCTCTACGGCAGAATTGCCGCCGCCGACCACGACGACCTCGCGGCCGCGATAGAAAAAGCCGTCGCAGGTGGCGCAGGCGGAAACGCCGTGGCCCTGGAACCTCTTTTCGCTCTCGAGCCCGAGCCATTTGGCCTGGGCGCCGGTGGCGATGATGACGGTGTCGGCGGTGTAGGTGTCGCGATCGCCCTTGAGGACGAAGGGACGCTGGTCGAAATCGACCTCGACAATGGTGTCATCGACCATCTTCGTGCCGACATGCTCGGCCTGCGCCTTCATCTGGTCCATGAGCCAGGGGCCCTGGATCGGATCGGCAAAGCCGGGATAGTTCTCGACCTCGGTGGTAATGGTCAGCTGACCGCCCGGCTGCAGGCCGGAGATCAGGACGGGTTCGAGCATGGCACGGGCGGCGTAGACGGCGGCGGTGTAGCCGGCCGGGCCCGAGCCGATGATGATGACCTTGGCATGCATGGCCTTGGATCCTTGATAGGTGAATGCTGTTGCAGCCAACATAGGGATTCCCACGCTCGGCGCAAGACCATCGTCAAATTACGATGAAAGAAATTGATGCGGTGGAATGTCGCCGGCGGGAATCACAGCAAGCGCCGTGTTGACTGTGGTCAAAAACAACCTCGCGCGCGCCAAATGGCCGCCATCGACAGTCGAATGTCGCGACCTCGACAATGTGTTTTCAATAAAATGACTAGGTATTTATACATATTAATCAAGTCTTTAGAGAGAATTAACCCTGTTCGACTGAGCGCCAAAGGCATCTAAACGCTTGATAAATTGCCAAAATTGCTCAACTTTGCGGAATTCCGGGACATCCATCGGTGTGAGCCGAGTGGATTTTTATATGGGCAATTAGGCGTGGCTTTCGTGCCAGGCAACAAATCTGGAGAGCTAATCATGTTCAGGACGTTGAGAGCCGTGGGCATAGCCACGGCCATGTTCGCAGCGAGTGCGGTTGCCGCTTCCGCGGGGACGGTCGGTCTGCTCGATTATTCGGTTCAGGGGATCGGCAACACGGCCGATGTCTATGGTGCGGGCTATAACGGCTCGACGCCAGTCGGTGCTTCGTGGAGCGGCGCTGCTCCGGTGGTGACGCCACCGCCGGGCAATTCGGGCGGCAACTATCAGTCGCCCTTCAACAATACCGGTCTGGTCAACACACAGTCGTACTTTTCCGTTGGCGGATCTTCCGGCACCAATGGCGGCCCGTCGCCATTGACCCTCATGTTCTCCACGCCGCAGAGCACGCTCAAGCTGCTTTGGGGCTCGATCGACGACTACAACAAGATCGAATTCTTTGACGCGGCAAACAACCCGCTCGGCTCCGCAACAGGGGCCGGCGTGGTGAGCGGCTTCGCCGCACTCAGCAGCATCGCCAGCGGTGCGCCCGGTTTCGAGGTCGTGGGCCTGTTCCAGTTCAACTTTGGTCCCAACGAGCTGTTTTCGAACGTCAAGTTCACGTCCACGCGCGCGGCGTTCGAGTTCGCTCTGGCAGCCGTTCCGGTGCCGGCAGCGGCATGGTTGATGCTCAGCGCGATTGGCGGCCTTGGCGGCCTTAGCTTCCTGTCCCGGCGCAAGAAGTCTGCCGCGGCAGCCTGACAAAAAGGCCACTGCACATATGCGGCGTCCGGTTCGTCCGGGCGCCGTTTTTTTGGTGGAGTGGTCGGCAGGTGTTGCCCGTTCGCGCTTGTCCTATGTCCTTTGGACAAGGCCGAATGGCAGCCGTGCCGTCACGGATCAAGTTGCCGCCGGATGCGTCACGAACAGGCGGCGCCCTACTGGATACGGCTATCCGCCGCGATCTGACCGGCGAGGGCGGCCCTGGTGGTCAAAAGGTCCGCTTCGGTTTCGACAAGCAGCGTGGCGAGGCGTTTCTCGGCGACGCTAGCCTGGCGCCAGTCGCCGATCATGTCGTTGAGCAGTGCCCTGGCGTTGTCGCCCTCGAGTTCGCCGGCATGGCCCTCGGCGCGCTGCAGCAGGGCGTTGCGGGCGGCCTTCATCGGGGCTTCGTCAGCGTTGAGCGCCAGCCACAGCGTGGCGCCTTCCAGCATGGTGATCGTTTCAGTGGCGAAGCCTTCGGCAAGATCACCATCAAGGCCCTGTTTCAGCACCTCGGCAAGACGGCTGCGCAGGGCCTCGAAAAAGGACCGCACCGCCTCATGCGCCGCGTCGCCATCGTCAAGACCGTAGGCGAGATGGAGGCCGACGCAGCGGCGGTTTGCCGTCAGGCTGTCGGCAATACGTGACATCGCCCGTTGATAGTCGTCGCGCCAGTCACCACTTGTCCGGAAGTCCTTGAGAATGTCGTCGCGCACCAGCGTGAGAATGTCGGCAATCAGCGATTCCTTGCTGGGGAAATGGCTGTAAAGGCTGCCCTTCAGCAGGCCGACCCGATCGGCGAGATCCTTCATCGATGCGCCGGCATAGCCCTTGTCCCGCATCAGATCCCGCGCCGCCGCCACGATGTCCTCGCGCGATGTCTTCACGATATTGTTCCATTTACAAACGAACGATCGTTAGTATTTACAGGGTCGTGAAAGATGCTGCAAGTGAGAAATCGATGAGTGATTCGAGTGAGAGAAAGCGGAACGACGGAGCCAACGCCCCTTCGGATCGTGGGCCGGGCCTGCCCGATTCCGCCCTGGGCCATGAGGGGGAACTGGAAATGCGCCGGCGCTTTCCCAGTTCCTACAACTGGGATGCGCACCGTCTTGAAGCCATGATGCGTCCGAGGCTTTCGGCCGGGATGGCGCGGTTCGCCGAGGAGCAACCGTTCTTCTTCATCGCGACTTCGGACAGCGCCGGGCATTGCGATTCGAGTTTCCGCGGGCAGGAGCAGACCGAAGACGGCACAGTCCTACCGGCGCTGCGCGTCATCGACGAGAAGCACCTGGTTTTTCCCGATTTCTCCGGCAACGGGCTCTACAACAGCCTCGGGAATATTCTCGAAAACCCGCATATCGGCATGCTGTTCATCGATTTCGCCCGACAAAGACGTATCCGGGTCAACGGCACGGCCGAGGTCCGACCCGCCGATGACGAGATCCGCCGCATCTGGCCCGGCGCCCAGGCGGCAGTCTTCGTCACCATCGAGCAGGCCTATGGCAATTGCTCGGCCCGCATTCCGCATCTGGTGCCGGCGACGGATGAGGATGGCTAGCGTTTGCCGTGGTGGATGCCAGGCGTGTCTGCGTTTAGGCGCATGACAGGCGAGCCGGTCGCCGCCGCAGCTCATCCGGTGGGGATTATCGACTTGTGCGCAGTCAAGACTTAGAGCTTTTGCGTTAGCTTTGCCGCACGCGGTCCAGCCGCTGCCCGTGTTCGCGCCGAGGAACGACAATGGTTCGACGCTACATTGTTATCGCACTGATCCTGCTTGCGATCGTCATTCCGACCCAGGTCGAATTCGTGCGTCAGCAGGAGCGCAGCCTGGCAGCGGATTTCATCGCCAAGGGTGAACTCGAGACTGCCAGGCTCGTCTACCGGATCCTCAGCTGGCAGAACGATCCGGTCGGCAGGAGCAACTATCACGCGCTCGACTATTATCTGGCGATCAACGCCGGCGACGGCATCCGCAAGGCGAGATCGATCGAAGCGGCAGAGGCCTGGCGCCAGACCGGCAAGGCCGGTGTCGGCGCCTCGTTCTGGAACCTTGCCATGTTCGACATCAAGTACGGGCGAGCGGAAGAACGACATGACAGGCGCACGACCTATTGGCTGCAGCAAGCCGCCAATGAAGGGATATACCAGGCGGTGCTTTTGCTGCGCGCCGGCGATGGCGAATACGACCGGCTCAAGCTGATGATGGAAGACGGCGATCCCGGTGCCGCGCTCACCTGGGCCACCGAAATGCATTTCGCCAACGATACGCCGGAAAAGGACCGCGCCCTGCGCATCGCCGCCGATGCCGGCAGTTTCATCGCCATGTCGGATCTCGGATGGTCGCTGATCAACCGTCCGGACGAGGAACGCCCGGAGGATGGAATGGCGGAAGCGCAACGCCTGCTTGAAACGGCCGCGGAAATGGGAGACCGGTCCGCTGCCCTGCGCCTCGGCAATTGCTACAATCGCACCTTCTATTTCTGCACCGAGCGCGACACGGCGGAGGCGGCCTACTGGTATGGACTCGCCCTCGGCCCCTCCATCCGCTATTCGCTTCCGCGCATCACAATAGACCCGGACGGCGCGATCCGCCTCGGCACGATGTCGAGGTGGTACTCCCTGCCGTATATTGGCCAGAAAGGCGCCGCCTACAGGCTGGCCAGGCTGCTGATGGATGGCGACGGCGTGCCCCGAGACCGGGCGCGGGCGATGGAACTGTTTGAACAGGCGGACGGCTACGAGGATGCCGAGCAGCTGCTGGCGCAGCTGAAAGAGGAAATGCAACGGGAGGCGGACAAAGACTAGCCCCGCCTTGACACATCAGGTCAATGCCAAGACCCTCCCCCGCAAGCACCCAAGGAGAGTCACGCAATGACCGGAACCCAATTCGACGGCGTCATCATCTGGCTGACCGCCAACGCCATTTCCATCGTCATCGGCCTTGTCATCCTCATTGTCGGCTGGATGCTGGCGGGCTTTGTCCGCCGGACGCTGCGCACCATGCTCGATGGCAATGCCCGCATGGACAAGACCATCGCGCCGCTCCTGGCCGATGTGGCGCGCTACGCCATCCTGGCGGTGGCGATCATCATGGCGCTCAACCAGATGGGGGTACAGACCACCTCCATCCTGGCTGTCATCGGCGCGGCGGGCCTGGCCATTGCCCTGGCGTTGCAGGGCACGCTCTCCAATATCGCCGCCGGCGTCATGCTGATCTGGCTGCGCCCGATCGCCACCGGCGAATATATCGACGCCGACGGCATTGCCGGTACGGTGGTGGAGATCGGCCTGTTCGCCACGCGCCTGCGCGCCGCTGACGGCGTCTATGTCTTCGCGCCCAATTCGACGCTGTGGAACAAAAAGATCGCCAATTTCAGCCGGGAGAAAAAGCGCCGGATCGATATCAGGGTCGGCATTTCCTATTCCGATGACATGTCCAAGGCCCGCGACGTGCTGATGAAGATCGCGGCGGACGAAAAACGCGTTCTCGCCGACCCGGCGCCGGTGGTCTATGTCTCCGATCTCGGGGCGTCCTCGGTCGAGATGCTGTTGCGCGTCTGGGTCAAGACGGCCGACTACTGGGACATCCTGTTCGCCTTCACCGAACGGGCCAAGCGCGACTTCGACGCCAACGGTATTTCCATTCCGTTCAACCAGCTCGACGTCAATCTGCCGGCCGACAAGCCGGTTGCCGTGGCAGCCAAACCCGCCAAGGCAGCAGCGCCGGCGCGGGCAAGCCGGGCCAAGCCGGCGAGCAAGCCGAAGGCGGGTTAGCGGCAAAAGAGCCGCCGCACTCGCAAGAGCGTTTCAACACAAAGACCTGTTCCATTTGGCCCGATGGAATCGGATAGTCGGATGCCGAACGGGCCGCAATCAGGTCCGCATAATTCATGCCGGGGAGATGAGGAAATGGCACGTATCGTCGTGATCGGGGGCAGCGGGCATGTCGGGACCTTTCTGGTGCCGATGCTGGTCGAGCGCGGGCATGAGGTGGTCAATGTCAGCCGCGGGCAGGCCAGGCCCTATCGCCCGCACGTCGCCTGGGGCAAGGTCGAGACCGTCACCGCCGACCGCAACGCCGAGGACGAGGCTGGCACCTTCGGCAAGCGCATTGCCGATCTCGGGGCCGATATCGTCGTCGACATGATCTCCTTCACCCTGCCGAGCACGAGGCTCTTGGTCGAGGCGCTGAAAGGCAAGGTCGAGCATTTCCTCCACTGCGGCACGATCTGGGTCTATGGCAGCAATCCGGTGACGCCGGCGACGGAGACCGATCCGCTCAACCCGTTCGGCGAGTACGGCACCAACAAGGCCGAGATCGAGACCTGGCTGTTGCATGAGGCGCGGCGGTCCGGCTTTCCGGCAACGGTCTTCCGTCCCGGCCATATCGTCGGGCCGGGCTGGGCGCCGCTCAATCCGGCCGGACATTTCAATACCGAAGTGTTTTCACAAATCGCCCGCGGCGAGGAACTGGTACTTCCCAATTTCGGCCTCGAAACGGTGCACCACGTCCATGCCGAGGACGTGACGCAGATGGTTTTGAGGGCCATCGACAACCGCGCGGCGGCACTCGGCGAGGCCTTCAACACCGTTTCGGCCGGGGCGCTCAACCTCAAGGGCTATGCCGAGGCGATGTATCGCTGGTTCGGGCACGAACCGAAGCTGAGTTTTCTGCCCTATGCCGAGTGGAAGAAAGGGCAGGGGGCGGACGAGGCGCAGGCGACCTGGGAGCATATCGCCCGCAGCCCCTGCCACTCGATCGACAAGGCAAGGTCCCGGCTCGGCTACGAGCCGCGCTACACCAGCCTCGAGGCGGTGTTCGAGGCGGTCGCGGCGCTGATTGCGGCTGGCGAGATCGACGGAGCGGGTGGCGGAAGCTGAAGTGGCTGCACGCCCTGCAGGGGAGTTTGGGACATGCGCCTTTTTGTTGCTAGCTTGAGTGCCTTCGGATTTGCGCTCGGCCTTGCCCTGATGGCGACGCAGAGCCTTGCCGCCGACGGCGGGCTGAAGGCGGTGCGCCATTTCATGTATCAGCTGCAGGATCTCGATGCGGATGGCGCCGTCGAAGCGCTGGCCGCTAGCAGCTACGACATGCTCGTTGTCGAGCCGGGGCACAATTTTTCTGAATATCCCTACGACACGGCGGCACTGGTGCGCGCGCTCGGGAACAAGCCGGATGACACGGCGCGGGTGCTGCTCGCCTATATCGATGTCGGGCAGGCCGAGGATTACCGTGCCTACTGGCAGACGGATTGGCGCGCGCCGACCGCGACGCGAAGCGGCCACCCCGACTTCCTTGTGACCGTCGATCCGGATGGCTGGTCGGGCAATTATCCCGTTGCCTATTGGGATGCGCGCTGGCAGGCCCTTTGGCTGGGCGAAACAGGGATCGTTGCCGAACTGGCGGCATACGGCTTTGACGGCATCTATCTCGACTGGGTGGAGGCCTATGACGACGATCTGGTGCGCGCCGCGGCGGCGCGGGACGGCGTTTCTCCTGAACACGAGATGATCGCCTTCATTGAGCGGCTCGGCGCGGCCGGACGGGCGGTCGATCCCGATTTCGCGGTGGTGCCGCAGAACGCGCCCTATCTGATCGATACTGATCCGGCGCGCTATCTGGCGGCGATCGACGCGCTGGCGGTGGAGGACACCTGGTTCCACGGCTATGGCGACAGCGACTGGGACGATCCCGATGGCGGCGACAAGCGCGACCGGCACGACGGCGATTACGCCACGGCCAACCGGTTGGCGCAGATCGGACTCTATCAGCAAGCCGGTCTACCGGTGTTCTCTGTCGACTATGCTTTGGACCCGCAGAATGTCGCTTTGGTCTATCGGGAGGCCAGCGAGGCCGGCTTCGTCCCGCTGGTCACGCGTGTCGCCCTGTCGCGCATGACCGAAACGCCGCCGCCGGCGCTCGCGCAGGACTGAACGGGCCGCGATACCCTCCGGCTTGTGGCGGGAGCTTTCGGCAAAGCGCGCATCGGGCCTGGGAGCCTTTGCGAGGTGCTGGAATGACCGCGTTTTTTCACCTCTCCGCTTGGGTAGGGGCGAACGCCGCGCAGGCGACCTGGGAACACATTGCCCGCAGCCCGTGCCATTCGATCGACAAGGCAAGGACCCGGCTCGGTTATCAGCCGCGCTACACCAGCCTCGAGGCGGTGAAGGAATCGGTGACGGCGCTGATCGCTGCCGGCAAGGTGGTGGGGCGCTGATGCGCCTTCGGCGACAGATCGACCAAGTGCATTGGCCTCGCGCTTCTGCGATGGTTTCTCCGCGGTCTATGAGGGCTGCGCTCAAGGCACTGGTTCGGATTGACAAAGATGATGTTTTCACTCGACGAGCTCAACGCGGCGCGGGCGCTGGTCACGCGGCACATGCCGGCGACGCCGCTGCGGCACTGGCCGCAACTGGACAAACCGACCGGCGCAAAGGTGTGGGTCAAGCACGAGAACCACGCACCGACCGGGGCGTTCAAGATCCGTGGCGGCATCACCTTCATCGACTGGCTGAAGCGGACGCACCCTGACAGCCCCGGCGTCATCACCGCGACACGCGGCAATCACGGCCAGAGCCAGGCACTGGCGGCGACATCGGCAGGCCTGTGTGCCGTGGTCTATGCGCCGAAGGGCAATTCGACAGAGAAAAACGCCGCCATGCGTGCCTTCGGCGCTGAGTTGCGCGAATTCGGCAGCGATTTCGACGAGGCGCGGCTCGAAGCGATGCGCGCCGCCGAGGAAGAGGGACTTTTCCCGGTGCCGCCTTTCCATCGTGAGCTGGTGCGCGGTGTGGCGAGCTATGCGCTTGAGATGTTCGAGACCAAGCCCGATCTCGACACGGTCTACGTGCCGATCGGCTGCGGATCGGGCATTTGCGGGGTGATTTCGGCGCGCGACGCGCTGGGGTTATCGACGCGCGTCGTCGGCGTCGTCTCGCACGCGGCGCCGGGCGCGCTGCTGTCGTTCAGGAGCGGCGAGATTCAGGAAACCAACAGCGCCCGCACCTTTGCCGACGGGCTGGCGGTGCGCATGCCGGTCGCCGAGGCATTCGAGATTTATGCAAATGGGGCGGACGACATCATTGCCGTGACCGATGACGAGATCGCAGAGGCGATGCGGCTCATGTTTGCGGCGACGCACAACACCGCCGAAGGGGCGGGCGCGGCAGCGTTGGCGGCGGTGCTGCAGAACCGTGACAGCGTTTCGGGGCGCGATATCGGCGTCGTCGTCAGCGGCGGCAATATCGACACCGGCTGGGCGGCGACAGTTCTGTCAGGCGCGACGCCGCAACTCGACTGAGACCGTGCGGTTGCGCGACCTATCTCACCTGATCAGAAAACAGACCTACTGGACGAACTTCACCGCCAGGATCTCGTAGCCCTGGGCGCCGCCGGGGGCGGCGACCTCGATCGAGTCGCCGACTTCCTTGCCGATCATGGCGCGGGCGATGGGCGAGGAGATCGAGATGCGGCCGGCGCTGGCGTCGGCTTCCGGATCGCCGACGATCATCCAGGTCTTTTCCTCGTCGGTGTCCTCGTTGACGATCGTCACCGTGGCGCCGAACTTGACCGTGTCGCCCTTGAGCTTGCTGATGTCGATGACATCGGCGCGCGCCAGCAGCGACTCGAGCTCCATGATGCGGCCTTCGTTGTGACCCTGCTGCTCCTTGGCGGCGTGGTACTCGGCGTTCTCGGAAAGATCGCCATGGGCGCGCGCTTCGGCGATGGCCGCGATGATGCGCGGCCGTTCTTCGGACGTACGGCGCTTGAGCTCATCGACAAGGGCGGAGTGTCCGCCGGCGGTCATCGGGACCTTTTCCATTCATGAACCTCGGTACAAACAACACTGCGATCCCGCCGCCGAACGAATATTCGACCCATCGCGACCGCAGTTTCAGGGGAACAAGTTGGCCTAGAGGATACATTGGCGTGCAGAGCCGTCAAGACGCCGCCGACAGGAAGGCGCTATTCGTTCTCGAACAGCGCGATGGACGCCCATGCCGCGTCGGCCAGCAGGCGGTCGGCCTCGCGGCCCGTCTCGGCGAAACCAGGGTGGCGCGCCATGTCGTAGGCGGGGCCGAGCATGAGGGCATGAGCCGCCGGCCAGGGCATGGGGCGAACCGCCCCGACATGGACCCAATGGGCATGGACGGCGGCGGCGGTTTTTTCGCCCGCGGCGATCCGGGCGGCGCAGTCCGAGAGCTCGTCATGGGCCGGAGCGAGCACGCGGATCTCATCCATGAATCGAAACTGGCCGGGCTCTGTGCGAGCCCAGTCGAGCAGGCCGAGGACCGATCCGGTGACGCGTTCATGCGGGCTCTCGCCGCGCGTCAGACGGGTGGTGGCGTCGTTCCACGAGGCGACGGATTCCTCGAACAGTTCGAAGGCCAACGCCCCCTTGCCGGCATAGAAATGATAGATCGATCCGATGGTCGCGCCGGAGCGTTTCCGGATGTCGGCCATGGTCGTCGACAGGAAGCCGTTTTCGAGAAAACAGTCGAGTGCGGCGAACTTTATGGCGATTTTCCGGCTCGGCGGCCGCTTGAAGCGTTGCATGAAGAGATTCCGAATCGTTTCATACCAACAATATCTTATCAGAAAAATAGAACGTCGTTCTAGACGATTATGGTTTTATCAACCAAAAATTGTGTCGCCCCGGCCAAAGGCGGTTGCGGAGTTCAAGCAGTGTGTGAAGGAACGCGAAAATGGACGAACGAACGCGCTTGGTCAGGCGCTATCTCGACGCCATCGAGCGCTTCGATTCCGAGGCTGCGCTCGCCTGTTGTGCAACGGAAATGACCCAGACCGAATACCCCAACATGCTGACGCCGATGACGCGCGTGAGGGGTGTCGAAGAGATGGGCAAGGGCGTGGTGGCCGCCGAGGCGATGCTGGTCGAGCAGCGCTATGAGATCACCGCCAGCTACGATGCCGGCGAGGTGCTGGTGATGGAACTGGTGTGGTGCGCGACGCTGAAGCCGGGACCGCTGCCCGAAAAGACGGTGTGCCATTTCACTTCAATCTTCATCGTCCGCGACGGGCTGATTTCGAGCCAGCGCAACCATGATTGTTGCGTGCGTCCCGACGCTGCCTGAGCGTTGCGGCCGGCTCAGCCCTCACCAGAATTGCGTAGGTCGCCGGCGGTGAAGATGACAAGGAAAATCAGGAACCCGATGGCGAGGACGACAGCGGGATAGATGACTGCCGGCAAGCCCCAGAAGATGACGGCCATGGCCCAGATCATGACGAAATTGAGAAGCAGGAAGATCTTCTCCGAATCATCGCCCTTGGCGGCGCTCCTGAGCATCCAGCCGATGACGGGGATGTTGTAGATGATGGTGGAGAGCTTCATCGCATAACCTTCCGCATGGCGCCGGCGCATCGGAGAGGGCGGCACCGGCCTGACAGGACCCATATATATTCGCAAGTGCGCATATGGTGTGGCGGCTTCTCTAAGGCAAGTGTGCGGCGGAACCAAGCCGGGCCGAAACTGGTCACAGCTTTGTGAGCGCATGCCAAGTTGGGCGGCTGATCTCCGTACCGCCGCGCGACACGCACCTGCCGCGTTGACACGGCGTGGCGGATTTGGAATTTTCAATCCGCAACGTATTGGGCGCTGAGCGCGGTCCGCACTCGTTAGGGGACGACGGGCAACCGCGGCGCTTCGGCCCCGTTCGTGCAACCGTTGCCACGATACCATCCGGGGCCGTCCGAAAGGGCCCTGAAGATGAAGACCATCATCGAACCATTCCGCATCAAATCGGTCGAACCGATCCGCATGACCACGCGGGCGGAACGCAAGAACCTGATCCGCAAGGCGCACTACAATCTGTTCGCGCTGCACTCGGACGACGTCATCATCGATCTTCTGACCGATTCCGGCACCGGCGCCATGAGCGCGGCGCAGTGGGGCGCCATGATGCGCGGCGACGAGAGCTATGCCGGCTCGCCGAGCTTTTACCGCTTCGAACAGGCGGTGAAGAATCTAATGCCGTTCAAGCACATCATCCCCACCCACCAGGGGCGCGCCGCCGAGGCGATCCTGTTCTCGATCTATGGCGGACCGGGCAAGCGCATTCCGTCCAACACCCATTTCGACACGACGCGGGGCAATATCGAGGCTTCGGGCGCCGAGGGCGACGACCTGGTGATTGCCGAAGGGCGCAGTCCGTCGTCGCTGCACCCGTTCAAGGGCAATATGGATCTTGACCGGCTCGCGGCCTATCTCGAGAAACACGGCGACGCCGTGCCCTGCGTCATGCTGACGATCACCAACAATGCCGGCGGCGGCCAGCCGGTCAGCCTCGAAAACATCAAGGCGACCGCCGAGATGGCGCACAGGTTCGGCAAGCCGATGTTTATCGACGGCTGCCGGTTCGCCGAGAACGCCTGGTTCATCAAGCAGCGCGAAAACGGCCAACAGCACCGCGCCATCGCCGACATCGTCCGCGACTGCTTCTCGGTCGCCGACGGCATGACCATGAGCGGCAAGAAAGACGCCTTCGGCAATATCGGCGGCTGGCTGGCGCTCAACGACGACGAGGTGACCGAACAGGCGCGCGCCCATCTGATCCGCACCGAAGGCTTTCCGACCTATGGCGGGCTTGCGGGCCGCGATCTCGATGCGCTGGCGCAGGGGCTGACCGAGATTGTCGACGAGGACTATCTGCGCTACCGCATCCGCATCAACGAATACATCATCGAACATCTGGAAAAGCTCGGCGTGCCGGTGGTCAAGCCGGCGGGCGGGCACGCGGTGTTCATCGACGCGCGAAGCTGGCTGAGCCATATCCCGCCGCTCGAATATCCCGGCCAGGCGCTGGCGGTGGCGCTTTACGAGCTCGGCGGCATTCGCGGCTGCGAGATTGGCACGGTGATGTTCGGCGCCCATCCGGACGGAACGGAAACCGAAGGGGCGATGGACCTGGTGCGCCTCGCCATTCCGCGCCGCACCTACACGCAGTCCCATGCCGACTATTTGATCGAGGTGTTCGAGGAACTGGCCCAGATGAAGGACAGCCTCAAGGGCTACAGGATCGTCAAGCAGCCAAGCCTGATGCGGCACTTCACCTGCCATTTCGAACCGCTGCAGGGATAGGCCGCGGCAACGGCGCTCCGAGAGGGATCGGGGCGCCGCCTTCGATAAAACCTGGTGTGCCCTACACCTTCTGATGCCGCCGGTAGAACAGCACCGCGCCGAGCGCGAAGAACACCGCTGTCAGAACGAGGATGCCGCCGATTTCGAAGCCGAGATCGCCGAAGCCCGCGCCGCCGTTGAGGATCTTGGAAAAGGCCCTGACGCCGAGCGTCGTCGGCAGCACGTCATTGGCGTAATACCAGTGCCCGAACAGGTTCAGCGCCTCGATCTTGGGCATGGGGAACATGCATTCGGAAAAGAACATCAGGATGAAGAAGGGGAAGACGCCGACCGTCAGCAGTTCGAACATCGATTTGAGGAAGGCGGCGACCAGAACGGCGATGGCGACGACGCTCAAGGTCGTCAGGGCGCCGACAACAAGCAGTACAGGCAGCGCGCCGTCGCTGCGATAGCCACAGGCGATTGCCGCCAGCCAGGACAGCACCAGGGCGACAAGACCGAGAAGAACCTGGTTGGCGGCGATGGCGCCGAGGAATTCGGTCGGGCGCAGGTGCGACAGGCGCAGCCGGGTCATGGTGTGGCGGTCGGTCTCCATGATCAGCGACGTGGCGGCGGTGAACAGCACCATGATCACCGACAGGATGAGCAGTGCCGGCACCAGCAGCTCGAATTCGGTGAGCGCGCGGCCGGTGCCGACGGGCGTGACGGTCAGATCGAGCGGCGATACCAGCCCGGCACGGTCGAAGGCGAAGTTGAAGGCCAGATAGTCGGCCATGGCCATGGCCATGGCGCTGCGCATATTGGCTTCGTCGCTGTGGTCGATCAGTGAAGCGGCGGCTTTGCCGCCATCGCCAGTAGAGGCCAGGTCGGCGCCAAAGCCTTGCGGGATCTCGACGAGCAGATCGGCCTCACGGAACTTCACCCAGGAACGGGCTTCGGCGAGGTTGTTCGTTTCCGAGACGTCGAAATAGGGGCGGTTGTCGCTGCGCAGGGCCGTTTGCCACTGCGCGATCAGATCGCGGGAAGCGTCGCTGGCAAGGCCGGTTTCGGCATCGACATCGTGATTGACGACAATGAGGCCGAAAGCCGGGTCGGCAGCGCCGTAATAGCCGGCCATCATCAAGATGAAGAACGGCCCGAAAGCGAGAACGAAGGCAAGAATGCGCCATTCGCGCAGGTTCTCGACAAAGGTCTTGCGGAAATAGGCGAGCAGTCTCATGAGCGTAGATCCTTGCCGGTGAGCCCGATGAAGACTTCTTCGATGGTGATCTGCCGGTTTCGCGTCAGGGCGTCGACGCTGTCGAGAACGAGCAGGCGCCCGTGATCGATGATGCCGATGCGGTCGGCGAGCTTTTCGGCCTCTTCCATGTCATGGGTGGTGATCACCACGGTCGTCTGGCCGCGCAGCGATTGCAGAACGTTGCGCACCAGCACGCGGCTTTGCGGATCGAGCCCGGCCTGCGGTTCGTCAAGAATGATGAGCTCTGGCTGGTGAACCAGCGCCAGGGCGATGTTGAGCCGGCGCTGCATGCCGCCCGACAGGGCATTGCCGCGGCGGTCGGCCTGGCCCTCGAGCCCGAAATCGGCCAGAAGCGATCTGGCGCGCTCGCGGGCCCGAGCCGCCGGCAGGTCGTACATCTCTCCCATGAATGTGAGCTGTTCGAGACAGGTCAGTGTCGGCCAGATGACGATCTCCTGCGGCGCGATACCGAAACCGCGAAATGTGCCGCCGCCAATGCCGATGAAGGCGATACGCCCGTCATCGGGGCGCAAAAGCCCGCAAATCATCCTGATCGAGGTCGTCTTGCCAGCGCCGTTCGGACCGAGAAAGCCGAAGATCTCGCCGCGCCGGACCGAGAACGACAGGTTGTCGACGGCGGTGAACTTGCCGAAGCGGCGGGTCAATCCGCTGATTTCAAGGACGTTATCGCCTGCGTCCGGTGTCATTGTCAGCTTCCTTTCGCCGGTGCGACCGGCTCGCTGCCGAGGGCGCGGCACAACAGATCGGCGGCTTGGTCGGGTGGCGGCGCAGCACCCATGCACACATAGGCGGCCAGGCCATCGGCGGCGCCGAGAAGTGTCGTGGCACGGGCATGCGCGTCGCCGGGTCCGATTTCGCCTGTCGAAACCGCCCGCTCCAGCAGGCCCTGGTAGAACTCGGTCAGTTCGGCAGCATAGTCCTGCATCGCGGGCCACCAGTCCGGCTCCTTGAGCGACTTGGTCAGGGTGAGGGAAATGCACACCAGATACTCGGGATGCGCCTGCCAATAGGCAAAATAGCCGGCAAGAAACCCTTTGAGCCCGGCCAGCGGGCTTGCTGACGTGGCGGCCTCTTCCATCAGCTCGCGCACGGGCGCCATGAACAGCTCGTTGGCCGCCAGCAGCAGCGCGTCCTTCGAGCCGAAGTGATGATAGAGCCCACCCTTGGTCAGGCCGGCGCGCTTGGCAATGGCCTCCATCGAGGCGTTCTCGAAACCCTTTTCGGCGAATTCGGCGACGGCGGCGTCGATCAGTTGGCCGGCGCGTTGGTCCCGAGGCTGGTTTTTTGTCATCGTCGTTCCCGTCGGGAGGAAAAGAGCCGGACGGCATATGAAACATACCGACCGTCGGTATGTATTGAGATGCGCCTGTCATTGTCAATGGTCAGGACTGCGACCGATTGGTCAGTGTGGGCTCACGGGGGTGTTGGATCGAGCGTGTTCCGCTGTTCCGCGTCGATCAGCCAGTCGGCGGGCGCGAGGTGCTGGCGCGGTAGCGCAAGCCGTCGACCAGCAGGGTGACCATCCGGTTGGCGCCGTCGGAACTGGCGTGGCGACCGGGGGCCGACAGACCGGCGACGGCGTGCAAGAGCTCCTCGGGCGCGACATCGTTGCGGATTTCGCCGGCCGTCGTGGCCGCGTCGAGCAGCGATTGCAGCGCCGGCTTCAACCTGTCGTCAAAATAGCCGGGCAGGGACTCATAGGCCGGGTCGCCGGAATGCAGTGCTGCGGCAAGGCCGCGCTTGGTGGCGACAAAGCCCATGAAACGCTGCAGCCACAATGTCAGGGCCTGGCTCGGCGTATGCGCGGCGGCAAGGACCGGCGCCGCTTCGGCGCAGGCGTCGATCTCGCGGCGGAAGACGGCCTTGATCAGGTCCGAGCGTTGCGGAAAGTGGCGGTAAAGCGTGCCGATGCCGACGCCGGCCTGGTCGGCGATCTCGCGCACCGGCGCGTCGATCCCCGATGTGGCGAACACCTGTTTGGCCGCCTCGACCAGGGCGTCGAGATTGCGTTGGGCATCGGCGCGCGGGCGTCGCGTTGTTCCCTCGGTTGGGAGCTTTCCGGTGTCTTTCTGGTCGTTTCTGTCGTGCATTCGGGCCGTCGCTTGAAAAACGGAACACTGTTCCGTATATAAACGGAAGCCTGTTCCGTTTAGTTCTGGATAGCATTCCACGCGGTTGCGGGCAAATTCCCCATAATGCCCAAGGAAAAGCTCATGCAGGACAAACCCGTTGCACTTGTCACCGGCGCCAACCAGGGAGTCGGCTTCCAGATCGCCAAAGATCTGGCGGCGGAAGGGCTCCGCGTTCTCGTCGGCGCGCGCGACATCGACAAGGGAGAAGAGGCTGCGGCGCTGATCGGTCCGGACGCCCATGCGCTCAGGATCGATGTCACCGATCACGCCTCGATCGCCATGGCGGCCGAACGCATCGCCAATGAATTCGGCCGGCTCGACGTGCTCGTGAACAATGCCGCCATCGCCCATACCGGCCGCGCTGCCGGCGAAACCGTCGAGGACTACGCCAGCAAATCGCGCGCCAGCAATGTCTCGCTCGATGAGGTGCGCACGGTGTGGGAAACCAATGTCTTCGGCGTCCTCGCCGTTTATCAAGCCATGCTGCCGCTGCTGCGCCAGGCGCCGCAAGCCCGTATCGTCAACGTCTCGAGCGGCGCCGGTTCGCTGACGCGGGCGGCCGATCCCGCCAATCCGCGCCGCCACATCTTCGGCCCGACCTATCCGGCCTCGAAGGCGGCGCTCAATGCCATGACACTGGCCATGGCCATCGAGCTCGAGGGCACCGGCATCAAGGTCAACGCTGCCGACCCGGGCTTCACCAGGACCAATCTCAACAATTATGCCGGCACGCAGACGCTGGAAGAAGGCGCCCGCGAGCCGGTGCGGCTGGCCCTTCTCGGTGCTGACGGGCCGACGGGCACCTTCTCGAGCGTCACCGGCCCGCAGGCCTGGTGACGTCACAGGCGCTTTTGATCCGGATAGGTGCCTGCAGGCTTGACAAGGAGGCCCGATGCCCTTGGCTTGAGGGTTCGGCTTCCTGTCAACAGCGGCAAAAGCGAGCGATCATGTGTGGCCTCGTGCTGGCAACGCCGGAACGCATCATCGCCGCGCGCGATCCGCTCGGGATCAGGCCCGCTGCTCATGGCCGAGATTGGCGACGGCCTGGCCTTCGCCCCCGAACTCAAGGCCTTTGACGGGGTCAGGCTCGATCCATCTGCGGTCGCAGCATAGCGCCGAGTTCTAGTAGCTGGGCTGTCCCTGCTATTTCGTCATTCCCGACCTGATCGGGAATCCGGTGCGAGGCTTCCGCCGAGCGCAAGACTCTCTCGCACGCAAGGACTTGCGTGCTTCTGGATCCCGGATCAAGTCCGGGATGACGCAGTGGAAACCAGCTGCCACTTTTCAGATAGTCCGTGCCGTCACCCGTCCCTGACGGTGTCGGGCACGCCGAGAATGCCTTCGAGGCGCCGGATTTCGCGGGCGATCAGGGCGAGATTGCTGTCACGGGCCGAGGGCAGGTGGTAGCGCGCCTCGCGGACACGGGCAAAATCGAGATCGCCGACGATCAGTTCCTCGTGCTCGCCGTCGCGGGCGACGTCGCGCCCATGCGGATCGACAAGGCGCGAGCCGCCCCAGAAATTCATCCCGGCTTCGTTGCCGACGCGATTGGCCATGGCGATGGGCATGCCATAGACCATGGAATAGAACTCGACCGCCTTGTTCCAGCTGGCCGGATTGTCGAAACCGCCATAAACCGCCTCGAGCCCGGAGCTGATCGGGCTCAGCAGCAGCGTCGCCCCGTGCAGGACCGACAAGTAGATCAGCGCCGGGTTCCAGTAATCGTTGCAGATCAACGTGGCGCAGCGCCACGGCGAATCCGGGCGCGCGGCGAAGGTCTCGATATAGCGCCCGGCAGCAAAGTGCTTGCCGTCTTCGAGCG
The DNA here is from genome assembly GCA_963675235.2 of Devosiaceae bacterium. GTDB lineage: Bacteria > Pseudomonadota > Alphaproteobacteria > Rhizobiales > Devosiaceae > JAHJQZ01. Next base: position 633,605 of record CAXXFU010000005.1, on the reverse strand, counting down.
CGCCATAGGTGGCGAGATTGACCTTGCGGTGGATGTGTTTCAGTCCTGACGCCGAGACGGTGAAGGCCGAGTTGTAGAACTGCGCCGCCGGGCCTTCCTCGATCAGCCCGAACGTCGTCAGCATCTCGCCCGATTCCTCGAACAGCTGCGACATGATCGGGTCGGAGCGCAAAAGCGCCACCTTGAGGGCCATCGGGCCAGCGGCACGCCCGGTCAGGCTCATTTCGGGGAACAGCAAGAGATCGGCCTTTTCGGCCCGCGCCAGCCTTATGTACTTGAGGTGCTTTTCGATATTGGCGTCGACGTCGCCGAGAACGCTTTCGATCTGGGCGATCGCCACCCGCAGAAATCCATGCATGCGGTCATCCCGTCCGGCTTGATCCGGCACCAACAACACCAGAGCCGGGCCGGTCTGCCAACCCCAGGCGGGCCGGGCAAAGCAAAAGGCGCAGCGGATGACCGCTGCGCCTCATGTTCGTCACGTCCGCCGGGACGTTATTCAGTTCAGGAATTTAGCGTAAGTTGGTCGGCAGCGTCTTTTCCGGTGCGCTTGTCGGTGACCAGCTCGTAGGTCACCTTCTGGCCCTCGTCGAGGGCCGTCAGACCGGAACGCTGAACGGCAGAGATATGGACGAAAACGTCCTTGCCGCCGTCATCGGGCTGGATGAATCCATAGCCCTTTTGACCGTTGAACCACTTTACGGTGCCGGTTGCCATATCGGGGTATACCTTTCACGTCGTCAGTTCTATGGCCGGTTACACTGTGGGGCGAACCGACCGGTCGCTCGATATTTTGGAAAATCTGAGTTTAAGCGGGCGAGTAACCTCGCGCGGCCTAGTCCCTGTTTCGCCGCAAGATCGAAGCAAAAATGTAGCGCGAAACCGGAGCCGCGACAATATGGGGCGTGCTCAAGAGGCGACGAGGCCCGGAAATGCGGCGTCCTCCGGCCGTCATGACCGTGCAAATCCACTTGCAAAAAGTGGGGTTGCACGGCAATAAGGCGCCGCCGGCAGCCGCCGGTTTTACTCTAGGTTCATCTTGGATACGATTTTGTTCTCGAGCGGCGATCCCACGGCGGATCGGCGCATTTCCTATGCGCAGATGCTGGCGGAAAACGGCGATCATCTCGCCGCACTGGACCTTGTCGCCCAGGCGCTCGAACTCGCGCCCGATTTCCTGCCGGGGCTGGAACTGATGGGGCGCTATGCGGAAAGCGCCGGTCGCATGTCCGCGGCGTTCGATGTCTGGCGGCGCATGCTGGCGCTCGATCCGACCGACAGGTTCGGCGCCGAGCTGAAGCTGGCCGCCCACGGGGCTCTTGAACGCCGCGAGGTGCCGGCGCTCGCCTATGTCGAAACGCTGTTCGATGCCTATGCATCCGATTTCGACGCGGCGCTGGCGCAACGGCTGGCCTATACCGTGCCGCAACTGATCGAGGCTGCACTGGCAAGGTTCGGCAACGATGGTCGCAACGGCGACCCCGGCTTTGCCCGCGCCCTCGATCTCGGCTGCGGCACCGGCCTGATGGGCGAACGCCTGCGGCGCCTGTGTTCCCATCTCGAAGGGGTCGATCTCTCCGAGGCGATGGTCGCCCAGGCCGTGCGCAAGCGCATCTACGACAAGGTGGAGCAGGGCGAGCTCATCGCCTGGCTCGGGCGGCCCGGCCCCAGGGCCGATCTCGCCACGGCGGCGGACGTTTTCGCCTATATCGGCTTGCTCGACACGGTGTTTGCCGCCGTTGCCAGGGCGCTGCTGCCGGGCGGGCTGTTCGTTTTCTCGGTCGAGGCCCATGACGGGGCCGAGCCCTGCGTGCTGCGATCCTCGCTCCGGTTCGCCCATTCCGAAGCCGGATTGCGCGACGGGCTGAACGCCGCCGGGTTTGCCGTGTTCGAAATCACCCGCGCCGATATCCGCATGGATGGCGATGCAGCGATTGAAGGGTTCATCGTCACGGCACGCCGCAATGGCGAACAGGCGCTGGACGAGGCCGGTCTCGGGCTCGGCGCGGCGGCGCTGGAGATTCCCAAGCCCAACTAGAAAGGATGCGCGACGCCGTGCCGGAAAAGAGGCATTGCGCCGCGTCCGTCGGCCGTCGCCCGTCCGGCGGTTTGTGCTATCACATTGCGGTTTCGCCGTTGCCATCACCATCCGGAGTTCCGCCATGACCGCCATTCTTCATGATTTCCGTTCCGATACGGTGACCCGGCCTTCCAAGGGCATGCGCGCGGCGATGGCGGTGGCGGAGGTCGGCGACGACGTCTATTCCGACGATCCGACGGTTCTGCGCCTGCAGTCGGTGCTGGCCGAACGCGTCGGCAAGGAAGCGGGCCTGTTCGTGCCTTCCGGCACGCAATCCAACCTCATCGCGCTGATGACCCATTGCGGGCGGGGCGACGAATACATCGCCGGCCAGCAGGCGCATTGCTATGTCAACGAAGCCGGCGGCGCCGCGGTGCTCGGCTCGATCCAGCCGCAACCTCTGGCCAACGAGCCGGACGGCACGCTGAGGCTCGAGGACATCGAGGCGGCGATCAAGGTGGACGACATCCATTTCGCCAGGACGAAAGTGCTGGCGCTCGAAAACACCATCGGCGGCAAGGCCGTCCCGCTCGACTACATGAAAAAGGCCACCGATCTCGCGCATGCGAAGGGCCTGGCCACCCATCTCGACGGCGCCCGCCTGTTCAACGCTGCCGTCGGACTCGGCGTGGAGGCAGCGGACGTTGCCAAGGGCTTCGACACGGTCTCGATCTGCCTGTCCAAGGGCCTCGGCGCGCCGGTCGGCTCGGTGCTGCTCGGCTCGAAGGACTTCATCGAACGGGCCAATCGCAACCGCAAGATCCTCGGCGGCGGCATGCGTCAGTCCGGCATTCTGGCGGCGGCCGGGCTCTACGCCCTCGAGCACAATGTCGACAGGCTGGCCGAGGACCACGCGCTCGCCCTGGCGCTGCAACAGGGACTGGCAAAACATGCCGGGCTGTCGGTGAAGCCGGCGGCGACCAATATGGTTTTCCTCGATGTCACGGGCGCCGATGGCGTCGCCTTCGAGACATTCCTCCGCGATCGTGGCATCGCCATGCACTCGCGCTACGGTCACCAGCGCTGGGTGACCCATCTCGATGTCGGGGCCGGGGATGTCGAGGCGGCGCTCAAGGTCGTGGCCGAATTCTTCGGCTAGGCCGGTCGGCGGCCCTCCAGCAGCATGGAAACGCCCTGACAGGGCGGCGAAATCGACAGGCCGAGGGCTGACGGGAACACCCGCGTTGCCGTCATCGATTTCTTAACCGCGTTTGGAGAATCGGCCAGAAAACTGCCCATTTCGCCTCAGGCTTACCATTGCGCAAAACCTATTTGGTACAGGGTTCGGAGTTAATCATCCGCGAGGAAACCGGCCCCGCATGTGGTTCTGGCAAGCGCTCATCGTTAATCTGGCGATCGCCGCGATCTTCATCGGCGGCTGGCAATATGTCGGAAACTGGCTTGACCATCGGTCGATGCCGGTGCGGAAGGTGTCCTTCGGTGCTATCCTCGGCGCGCTCGCATCGGTTGCCATGATCTTTGCCGTTGAGCTCGGCAACGGCATATTCTTCGACCTTCGACTGTCGTTTCTCGCGGTTTCAGGGCTTTTTGGCGGTCCGCTGGCCGCCGGCACGTCTGTCATGCTTGCTGTTTTGACGCGCGTGGCGTTGGGAGGCCCGGCACCCCTAGGCGCGGATGGCCTGATGCTCGTCGCCGGCCTTCTGGGTGTTGCCGGCAACTACATGGCCAGGAAAACGCTGAGAACGGTGCCGCCGATCATCGCCGTGTCGATTGCTTCCGCCCTTCTGGTCTGGGTCTCGTTCAGTCTCATTCCCGCCGACAAGCACCATGCGGATATCGGGATCATCTTGCCGCAAGCTGTCGGCACCATCCTGATGACAACGCTCGCCCTGAGCTTTGTCGTGCGCAACCGCCTGCAAAGTTCGGACGAGCGCCGGCTTCTGCTTGCCGCCTTGCTGCAATCGCCCGACTATCAGTTCGTCAAGGACAGGCTGGGCAGGTTCGTTCTCGCCAATAGCAATGTCGCGCAGTTCTTCGGCTCCACTTCCGCGTCGGATATCCTGGGAAAAACCAATACGGAAGCATCCGCCTATCACGACCAGGCCATGCGCCTGCACGAGAACGAGCAATACCTGATGAGAACAGGCACCTCGATGGAAGGTATGGAGGAAACCCTCGTCGGTTCGAATGGCGAGACCAAGCTCTTCTCGAGCTCGAAGATCCCGGTGTTCAGCAGCGACGGCCGCGTGATCGGGCTCGCCGCAACCGCCCGCGATGTCACCGAGCAGCGCAAGTTCGAAGCCGAGATCGAACACAATCGCTCCATACTGGACTACGCCTTGTCGGAAATGTCGGACGGGCTGGCGATGTTCGATGAGAACGGCTTGCTGATCCTGTGCAACGAGCAGTTCAGGAGTTGCTTTCCGCGTACGGCCCACGCCATTGCCGCTGGCGTACACTACAGGGACATCTTCCGGAGCCTGGCGGCGAGCGGCGAAGAGCTCAACGTGCCGGCAGAACCGAGCGATGACTGGATCGAGGAATTCGTCACCTCGCTGCAGCAGGACCGGGCCCGCGAAATCCCGCTGGGCAACGGCCATTGGCTGAGAATGAAGGCGCGATGGACGGCCGAGAACAAGGCAATCGTCACGGTATCCGATCTCACCGAAATGAAGATGGCCAACCAGGCGCTGCTGACCCTGACCGACCAGCTCAAGGCGCTCGCCGCGACCGATGGATTGACCGGGCTGATGAACCGCCGGGAATTCGATGCCTCCTTCGAGGCCGAGCTGCGCCGGTCGGAACGCTCGAAGCATCCGGTGAGCCTTCTGCTCATCGACATCGATCACTTCAAATCGTTCAACGACCTTTACGGGCACCTGGCGGGCGATGATTGCCTGCGGGCGATCAGTTCCTGCCTCAAGCAGACCCCAAGGCGGCCCGGCGACCTGGCGGCGCGATTTGGCGGCGAGGAGTTCGTCATCATCCTGTCCGACACAGATGCGCCGAGCGCCATGAAGGTGGCCGAAGACCTGCGCCGTCGCCTGGTCGATCTGTCGCTGATCCACGAAGGCAATGAGGAGGGCATTGTTACCGCGAGTATCGGTGTTGCCACCTATGCCGCCGAGGCGGAAAGGCGCAAGGCCGAGGTTCTGCTTCAGCGCGCCGACGAAGCGCTCTATCAGGCCAAGGATTCCGGGCGAAACCGCGCCATTGCCTGGAGCGGTTCGCGCGAATCCGAACGTGCAACCGGCTGAACGGTGCACCTCCTGCCGGCCTGTCGCGTCCATGCCCTTTCCACTCCGCGGCGTCCATTTGAAGCAGCGGAATGAATTGAGACGGATTTTCGATCGCTCCTAATATGGGGCAAATGGACTTGGGGGGCTTATCCATGCTCAAACGCGTTTTCCTTGCCCTGGCCATGCTCTGCGGCGCAATCCCGGCTGTGCTTGCAGACGATACCGCGACCTGGGGCGTCGTTCGTGGCTGGACCATCGGCGTCGACACCACCATCGGCAATGGCTGCTTCATCTACGCACCGTTCGAAGACGGGCTGTATTTCAGGCTCGGTTTCAACCCAAGCGATGACAATGCCTATGTCGTTTTCGGCAATCCGGCCTGGCAGTCGCTCGAGACCGGCCAAAGCTATCCGGTGGAAATGCAGATGGGCAGAAAGTCGAAATGGACAGGTGACGCGACCGGCGGCTGGCTCGACGGCATTCCGAGCCTGATTGTCACCTCGACCGACGAGGATCTGGTCATCGAGATCGCGTCGCAGACCACGCTCAAGGCCTGGTTCCGATCGACCCAGATCGCCAATATCAGCCTCAAGGGGACGATGGCGGCGATCCAGGAAATGGTCGAGTGCCAGCAGGCGATGAACAACCTGTCCGGCAGCGGCGCCGATCCGTTCGCGGAGTAGGCGGCGGGGAAGATGTCGGCTTTTGGGCCCTAGGCGGACTGGCAGGTTTTAGCCCAAGAATGGGGAGAGCGGACGTTCTTGCCGGTGATGCGACGGTTGAGGCAGACTTTTTTCAGGATTTCGTATGTCGTGATGCTTTGACCGGCTGGAGATTTCTAGAAGCCTAAGGCAACTGCTCCGCGAGCTGATCTAGTGTCCAAACCTCGAACGTGGCATCGGTTAATGCCCGGATTTCGGCGCAAAGAATGGGATGAGGTACGCCTTCTCTCGACCAATCTGGTTTGCGATCCTGAGATAACAAGGCAACTCGTTTGATATCTGCTCCGCCGCGCTGAGCGCGAAGCAAGCCAACCAGAAGATCTACCCAAACAAAGAAATCGCCATCGCCTTCGTCTTTGAAGCCCGGCGGGGTCTTTGTTCGCTTCCTCGCAACGGCCATCTCCGCAAATGGTGCTCTAGAAGCATATGGCACAATTGCCTTTTGCTGTAGAAACTCAACAACTGTGACCAGGCGCCTCGCAGTAGATTCATCGTAAACATATCCGAAGTCGCCTCGAAATTCTTCTAGTAAACTATTGAAACGAGCCTGAAAAGAATGAAAGTTATCATCAATTTTCGAAATATCGGATGAAAGGGCCTCGAACTTCTTCTTAATGGAAGCGGCCAAGGAATCTACAGCGCTTAGTTGATTGTTCCAGAACTCCTGCACCACTTGCCCTGGCAGTATCACCACCCCGTTAAATGAGGCGCTGCCGAGATAATCCACGATATCGACGCCCCTTGGATGGTTGCCAAGACGAAGCAGAACGTTCGTGTCGAAGGCTATGGCAGTTTTGTTTAGGGTTCGTTGGGGTCTAGCCTCTCGGAGCGAGTCAGCCAACGCTTCAAGCGACTTCAAACCCTTGTCCCTGTTTAAGACTTTAAGGACGCGCGATGTGTCTCTGTCCAAGCTTGCTCGCAACTCAGTCGTACCATAGGTTCCCGGCGACTTGTGCCATTTCAGCGCCAAGCGATTGAACGGCCTGCGCATTCCACTCATCGACTTTCTCAAGGTGATCTATCCATTCATGGTCAGCGGCCCTTGCGAACATCCTTTGTTTGAAGCTAGCCCAGTCCGAAATGGTTTTGTCGCGTCGCTCAAGGGAAGACAAAAAGCTGTTGCCGAGAGTAGATGACCATGCAGCTCCTTCCTCCTCGCTCATGCTACCAATGGCAGATTGGCGCGTCCAAATGAGGTGAAGGGTGTCATTCGTGCGTGGCGTTATGGTGCCCTGTATGATCGAAGAACGCAGAAAGCGAAGTACCTGCTTATTAAATGATCTACTTTGGATCTTGTCGATAAACTCTTGTTTTTCCGGGTTTAAGTTCGATAACGCATCTACTAGCACATGCCAATCGTTCGATATATTTACCGATTTTGCAGCCTCGCCCAAGCGACGCTCGACGTTGCCTGTCCCTAGGTTGCCGACAACGATGCGCCTGACGACTAATTTCAAGGCGTATTTCATTCCTTCGACCGCGTCCGGAACATCGAATGTCGATAGTAGAATCGGCCGAATTGCCAAAACTCCTAAGTCATTGAGAGCCGAAAATATCTCCAGCATACTACCTTCAGCTGGGCCGGCAGAAGTCGGATCTATCATTTGAAGGTATAGAGGCAGCTTACTCCTCAGCATATCCATTAGCTGAACGGGAGTAGGCGGCTCTCTTCCAGAAATGACGACACGCCCGGCCAAGAAGGCAAAGAGGTCTTTGGGAAGCACATATCCGCTGTGAGATGTTACTACATGTCTGATATACTGAACGAAATTGTTACTTCCATCATCTGAGAATTGCTTTGATAGTTGCTGCCACTCCTCATATCGACTCGAACGCGCGCCAATAGGCGCCTGGCTAATTATGTAGTTTTTCAATAGATCGGCAGTTGTTAGATCTTTTCCGCGAGTGTTGATTACTTCATAAACCTGATAGGCGGTCGAGGCGTCGGGATGAACAAAAACCGCAAAATACAACTTGTTGGTAAGGAAATCTGCCCACTTTCCCAATCTCTTGAACGGATCCGGCCTCAGGTCCTCCTGCAACTTTCTTTTGAGATACTCAAACGACTCGATTATGCGAGCAGAAACAGATCCATCCCCGAGCAGCTCGCCTGAGCCGCTTCCGGTTGACAGAATAGACTGGAAAGTCAGGTCATCCGAGTGATCCGACAGTTTTACCCGCGGTGCTGTATCATCAGAATCGTAGTCGATAGACCTCAAGAAATCGGCCTGGATGCGTTCAGCTAGGGCTTTGCGCTCTCGGACGAGAGCTTCGTGGTAAATTGCAGTAGCAAGCAAGCTTAGCGTAATAATCCGTTGTTGCCCGTCAACAACGTCTTTGCGACTATTTATTCTTTCGTCTTGATTGGTCAGAATAATCAACCCGAGGAAATACGTGTCCAGATCGAGGCTACCGGCAAGATCTGCCCAGAATTCCGACACTTCGTCGGATCCCCAAGCGTATTCGCGCTGGAACTCCGGTATTTCAAACGTTGAGTTGGAAAAGAGCGCGCCTGCCGTGCTTGCAGAGGCATTTAGAGGTGTACTTTGCAAATGCCTATTCCTTGGTGTCCGATCAAATTCGGATCAATGCCATTTCATCAGTTCGCGCGGATCTGGGCAAGAAGTCAGTGTAGGGTCTTCTCCATCCCTGATGTCCGCTGACTGAGAATGGCAGGTTTCAGGATTGGGGTTGACCGAGCCTTACTTCTTGCATGGGGCGCAAACCTGCCGTTAGCCGCCGAGTGTCGGAACGACCGCTTCCCGCCAATCCCGGCCGTTTGGCCATCGATAATGATGAGTGCCATGTCTCGGACTTTGGCCACTAGCCGCGCTCAACAAGCCAATAGATGCCCTTGCGCGGGTCGCGGTCGAGAAGCCCGGCCTCGAACAATTCGCGGCGTAGCAGCGCCCAGTCCTCGAAGACGTGGCATGAGCGCAATAGCTCGTTGACCTCGGACTCGGGATAGATACGTCCCGGTTCGAAAAGGGCGGCGAGATGGGCGAGCACCAATTCGCGCTCGACCTTCTTCTTCGGCCAGCGGGTGACGATGCCGTTTTCGTCAATCAGATCGCGTGGGCTTCCGGACATTTCGCCTGCTCCTCGACCTTATGCCGAACAGGCATCAGGCCTTGAAGTAGTCCTGCAACGCCTTCACATGCAGGCTATCGGCCTGCCAGGCCAGGATCCCCTCGATGGCGGCGATGGCGCCGGCAATCGTGGTGTAATAGGGGATGCGGCCCAAAAGCGCGAAGCGGCGGATGTCGCGGCTGTCCGAGATCGCCTTGGCGCCTTCGGTGGTGTTGATCACCACCTGCACGCCGCCATTGCGGATCTCGTCGACGATGTGCGGCCGGCCCTCGAGCACCTTGTTGATCTTCTCGCAGGGGATGCCCTGTTCCTCGAGATAGCGCTGGGTGCCGCCGGTGGCGATGATGCGGAAGCCGGCCTCGGTCAGCTGACGGATCGAGGGGGCGATCCATTCCTTGTCGTCGTCGCGCACCGAAACGAACACCGTGCCCTCGCGCGGAATCTTGTTGCCGACGCCGAGCTGCGACTTGGCGAAGGCGAGGGCGTAGTCGGTGTCGAGGCCGATAACCTCTCCGGTCGATTTCATCTCCGGGCCGAGCAGGGTGTCGACGCCGGGGAAACGGGCAAAGGGGAACACCGCTTCCTTGATGGCGATGTGCTCGAGCTTCTTTTCGGTCAGTCCGAACGAATCCAGCGTTTCGCCGGCCATGATGCGGGCGGCGATCTTGGCGATCGGCTCGCCGATGACCTTGGCAACAAAGGGCACGGTGCGCGAGGCGCGCGGGTTGACCTCGAGAATGAACAGCGTGTCGTCCTTGAGGGCGAACTGAACGTTCATCAGCCCGCCGACCTTGAGGGCGAGGGCAAGTTCGCGCGACTGGCGCTTCAATTCGTCGATGATCGCCGGCGTCAGCGTGTGCGGCGGCAGCGAGCAGGCGCTGTCGCCGGAATGGATGCCGGCTTCCTCGATATGCTCCATGATGCCGCAAACGAAGACGTCCTTGCCGTCGGAAAGGCAGTCGACGTCGATCTCGATGGCGTCGGTCAGATAGCCGTCGAACAGGAGCGGGTTCTCGGCCAGGACGAAATTGATCTGGCCGGTCTTGTCATTGGGGTATTTCTGCCGGACCTCGGGCGGCACCAGGCCGGTCAGCGTGCCCTGGATATAGTCCTCGAACTGTTCGGCCGAACGGACGATGGCCATGGCGCGGCCGCCGAGCACGTAGGACGGACGGATGACCAGCGGGAAGCCGAGCTTGTCGGCGACCATGCGGGCCTGCTCGAGCGAATAGGCGATGCCGTTCTTGGGCTGGGTCAGGTCGAGATGCCCGATCAGCTTCATGAAGCGGTCGCGGTCCTCGGCGAGGTCGATCATGTCCGGCTGGGTGCCAAGGATCGGCACGCCGGCTTCCTCGACGGCGTCGGCAAGGTTGAGCGGGGTCTGGCCGCCGAACTGCACGATGACGCCATGCAGCGTCCCGGCCTGCTTTTCGGTCTCGAGGATCTCGACGACGTCTTCCTCGGTCAGCGGCTCGAAATAGAGACGGTCCGAGGTGTCGTAGTCGGTCGAGACGGTTTCCGGGTTGCAGTTGACCATGATGGTCTCGTAGCCGGCGTCGTCGAGCGCGAAGGCGGCGTGACAGCAGCAATAGTCGAACTCGATGCCCTGACCGATGCGGTTGGGGCCGCCGCCTAGAATGACGACCTTCTTGCGGTCCGAGGGCCGCGCCTCGTCCTCGACCGCGCCAGCGAACGGCACTTCATAGGTCGAATACATATAGGCGGTCGGCGCGGCGAATTCGGCGGCGCAGGTGTCGATGCGCTTGTAGACCGGGCGGACACCGAGCGACATGCGGGCGCGGCGGACCTCCTTGGGCGCACGATCAGTCAACTCGGCCAGGCGCTTGTCGGAAAAGCCCATCGACTTGAGCATGCGGAAGCTCTGCGCGTCTGCGGGCAGGTTGTTGTCGCGGACGCGGGCTTCCATATCGACGATCGCCCGGATTTGTTCGAGGAACCACATGTCGATGCGGCAGGCCTGGTGGATGAACTCGTCGGTCATGCCGAGGCGCATGGCTTCGGCGACATAGAGCAGGCGATTGGCGGTCGGCGTGCCGAGAGCGGCGCGGATGGCGTTCTTGTCGTCGCCTTCGCCGACACCGGGAATGCCGATCTCGTTGAGACCGGTCAGGCCGGTTTCGAGCGAGCGCAGCGCCTTTTGCAGCGATTCCGCAAAGGTGCGGCCGATGGCCATGGCCTCGCCGACCGATTTCATCGAGGTGGTCAGGCGCTCGTCGGCGCCGGGGAACTTCTCGAAAGCGAAACGCGGAATCTTGGTGACGACGTAATCGATGGTCGGCTCGAAGCTCGCCGGCGTGGCGCCGCCGGTGATGTCGTTGTCGAGCTCGTCGAGCGTGTAGCCGACGGCAAGCCGCGCCGCCACCTTGGCGATCGGGAAGCCGGTGGCCTTGGAGGCGAGGGCGGACGAGCGTGACACGCGCGGGTTCATCTCGATGACGACCAGACGCCCGTCCTTGGGATTGACGGCGAACTGGACGTTCGAGCCGCCGGTCTCGACCCCGATCTCGCGCAACACCGCGATCGAGGCGTCGCGCATGATCTGGTATTCCTTGTCGGTCAGCGTTAGCGCCGGGGCGACAGTGATCGAATCGCCGGTGTGGACGCCCATCGGGTCGAGGTTCTCGATCGAGCAGATGATGATGCAGTTGTCCTTTCTGTCGCGGACAACCTCCATCTCGTATTCCTTCCAGCCGAGGACTGACTCCTCGACCAGGACCTCGTTGGTCGGGCTGGCGTCGACGCCGCGCTCGACGATTTCGAGATATTCCTCGCGGTTGTAGGCGATGCCGCCGCCGGTGCCGCCGAGGGTGAAGCTCGGGCGGATGATGGCCGGCAGACCGATGTCGTCGAGCGCCTGCAGCGCCTCGATCATGTTGTGCGCCAGCCGCGATTTCGGCGTCGCAAGTCCGATCTTGGCCATGGCCTCGCGGAACAGTTCGCGGTCCTCGGCCTTGTCGATGGCCTCGGCCTTGGCGCCGATCATCTCGACGCCGAACTGGTCGAGCACGCCCATCTTCCTGAGGCTCAACGCGCAGTTGAGTGCGGTCTGGCCGCCCATCGTCGGCAGCAGCGCGTCGGGGCGTTCCTTCTCGATGATCTTGGCCACCACTTCCGGCGTGATCGGTTCGAGATAGGTGGCATCGGCCATTTCCGGGTCGGTCATGATCGTCGCCGGATTGGAATTGACCAGGATGACCCGGTAGCCCTCGTCTCGGAGCGCCTTGCAGGCCTGGGTGCCCGAGTAGTCGAATTCGCAGGCCTGTCCGATGACGATGGGACCGGCGCCGATGATGAGGATGGACTTGATGTCGGTGCGTTTGGGCATGCTTCGGCTCTTTTTGGCGCGTCGCCGGAGACGGCCGGGCAGGATTGCCGGGTCTCCGCGTTTTCGAGTCATGAGGCTAAGCCGGCGTTATAGGGGGGCGCATTCGCGAAGGGAAGGGGGGAAAGCGGGAAATGCCGGGCATTGTCCGGCGCAGGAAGCGGGTTTTGCGCCTTGCCGCCGAAGCCGTGCTCCGTGAGGTCGGGCGCGGCGGTTTCCGCGCGATTGACAACATGGAGAAACGGCGGTTTGTTCCCTTATCCAGACATGACACCCGCCACATTCCGCCATCCGTTCTTCGCGAGAGGCTTCTCATGACCAGCGCGCAACCCATCGTCACGCTTTCCGACGGCAACATCATCCCGCAGCTCGGCTTCGGCGTGTGGGAGCTCGGCGAGGGCGATGCCGCGCCGGTGCTGGCGGCGGCTTTCGAGGCCGGCTTCCGCCATATCGACACCGCCCAGGCCTATGGCAACGAGGCCGGCGTCGGCGAGGCGGTCAGGCGTTCCGGGCTCGACCGCGGCGAGATCTATGTCACCTCCAAGATGCGGACCTCGCATTTCAGCACCGGCAAGGCGCGGCGCTCGCTCGAGGACAGCCTTGAGCGCATGGGGCTCGACTATCTCGACCTGTTCCTGCTGCACTGGCCGGTCCCGAGCCATGACGGCCTGTTCGTTGAGGCCTGGAGCGATCTGATCAAGGCCCAGGAAGACGGGCTGGTGCGCTCGATCGGCGTGTCGAACTTCCTGCCCGAGCATGTCGAGCGCATCGTCGCCGAAACCGGCGTGGCCCCGGCGATCAACCAGGTCGAACTGCATCCCCGTTTCCAGCAGCGCGACCTGCGCGCGGCGATGGAGGAATACAAGGTGGCCGTCGAGAGCTATTCGCCGCTCGGGCGCGGCGCCCTGCTCGGGGAACAGGTGCTTGTCGATATCGGCAAGGCGCATGCCAAGAGCCCGGCCCAGGTGATCATCCACTGGCATCTGCAGGAAGGGCTGATCGTTCTGCCCAAGACCAGCTCGCTCAATCGCGTCAAGGAGAATTTCGACGTCTTCGATTTCGAGCTGAGCGCCGACGAGATGGCGGCGATCGCGGCGCTCGACAGCGCCGACGGCAAGATCCTGCCCGATCCGCGCCAGATGAACTCGCTGTTTTAGGGGGTACATCGGGCGGCTGGGTCTGGAGGGAAGGCGATTGCCCTAGAGCGTCGGCCGGCCAGGGGTGTCTTGCCCCTGCTGTGGCCGCTTTTGAGTCCGATCTAGACTGTCGGCTCCTCGAAAATGGTAGCGGCAAGAAGAATGGCGGCTGCGGGATACCCGGAGCGATCAGCAGACGTTGGGAGGATTTAGGCAGGTCCCGCATTTGCAGGCTGCCTGCGGTCCGCCTTGCAAACGAGCTGAATCTTCGGATTTTCGCGCTCTTGGTAAAGTACTGGAAACCTTGTTCACTTTTTTTCACCAGAAGCGCGTGCTGCATTCACCGGACTAACCGTTCATTGTCCAGGTAAATGGCACATTTGGCAGGTGACTAACCAAAGGGCCTCGCCATGCGCCGATCCAATCCCATTCGCACGATTCCGACCATTGTATTGGCTTGTGTGTTTGCAGCCGCCGCGGTCCCTTCGTCAACCGCCGAGGAGACGGTCAAGATCGATGTGGCGTCGACCTTTTCGACCGGCATGCCGATCCTTGGAGACTCCGTCCGCAAGCTCTCCAGCAAAGTCGCTGCGATGTCTGGCGGCACGCTTTCTCTTGTCGCCCATGAGCCAAACGAACTGGTTCCGGCCGGAGAAACAGTCAATGCCGTGTCGAGCGGCATTGTCGACGGCGCCTGGGCGGGTGCCGGCTGGTTTGCCGGAAATGACAGCGCCTTCAACATGTTTTCTAGCGTGCCGTTTGGCCCGGGCATGGGCGAGTATCTTGCCTGGATGTACTATGGCGGTGGACTGGATCTCGCACGCGAAATGTTCGCCGGTTATGGCGTTTACAACATTCCGTGCGGCATGATCCCTCCGGAGGCGTCCGGTTGGTTCAGCCATGAAATATCCAGTCTCGACGACCTGCGAGGCCTGCGTATGCGCTTTTTCGGCCTGGGAGCACAGGTCATGCAAAGCTTCGGTGTCGAAACGAAACAAATTGCACCCGGCGACATCCTCGCCGAGATTGAGGCGGGCCGCCTCGATGCGACCGAATTCTCCTTGCCGGCCATGGACCAGCAGCTCGGGTTCCAAACCAAGCTCAAGTACTACTATTTTCCCGGCTGGCATCAGCAGGCAACTCTGTTCGATCTTTATGTCTCGCTTCCAGTCTGGAATGAGTTGTCGACCAGCCACCAGGAAATCCTCGAAACCGCCTGTGGAGATGTCATCCGCGACATGATGGCGGAGGGCGAAGCCAGGCAGTGGCCCGCCATGCAGGCGATGAAGGCACAAGGCGTGGAACTGCGCAGGTGGCCGGCCGACATTCTTGTCGCATTCGAAGACGCCTGGCTCACAATCGTCGAAGAGGAATCCTCCCGGAATGCCAATTTCGCGCGTGTCTGGGAGTCCTACGCTTCGTTCCGCGAAAACTATGCGATCTGGCAGCACTTCAGCTTCCTGTAGCGGACGAGAGAGTGAGAGACGACATCGTGTTTGGCAGACGCTCTCTCCGCAGGACGGGGCAGGGAAAACGAACCGGCCAGGACGCGCAGGGGCGCTTTGCCGCAATGGTTTGCCCGGAGCATCAAGGCGCAGCTGTCATTGCCCTTTCTTGTGATGCTGTTCCTGATCGGCGCCATGGGCGTGGTCAGTCTCCGCCAGATCGATATCCTCAGCGCCGCAACCAGCGAGATCGGCAGTTCGGCGCTGCCCAAGATGATGGCGGTCAGCGAGATCGAACGAACAGTCATCACGCACAGCTTGCTGGCCAAACGGCGCATCCAAACCAATGACTTCCGTCAGCAGGCAAGCATTATCGCGCCGATGAACGCGGCCCGAAGCGCGTTCGAACGACTGGTATCGACAGATGCTGGCTGGTTTGCCACCCCCGCCGAATTCAGCGCGCTCGTCGAACTGAAGGCGAATTGGAGGCTGTATCTCGCCTCTTTCGACAAGGTTCTTCGCCTCAATGACCAGGGCTTTCCGCGTCAGGCGCAGGTCAAGTTCGACACTGAAACGCATGCCATCGTCGAAGATATCCTGACGACCATTCGCAAACTCGTCGTGATCACACGCGACGAGGCCTCCGCAATATCGACGAGCGTCAAGGATGGCGCAGCGCAAGCCAATCAGCTGATGATTCTGGCGCTCATTTCCGGTGTTGCAGCCACTCTGATAGCGATGCGATGGACCGAGAGGGGCATCAGCCGGCCGCTCGTGCGGGTCAGCGCGGCGATGGACCGCCTCGCGCATGGAGACGACAGCGCAATCCTTCGCGGCAGGTCGGCAAGAGAAGATGAAATCGGCATGCTTTTCGTTGCCGCCAGCGCATTTCGAGAGAGCGTCATCGCCGAAAGGACGCTGACGGCCGAGGTGAACGACGAACGCCAGCGCCTGAGGGAAACCGTCAACAGCATGCCAATCGGCGTGTGCATGTTCGACAATGCGAACGAACTGGTCGTCGCCAATCAGGCCTTTTCCAGCATTCTCGACCTGCCGGCCGAACTCACCAAGCACAAGGCAGACAAGACGGCTATCCTCAATGCCATCGTCATCGGCCACGAGCAGGAGGAAGGCGATTTCGATCAGTTTCTGGAAGAGCTGATCCACAATGGCCACAATTCCGACGGGCATGCGATCGTTTCTTCTCTGACGGATGGCAAGAAGATTTCGATCTTGTGTACGTCGACGCGCGGCGGCTGCATGATGATCTGCGAGGATGTCACGCAACGCATGGAATCAGAGCGGAACATCAGGCATATGGCGCGCCACGATGCCCTGACAGGCCTGCCGAACCGATTGGCCTTCCAGGACGAGATCAAAAGGGGGCTCGCCGCTGCGACCGCCGACGCGCCGGCCGCCATCCTATTCATCGATCTGGACAGGTTCAAATATGTCAACGACTCGCTCGGTCATCCCGTCGGCGACGCCTTGCTGAAAGAAGTTGCCAAACGCCTGGCATGGGCCGTCGACGAAAAGGGTGCCGTGGCGCGGTTCGGTGGTGACGAGTTTGCCGTGATGCAACAGCAAATGCCGCAGCCGGACAGCGCGCAAAAGCTCGCAGACCAGATCGTCAAACTGTTGTCGGCGCCAATCGAACTCGGCGACATGACGGTGCAGATTGGAGCGAGCGTCGGAATTGCCTTTGCATCCGATGCCAGCGATACCCCGGATGAGTTGCTGCGCCATGCCGATCTGGCTCTGTACGCCGCCAAAGAACAAGGGCGCGGGTCATTCCGCGTGTTCGACAACTCCTTGAGTGAGAGCCAGAAGGAAATGCTCCTTCTGGAACAGGCGTTCAGGCAGGCGCTCCGAAACGGCGAACTCTACCTGCAATACCAACCTATCCTCGACCTCGAGTCCGGCAAGATCATTGGGGCCGAGGCCTTGGTGCGGTGGAACCATCCTGAGCAGGGTGCCGTGTCGCCTTCGGTCTTCGTTCCGTTGGCGGAGGAGCTGGGTCTGGTTTCCCAGCTCGGCGCGCAAGTCCTCGACATGGCCTGCCAGGATGCCGTCGATTGGCCCGAGGAGCTGACCGTTTCGGTGAACATGTCGCCACTCCAGTTCCATAGCCACGAAGTTGTCGAAGACGTCAGGAGCGCGGTCGAGCGTGCAGGTCTCAATCCGCGCCGGCTGGTGCTTGAGGTTACCGAGGGCGTGCTTCTCGGTCGCAATGAGCGCACGAAGCTGATCCTGAACGCGTTTCGGCAACTCGGCATCCAGATTGCACTGGACGATTTCGGAACGGGCTATTCGTCGCTGCGCTACCTGCAGTACTTCGATTTCGACAAGGTCAAGATCGACGCTTCCTTCGTCGCCGAACTGCCGGGCAATGAAGGTGCCTTGTCCATCGTTCGCTCGATCTGCGCGATCAGCAAGACTTTTGGGTTCGAGGTCACCGCCGAAGGCATTGAAAACGCGGAACAGTCCGAGACGGTCTTGCGCGAAGGTGCGACCTTGGGACAGGGCTTTTTCTTCGCGCAGCCAATGTCTCCGGAAGCGTTTGTGTCGTTCGTCGGTGTCAGCGACGCTGAGCGGCAGATCTTGCTCCACGCGTGATACGGCAAAGGCCTTCAATTGCAGACATGGCAGGATCGGGTTGTGTGGTCACAGGCGGCGGCAATGCTCAGTGCCGTGTTGATCGTGCCATATCCGACCTTGAGGTTCTTCTCGGCGGGCTGAGCGGATTGCGCCGCTCAAACTGCGACGGGTCTCAAGAGCATTCATTCTGGTTGTTGGTCTGAAATTGGGCGCAAAGCGGCCGCACTCGGCAGCCGATCGCGCGTCAGCTTCCCATTTCCCCCGCTCCCCTGCCCGTCGCGGGGAGCACCCTCAAGCCTCCCCATCCCCCAAGCCTTCGTTCCTCCCGTATGCCCGCCGCCTGCGTGGCAAAACTGCCACATGTGGCCTCCATTGCGCCGGGCATGGCTTGGCGACGCGTGCCGGCTCGGCTAGTGTCCGCGCCTGCACCCCACACCAGCAAAGGAGGGCCGCAGATGAACGATGGCAGTATGAACCTCCTTGGTGGCGTCATGCAGATCGGGATTTCCGCCCGACATCGCTGACCTCAAAGGTCCGATGCCCTCTTCAGCCCAAGCGCAAGCGCGGCTGAACCACTTCCAGAATCGTTGATTTTCATCGCGGGCACGCCAGACGTGCGCGCGTTTTCGGGACCGGCCCTTCGTGCCGGATCTGGTCATGAATCGCTCAATTTTCTCCCTCGGCGGCGATACGCTGGGGAAAGTCGCCAAATTTGCCCGCGCCCATTGGGTGCGCCAGCCGCTGATGGTCAGCGTGCTGCTCTTCTCGGTCCTGGTCACCACCCTGGCCGACGTGTTCACGCCGCTTTTCGCCGGGCGGCTGGTCGATGCGATCGGACGGTTCGGCGCCGATGCCGATGTCGCCCACGGTGATGCGCTCTACGCCTTTGCGCTCTTGCTGGTGCTTGGCGCCGTCATCGCCATCGGCCATCGCGTCACCTTCGGCGCATTGGTTGCGTTCACCCTGAACATGATGCCGGAAGTGGCGCGGGAAGCGTTCTTCCACGTCCAGCGCCTGTCGACCGACTGGCACGCCAATTCGTTCTCCGGCTCGACGGTCAGGAAGATCACCCGCGGCATGTGGGCGTTCGACCTGTTCAACGACACCATAATCCTGGGGCTGTTCCCGCGCCTGGTCATGCTCGTCGGCGCCAGCGCGCTGCTCGGCTTCTACTGGCCGGTGATGGGGCTCGTCGTCGCCATCGGCTCGGTGTTTTATGTGGCGCTCGTCGTCGGCCTGTCGGTCGGCTACATCTCGCCGGCCGCGCAACTCGCCAACGCCTGGGACACCAAGGTCGGCGGGGCGCTGGCCGATGCGATCACCTGCAATGGCGTGGTCAAGTCCTTCGCCGGCGAGCGCCGCGAGGAGGAGCGTATCGACTGGGTGCTCGGCAAGTGGCGCCGCCGCACGCGCCGGCTGTGGATGCGCGGCACCAACAGTGGGCTCTGGCAGGAAATCGCCATGCTCGCTTTCCGCGCCGCCATCCTCGGTATGGCCTTGCTCATCGGTTGGTCGGGCGATATCAGCGCCGGCGACCTGGTGTTCGTGCTGACGCTGTTCTTCACGCTTCAGGGGTATTTGAGGGAAGTCGGTATGCATGTGCGCAACCTGCAACGTTCGGTCAACGAGATGGAGGAACTGGTCGACATCCACGCCGAGCAGCACGACATCGCCGACCGGCCGGGCGCCAGTACCTTGAGCGTCGACAGGGGCGAGATCAGTTTCGACAAGGTGCTGTTCCACTATCAGGGGCACGCCACGCCGCTCTACAGGGACTTCTCGCTGAAGATCGCCGGCGGCGAACGCGTCGGGCTGGTCGGGCATTCGGGCTCGGGCAAGACCACTTTCGTCAAGCTCATCCAGAGGCTCTACGACGTCACCGATGGCGCCATCCGCATCGACGGGCAGAACGTCGCCGAGGTGACTCAGGAATCGCTGAGGCGGCAGATTTCGATCGTGCCGCAGGAGCCGGTGCTGTTCCACCGGACGCTGAGCGAGAACATCGCCTATGGCCGTCCGGGTGCGCGTTTGGAGGAGATCGTCGCGGCGGCCAAGCTCGCCAATGCCCACGAGTTCATCCTCGACCTGCCCAAGGGTTATGACACCCTGGTCGGCGAACGCGGCATCAAACTGAGCGGCGGTGAGCGCCAGCGCGTGGCGCTGGCGCGGGCCTTCCTCGCCGACGCGCCGATCCTGATCCTCGACGAGGCGACCTCGAGCCTCGATTCCGGCTCGGAGCACCTGATCCAGGAGGCCATCGAACGGCTGATCGAGGGACGGACGACGCTGGTCATCGCCCACAGGCTGTCGACGGTCAAATCGATGGATCGCCTGCTGGTGTTCGAGCGCGGCGAGGTCGTCGAGGAGGGCCGGCACGAGCAGCTGGTAGGCCTCAGTGGCGGCATCTATCGCTCGCTCTACGAAAAGCAGGCGATGGAACTGAGACCGGCAGCGGCCGAGTGAACGACTGGAAGGCGGAGACTCAGATCTCCGCCTTCCACAAATTGACCCGCAGCCCGCCATGCAGAACCGGCGGGCCGGCCGGCTCGAGGCCGAGGCCGGTGGCGCGGACAAGGTTCTGGTCGGTGGCGATGATAGCGACACGCCAACCGGAAAACTGCGCTTTCAGAGTTGAACCGAGTGTGCGGTAAAGCGATGCCAGCGGCGCCTTGTTGCCGATGCGGGCGCCATAGGGCGGGTTGAGGATGACAAGGCCCGGACCTTCGCTGTCGGGCGCCTGAAGATCGGCGATGTCGATGCAGGCGAATTGGCAGATATCGGCGACACCGGCGCGGCTGGCGTTCTCTTCGGCCATGCGGATGGCGCCTGGATCGCGGTCGAAGCCGAAAAAGCGGACGCCCGTTTCGGGCGAGATGGCAGCTGTGGTTTGCCTGAGGCGGGCGAAGGCGTCGGCATCAAAGGAGGGCAGGCTCTCGAAAGCAAACTCGCGGGCACGCCCAGGCTGCAAGCCACGGGCGATCTCGGCCGCTTCGATGACCAGCGTGCCCGAACCGCACATCGGGTCGAGCACCGGTCCGATGCCGTCAAATCCCGCCTGCCTCAGGAACAGCGCCGCCATGGTTTCGCGCAAGGGCGCCTTGGCGACGGCCTGCTTGAAGCCGCGCTTGTGCAGAGATGCGCCGGAGGTGTCGATGCTGATGGTGACGAGATCGTCCTCGATCCGCACCATGATGCGCAGTCCTGCATCCTCGGCCATCGGCGCGCCGAGCGTTTCGGTGATGGCGCGGGAAACGCGCTGAGCCGCCGCACCGGCGTGGTAGATGCGCGATTTTCGGCACGATGCCTCGACGCGGAACGCCACATCGGGCCTGAGGACGGCTGACCAGTCGATCTTGCGGGCGCGCTTGTCGAGCTGGGCCAGGTGCATGGCGCGGAACGAGGCAATGCGCACCAGGACACGGGTAGCGCCGCGCAATTCGAGATTGGCGCGCCAGATATCGGGCCAGGTGCCGGAAAATCCGACCCCGCCGGCGATCGGCCGCGCGCCGGCAAACCCGGCGGCTTCGATCTCGGCCAGCAGCACAGCATCAAGGCCGGGTGTGGCAACCGCGAAGATGTCCAAGGGATCGGTCTCGCTCATGTCGGCTCGATGGATTTTGGTGCGATGACGTCGGGGCGCCGGACAATTCGTTGGCGCAAACGGTTACACCGAACGCGCCACGGGCGAAAGCGCCACGGCGAATGTATTTCGGACAAGTACTTGGCGGGCCAGACAGCGTGTCTGGGAAGGTGCGAGACAAAGCGGGGCCGTAATTCAGGACTATTGAGTGCGAGATTAATTTAAAATTGAATGCAATTATCAAGAAACGGCATTTTAGCAAGTATATTCTTTTGATTTCCAGTGTTTAACGCCGAATTAATTCAGCGAACCTAATAACTGGGGAATGAGGGCGAAGCATGAATCAGATTCAGCGCATCGTTGAGTTCTTCAGTATTCCTGAAGGCAGGCCGGAGCTGGTAGTGGCGCAGATGCGGGCGCTGGCTCGCAAGGTGCCGTTGATGTATACGATCATCATCATCGGCGTGATCGGGCTGGCCTACACGCATCTGCCCCATGCGCCGATCTGGCTGACGGTCTACCTGCCTGCCGCCATTGTCGCCATAAGCTCGATAAGGCTGATCACCTACTGGAATGTCGGTCGCACCGAATTCACCCCCGAAGAGGCGCGCCAGCGCCTGAAAACGGCGGTGCTGATGTCGATGGCGCTGTCGATATGCTTCGTTTCCTGGGCGCTGTCGCTTTCCCACTACGGCACGCCTTATACGCAGGGCCAGATCATCTTCCTGATCGGAGGCACGGCCTTCGGCAATGCCGCCAGCGTCATGCATGTCCGTCCTGCCCTTGCCGCCATGTTCTTCGGCATGATCGCCCCGCTGCTGATCTTCCTTGCGCTCTCGGGCAATATCGTCCACATCGCGACTGCCATCACCGTGCTCGGCGTCTCCGTGGCGATTGCCGCCGTGCTGCTCGATTCCTCGCTCGATTTCGAGAAGCTGATCGAATCGAGCCTCAGTCTCGAAAAGGAACGGATCGCGGCGCACGAACTCAGCGTCGCCAATTTCGAACTGGCGACGATCGACCCGCTTACCGGCCTGCGCAACCGCCGCGGCTTCTTCCAGGCGCTTGAAGAGGCGATTGCCGATGACGAACAGGGCCATGCCATCGGCATCGGACTGCTCGACATCGACGGCTTCAAGCCGATCAATGACATCTACGGCCACCCGGCTGGCGACCAGGTGCTGCAGGAGGTCGGCCGGCGTCTCGGCGCGCTCGGCTCCGATGTCATTGCCGGGCGTCTCGGTGGCGACGAATTCGGCCTGATCTTTGTCGGCTGTGGCGACGAAGACGAACTCCATGCCCGTGGCGAGATGATCTGCGAGCGCATGCGCATCCCCTTCCGCATGGATGCGTTCTCGGCCCAGATGTCGGCCTCGGTCGGGCTGACGGCGTCCTGTCCGGAATGCCACAACGCCGAAAAGCTGATCAAGCGCGCCGATCATGCGCTCTACTACGCCAAGCGCCATGCCAGTGGCTCCGTGGTGCTGTTCTCGCAGGAACACGCCGAGGAGATCCGCAGGAGTCTTGGCGTGGAGCGCCGGCTGCGCGACGCCAACCTCGATGAGGAAATCTCGCTTGCCTACCAGATGGTCTACGATGCGGCGACGGACACGGTGACCGGCGTCGAGGCGCTGGCGCGTTGGGAGAACCCGGTTGTCGGCGTCGTGCCCCCGGACGTGTTCATCCGCTCCGCCGAGCGTTCCGGCCAGATCGGGCGGCTGACCGAAATCCTGTTCACCAAGCTGCTCAGGGAAACCGCCGACTGGCCCGATCACGTCTTCGTCTCGTTCAACCTGTCGGCTCACGATGTCTGCGCTCCGGAGCGCATCCTCAAGCTGATCTCGATCGCCGATCGCAACGGCATCGCCCCCGGGCGGCTGACTTTCGAGATCACCGAAACGGCGGTGATGCACGATTTCGAACGGGCGCAGGAATCGCTGAACCTCTTGAAGCGCTTCGGCGCCCGCATCGCGCTCGACGATTTCGGCACCGGCCAGTCGAGCCTGTCCTATGTGCACACCCTGCCGCTCGACCGCGTCAAGGTTGATCGCAGCTTCGTCGCCGAAATCGAGCACAATCCGGTGACCCAGGCCGTGGTCAGGACCATTCTCGACCTGTGCAAGCATCTTGAACTCGACTGCATCATCGAGGGCGTCGAGACCAAGGGACAGCTCGATACGCTGCAGGCGATGGGCTGTTCGGCCTTCCAGGGCTACCTGTTCAGCCGGCCGCTCGACGGCGTGGCGATGCGGCGCTACCTGGTGGCCGACCAGAACAGGCGGCGGTCCGGGGAGATGCGCGCCTGAGCAAGCGTGGACACGCGTCCGCCCGGAAGACCTCGGACGCACAATGACATCACAGCTGCGCGACGCGAACCGGTGCGGCGGTATCGGGGGTTGCAGGCCGGGGCGCGGGCGCCTATCTCGACAGGACCGGCCCGCCTTCACAATTCTTCAAAGAGACCAACGCCATGACTGACAAGACGGAATACGTCCCCCCCAAGGTCTGGACGTGGGAACAGCCCAATGGCGGTGCGTTCGCCAGCACCAACCGCCCCATTGCCGGGGCAACCCATGACAAGGAACTGCCGCGTGGCAAGCACCCGCTGCAGCTCTACTCACTGGCGACCCCGAATGGCCAGAAGGTCACCATCATGCTCGAGGAGCTGCTGGCGGCCGGACATGATGCCGAATACGACGCCTATCTGATCAATATCGGCAAGGGCGACCAGTTCGGTTCCAGCTTCACTGCCATCAATCCCAATTCCAAGATTCCGGCAATGATGGACTACGGCGTCGACCCGGCGATCCGGCTGTTCGAGAGCGGGTCCATCCTTCTGTACCTTGCCGAGAAGTTCGGCGCCTTCGTGCCGGAAAATCCCGCCGACCGGGCCGAAACGCTCAACTGGCTGTTCTTCCAGATGGGCAGCGCGCCCTATATCGGCGGCGGCTTCGGGCATTTCTATGCCTATGCGCCGATCAAGCAGGAATACCCGATCAACCGTTTCACCATGGAAGCCAAGCGCCTGCTCGATGTGCTCAATCGGCGTCTTGAGGAAACCCGGTTCCTCGGCGGTGACGACTACACCATCGCCGACATCGCCAATTTCCCCTGGTACGGCGGGCTGGTGCTCGGACGCGCCTATAATGCCGCCGAGTTCCTCGATGTTCAGAGCTACACGCATGTCCTGCGTTGGGCCCGGGAGATCGACGCCCGCGAGCCGGTCAAGCGCGGACGCTGCGTCAATACCGGCTCGGGACCGGAAGACGAGCAGTTGCACGAACGTCATTCGGCAGGAGATATCGATCCCGTGCTGGCAAGACGGAAAGCCTCCGGCACCGTTTGAAGGCAGTCTGCGCCGGTTTCCGCCAATCCGAAATCGGCGCAGCCCGGCGACGGGTTCAGTGCCAGCGTGGCCGGGACCACCGAGCGCTGGATGAGAGGTGCGCTGCCGTCCGTTTCATCGGACAGGTGCCCGACCAGATCCCAGACCAGATAGAGCAGGGAAACGGCGAGCAGGGCCGACAGGACGACGACCGCGAGAAAATAGCGGTGCAGCGTCTTCTCGGACACCGCTCGAGCGGCCTCAACCGGACTGTCGGAGGGGGATTTGTTCATGACCGGTGCCGACGGCATCAGGCGGGTGAAGATGGGCCGGTATGAGCCCCTGACCAGCATGATCTGGATCGGCACATCGGTCGGCGCCTCGTCATAAAAGCCCACCAACGCCTTGCGAAGACGTGTCGCGATCACCCGGATCACCGGATCTTTCGACGGATCGAAACTCTCCGGCCGCCCGAGGGCGTCGACGGCGACCGAATAGGCCTTGATGAATTCGCCGCGTCCCGCCAGCTCCTCGCTGACGACATAGGACAGAAAGGCGGACAGCCGTGGCGACGACCTGAAAGAAGGGTGTTCGAGTATTTTGTTCAGCGAGATAATCGTGTCAGAGAAATTTTCGTCCGAACCTGGTGGCGCAGAAATAGCAGATCTCTCTCTGTCCGCGATTTCGCCCAGTTTAGTTCTCCCGCTTAGAACATCGGACTGGTCGTATTCTTCAATCTGGCGAAGTATAAGACAGAGTGGTTATCAAGTAAAATAAAATCTTCGCGATGTGACATTTGAGCGCGAACTATATTAGCGCAAGACACTTTGGTTTTGCGGCGTGACTATCCGCCCGAAGACAGGCGTATCACCTGACACTCCGGGTGCATGCAGCAAAAAGGCCTGTCGTGAGGCGTTTTTGCTGCTGCGCGCAACGACGCGCCCGGACCCGGCAACATCCCGGGTCGAAAAGCGACAGCCCGGCGTGGCCTGGCGTCGATCAACCTCAACAGCGATCAGGCCCGCTTCAGCGCTGGGTCACATATCCGTCGGGCAGGCCTTCGCCGGCCGGCGACAGAACGAATTGCCAGACATGAATGGCGCGGGCGCGGAAGCCGCCGGCGCAGCACAGCAGGTAGTATTCCCACATGCGCTTGAAGCGGCGGCCCTCGTCGGTGTTGGGCTCGGGCCATTTTGCCTGGAAGTTCTCGTTCCAAGCCACCAGCGTCTTGTCGTAGTCCGGACCGAAATTGTGCAGGTCGACGACGTCCCACAGGCCCTCGAGCGCCTTGCCGATCTGTTGCAGCGAGGGAATGACGCCACCCGGAAAGATGTACTTGTCGAGCCATGGATCGATGGCCGGCTGGGTTTCGCTCGAGCCGATCGTGTGCAGGCAGAACAGGCCGCCATCCTTGATCACCGAGCGTGCCTTCTCGAAATAGGTGCGGAAGTTGCGGTGCCCGACATGCTCGAACATGCCCATCGAGACGATCTTGTCGGCCTTGCCGTCGAAATCGCGGTAGTCCTTGACCTGGAAATCGACATCCAGGCCCTTGTAGCGTTGGCGCGCTTCGGCGGCCTGGTCCGGCGAAACGGTGACGCCGACGCAGGAGGCGCCGTATT
Source organism: Devosiaceae bacterium (assembly GCA_963675235.2). Lineage (GTDB taxonomy): Bacteria > Pseudomonadota > Alphaproteobacteria > Rhizobiales > Devosiaceae > JAHJQZ01. The sequence continues at coordinate 607,464 of CAXXFU010000005.1, read as the reverse complement.
TTTCTGCGGCAAAACCCATGAAGGCGCCCCAGCCGCAGCCGATGTCCCAGACGCGTTCACCCTTCTTGAGCTGGACCTTGCGGCAGATCAGGTCGAGCTTGGCGTCCTGGGCCTCGTTCACATTGGTGACGCTCTCGGGCCAGTAGCCGCATGAGCCGGTCATGCGATCGTCGAGCGAGGCGCGATAGGCGTCCGTCTCGTTGTAGTGCATCTTGGCGACGCGCTGTGAGCGCGTCTTGGTCTGCATGTTGAAAAAGCGTGCCTGGAGGATCTGCCAGATCAGGTTCATCGTCACCGGGATTTTCGACTGGAGACGGGCGCCGACGACGCGGTTGAAGAACTCGGCGAGATCAGCACAATCCCACATCCCGTCCATATAGGCTTCACCGAAACCGAGTGAGCCCTCGGCGAACAGACGCGTCCATGTCTGCTTGTCCCGGATCTGCGGATCCCAGGGGTTGGGCCCGTTGATCCTGATCCCGACATCCTCAAGCAAGCCGTTGATAAAGCTTTCCTTGTCCACGATCTGCTCCCACTACCCCGACGCAGTCGAACAAAGAGGTTAGTCAAAGCCGAGATAAAAGAAAAGCGGTCGAAGCCTGCTTTCAAGGGTCCGAATGTGCCAGTTCGGCAGCAGCGAAGGCATTGGCGGAAATACGCAAATCGAGCGCAAAGGGTAAGGGATTTTTCATGCCGGCGCTCTAGTCTGTAGGACGAAGGAGCGGCCACTCAACGCGCCGGTCCGTGTATTGGCAGGCCTGTGTCCCGCACCGCGGGTCAACGCGGTACGTCACCGGTTTGCCGCATCGAGTTGAAGCATGCGTTTAATCATCGGCGCCATCATTGTTTTTGCCAGCGTCCTTGGTGGCTACTACTTCATGGGCGGTCACTTCGAGGTGCTGTTCCAGCCCTTCGAAGCGCTCATCATCCTTGGCGCCGCTTTCGGCGGCTATATCATCGCCAACACCGGGCCGGTGCTGAAGCGCTCGCTCGGCGTTTTCGGCATTCTGTTCCGCGGCCCGCGCTATACCAAACAGGATCATCTCGAACTGCTCGGCGTGCTCTACCTGCTGTTCAAGCTGGTGCAGACCAAGGGTCCGCTGGCGCTGGAATCCCATATCGAGGATCCGCAGAATTCCGAGATCTTCACGCGCTTCCCGCGCTTTGCCGCAAACCATCATGCCGTCGAGTTCATCTGCGACTACCTGCGCATGGTGACGCTCGGCACGCGCAACGTCCACGAGATGGAAGCGCTGATGGACGAGGAACTCGAAACCCACGAGCAGGAAAACGAACGCCTGGTCGGCGCCATGCAGGCCCTGGCCGACGGCACGCCGGCGCTCGGCATCGTTGCCGCCGTGCTCGGCGTCATCCACACCATGGGCGCCATCGCCGAACCGCCGGAAGTGCTCGGGCACCTGATCGGCGGCGCCCTTGTCGGCACCTTCCTCGGCGTTCTGACCGCCTATGGTTTCTTCGGTCCGATGGCCCAGGGCCTCAAGACCATTTTCGAGGCCGAGTCCAAATACTACCTGTCGATCAAGGCCGGACTGCTGGCCCATGTCGCCGGCTACGCTCCGGTGATGGCCGTCGAGTTTGCCCGCAAGTCGCTGATGTCCGAAGTGCGGCCGACCTTCAACGAAGTCGATCAGTCGACATCCGACCTCGCTGCATGACCCGGAAAGGCTGAAACGGCATGGACGACGGCGGCCAGATCATCATCAAGCGGATCAAGAAGGGCAAGCACCCGCATCATGGTGGTGCCTGGAAGATCGCCTATGCCGACTTCGTCACCGCCATGATGGCGTTCTTTCTGCTGTTGTGGCTGATCTCGATGACCACGCCCGAGCAGAAGAAGGGCCTCGCCGACTATTTCTCGCCCCCCAATGTCTCTGAATCGACCTCCGGATCGGGCGGCGTCATGGGCGGCACGTCGCCAAGCGAGAGCGGCGCCGATCACGGCGGCGGCGCGACGCGACTGCGGGCCGACGGCAACAGGACCGAGGCAGACGTGGCCCAGAGCGGCAATGCCGACCAATCGGGCAACACCACGCCCGACTTCGTCAATTCCGATGTCGACATGCTGTTCCATTCGGCCGCGGTGTCGATCCGCCAGGCCTGGGAGGCGATGCCCGACATCACCACCTTCCGCGACAATCTGATCGTCGAGGAAAACAAGCAGGGCCTCAACATCCAGATCGTCAACCAGCCTGGGCGGCGCATGTTCCCGGAAGGATCGAAATACCCGGTCGACGAAGTGCGCCGGGCGTTGGCGGCGATCGCGCCGATCCTCAACAAACTTCCCAACCAGGTCGCCATCTCCGGGCATACCGCCTCTGGCAACAATTATCCCAACCCGCGCTACAGCGCCTGGGAACTGTCGAGCGACCGGGCCAACATGACCCGCTCCGTGCTCGGCGAGTACGGCCTCGGCGCCGAACATGTGACCGCCGTGGTCGGCAAGGCCGACCAGGAGCCTTTCCTGCCCAACGATCCCTATCTCGACGCCAACGAGCGCGTGACGATCACGGTGATGAAGGACGCTCCGCCTGTTCCGCTGAACATGAAGCCGTAAGAAGCGGCCAGCAGGGACAAATCAGTCCGGTGAACCGATTTGAGCGCCGAACGCCCGGAGCGCTGCGCGCAAGGGCCAGTGCGGCCCGCAATTCGACCGGACCAGGACGAAGGCACCGAGGGACGCAGAGCGTTCCTTTGCGCTAGATCTTCAGCTTCATGCCTTCATGAGACCTTTCGAAGCCGAGCCGCTCGTAAAAGCGGTGGGCATCGGTCCTCAGCTTGTTCGATGTCAGCTGCACCAGGGCACAGCCGCGCTCGCGGCAGCGGGCGATGGCCCATTCCATCATCTCGCCGCCCAATCCGTTGCCGCGCCGGTCGGCGCGGATGTGGACGTTCTCGATCTGGCCGCGCCATTGGCCGTTGCGGGACAGGCCGGGAATGAAGGAGATCTGCAGCGTACCGACGATCAGTCCATCCTCCTCGGCGACGATCAGGCGATGATTGGGGTCGGCGGCAATGGCCTCGAACGCGGACAGCGTCGCCGGATTGTCGGGCTCGGGCGTCTCGACCGTTCCGGGCGTGGCGGCTCCCTCAAAGCTCAGCGTCAGGATGGTGGCGATGTCGGCGCGGGCGGCGTCGCGGAAGGTGAGGGGCATATGAGTGGATATCCAGCAAGTCGGGCGAAAAGCGGCGCGACGCTAGCAAACCGTCTCCAGCCGTTCCAGCACCATTTCAGGTCGAAGGTGACGGCGGCGGACGGGTGGCGGGGATGACGCCTGTGAGGAGCAGCATGCCGGCGAAGGCGAGGCCGAAAAGCGTGTCGATGGCGTCGGGCGAACCGGGAGAACCGGCGGGCAGCGTTACCAGTGCGGCGAGCCCCCAGGAGATGGCTCGGGCCAGGGCAAAAGCAGAATAACCGGACGCGATATCGAACGCGCCCGGCCGGCATCAGCCTGAGTTTTCTGGTACATGGGATCCACCAAAACCGGTCCGAAAACCGGAAGTGGTTAGGTTGCCAGATCGTTAATTCCGCGTCTTGAGCAATTTCGCGCCAGTGACGCTGTGTCGCGCCTACAGTGACTGGGTCGTGGCCAAGCCGTTGGCTTTCAACAGGAAAGGCATCACGTCCTTTTCCGTTTGGGGAATGTAGTGGCGTGCCTCTGGGCGATAGTCGACTTGCGCTTGCGGCGCCAGTGAGCGGAGCCGGTCGCGTGTTTCCTCGCTGTGCAGCATGACATCGCGGCCACCGACAATGGTCAGGACCGGGAAGTCGAGCGCGCGCACCTGCGCGTCACTCAGCACCGGCAGGCGCTCGATGCGCGGGCGGAACTCGTCGGCGATCAGGTCGAAGAACGCCCGGAAGGCGACGGCGCCGGGATCATCGCTGACGAAGATCTTGCCGGTGATGGCCTCGCGGATTTTCTGCTTGCCCCATTCGCCCATGAAGAAGAAGGGCAGGAAGCTGAACAGGATGTTCCTGGTGCGGCAGATGCCGGCCGGAGCGATGCCGGCCAGCGCCGTCACGCGTCCCGGACGCCTTGCGGCGTAGTCGAACGCCACCATGCCGCCGAGCGACAGCGCCACGAACGATACCTTGTCGATGCCCAGACCGTCGAGCACGTCGTCGAGCCACAGGGCGGAGGCTTCGGTGTTGACGTCGGGCCGGCTCGGCGCCGAAAACCCGGGCTCGCCGACGATGTCGACGCAATAGCAGCGGAAGTGCTCGGCATAGGCCGATATCTCGCCGATCCAGGTGATGGCATTGCCCATCGAGCCGTGCAACAGCACCAGCGGCGGGGCCTCTTCCGGGCCGGAAACGACGACAAAGGTGTCGCCTTCGCGGGTCGGAACGGTGACGAAATCGACCAGTTCCGGCCACTGAGACAGGAGCGAGCGGTAGCATTCTTCGACCCGGCTCTTGCCGGCGTCGGACTTGTAGATCGTTGGCATTTGGTGTGCCTTTTTCTAGCTTTCGGTGGCGGTCGACACCATTGAGACGAGGGCGCCGGTGTCTCCCGGCGAACCGATGATGATCAGCTTGAGCGTGCGTTTGTTGCGGTCATAGGCAGTCTCGATCTGGATCGGGCGTGGTTTCGGTCCGGAGATTGAAGCCTGGACCAGGGTGACGATGCGCTGGGCCTCGTCCACGGTCAGATCCTCGAGATCGACGATGGCGGTGGCGCGCCCGGTGGTACCGATCTGGCCAGCGGGATCGTCGAGTCCGGCGAGTGCTTCGACCTCACGGCGCGGGATGCGGAAGGCGCGCCCGACCTTGGTCGCCTTGAGCTTGCCCTCGCGAATGAAGCGGAGGACGGTTTTGGGGTGAAGCTTGAGCGTTTCCGCCGCGGCTTCGACGGTGAGGAGTTCTTGTTCCATAAATGCTCTTTAAAACTCCCTATAATGGGAGTCAATAGGAATATTATAGAGCATTTTAGGGAACAATAAGGAGCGATGCCAAAGATTGGGCGGTCATGTCGATTGTGATGAAAGCGCCCAGCCACTTCGTCATTTCCATGAAAACGGGAATCCAGCCACGCGCAGTCCTGCGCGTGAAAGGAGCCAAACGCTCGGCGGACGCCTCGCACTGGATTCCCGATCAGGTCGGGAATGACGCGAGGGGTGAGGTAACGTCGCCGTCATTTTCGCGGGCGCTTCGGTCCTGAAAGGACACGCGCAAAAAAAAAGGCCGGGCGCATGGCCCGGCCTCCTGCAATGTGTGTCTTTGAGACGGACTACAGCGTGATGCGGTAGACGCCGAAGCCGGCTTCCGAGGTGTCGCCGGTCGCTTCGATCGAGATGGCGGTGACGTCGGCGACGTGCTCGGCACCCTTGGGACCGGTCTCGAACAGCACTGTCGTGCCCGGCATCGGGGCCAGCGACCAGTTGCTGTCGGCCTTGGGATTGATCGTACCCTTGTCGACGATATAGCGGACGATGACGTCGCGGTTGGTATCCGGGCCGATGAAGATGATGGTCGAACCGTCGGCACCCGGGAAATAGCCGCCGCCGCCAGCGCGATAGTTGTTGGTGGCGACCACGAACTTCTGGTCCGGGTCGATCGGCTTGCCGTCATACATCAGGTCTGTGATGCGGTTGGCGTCCGGATTGAGCAGCTCCTTGCCGTCGGCCGAGAACATCGAGGGCTGGGAGATGTCGATCTTGTAGGTCACCCCGTCGATGACGTCGAAATTGTAGGACGGGAAGTCCGGGTTGATCAGCGGGGCGTCCGTCGCGCCCGCCTCGACCTGGTTGAAGATGCCGGCGGAGCGCTCGAGCCAGTTCTTCACCGTCCTGCCGTCGATCAGCACGGCGCGGGTGGTGTTGGGATAGAGGTAGAGGTCGGCGACGTTCTTGATGGCGACCGGGCCGACGGGGACGTCGGTATAGTAGTCCGGACCGCCACGGCCACCGGCCTTGAACGGGGCCGCCGCCGAAAGGATCGGCAGGCCTTCCCATTCGGTGCCCTTCATCATCTGCTCGATGTACCAGGTCTGAGCCTGGGAAACGACCTGCACCGACGGATCGTCGGCGACGAGGGCGAAGTAGGAGTGCAGCGGCGCCGCCGTCTCGCCGACGGCGCGGCGGACATAGGCGAGCGTTTCGTCATGGGTCTTTTGCACCGAGGCGAGAACCGCCGGCACGCTTTCGACCAGCGGCGTGTTGGTGCGGTCGACGCGCTCATAGATCGGCCGGGCTTCCGACATGTGCGAAGCGATGGCCCACTTGCCGTCTTCGCCCTTTTCGAGCATCAGGTCGATCAGGCCCATGTGCGAGCCCCAGAACCCGCCCATGACGGCGGGCTTGCCCATCAGCGTGCCCTTGTCGTTGTCGACGCCGTCCATGTCCGGGTAGTTGCCCGGGAACACCAGGTGGTGGTGGCCGGTGAACACCACATCGATGCCATCGACGCCGGCCAGGAACAGCGAAGCGTTCTCGGCGCCTTCGGAATTGTCTTCCGAAATGCCGGAGTGGGAGAGGGCGATGATGAGGTCGCAGCCCTGTTCCTTCATCACCGGGACATAGGCCTCGGCGGTCTTGACGATGTCGCGGGTCATGACCTTGCCGGTCAGGTGCTGGCTGTCCCAGGTCATGATCTGCGGCGGCACGAAACCGATGAAGCCGAGCTTGATCGTGCTGGTCTCGCCAGCGCCGTCGGTGATCTGCTTTTCGACGATCCTGTAGGGCTCGATCAGCGTCTTGTCCTTGAGCGGGTCGGCGCCGAGCGTGTCGCCCATGGCGATATTGGCGCACACGAACGGGAACTGGGCGCCCGCCAGGGCCTTGTTGAGGAAATCGAGGCCATAGTTGAATTCGTGATTGCCCAGCGTCGCGATCTCGTAGCCGAGCGTGTTCATGGCGGCGATCATCGGATGCAGGTCGCCGTCCTTGAAGCCGCGCTCATAGGCAACATAGTCGCCCATCGGATTGCCCTGGATCAGGTCGCCATTGTCGACCAGCAGCGAATTGGTGGCCTCGGCGCGGATGCCCTCGATCAGCGCGGCAGTGCGGGCCAGGCCCATGGTGTCGCTCGGGGCGTCGGCATAGTAGTCGTACGGGAAAATGGCCACATGGATATCGGTCGTCTCCATCAGGCGAAGATGGGCCTGGTTGGCGGCGGCCTTGACCGAGAACGGATGCAAGGCGATCAGCGCCGTGGCGCTGGCGGTCCCGGCAAGGAATGTGCGCCGGGAGATCGATTGATGAAAGAGCATGTGAACCCCTCTTTATATTATTGATTGCAAGGAATTGGCGGCGTGCGATCTCTCTGCCCCCAATGCGACAGTGCGATTACGCATTTGTGTCGGTTTTTTGCTGAAGACGTCGCAATCCACAGCTTACTTTTGGTTGACCGCCTGTGCGCCCAAGCCCCCGCGCTTGCCGAAACGGCTGCAGCCATGGCATCTAGTTGAAAACACAGGAACTGCCGGGCCGGAGGAGAAATGGACGGACAAGCGGCAGGCGCGGCCTCGGACAGGCACGGTGCCGGCGGATCGGAGCGGCCGAAATGGCTGGCGCATGCGCTGCAAGGGGTATTGACGGCACTGTTGCCGACGGTTCTGCTCCTCGCGCCAATCGTGCCGGCCGCCACCGCCATTGCGGCGCCCGCGCAAGGGCCCATGCTGTGCCAGACCCTGGCGGATGGCTATGAGGCGCAACGGTCCGACAATCCGTCGCTGCCGGCTCTGTTCGATGCACCGTTTTCCTTTGACGACATGGACTGGGCCGACGATGCAGGCGCCAAGGCGGTCAACGTTCTCAAGCAACAGCATTTCGCCGCAGCGCCCGGGACGATGGGCGCTTTGTTCTGCCTTCCAGACGGCATGATCAAGCAGGTGGTCACCTGCGCCGAAACTGCAAAGACCGATGGCGAGATGCCGGCGCTGGAGCACTTCCGGCGCGTCGCCGGGGCGCTGATCGAAACCATTGGCGCTCCGGACAGCGCCCGGGCGCGCTTTGCCGACGCCGTCGATGCGGCCTCGGGTGCCGGTGAGGCCGATGCGCAGCCGCCTGGCGGCTTCATCAAGCTCGACGGACCGATTTACGCCTTCATCACCGGCGAGGATGGTGCTGTGTGCATGACGATATCCCAGACAACGAATGCCGATGCTCAATAGGCGTGTGGCACGGCTGCCGGCGGACAAAACCGTTGGCGAGGAAGATCGAGGTAGGCCATGAAATGGCGTGGACGCCGGCAATCGGCGAATATCGAGGACCGGCGGGGCAGTTCCGGCGGATTCGGCGGGCGGCGCGTGCGCCTGCCGGTCGGCAAGGCGGGCGGCGGCTCGGTTCTGGCGCTTGTCGTGATCGTCGTCGTTGCCCTGATGCTCGGCGTCGATCCGAGCCAGTTGCTCAATGGCACGCTCGATGCCGGCCGAACCTATGCGCCGTCGCAGACCTCCACCACGACCTCGAGCGGCCAGGACGACGAGATGAAGCGTTTCGTCTCGGTCGTCATCGCCGACACAGAGACCTACTGGACCGCAGCCTTCAAGGGCAGCAGCGTTTCCTATCAGAAACCGACTGTGGTGCTGTTTTCCGGGCGCTCGCCCTCAGGGTGCGGCCTCGCCGACGCGGCGACCGGGCCGTTCTACTGTCCTGCCGATTCCAAGGTCTATATCGACCTGAGTTTCTACGATCAGCTCAGGCGCCAGTTTGGCGCCGGTGGCGATTTTGCCCAGGCCTATGTGCTGGCGCACGAGATCGGACATCACGTGCAGAACCTCACCGGCCTTCTGCCCTATTTCAATGAGCAGCGTTCCAAGCTGAGCGCGGCCGAAGCCAATGCCCTGTCGGTCAGGGTCGAACTGCAGGCGGACTGCTATGCCGGCGTCTGGGCCGCGTATGTGAAGCAGCAGGGACTGCTCGATCCCGGCGATATCGAGGAAGCGCTCAACGCCGCGTCCAAGATCGGCGACGACACCCTGCAAAAACGCAGCCAGGGTTTTGCCGTGCCGGACAGCTTCACACATGGCAGCTCGGCGCAGCGGGTCAAGTGGTTCCAGATCGGGCAGGAGAACGGCGATCCCAATGCCTGCGATACCTTCAACGTGGATGGCGTCTGATGGGCGGCGATATCCTTGCAAAAGGCCCGCCAGTGACCGCAATCCGCTTTGCCGATGACGGCAGGATCCCCAATTCGAACCTGCCGCTGCTGCATTATCCGGCGGTCGTTGGCCGGCACGATGCCGGTCCCGAGGCGATGGAAGAGCTGCTGACCAAAAGCGGCTGGCCGCCGCGCTGGCGGGCCTCGATCTTCACCTATCACCATTTCCATTCGACGGCGCACGAGGTGCTCGGCGTCGCCGCGGGCGATGCCTGGGTGCAGATGGGTGGTCCTAAGGGACGGGAGTTGCGCATCTTCGCCGGCGATGTCGTCGTCATTCCTGCCGGGGTCGGCCACTGCCGGCTGAGTTCGAGCCGGGATTTCGTCGTCGTCGGCGGCTATCCGCCCGATGCCGACTGGGACCTGATGCGCGGCCGGGACGGCGAACGCCCTGAGGCCGACCGCAACATCGCAGCCGTGCCCATGCCGGCGACCGACCCGGTCTCGGGTGCGACCGGCCCGCTTATTGACCTTTGGAGCGCCGCGGCGCACTAGGGCAGCAGTGCAGGGGCCAGGTGACGGCCTGCCGGGCACCCGGGCCTTGCACAACCCGAACTGTCGCGTTTCCGGCCGAGGCCGGTTGCCGATCCGCCAGCGATGCCAGAGCCCGACCGGAAAGCCGACGTGAGCATTCCCAAGATCCTTCATTTCACCTGGAAGACCGAGGACGTGCCCGGCATCATGGGCACCTGGCTCGCCCGTTGGCGGGAGTTGCACCCGCATTGGGACATCAGGCTGTGGACCGACGCGACAATGCGCGAGTTCGTGGCCGAAACCTATCCGGGTTTCCTTGCCGCCTATGACGCCTATCCGCGCCCGATCCAACGCGCCGACTGCTTCCGCTATCTCGTCATCAACGCCATGGGCGGGGTCTATGCCGACCTCGATGTCGAGCCGTTCCGCGCCATCGACGAACTGGTCGAGGGGCTGACCTGTTTCGCCGGCATCGAGCCGGACGAGCACATGGGCACCGACCGCTGGCATTCGGGCGCGCCTTTCCTTGTCACCAATGCCTTCATCGGTGGTGTCGCCGGCCATCCGTGGTTCCGGCAACTGACCAGGCTCTTGCCCGAGACCGCATCGATCCCCGCCATTTTCCAGTCGACCGGGCCGAGCCTGACGACCGGGGCGTCGCTGCGCCTGCCGCGCGCCGAGCGTCCGGTGCTGATCCTGCCGGCGCAATGGTCGCGGACAATCGATGGCGGCAAGCCCTGCCGCAGCGACGACAAGCTCCGGCACATGCTGGCGCCCGGTTTCGATTTCGCCGACGCGACGGGCCCGTTCGTCGCCCATCGCTGGCTGTCGACCTGGGTGCCCTGGGACAAGCGACACGCCTGGCTCGCCAAGCCCTTCCACGCCATGAACGCCGCCAAATGGGCCTGGCGGGCCTGGCGCAACCCCGACCTTGCCGCTGTCGATATCCGCGATGCGCCCGAACCCTATTTCGACCAGGTGCCGAGCCCGCCGGTCGACTGGCCGCGGGTCGCCATCTGTGTCATCGCCGAGCACAAGCCGGACGTGTCGGTGCGCCTTGTCGATGCCATCGCCGAGCTCGATTATCCGTCCGACCGGCTGGCCTTCTTCATTTCGCAGTTCGACTCGAGACCACAGCGCAAGGAACGTCCGGCCATCGCCGACGGTGTCGTGGCGCCCGGACGTCAGGGCCTGCCGATCGAGTTGGTCTATCTCCCTCCCGACCGCGCCGGCGAAGGGGCAGGTCTCAGTGATGCACACTGGCGCATGCTCAGGTGGTCGCGGCTCGCCAACGGCGCCGTCGCCGACATGCGCGGACGGGCCGAATGGGTGCTGTTCGTCGATGCGGGCGTCACGGCGATCCCGCCCGGCGCGCTCAAGGCGATGCTGTCGGCGCAAAGACCGGTGGTGGCGCTTTCGGCCCGCGACGGCGCGGGAAAGGAGGCGGACCCCTCGGTTTTCCGCTATGTCCAGGGCGGTGGTATCCGCACCGTCTACAAGATTCGCGGCGAGGACGGCGTTGCCGATGCCGACAGGGGCCAGCGCGACTACCTGTCCGGCATCAGGGCCTTTGCCCAGGTGCCGCTCGACGGCGTCGGCCACAGCTTCGTTCTGGTTCGCCGCGAGGTGTTCGAGCAGGGCGTGACATTTGCCGAAACGCCCTATCATCTGCATATGGGCGGCGAGGGGCTGGCGCTGATGGCGCGGCACAAGGGTTTCGAGGCCGCAGGCCTCACGGATTTGGTGGTACGCAAATGATCGATTTCGATGTTGTGATTGTCGGGGCAGGCGCCGCCGGCATGATGTGTGCCATCGAGGCCGGCAAGCGCGGACGGCGCGTGCTGGTCATCGAACGCAACAAGGTGCCGGGCGAGAAAATCCGCATTTCCGGCGGCGGACGCTGCAATTTCACAAACATCAATGCCGGTCGGAACACCTATGTGTCGGGCAATGTCAAATTCGCTCTGTCGGCGCTGGCCCGCTATACGCCCAAGGACTTCATCGCCCTGATCGATCAACATGGTATCGCCTGGCACGACAAGGGCGAGGGGCAGCTGTTCTGCGATGACAGTGCCATGGATGTCGTTGCCATGCTGCGCGAAGAAATGAGCGCTGCCGGCGTGACGCTTCGTACCGGCACCGAGATCACCGGCGTGCGCAAGACCGACGAGGGGTTTGCCGTCGATACCGAGCGCGGCACGGTGACATCCGAAGCATTGGTGATCGCTACAGGTGGCAAATCGATCCCCAAGATGGGCGCCACCGCCTTCGGCTATCACGTCGCCGAGCAGTTCGGCATTCCGGTGAACGAGACCCGCCCGGCGCTGGTGCCGCTGACATTCGATCCGGTGTTCCTCAGGACCTATGGCGCTTTGAGCGGTGTGTCGCTGCCGGCGGCGGTGTCCTGCGGCAAGACCCGGTTCGAGGCGGATCTGCTGCTGACCCATCGCGGCCTTTCCGGTCCGGCCATCCTGCAGATCTCCTCGTTCTGGCATGAAGGCCAGGAGATCGTCATCGACCTGTTGCCGGGGCGCGACGTGCTTGCCGACCTCAAGGCCATCAAGGCGGCGCCGGGCAAGCGCGAGGTTGTCGGCGTGTTGAGCGAATGGATGCCGCATCGGCTGGCGCAGGTGATTGCCGCCGAATTCCCCGGCAAGGTCTCGGAGATGAAGGATGCCACACTGGCGCAGCTTGCCGAGCGCCTGCAGAAATGGCGGGTCAAGCCGACCGGAACGGAAGGCTATCGTACCGCCGAAGTGACCCTTGGCGGCGTCGATACCAGGGCGCTCGACGCCAAGAGCTTTGCGGCGCGCGAGGTGCCGGGGCTCTATTTCATCGGCGAGGTCGTCGATGTTACCGGCTGGCTCGGCGGCTTCAATTTCCAGTGGGCCTGGGCCAGTGGCTGGGCCGCCGGGCAGGTGGTGTAGGCGGCTGGATCCCATCAGTTTTCAACGGGAGCAGTCGCAGGGCCTCCCTCCCCCTTGTGGGGAGGGTTGGCGAGCAGGACTTAGCTTACGCTAAGTCCGTTGTGAGCCTGGGTGGGGGCAAGGCCACACGCTCCACGCCTGTGGCTCCACCCCACCCGACCCGGCTGTCGCCGAGCCACCCTCCCCATCAAGGGGAGGGAAGCAAAGGGGGTGTTCGAGAATGACCCGTTCTAGCGTACGACCTTCATGCCGAAATTGGGATTGCCGATGGCGCCCCAGAGCTTGAGCCACAGGTGCAGCGCTGCCTCCATGCCGCGGGCGGCGGTGAGATCACCGAGATCCATGACGTCGTACCAGCCGAACTCGGACTTGAGGAAACGGGCGACGGCGACGCGGGCATCCGAATCGTTGCCACACACGAACATGGTGTGATCGCCTTCGGCCACGGCACGGGGATCGACCATGACATTGGCGTTGACGGTGTTGAGCGTCTTGACGACGCGGGCTTCGGGCAAGAGGCGCTGGATCATCTCGGCCATGGAATCGGTATTGGAGACGAACAGGCTCGGCGGCAGGCCGCGCGAGAAGTCGAGCGGGTTGGAGATGTCGACGACGATCTTGTCGCCGATCGCCTCGGTACCGGCGATGGCCAGCCCTTCGAGCACGCCCTTGCCGTTGAGGGCGCAGAACACCCAGTCGCCGTGAGCGGCGGCACCGGTGAAATCCATGAGATGAATGGCGTCGTGGGCCTTGAGCCAGTCGGCAAGGCTTGTCTGGCCTTCGGCCGGTTCGCGGGCCAGCGACGCCCTGGGGTCGCGGGTGCCCAGGGCAACGTCGTGTCCGAGATTCATCAGCTTGGCGGCAATGGTACGGCCGACCATGCCGGTTCCGAGAACGGCGATTTTCATCAAGTCTAGTCCTTTGTTCAGCGGGGCCGGGTTGCGTTGGGGCCGTCGTGCGGGGGTGTCCCAGCGCCTAGACAGATAATGATCGCCGCCGCCAGGCGCAACACATGCGCCGCCAGCCTGACCGGAAGCATGGCTATGCGCTGTTCCGCGCGCTCGGGCTGTCAGGCCCGCCCGAGCATCTTCATCAGGACGTCGGACTTGAACCAGAACTGCTGGACAAGGGCGCCGGCGATGTGGAGGAAAATCAGCGCCAGCAACAGGTTCTTGATCAGGCCGTGAACGAGCGCGCCGGACTGAACGCCGAAGAACCAGGCCAGAGCGCCTGACAGCGGCAGGATGATCAGCGCCAGGTAGATGAGCCCTTGCGTCGAGCGGGCCAGGATGCGGGCCCAGCGCGGCTCGTTTTCCGGCAGATCGGAGGCGCCGTTGCGGAACAGCAGGTAGAAGCGCCAGAGCATCAGCGCGAAGATGACGATGCCGAACAGTACGTGAAGGTCGGGCGTCGGTGCATCGGGGATGTCGCCACGCATGCGCGCGGACCAGAGGGCGACGATCGAATCGTGGGCGAGATACTGGAACGCAACCAGAAGAACGATCACCCAGTGCAGGATGATCTGGGTGCGCGAGTAGAATTTTGCGGCTGCCATGTCCGGCTCCGTACCTGAATGGAAACTTGCCCGACAAAGATGGTGCGCCGCCGGTGAGTGTCAACACGTGATCTGGCGCGTATCCGTGAAAACAGCATTGGTTTTCTGAGATTTCGGGCGAACGGCGTTCGAAAGATCATGTCGCAACGGCGATGCTTGTGGCGGCCAAATGTTCTTGTTATGTTCACTTATTCGATAGCAACAGGAGGGGCGGAATGAGCGAGGAACCGCGCGACCTTTCCGGGCGTGTCTGCATTGTGACTGGCGCCAGCCGGGGCATCGGCAAGGGCATCGCGCTGGCGCTGGCTGCCGCCGGGGCCAAGGTCTATGTCAGCGCCCGCACCGGCACGGCTGCGACGCCGACCAGCGACCCGGAGCATGAAGGTTCGCTCGAGGAACTTGCGGCGGCGGCGGTCGATCTTGCCGGGGACATCGTCACAAGGACGGTCGATCACGCCGATGACGAGCAGACCAGACGCTTCGTTGCCGAAGCGATTGCCGATGCCGGGCGTCTCGATGTGCTCGTCAACAATGCCTGGCCGGGCTACGAGTTGATGGGCGAAGACGGCCGGTTCACCTGGATCGATCCGTTCTGGGAACAGCCGATGCGGCGCTGGACGGCAATGATCGATGTCGGCCTACGCGCCGCTTTCGTCGCGGCGCAGACGGCGGCGCCGGCGCTGATCGGCCAAAGGGCAGGGCTCATCGTCAATATCTCGTTCTGGGCGGCGCAGCGCTTCGAGGGCAACGCCATCTACGGCGTCGCCAAGGCCGGCGCCGACAAGATGGCTGCCGACATGGCCCATGACCTCAAGGCCCACGATGTCGCGGCGCTGGCGCTCTATCCCGGACTGGTCAGGACCGAAGCGGTGATGAAGAACGCCGCATTCTTCGACATGTCCAATTCAGAGAGCCCACAGTTCATCGGACGGGTCATCGCCGGGCTGATGACCGATGCCGGGCTGATGGCCAAGTCGGGCAGGGTTCTGGTCGCGGCAGCGTTGGCGCGTGAATACGGCATTGTCGATGTCGATGGAAATCAGCCCGAACCGATGACGCTCTAGGGGCGAAACTCGATCAGGTTTCGGGCGCGGCGCGAGTCGGATTTTGGCTCTGGTTAGGCGCGGACCGCGAAGTGGTGTGTCCCACCACGAGCGGGATGCAACGACGGCAGGGCCGAAATCCGCCGCGTCCCTTCGGGATATGGCGAAAATCGCCCATTGCGGCGTCGAAACGGCTTGAAGGATATCAATCCTCCTGCGCCCTTTCTTCTGGCACTGGGCGATTTTCACTCATACCGCGCGCCAAATCCTGATCGAGTTTCGACCCTAGCCGGCGCTCGCGTCTGGCGCCGCATTGCGTTTGCGCCTCAGGCTCCAATGGACGAGAGCGCCCGAGGCATGGGCCAGTGCCACCAGCCCGATAAGGGCGGGAAATCCTCCGGCCGAGCCGAGGGCGAGAAGGACCGGTGTGCCCAAGGTGTTGCCGATATTGCCGGTCTGGGCCAGGGCGCCATTGGCAAGCGCCTGCTCCTCGGCGCCGGCATTGAGCTCGGGGATGGCGGCAAAGCTCGCCCCCTGAACCAGTCCGAGTGCCATGAACAGGATGATGCACAGGGCCGGGTTACCGGGCAGGGCGATGAGCGCAAGGGCCATCGATGCGCCGATGGCAAAGCCGGATATGGCGACCGATACCGCCGAAAAGCGCCGGAGCAGTGTTGCGCCCGAGGTCAGCGAGGCGGCGATCGAGGCCAGAGGCATCGCCGCGATGGTGAACACGCGCCAATCGGGATCGATGTAGTCGGGCAGAAGCGTCATCAGCGACACGAAGGTCAGCGTGTAGAAAACGAACCCGGCCGCGGGCGCCAGCATGAAGGGCGAGGCATAGACCTCGGCGTGGCGGCGGATGATGGTGCTCGGCGTCAGGCGGGCGGACGGCACTTCGGGTCGGGTCTCGCGCGGCAGCGCGAAGATCAGGGCAAGGCCGACAAGCGTCAGGACCGCAGCATGGGCAAGAAACAGCGCCGGCGGGCCGAATGCGGTGGCGAACGGCAGGCCGAGCGTGGCGAACAGTGCAAAGGTTACGCCGAATATCGTGCTCCACAGCGCCATCACCAGCGGGTGGTGACGCCGGGCGCTGATCAGGGTGATCAGCGTCGGTGCGGCGACGACGATGCCGACCTGCGTCAGCCCCTCGATGGCACGGCTCAACAGCATCAACGGCAGCGGCGGCAGGCTGGCCTGGTAGGCCGAGATCAGCGCCCCGACAAAAAGGCTGGCCACCAGCATACGCTTGAACCCGACACTGGCGACGACCAGTCCGGCGACCAGACCGAGCGCGATGCCGATGAGACTGAGAAGCGAGACGAGGAAACCGAGCTCCGCCCCCGCCTCGGGATAGATCAGGCGCAATTCGGGGAAAAGGATCGAGATCTTGGCGAACTGGCCGGCGGCGCATAGCCCGGCAACGAACAGGAGAACGACGCGGAGGATCGGCGTGCGGGTTTCGGTCATGAGATCTCCTGCCGGTCCCTCGTGGGCTTGGCGCTCCAGCCGATCCTCGTCTGGCAGCGAAAGGAAACGACCCAGTCCTTCGACAAGCTCGGGATGAGGGTCGGTCGGCGGCAGGATCGATGACGGACCTAGCCGGCGGCCTGACTCGGTACGGCTTCTTCGAGTTCCGGCAGGCCCTTCTGCTTGCGCACCAGGTTGAGGAAGCGCGTGAACAGGTAATGGGCGTCGTGCGGGCCAGGGCTGGCTTCGGGGTGGTACTGCACCGAAAAGACCGGCTTGTCGGCGACCGCCAACCCACAGTTGGAGCCGTCGAACAGCGAGGTATGGGTCTCGACGACATCGCCCGGCAGGCTGTCCTTGTCGACGGCGAAACCGTGGTTCATCGAGGTGATCTCGACCTTGCCGGTTGTCAGGTCCTTGACCGGATGATTGGCGCCGTGATGGCCCTGATGCATCTTCATCGTCTTGCCGCCGAGCGCCAGGCCGAGCAGCTGGTGACCGAGGCAGATGCCGAAGACCGGCAGACCAGAATCGATGAGCTTTTTGATATTGGGCACGGCATAGGCGCCGGTCGCGGCAGGGTCGCCCGGGCCGTTGGAAAGGAACACCCCGTCGGGCTTCAATGCCAGTATGTCTTCGGCCTTGGCCGTGGCCGGCACAACGGTGACCTTGGCGCCCTGGTCGGTCAGGCGCCTGAGGATGTTGCGCTTGGCGCCGAAATCGACCGCGACCACGTGGAACTGCGGGTCGGTGACGGTGGAATAGCCCTTGCCCCATTCCCAGCTGGTCTCGTCCCAGGAATAGGTCTGCGCCGTGGTCACGTCACCGGCAAGGTCGAGCCCTTCAAGGCCGGGGAAGGCTGTGAGTTCTGCCTGCATCGAGGCTTCGTCGAACGCGCCGTCCGGGGCATGGGCGATGACGCCGTTGGGCATGCCGTTCTCGCGGATGCGTGCCGTCAATGCGCGGGTGTCGATGCCGGCTATGCCGATGATGTTGCGGGCCTTGAGCCAGGCGTCGAGTTTTTTGGCGGCGCGGTAGTTCGACGGATTGGTGATGTCGGCCTTGAGAACCACACCGCGGACACCGCTGAGGGCCGCCATGTTGACCGTCTCGATGTCCTCGTCATTGGTGCCGACATTGCCGATATGGGGGAAGGTGAAGGTGATGATCTGGCCGGCATAGGACGGATCGGTGAGGATCTCCTGATAGCCGGTCATGGCGGTGTTGAAACACACCTCGCCGGCCGAGTGGCCGATGGCACCGAGGCCCTGGCCCTCGATACGGGTACCATCGCCAAGGATCAGGAGGGCGGTCGCGGGGACGGTCTGCCAGCCGGGCATGGTTCTCTCCAGGGTTCGTGCTGCCGCACCCGACCATCAAAGGGCGCGCCGCGTCCCCTTGCCGATCGTGCGACGATGTCGGTTGAGGCCTTCTCATAGAAGGCGCGCGCGCCGAGTGCAAGAGGTTCGGCCCGCTGTCCCGGGTCTCAGGCGGCGACGAGGCCTTCGGCCAGCCTGACCGTGTTGCGGCCGGCGCGCTTGGCCTTGTAGAGCGCCGCATCGGCACGGATCAGAACGGATTCGAAGCTTTCGTCCGCCCCGCCGGTCGCAAGTCCGACGCTGACCGTCGCCGGTGTATCTCCGCGTCCGCTCGGCAGGCCGAGCCCGGCAAAGCCCAGGCGAAGGTCTTCGGCCATCTCGCGTGCCCGTCCGGCGTCCTCCCCGGCCAGGACCACGCAGAATTCCTCGCCCCCGGTGCGGGCGATCACGGCGCCGTCGCTGAAATGCAGCCGCAGCATGTCCCCGAAGCTGCGCAAAGTGCGGTCGCCCTGGGCGTGGCCGAGCTGGTCGTTGATCTGCTTGAAGCGGTCGAGGTCGAACACGAGCACGGCCCGGCCCGGAACGGCGCTCTCGGCGTCGAACCGCTCGAACAGGGCGCGGCGGTTGAGCACGCCGGTCAGCGGATCGGTATGGGCCTTGGCAAGGTTCTTGTCGGCGGCGCGAGAGAAATGCAGCGTCAGCGTCAGGGCGCCGATTCCGGTGATGCCGGCAATCGACAGGATTGCGTTGATCGTGTCGAGGATCGTCGCTGTCGGGGGATAGGCGACCATGTCTCCGGCAAGGATTGCCGGCACGGCCGGCGCGAAGAAGAACAGCCCGATGACGAAATAGAGCGCGGCATTGGCAGTGGTGATGCTGCGCAGTTCTTGGCGGGCGCCGGCATATTCCACCGCACAGAGCAGAAGCACGACGCCGACGGTGACATTGTGCAGGATATAGGTCAGCCCCAGCAGGCCGGCGAGCATGCTTGCGTCGGTGACCAGCACGGATCCGGCGCCGGCGGCAATCGCGGGCCACATATGTGGCTTGCCCAGGAACAGGCGCGTCCCGGCGTAAAAGAACCCGGTGCCGGCATGCATCAGCGTGAACGGCACGATCAGCGTTTCGACCACGTAGCGGCCGTCGCGCAGGCTCATCAGGATCAGGGCGACCATGACCAGGCCGATGCCGACGGCGCTGAGGAAGAGATAGCGGTCCCTGCGCGCACTCTTCCAGCTTGCCAGCATGGCCATCACAATCGCGAAACTGGAGACGGCCAGGGCGATCAACAGCGATGTGTAGTCGGCTTGCATAGGATACTTCGCCAGATTGTGGTCCAGATAGCTCTACTTCAGAAACAACAACGCGGCCTTACCTGCGCGTTGCAAATCCGGTGCGCAAATCATTGCCTTGAGACACCGTTATCAAGTGCTGAATGCTGGTGGGAGCCGCACCGGGACCGGCGGGCCGGAAGGTCATGCGGCGATACGGTTCTCCGCAAGACTGACCTGGTTGCGGCCGGCGCGCTTGGAGACATAGAGCGCGGCGTCAGCGCGGTTGAGAACGGATTCGAAATTCTCGTGCAGCCCGCCCGTCGCCATGCCGACGCTGACCGTTGCCACGCTGGCGTCGCGCCCGCTGGGCAGACCAAGCGCGGCAAAGCCCTGGCGCAGGGCCTCGGCCGTCTTGCGTGCCTGCTCGATATCGCAGATCGGCAGAATGGCGCAGAATTCCTCGCCGCCAGTGCGGGCGATAACGGCGTCGTCGCCAAGGTGCAGATGCATCAGGTCGCCGAAGCGCTGCAGTGTCCTGTCGCCCTGGGCATGGCCGAGCTGGTCGTTGATCGATTTGAAGTAGTCGAGGTCGAAGACCAGCACAGTCTGGCCCGGAATGGCGCCATCGGCGGAAAACCGCTCGAACAGGGCACGGCGATTGAGCACGCCGGTCAACGGGTCGGTCTGGGCTTCGGCGTGATGCTTGCGTGCCGAGCGCGAGAAATGAAGGGTCAGTGTCAGGGCGCCAATGCCGCTGACGCCGACCAGCGACATCACGGCGTTGAGATTGTCGGCCCAGTTGTCTTCGAACGGATAGCGCACGAATTCGCCGGATGCGAGCACTTCCGCCGCGCAGATGAGAAAGCTCGCGCCGGTCGTGATGTAGAGCACCGAATTGGCGATCATGGCGGGCCGTATGTCCTCGCGGGCGCCGGCGTATTCGATACCGCACAGGATGAAGATCAGACCCATGAAGGTGTTGAGCGCGATATTGCCTGCGCCCATGTAGCCGCTCGCGAAGAAAAGGGCGATTGCGGCGATGCCGGCCGTACCGATCAGGATCGGCGGCCAGAAGTTGGTCTTATGGACGAAATCGCGGACGCTGGCATAGATGATGGCGGTGCCGGCCAGCAGGGGCGAAAACGGACCGAGCAGGGTCAAAAGAGTGTACTGGCCATTGCGCAAGGACATCAGCCCCACGCCGGTGGAGATGAAGGCAAGGCCAAAGGCGCCCAGAACCAGATAGCGTTCCCGGCGCGTGTTGATCCAGCTGGCAAAGGCAGCCACCAGGACCGAAAATCCGGAGAATGCTATCGCCAGCAATAGCGAAGCGTAGTGCAGCGACATATGTGTGTGTCCTCAGTCGGCGCAAATTAGCTCGAAGGATCAAAACAGTGTGTTACCCGCATGCCATGATTTGCCTGCGTGTCAGACGCACTTCGAGGGTGGTTAGCAAAACGTGACTGCGAGGTTGCGCGCCATGGGGGTCAAAGGTGTATGGTTCGCGTCACCGACCGGCCCCGGGAGCACGACCAATGCGCGAAAAGATCAACGCCGCCCTCAAGGACGCGATCAAGGCGCGGGACACCCGCCGCACCTCGACGCTGCGCCTCATCAATGCCGCCATCAAGGATCGCGATATCGCTGCGCGCGGCGAAGGCCACGAACCGGTGGACGAGGCCGAGATCATGGCCATCCTGCAAAAGATGGTGAAACAGCGCGAGGAAAGCGTCGTGCTCTACGACAAGGGCGGACGCACCGACCTGGCCGAGCAGGAGCGCGGCGAAATCGAGGTTATCCGAGATTTCCTGCCCAAGCCGCTCGACGAGGAAGACATTGCCGCCGCCATTTCCGATGCGATCGCCCAGACCGGCGCAGCGAGCCTCAGGGACATGGGCAAGGTCGTCGACGTGCTGAAGGCGCGGTTTCCCGGCCGCATCGATTTCTCCAAGGCCGCCAAGATCGTCAAGCAGAAGCTCGGCGCCTGACACTGCCAGCCTGTCGTATTGCGATGACATTCCACTCGCGCCCGTGTGAGCGGGTTTGATTTTCGCCTGTCCGCCCGAACGCCTAGGTTCCCCGCGCCGACATGCGGCGTCGATGCGCCCGTAGTGCAAGAGGAGAGACAAGTGACGATGCAAATGCGCAGGGCTTTGAGCGTAATCGCGGTGACGGTGTTTGTCGCCGTGCTGGCGATGATGTCGCCGGCTGTGGCCCAGGAATCTGAAATCTATGTCAATTCGGCAACCGGCGAGGCCATCAACGGCTACGATCCGGTCGCCTATTTCACCGAAATGAAGCCGGTGCGGGGCAAGACCGACTACACCTCCGAATACAAGGGCGCGCTGTTCCTGTTTGCTTCGGCAGAGAACCGTGACCTGTTCGCCGCCGACCCGGAAAAATACGCGCCGCAATATGGCGGCTGGTGCGCCTTTGCCATGTCCAAGGGGGCTTTCGCGACGACGGCGCCGGAGGCATGGACGATCCACGAGGGCAAGCTCTATCTCAATTACTCGACCGGTGTGCGCCAGATCTGGCAGCAGGACATCCCTGGCAATGTTGCCAAGGCCGATGAGAACTGGGCCGGCTTCTTCCCCGAGTGAGCGGTTCGCTCTTCAGGCCCTTTGTGAAAATCTCCTGCCCCGGACGCGCTGCGTCCGGGGCAGCTTTCGGCGCGGCCCGGGCGGACGGCTGGCGCCCGCATCTGCGCCGGTCCGGCCGGGCCGGTATCACAGGTTCGAGCGCACCCTGGAGAAAGTCACCGGGGTCATGCCGAGAAACGAGGCGATGAGCGCGTGCGGGAAGCGTGCCTCGTGTTCGGGATGATGACGGCGCAGCCATTTGAGA
The DNA here is from genome assembly GCA_963675235.2 of Devosiaceae bacterium. GTDB lineage: Bacteria > Pseudomonadota > Alphaproteobacteria > Rhizobiales > Devosiaceae > JAHJQZ01. Next base: position 585,434 of record CAXXFU010000005.1, on the reverse strand, counting down.
CGCCCGGCGGCATCAAGGGCTGCCAGCGCCCACTCCCGCCCGGTCTTGCGGGTGAGTTCGTCACGCATGATGGCGTTGCCCCAGTCGCGGATCGCGGCGTTCTCGACCATCATCTGCATCAGCGTGTCGGCACGAAGGCTGGCGATCTCGCTGTCCGCGATCAGGGTGATGTCGACTAATGATGTTCCCGCCGAGACGCGCGCCATGTTGGGCGTCAGGACTTCCGGACCGGCATGAAGCCCGAGGCAGACTTCGCGGCCTTCGGCATCGGTCGCCGTGCTCTTGGCCTTGCCGGAAACCAGCAGATACTCGCCGTCGTCCGCTACGCCCTGGTGCGCCAGCATGTGCCCGCGCGGCCAGCGCCGCAGGTCGAAGGCGCCGGCAAGCCTTGCGGCATCGTCCTCACCGAGCGGCGCGGACGGCGTGAGATCGGAAAGAAATCGCGGTGAAAGCGCCATGAGAAGTCCCCAAGCCTTATCGGATGATAATGCGGCGGGAGGCGGCAGGCCATATCAGGGGTCCGATGGCAACAGGAGATCCCCATGGCAAGTTCCACCCGCCCCCTTCTTCACGACAACCGCGTCCTGGCTTCCAGCTTTGTGCTGGCGCTGCTCGTTTATCTCGTCATGATCTTCGGCCCCCTGGCGTGGCTTGAGGCCATTGCCGGCGTGGCGCCTTTCGACATGCGGCCGGGCGGCTATTCGCTGGTCGAGGCGCGGGCGCTACTGGCCGCGCTCGGGGTGGATGGGCGCAGACTCTATCTTACCACCCAGATCCCGCTCGACATGGTCTATCCGGGTCTGCTCGGATTGTCGCTGTTCATTGCGCTCACCCGCCTGGCGACGGGTTTTCGCGGCAGGCTGGGCGCCGTCCTGCGGCTTTTGCGTTGGACAGCGGTGCTGGCGGCCGTGGCCGATTATGCCGAGAACCTGATGATCACCGTGATGCTCATCTCGGCATCGCCGCCCGATGGCGGCACGGTGGCGCTGGCCAGTGCAGCATCGACTGCCAAGGCCGGATTGACGACACTGGCCGCGACTGCCGTGCTTGTCGGTGCGGCGGTCCATGCCGTCCGGCGGCTGGCAGCAAAACCGACCTAAGGCATGCCGGACCTGGCGCCCGGCACGCCCTTCTGCCTTATCAGAACCGGCTCGACAGCGCGCCGCCGATCGAGGCGGAGGTGCTCGATCCGCGCCGGGCGAGTGTCGTCCGGACGCTTGCGGCGCCGGCATCGCCGAGACGTGCCTTGAGCCCCAGCGCGACCTCGCCGCCGAGACCGTTCGAACTGGTCGTGGCGCCGCCGTTTTCGGCATAGGACTGATGGAAGGCCGAAGCCGTGACGCCGGCGAATGGGGTCAACTGTGTGTCGCCCGTGGCCGGCAGGTCGTAGGCCAGGGTCAGCCCGGCATCGACCGCGGCGGCAAAGGCTGTGCCGCCGGCATGGGCGGTCGCGGCGCTGTCGGTGAAATCGGGCTGCCAGCCATAACCGAGATTGCCGGTCAGGACCGGGGTGACGGTCAGGCCACAGAACACTTGCTTGCCGCGCAAGGTCACCGAGCCCGAGACCATCTGTTCGACATAGGAACCTGCGGCCGAGCCAAGATGGACATCATGGGCGGCAAGTCCCCAGTTGGCCCCGGCGATCAGGGCGAGGCTGTCGGTCAGCGGCAAGGCCACCGCGCCATCGATGCCGAAACGGCGATTGTCGTCGGTCTGGCCGGGCGCACTGGCATGACCGATGCCGCCGGTCGCCGCGACGGCGAGCTTCATCCCGTCCGGCAGGTTGCGCTGCACCATGACGCTGGCGCTGCCGCCGAGTTCGGTCAGCTTGCCGCCGGTGACGTCGGTCTCGGAGATGGTGCCCTTGACGAAACCCTTGACGAACCAGTCCTCGCCGACGGCGAGCAGGGCGTCTCCGGCAAGCGTGCCATTGGGGCCGTAGCCGAGCAGGGCGAATGTGCCGTCGATGGCCCGAAGTGCCTCGGTGGCACGGACCTGGTCGGGCGAAAAGGCCAGCGGCTCGTCGGTTCCACCGCCGTTCCCGGTGAACGGATCGTCACCGGACAGCAGTGATTGGAACGAGGCGCTCGACGAGACGAAATTGCCCTGCTGGAACAGGGTCTGGCCTTCGAGCTGGCTGATCGGCGGGTCGGTGGCGTTGGCGGCGCATTGCAGCAAGAGCGTGGCGTCGTTGTCTCCAAACAGCTCGACGATCTCAACCGATGGATAGGCGGTACCAATATGGCCGGTCGCGGTGCCGCCTGCGGTGCTCAGGATTGATGAGGCGCTTATCTCGACACGGGCCGGCGCATTGGCGGTCAGCGTCATGTCGATGCCGGTTTCGTCGGACGTGATGATGCCAAAGCTGCGGCTGCCGCCACCGATGATGGTTTGCGTGAGGGAATCGTTGGGATCGGTGACGCAATCCAGCGTCGACATCCCGGCAAGTGCCGGAGCCGCCGACAGAATCGCCAATCCCAAGCCCAGAACAACGCGCCGCAACATCAACATCTCCTCCAACCCGATATGCATAGAATCTGCAAGGAGTTGGAACGCATCCCCGATTGTCCTGCCACTGGGGTGCGTCAATCGGACGTGCCGAACCGCACGGTTCCGGTGGGCCGCACTCAGGTTTTGCACAGAAAGCGGACCGACATGGACTCGCACCCGGGGATGGGAGGCGGTGGTCGCCGGCCGTGAAGCGGGTGCGCTGGCGGCGGCATGCGGCAGATCGTGTGCGCCTGCCGGCGAGGCGGCCGCGCCGAAAACGAGCCGAGTGCTGCCGGCCGAACTGTCGCCGCGTGCCGCAATCCCGTTTCGCGTCTTTTGGCCACTCGCCTTGACATCGCCGGTTTGCCAGACTACATACCGAACGTTCGGTATGTTGTTGAATGCCGAATACGGCGGCCATCGGGCCAGCCGCAACACAAAGGCGATCCGCCCCTATCGGGCGCAGCAAAACGGAAAGACACATGAGCGAGACGGCACGCGACACGCTGCTCGATGCGGCCTACCGGGCCTTTCTGGCCAAGGGCTACGAAGGCGCCGGCATATCCGACATTCTCGGAGATACCGGACTGTCGCGCGGCGCCATCTATCATCACTTCGCCAACAAGCTCGACCTGTTCGAGGCGGTGATCGCACGCCACCTGCCGTTCCCGTTCGAGGCGTTCGACTGGACGGCGCACACGACACTGGACGCAAGCGCGCAGCGGGCGGCGATCGCGGCGCTCTACGACGAAGCCGAAGCCCAGATGCAGGCATCCGGCGCAGGACTGCGGGATCGCTACTTCGCCCTGTTCTTCGACGCCCTGTCGCACCTGCCGGCCTACCGTCGAACGGTGGGCGAGGGCTATGCCCGGCTGATCGCGGCGCTTGCCGATGCCGAAGTGCGTGCCGGCATGCCCGCAGCCGACGCCGAGCGCGCGGCCCGCCGACATGTCGCGGAATTCGAAGGTGAAATCTATCTCAAGGCCGTGCTGGCCGGTGCGCAAACGCACGGAAAGGACTGACAATGGATCTTTATGGCAAATATGGCGCCTCGTGGCCGCAAAAAGCGGTGCTGGTGGCGCTGGAACTTCTCTTTCTCGCCCTGGCGGCCTGGATCCTGTTCGGCGCCGGCGGTCCGGCCATCGCCGGCCTGTTCGGCTGGCCCGTCGCCGAGGCGACGCCGCTGCGTTACTGGCTGATCTTCGGCTTCTCGCTGACCGTGCTCATCCGCATGGGCTTCATGATGGTCTTCTTCATGAAGCGGGCCGTGCCGTGGAGCGAAGCATTCACCGTGCCGGTGGCCTTTGCGCTCTATTATGTCGGCTTCGCCGTGCTGGTCCTGCCGGCAATCGGCGCCTTCGACTGGATCGACGCCCTGGGCATCGTGTTGTTCGTCGTCGGCAGCTATCTCAACACCGGCGGCGAACTGCAGCGTCACGCCTTCAAGAAGGACCCGGCCAACAAGGGCAAGCTTTTCACCGGCGGGCTGTTCGGCCTGTCGATGCACATCAACTTCTTCGGCGACATCCTCTGGGTCGCCGGCTACGCGCTTGTCACCCACAACTGGTGGTCGAGCCTGATTGTCATCTTCATCGTGACGTTCTTCGCCTTCTACAACGTGCCGATGCTCGACAAGCATCTGGCCGAGCACTATGGGGCGGATTTCGAGGCCTATCGGAAGAAGACGAAGCGCCTGGTGCCGTTCGTTTGGTGAGAGGCCGATACGGGCAGGGCAGCCGCTACAGGTCGAGGCTGCCCTGATCGCTCGCCTTGGTCTCGGCCTTGGCGCGCTTGAAGGCGTCGTTGCGCATCAAGGGCAGTTTCAGGGCACGGTCGCGCAACTGCATGGCTTCCTCGATGGTGACGATCTGTAGGCGTGGGACCGGCGCAACGTCCTCCATCTCGAACTGCCCCGCGGCAGCGGCTTCCGAAATCATCGGTTGGGTCGGCGGTGTCAAAGTCAGGAAAATGCCGATGGCCGCCTTTTCGCGCTCGATGACACCGCGCAGGTCGCGGATCATCGACACGCCGACATTGTCGCCCGCCTTGACCGAGACGATGGCGCGATCGGTCTTTCCGAAATAGATGTTGCCGTCGATGCCCCGATCGGCGCCTTTCTTGGAGAGGTTGCCGGGCGTGGCGTTGATCAGGCTGAGGGCCCATTTCTCGAATTCGAAATAGTAGTTCTTGTCCTCGCGGCCGCGACGGGCGAGGTCGCGGGCGCCGGAAATGTCCTGCGGCACGCCATGGGTGGTGAACTGCACACCCGGGAAGGCGTCGCGCAGGCGCTTTTCGATCAGGCCGATGGCGAGATGGGTGACGTCGATGCCGATCCATTGCCGGTCGAGCTTTTCGGCGGCGTGGACGGTGGTGCCGCAGCCGCAAAACGGGTCGAGTACGACATCGCCGGGATTGGACGAGGCAGACAGGATGCGTTCGAGCAGGCTGACGGGCTTTTGGGTGGGGTAGCCGAGGCGTTCCTGAGCTTGGGAGTTAATGGGTGAAATGTCTGTCCAAACTGCTCCCATTGCACCGCCCGCCATTTCCTCCAAATAACGCTTGAGCTGGGGGCGTTTTGACGTATCGAGCGCGCCATCACGAGTTTTAGGATACCAAATTCGACCTTCGTCGTGGAGACGTTTCATCGTGCTCTGTTCATAGCGCCAACCCTTAGCTGGCGAAGGAAAGCCAAGCCATTCGTACATCATATTTGGACGTGGATTTGGGCTCGTCATATTATCCAGGCGATAAATGCCTCTTCCATCGCCGTCGTTGTGCCGATATTTACTGGATAAATAGCTGTCTGAATGCTCTTCTCTTGGTGTACTCCAAGTAAAATCTCTTGATTTACTATAAAAAAAGATTTTATCGGACACTTTGCTCCAAGTTTTTGAGTCGCTGTGCGTTGTCGTCCTCTTCCATGTAATCTCGTTCTTATAGTTCACGGCCCCAAACACCGCATCCAGCAAAATCTTGAGATAATGGCTCGCTGTCGGATCGCAGTGGAGATACAGGCTGCCGGTCGGCTTCAGCACGCGATGCAACTCCAGTAGCCGCACGGCCATCATGGCGAGATAGGCCATCATGTCGTTTTCGCCGAGGAAGGAGCGCATGGCCCTGAGCATTTCGGCGGCGTTGCCGTTGCCCGAGCGCATGACTTCGCCATAGGCCTCCTCGGCGGCATCGGTCCAGTGCCAGGTGTCGTCGAAAGCCTCGATCTGGGCAACGCTCTCGTTGCCCTGCGGACCCTTGAACAGGACGTTGTAGCTGGCGTTCGAATTGAAGGGCGGGTCGAGGTAGATGAGATCAACCGATTCCGTCGCGATGCTCTCGCGCAGCACGGTGAGATTGTCTCCGTAATAGAGGTGATTGGTCACGTGGCGTCCCTCCGAGGGGAACATAATAAGAACAAATGAACTGGTTTGTCGATTCGCATCATGTCGGCTGGCGTGGGAAATGGCAAAGGCGCGTCTCTCTGTCTCCCTTCGAGAGAGAGGGCCGGGGTGAGGGGGCCTTTGCGGCCTGTGCTGAAGGCCCCCACCCGATGCTCCGCATCGACCATTCAACCGAGGGGAGAGGTGTAAACGCTCCCTGTGCAAAACCCCGCCGAGATGGACGCGTGCCGAGCCAGACCCTACATAAAGCTCATGCGCTTTTCCGACGCCTTTCTCGACAGCATCCGCCAACGCCTGCCGATCACGCAGGTGGTGGGCGAGCATGTCGTCTGGGACAAGAAGAAAAGCCAGCCGGGTAGGGGCGACATGTGGGCCTGCTGTCCGTTCCACGGCGAAAAGACCCCGAGTTTCCACGCCGATGACAGGAAGGGCATCTATCACTGCTTCGGCTGCGGGGCGACGGGCGACCATTTCCGTTTCCTGACCGAAAAGACCGGCATGCCGTTCCCCGAAGCGGTCGAGCGGTTGGCCAATATGGCCGGGATCCCGATGCCCGTCCGCGACGAACGCGAGGAAAAGCGGGAGGCGGCGCGCCGTTCGCTCTATGACATCATGGAACTGGCGGCGCGCTATTTCGAGGCGGCGCTCGACCACAATATCGGGGCGCGGGCGCGCGGCTATCTCAGCGAGCGCGGCGTGACGCCGGCCCAGCAGCAACGATTCCGCATCGGTTTTGCTCCGGACAGCCGCAACGGCCTCAAGGAGCATCTCGCCGCCAATGGCGTTTCTGCCGAGGAGATGCGCGCGACCGGACTCGTCGCCGAGCGTGAAGGCGATCCGCTGCCCTATGACCGTTTCCGCAATCGCGTCATCTTCCCGATCACCGACTTCCGCGGCCGGGTCATCGCCTTCGGCGGACGGGCGCTCAGCCCGGACGTGCCGGCGAAATATCTCAACTCGCCCGAGACCGAACTGTTTCACAAGCGCTCCGTGCTCTACAACGGCCAGGGTGCGCGCAAGGCCGCCTATGACGGGGCAAAGGTCGTTGTCGTTGAAGGCTATCTCGACGTCATCGCTGCCGTTTCCGCCGGCTTTGAAGGCGCCGTCGCCCCGCTCGGCACGGCCCTGACCGAAGACCATCTGCAGCTGATCTGGCGCATGACCGACATTCCGGTGCTGTGTTTCGACGGCGACAGCGCCGGCGAACGGGCGGCGGAGCGTGCGGTCGGACTGATCCTGCCCGATCTTTTGCCGGGCAAGAGCGTCACCATCGCCCACCTGCCCGAAGGACAGGATCCGGACGACATCATCAAGGCCGAGGGCCGCCAGGCCTTCGAGCGTGTGCTCGACGGCGCGGCGATGCTGTCCGACACGGTCTTTGCTTTGGAAACGCGCGGCCACGTGCTCGAAACCCCGGAGGCCAAGGCGGCGCTCGAGGCGCGGCTGAGGGCGCGCGCCAACTCGATCCGCGACAATACCGTGCGTCGCCATTACCAGCAGGATTTCGACGAAAAGCTCAACGCGCTGGTCCGACCACAGTGGGGCGGGCGCCGGGGCGGCAACTGGCAAGCCAACCGTTCCGGCAACTACACGGGCCCCCGGCGCGGTGGCTATTCCGGCGGCGTCAGGGGCGGCGCCGGCTCGCCCAAGCTCGTGGTCTCCGAGACCCTCAGGAATTCGCGGCTGATGAAGCCGGGGCACGGCAGCGACGCGACGCCGCGCGAGGCGGCGATCCTGATGTGCCTGATCAATCATCCGGCGCTGTGCGAGACGCGTCTGGAAACCCTTGCCGAGCTCGATTTCGAAACGCCGCTCTCCCGCAAGCTGCTCGGCGCCGTGCTCGACCTGGTCACCGCCGGTGCGATCGAGGACGGCAAGCAGATGCGGGCGGCGCTGGTGGCAGCCGGGCACGAGGCGGTGGTGACGCGCATGACGGCGCTGCTGTCACGCCAGGGCGTCTGGCAATCGGGCGCCGATATCGCCGAACAGGACGCCGAAACCGGCCTCAGACACGCGCTGGCCTTGCATTACAAGTCAGTTCAACTAAATAGAGAGCTCAGAGCCGCCGAGCAGGCGCTGGGTGAAGAGCTCAGCGAGGAGAACCTCGAACGGCTCCGAGACATTCGGAACCAGATAACCAGCATCGATGGCACAGAGGCCTTGATCGAAGGTTTTGGTTCACTATCCGGGCGTGCAACGCGCAGCTTTTAGGGAAAGCTAAGCGCGGGCGCGCTTTTGTGCATGGCGAATTGTGCCGGATTGTGGGCAAAGACCCTTTAAAGTCCCAACCGTCATTGCCATATTAAGGGATTGCCCGCACGTTCTCCGCGGGCCATTGCCGGAGACCCAGATGGCCACAAAGGCAGCTGAAGCTACCGAAAACGAACAGCAGACCGAAACGCAGGACACGCCGGATGGTCCGTTGCTCGACCTGTCCGATGCCGCCGTCAAGAAACTGATCAAGACGGCCAAGAAGCGCGGCTACGTTACCTATGAAGAGATCAACTCGGTTCTTCCCTCCGAGGAAGTGACGTCCGAGCAGATCGAGGACATCATGGCCATGTTCTCCGACATGGGCATCAATGTCGTCGACGAGGACGAGGTCGAGGAAGCCGATTCCTCCGGAAGTGACGACGAAGAGACCGGAACCGAGGTCGCCACGACCACCGGCACCGCCGTCGCCACCAACTCCAATACCAAATCCGGCTCGGACCGCACCGATGACCCGGTGCGCATGTATCTGAGGGAAATGGGTTCGGTCGAGCTCTTGTCCCGCGAAGGCGAAATCGCCATCGCCAAGCGCATCGAGGCCGGGCGCGAGACAATGATCGAGGGCCTGTGCGAAAGCCCGCTGACCTTCCAGGCCATCATCATCTGGCGCGACCAGCTCAACGAGGGCGAAATTCTCCTCCGCGACATCATCGATCTGGAAGCGACCTATGCCGGTCCCGACGCCAAGCAGGCGGCGCCGGCGCCCGCCGTCGAGGAAGCTCCGGCCAAGACCGAGGAGGCTCCGGCCAAGTCGCGCTCGAGCGACGACGACATCCAGGATTCGTCCGGCGTTCCCGAGCCCGACGACGATGACGACGACGAATACGAGAACAACCTGTCATTGAGCGCCATGGAAGCCGAGCTCAAGCCGCAGGTCGTCGAGACCTTCGACCGCATCGCCGAGATCTACGGCAGAATGCGCACCATCCAGGACAAGCACCACGCCCATGCCCTGATGGCCAAGGAGCTCGACAAGGACGAGAAGAAGCAGGTCGCCGGCTGGCGCGCCGAGGTGATCACCGACGTCAAGTCGCTGTCGCTCAATGCCGGCCGTATCGAGAGCCTGGTCGAACAGCTCTACGACATCAACAAGCGCCTTGTGCGCATCGAGGGCCGCCTGTTGCGCCTGGCCGAAAGCTATGGCGTCAAGCGCGAGCACTTTCTCGAAGTCTACTACGGCGGCGAACTCGACCCGGAATGGACCGACAAGGTTGCCGGGCTCGAACAGCCGGGCTGGGCGGAATGGGTCAAGCGCGAGCGCGACACCATCGAGGACCTGCGCGGCGAAATCCAGACGCTGGCCGCCGAAACCGGTCTCGACATCGCCGAATACCGCCGGATCGTGCACAAGGTGCAAAAGGGCGAACGCGAAGCGGCCATCGCCAAGAAGGAAATGGTCGAGGCCAACCTTCGCCTCGTCATCTCCATCGCCAAGAAATACACCAATCGCGGCCTGCAGTTCCTCGACCTGATCCAGGAAGGCAACATCGGGCTGATGAAGGCGGTCGACAAGTTCGAGTATCGCCGCGGCTACAAGTTCTCGACCTATGCGACATGGTGGATCCGCCAGGCGATCACCCGCTCGATCGCCGACCAGGCCCGCACCATCCGTATTCCGGTGCACATGATCGAAACGATCAACAAGATCGTCCGCACCTCCCGGCAGATGCTGCACGAGATCGGCCGCGAGCCGACCCCGGAAGAGCTTTCCGAAAAGCTGCAGATGCCGCTCGACAAGGTCAGGAAGGTTCTGAAGATCGCCAAGGAGCCGATCTCTCTCGAAACGCCGATCGGCGACGAGGAGGATTCCAACCTCGGGGATTTCATCCCGGATCAGAACGCCATCCAGCCGATCGACGCGGCCATCCAGTCCAACCTCCGCGAGACCACGACCCGCGTTCTGGCCTCGCTGACCCCGCGCGAGGAACGCGTGCTGCGCATGCGCTTCGGCATCGGCATGAACACCGACCACACGCTCGAAGAGGTCGGCCAGCAGTTCTCGGTCACCCGCGAACGCATCCGCCAGATCGAGGCCAAGGCGCTGAGAAAGCTCAAGCACCCGAGCCGGTCGCGGAAGCTCAGGAGCTTCCTCGACAACTAAGTCCGGCGCCGCGCCAACAGGGCGCGGCCCCTCAATCGATACGCCGCGTGCGCTACTTTCCAGGTGGCCGCGCGGCACTTTTTTTGAAAGCAGCCCAATGGCGAAGAAACCCACCACCCGCAGCGAAATGCTGCTTTATGACGTGATTTACGAAGACGGCAGCCAGCGCTCGAACCGGCGTGTGCCGGCAACGCTGCTCGAAGGGCTCGATGGCGGCGAGGACGCGGTCAAGGCCGAACTGGCGCGCCAGGACCGCGACATCGCCGAAAAATCCGGCAATCCGCCGCTCACGATCAAGACGATCAAGCGGTCCGGCAAGAAGTAAGGCACGTCCGAAAGATAGGCAGGTGGCAGAAGCTCAGGAGCTTTCTCGACAACTCGCTCCTGTTTCAGAAACGCACATAAACGCGGGAGCCGGATGGCTCCCGTTTTTTTGTGCTGCTCAAGCTGGCGTGAGCACGCTGACGGCGAAGTTCTCGCCGTCATCGGTCCAGATTTGCTCAATCGACCAGCCGGCGGCTTTGGCGAGGGCGGCAAGGCTTTCAGGGGTGAACTTGTGGCTGTTCTCGGTGTGAAGCCTCTCGCCCGCCGCGAATGAAAAGCTCTGCCCGTCAATGGCGACGCTCTGGGCGCGCCGGCTGACCAGATGCATTTCAATGCGCTGGAAATCCTCGTTCCAGCGCGCTTCGTGGTCGAACCCGTCGAAGTCGAAATCGGCATGCGCCTCGCGGTTGAGACGGACCAGCAGGTTCTTGTTGAAGGCCGCCGTCACGCCGGCCGCATCGTCATAGGCGCGGGTCAGCACGTCGCGGTCCTTGACGAGGTCGGTGCCGAGAACGAGCCCGGTGACCCCGTGCCAGCGCCTGAGGCGCGCCAACAGCGCTTCGGCTTCCCAGCGGACGAAATTGCCGATTGTCGAGCCGGGAAAGAACAACAGCTTGGGCATGGCGTCGAGCGACAACGGCAGATCGACCGGCTGCATGAAATCGGCGGTCACCGGCACGATGTCGAGGCTCGGATAGTCGGCGTGCAGCGCGCGCACCGTTTCGGCCAGAAATTCGCGCGATATGTCGAGCGGCGCATAGGTGGCACCGGCCCGGAATTCGTCGAGCAGCAGCCGTGTCTTGACGCTGGCGCCGCTGCCAAGTTCGGTCAGCGCCGTTCCCGGGCCGACCAGCGCGGCAATCTCGGCCGCCCGTTGCCTCAAAATCTCGGTCTCGACGCGTGTCGGGTAGTATTCCGGCAGCCGGGTGATGTCTTCGAACAAGGCACTGCCGCGCGCGTCGTAGAACCATTTGGGCGAGATGTGCTTGGGACTGGCGGCAAGGCCGGCGACGGCATCGGCGATCAGGTCGGCGTTCCTGGGGGCGAGGCGTTCGAGCATGTGTCAGGCGTCCTTTGCGAGGCGCAGGCCGAGCATCTGCCAGCGCTGATGGGGGTAGAAAAAGGTCCGGTAGCTCGGGCGCATCTGCAGTTTTGGCGTGGCGCAGGAGCCGCCGCGCAGAACGAACTGGTTGACCATGAACTTGCCGTTGTATTCGCCGATGGCGCCCTCGGGCGGGCGGTAGCCGGGATAGGGAGAGAAGGCCGATTGGGTCCACACCCAGACATCGCCCCAAAGGCTGTCGCCCGGTAGCGGGCGCAGGGCGCCGCTCTCGAGAAAGTTGCCGTCAATGGCGGTGGGCGCGGCGACAGTCTCCCACTCGGCTTCCGTCGGCAGGCGGGCGCCGGCCCAGCGGGCGAAGGCGTCGGCTTCGTAATAGCTGACATGGACGACCGGCGCGTCGAGATTGACCGGCTGCGGGCCACGAAGAGTGTAGGTCCACCATTCGTCGTCCTGGCGCCACCAGTAGAGCGGATGGGTCCAGTCCTCCTGCGACCGGCGCGCCCAGCCATCCATCAGCCACAGCGTCGGTGTCCGGTAGCCGCCGTCTTCGATGAACCCGATCCAGTCGCGATTGGTGACGGCGCGGTTGGCCAGCGCAAAGGGTGCCAGATAGGTCGGATGGCGCGGGCCTTCGCAGTCATAGGCGAAGCCGGAGCCGGCGTGGCCGATATCGACAAGCCCGCCGGAATGGGCGGCAAAACTGAGGTCGCTGGCGCTCTTAAGCGCCGCGGGCGCCGGATCGCGGAAGGACGGCAGCAGCGGATTGAAGGAAAAGCCGTGCAGCAGATCGGTGACGAGCAGTTCCTGATGCTGCATTTCGTGATGACAGCCGAGCTCGGCAAGCGCTGCGATCTCGCCTGCGTCGCCGGATGGCTCGGTTAGCAGGCGCTGCATGGCTTCGGTGACGTGATCGCGATAGGACTGAACCGCCGCCACGTCCGGACGCGAGATCATGCCGCGCCGGTCGCGGGCATGACGCGGACCCGCCTGCACGTAATAGGAGTTGAACAGGAAGGCGAAGCGGTCGTCCGGCGACTCGTAGCCGGCGACATGTTTTTTGAGGATGAATTCCTCGAAGAACCAGGTGGTGTGCGCCAGATGCCATTTGGCCGGGCTGGCGTCCTCCATCGACTGGAGCATCATGTCTTCGGGCAACAGGCGTGCGGTCAGGGCTTCTGTCTGCGCCCGGACGGCGCCGAACAGATCTGCGACCCGGTCCGGTCGCGGAATCGAGGCGGTGGCAATGGGCACGGCGTGGTCCTCTCTCATGCCGGAAAACGGTGGCTGCTCAAATCTGCTGGTTGGCTGGTCGACCGGATCGCGTGATCCGGCGAACTCTGTCACGGTGCCGCCAGGGACGCCGCTGAACCATTTTCACAAGCAACCACGCAAACGTGACAATAAATGTCAGGGTGCGGGCTGCTCACGGAGAGGTGAAGACGCAGATGAACGTTGGTGGTGACAGGAGTGCCGGCTTCGCTTCGTTGCGAATCCAGCTAGGCCGCGCCGCACCGCGAGACGATGTCATCGACAACACGGGCAAGCGGCGCCGTGGCATCGATGCTGACGGCATTGCCGGGAATGTCCTCTTTCGTCCTGTGAAGGTTGAGGATCAGGGCGCGTTCGTCGGGCTTGTGGCCGAACTCGTCATCCGGCCGCGCGTCGAGGCGGCGCCGAAGGGTGTCGAGATCGACGTCGAGAACGAAGACCTCGTCGAACAGATCGATGAAATGATGAAAATTGCGCGAGCCGCCGCAGAAGAAGGTGATGGCGTGGTCGCGATCCGCAGCCAGCGACCTGACCTTGCCGATATCCCAGATGTGGTGCTGCTGAATGAAGGCGGGCGTTCGCGGTTCCGATGATGGCTGCAATGGCGCTCCGGTTTCCGGGTCGCCCTGATAGGCCAGCACGCGATCGCCGTGAACGACATCATAGCCGCGCCGTTCGAGCTCTTCGGCCACCGTGGTCTTGCCAGTGCAGGAAACGCCCTCGATCAGGCAGTTTTTGACGCCCATTATTCTTGCTTCGCCTGCCCGCCGCGCTGACAGAGCTTGGGGAGCAATCGTCGATCAGGCAAGGCTTAATCCGAACTCGCGTGCCGGAAACGGGTGATCCGGAGCCCGCCCGTTGTCCTTGCCGGGCCTAGGCGCGTTCGGGCATGCCCTGCGGCTCCGGCCGGCTCCACCAGAGCAGCAGTCCGCCGAAAACGGCAGCGTTGAACATTGGGAAAGCGGCGGTTGCAAGGGTGATCGTGCCAGCGCCGAGGTAGAGAGCGCCGACGAGGAAGTCGATCGCTTGAATCAGCACCATGGCCCGAATGACGAAACGGCTGGGCTCCGGCTTTTGAGCCTGCCAGACGAACATCATGCCGAAGACAAGGAACCGGCCGGCCAGCATGCCGAGCATGTAGTTATTGTCGGGCGGGGGCGGGGTCAGTCCCATCCACGAAAAGAATGCACCCGGGGCAACAAGGGTAAGGCCGCCGAGCGCGAGTTGCGAGGCGGCGACGATGTACAAAAGCACTTTCAGGCGGGTCATGAAACTCTCCATCGGTTGGGATGGACAGGATCTAGTTCCTTTGCTATAAAAAATGAAGTAGTTACTTTTTTTATAGTAAGTATTGGAGCGATGACAGCAATGGGCAAGGTGGCGACGCCATATCTGTCGGAGAAGGCGCTGCTCGATGGAGCGAATGAATCCTGCAAACCGGATTGTCCGGTTGCGCGCGCCAACCAGATATTCGGCGGCAAATGGACGAGTCTGATCGTCCGCGATCTCATCGGCGGCACAAAGCGCTATTCGGAACTGCAGCGCTCGCTCGCCGGCATAAGCCCGCGCATGCTGGCGGATCGGCTGACCCTGCTCGAAGGCTTCGGGCTGGTCGACAAGACCATCTACCCCACGGTGCCACCCAAGACCGAATATGCGCTGACCGAAAAGGGCCGCGGCATGATCCCGGTTATCGAGGCAATGGCCCGCTTCGGGGCAGGACTCTGATCCAGAGCGGGATTTGCGGATCGCGCCGCTGCCGAACCGCTTGCTCGCGCAGTGATATTGCCTCGATCGCAGGACATCGCAAGGCTTGGCGGTGCCAGAGATCGTCGGCAAAGGCCAGTTCGGCGGCACAAGAAACGCTCCGCGCTTCAGCCCGACAGATAGGCACAAACAAATCCCGATTTCAAGGTTATATGTAGTTGTAAAAGCGGCTATCATCCACGCACTCAGAAAAATGATCGGCTAAGGCGAATGACGCGCGGCATCGCGCCGATTTTTCGTATGTCGATATTTATTATCTGGAGGAGAAAAATTGTGAGCGCGTTTGATTACGATGAAACAGGTAAGATTGTATTGGATGATATCTACAATCAAACGACGCCTGTTCCGTATTATACTCAATTGTCGGCGCTCGGATACTGTGTCCCCGAACGGGCTCGGCCGCTGTTCCAACAGGTCATTGCGGCCCGCCGCGCCGAGAGCGGCAATGACGCTGTCAAGATCGTCGATGTCGGCTGCTCCTATGGCGTCAACGCGGCGCTGATCAAGCACGACCAGTCGATGTCCGGACTTGCCAGCTTCTACGGCGAAGCGGCCAAGCAGGGGATGAAGCGCGACGAGCTCATCGCCGCCGACCGGGAGATCTATGCCGAACCGGACGAGCAGACGGTGATTGTCGGTGTCGATGCCTCGCAGAACGCCATCGATTACGCCGTCGCTGCCGGCATTCTCGACGATGGCGTCGCTGCCGATTTCGAAACAACGGCGCCGAACGCCCGGCAGGCCGAACAGCTGGTCGATTCCGATCTGATCATCTCGACCGGGTGCTACGGCTACATCTCGGAAAAGACGCTCGACCATCTGCTCGATGCCAGCAATGGCAGCAAGCCGTGGATGGCCCATTTCGTCCTGAGAATGTTCGACTATGACGCGGCGGTCGAGAGCCTCAACGACCGCGGCTACGTCACCCGGCAGATCGGTCTGCCGGTGCGCCAGCGCCGGTTTGCCGACGATGCCGAGCGCGCCCACGTTCTCGACAACCTGGCCGAGCGCGGCATCGATCCCGAAGGCCGCGAAGCCGATGGCTGGTACTATGCCCAGTTGCACCTGAGTTGCCCGGAAAACGAGGCCGGACCGCTGTTCGAGCGCTGGCAGGGCGCTGCGGCGGCAGTGTGAACCGGAAGCCGAACCTGGTTGGAGCAGCCGGCTGGCCTCGCATCGGACCGGCTTTCAGAGCACGCGCCGGACGCCGGGGATGAGCCTGAGGAGCGCCGTCAGCACATAGGAGATGACGAGTGCGCCGACAAGCACGATAGCGAATTTCGACAGCACCGGCAGGCCCGAGTTGAGCAGCGCAGCCTGTAGCCCGATCGCCGCGAACAGGTGGAACAGGTAGACGCCATAGATATTGCCGTCGATCCAGGGCAGCAGCGGGCTGGGCGAACTCAGCAAACGGCGGAAAAACACGATCAGGCCGAGAATGATGCCGATGCCGACGACCGGTTCGAGAAAGGCCCAGGCGATGCGCATGGTCATGTTTCCCGGTTGCGCCAGCTCAGCCGTCGAGATGGCGGCAAGCCCCGAGAAGACGATGGCGGCACTGGCGAACCACGGGAAGGCGACGCGCGTCTCGATCCTGTCGAGCCAGCGGGCGCGGCCGGCAAGCACGCCGGTGGCGAACAGCGAAATGTAGATTGGCAGGTGTGCCGGTTCGGCGGGCAGAATTCCGGCGATGCGTACCCACTCATCGATGGGCCAGACGAGGCGGACGAGCGCGGTGACCACGCCAAGGCCGATGACGAACAAGGCGACCTGCAGATGCCCGGGCGGCGGCAGGTTTGCGCCGACGCTGCCGAGCCGCGGCACCAGCGCCCTCAGGCCGACATAGACGAGAATGTAGAGCAGCAGGTGGGCGATAAACCACAAATGGCCGAACTCGGCCTTGCCGGCGCCGAGATAGCCGAAAACGATGAAGCTGAAATAGTCGAGTCCCCTGGCATAGACCAGGAAACCGATGGTGCCGAACACGAAGACGACGATGACGATGAGCGGAATGCCGAGCCGGATCAGCCGGTCGCGGATGACGCCCCAGGCGCCGTGGCGGGCAAGGCTCTGGTCGAGGAAATAGCCCGAAATCAGGAAGAAGAAGCCCATGAAGAAGGTGCGGTTGAAAACGAACAGCACCGTCAGCGCTTCGCTCTTTGCTGTCTCGGGGACGATGTCCTGCCAGTCATTGTAGACGAAATTGACATAGGGCTGGGCAGCATGATGCGCAACGACGAGCACAGTCAGCAGAATGCGGATCCACTGAACGCAATAGAGGCGCCGGCGAGCATCTGCGACGCTATTGATCGGCCCGATATTCGAATCCTGATTGACCATACGCGAAATTGCTAAACGCTATGACAGAAGTCACCTAGTCATTTCGTCGCGTAAAACCTGAATACTTGCAGGAATGCGAACAAAAACTGCTACATATACTCAGGTAATTCTGACAGTATTTGCAAATGGATGGCGCGGCCGGCGGTATGGGGCCGCCGGCCGGCAGGGCTTCAGGCGGCCATCCTCAGGCGTTGCCAGCGGTCGAAGCGGGCGAGGCCGACACCGAATGCGACAAGGCTCAGCCCGATCAGCACCAGCGAGCCGGGTGTGTCGAGCAAGGACTCGTACATCTGGGTGTAGAAATGAATGGCGAGGAAGACGATCGCGGTGTTGGCGATGAAACGGCGCTGGGTGCGAAGCCCGACGACAATGCAGACGGCGAGGAAGACGAGCCAGCCAATCGAGAAGGCCGTGTCCGGGATGAACAGCGCCTGCTGGCGCCAGGCGGTCAGGGCGCCATAATCCATATCGGCCGCTTCGGCCCAGAGCTCGCCGATATGGTCGCCCCAGAGTGAGCCGACCCAGAAGGCGAAATTGGCCAGGAAGAAGCTGACCCGCGCCATGATCACCGCGGTCAGCTCATGGGCCTTGGGCAGGTAAGGGCGCAGGGCAAACAGGCCTGCTGCCAGCGATCCGAAAATGGCAATCGAGATCGTCGCTTCCTGCACGAACAAGGCATAGGAGGCGTGCCAATAGGCCGTGCCGGTGCCGATGAGATTGGCGAGCGCCACCGGCGCCAGAGCCGCCAGCACGCCGTTGCGGAAGACGATGGCGGTGCTGAGGGTCAGAACGGCAATGAAGGGGGCGGTGAGGGTCGGCCACATGCCGCCGAGATCCTCGAAGCGCAGCGCTGCCCAGCCGGACAGGCCGAGCACGCCCATCAGCACCAGGGTCTGGCCGAGCAGGCCCCATTCGTCGCGGGCCCTGAAGACCAGGACGCCACCGGTGCCGAGCGCGGCGATGGCAAGACCCAGTCCGACCTCGAGCGGCGGTTCGAGAGAGAGGATGCCGGCAACGCTCATCAGCGCGCCGAAGATCAAAAGGATATTGGCGATGACATGCTGCATGCGGTTGGGCGAGGCAAGCGTGATCAGCCGGTCGGCTTCTTCAAAGGTCAATTGCCCGTCGGCGACAAGGCGCGGCAGGTCGAGCGTGATGCGCGCCGGCGGTTTGCCTGTGATGGGATTGGTCATGGGAGTGCTCCGGAAATGGCGCCGGGCGAACGGCCCGGCGCCGGTTGGGGGACGTCACTGCTGCTGTTCGTCGCCGATATAGTCCTTGAGGATCTTCTCGTTCTTGGCCGCTTCGAGCTTGAACAGGGCTTCGCTCTGGATGCGGTCTTCGAGCCGGTATTTGACAAGATTGACCAGCGCCACTGTGAGCATGAATACGCCCATGCCCCAATAGCCTTTCGTCGACAGGTCGACCGGCGCCAACCAGACGCTGAGGGCGAGCATGCCGTAGGCGGCGATAACGCCGATGCCGTTGAAGAAGATGTAGGTGCTGTTGCTGGAGGACTGCATTTTCGGTTCCTTTCAGAAGGTTCGGTCGGTTGGAAAAAGGCGCTATTCGGGCTTGGTGCGCAGGCGGGCGAGCACGTCGTCCGCGCTGACCTTGCGGGCGTCGCCGAAGCCGGCCTCGGCCAGCCGGTCGGTGACGTTTTCGTGGCTGAGCGAGGCATCGATCTCGTCGAGCACCTCGGACTGGGCGAGGGGATCGTCCTGTTCGGAAACGCGGCGAATCAGTGCCTCGGCCTCGTGAATGGGGCTGGTGCTGTTGAGGGCACGGTTGACCCGGCGCTGGGCCTTGCGTTCGAGATCGATGGCGGCGGCGGCCGACGCACTTGAGCGCAGGTCGACGATGCGGCGATTGGCCTTTTCGACCGAAAGGCGCAGCGAGCCAATGCGTTCGGCCAGCCGCTCAAGGGTCTGACGGCGTACCGTTTCCTCGTTCTCGAGATCGGCGATGGCGCTTGCTGCGTCGGCGGCGAGACCCTCGTTGCCGGCGTCGAGTGCCTTTTTCGCCCGGGTTTCGAGATCGCGCTTGCGGGCAACAAGCTGGTCGAGTGCCTGGAGCTCCTTGCGCTGGCGCAGGATGAGAGCCGCCAGCGCCGCCTTGGCATTGGAAAGGCCGGCCTCGGCCTCGCGGATCTTCTGGTTGATCAGGTCGATGGCAAAGACGTCGGTGGCGGCTTCGGTGGCCCGCGCATTGGCGCCTTTCATCAAGGTGGCGATCAGATCGAACATCGAAACGCTCCTTTGCGTTTTTGAACATCGTTCACAAATGCAACATAGCGATTTTTGAACGCCGTTCAATAGCAAAATTGAACAAAGTTCATATTTTCTTTGACAGGACCGGGAAATGGGGCCAAGGGTGGGGTGAAACCTAAGGACGGCGCGCTCATGCGTGCAAAGCCAGGGAGACGGATTTGACGCTCGAGCATTCCGAAGTCAGGGACAAGCTGGTCGCGGCGGCGCTCGAACTGATGGCCGAGGGCGGCATCGAGGCGGTCAAGGCACGCACACTCGCCGGCAAGGTCGGCGTCTCGGTCGGCAGCGTCTACAACCTTTTCGGCAATGTCGACGGCGTCATCGAGCAGGCCTGCGGCAGCCTGTTCGAACGGCTGGCCGCGCTGGGCGAGGCCCGCAAGGCCGAGATCGGCAAGGAGTTTTCCGAAAAGCTGGCGCGCGGCGAAGTGTCGGACAGCCCCAGCCAGCGGCTGCGCCACGCGCTGTTGGCCTTGTCCGGGCTCTATATCGACTTCGTTACCGACAACGAGAACAGCTGGGCCGGCCTGCTCGCCTTCAACCGGGCGCGTCCGGTCGGAGATGCCGCCGACTGGTATCTCGACCGGCAGTCATCGCTCATCGGCCTGCTCGGCGACCTGCTGGATGGCGCGCCGGGAATGGAGGACGACAACAAGAGGCAGGCGACGGCCTGGGCGCTGTGGTCCGCCGTTCACGGCATCGTCACGCTGAGCTATGTCGGCCAGGTGCGTCCGGAAACGCTGGCGCGCACCAACTACCAGATCGAGACGCTGGTGACGCTGCTGGTCAACGGCATTTTCGCCACTGCCGGCTGAGGCAAGACAAAGCGCCGACGGGCGAATTGCATCCATAGGCCGAGAACTCTAGACTGCCGGAAAAACAGACTTCAGGAGACCTCGATGTCCTTTCTCAAGAAGCTTTTCGGCGGCGGCGATGGCGGCGAACCGGGGGCGCCGCGCGTGCTCGATTCCAAGGAGTACAAGGACTACGCCATCCGTGCCATCGAGATGCGCGCCGGCGCCGAGTACCAGCTGTGCGGCGAGATCGAAAAGGAAATCGGCGGCGAGGTGAAGGTCCACAAGTTCATTCGCGCCGACAGGCTGTCGAGCGCCGACCAGGCTGCCGAATCCGCCCTCGCCAAGGCGCGCCAGATCATCGACGAACAGGGCGACCGGCTGTTCTCCTGACGCCGCGCCGTCATTCGATCCGTGCCTGATGCCGACCGGGGCAGATCATGCCCCGCGTTTGGTGCTGCTGCCTATTTCGCTCGCGGCAGTTCGACCAATGCGCCGACAATGCGCCGGACCAGCGGCAGCGACACCAGCATTGTCGGAAAAGCGACGATCCAGCTCATGATCCAGGCGGCCATCCAGCCGCCGAACACCCCGTCAATCAGCCCCAGCGCCCGGAAAGTCGAGATGCCGGACACGACCAATGTCATGATGCCGGTCAACACCAGCGGCTGCACCCAGGTGATGTGATTTGATGCAAGCTTGCGCAAGCGCCAGACGTTTTCTTGAGACATGCGAGCACCCCGGATGGCGAACAGTTGAACCGGCGCCCCCGCGCCGCATCGGGCGCAATGGTGTGGGCGGACTGCGTCGGCGTCAAGCCCCGGGGCGCAAGCATGTGATGCGGGCTCGCGCCTCGTGCACGCCGTGCCCGAAACCGGCATCCGGACCGGCATGGCCGCTTGCGCCAGGCCGGGCTTTCCGAGATCATGCGCCCGGCAAACATGCAGGTTCGGGAGACGGAGATGGCCAGTGCGGCTGCGCATGCCTTCATGGCTGAGCTAAGGGCAAACCGGAAGCCGGAGCGGCCGCTTGCGATCCAGCGGGCCGAATGGGAACAGGAGGCCGCGGCCATACCATTGCCGGATGGCACCAAGCTGGCCGGGGCGGACATGGGCGGTGTGCCGGCGGAATGGGTCACCTGTGGGCCGGTTGCCGAAACCGGTGCCGTGCTGCTGCTTCACGGTGGCGGCTACCGCGCCGGCTCCATCCTCACCCATCGCGGCTTTGCCGCACGTCTGTCGCGACGTTTCGGCCTGCGGGTCTGCGTGCCCGACTACCGGCTTGCGCCCGAACATCCCTATCCGGCGGCACTTGAGGACGCGCTCGCGGTTTTTGCCGCGCTGCAGGCCGATGGCATTGCCGCCTCCCGGATCATCGTCGTCGGTGACAGCGCCGGTGGCGGGCTGGCGATCGCGCTGATGCTGGCGCTCAAGGAGAAGCGACGTGCACAGCCGGCCGGCACCATCGCCATGTCGCCCTGGACCGATCTCGAATGCCTCGGGCCGAGCTATGTCAACAATATCGAAAGCGATCCGTTCATGTTGCGGGACGCACTGATTTCGGCGGCCGAGGACTATCGCGGCGCTTTGCCGGCAAGCGATCCGCGCGTCTCCCCGATCAATGCAGATCTGTCCGGCCTGCCGCCGACGCTGGTGCAGGCGGGCGGTGGCGAGATCATGCTGTCCGATTCCACCATCTTCACCGAGCGCGCCGCCCGGGCCGGCTCGCCGGTCCGCATCGAGATCGCCCCGGAACTCTGGCATGTGTTCGAAACCGGGGCCGACGACATCCCCGAGGTCGATGCGGCGCTGAAAAGCTGCGCCGTTTTCGTCGAACGGGCGCTGTCGGGCGTACCCAAGCCATGAGCGGCGTCACCCAGACCGGCATTGAAGTGGCGACGCGCGGTGCCGGGCTCTACGAGTTCACCCGCGCCGCCGGGGCATTCGTTGCCGGCGCCGGCATCAGGACCGGACTGTTGACAGTGTTCTGCCGCCACACTTCGTGTTCGCTCGTCATCCAGGAGAACGCCGATCCGGACGTACAGACCGATCTCGAGACTTTCTTCCGCCGGCTCGTGCCCGAGGGCATGGACTGGATCACCCACACCACCGAAGGCCCGGACGACATGCCGGCCCATATCCGCTCGGCGCTGACCCAGGTGTCGCTCAATGTTCCGGTCGGCGACGGACGTCTGCTGCTCGGCACATGGCAGGGGCTGTATCTGTTCGAGCATCGGCGCACGCCGCACATGCGCCGGCTGATCCTTCATGTGCAGGGAGAATGAGTGATGTGGACAGGGCTGATGCGGATGGTTCTGGTGATCGTGGCGCTTTCGCTTTCCGCCTGCCTGCCGCGCGCCGTGCCCAACGACCCGATCGTTTCCTCGGTACGCAACAACGATGTCGAGGCTTTCGATGCCTTCGTGGCCAAGGGCGGTGACGTCAACCTGACCGACCGCGAGGGCAATCCGCTGATCTATCTCGCCGCCGGGCCGCAGGGCGGCACCGAGATCATGGCCCGGCTGATCGAGGCCGGGGCGGACATCAACGCAACCGGGGCCTCCGGCCGCACGCCGCTCGAAAACGCCGTCGGCTGGTGCGATGTCGAGATGGTGCAACTGCTGCTCTTTGCCGGTGCCGATTTCACCTCGCTCGGCAATGGCAAGGCCAAAGAAACCGCCTGCAAGGCGCCGGCGGACCGACGCGCCATCGTCATCCTGCTGATCGAACGCGCCATCGCCGAGAAAGAGGATTCACAGTGAGTCCTGCAGACTATCTGCCGCTCATTCTCGGCTTTCTCGCAGCAGGCGCCCTTGCCGGCGTCACCGCCGGCCTGCTCGGCGTCGGCGGCGGCATCGTCATGGTGCCGGCCATGGCCATTGCCTTCGAGGCGCTCGGCTATGATGCCGAGATCTACCAGCATGTCGCCGTCGGCACCTCGCTGGCGATCATCATCGCCACCGGGCTGTCGAGCGCCCGCGCCCACCATGCACGCGGCGCTGTGATGATGGACGTCGTCCGGCTGTGGTCGATTCCGATCATGGCGGCGGCGTTCGCCGGCGGGCTGATGGCCGGGCTCTATTCGGGCGATGTCCTGCGCGTCATTTTCGGCATCGTGGCGCTGTTCGTTGCCCTCAACATCGTTCTGCCGGTGCAGCGCATGCTGATGGGCCATCTCAGCGGATCGACATTCACCCATCGCGTCGCGGCGGTGATCGTCGGCTATGTCTCGGCGCTGATGGGGGTTGGCGGTGGCGCACTCAGCGTGCCGACCCTGGCCGCCTTCGGACATCAGATGCACAAGGCCGTCGGCACCGGCGCGGCGATCGGCGTCATGATCGCGGCGCCGGGCACGCTCGGCTTCATCATTTCCGGCTGGGCCGAGGCCGGACGACCACCGCTGTCGCTCGGTTTCGTCAACCTGCCGGCGCTGATCCTCATCGGCGCCACCGCTGCCCTGTGCGCCCCGTTCGGCGCGTCGCTGGCGCACAAGCTCGACCAGGCCTGGCTCAAGCGCGTCTTCGCCGCCTATCTGATTTTCGTCGGCGGACGGATGATCTTGCAGGCGCTGGGGTGAGGTGGAGGGGCGCGGGGGCAGAAATCTGGCGGTTGCACGTCACTGGCGACGACTGGATGTGGGCCGAAACGGACTGACTGGAGATGGCGGACTTGGGACAGTGGAAGCTTCTTGTGCGCTCATGGCGCCGGGATGCGGGTGTCATGACGGTGACACGCCGAGATCGTCAGTTCCGAGCGCAACCAGAAGCCACGTCGCGAAGCTGCTGAACAAAAGAGCTGGCGACTCCGGCTCTTGAATCCGCGGCCGCTACTGCCGGACCAATTGGCGTTCGGCAGGTTGCCAAGCGATGTAGCAGTTTCGTCCGGATCGCTTTGCTTGGTACAAGGCGTCATCGGCTCGTTGAACGATTTCCACTGCGTTTCTTCGCCCCCCCTCCGATGAGTAGGTGGAAGCGCCGATACTCACCGTGACAATCTCGGGCCTGTTTCCGGAGTGTGGGATTGCGAGGTCGGCAAGAAGTTGACTGATCGAGTCTGCAACCAGTTTTGCTCCTGCCTGGTCGGTATCGGGCAAGAGAATGGCAAACTCCTCGCCACCGTAACGGGCTGCGATGTCCCTGGGGCGCTGAGCGCCTTTCTGAAGACACTGACCGATTGCCTTGAGGCAATCGTCGCCGGCAACGTGACCGTAAAGATCGTTGAAAGACTTGAAGTGATCGACATCGATCATAAGCAGGCTGAGTGGTTCAACCGCACGCGATGTCTTTTCGATCTCTCTGGACAGTGACTCGTCGAACGACCGGCGATTGAACAATCCGGTCAAGCCGTCGGTTCCAGCGAGAGACTTGAGCTGAGTCGTAAGGTTCATCAGCGCATCTTGCGCCTGCCTGGACACCGAGATGTCCGAAACCGTGACGGTCGACATGCCATCTTCGGAGCGTTGCGTCCTCACTCTCAACCAGCGGCCATTTCTGAGTTGCACTTCGCGCTCCTCGGAATTGTGCACGGTGGCAATGACATCTTCTATCCAGCGGTCTTCCTCCCCGGCCGGAATGCCGACCTGTTCCTGGGTTTCGACCACCGCGCCCAGAATGTCCCGGAGATGCGCGCCGGGCACGCGTGCGCTGGCAGTAAGTGCGAATATCTGTCGATATTGCTCGTTGCAAAACATCAAGACATCATCGGCATCGAACATAGCCAATCCATCCGACATGCCGGCAAGTGCATGGGACAAGATGCTTTGACTTCGTTGCAACTCCGCCTCTGAATTTTTCTGGTTGGTGATGTCATGGGTCACACCTGTCAGACCTATGACCTCGCCATCCCTGCCGACAACGATCGACTTGGATGTCGAGTACCAATGCTCTTGCCCGGAACCATCAACCACGCACTCGATGAAATCTCGTATCGGTTGTCTGGTTCGCAAAAGTCTCTGCTCCTCATCGAACAGTTTTTTGGCACGTTCGGTGGGGCCGACATCAAAATCGGTCTTGCCGCGCAGCTCATGTACCGAGGTGAGGCCGTGGTGATCGGCAACATGCTGATTGACGATCACGAACTGACTGGCGCAGTTTTTGACGTACTGAAAGTCCGGAGACTGGCTCATGGCGGAAAGGAGCAGACGCCTTTCATTCCAAATCCGCTGCCCCTGCAAGATGACGAGGCCAGCAACAAAAGTCGCAACAAATGTCAGGCCAAGGACCGGCACGCCGAGCTTTTGAAGCAAAGTGGTCGGAAGGGGTGCTGGCAGTGATAATATCCCGATCAGCAAAGCAGCTGTCGCAGCAACCGATAGCAATGCAAGCTGCCACATGCGATCCGGATGCCTGCGCGCGAGGAGATGGCCCGCGATGCCAGCAACAGCGGCGATTGCGATCACACCGATGCCCGGCAGCATCCCGGTGCCACCGAACCAAACCCGGTAGCCAACGGCGATTGCTGCCGCAACCAAGCCGCTAACGGGGCCGCCGAAGAAGCCGGCGATTGAGACCAGTGCCGATCGAAAATCAAGGATCAAGCCATCCGGCAGGTGCACTGCCATCATCATCGACGCGACAGCGCTCAAGCCCATCGTGGCGCCGAAGGCTAAATTGTAGCGGAGTTTGGTTTTGCACTCGAACCGAGTGTTCGCCCACTCCCAAATGAAGATTGAAAGTGCGACCGCGGCCAGATTGCCAAACAGGTCTTGCCAAATCGGCATGATCAATCGCGACCTTCCCCTCCGCCGCAATGGCGTTGACCGGTATTATTGCGAGTTTAAACGGAGGAGGGCTTGCGCGGCGTTAACAACGAGCGTCGATTGACAGCGAGAAAAATCATATTAGTCAATTGGTTAACAAATTTAATAAAAAAACGGCCTTCAGGATCCGCCATCGACGCAATTGCCGGCTACAGTTTCGCCATGGTGTTTCAGAGTATCGCTGACTAAGTGCGCCTAATGTTTCCCTCGTCTGATTCCAGGGCCTCGGACCAGGTCTTCTGTGCCAGTGCCGCGGTCTGGTTGGTTTCAACGGGTCGATTGAAATGGAAGTCCTGGGCGCATTCGGCACCGGGTCTGCGAGAGTTTGCGCCTGAGCAAGACCCGACCCAATGCTGCACCGCGTATCGGCGGACGGGGAGTGCTCTGCATCCGCGGCCAGATTGTCGAGATATCCGGTTCGCAGGTCGTGCTCGGTTTCGGAGGACGCGAGCAGCCGACCAATCAAGTTGTGCACGTCGTCTCGATCGGTGATGGCGATATCAAGCTTGCTGTCGACAGCATCTCGGGCTTCGTCGACGCAGCAGACGGGGATTTCGCCGATCCTCCCAGATTGGGCGGAAAGGATGCTGCCATGGTTTGCCAAAGCGAGCATGTGATCTCGATCCTCGATCCCGATGCTCTATTCGACTGACGCGAGGCGACGCAAGCACATTGGGGGGGGGCGGTGTCCGCTGCTTCCTTTTTTGTGTGATACCCGTGAAGAAGCGGTGTTGGCCCAAGGGCGCACCCAAAATGCGATGACAGGCACGGCAGTCTCGCCAGAGCGTGGTGGTTGTCGCGTCCGCTTTCGCGCCAACGACAAGCCCGAGTCAATGGCCGGTTCAGGCGCATGCACGCCATCCCCGGCCTGCCCATGGGAGCTCAGCTTCTCAACCCTCGATAGGCCCTCCGCCCTGGTCCCAGCCGTCGGCTCCTGACCCCTACTCGCACGGCCCCATGCTGATTTCCCAGTCGACCGAGACGGTCATGTCGTAGCCGACTTCGCCGGCGGCGACGGGGACGGGGGCCATCATCGCGTCCTCGGCGATCATCGAGCGCATCAGCTTGGGCTGGGGCGCATAGCCGCCGTTTTCGGAGATCGAAGTGATACGATCGAGGCAGACGCCGGCGGCGTCGGCATAGAGCTCCGCCTTGCCGAGCGCATTCTTCATGGCGGCGCGGCGGGCCTCGTCGAGCAGGGCGGAACTGTCGGACACGGCGAAGTTGACGCCGTCGATGGTGTTGGAGCCGGCGCTGACCATCTGGTCGAGCACGGTGCCGAGCTCGTCGAGCTCCCTCAGCCGGACGGTCAGCGTGTTGCGCACTTCATAGCCGGCGATGCGCGGCGGCTGGCGGTAGCCGTTGGCGTCGGTCTTGTCGGAATAGACATATTGCGGCTGCACCGAAAAGCCCGACGTCTGCATGTCCTTGTCGGCAACCCCGGTCGCCTTGACCAGGGCGAGCAGGGCCGACATCGCCTCGGTATTGGCGGTCAGCGCCTCGCGGGCGGTGTCGGCGTTGGTGACCACGCCGGTCGTGACGCTGGCCATGTCCGGTTCGGCGCTGACGCTGGCAGTGCCCTGCAGCGACAGTGTCGAGATGTTGGATTCGGCCAGTGCAGCGGGGGCGGCGAGGGCAAGGGCGGCAAGGCAAATGCCGGACAGAACGGTCTTCATGGTCTGCGAGCTCCGTATGGTGAGGTGGGACGAACCAATATCGGCATTTCGTTCTTATTGAGGCATGCCCGTTGCCCGGCCGAACGCTGTGCTGCCGCGCGCGCCTTGCCACGCCCGGAAAACCCCGCTAGGCAATCTTCACCACGCCAGATGACGTCGTCCGGGAGGGGAGACTTCGATGACGCACAGCCCCATCCTGCCTGACACCGGTACTTTCCTCGGGCGCGCCCGTCTGCCCGATCACGCCTATCCGCGTGTCGTGACGGTGCGGGAGGACGCGGTCTACGACATCACCTCGTGCGCGGCGCCGACGGTCCGAGACATCTGTGAAATGGCCGACCCGGCCGGCTATGTCGCCGCAACGCGTGGCGAGTATATCGGCTCGCGCCAACTGCTTGTCGAAAATTCCTGGCCTCTGGCGCACGACGCCGCGAAACCGCACCTGCTGTCGCCGGTCGATCTGCAAGCGGTCAAGGCGGCCGGCGTCACCTTCGTCGTCTCCTTGCTCGAACGGGTAATCGAGGAGCAGGCGCGCGGCGACAGCGACAAGGCCGACGCCCTGAGGGCCGAGATCGTCGCGGTGATCGGCGCCGAACTCAAGCATCTCGTGCCGGGATCCGAGGCGGCGATGGAGGTCAAGAAGGCGCTGATCGCACGCGGATTGTGGTCGCAATACCTCGAGGTCGGCATCGGTCCGGACGCCGAGATCTTCACCAAGTGCCAGCCGATGGCCAGCGTCGGCTATGGCGCCGATATCGGGCTGCATCCGCAATCGCATTGGAACAATCCCGAACCCGAGATCGCCGTTGTCGTCGCTTCGGACGGGCGCATCGTCGGGGCGACGCTGGGCAATGATGTCAATCTGCGCGATTTCGAAGGCCGGTCGGCGCTATTGCTCGGCAAGGCCAAGGACAACAATGCTTCGGCCTCGCTCGGCCCGTTCATCCGCCTGTTCGACAAGGATTTCTCCATCGAGACGGTGAAGCAGGCCGAGGTCAGCCTTGTCGTCGCGGGGCTCGACGAGTTCGAGATGCACGGCACGTCGTCGATGTCCGAGATTTCGCGCTCGCCTGAAGCGCTGGTCGCGGCGGCCCTCGGCACCCACCACCAGTATCCGGACGGCATGGTGCTTTACCTGGGCACCATGTTCGCACCGACCAAGGATCGCGGCCGCGCCGGCCACGGCTTCACCCACAAGCTCGGCGATGTCGTCTCGATCTCGACCCCGAGCCTCGGGACGCTGTCCAATACGGTGCACCTGTCGACCGAATGCCCGCCCTGGACCTATGGCGTCAGCCATCTGATGCGTGATCTCGGCACGGCAGGGCTGCTGTAGATTCCGAGATATTTCAGACCGTTATCGGCAGGTTCGATGGTTCTGGCAAAGGATGACCTCGCCAGGATAGCAGCAACTGCCTAGCGCACTTCGTGCCCGTACCAGGGCATGGCGATTTCCGCGATGCCCGTCGGCTGGTCCTGTTCGACAGTGCGCCACACGGTGTCGTCGAGCGGAGCGATGCTGGCATCGCGTCCCTTTGTGAAGCTCTGCTCGCGCACGATCATGCGATAGGCAGTATTGAGCGCCAGGGCGCGCTGCGGCGAGGGCATGACCAGGCCCGAGATGTTGGAGGCGATTGCGGCGGCATCGGCCGCGCTGAGCGAGCCGTTGGAGAGCCAGTTCTCGATCACCTCGGAGTTGGCGCGGAATTCGTCGCCGGCGCTGTTGGTCTCGAGGTAATTGGCGTAGTCGGTCTTGCCATCGGCGCGGGCGAGGTCCGGTGTCCCGGCCAAGCCCTTCTGCGACCAGTGATACCAGCCGGCCTGGAAGGCGGTCGCCGCATCGAGCTTGCGCGGGAAAGCGAGGGTGTCGTCGTCATTGGTGCCGATGCCGCCATGGCAGCCCATGCAGAACACCGTCTCCTCGAAGCTTTGCGGGCGGAGGTCGCCACCGGCATCCTCGATGAAACCCTGCAACCGCCAGCCGGTGCCGTTGGGGATGCCGATCTCGGCATTGCCGACGAAGCTGGCGAGCCGGTCGGGGAAATCGCTGCTTTCCTTGATCTCGGCAAGGGCGCCGTCCATGCGGTCGAAATAGGTCTGCCATTGCGTCTTTTGCATGTAGCGCACCTCCTTCATCCGCGCCGACAGGGCGACGCCGTTCTCGGTGACATCGAGATAGCGCACGGTGTGAAGGAATTCGGTGCCCAGCGGATAAAGCCCGGCGGCGAGCGGCGCCGCATCGGCACCGAGCGCGCCGGCGCGTCCGACCCAGTGCATGTTGATGCCTTTGAGCGGGGCATAGGCGAAGGCGATGTGCGTGGCCGTGCCGAGCGAGCCGTCACGATCGAGATCGAGGTCGAGCGCCGTCTCGTCGGTTGCATCGATGACGACATCGGCGCGCTTGATCAGCGCCTCGGTGATGGCGAGGTTGAGCTTGTAGATCTCCAGGCTGTCCCTGCCGTCCGTGTCCTGGCGATAGGACTCGGGCAGGCGGATCAGCACGTCATCGGTCGAGCCGTTGGTCGGCCAGAAGGTGCCGGGCAGCGGCTGGTAGGCAAAGGCGCGCCAGCCGGTCAGGCTGCCATCGGGTGTACGATCGAAGCCCTCGGCGTCGAAATCGAAATAGGTGTCGGGCACGAAGCCCGACCACTTGCCGTCGCCGTCGACATCCCAGCCGACGGGCGGCGTCGCCAGCTTGCCGATCAGCAGCGGCGTGCCGTCGGCGTCGAAATAATTGTCGGTGCGCACCCAGTCGAGGATGTCCTCATCCGAGGTGGCGGCGATCTCGGCGCGCCGGTCGACAAACAGGTTGGTCCAGGGATTGGTCAGCGCCGGGGCGGGAAAGGCGTAGGAAAGCTGCAGGTCGGCATCGTTGATGAAATGCGGCCGGCGCGAATAGGTGTGGCAGGTCTGGCAGGGATTGTGGACCTCGCCGGCGGCGTCGACGGTCTTGGTGTAGCACTGCGGCGGGATATAGGCATGCGGGTTGTCGAGCGTGCTCGACACCTGGTCCATGGCGGCAGCCGAGGCGGTGCCGGCAAGAAGGATCAGGGAAAAGGCAACAGGGCGCATGGGTCTCTCCCGCATAGGCAAAAAAAGTGGCCCGGTGCACGAGGCACCGGGCCTTTCCGAAAGTGTCAGACTATTTGTTGAGGGCCGGGAACGGACCGATGTAGCCCATGTAGGCGCGGGCATCGGCCGGATCGGCCAGCTTGTCCTCGTCGGATTCGCCGTAAGGATGCTGGATGACCGCCATCAGGTAGCCGAAGCCGTTGATGTCGGTGTACCAGTACGGCGAAGTCGTCTCGGAACCGTAGGGCGTCGAGAAGATGCGGTCCATCTGGCCGCTCTCGGTGTTGAGCGCCCAGATCACGTCGTTCTGGTGGCCCGAACCGGTGTCTTCACCGATGATCAGGGTGTTGTAGCCCGGCAGGTAGGTGACGTTGTCCGGGTTGGCGATGCCGTCGAGATCGCAGCTGTTGCCGGCTTCCGGCGTGCCGTCGGCATAGTCGGCCGGGATGCCTTCGACGATCGGGGCGATGGCGGTGGCCTGGAAGTTGTTGGCCAGATCGAGTTCATAGACGGCGCCGCAGGCGTTCTTGGCGACGCGGATGTCGTCCGAACCGCCGAGATCACCCTTCGAGCCGGCTTCCATGCCCTTGGCGACTTCCGACATGGCCAGATAGAGCGAGTGATGCTCGGGATTGTAGGTGATGCCTTCCATCTTGCGGAACTCGGTGGTGGCACCCATCATCGAGGCGTAGCGACGGGTTTCGACGCGCGAGGCGACGGCGTCCATGCCGGGCTTGACCATCAGGCACTCGGCGCGGCCTTCGGCGTTCGACGCCATGAAGCCGGTCGGGCAGCTGCCGTCCTCGGCGATGTCGGCAGTCTCGAACAGGTCCGAGAAGGTGACGCCGGCTTCGATGGACTTCTGGACGGTGGTGTCGTCGGCATGACCGAGCGAGACCCAGGAGATGTCGGCAGAGCCGGCGCCTTCGTCAGAGGTCTGGTTCCACTTGGCGGCGTAAAGATCGCCCGAGCTGAGATCGCCGGCAACATCGGCGACGAACATGAACAGGCCGACATTGGTGCCGTCGTCGGAGATGTAGACCGTCTTCTGGTCGGGCATGACATAGGCCAGCTCGAC
Organism: Devosiaceae bacterium; assembly: GCA_963675235.2. Lineage (GTDB taxonomy): Bacteria > Pseudomonadota > Alphaproteobacteria > Rhizobiales > Devosiaceae > JAHJQZ01. The sequence continues at coordinate 553,770 of CAXXFU010000005.1, read as the reverse complement.
GGCGACGCGACCGAGGGCGAAATGCTTGTAGGCGACGCCGTCGCCCTTGGCATCGATCTTGACCTCGACCGGATAGCCGTAGCGATAGGGCAGGTAGGCGGCGCGGAAGTCATCGACGCTCATGGTCGTCGGATCGACGCCCTGGAAGCGCACCATCGGGTAATCGTAGCTGGAGATGTCGTCGAGCGAGGCCGCGGCTTCGATGCCGCGAGCGTCGGACGGGTATTCCTCGGAGCCGAGATGCGTGCCCCACGGGGTCACAGAACCGGCGCAGGGAACCCAAAGCCCGCCATATTCGGCGAAATCGACCGGCTTGGTCGAGGTCAGGGTCATGTGGCCGTCGGCGTCCTGGCTGACTTCGCTCAGATACATGGCGCCGGGACGGTTCTCGAAATGGCTGATCTGGTAGAGCTTGCCATTGGCCTCGATCAGCGAGGAGAAGTCGGCAGAGGTCGAGATGGCCTCGGAGCCATCCTCTTCCTTGATGACCATGCCGTTCTGGTCGACGAGTGCGCCCCAGACGCCGTCGCCGATCTTGTCGCCGGAGCGGGCGAGAACATTGTAGGCGAGCGGCACGTCGACGCCGTCGACCATGGCGGACGGTGAGGCGATGGCCTCGCGCTTGGCGGCGTCATCCTGAGCCCAGGGAATAGGGGTGAAGGCAATTTCGCCCGCATGGGCGGCAAGCGGCAGGACGCAAAGAGCGGTCGCCGCCAGCAATTTGGTGCGGAGTGTCATTTGGGAAGCCCCCTTCGAGTGAGTAGAGCGCTTCCAATGTCCGGGTTTGCCGACAGGCGTGTGTCAGTCGGATTGCAGTTTCATGACGTTCCCCGCTTTCCGCCGGAACTGCCGATAAGAGCTGAAAAGAAGGAGAATTATGATATTTGCTGTCATGTATTAGCTGGCAGACAAGAACATCCTCGCGCGTCGGGATCCTAGTGCGCTACCCTGAGGCGCCGATGCAGGTCATCGAGATCAACTGTGAAGGGCGGCAATGCCGGCCAGGTGTTGAGCCCGTCTGCCAGGCTCCGCGGAAAGTAGTGGAAGTGCAAATGCTGCACGGACTGGTTGGCGGCTTGGCCGCTGGCATTCAACAAATTGAACCCGGAGGCGCCAAGCGCTCGGCCGTAGTGTGCCGCCAGCGTCCCGCAAGCAGAAAAGAGCGCTGCTCCAAACTCCGGCGGGCAGGTGTCGACCTGAGTGAAATGCGCCTTGCTGGCAATCAGAGTGTGACCGAGCAATTCAGGCTGCTGCGGGAAAAAACAAAGTAGATCATCTGTTTCATACACAATCCGGGCAGGGGCCGTGCCGGCGGCGATCTGGCAGAAGACGCATTCGGATTGGGTTCCGCTTGCACTGAGCACTTCGCCCGAACCTCACCGCATCAGGTATTGAACTTGAACAGCAGCACGTCGCCGTCCTGCACGACATATTCCTTGCCTTCGTCGCGGGCCTTGCCGGCTTCCTTGGCGGCTGTCTCACCACCGAGGGCGATATAGTCGTCATATGCGATGGTCTGGGCCCGGATGAAGCCGCGTTCGAAATCGGTGTGGATGACGCCGGCGGCCTGCGGGGCCTTGGTGCCGCGCGTGATGGTCCAGGCCTTGGCCTCCTTCGGACCGGCGGTGAAGTAGGTGACCAGGCCCAACAGCTCGTATCCGGCCCGGATAAGCCGGTTGAGGCCGGGTTCGCTGAGGCCGAGGCTTTCGAGATACTCTGCCTGTTCATCGGGCTCGAGCTGGGCCAGCTGGCTCTCGATCTCGGCCGAGATCACCACCGAAACGGCGTCGCGCGTCTTGGCATAGTCGGCGACCTGTGCCGTCCATTCATTGCCCTCGGCGGCGTGCTCCTCGTCGACATTGCAGACGTAGAGCGCCGGCTTGGATGTCAGCAGCTGCAATTCGCGGAAGGTCTTTTTCTCGTCATCCGAGATCTCGACGTCGCGGGCCGGCTTGCCGGCATCGAGCACCGGCAGGATACGGTCGACAAGCGCCAGGGCCGCCTTGGCGTCCTTGTCCTGTCCGCGCGCCTTCTTCTCGAGCGCGTCGCGGCGCTTGGTCAGGCTCTCGAGATCGGCGAGGATCAGCTCGGTCTCGACCACCTCGGCATCGGAAATCGGATCGATGCGGCCGGCGACATGAACGATGTCCGGGTTCTCGAAGCACCTCAGCACATAGGCGATGGCGTCGACCTCGCGGATATTGGCGAGGAACTGGTTGCCGAGACCTTCTCCCTTGGAGGCGCCCTTCACCAGACCGGCGATGTCGACGAAGGACAGACGGGTCGGGATGACCTGCTTGGACTTGGCCAGTTCGGCCAGTTTGTCCAGCCGCTCATCGGGCACCGGCACTTCACCGACATTGGGCTCGATGGTGCAGAACGGGAAATTGGCCGCCTGGGCGGCGGCGGTGCGGGTCAGCGCGTTGAAGAGCGTCGACTTGCCGACATTGGGCAGGCCGACGATGCCGCATTTGAACCCCATGAAACTCTCCGGAAATCAGGCGGTGGCGGTGCGGGCCTGCGGCCGCCACGAGCTGCGAATGATGCCCTTGGGATAGGTTTCGGTGTCGATGAGGTCAAGCGCGATCTGCTTGCGGTTGATGAAGGCCGGCATGCCGGCGCCCAGCAGCACCGGAATGGTGAACGTGTCGATGCGGGTGATCAGCCCGGCTTCGAGCAGTCCGGTGGCCAGATGCGCGCCGCCGACTACCCAATAGGGGCCGGGTCCGGCCTTTTTCGCCAGCTTGAAGATCTGCTCGGGCGTGCCTTCGGCTGTTCTGACCGGGGCGTCGACTTCGCCGAGCGGGCGCGACGTGGCAATCACGCCTGGCAGCTCGCCGTAAGGATACTTGCCGAAACCGGCGATGCGGTCCCAGGTGCGCCGTCCCATCAGCACGGTGCCGACATGGGCAATGAAATCGTGAAAGCCGAGCTCGGGGATGAAATAGGGCTCGAGCCAGTCGGTGCCACCGTCCGGTCTGGCAAGATGGCCGTCGGCGCTGACGGCGAGATAATAGACGACGTCATCCGGCTTCAGAACTGAAGCATCCATGATTGGCATCCCTCCCTCTGCCAGGACATCCGAGTGCAGGCAGAGTTGAAAATGTCAGGTTCGGACTGCTCAGGCAATCTCTATGCTGCCCCCGCCGGAGAGTGAGCCGCTCAATTTGCCACCCGAGAAGCTGAAATCCGCGCTTTGACGGCCGATACGTTCCGCTTGCGCTATGAGCTGGGTCCAAATCGTCTCGGCAGCCTGGGGATTGGCTTCGGCTCGCCTGGAGGTTTGCTGTGCGGCCATGGCGCATTCATGCATGATGGACGCGCTGTGGGCACCGATCAGGGAATTGCGCAGATCCATCTCCGATCCGTCATTGAGCATTTTCTCGAGCTCGGCGAGCTTCTCACTGTCGCCACTGACGGTGATCCGACCGGAATTGGACACATGCATGTCGATATCGGTGCCGGGTGGAATGCCCATTTCAGCCATCAATTCGTTGAGGCGCTTTTCGGCATTGGCCATGTGATACTTCGGATCCATGAAGGACGTCGGCAGACTGGAGAGCAGCTTTCCGCCCGGCGACAGGCTGACCTCGGTCGCGCTGTCGGACGCGCCGGTCTGCGTTTGCGCGGCACTGGCATTGGTCTTCGAAGCGCTGGTGGTCGCCGTCATGGTGGCATAGGCGTTCCGGGCAGCGCTGGTGGCGGTTCCGATCATGACGGTCACTCCACGAATCTGTTGTGCTTGGGGCAAGCCATGCAAGGGCCGGGCCAGCCGAAGACCCAGAAAATCGTGGAGTTCGAAGCGTTTGAGCGGAAATCCCGGGCAAGGTTTGCCGGGTTGCGGCAACGGTTGCCGGGAAGGATCAGTCCTCGTCCTTGCGACCGAACAGGCGTTTCAGCATTTCGGCCATGGGGCCGGATTTCGGCATGTCCGGCGCAGGTTTTTGCCGGGCCTGACGGATATGGCTCTGGCCCTTGGGCTTGGGCGCGTCTTGCTTCGCGGTTGCGGGCTCGGCCGGGGCATCCTGCGCCTCTGCAGGCTTCGGTTTCGGCTTCTTCTTCGGCTTAGCCGGTTCCGGATCGGATGCGGCGCCGGTCGCCAGCGCGACGCGGTTCATGAAGTTGCCGGCGTCCTTTTTTGCCAGAAGCGCGGCGTTGTCGGCTACGGCGTCGAGCAGATCGCGCAGCCAGTCGGCGTCTGCCTTGGCGAAATCGCCGAGCACGTGCCGGGTGACCAGCTCCTTGTGGCCGGGATGGCCGATGCCGAGACGGACGCGGTGGTACTGGGTGCCAATGACCGGATCGATCGATCTGAGCCCGTTGTGCCCGCCATTGCCGCCGCCGGTCTTGACCCTGAGCTTGCCGGGCACGAGGTCAAGCTCGTCATAGATGACGGTGACGTCGCCGGGCGCGAGCTTGTAGAACTTGACCGTCTTGCCGACGGCATCCCCGGACCGGTTCATGAAGGTCTGCGGCTTGAGGATCAGCACGCGCTCGCCATCGATCGTGCCGTCGCTCAACTGCCCGCCAAACTTGGCGCGGAACGGCGCGAAGCCATGCCGGCGGGCAATGGCGTCAGCGGCCATGAAGCCGATATTGTGGCGGTTGTTGGCGTATTCGGCGCCCGGATTCCCAAGGCCCACGATCAGATGCATGGCCGGTCCTCGCAGCGAGCGTTGGTGCCGGCGCCAGTCCTGCCGCCCGGACGAACACCTTGGGCGAACACTGACGGTTCAGCGCAAAAGAACACGGGCGGCACAGCATTCTGCGCCGCCCTCAAAGGCACGAAGACTATTCGTCTTCGTCTTCGTCGGCCTCGGTCTCGGTCTCGGCTTCGGTATCCTCGGAAGTTTCCTCGGAGCGGAAGCTCGACGGCGCGGCGATGGTCGCGACGGTGAAGTCGCGATCGGTGATCGTCGGCTTGACACCCTCGGGAAGGTCGACCGCAGAGATGTGGAGACTGTCGCCGATCTCGGCTGCGCTCAGATCGAGCACCAGTTCTTCCGGGATCGCATCGGCCGGGCAGCTCACTTCGACAGTGTGACGGACGACGTTGAGCACACCGCCGCGCTTCAGGCCCGGGCACTTGTCCTGGTTGGCGAAATGCACGCCCACTTCGACGGTGATGCGCGAGCCCTTGCCAATGCGCAGGAAGTCGACATGAAGGGCGAAGTCACGCACCGGGTCGAGCTGGTAGTCGCGCGGGATGACCTTGTGGGCCGTACCGTCGACGTCGATGTCGATCACGTGGCTGAGGAAGCCGCCGCCATAGATGGCCAGCATGGCTTCCTTGTAGGGAATAGCGATGGCGAGAGGGGGTTTCTTGTCGCCGTAGATGACGGCGGGGATAAGACCTTGACGACGCAGCTCACGAGCGGCCCCCTTGCCCACACGATCACGCGGCGTTGCCTTGAAAGCGGCTTCGGCCATTGGAACACTCCAAATGTTGGTGTGGCTTGAGGCTGGCACGCAAACGCCGGGCCGGTGGGAACCGGCCGCCATGCCGAACCCCTGTCCGGATCATGGAAAGCGCTGAGCGCATCGACAAAAGCCACGTGCGCCTCCTCCAGGGGTGAGACGCACTTCGTGGCGCGGTCTATAGGGCAGAAAAAGGTTCCGGGCAAGCCAATGTGCCAATTCTGCCGCCTGTCCGGAAGCTTTTGCCGCATCGGATCGGAAGGCAGATCGACCCTGCGCCGCCAAGCACGGGATTTCTCGGCATTTGGTGATGGCGTGGAACTTGCATTTGTTTTGAAGGACGAAAACACCAGCAGTCTGAACAATGACGACGATTGACACATCAGCCTTGTCGGCAAGGGCCACCTGGACCCGTTTCATCGCTGCCGCCGACACGGACAAGGACGGCGAGCTGAACGGCGCGGAACTGGAGGCGCTGGTCCCGAAGGACAAGGTCGAAAGGATCATCTCGCTCAACGACAAGAACGATGACGGCAAACTGAGCGCCGATGAGACGCCGAAAGGCGCCTTCAACGCGCAGCTCATGGCCGTGCTTCTGGGCGCGCAGGCCTATCGCGACGCCAGTCCCGAACAGCGGGCGACTGACGACATGAAGGCCATCCATGCCTTCTTCGCACGTGCCGACGTCGACGGCGACGGCTATGTGTCCAAGGACGAACTCGACGCGGACCGGGCCATCAGCATGGCAGCTTTCCTTGACACCGGGGAACTGCCGGACACTGTCGTGATGGCGCGCGGGGCCCCGGATGGCACGCTGCGGAGTCCTGAGGACTTCATGGTTGGGCGGGCGGTCAAGCTCGAACCGGTACCGGCTTCGGAGCTTCCCGAAGACTGGCAGGTACAATTTCGCAATGTCAGGGAGGCCGCCGAGGAGGCCAATCCCGAACTGAAATCGGGGACCTTGCCGGACGGTCGGGCCGAGATCACAGCCAAGCTGACCGACACGCCGATGTCGAACGCCTTCTTGACACGGCTGGCACTGATGCTGGGCCAGTTCACCCAGGAGACGTGACGGGTGTGAGATCGACCGCCGGACTGCCGTCAGCCAGTCAAAGCGCCTAGTCGAACAGGCTCGACACCGATTGTTCCGCCGCCGTGCGGGCGATGGCTTCGCCGATCAGCGGGGCGATCGACATGAAGCGGATATTGTCGGTCTTGGACACGAGCTCGGTCGCCTGGATGGAATCGGTGACCACCAGCTCCTTGAGCTGCGACTTGCCGATGCGCTTGGCCGCTTCGCCCGACAGCACGCCGTGGGTGATATAGGCCGAAACCTCGGTGGCGCCCGCCTTGAGCAGCGCCTCGGCGGCGTTGACCAGCGTTCCGCCAGAATCGACGATGTCGTCGATGAGGATGCAGGCGTGGCCCTCGACCTCGCCGATGATGTTCATCACTTCCGACACGCCCGGGCGCGGACGGCGCTTGTCGACGATGGCCAGCGTTGCCCCGATGCGCGAGGCGACGTTGCGGGCCCTGAGCACGCCGCCGACGTCGGGCGAGACGATCACTGTCTTGTCGAGATTATAGTGGTCGCGGATGTCGCGAACCATGGTTGGCGCCGCGTAGAGATTGTCCGTCGGAATGTCGAAAAAGCCCTGGATCTGGCCGGCATGCAGATCGAGCGTGAGGATGCGGTTGATGCCGCTTTCGACGATGAGATTAGCCACGAGCTTGGCTGAAACCGGCGTACGCGGTGCCGTCTTGCGGTCCTGACGGGCATAGCCGAAATAGGGAAGAACACCTGTGATGCGCCGGGCCGAGGAGCGCCGCAGCGCATCGGAAAGGATCAGCAGTTCCATCAGGTTGTCGTTTGCCGGGAACGAGGTCGACTGGATGATGAAAACATCCTCGCCTCTGACGTTCTCGTTGATTTCGACGAAAATCTCGTTGTCGGCGAAACGGCGCACGGTGGCGTCGGTCAGCGGCAACTCCAGATATTCGGAAATAGCTTTCGCCAAGGCAAGGTTGGAGTTGCCCGTCACCAGTTTCATGTCGCCACCCGCTGCGAAGTCGGCGCCCCGCCCCAAAACCCGGCGCCGCAAGGTGAGGCCTTGTTATCCTGCCGGGCGGCGCGGATCAACCGCGCTTTGCCCGGCGAGGTAAAGAATCATCGAGAGGCACGTGCGGCTATTCGGCTGGCGGCTCCGGAACGAAGGCGATGATCGAGATTTGCCGTCCGGTTCTGCCGCCTCTCTGGGTGAAGCGGCGGTGAGAGAAATAGCGCGACTCGTCGGCATAGGAACATGGCGGAGCGGGCGGCGGCGCGATGCCGAGCTTGTCGAGTTCGTGCAGCACGAAGCCGGGCAGGTCGAAAAACAGCCCGGTTTCGCCTTCGGGGGTGAAGGCGAACTTGTCGATATCGGGATTGAAGGCTGCCATCTGGTCGATGGTTTCGCGCGAAAGCTCGTAGTTCGCCCCGGAGATGGTGGCGCCGATGCCGGCGCGGATGCGTTCGCGCTTGGCGCCGAGCTGTTCCATGGCCTCGATAGTGTTGCCGATGATGCCGGCGGCGGCGCCGCGGCGCCCGGCATGGCAGGCGGCGACGATGCCCTTCTTGGCATCGGCGAACAGGATCGGGGCGCAATCGGCGGTGACGATGCCCAGCGCCAGGCCTGGGCGCTTGGTGACGATGGCATCGGCCTCCGGCTTGGCATCGGGCGAGAACGAGGCGCGCATGCGCACGGCGCGGTTTTCCTCGGGCCGGTGGTCGCGGCTGAACGGTGCATCAACGGTGACGACGCGGGTCGAGTGGATCTGGGTGACGGTGACAAGGCCGGCATTGCCGAGACCGAGCGCGATCAGGGCCCGGCGCCTGTTGGCTTCGACAGTTGTGATGGGCGTGCCGAGCGTCAGCGACATGTCGAAATCGGGCGGGGTCGGGGTTTCTTCGGCCCGGCGGCCGAAAAAGCCGTGGACGATGCCCGGGAGATCGGCGAGCGGAGAGGATTGTTCGAAGGGAGGCGAGATTTTCATTCACTTTCTCCACAAAGCGCGCGCCGGCTTGCCGGACCAGGCAACACGCTTGCTTGCACTATCCAGATACAACTCCATTCCCGCGCGACTCCCCTCTTTGCCGCGACAGGCGGATCAGCGTTGATCATTCTGGCTGATGAAAGGATAAGCACTGAGACCGCCGCTGGAAACACCAAAAGCCTTGAAAATTTCGCCCATTTGATCCGCCTCCGTCAGACGGGCGAGATCGGCGGCAATTGCTTCGGAACGCGCCGGATTGGCTTTTGCCAGCGCCTCGGCCCGTTCCCCCGCCCCGAGCGCCAGGAGAAACTGCGCCTGGGTCAGCAGCGGAAAAACGTCGAGATTGCCGGCAGATGCGCCAAGCGCCTCGAAATCGACATGGGCGGTGAGATCGGCGGTGCCGGGCGCCTTGAGCGGGTCGGCGAAGCCATGCTCGGCGATCGCCTGGAAGGTGTCTCCGGGCTGGCTTGCGCCGTAGCCGTAGTCGAGAGCGAGCAAAACACCACCGCGGCGCGCGAGTTTGTCGCACAGAACCTCCATCAGCGCGGCGGCGGCGGGTCGGGTTTCGAATCGCGCCTGTTCCGGCGCGCCGTGCACGGCGGCGGGCAGCGCCGTTTCGGCGATTGGCGTCGGATTGAGCCCGAAGGCGCGCATGCCATCGGCCAGCCCGACAACGCGCTCGTGCCAGCCGGTTGCGGTCTTCTGGTACTGGCGGATCGGCAGCACGTCGAAGAACTCGTTGGCGATGACGACGAGCGGCGGACCGTCCGCCGGCAGGTCCTCGATCCGGTCGAGCCAGGCTGGCGACAGCGCCGAAAGCGTTTTCGCCTGTGCGGCGCGCAGGCTTTTGCTGATCTCGACAAGCATCGGGCCGCCCGGTTGCGCGTCGGGGGCCAGCCGGGCCAGCGACCGCCAGAGATCGGCCACCAGCGTGCCGCGTCCGGGACCGAGCTCGACGAGATCGAAGCGGTCGCCGGGCACCTGTCGGGCGACAAGCGCGACGAAGACGCCGAGCGTTTCCCCGAAGATCTGGCTGATCTCGGGGGCGGTGACGAAATCACCCTGCCGGCCGATCGGCGTCGGACGGTGGTAGTAGCCATGCACCGGGTGGGTCAGGCAGAGCTGCATGTAGACCGAAAGCGGCAGCGGGCCGGTTTCGATGATCTGGCGGTCGATCAGGACGCCGAGCGGGGTGTCGGACTCAGCGACGGCCACGGGTCTTTTTCTTGCGCATCGCATAAACGACCAGGCCGATGCCGGCGATGAGTACCGGCACGGAATAGATCATGCCCAGCGTCAGCCAGCCGCCATAGATGTAGCCGGTCTGGGGATCGGGCAGGCGCACGGTCTCGACAAGGATCCGCGACAGCGCATAGCCGATGCCGAAAACTCCGGCGACGAGCCCCGGCCGGCGCAGGCCATGGCCGAGATGGGTGACGACGCGGATCACCAGGAAGAGCAACAGGCCCTCGAGGGCGGCTTCGTAGAGCTGGCTCGGATGGCGTGGCACGCCGCCGCCATTGGGGAAGATGACACCCCAGGGCAGGTCGGTCGGTTTGCCGAACAGCTCGCCATTGATGAAATTGGCGATGCGCCCGAGCATCAGCCCGAGCGGCGACACCGCGCCGAGCAGGTCGATACCGGACAGGAACCGCGCCTTCTTGGCGTGCGCGAACAGGAACAGCACCACCACCAGCCCGATCAGCCCGCCATGGAAGGACATGCCGCCGTCCCAGGTCTGCGGAATGGCCATCGGATTGGCGAAGTAATAGGCCGGGTCGTAGAAGACGACGAAGCCGAGACGGCCGCCGATGACGATGGCCAGAACCGCCCAGAAGCCGAAATCGAGCCATTCGGCCGCGGTGAAGGGCGGGGTGTTGTCGACCCAGAGCGATGGTCGGCGCAAGAGCATGATGCCGTAGAGCACGCCGAGCGCCACGCCGGTCAGATAGGCGAGCCCGTACCAGCGCACGGCCAGCGGGCCGAGCTCAAGTGCGATGGGATTGATGTCTGGGAAAGGCAAGGGCCGAAATTCCATGAAGGCGCTTGTTGGGACGCAGCGGACCATGCGCGGCGGCGCGGCACTGGTCAAGTCCGGTTGGCCGGCCTAAATAGGAACACCAATCGGGCGCATGCTCATGCATGCACGCACAAAGTGAAATCGACGGGCGGGGGCGCGATAGCAATGGCGCCGGCCCGGCAAATGCCAGGGATGGAACTGCATGAGCCAGAGCAGGATTTTCGACGATCTCGGCCGGATGATGAACGACGCCGCCTCGGTGGCCGACGGCCTGCGGCGCGAGGTCGAGACCATGGTCAAGACCCAGGGCGAGCGCTGGGTTGCCGACATGGACCTGGTCAAGCGCGAGGACTACGACGCCCTGCGCGAACTGGTGCAGGCCCAGGGCGACGAGATCGCTGCGCTGCGCAAGGAACTCGATACGCTGAAACGGGCGCGCAAGAAGACCACGAGCTGAGCCTTTTGCGGAAACGCCACCGGTCGGCGGTTTGACGGCAATGAGGCGCGCGGGCTGGCTTGCGATCTAGCCGAGAGCGGCGTCGACAAGTGCTTTTGCGTGCAGCTCGGTGGTGTCGTAGGTCGGCAGCGGCGAGACCGAATCGTCGACCAGCATGGCAATCTCGGTGCAGCCGAGGATGACGGCTTCGGCCCCGCGCGTCGCCAACAGGCCGATGGCTTCGATGTAGATCCGGCGCGAGGCGTCGCTGACGATGCCCCGGCACAGTTCCTCGTAGATGATGGCGTTGAGATTGGTGACGTTGACCTCGGGCGCCAGAACCGAAAGCCCGCGCGCTTCCAGCCGCTCGCGATAGAATCCCATCTCCATTGTGAAGCGGGTGCCCAGAAGACCGACGCGGCTGATGCCGTCGGCGATCAGTTCATCGGCGGTCGGATCGGCAATGTGCAGAAACGGCACCGAAATCGCCGCTTCGATGGCGGGCGCGGCGATGTGCATGGTGTTGGTGGCAAGCCCGATGATCTCGGCGCCGGCAGCTTCGAGCCGGCGGGCACTGTCCGCCATCAGCGCCCCGGCGCCGTCCCAGTCGCCCTGTTCCTGCATCTTGGCGATCGGGGCGAAATCGAGCGAATGCATGATCAGCGACGCCGAACTGAGGCCGCCAAGACGGCGCGCCATCTCGCGGTTGAGCGCCGCATAGTAATGGGCCGAGGACTCCCAGCTCATGCCGCCGATCAGCCCGATGGTCTTCACGACGGGATCTGCCCATCAAGGTTGGACAGATCGTCGAGGGCGCGAATCTTTTGCGGGATATCGCGGAAGAAGCCGACGAGCTGCACATAGACCTCGCGCTTGAACGGCACCACGAGACCTGGAAGCCTGTCGAGGCTTTCCCAGCGCCAGTCGGCGAATTCGGCCTTGTGCTTGCCGCCTCCGGGCTGATGGATGTCGATCTCGCTGTCTTCGCCTTCGAACAGCGCGGCGAACCATTTCTGCCTCTGGCCGCGATACTTGCCCTTGAGGGCGATGCCGAGCGCCTCTTCGGGCAGATCGTACTGCACCCAGTCAGGGGCGGCGGTCAGAAGCGAAATCGAGGAGACATTGGTTTCCTCGTACAGTTCGCGGATGGCGGCGTCGACCGGCTCCTCGCCCTTGTCGATACCGCCCTGCGGCATCTGCCAGATCTGTCCGGCCGTCTCGGGAGAGTCGGCGCGCCGGCCGACCCAGACCTGTCCATGCCGGTTGAACAGCGCCACGCCGGCATTGAGGCGATAGGGCATTTCCGCGCGATCGGGGGAGGGGACGTCGGGCATGTCGAACCTGGTCTGGTTGGGTTGTGGATGGTCGCGTGGTCGAAGCGGAAAGACGGAAACCGCCTTTTCCGGACCATGCGCTATTTCATGATGGCGCTGACAGGCACCAGCAGCGCACCACGACTCTTCAAACCTTCGGCCCATTCGGTGACGGCGTCAATCGTCACCGGCAGCGCCGAGGCGATGCCGATGGCATAGCCCTTTTCGGCGGCCTTGACCTCGAGATCGGCAAGCTTTTCCATGATGGCGCTGCGCGAGGGATTGGTGTCGATTTCGGTGTCGCCGCGACCGAAGGGCACCTGGTTGCGCCCGGACAATTGCGGTGCGACCGAACGGTTGGAGCTGCCATCGTCGAGATAGCCGAGCCCGCGCGTGCCGATCTCCTCCATCAGCGGCTCGAAATCGCCGGCTGACGAGGTGAAGCGCGCGCCCATGTAGTTCATGACGCCAAAATAGCCACCGATCCGCGCCATCAGCCAGTACAGCTTGTCGAGATTGGCACGCGGCGACTGGCCGGTCAGCAAAGTTTGCGGGCCGGGATCGTTGTCGGGATAGTCGAACGGCTCCATCGGCACCTGCAACAGCATTTCGTGGCCCTCGGCGCGGGCGGCAGCGGTGGTGCGTTGCAGCGACCGGCCATAGGGCGCGAAGGCCAGCGTGACATTGTCGGGCAGCTTGGCGATGGCATCGAGCGTGCCGGATTCACTGATTCCGAGCCCGGTGACGACGATGGCGATCACCGGCTTGCCGGCAGTGGCCTGGGTGACCGAGGCGCGGGCATAGGTCGAAAACGGCGTGTTGCCGGCGCCGTCGATCTGCGGAATCGGCCCGTTGGGCGTTTCTTCGATCAGGTTGGGATCGACGCCGAACCGGGTCAGCTCCTGGACTCCGACCGGGGCCACTTCCGTGTCGGGCAGGTCGGGATCGACCGTTGTGATCTGCGGGCCGCTGGGCGCGGTCGTGGTGTCGGCATTGGGCGCCGGCGTCACCGCGCTTGGCTGGCTCGGCGGTGCGAAGGCGACGTCATTGGCCACGGCGTTGGAATTGCGCGAGGACGAGATGTCGACAACGGCGGAAGGGCGCCCCCCGAGCGGGTCCTGGACAGTCACGATGCGGATATAGGCAACCGCGAGGATCACTGCCGACAATGCAAAGGCGATGCGGGCGATCGGCCAGGAGCGCGGACGCGGCATGGCGACCGAATGGAGCTTCGGCGGACGCACGGCGCCGAGACGGGCGAACAGGCCCGGTTTCTTCGGTTTGCCAAGCGGAGCGTCAATTTCGTCGGTCATGCGCCACGCGCCTTCTGCAGTCGGTGCGAATCAACGCCAAACACTAGTTTACGTTTGGTTTAGAATGCATTGAAACGCGCCGTCCGGCGGCGTCCGCGCCGCTTGGCCCGATGGCGGGTGCGGCAGGATACAAGCCCGTCGCGCCCGCGGAGAAGCCGGTGCTGCCGATGCGTCCGGATCGGCGTGATGCTTTGGCCGAACACCCGGCGATCCGGCCTTCTGAATCCTACTCCGCCTTGGGCGGGAAGGCCGGATCGGTTTCCTCGCCGTCAATGAGCCTGACCGCATATTGCAGCTGCGTGTCTTCCTCACGATCGGCCGGCACGTAGATCGAGGATCCCTTGGTGGCTTCGTCTTCGGTGCCGCCGCCGATCTGCCCGGACAGCGCTGCCTCGCCGAGGATCTCGTCGCGGCCCTTGAATTCATCCGGCACGTTCTGCAGCACCTGGATATCGGGCTGGATGCCGGCAGCCTGGATCGAACGGTTGTTCGGCGTGTAGTAGCGCGCCGTCGTCAGCTTCATGGCGCCGTCGGGACCCAGCGAAATGATCGACTGTACCGAACCCTTGCCGTAGGAACGCGTGCCGACCAGCGTCGCGCGTTTCTGGTCCTGCAGGGCGCCGGCGACGATCTCGGAAGCCGAGGCCGAGCCGCCGTTGATCAGCACCACCAGCGGCATGTCCTTGACCATGGCGTCGAGTTCGTCGGACTTGGCGTCGTAGCGCTGGTCCAGCTCGGAGATGCGCCCGCGCGTCATCACCACCGCACCACGCGACAAGAAGGCGTCGGAGACGGCTATGGCCTGGTCGACGGCGCCGCCGGGATTGTTCCTGAGATCGAGGATCAGGCCCTTGAGCGGGGTCTCCTTGTTGCCTTCCATGAATTCGCGGATCGCCTTGGAGACGCCGGCATAGGCCTGCTCGGAGAAGGAGATGATGCGCATCACCCCGACATCGCCGATCATGTAGGACCTGACCGCAACCACCGGAATGATGCCGCGTGTCAGCTCGATTGTCAGCGGCTCGTCGGCGCCGTCGCGCACCACGGTCAGCGTGATGTCGGTGCCGGGCCTGCCCTTCATGATGTCGAGGGCCTCATTGAGCGTCATGCCGTAGACCTGCTTGCCGTTGAGCTCGACGATCAGATCGTTGGGCAGGATGCCGGCCCTGGCGGCGGGGGTATCATCGATCGGGGAGATGACCTTGATGACGCCGTCTTCCATCGTCACTTCGATGCCCAGGCCGCCGAATTCGCCCCGGATCATGTTGGTCTGTTCCTTGAACGTATCCGGGTCGTAGTAGACCGAGTGCGGATCCAGGGACGTGAGCATGCCGTTGATGGCGGCGCGGATCAGTTCACGCTCGTCGGGCACATCGACATATTCGGCGCGAATGCGGTCGAAGACCTGTCCGAAAAGCTGCAGGTCCGAATAGACCTCCTGCTCGCTGCGCGGCACGTTTACCGTGTCTGCGGCCGGATCGGTGCTGGTGTCCGTTCCGGTGTCCTGGGCAAGGACGGGCAGCGCCAGCAGACCACCGGCCACAAGGGCGACGGCAAGCGTTGCGCGAATTGGCGACAGGTTCATCGTGTTACCCATTCCTGGTCTCATTCTCCTCGTTGCGCCACCACCTGGCCGGATCGACCGGTGTGTCGCCGTCTCTTATCTCGACATATAGCGTCGGGCGTGACGCCCCCGCTGAAGTTGTGACGGCACGGCCCACGGTACGCAAGCCCATGTTGCCGATCGGTTCGCCCAATAGCACGAATTGACCGACATCGACGTCGATGGTCTCAAGCCCTGCCAGAAGGACGGAATAACCGTCGCCGGGATTGAGAATGACGATTTGGCCGTAATTGAGGTAAGGCCCCTTGTACAGGACCCAGCCATCGGTCGGGGCCAGGACCTCGGCATCGGCGCGGGTGACGATCGAGGTGCCCTCGGCAGAGCCGCCGAACCCGTCATCTGCACCGAAATCGGTAATCGTCACTCCGGCGGCAGGACGGGCGAGAAGCCCGCGTCCCGCCGGGAAATCAAAGGCCGGCGAGGTGCGCGAGGTGTCGGCCAGCGCCAGCCTGATCTCATCGGGTGTCCTGGCCGGCGGCTTCTGGTTTGCCGCCGCCTCGGTGGCGATGCGCTGTGACAAAGAAGTGATGAGCTGATTGAGCGAATTTGACCGCGCGGCCAGCTCCTCGGCCTTCTTTTCTTCCTCGGTGAGGTCGGTGCCGGCGCGCGCCAGGCCGAGCTTGCGCGCCTCGATCAGCGTGGCGATGCGCAGTTGTTCCTCGAACAGGACCGCGTAATTGGCCTTGAGCAGGTCGGTTTCGTCCTGCGCCTTCTGGCGCACGGCGCTGAGTTCGGCGAGATCGCCGGAAATCTGTTCAGCCTTGGCGCGCAATTGCGGCACGACCTCGGAGATCAGCATGGCGGCGCGGGCGGCGCCGAGCGCGTCGGAGGGCGCGACGACCAGCGCCGGCGGCGGGCTGCGCGAAATGCGCGCCAGGGTCGCCACGAGGCTCGACACACCTTCGTCCTCGTCTTCGAGCCGGGCGTTGAGATCGGTTTCCCTGTTGATCAGGTCCTGGAGCTTTTCCTCGGAGGCGGAAATCTCGATTTCGGCCAGTTTGACGCGCTGGCCGGCGGCGATCAAGGCCGCGTTCTGCTCGGTGCGGTCGCCGCCCATATCGGCGATTTCCTGTTTGAGCCTGTCGATCTTCTCCTGCGAAAGTACGAGGTCGGCATCGACGCCCTGCAGTTCCGCCGTCGCCTCGTCGAGTTCGGGCGCGGACTGGGCGAAACCGGCAATTGAGAACGCGCCAACAGGCGCCAGCGCGACAACGATGGCGACGGGCAACACTCTGAGCCACATCGGGCGCGGCGCTCTATGCGGTTTCATGGTCTTTCGAATCATCGCGCAATCTTATCAGACCAGAAATGCGGCGTGACTGCGATCCGTCCTGCAAGGGCCAATCGTGCCGGTGGCACGATTGGAGGAGAGCAGGCGGTGAGGTCTATGGCCGAATGGCGATGGCTTCGGCCTAAAAAGCAAGGGCGTAACGGCAGTCTTTCTATGTGGCTAGATGCGATAAGCGGCAAGCGCATCGATCGCCCAATTGGGCGGGTTCGGCCAACTGCGAATACCTTTGCTCTGCCAGAGCGCGCTTTGTTCGCGCATGGCACCGGACTCGACCAAAAGGCTTAGGAAAACATCGTGCGGATAAACATAGCAGTCATTGCCGTGCAAGAAGGCGATGTGAAGGTCCTTGCCAACGTATTTTCGCGCGACCGACAGCCGACTTTTGAGCTGAACCTCCAGGATGGTTTCGCCATCGACATGACACGCGATGAAATCGGCGCCCTCCCAGTCATCGCTGAGGCGCAGACAGTTGAAGCCATAGTCGGCGAGCCGCGCCGCGATCTTCTGAAAATTGAAGTTTTCCTTCTGGCGAGAATTGAGCCTTCTGTAGATAACGCGCTGAAAAGTCATTGCTTCTCCCGTCGGTCAGATCGAACCAGTCACCCGCCCCGGTGATAGGGGTGGCCCGAAAGGATGGTGGTGGCGCGATAGAGCTGTTCGGCGAGCAGAATACGCACGAGCTGATGTGGCCAGGTCAGGGGCGAGAACGACAACACCCTGTCGGCGCCGGCGACCAGTTGCGTATCAAGGCCGTCGGCGCCGCCGATGAAAAAGCACAGGCCCGCGCGTCCGGCGTCGCGCCATTTGGCGATGTCCTCGGCGAAGCTTTCGGACGAGGTTGACTTGCCGTGCTCGTCAAGGGCGATGCGCACATGTCCGTCGGGCGCGGCCTTCATGAGGTCGACAGCTTCTTCGGTCTTGCGGCGGCTGGCGGAGCCGGCGCGGGATTCGCCGGACTCGGCAACGTCGAATTGGCTGAGCCCGAGCGGCTTACCCATGGCGCGGGCCCGGTCGAGATAGCGGGCGACGAGTTCGCGCTCGGGCCCGGTCTTCATCCTGCCGATGGCGGCAATGGCAATGCGCATGGCGGCGTCGCTGTCAGGACGACGCCTGGTCCGGGAACTCGGCGGCCCACATCTTCTCGATATTGTAGAATTCGCGCACTTCCGGGCGGAAGATGTGGACGATGACGTCGCCGGCATCGAGCAGCACCCAGTCGCAATGCGGCAGGCCCTCGACACGCGGCTTGTCGAAGCCATTCTCGCGCATGGCACGCGATATCTGGTCGGCGACCGCGCCGACATGGCGATGCGAGCGGCCCGAGGTCACGACCATGTGGTCGGACAGGCTCGACTTGCCGGTGATGTCGATGTGGACGGTGTGTTCGGCCTTGGCGTCCTCGAGCGTGTCGAGGATCAAGGTGACGAGAGAGAGGACCGCATCGGTTTGCGGGATCTCTTTCGATTTCGGGACGGACTGGGTCAATACGGCCTCGTGTCCCTTGCCAGTGCTCCAGATGTCATGAAGACGATAATGATCCTGATTCTTGTGTCGGGCGTATTACAGCAGTCAGTTCAGGCTATTTCATCCCATTGCGGCGGAATTCCCGCCTGATGGTGAGTATATGGTCAAATCTCCCCGGCGTGACAAGGCTCGGGCGCCTAGATTGCGCCGCCATTGCGGATGGCGGTGGAGGAAAGACCGGACATGATGCCGTTGAGATACACCCAGGCCGGCGCGTCCATGTCGGGCAACAGTCTGGCGTCGCTCTGGTCGAGCCGGTACTCGCGCAGCGCCGTCGCGGCGGGGGAATGCATGGCGCGGCGGGTGTTGCCAGGCCGGACATAGACGGCGATCGGCATCAAATCGGCAATGTCGCGCCAATGCTCCCACTGATGGAAGCTGGCGAGATTGTCCGCCCCCATCATCCAGACCAGCCGGCGTCCGGGCAGGCGGGTCCTGAGATGGGCCAGCGTGTCGAAGGTGTAGCGGAAGCCATAGGCCGCTTCGAATCCGGTGACATGGACGCGGGGCTGACGGATCAGGGCGCGGGCCTTGGCAATGCGGGTGCCGAGCGGGGGCAGTCCGGAATTGTCCTTGAGCGGGTTGCCGGGCGAGACCAGCCACCAGACCTGGTCGAGCCTGAGCCGCTTCATCATCTGGATCGTCACCAGGCAATGGCCGCTATGGGCAGGATTGAAGCTGCCGCCGAACAGGCCGATACGCATGCCAGGCGCCGAGGCGGGCAGGCCCGTCAGGTCGTCAAAGGCGCGATAGATCTGGGTCAAGGGCGTGTCTGTCCCGATCCGCGGACGAGATACTTGAAGCTCGTCAGCTGTTCGACGCCGACCGGGCCGCGCGCATGCATCTTGCCGGTGGCGATGCCGATCTCGCCGCCCATGCCGAATTCGCCGCCGTCGGCGAACTGTGTCGAGGCATTGTGCATCAGGATGGCGCTGTCGATTTCGGAAAAGAACCGCGCCACCGCCTCGGCATCCTCGGCGATGATCGCTTCGGTGTGATGCGAGGAATGGGTTTCGATATGCTCGATGGCCTCGGATTCTCCGGCAACCACCTTCACCGAGATGATGGCGTCCTCGTATTCGGTCACCCAGTCCTCATCGCTTGCCGGCGTCGCCTCGGGCACGAGGGCCTGCGTTTCGTCATCGCCGCGGATGGCGCAGCCCTTGGCGATCAGCACGTCGCAGATCGGCTTGAGATGGGTCCGGGCGACGGCACGGTCGATGAGCAGCGTTTCGGCAGCGCCGCAGATCGAGGTCCGCCGCATCTTGGCATTGAGAACGACCTTTTTGGCCAGGTCGAGATCGGCGCTTTCGTGAATGTAGACATGCACGATGCCTTCGAGATGGGCGAAGACCGGCACGCGCGCCTCGGCTTGTACCCGTCCGACCAGCGATTTGCCGCCACGCGGCACGATGACGTCGATACCGCCATCGAGCCCCTTCAGCATCTCGCCGACGGCGGCGCGGTCGGTGGTGGGCACGATCTGGACCGCCGCCTCGGGCAGGCCGGCATGCCTGAGCCCCTCGACAAGGCAATCGTGAATGGCGCGCGAGGAATGGAAGGAATCCGATCCGCCCCTCAAGATCACGGCATTGCCGGCCTTGAGGCACAGCGCCCCTGCGTCGGCGGTGACGTTGGGGCGGGATTCGAAAATGACGCCGATGACGCCGAGCGGCGTGCGCACCCGCGAGATCTCGAGGCCGTTGGGCCGGTCCCATTCGGCGATGACCTGGCCGACCGGGTCGGGGAAGGCGGCGATGTCGTTGAGGGCGGTGACGATGCCGTCGATGCGGGCGTCGTTGAGGGCAAGCCGGTCGATGAAGGAGTCCGACATGCCATTGGCGCGGGCGGCCTCGATATCGAGCGCGTTGGCAGCAAGGATGTCGTCGCTGCGCGCCACGATGCGTTCGGCGGCGATGGTGAGGGCGGTGTTCTTGGCTTCGGTGGTGGCAAAGGCGAGCACGCGCGCCGCGGCGCGGGCACGGGCGCCCATCGCCACCATTTCGGCGTGGATGTCGGCCGAGGCGGCTGCCGTTTCCCGCGTCGTCATTTCCCGTTTCCTCCCCACTTCGTCGACAGCAGGGCCAGATTGTCGGCATGCACCATCTCGGTACGGTTGCCCACTCCGACCATTTCCGAGATTGCCTTGCTTTTCTTGCCCTTGGCGATGCTGGCTTCTTCGGTGCTCATGCCGGCAAGCCCGCGCGCGACCTCGATGCCGTCGGGGCCGACAATAGACACCGCATCCCCGCGTGAAAAGTCGCCTCTCACCTTGGTGACGCCGATCGGCAGCAGCGACTTGCCGGATTCGAGCGCCCGCACGGCGCCCTGATCGATATGGATGGTGCCGAGCGCATCCAGAGACCCGAGAATCCAGCGCTTGCGCGCCGCCGAGGGCGACTGCACCGCCGCGAACAGCGTGTGGCGCGCGCCCTCATCGAGCGCCTTGAGCGGATGGTTCTCCGAGCCGGTTGTGACGATCATCGCCGTACCGGACTTGGTGGCGATCCTGGCTGCCTCGATCTTGGTCGCCATGCCGCCGCGCGACAGGTGCGAGGCGGCACCCCCGGCCATGGCCTCGATCTCGGGCGTGATCTGCTCGACAAGCGCAATGTGCTCGGCCTCGGGATGGGTAGCCGGCGGGGCGGTGTAGAGCCCGTCGACATCGCTGAGAAGGATCAGGCAGTCGGCCTCGACCATGACAGCGACGCGGGCCGAAAGCCGATCGTTGTCGCCATAACGGATCTCGGCCGTGGCGACGGAATCGTTCTCGTTGATGATCGGAATGGCATGGAGCCCGAGCAGGGTGCGCATGGTGACGCGGGCGTTGAGATAGTAGCGCCGCTCCTCGGTGATGTTCGGCGTGATCAGGATCTGGCCGGTAGTGATGTCGTGTTTTGAAAGGGCGTCGCGCCAGGCCTGGGACAAGGCGATCTGTCCGGCAGCGGCGGCGGCCTGGCTTTCCTCGAGATGCAGCGCCCTGGCCGTCAAGCCGAGAATGCGCCGCCCGAGCGAGACGGCGCCCGAGGACACGATGACGATCTCGCAGCCCTTTTTCGCCAGTCCGGCAATGTCCTCGGCAAGGCTTTCGAGCCATGCCCCGCGCACCCCGCCGGTCTCGTCGTCGACCAGCAGCGCCGAGCCGACCTTGATGGTCAGGCGCCTGTAGGGGGCGAGCACGGATGTCATCAGGGGGTCCAGACCTTGTCTTGTTCGGGCTCGGTTTCTTCGGCGTCCTCGGCGCGGGCGATGGCCAAGGCTCTCAGCACGGCATAGAGCACTTCGTTGACGCCTTTGCCAGTCGCCCCGGAGGCAGCGAAGACCATTGTTTTCGAGGCTTTCTCGAGCGCCTTCATCTTTGCTTCCACGGATATGCCGTCGAGCGCATCGACCTTGTTGAGGACGACGAGTTCAGGTCGTTCTTCAAGTCCGTGGCCATAGGCATCGAGTTCGCCGCGAATAGTTTCATATTGTTTTACAACATCTTCTGCGGTGCCGTCGACAAGATGAATAAGCGTGACGCAGCGTTCGATATGGCCGAGGAACCTGTCGCCGATGCCGGCACCCTCATGGGCGCCCTCGATCAGGCCGGGGATATCGGCGAGAACGAAGTCCTTGCCGCCGATCTTGACCACACCGAGATTGGGATGGAGCGTCGTGAACGGATAGTCGGCGATCTTGGGCTTGGCCGCCGAGACCGCCGCGAGAAAGGTCGACTTGCCGGCATTGGGCAGACCGACAAGCCCGGCATCGGCAATCAGCTTGAGCCTAAGCCAGATCCATTTCTCGACGCCTTCCTGGCCGGGATTGGCCCGTCGCGGCGCCTGGTTGGTCGAGGTCTTGAAATGGGCGTTGCCGAACCCGCCATTGCCGCCCTTGAGCAAAAGGACGCGCTGGCCGATCTCGGTGAGATCGGCGATCAGCGTTTCGTTGTCTTCCTCCAGCACCTGGGTGCCGACCGGTACCCTGAGAGTGACGTCCTCGCCGGCGGCGCCGTGGCGGTCGCGGCCCATGCCGTGGGTGCCGGTGCTGGCCTTGAAGTGCTGGGCGTAGCGGAAGTCGATCAGCGTGTTGAGTCCGTCGACGCATTCGACATAGACGCTGCCGCCGGTGCCGCCATTGCCTCCGTCCGGTCCGCCGAACTCGACATATTTCTCGCGGCGGAACGAGACGGCGCCCGCGCCGCCATTGCCGGCGCGGACATAGACCTTGGCCTGGTCGAGGAACTTCATTGGGCGGCAGCCTTCCTGGGTTTCGGACGCGACAGCTCGTAGGCTTCGCGGGTCAGTTCGGTGTCGATATGCTCCAGCTCCTTGCCGCGCGCAAGGCACTGACGCATGGAACGTCCGGTTTCGACAAAACCGAACTTCATCTGCACCGCCGCCGAGGCCATGTTGAAGTGGAACAGACCGGACGTGATGTAGTCGGCATCGGTCATCTCGAAATACCAGTCGAGCACCGCATAAAGCGCCTCCGACATCAAGCCCTGTCCCCAGAACGGTTCGCCGAGCCAGTAGCCGATCTCGGCCACGCCATCGCTGTTCTGGAAGCCGATCGAGCCGATGGCGCCGATATCGCTCAGTTCGATGATGAAGCAGGTCTCGGCCGGTGCGGCATCGGCGCGCCATCCGGCCAGCCACTGATCGGCATGATCGAGCGTATAGGGATGAGGCACCCGGGCGAGATTGCCGGACACGGCGAAATTGTCGAGGAATGCCGTCAGGCGCCGCGCATCGCCAAGCCCCGGCGCTCGCAGCCTCAGCCTTTGCGTTTCGATCAGGGGGGTCATGACAACACCCCCAGTCTCTCGAACGCTTCGCGCGTCAGCATGGTGTCGATATGTTCGACCTCTTCGCGACGGCTGACCACCATGCGCATCTCGCTCCCGGTAACGACGAAGCCGAGCTTGCGCTGGACGTTGAGCGAGGCTGGATTGTCGTAATGGGCGGCGCTGACAATGCCGGTAGCGTCCGAATTGGCGAAGTGCCATTCGAGAATGGCCCGTCCCGCTTCGGTGGCATAGCCTTGCCCCCAATGCGCTTCGGCGAGCCAGAACCCGAGATGGTTCTCGATACTGATGACGCCGATCAGGCCTGCATCTGGCCTCTCGATGGCGAACGCGGCCCAATCAGGGGTGTTTTCCGGCAGGCCGGACAGCCAGGCAATCGCATCCGCCTCGAAATAAGGGTAGGGCACCCGGCTCAGAAACCGCGTCACACTGTAATTGTCGAGTCCCGCCGCGATGACCGGGACATCGTCCATACGCGGCGCGCGGAGAAAAAGCCTTTTCGTTTCAATCTCGTAGCTCATCTCAACCGATCCCTTGTGAAATAGGCGATCGCGCAGTCCTTGTGCGGACCGCAATCGGCGATGCGTCGGCTTGTTTCAACGAAACCCGACTTTTCAAGGACACGGCAGGACGAATGGTTTTCCGACTGGACGCGTGCGGCAATCAGGTCACACCCGGCTGCGTCAACGGCCTCGACGAGGGCGGCGACGGCCTCCGAGCCGTAACCGAGACCCCAATAGGGTTCGCCGATCCAGTAGCCGAGCTCGACCGGCTCGCCGGGCGTGAGATGCAGCCCAATGGTGCCGATGAAACCGCCATCGTCGGTGAGAATCGAAAAGGCAAGCTCTTCACGGCTGCGCGCAATCTTGTCGACGAACGCGATGGCATCGGCCTCGCGATAGGGATTGGGCAGGCGCGAGAGCCATTTGAAGATGTTTTGATTGTTGGCGAGGCGTGCCATGGCTGCCACGTCCGACCGGTTCGGTGCGCGCATGACCAGACGGGCGGTGCGGATCGTCTCGGGCAGATGGGCGACGAAATCGAAATCGGCGGTAGCGATAACGGCAGTCATGACAGTTCTCCTCGCTGCGCGGCTTCGTGTCGGACGGGGCCCGTCCGGGGTTTGGAAGCCGCTCATGCCGGGCGCCTTGTTCTTGCTCTCCCTTTTTCGCGCCCGAAATGGAAAAGGGGAGCCTTTGGGGCTCCCCTTTGCGGATTTCTGGCTTTTGCCTTTTCACCTGCCGGGGAGCTTGTCTCCGGCGGTATGTAGGGTTCGCCGGTCTATTCTGCTGCTTCGATCGGGTTGACCGATACGTAGGTTTTGTTGCCTGCGCGGGTGGCAAACGACACGGTACCGTCGACGAGAGCAAAGATCGTGTGATCCTTGCCGAGGCCGACATTGGTACCGGGGTGCCACTTGGTGCCGCGTTGACGCACGAGAATGTTGCCGGCGATCACGGATTCGCCGCCGAACTTCTTGACGCCGAGACGACGGCCAGCCGTATCACGACCGTTACGGGACGAACCGCCTGCTTTTTTATGTGCCATTTGAGTTCTCCTTCAGTCCGTCTCTATTTCTTGTCAGCCTTGGCGCGCGGCTCCTTGCCGGCGAGCAGATCCTTGGCCTGCTGAACCCATTCTTCGCGGTCGATGCGACCCTTGAAGCTCAGCTCTTCGTCGATCCGTGCGATGTCCTCGGCGGTGAACTCGGCGATCTGCTTGAGCGAGGTGACGCCGGCAGCCGCGAGCTTCTTCTCGAGAGCCGGTCCGACACCGGCGATCAGCTTGACGTCGTCCTTGACCGGCGCGGCCTCTGCCTTCGCCTCGGCCTTGGCTTCCGCCTTGGGCTCGGCCTTCTTGGCCGGCGCCTTCTTGGCGGCGGGCTTCTCGGCCACGGCCTCGGCCGGTGCGGCCTCGGTCTTGGCAGGTGCCGCTTCCGCCTTCGGCGCGGGCTTGGCCTTGGCCTTAGCGGTCGGCTTCTTGCCGCCGGTCAGGATCTCGGTGATCTTGACGGTGGTCAGAAGCTGACGATGGCCATTGCGGCGGCGGTAATTGTGGCGACGGTTCTTCTTGAGAATGATGACCGTCTTTTCCTTCTTGGTCTCGACGAACTCGGCCGCAACCAGCGCCCCGTCGACGACGGGCGTTCCAACGGTCACGTCGGCGCCTTCGCCCACCATCAGCACCTGATCGAAGGTGACGGTGTCGCCGGCTTCGCCAGCCAGTTTCTCGACCTTGAGGATATCATCGGCGGCGACCTTGTATTGTTTGCCGCCGGTCTTGATCACTGCGAACATGTTTTCCGCCGCTCCCACGGAGCGGACCCTTATTCACGCGCTTTGCGGCGCCGTGGCGATGCCCTTATGTGCCACGGTCTTTGCGATATGCCGGAATTCCGGCGGGCAGCCTCAAGCAGCAATTGCAACAGCAATCGGCGCACCGGACGTACCAGTGCGCGATTGTCGGGCTGCTTATGATGTCAAACCGCCCCAGAGTCAAGGCGATGCGACGGATCATTCGCCGCCGTCATCGGCCCGGCCAGCCGGTATCGGGGCCAGCCTATGCGTACCAGTCGTGCAGCACCACTTCGCTGCCCGCACCCGACGCCTTGACCATGTCGGCAAAGGCTGCGGTGTCCGATCCCTTGTAGTGATAGGGGTAAACCACCCGCGGCTTGAAGGCGGCAACGGCGGATGCGGCCTGTTCGATGGTCATCGTATAGGGCAGGTTCATCGGCAGGAAGGCGAGGTCGATGTCGCGCAATGCCAGCATTTCGGGCGTGTCCTCGGTGTCGCCGGCAACATAGATGCGGGCGCCGTCGAGCGTGAGAACATAGCCGTTGTCACGGCCTTCGGGATGATATTGCTGCCGGTCGGGCGTCGTGTTGTAGGCCGGGACGGCATCGATCGTGTAGGGACCGAGCGCCGTGCTCTCGCCATTGGCAATGGCAGTGGCACGCGCCTTGAGCCCGTCGGGCAACATGTCGAACACGGCCGGATTGACAATCAGCTTGGTGCCCTCGGCGACGAGCCCGGCCAGCGTTTCGGCATTGTAGTGGTCGCCATGCTGGTGGGTGATCAGGATGTAGTCCGGGGTCGGCAGGCCGGCATAGGCCTCGACCGGTCCGACCGGATCGACCTGGAGAGCGAGCTCAGGCAGCGTCAGCCCCAGCGACGCGTGGCTGACCGGGGTAACGACGATGTCGTTGCCTGCGAAGGCATGGTTCATGCCACCGGATGCGGCGGCGCGCACGGCGCCGCTCATTGCGGCCCCCGATCCGAGTGCGGCAGCGGCGGCGAGGCGGAGGGCATCGCGGCGGTTGAGCGGCATGGCAGTCTCCTCACGTTGTGGGCAGGCGGAAAGGGCGGGCAAAAGGTGCAGGACATTGCGTCATTATGGCGGCATCGGCCCTCGAATCCAGTCACATTGTGATGAAGCGCGCCGTGAACCTTGTCGGCGCGAAGGCCCATGAGTGCTTGCAGCCTATTGTCGCTGTTGCAGCAGGGGCTGGGCTGTGCCATAAGCTCGCGCGCAATCGACCGGCGCGGGTGAGCCGTGTGATCTCCGGCAAGGACCGGATCACAAGGGTTCGATAAAGCTGATGGTCGTGTATTTGGCCCGGAAACGGCCCTGCCTCAAACGAGGCGCCCGTTTGCCGCCAGACACGTCCCAGCCCCGTGCCATCCGCGGAGAGGTGCCGGAGTGGTCGAACGGGCCGGTCTCGAAAACCGGAGTACGGGTTACCGTACCGTGGGTTCGAATCCCACCCTCTCCGCCAGTTCCATATGATCCAGTGATTTCAACGACTTAGGCTCCCGGAGAATCTTCGGGTTTGTGCACATGCATCATGCACGTGCACATGCCGGCCTCCGGTTCGTTCGGCTCGAGTCGGAGATAGTCATGGCGGCCAAGTGCGCGTTTATCGAAAAGGTTGGCGCGGTCTATTATGTGCGCAAGCGAATCCCACGTGCCTGGAAAGGGCGAGTGGACGGAGAAGTGTTGCGCCTGTCACTTCGGACCAAGGATCGAAAGCAGGCGCTTGTGCGTGGACTGGAGGCCCTGGCGGTGTTCGAGGAATTGCTGAGCATGGATCCCGAGGAAGCACTCAAGCATTTGACGCGGCAACTCATCAACGAGCAGTTGCTCAAGCCGGAGGAGATGACCGGAAGTGATCTGGTCCGGCGTCGTGCGCTGGCCAACGTCGGCACAAAATGTCCGTCGTCAGAACATTTGGCGCTATTGGCGTCGTGAGATAGCGGAGGACGGGCCTCGCCTGTTTGTTGATGTTAAGCGGCGGCTCTGCGGTGCAGCAAGCGCCGATGTTCGATGGTCTTTCGCTTGATCCTTTCTCGCTGTCTGATGATGGTTTCGGCCCTGCCGAAGTAGGCGTCTGCCGGCGTCACGTTGCCGAGGCTCTCGTGATAGCGCCGATGGTTATAGTGCTCGACGAACGCCTCGATCTGGGCTTCGAGATCGCCGGGCAGGAAGTAGTTTTCCAGAAGGATGCGGTTCTTGAGCGTCTGGTGCCAGCGCTCGATCTTACCCTGGGTCTGGGGATGAAGCGGAGCGCCGCGGACATGGCTCATGCCGTTGTCCTCGATCCATTCGGCCAGCTCGCCAGCGATGTAACTCGGCCCATTGTCGCTGAGCAGCCGAGGTTTATGCAGCACGGTGGCGCTGTCGCAGCCTGATGCGGCAAGAGCGAGTTCCAGCGTATCGGTGACGTCCTCGGCCCGCATGGTTGTGCATAGCTTGAAAGCGACGATGTAGCGGGAGAAGTCGTCGAGGATGGTGCTGAGATACATCCAGCCCCAGCCGATGATCTTGAAGTATGTAAAATCGGTCTGCCACATCTGGTTGGGCAGGGAGGTCTTGTCCTTGAACTCGTTTGCCGCCTTGATGACGACGAAGGCCGGGCTGGTGATCAGATCATGGGCCTTCAAAAGCCTGTAGACCGTGGCCTCGGAGACGAAGTAACGCTTTTCGTCGGTGAAGCGCACCGCCAGTTCCCGGGGCGAGAGCTCGCTGTACTCCAGGGCCATCTCGACAATCTGGTCCTGGATGTCGGCGCCAATGCGGTTCCACACCCGGCTCGGCGCCGAGGATCGATCTTCCAGCGCCTCCGGTCCGCCGGTGAGATAGCGGTCGTACCAGCGGTAGAAGGTCCGGCGCGGAATACCCAGCCGATCGAGGACCTGCTTGGCCGGCAAATGGGCCTGCTCGACGATTTTGATGATCTCGAGCTTTTCGGATGCGGGATATCTCATTCGTCGTCGTCCCCATCTATCAACCGGCAGGTGAATGCTTTGCATTCACCGAGAGGGCGCGATCATGCTTTTTTTGAGCAGCCGATTTTCCAGGGTCAGATCGGCGACGACCTCCTTCAGGGCACCGGCCTCGCGGCGCAGATCCCTGACCTCGTCACTGGTGGCAGATCGAGCCGTGTCACCGGCCAACCGCTTCTTTCCGGCCTCCATGAACTCTTTCGACCAGGAGTAGTACAAGCTCTGGGCAATGCCTTCCTTGCGGCACAGCTCGGCGATGCTGTCATCGCCCCGCAGACCTTCCAGAACGATCCGGATCTTGTCTTCCGCGGAAAAACGCCGCCGCGTCTGCCGGCGGATGTCCTTGACCACCTGCTCGGCGGGCTTCTTGGGATTTGAGGATTTGGGTCTCATCTTCGTTCCTTCGTCACTCCGACGAGACCCAAATCCTCCTTAAATCACAACATCAAATCTGTGCCATGGGCGCTGACGGGGAACAACCATGCCCGGAATCCGGGCGCTTGAGTAGTAGTCATATCGCTACCCTCAAGCCTTGGTGCGCTTGATACATAAGGCCGCTCGCCGCTCTGGAGCAGGTCACGTTTAAGTTGAATCGGACAACTTGCTCTAGGTCTTTGAGTTGTCGCGTTTTCGAACCGGAAAAGTGGTGTCCACTTTTCCTGAAAACACTCCAGAGAAAACGCCGTGTGAAATGTACGGAACCGCTGCTGGGTTCAACCTTCATGGGCTTGCGCGCGCATAGCGTCGTGCTCATCAACGTGTCCTCCTCTTGGGAACGCGTCATCAGCAGCTTGTTCGTCGTCATTGAGCTGCTGCCGTTCTTGTCGACATGCTCCACCAGAGAAGCGAAGGTCACAGCTTTCTGCCGGATTGGCTGCGGACATTGCGTCTGAATGCCAATAAATTGTATCCGGGCGAAAATTTCGCCGTCGGTGATCGCCTTTTCTCCGAGTGTCCCGGCGACTCCGGGTTCTCGGAATATCGGTTCGTTACGGCAGGTTTTCCTTGAATATGACTTCCATTGGCAGACGGGGAGCGATGGTACGATTTCCCGGGTTGAAATGAAGGTTGATGAAGATCTGCATGGCATTGCGCAGGATTGCATCGGGACTCTGGGTGATGACCACGTCCATGACGTCTTCCAGCAAATAGCCGCGCGTGTCGGACGTCAAGCCGTGACCGATGAACAGGGTGGAACGCTCGCGCCCGCGTTCGCGCAAGGCTCGGGCGATGCCGTCGGACGAGCCCCCGACATTGTAGATTCCGACCAGATCAGGATACTCGTCGAGGAGTTTCAGCGTCAATCTGTAGTTTTCGCTGCGGTCGTCATGCCCTTCGCGCAAGCCGATCACGGTCAGTTGAGGGTACGATTGCTCCATGAGTCCGAGAAAACCCATTTCCCGTTCCTCATGCGCGCGATATGTGCGGGTGGCGGCGATCAACGCCACCTTGCCGCATTCGATTTTCGAAAGCCGACCGAGTACATAGGCGGCCGTGCGCCCGACGGCGCGATTGTCGAGGCCGACATAGGCCGACCGACCCGAATTCGATACATCGGAAATGAGGGTGATCACGTGCTTGCCTTTGGCGCGCAGATTGGTAACCGCCTCACGAACGAGCGGATGGTCGATCGCCATGAAGGCTACGCCGTCGATCTTGTCGCCATAGCGCCTGAGTGCCTCGGCGAGAATTTTGGGATCAAAGCTGTCGATGAAAAAGCATCGTATCGTGGCGTTTGCATCGGCAGGTCCGGCGGCGAAGCGCTTTACGGTTTCTCCCAGAAGCTTGAGGTACGAATTCGTGCCTGCCGGCAGTAGGAAGACCAGACGCATGGGGCGAGGCCGCAACGCATTGACGATGTCGGTCTGGGGCACATAGCCGAGATCGGCCGCGGCCTGCAGAACCCGTTTCGCCGTCAACTCCCTGACGCCAGGCCGACGGTTGATCACGCGATCCACGGTCGCTGACGATACGCTTGCGCGCTTGGCGATGTCCGAAAGAATCGGACCCTTCATCTTGGGCATGGGGCGACAACTTTTAACACATCAAAAACCAGCATGCATTTGAGTTTGACCCTACACGATATCTTCTCAAAGATAAATGTGCGTAGGCGGGTTTGGAGGAACCTATTAGTCTACTCAATCAAAGACAATCAACCAGGTTGGGAGGACCTCATGTTCGAAAAGCGTATTTCGCGCCGGCACATGCTTGCGCTCTCTGGCGTGTCTGCGGGAGCTTTCGCTCTCGGCATGCCGCGAATGGCCTTTGCCGCTGACGTGAATTTCAACTACGGCCACATGAACACGCCGACGAGCGTCATGGGCCAGCAAGCCAACTGGTTTGCCGAAGAGGTGGCCAAGAATACTGGCGGCAAAGTTGCCATCCAGGTCTTTCCCTCGTCGCAGCTTGGTTCGATCAAGGAGCTTGCTGAAGGCGTTTCGGCAGGCACCATCGCTCTCTCGCACAATACGGCCGGCGGTCTGTCGTCGCTTTATGGGCCGATCGCCTCTCTGGATACGCCTTACGTTTATAACGACGTCGAGCACTTGATGCGGGTCGTCGACGCGAGTTCGCCGGTAATGAAGTCGCTCAGCGAAGGACTCATCGAAAACGCCGGCGTGCGTGTTCTGTATGCGTTCTATTTCGGTGCACGGCAACTGACCTGCAACAAGGCGGTCAAGACCCCCGCGGACCTCGCCGGCGTCAAGATTCGCGCAATCCCATCTCCGATTTACCTGACCGCAGTGGAAGGTCTCGGTGCCGTGCCGGTTCCGGTCGACTGGTCCGAAGTGCCGACCGCTTTGGCCACAGGCGTCGTGGCCGGGCAGGAAAACCCGGTGACGGTGATCCTCGACAACAAGCTCTATGAAGTTCAGTCACATCTCATGCTCACCGCCCATATCCGCGCCGCGGAACTGGTCGTGATCAATGAGGACGCTTGGCAGGGATTGTCCTCCGATCTGCAGGAAAGCATCGCTGCGGCGGCCGATACCGTCCGGCAGCGCGCGACCCAGGCGACCCTCGATCTCGAGGCAACCTCCATAAAGGGCCTCAAGGATGCCGGCATGACCGTTATCGGACCCGAACAGGGACTCGATCTCGATGCCTTCAGGGCGTCGGTCAGCGCCAACGTGAAAAAGAACTTCGGAGACAAATGGGGCGCTATCTACAAGCAGATCGCCGACATGGCATAGACCTCCCGTGACCACCAGTGAGAAGGGGGAGCGCCATGCTCAAAGCCTTGCGCGTCAATGCTGTGTTGACCTGGATCGCCTCGGCCATGCTCTATTCGGCCTTGGGACTGCTCCTTCTTCTCGCCTTCTTGGTCGTCCTTCAGGTGGTGTGCCGAAACGTCTTCGATATCGGCCTTCCATGGGCGGACGAACTGTCCCGCTTCTGCGGCCTGGGACTGGTGTTTCTCGCCATTCCCCATCTGCTCGTTAGGGACAGGCATATCTCGATGGATATGTTCGTTCACCTGCTGCCGAGCCGCGGCCAGACGGTACTTGCCGTCGTCCGCGGCATGGCCGCGCTCGCATTTTGCGCGATCATCCTCTGGGCGCTCTATGCGTTTCTCGAACGGGCAGGCAAGTTTGCGACGCCGGCGCTCGGCATTCCGAACATGCTGTTCTACACGCCAGCGATACTTGGGTTCACGTTCTTTGCCGCCATTTCCCTGGTCCGGCTTCTTTCTCCCTCCGCGCGCCCTGAGCGGGACAGGACCGAGGAGCCGGAAGCATGACCCTGGTACTCGTCGCATTGTTTGCCGCATTTCTGATTGCCGGCCTCCCGGTCGCCGTGTGCCTGGGCTTGTCCTCGGCAGTCACCGCCCTGGTCTTCGGACTTCCGGTTGCCGTACTGGCGCAAAGAGTCGTCAATTCGCTCGATTCGACGCCAATTCTGGCGGTGCCGCTGTTCATCTTTGCCGCCAGTCTGTTCAGCGTGACCGGCGTGACGCGCCATCTGTTCGATCTGGTCCGCCTGATCGTCGGACGGATTCGGGGCGGCATTGCGCAGGTCAGCATACTTGTCTGCCTGGTATTCTCGGGCATTTCCGGCGCGGCTCTCGCCGATATCGGCGCCTTGGGTGGCATCCAGATCCGGATGATGCGCGAACAGGGCTACAAGTCCGAGTTCGCCGCCGGCATCACGATCGCCGCAGCGACCGTCGGGCCGATCTTTCCCCCGAGCATTCCGATCATCATTTTTGCGGCGACGACGAACATCTCCGCCGTCAGACTTCTCATCGCAGGGGTGGTGCCGGCATTGCTCATCGTGGCGCTCTTGATGATTCACGTCGCCATCGCGGCGCGCGTCCTCAATCTGCCCCGCGATACGGTGACGCCGCGCCTCGGCGCGATTGCGCGCAAGTTCGTCATCTCGCTTCCGGCCCTTCTGGCCCCCTTCATCATGATCGGCGGCCTGATGAGCGGCTTTTTCGGACCGACCGAAGTCGCCGGCGTAACCGCCATCTATGCCATTCTGATCGGCGTTCTGATCTATCGCGAGCTTGATTGGCAAAAATTCGTGCGTGCCGGCATCGAAACGGTGGAGGCCACGGCCAGCGTTTTGTTCATAGTCGCCACGGCGTCGCTATTCGCCTGGATCCTGACGATTGACCGCGTCCCGGCAATAGCAAGCGCGTTCGTATCGGATCTGTCGGCCAACCCGCTGATTCTGCTGCTGATCCTCAACGTCCTGCTGCTGGTCGTGGGCATGTTCCTCGAGTCAATCGCGGCGATCCTGATCATTGCGCCTATCGTCACGCCAGCCATGCTCGCGGCGGGGGTCGATCCGCTGCAATTGGGCATCGTCTTCGTTCTAAATCTGATGATCGGCCTGCTCACGCCACCAATTGGCATGAGCCTCTACATGGTCAGCATAATCGGGAAAATTCCGTTGCACCGGGTGATCCGAGGCACGGTGCCATTTCTGATTCCGCTGCTGATTTCGCTTCTGGCTGTCACGCTTTTTCCCCCCATCGCCACATGGCTTCCCAACCTATTGTTCAAGTGAGATCAAATGAGCAGGTTACTTGGCGAGATCCGCCAGCTCGGCTACGTTGTCCCCGATATCGAGCAGGCGATGGCCTATTGGTCCGGCACGATGGGTGTTGGCCCGTGGTTCTACAACCCGAAGGTTCCCATCGAGGACTTCAGGTACGAGGGTATTTCCTATTCCCCGCACAATTCGGTGGCGCTGGCCAATTCGGGTTTCATCCAGGTCGAGTTGATCCAGACCCGCAATGACGTGCCTTCGATGTATCGCGATTTCATGCAGGCCGGTCATACCGGGCTTCAACACGTTGCCTACTGGACGCAGCAATTCGATGCCGATCTCGAACTGATGGAAGCGCAGGGCTTCCGCGTGAAAATGAGCGGTACGGTCGGCAAAAACGGCCGTTTCGTCTATTTCGACAAGGAGTTGCATCCAGGCACTGTCATCGAACTTTCCGAGGTCGTCGGCCCAAAGGGACAGTTGTTCGATCTGATCCGTGAGGCCTCCACCAACTGGGAAGGGTCCGATCCGATCCGGCCATTCCCGTTACTCTCGTCAATCTGAAGACCGCACGGCGAAACCGGATGATGTTGGAGACATCCCTCCGGATTTGTTGCGCGGTAGAAAAACGCGACAAACGAATATGAAACGGCTCAAAGTCCTTTACGTTGCAGACGATTTCACTGGCGCGAGCGACACCCTGGCCACACTGTCGCGGGCCGGCTTGAGGACATTGCTCTATCCCGGAGTACCGGATATGGAGCGCCACACCGACTTTGGCGGGCTGGACGCCTTAGGCGTTGCAACCGGATTGCGCGGTGTCGATCCTGAAGAGGGACGCCGCACCATGCTTGAGCTCGCGGCTCAGCTCAAGCCAATCGACGCCGAGTTTGTGCATTTCAAGGTCTGTTCGACGTTCGACAGTGCACCGGAAACCGGAAACATTCCCGAGATTGTAGATGTCCTGGCGCGCGAGCGCGGAAGCGACTGGGTCGCGGTGCTGGGAGGTCAGCCCTCGCTCGGCCGGTATTGTGTGTTCGGTTCGCTGTTTGCCGCCGCTGCCGACGGCGCGATCCATCGCATAGATCGTCATCCGGTCATGAAGGCACACCCGGCAACGCCGATGCGCGAGGCCGATCTGCGGCGTCATCTCGAAAAACAGGGCTGGTCCGACATCGGCCTTATCGACTTCCGCAGCTATGTGCAGGATGCGGAGCAGCTTGCCGACCACATTCTCGAGCGTATCGCAAATGGTGAGACCCGCACGCTGTTCGACGTCACGGCACAATCCGATATTTCGATAATCGGGCGCGCGCTTCATTTGGTTGCGAACCGGAAAAATGTCCTGTGCGTTGGCGCGAGCAGCGTCGCCGAGGCGCTTACGTCTTCATCGCAATCTCCAATTGCCGCCGCACCAAAGCAGGTCATTTCCTTCGACGGTCCCGTCTTCGCGCTGGCTGGAAGTCGTTCTCCCGTCACGGCGGCGCAGGTCGATAGTGCGCGAGAATACGACATCAGAACCGTTGATCCAGTTGAGCTGGCCAACGAACAGGAGCTGAAAGGCGTAGCGGTTCGGTGCGCCAGTGCGTTGCCCCAAGGTCGCAACGTGCTTCTTGTCGTCTCGAGTGCGCCATCGCCGATGACAGGGCGGGAGCTCGCAAAGGCAATCGCCCGGCTGGCCGCCGCCGTACTCTCGCTCGCACGACCCGGATGCTTTGCAATCGCCGGCGGCGATACCTCGAGCGAGACAATTTCGGCGCTTGGCATCGAAAGCATGTCCTTCATCGCCGATATCGATCCTGGCGTGCCGCTGGTCGCGTTGCACGGCAAACGACTGGACGGGCTTCCTGTGGTCCTGAAGGGTGGCCAGATGGGGCGTCCGTCCTTGTTCGACGACCTTGCCCATTTCTCGATTTGGCGCACTGCCAGGGGCGCATAGGCAACCCCGATCCGCTTCGCCACGCAATTCCGGCTCATGGATGCGCCGCAATGATTCGGGAAAGCCGTTGACCGATCATGGCCTTCAGATGCGCTACTCATTGCGCCGTCGAAACAAGAGCCGCTGCAATTGTCCCGGCGCAACGATCATGCAACGCAAAAACCATCAATCAATACCGTTTGACCGGGAGCGTGCGCGTCCTAAAATCCAATTAAGCTGGAAGATATAAAGATACCGGCTAAAAAAAGCAATCATAGACCATCAAATCGAGAGCGCCCAGAAATGGCCGAGCCTGTCCAGCCTTTTCCCGATATGCCCGAACTCAGGCAGGAACTGCTCGATACATGTTTCTATATGCGCGACCGACTGGGGTGGTTCGTGAGCACATGGGGAAACGTGTCGGTTCGCGTTTCCGATGGACTGTTGCTGACGCCGACACGACTCGAACTCGACGAGATGACACAAGACGACCTCGTGGTGGTCGACTTGAAGGGCAACAGGGTGCGGGGCGCGCGCGTGCCCACCTCCGAGCTCGAAATGCACCGACAGCTCATGCTGGAGCGGCCGGATATCGGCGCGCTGATCCATACACACCAGACCTATGCATCGCTCTTCGCATGTCTGAGACGGCCGATTCCGGTGATCACCGACGATTTGGCCGAAGTCGTTGGCGGACAGGTCAATTGCTCGGAATACGTCCAGGCCGGTCGGCACCCCGAACTCGCGGCGGCCGTACGCTCTGCCATCGGACCGGATGCGATGGCCGTCATGATCGCGAACCACGGGGTCATCTGTGGTGGACGCAATCTGGCCGAAGCGATCGTGTGCTGCCAGTTCGTCGAAAAGGCGGCGAAGATTCTGGCGCACGCCGAACCAATGGACGGGATCGCGCCGATCCCTGAGGAAATCTGGCGGGCCGAACGGCACCGCTACCTCACCAGCTACGGCAAAGCCGAGGATCTGGCGAGCATCTTCAACAAATCTGGCAACTGAACTCGCGACGATCCGCGCGAGGCGGGCGTCGATCATGGCGACGAGGAGGGATAACAACATGCCTGAAGCCGATTCGAAACGCGGCAAGAACTTCTACACGCACGTGCCGCAAGAGAGCGAAGGGTTCTTCGTCAAAGGTGCCCAGCACCTAGACTGGGGCATGAAGCATCGCATGTCGCGGATCTTCCGTCCCGAAGACGGCAGGACGCTCATGCTGGCCATCGATCATGGCTATTTCCAGGGGCCGACAACGGGTCTCGAACGCATCGATCTGAGCATCGTGCCCCTGCTTGAATACACCGATGCCCTGATGCTGACCCGTGGCATTCTTCGCTCGGTTATTCCACCCGGTTATCAACGCGGCATCACCATACGTGCCAGCGGCGGGCCGAGCATCCTCAAGGAACTGTCGAACGAGGAAATTGCCGTCGATATCGAGGATGCAATCCGGATGAATGTTGCGGCGATGGCGCTGCAGGTATTCATCGGCGGCGAATACGAGACGCGCTCGATACACAACATGACCCGGCTGGTCGATATGGGGCTGCGTTACGGTGTTCCGACCATGGCGGTGACTGCCGTCGGTCGCGACATGGCGCGCGATGCACAGTACTTTCGGCTGGCTTGCCGGATGTGCGCCGAACTCGGTGCGCAGTTCGTCAAGACCTACTATGTCGACGAGGATTTCGAGACCGTGACCTCATCCTGCCCGGTGCCGATCATCATGGCGGGTGGCAAGAAGCTCGAGGAACTCGACGCCCTGACGATGGCCTACAACGCCATCCAGGGCGGCGCGGCCGGTGTCGACATGGGGCGCAATATCTTCCAGTCGAACACGCCCAAGGCGATGACCCAGGCGATCGGCAAGGTCGTGCATGAAGGGTTCAAACCGAAAGAGGCCTTGGAATTCTTCAACGAGATCAAGCAGGGCGAACTGGCGACGGCCTGACAGGAATCGGCCGCCAACGCGGTCACCCGCCTTGCACCATATCGATTCCGCGGCCGGTCGTGCCATGGCGCCCATCCGGCTGCGGGATCGAAATTGAAGATCGGCAGTGGCTGCTGGACAAATGAAAAGGAAATCCATCATGCCGCTATTTGCAGTCTATGCAAAAGACGGAACCGACGGCGTCACGCGCCGCGATGAAAACCGGAACGCGCATGTTGCGTACATCCAGTCAGCCGATGCGGATGGTAGGATCGAGTTTTCCGGGCCGTTGAAGGATGAAACTGGCACCTCAATCGGCGTGTTGATCGTCTTTGAGGCAGACGACCTGACAGCGGCCCAGAAATGGGTCGACGCCGATCCCTATGTCGTCGCAGGTGTCTATGCCTCGATCGAACTCCATGCGATCAGGAAGGTCTTCCCGAAATGAGTACGTCGACAAATGCACCCGCTCCGGATCAGGCGCTAGCACGCACGATCTTGCTGTTTCGCGGGGCGCTGGCCCGCCCGACGGGAAATGAAGATCGCGCGCTGCAGCCACCGATCATCACATTGGCACGGCCGGACGACACCCCGCCTG
Source organism: Devosiaceae bacterium (assembly GCA_963675235.2). Lineage (GTDB taxonomy): Bacteria > Pseudomonadota > Alphaproteobacteria > Rhizobiales > Devosiaceae > JAHJQZ01. The sequence continues at coordinate 516,268 of CAXXFU010000005.1, read as the reverse complement.
TGCGTGAAGACATGCCGGTATTCGAGACCGGGCTAGCCGGATTGAACGATGAGGATGCGCGGGCAAGCGTCAAGACGGCTGTCGAGGGCCACGTGAAAGCCCATGCGTCACCTGCGTGGATCGCTCTGGGCGATCTGACGACGCTGAAGGTCGTTTATCCGGACGTCGACAGAACCAGTCCGCTTGCTGGCCGGGTCGCGGTGGTGACCGGCGCTGCCGGAGCCATCGGGCGCGGGATCTGCCGGGGACTGCTCGAATTGGGCGCTTCGGTGGCGGCGACCGATCTGGCTGGCGATGCCCTCAGCAACACTGAAACCGAATTTGCCGGCGAATTTGGCGACAAGATCGCGGCGGTGCCGCTCGATGTGACCATCCCGGACTCAGTGATCGATGCATTGGCGACTGTGACACTGAAATGGGGTGGCATCGACATCGTCATCGCCAACGCCGGCTTGGCGCATGTCGCCGGACTTGATGCGCTTGCCGTCGAGGATTTTCAGCGACTGTCCCGGGTCAATATCGACGGCACATTGCACACGCTCACAGAAGGCTCGCGGTGGTTGGTGCGGCAGGGGACTGGCGGTGACATGGTGCTGGTCTCGACCAAGAACGTGTTCAGTCCGAGCGCCCGTTTCGGCGCCTACAGTGCCACCAAGGCGGCAGCGCATCAGCTGGCGCGCATTGCCAGCCTCGAACTGGCGGAATACGATATCCGCGTGAACATGGTCTCGCCCGATGCGGTTTTCAGCGGATCCGGCGTGCAGTCGGGACTATGGGCCACCGTCGGGCCCGACCGGATGAAAGCGCGCGGGCTTTCCGCTTCCGAGCTTGAGGAATACTATCGCACGCGCAACCTGTTGAAAGCGCGCGTAACCGAGCGCCACGTCGCCAATGCCGTCAATTTCTTCGTGACGCGGCAAACCCCGACGACCGGGGCAACGATTCCGGTGGATGGCGGGCTGCCGGATGCGACGCCTCGCTGAGCACATGCGCCAAAGGACAATCGTCAGGCTGCGACAGGAGACGTTAGATGAGTGTGTTCGAGCATTTCGTGCTCCCGGAGGATCCGGCACTGTCCGAGTATCTGGTGGCAACCTATCTGTTGCGCAGCGGGTCCTCCGACATCCTGAAAATGCTCACCGGCCTCGCCAATGAGCAAAGTGTCGGTACCTGGATCGAGGTTCCGGGCGTGACCCCCGAAATGCTGCGCGGTCACAGGGCCAAGGTGGTGAACCTTTTCGAGGTCCCCGACACGGAAAACGGCCCTGAGCGCGGCGCCGACGAGCGGACATATGTGTTCCAACTCGCCTTTCCGTGGACCAATTTCTCCGGCCAGATCCCGATGCTGCTGACCACAGCGTTCGGAAACATCTCGATGATTGGCGACATCAAATTGCTTGATCTGGTGTTTCCCAAGCCGCTCGCGGAGGCGCTGCCTGGGCCGCAGTTCGGCATTTCCGGAATCCGGGAGATACTCGGCGTACCCGACCGTCCGCTGCTCAACACGATGATCAAGCCTTCGATCGGGATTTCTCCCGAGCAGGGCGCCGAACGACTTTACGCCGCAGCGCTCGGTGGAGCCGACATCGTCAAGGACGACGAAGTCCAGGCAGACACCGATTTCTCGCCGGTCCTGCGTCGGGTGGAGCTGTTTACCAGGAAGTTGCGTCAGGCCGAAGCCGAGACCGGCGAGAAAAAACTCTACATGGTCAATGTCACGGACGAGCCCGAACGTGCACTGCGCAAGGCGGAAAAAGCGGTCGAGGCGGGCGCGACCGGGATCATGATCAACTTCCTCACCGCCGGACTGGGCCTGCTCTCATCGCTGGCGCGCAATTCGAAAGTGAATGTGCCGATACTTGCGCACCTGGATTTTGGCGGGGCGCTGTATGGGAGCCCATGGCACGGGGTCACGTCGCCGCTGCTTTATGGAAAACTGCCGCGTGTTGCAGGCGTGGACATGCTGACCATACCGACACCTTTCGGCAAGTTTCCGCTGTTGCGCGAGAAGTATCTACGCATGAATCTGGGATTGCAGGCGCCGCTGCATGACATGCCTGGCGCGATGCCGATTGTGGGCGGCGCATTCAAACCGGGGCATTTGCCACAAGCATTCGCCGATCTAGGGCGAGACTTCGTGGTAGGGGCCGGTGGGGCGATCTACGCGCACCCGATGGGTGCAACGGCCGGGGCAATCGCATTCCGCCAGGGGATCGATCTGATGATAACGCGAGGGGCCTTCGATGGCTCGGAGAAGGACCACCCGGAGCTCGCGGCGGCGATTGCGCAATGGGGCGCGACTGTCGAGAGATAGCAGGTTGCGCCGGAGAGGATTGGGGTCTTTGTGGAACAACGGCACTCCCAGGTGCATGTTCAGCGAAGTCGCATTCCCGCTGAATCGAACAGCAATGCCGAAGAGGGGTCAAAACACGCCGCGTATGCCTCGCCGGCCTTAACATCTCGACCTTCCGGAACCGAAATGGTCATGACCTCGCCCTTGCCATATCGAGCATAGGCGAGGGTCTCGGAGCCAAGGTGCTCAACCATCTCTACGATGAGATCGAGTTGAACCGGTCCGCCAACGGCAAATTGACCCGGGCGCAGGCCGATCGTTACCTTCGTGCCGTCATCTGGCCGAGCCGTGAATCCGGCGAGCGGCACCTCTTCATTTCCGTGTTCAAGCAGGCGGATAGCCATCCGACTCCTGTCGACCACTCCCAGCAGGAAATTCATTCTGGGCGACCCGATGAATCCCGCGACAAACAGACTGTCAGGATTGTCATAGAGATCAAGGGGCCTTCCGATCTGGGCGACTTCGCCATCGCGCATCACCACGATCTTGTCCGCCAGAGTCATCGCCTCAACCTGATCATGGGTTACGTAGATGATCGTGGTCCGAAGCTCCTTGTGAAGGCGCGCAATCTCGAGGCGCATATGCACGCGCAACTCGGCGTCGAGATTGCTTAAGGGCTCGTCAAACAGGAACACCTTAGGATGGCGGACGATCGCCCGACCAATGGCCACGCGCTGGCGCTGTCCGCCGGAGAGTTGCCCCGGCCGTCTATCGAGAACAGGTTCAAGTTCGAGAACGCGGGCCGCCTCAAGCACCTGCCGCTCGATCTCGTCCCTGGGCACGCCGGCGAAGCGCTGGGCGAAACCCATGTTCTGCCTGACGGACAAATGCGGATAGAGCGCGTATGACTGAAAAACCATGGCGATTCCCCGTTTGGAGGGATCGATGTCGTTCATGCGTGCGTCGCCGATCTTTAGCTCACCCGAGGTAATGGATTCCAGTCCGGCGATCAGGCGCAGCAAAGTCGATTTTCCGCATCCCGACGGTCCTACGAAAACCACGAACTCGTTAGGCTCGATATCGAGGTCGATCCCTTTAATGACCTCAAAGGCGCCAAATGACTTGCGGATGCCGCGCAGTTTTAACCCACTCATAATCACGCCCCCCGTTACGCCGCCCTGAGGTCAACCGTTGTCGTTCCAAAGACAGCACACGTCACTGCCACGTTTATTGGCCCTGGTGTGCCCGTTGCACGGAGCCAGAATCCCGTCGCGCCGCCGCGCAAAGGCACGTGGGTCGGACCAAGGCATTCGGCCTCACCGGTGACCGAAATCATAACAGATTCAAACATATAAGGCAGCTTATTGCCGACCTGATCGAGCGCTCGCACTACGACGCGGACGCAGTCCCGCCGCGCCGCTGAAACAACGTCTCTATCGGGCACCACCTCGAGGGTCGTTGCGACGGGATTGCGAGCGAACCTGGCCTCGGCGACCTGTTTGCCGGCGATATAGCCAACGAAAATGGCGTCCTCCCACCTCATTCCCAAGATGCCCAGCTCGTTTGCGACGAAATGGTCCCGTTCGAAGACAACCGGCGGGTGAGGCAGATGGGGATAGGTCTGACTGTCAGGACCGAGGCGTATCAGCGGCCTGCCCCCATAGCGCAGTTCCACCTCGTCGCAATTGGTCAAAACGATGAGCGGCACAATGCCGCCGCCATTGCGTTCGCCACGACTCCAAAGGGTCACAGGCTTCAGAACGACCTCGTCATCCCGATCGCACTGGCTTTTATAGGCATAGGCCGCGAATTTGGGCTCCCGATACATGTCCATGACACCGTGATGGCAGATGCGATCGCCCGAACCAAAATCGCAATGCGTCTGGTAGTCGAATGCGCACCAGCCGATCGCACCGGAAATGCCTGGGTCGCCATAGGCGGCATTGAGCACCGTCAGGTGCCGAATGACCTGCTCAGTCAGGCGTTGCTCCTGATCGTAGGATTTGGAGGGAAGCATGTGCCCGTTGAACTCGGTCACAAGATAGGGCACCGGATGGCCGAGCCCGGTCGTCTCCGAAATCGGCCGCAACGCGGTACGCGGCCGGTTGCCGCCCATTTCTTCCATGCCCAGGATGAAGTCGTTCATCGTGTAGACATCCTCCAGCATTTCGCTGTCGGTATGCGAGCGGATGCCGCCGGTCTGGCGTGTGGTGTCCAGTTCGTGGGCCACGCGATTGGTTTCGGTATAGAATTCGTGATCGTCCGGGGACTCGTTGACACGCACGCCCCAAAGGACAATGGACGGGTGGTTCCAGTCTCGGCGCACCATGCGCCTGACATCCTCGATCGCCTCTGCCTTCCAGGCCGCATCCCCGATGTGATGCCAGCCGGGAATTTCCTCGAGAACCAGTAGGCCGACCTGATCGCAACGATCGAGGAACCACTTCGACTGCGGGTAGTGCGAGGTCCGCACCATGTTGAGCTTGAGCTCGTGCTTGAGGATTTCGGCATCGCGTTCCTGGGCTGCGCGGCCGAGGGCGTATCCGAAATAGGGAAAGGACTGATGGCGATTTAGGCCACGAATCTTGAGTGGTCTGCCGTTGAGCCGGAACCCTTCGGGTGTGAACTCCGCGGTTCGAAAACCGAAATTGTGCTCGGTACAATCGGTGCCATACGGCGTCTCGATCGTGATTTCAGCTTGGTAAAGCTTGGGGGCGTCAACGTCCCATAACTTCAGCCCGGCGAGTCCGTGCATCTCGATTTCAGCTTCGCAGGCCGAGACGTCGACATTTGCGGTCTGGACGAGCGTGTCGCCGTCCTTGATGCGCACGATCAGCGTTCCGGTGAGGGCGAGGTTCTGCGGATTGGCGATCTCGGCACAGATACGCACGGTCTTTTTGTCCGCTAAAGCGTCAGGGGTCTCGATCTTGACATTGGCAAGATGGACCGGCGCAGAAATCCTCAGCCAGACATCGCGATAGATGCCGGCATAGGTGAGAAAATCGAGTAGCCCGCCGAAGGGCGGAATCTCGGGGTTTTCGCTGCCGTCAATCCTGACGACAACCAGATTTTCGCCATCGACGAGCCTGCTGGTGAGCCGCGCTTCAAAAGGGGTATAGCCGTCTCTATGCGCTGCGATTTCCTCGCCGTTCAGGCTGACCCTGGCATCGGACATGGCGCCCTCGAAGTGAAGCGCGACTTCGCGTTCTGCCCAGGCTGGATCGGCGATGAAACGCTTCTCGTAGGTGAACGGGCGCTGATAGGTGGTTTCGTCGAAATAGGCGAAGGGCAGTTCGACTGCCGAGTGCGGCAGGGTGACTGGTTCGCGGCCCTCAAACAGCCAGTCAGATCCGAAATCGATGGTAGAACGCATGGTTTCTCAGGTCTTTCTACTTGACGGAGCCGAGCATTCCCCGGACGAAATGTCGCTGCAAAACAAAGAAGATAATGAGGGTTGGCAGGGTCGCCAGGCCGGCGGCAAAAAGGGTCGTGCCGTAGTCTGGGACATAGGCCGAAGTCAGCGACGCGACCACCAGAGTGATGGTCTTCATGTCATCGGTCTGCAGGACAATGAGCGGCCACAGAAAATTGTTCCAGTTCAGCATAAACACGATGATGGTCGCCGCCGCGTAGGTGGAGCGCATGACCGGCATGTAGACGAAGGCGAAGATCTGCCATTCCTTGAGCCCATCGACCCGCGCCGCGTCGCGAAGCTCCCTAGGGAAGGCCTTGGTCGCCTGCCGGAAGTAAAAGATGATGTAGATCGATGCCACCGTGGGCACGATCACCGCGAAATGCGTATTGATCAGGCGCCAACTGGCAATCATGGCGAACAAGGGCACCATGAGCGCGGCAAACGGAATTGTAAGCAGCAGCAGGAGAAGCTGGAAAATGCGCTCGCGCGCGCCCGAACGAAAGATTTCATAGCCGTAGCCGGCGAGTGAGGACACCACCAGGGTCGCTAGCGTCCCGACTCCTGCGATCAGGATCGAGTTCCAGAGAACCTGAGCCACATCAACCGTGCTGAAGAAGGTGGCAGCATTGGCGAGGAAATGGCTGCCCGGATCGGCCTTGCCACGAATGATGTCGCTCGATTTGTTGGTCGAGCCGACGATCAGCCAGTAAAATGGAAACACCGAGACGAAAACGGCGATCAAAAGGCCGATGTAGAGAAATCCGCGGGAGATACGATGCGCGATCATGACTACCGCCGCTCCCGCGCTGCGTAGAACTGGAGGATCGACAGGATCGTCACAATGAACACGATCACGTAGGACACCGTGGCGGAATAGCCGAAGTTAGGCATGAATTTGAACGTCAGATTGTAGATATAGAGTGAGAGCGTGAGCGTCGCGTCCGAGGGGCCGCCTTCGGTGATGTTGGCAACTTCATCGAACAGTTGCAGCGTGCCGATGGTCGAGATGATGCTGGTGAAAAGGATCACCGGCTTGAGCAGTGGAACCGTCAGGTGCCAGAAGCGGGCCCAAGGCGGCACACCATCGACGCGAGCAGCTTCAAAGACCGAGTTGTCTATGTTCTGCAAGGCGGCGAGGTAGAAGATCACATTGTGACCGGTCCACCGCCAGGTGATGGCGAGGATGATGACGACCTTGGCCCAGAACGGGTCGGTCAACCACGGAATCGGTTCGCCGATCAGATGAATGGTTATCAATGCCTGGTTGATCACGCCATCGGTGGCGAACATCGACTTGAACAGCACCGAATAGGCGACCAGCGAGGTCACGCCGGGCAAAAAGATTGCCAGGCGAAACCAGCCCTTTGCCATGAGTTTGGAATCGTTGAGCGCCACCGACAGCAGCAGCGCCAAAACGATCATGATCGGCACCTGGACAACAAAGAAAATGCAGGTGTTGACGAGCGCCCGCATGAAAACCGGATCATGCGTGAGCCGCACGATGTTTGCCAAACCGCCAAATTTGAAATTCAGGCCCTGGCCGACCTGAAAGCTCATCCACAGCGACCACACTATCGGATAGATCAGAAACAAGCCTAGCAGGGCCAGTGAAGGCAATACGAAGAGCCAGCCATTGATCTTCTCACTGCGGTCCAGTCTTGAATCAGACAATGGAAGTCTCCCCGACTACGGCCATCGAATTGCAGGACACACTCGAAGCGTGCGAACAGAGCGACTCCCAAGAAGCCTGTCGCACCCTGAAAGAAGCGGGCGAGACGCCCGCTTCCCCTAACCTTGTCTGAGTTATTGGATCTGGCCCTGGACCTGATCATTGATGGCCTGCATGGCATCGTCGATCGAGCCTCCTTTGGCGATGATCGGCAGTTGTGCCTGCACGGCGGAAGCCACCTCGGCGCTATAAAGGCCGTAGTCGACCGGGGGGATATCACTCATCCACTCGGAGAAATCCTGCCAGACTTGCTGGCCACCGAAAAACTCGTCCTTGGCTGAATAGGCAGGACCGTTGCTGGCGGCGAGCAGGGTACCCACTGCCCCGCGATCAATGAGGATCTTTTGATAGAAATCGACGTCCTTGGCCCAGGTTTCCTTCAGGAAATCGATGGCTTCTGCCTTGTTCGGGGATGAGTCGAGAACGAACCAGCTCGAGCCGCCCTGGTTAGATGCGTTGATCGAACTCGGGATTGCGGCGAGCCTCGGCGTTGAGGCAACGGCCCACTTGCCGGCTTGATCCGGGTTGGCTTTGAGTGTTCCTGTCATCCATACGCCGACCACGACCGATGCCACCTCGCCGGAGGTGAAGGCGCCGGTGTAGTTGGGCCAGCCGTTGACCGGCTTGACGATGCCGGCCTGCCACATGTCCTGGTAGACCTGAAGCGCCGCCTTGAGTGGCTCGTTGCCCAGAATATTGAGGGAGCCGTCGGGGTTGAAATACCACGCGCCGGCCGATTGCATCATGATGCGGATGAGACCGTCATTGTTGAAGTCGAGATCGAGAAACTGGTGGCCGGTCTTGTCCAAAACATCCTTGCCGATCTCGATCATCCGCTCCCAGGTGATGTTTTTGAGATCGTCGGCACGGTAGCCTGCCTCGGCCAGATAGTCTGAACGGTAGAACAGGCCCGAAACGCCGGAGTCGAACGGAAGCGAATAGGATTTGCCGTCAAGTGTGGCCGGCTTCACCTTATACTGCGCAAACTTCGACATATCGATGTCATCGGAAAGCGGTGCGAAGGCGCCGGGGAATGCCTGGAGCATTTTCCGAGCGCTCCAGTCCAGAACCAACGTGATGTCGGGCAGGCCGTCGGCGCTTCCCGAAAGCAATTGGGCCTGAAGCTTGGTTGTAAGGTCACCGGACGTGAAAGTGTCGACGACGTTGATCGTCACCTCGGGATGGGACTGCGTGTAGATAGCGGCGGCCTCTTTCATCGAACCGCCGTTAAAATTGGGATCCCAGCACCAGACCGTCAGGGTTGTCGCAGCGGCAGCGGCCGTGACACCTGCAATGCCGGCGCCAACGATGCTCAGACCGAGCATGCAACGCCACGCGGTAGCAAACCGTTTCATAGATTCCTCCCATGTTCCGGGGCGGTTTTTCCACCCCGACGACAGAACCTTAATGATCTCTTAACATTGATGCAAGATTTACTAAAAATTTAGATGCGCTTTCTCGCTTATGATGCGCGTGTGCTGCTGCGCCATATCGTCTGGCTGGCAATGAAGACGCGTTTGGCCAGGACGCGACCGGAAACGCGTTCGAGGAGCATGTCCACGGCGGTTTCACCAATCTCCTCAGCTGGAAGGCGCACGGTTGAGAGTGGCGGGTGGATGAACTGGGCAGCAGGAATATCATTAAATCCGGCGACTGCGACATCCTCGGGGATGCGCAGGCCGAGTTCTCCGACGGCGCGGTAGACACCGAGTGCGATGTTGTCATTGCAGGTTACGATTGCGTCAGGAGGTGAAGGTTGCCTCAGGAGGTGTATGCCGGCTTCGTAGCCGGTTTGCTCTGAATTGCGCTCGAGCCGGCCCGCGGTGATGCACAAATCGGGATCGAAACCTGCAGTCGCCTTCATCCAGTCGACATAGGTGCGGCAGCGCTCCTCGGCTAGTGGATCTCCATCGGACTCCAGCAGCCAGCCAGCAAAACCGATCCTCTTGTATCCCATTTCCGATAGTATTTTCAATAGACTAAGCATGGCAAGACGAAGATCTGCCTTGACCGAATCTATATCTGCAGACGGTGGCATGAAATCTGCAAATACAAGATGACGGCTGTGCTGATGAAGCCAGGCAATCTCATCCTCATTGTGATAGCCAATGGCAATAACACCCGCGGCACTCTTCAGCAGCCTTGAATCCAGCATTCGCTCGGCGTGGTATGCCTTGACGATTTCGCTCTCCAGCGTTTGGCAGCGGCTCTCGATGCCAAGGCGTAGGCCCACATAGTATGGATCGTTTAGTTCCTGCTCTGGCCGCAGGAAATGCACCAGCGCCACCTTGTGAAGGCCATGCTTTTGCGCCCGGTTGCGCACGCGCGGAGGTGTGTAGTTGAGCGCTTCGGCCGTTTCAAGAATCGCTTGCCGTTTCACCGTGTTGATCGTGAGGATCGGGTCGTAGTTGAGGACGCGCGAAACGGTGGCGGTGGAGACGCCTACTGCATCGGCAATTTGTTTCAGCGTAACCATGGATGCCCATTTGCTCGTGTGCATGCATTTTCGTTCATAAACCGACACGACGTAAGGGGATAGGCGTGCAAGATTTACTAAAAAAGCTTAGTGCCGATGAGTCTGACGTGCAAGAGTGCACGCCCTCAAAGGGCTGGGCGCAGGACCTATTAATATGAACCGATGTGTGAATCACGGTTTCCGAGAAGGAGGCTGTGATGGGTGAATTGTTTTTGTGAGCGCAGGGCAAATTGCGCGAATAAACCATTTTTCCCGTTGGCGCATCGGGTCCCGCGTGTTGATGTTCGTCGGGTAATCGGCGGGATCGTCTAGGTGATCAAGCACGGTCTGCAGTGGAAGGATGCGTCCAAGAACTATGGGCTGAAAGCTGAGGCCTTCGTGAGGGTCTCATTGGCTCGTCTGAGTTCCCGGTTCTCTGTTCTGGGACCTTCAGCTTCTCGGACACCTCGGTCGGAACCCCGGCACGTTGGCCGCCGTCGACTTCGGCCTTCTTGGCCCGTTTCGAAAGCATCCAAGGTGCACATCCGATCTTCTCGGGGATTGAGGTCACCGCTGCCCAGCGGAACGGATAATCGTTCTGGGTGATCCAGCACCATCCGAACCGCGCGTTCATAGGTCGGTACCGGCGGGGAAGAGCTCTGCGTCACGCGGATCGACGATGATGCGAACGGGGGTCGGCGGGAAAGACGGATCAGGATCGACCGACACCGAGTGCAGATGACGAAATGCCGTCACGCAGGCCTGCGGTTCAAGGACCGGCAAGTTCAAAACCTGGGTGCCGGGCGTCGATCCCCTTGAGGTCACCGACACGCAATTGACTCTCGCTTTCTCGGCAAAGGCACGATCGGGGAAATTTTGGATCAGCGGATCCTTCACCATGCGCTCGAAGTCGAGCTGCATCGTGCCGCATGTCTCTTCAGTGGCATAGATCGTTGCCCCGGTCTTTGCAGCGATATAGGCGGCGTTGTCGGCGTGGTCGCCATGACCGTGTCCGATCAGGATCGCCTCGGGATTGAGGTTTACCAGATCGGCGATGACGAATGGAGTCCGGCCCGGCTTGATCCCAATCCGCGGCAAACTCCCTAGGATCAGGTGAAACCGGTCGACGGTCAATTCAACACCCAAACCACCCCCGGAGCTCCGGGTGGCACGGATTCGCTGTTCTACAGCTTCCTGCTACGCGACGGCACGCACTTCTCCTTCGTCTGGCACAACACCGCTGGCGCCTTGAAGGAAGGGAAAGGGGCCGGTTGGGACGGCACTCCGGAAGACGGACAGCGTATCCTCAATCTGTTGACTGACCTGCGTCCTGTGGATGTGCAACTCGGCACCGCCGCTTCGGGCAACTTCACCAACAACGGCTTGCGCGACCTGATCATGTACCAAGATGCCCTGCGCCCCAAAATCTACATCCCAAATCATATCACGACCGGATCGCAGGCACGCGAAGGCTCGTCGGCGTCGGTCTACGCGGGCTACGTCGAGCAACTCGATCTGATGGGTATGGCTCCTAAAGACCGGCCCGAAATCAAATGGCTGGTGGACCCCATGGACTACCTCAAGCCGATAGTCTTCGACGTAGCCAATCCCAATTGGGCCGATCCTGCAAAGGACAGCGCTCTGTCTGGCTACTGCGCACCAACCGGTTCAAGCGCTCCAGTTGAGGATAACCTGAGCTAGGGTTTAGGCCACAAAAGATCAAGCGACGCATCGCTGCCTAGGCAGCGATGCATCCACGGAACGCCACTGGTTGTCCGCGCGGCGACGGCCACCCGTATAGGTGGCTTGTCGACTCCGCCGGCTCTCGATTGCTTCCACCCTGCCATTCATGGTCGAAATCCGTATGCAATCACGCTCCGAAAAGTCCGTCAGGCGATGGCTGCTTTTGGTGTACGCGATTCCGGCGCCAGATGGCCGGAAAGGGCGCGTTGCTGCCCGTCCGCTCATGACGATCTTTCATTCGGTTCCGGGCCGCTGGGCCGCCGTTGGTTGCATGTGAGCTGCCGTCAAACTGAAGTGAAGGTGGCTGGCAGCAACTCGATGTGACCGTCAGAAATGCAACGGAGGTTGAAGCTCTTGAAAACGCGAAGTGCATGATACACATTGGTTTTTGAGCCAAATGGTCTCATGTCGCTGGTTTTCCTGAACTTCGGGAGAGTCCCACCCTCTCCGCCATATATTCAAGCGAACACATTGAAAAGAAACAGATAATACCCACGCATTGTGAAATGAGTGCACGTGCGTGTACCTGCCAAACAGATCAGCGTCCCGATCCGATGCAACTTGGATGAAGGTAGCGCAGCATATCCGTCGTTGCACATGAGCGTTTGAACAGGCAGCGGCGAACGGCAGCATTCAGCCTGACGGAGTTCAATCGTTGCGTCTGGCCTCGGGCACGTTGCTGACTGGCTGTTCCGGAGCCGAAAGCAGACTAGCGGCGTTTGAATTTGACAGGCAGGACAGATAGCGAAAGGGCAGAAGTGGCCCTGTTCCCAGGCCTCGTATCAGCCGAAAATGGAGATGACTTCACGCGCCGGGCTCGTCGATCAGCGTGTTCGGCTTGGCGAGGGTTTCAAGGCTCATGAGATCGTTGAGGCGCACAACGGCACCATCGACCTCGACGCCATAGGGCTTGAGCGTGGCAAAGGCGCGCGACAGGTTTTCCGGCGTCATGCCGAGCAGCGATGCCAGGGTGCGCTTGTCATGGGGCAGGGTGAGGCTGCCGGAGCTGCCCTGCAGCTTGTGATACTTGATCAGCCGGTTGGCCAGGCGCTCGACGCCGGTCCTGAGCTTTTGGTCCTTGTGGTCCTTGACCACGCCGCGGTAGCAGCCGGCCAGTTCGACGACAATGGCGCGGGCGAATTCCGCGTCGTCGCGGAAAACGGCGCGAACGTTCTCGGCCGGGATCATCAGGATGCGGGACTTGTCGCAGGTGCGTCCGGACATCAGGTTGACCATGTCCTTGATTACTGCGGCAAGGATGAAGGTGCCGAGCGGGGTGACGACGGTCATTGTCGCTTCGCGGCCGTTGGAATTGGCAAACAGCTCGACGCAACCCTCGACGACGACGAACAGGAAATCGGCGACGTCGCCCTCGGCAATCAATTGCACCGCCGGTGGGAAGGTCTGGAAATAGGCCCCGGTCATCAACGTCTCGAACGAGTCGTCGTCCATGGTATGGAAAAGCGGCAGCTTGCGGATTTCGGCGGCATCGACGTCACGCATGTCGGTCTTCGGCCTTGATAATTGTCAAGTGATCAATTGCCTTTTTTAGTCGCCGCGAGCTTGTTCTGTAAAGCACGGTACAAACTCCTTATCCGACCCGATCCAACTCTGCCAAATGTGCTCTTGTTTTTGCGGCCCAGACCATTCTGCTTGATCTAGGTCAAGCAAATCAGTCCACCCTGACCACTTCCTCGTGTCAGTTTCAATATGTCATCCGTCGATGGATGGCCGGACCGATGGGGAGAGGCCCAATGCACAATGTGACTGGCGTGACGCGCAGTCAGCAATACAACGCACTCGGCTGGAGTACGTTCGCGTTCACGGTGTGCTTTGCCGTATGGACGATTTTCTCCATCATCGGCGTCAAGATCAAGATGCAGCTGGGCCTGTCGGACACCCAGTTCGGCCTACTTGTCGCGACCCCGGTTCTGACCGGATCGGTCAGCCGCATCTTTCTCGGGGTCTGGACCGAGCAGTTCGGTGGCCGCATCCTGTTTCCGCTTCAGATGCTCGTAACAGCGGTCTGCGTCTGGCTCCTGACATGGGCGACCACCTATGAGGTGTTCCTGATCGCGGCGCTCGGGCTCGGGCTCGCCGGCGGTTCCTTCATCATCGGCATCGCCTATGTATCGCAATGGTTCGAGAAAAAGCACCAGGGCACGGCGCTCGGCATCTTCGGCGCCGGCAATGTCGGTGCGGCGGTCACCAATTTCGGCGCGCCCTTCCTCGTGGTCGCACTCGGCTGGCAGGGGACCGCACAGGTCTACGCCATCGTGCTCGCCATCACCGCCGTACTGTTTTTCGTCTTCACAAAGGACGACCCAGGCCAGGCCGAACGCAAGCGCAGCGGCGCCAAGCGCGTTTCGGTCATGGAGCAGCTCGAACCGCTCCGCCACATGCAGGTCTGGCGTTTCGCCACCTACTATTTCTTCGTGTTCGGTGCCTTCGTGGCGCTCGCCTCCTTCCTGCCGCGCTACTATGTCGGCGCCTACGGACTGCCGCTGACGACAGCCGGGGTGTTTGCCGGCCTCTATTCCCTGCCGGCGTCCGTCTTCCGCGCTCTTGGCGGCTGGATGTCGGACAAATGGGGCGCCCGCGCCATCATGTACCTGACCTTCATCGTCTCGCTTGTGGCGCTGTTCATCATGAGCTACCCGCAAACGAGCTACACGGTTGAGGGCATAAACGGCCCGATCACCTTCGCTTTCGGCACAAATGTCACCCTGTTCGTCGCCCTGACGGTGATCCTCGGCTTCGTCATGAGCCTGGGCAAGGCCGCCGTCTACAAGCACATCCCGGTCTACTACCCGCATCATGTCGGTGGCGTTGGCGGGCTCGTCGGCATGATCGGCGGACTCGGTGGGTTCGTTCTTCCCATCGCCTTCGGCATCCTGCTCGACGCCACCGGCATCTGGACCGTGCCCTTCATGCTGATGTTCGTGCTGGTCGCCGTGTCACTGATCTGGATGCACGTCGCCATCCGCCGCATGGAAAAGCGCCGCCATCCCGCGCTCGAAGACGAAAAGTTCCTCTCCGACGTACCGGACAAGCCATTCCCGAGGGCAGCGCAAGGCGCCGGCCGGGACGGCGGCCTGGAGCCCGATATGCAGGGCGCCTGACGCGGCAAATGGGCGGGGCATGAAGGACTGCCCCGTCCAACAAGTTCACCGAGGCTGGCTCGCCAGCCCAGCAACAATCATTGAAGCAGACTGCTTCAGTCCACTTTAGGAGACAAAAGTGGGACAGGACCTTCGCAACTGGAATCCGGAAGACGAGAGCTTCTGGCAATCAACCGGCAAGAGCATTGCCACCCGCAATCTGTGGTTTTCCATACCGAGCCTGCTCGTCGGCTTCGCGGTCTGGGGCTACTGGGGCATCATCACCGTCCAGATGATCAATCTCGGCTTTCCGTTCACTCAGGCCGAACTGTTCACCCTGGCCGCCATCGCCGGGTTGACCGGCGCGACGCTGCGCATCCCGTCGACCTTCTTCATCCGCCTTGCCGGCGGCCGCAACACCATCGTGTTCACAACGGCGCTGCTGATCATCCCGGCAGCCCTGGCTGGCTACTACCTGACCCAGCCCGACACGCCGCTCTGGCAGTTCCAGCTTGCGGCGCTGCTCAGCGGTTTCGGCGGCGGCAACTTTGCTTCCTCGATGTCCAATATCTCGTTCTTCTACCCCAAGAAGGTGCAGGGCTACTCGCTCGGCATGAACGCCGGCCTCGGCAATTTCGGCGTCACGACCATGCAGATCGTCATTCCGCTGGTCATGACCGTTGCCATCTTCGGCGGCGCGCCGATGATCCTCGAACAGACCTCCGGGACGCTCGTCGGCAAGATCGCCGCCGGCTCGGAGACCTGGATCCAGAATGCCGGCTATATCTGGGTGGCGATTCTCGTGCCGCTCGTCGTCGCCGCCTGGTTCGGCATGAACAACATCACCGCCGATCACGTCTCGCCCAATATCGGCTCGCCATTCGGCGCCTTCGCCAAGATTTCCGGCATGCTGGCCATCGGTCTTGGCGTGGCCGTCATCGGCCTGTGGCTGATCCTGCCGGCCAAGGGCGGCGGTTCCGGATGGAACGTCTCGATCTGGCTGGTGCTGCCGCTGGTCATCGCCGGTACGGTGGGCGCCCTCTTCCTCATCCCGGGCAAGATCCACGAGAGCCTGACGCGCCAGTACCGGATCTTCGGCAACAAGCATACCTGGGCCATGACGGTCATCTACACCATGACCTTCGGTTCCTTCATCGGCTTTGCCGCGGCGTTCGGTCTGTCCATCAAGGTCATCTTCGGGTTCCAGCACATCATGGTCGATGGCGTCCTGACGCATGACACCGTGAACGCCAACGGCCCGTCGGCCCTGATGTTCGCCTGGATGGGTCCGTTCGTCGGCGCACTCATCCGCCCGGTCGGCGGCATGATCTCCGACCGCCTCGGCGGCGCCAGGGTTACCCAGATCATCTCCGTGGTCATGGTGCTCAGCGCGGTCGGCGTGGCCTACTTCATGCAGCAGGCCTACGCTTCCGAAACCCCGGAACAGCACTTCGTGCCGTTCCTGCTGCTCTTCCTCGTGCTGTTCATGGCCACTGGCATCGGCAATGGCTCGACCTTCCGCACCATTGCGGTGGTGTTCGACAAGGAGCAGGCCGGCCCGGTGCTCGGCTGGACTTCGGCGGTTGCCGCCTACGGCGCCTTCGTCATCCCGCAGGTGCTCGGCGAGCAGATCAAGGCCACCACTCCGGAACTGGCGCTCTACGGCTTCGCGGTGTTTTACGCGATCTGCATCGTCATCAACTGGTGGTTCTATCTCCGCAAGAACGCCTACGTGCAGAACCCCTGATCCAACAAGGACTTGGCCGGCGGCATTCGCGCCGCCGGCCTCCCGCTTCCCGAGGGATACAATCATGAGCCATTTGCTGGACCGTCTGAATTTCCTGTCGCGCAAGACCGAACGCTTCGCCAACGGCCACGGTGTCACCACCGACGAGAGCCGCGAGTGGGAGGATGCCTATCGCAAGCGCTGGCAGCACGACAAGATCGTGCGCTCGACCCACGGCGCCAACTGCACCGGCTCGTGCTCATGGAAGATCTACGTCAAGGGCGGCATCGTCACCTGGGAAACCCAGCAGACCGATTATCCGCGTACGCGCCCCGACCTGCCGAACCATGAGCCGCGCGGCTGCTCCCGCGGCGCTTCCTATTCCTGGTACATGTATTCGGCCAACCGGGTGAAATACCCGCTGATCCGCTCGCGGCTTTTGAAGCTGTGGCGCGAGGCGAGGGTGCTTCGGACGCCCGTCGCCGCCTGGGCCTCGATCGTCGAGGACGCCGACAAGCGCAAGTCCTACACCTCGATCCGCGGCCACGGCGGGCTCGTGCGGGCGTCCTGGGCCGAGGTCAACGAGATCATCGCCGCTGCCAACGCCTATACCGTCAGGACACACGGTCCCGACCGCGTCATCGGCTTCTCACCGATCCCGGCCATGTCGATGGTCTCCTATGCCGCCGGCTCGCGCTACCTGTCGCTGATGGGCGGCGTGTGCATGTCGTTCTACGACTGGTATTGCGACCTGCCGCCGGCCTCGCCGATGACCTGGGGCGAACAGACCGACGTGCCGGAAAGCGCCGACTGGTACAATGCCGGCTTCCTGATGCTCTGGGGCTCGAACGTGCCGCAGACGCGCACGCCCGACGCGCATTTCTACACCGAGGTCCGCTACAAGGGCACCAAGTCGGTGGTCGTCTCGCCGGACTATTCGGAAGCCGCCAAATTCTCCGATCTCTGGCTCAATCCCAAGCAGGGCACCGACGCGGCGCTGGCCATGGCACTCGGCCACGTTATCCTCAGGGAATACCATCTCGACCGGCAGGCCGAGTATTTCGAGGACTATTGCCGCAAATACACCGACATGCCGATGCTGGTCCGCCTTGTCGAAAAGGACGGTCACTTCGTCCCCGACCGGCTGGTGCGCGCTTCCGATCTGCCGCGCAATCTCGGCGAAACCAACAATCCGGAATGGAAGACCGTCGCCATCGACGAGGCGTCCGGCAAGCTCGTGGCGCCGAACGGCGCCATCGGCCATCGCTGGGGCGAACAGGGTAAGTGGAACCTCGAGGAGAAGGCCAAAGGGCACGACGTCAAGCTCAAGATGAGCCTCATTCTCGACTCGGACCACGACGAGGTGGCCCAGGTTGCCTTCCCCTATTTCGGCAATCGCGAGCACGACCATTTCGAAGGCACCGACCATCAGTCCGTGCTGCTGCGCGCCGTGCCGGCCAAGGCGATGAAGATTGATGGCAAGGACGCGTTTGTCGCCACGGTCTTCGATCTGTTCGCCGCCAATTACGGCCTCGATCGCGGGATTGGCGGCGACAACGTGGCCAAATCCTACGATGAGAACGTGCCTTACACGCCGGCCTGGGCCGAAAAGATCACCGGCGTTCCCAAGGACGCCATCATCACCGTGGCGCGTGAGTTCGCCACCAATGCCGAAAAGACCAATGGCCGCTCCATGGTCATTCTCGGTGCCGGGCTCAACCACTGGTACCACATGGACATGAACTATCGGGGGATCATCAATCTCCTGATCATGTGCGGCTGCATCGGTCAGTCCGGTGGTGGCTGGTCCCACTATGTCGGCCAGGAAAAGCTGAGGCCGCAAACCGGCTGGCTGCCGCTCGCTTTCGGTCTCGACTGGTCCCGTCCGCCGCGCCAGATGAATTCGACCTCGTTCTTTTACGCCCACACCGACCAATGGCGTTACGAGACGCTCGATACCTCCGAAATCCTGTCGCCGACAGCACCGGACGGCGACTGGGACGCAACGCTGATCGATTACAATATCCGCGCCGAACGCATGGGCTGGCTGCCTTCGGCTCCGCAGCTGAAGTCCAACCCGCTCGACATTGCCGCGGCCGCAGCCAAGGCCAAGAAGGAGCCGAAGGACTACGTCGCGGCAGCCCTGAAGTCGGGCAAGCTGGAGATGGCGACCGAGGATCCGGACCATCCGGACAACTGGCCGCGCAACCTTTTTGTCTGGCGTTCCAACCTGCTCGGTTCCTCGGGCAAAGGCCACGAGTATTTCCTCAAACACCTGCTTGGCACCAAGCACGGCGTCATGGGCAAGGATCTCGGCGACGAGGGACGGCTGAAGACCAAAGAGGCCACATGGCACGAAGAGGCGCCGGAAGGAAAGCTCGACCTCCTCGTGACCCTCGATTTCCGCATGTCGACGACCTGTGTCTATTCGGACATCGTTCTGCCGACGGCCACCTGGTACGAGAAGAACGACCTCAACACCTCGGACATGCACCCGTTCATCCATCCGCTGACTGCTGCGGCCGATCCGGCCTGGGAAGCGCGGAGCGACTGGGAGATCTTCAAGGGGCTGGCGAAAACCTTCTCCGAGATCGCGCCGGAAGTGCTCGGCGTCGAAAAGGACACGGTGCTGGTGCCGATCCTTCACGACACTGCCGGCGAGATCGCCCAGCCGTTCGATGTCAAGGACTGGAAGACCGGCGAGATCGAGCCGATCCCGGGCAAGACCATGCCGAATGTCGCCGTGGTCGAGCGCGATTATCCCAATCTCTACAAACGCTTCACGGCACTTGGTCCGCTTATGGACAAACTCGGAAACGGCGGCAAGGGCATCGGCTGGAATACCGAACACGAGGTTGAAAATCTCGGCACGCTCAACGGCCGCGTCACCGACGAGGGCGTTTCCCAGGGCATGCCGAAGATCGAGAGCGATATCGACGCCACCGAGGTGATCCTCATGCTCGCCCCGGAAACCAATGGCGAGGTCGCGGTCAAGGCCTGGGAGGCGCTCGGCAAGAACACCGGACGCGATCACACCCATCTGGCGATCCCCAAGGAAGACGAGAAGATCCGCTTCCGCGATATCGTCGCCCAGCCGCGCAAGATCATTTCCTCACCGACCTGGTCCGGCATCGAAAGCGAAAAGGTCTGCTACAACGCCGGCTATACCAACGTCCACGAGTTGATCCCGTGGCGGACGCTGACCGGTCGCCAGCAGCTCTATCAGGACCATCTGTGGATGCGGGCATTCGGCGAGGCGTTCTGCGTCTACCGGCCGCCGATCGACACCAAGTCGGTCAATCCGGTGATCGAGGACAAGGCTGACGGCAGCCCGCAGATCGTCCTCAACTTCATCACGCCGCACCAGAAATGGGGCATCCACTCGACCTATACCGACAACCTCTTGATGCTGACGCTCAATCGCGGCGGCCCGGTGGTGTGGTTGTCCGAAGTGGACGCCAGGAAGGCAGGCATCGTCGATAACGACTGGCTCGAAGCCTACAATTCCAACGGCGCGCTGGTCGCCCGTGCGGTCGTCTCCCAACGCATGAAGGAGGGGACGATCTACATGTACCACGCCCAGGAAAAGATCGTGAACACGCCCGGCGCCAAGACGACCGGCAACCGTGGCGGCATCCACAATTCGGTGACACGGGCGATCACCAAGCCGACCCACATGATCGGCGGCTATGCCCAGCAGAGCTACGGTTTCAACTATTACGGCACCGTCGGCTCCAACCGCGACGAGTTCGTCATTGTCCGCAAGATGGACAAGGTCGACTGGCTCGAAGCCCCACTCGACGACAGAATCGAGGCGGCGGAATGATCTCCGTGCCAACGAAGTCCGCAACCTCGAATACCCCTCATTCCGGCGCGCATCTCGGTGACAGAAGCGTCCTCGGTTGCCGAATTTTCGGCCGGGATGAGGGGACCAATCTCGATTTCGATCCGACCTTCAATCCGGGAGCCTTGTCATGAAAATCCGCGCACAGATCGGCATGGTGCTCAACCTCGACAAGTGCATCGGCTGCCACACCTGTTCGGTGACCTGCAAGAACGTGTGGACCAATCGCGAAGGCGTCGAATACGCCTGGTTCAACAATGTCGAGACCAAGCCAGGCATCGGCTATCCCAAACAATGGGAAAACCAGAAGAAATGGAACGGCGGCTGGGTC
This sequence comes from Devosiaceae bacterium, assembly GCA_963675235.2. Taxonomy (GTDB): domain Bacteria; phylum Pseudomonadota; class Alphaproteobacteria; order Rhizobiales; family Devosiaceae; genus JAHJQZ01. Next base: position 495,631 of record CAXXFU010000005.1, on the reverse strand, counting down.
CGCAAGCAGAACGGCAGGATCGAGCCGCGGATCGGCGCCAAATGGCGCGTCCTGGCCAATATCTTCGCCAATCCCGATCTGCCCGAGATCGACGACTACTACGAGCCGTTCGACTTCGATTACGAGCACCTGCAGACCGCCAAGGAGAGTCAGGCGTTCCCGACGGCCCGGCCGCGCTCGCTGATATCCGGCGAACGCATGGAAAAGATCGAATGGGGCCCGAACTGGGAGGAAATCCTTGGCGGCGAGTTCGAGAAGCGCTCGGTCGATTCCAATTTCGACGGTATCGAGAAGCAGATCTACGGCGAGTTCGAAAACACCTTCATGATGTATCTGCCGCGGCTGTGCGAGCACTGCCTCAACCCGACCTGCGTCGCGGCCTGTCCCTCGGGCGCCATCTACAAGCGCGAGGATGACGGCATCGTGCTGATCGACCAGGAGAAGTGCCGCGGCTGGCGCATGTGCGTTTCCGGGTGCCCCTACAAGAAGATTTATTTCAACTGGTCCTCGGGAAAATCGGAAAAGTGCATCTTCTGCTATCCGCGCATCGAAGCCGGCCAGCCGACGGTGTGCTCTGAAACCTGCGTCGGGCGCATCCGCTATCTCGGCGTGCTGCTCTATGATGCCGATCGCATCGAGGAAGCCGCGTCGACCGAGAACGAACAGGATCTCTACGAAGCCCAGCTCGGTGTTTTCCTCGATCCCAACGATCCGAAAATCATCGAAGAGGCGCGCAAGCAGGGCATCCCCGAGGACTGGATCAAGTCTGCCCAGGCGTCGCCCGTCTACAAGATGGCGATGGAGTGGAAGATCGCCTTCCCGCTCCATCCCGAATACCGCACGCTGCCGATGGTCTGGTACGTGCCGCCGCTGTCGCCGCTGCAGTCGGCCGCCGAAGCCGGCAAGATCGGCTGGGACGGCGACCTGCCGGACGTCAAGTCATTGCGTATCCCGGTCAAGTATCTCGCCAACCTGCTGACGGCCGGCAAGGATGAGCCGGTGATCGAAGGCCTCGAACGCATGCTGGCCATGCGCTCCTACATGCGTTCGAAAACCGTCGACGGCGTTATTGACGAGAAGGTGGCCAAGCGGGTGGGTCTCACCGGTCAGATGATCGAGGACATGTACCGCTACATGGCCATCGCCAACTACGAGGATCGCTTCGTCATCCCGACCAGCCATCGCGAAGTCGGCGAGGACGCCTACGACGTCCGTGGGTCCTGCGGCTTCTCGTTCGGCAATGGCTGCTCCGGCGGCACCTCGGACGCCGACCTTTTCGGCGCCAAGAAGACACGCACTGTCCACACGCCCACCGAATTCATCGCGGGGAAATGACCATGGCCAATGCCCTCAAAATCCTCTCGGCGCTGCTGAGTTATCCGAGTGCCGATCTGGTCGCTGCCAAAGACGAGCTCTACACCGCGCTCGCCTTCGACACCTCCATCGACGACACGCGCAAGGGCCTCGTCCGGGCGCTGATCGACGACCTGGCTCATGCCGACGTCTATGATGCCCAGGAGCGCTACGTGCTGTTGTTCGACCGCACGCGGTCGTTGTCGCTGCACCTGTTCGAGCATATCCACGGCGAAAGCCGTGATCGCGGTCAGGCCATGGTCGATCTCGCCGCGATGTACGACGCGCAGGGCTTCGCCATCGATGCGCGCGAACTGCCCGACTATCTGCCGCTGTTCCTTGAGTACCTCAGCACCCAGCCGGAGGCCGAGGTTAAGAACCTGCTCGGGCAGACGCTTCACATCCTGTCGGCGCTCCGCGAGCGGTTGCAGAAGCGCGGTTCGGTCTATGCCAACGCCTTTCTCGTGCTCGAGGCGATGGCTGAAGGCCGGGCCGATGCTTCGGCGCTTCAGGCGCTGCTGAGCGAGCCCGAAGACGATCCAAACGACCTCGCCGCGCTCGATTCCATCTGGGAAGAAGAGGTCGTCAGCTTCGGCGGCAATGCCGGGGAAGGGGAGTGCGGACCGGATCGGCTCGCCCGCCAGATCCGCGCCTCCCGCCGCCCCGCATCACACTCCGGTTTGGGAGGAAACTGACATGGCCGATTTCATCAATACCCTGCTGTTCGGCATCTACCCCTATATCGCACTGTCCGTCCTCGCTATCGGCTCGGTCATCCGTTACGACCGCGAGCCCTACACCTGGCGGGCCAGCTCAAGCCAGCTCCTCAGGCGCAAGCAGCTGATCTGGGGCTCGATCCTGTTCCATGTCGGTGTGCTGCTGATCTTTGCCGGACATGTGGTCGGGCTGCTGACCCCGATCTGGATCTGGGACATGCTCGGCGTGCCGCATGGCCTCAAGCAGATGATCGCCATCGTCCTCGGTGGTGTCGCCGGGGTCATGGGCATCGTCGGCGCGACCTTGTTGATCCATCGCCGGTTCCTAGATGCGCGCGTGCGCAAGGCGTCCAATTTCGCCGACAACATGATCATCCTGATCCTGTGGGTTCAGCTGTTTCTCGGGCTGGCGACCATCGCGATCTCCGTGCGCCATCTCGACGGGCACGAAATGGTCAAGTTCATGACCTGGGCCCAGGGCATCTTCACCTTCAATCCCGAGGCGTCGAGCTACGTCGCCGAGGCCAACATCATCTTCAAGCTGCACATCACGCTCGGGCTGACGATCTTCGTGCTGTTCCCGTTCACCCGACTGGTCCACATGCTGAGCGCACCGATCCGCTACATCTGGCGGTCGGGCTACCAGATTGTCAGGACGAAAAAACCCGAGACGAAGACCCCCGAACCGGCGGAGTAAAACGATGACGACATTGCTCGATTTGACCGACGCCGCCGTGCCGAAGGGCAAGGTGAAAGTGCCGCCGCGCCCCGTACACTCCGAACGTGATCCGATCCGTGTCAACGGCGTCGAAATCACCGAGGAAGCGGTGCGGACCGAAGCACAGAACCATCCCGCCGATACGCCGGCCGGAGCGTTTTTCAGCGCAGCGCGGGCTCTGGTGGTGCGCGAACTGCTGGTCCAGGAGGCGGCGCGCCTCGGCATCGCACCGGACGGTGAAATCCTGGGCGACGGCAAGCGCGAAACCGCGGCGGACGCCGCCATCCGGATGCTGCTTGAACGTGAGGTGAAAACGCCCAGTGCCGACAGCGAAGCCTGCCGACGCTACTATGAGGCCAACAGGCAAAAGTTCCGCTCGGAAACGCTTCACGAGGTGCGCCACATCCTCATCGCCGCCGCCCCGCGCGATGCAGAACGCCGGGCACTGGCCAGGCGCGAAGCCGAAGCATTGATCGCAACGCTTGTAAGCGAGCCCGGACAGTTCGCCGAACTGGCCCGCAGCCATTCCGCCTGCCCGTCGAAGGCGCAGGGCGGCAATCTCGGCCAGATTGGCAAGGGATCGACAGTGCCCGAATTCGAAACGGCGCTGGCAAGACTCCAGCCCGGGGAAATGACCTCCAAGCCGGTCGAAACGCCATACGGTTTTCACATCATTGCGCTTGACCGTCGTATCGAGGGCGCTCAATTGCCATTCGAGATCGTCGAGACTCGCATTGGCGCCTGGCTGGAAGCGGCAAGCTGGAACCGCGCCGTGGCGCAATACATCGGCATACTTGCCGGCAAGGCCGAGATCGAGGGCATCGACATCGACGCTGCCGAAGGCATGCTGGTTCGGTGATGGCACAGATGAAGGGGACTGCGGAACTCGCGCCGTTGACAGACGGTTTCGGGCGCAGGGTCAGCTATCTCAGGGTGTCGGTGACCGACCGCTGCGATCTGCGCTGCACCTATTGCATGTCCGAGGACATGAGTTTCCTGCCGCGCAGCGAGGTGTTGTCGCTCGAGGAACTGGAACGCCTGTGCCGGACCTTTATCAGTCTTGGGGTCAGAAAGATCCGGCTGACGGGCGGTGAGCCGCTGGTCCGCCGCAATGTCATGCAGCTTGTCGAAGCACTGGGCTCGGAGGTCGGCAGCCGGCTCGATGAGCTGACGTTGACGACCAACGGCACATTGCTGGCGCGCCATGCCACCCGCTTGCGGGATGCAGGCGTTCGACGCGTCAACGTTTCGCTCGATACGCTCGACGCCGGGCACTATCGCGAAATCACCCGCTTCGGGTCGATCCACAATGTGCTGGCGGGCATCGATGCAGCGCTCGAAGCCGGCCTGAAGGTCAAGATCAATGCCGTCGCCCAGCGCGGCGATTTCGAGGCCGAAATCGATCGCCTGATCCGTTTCGCCCACGGTCGCGGCATGGACCTGACGCTGATCGAGGAAATGCCCTTGGGACTCGGTCAGGCTCGTGCCGAAACCTTCCTGCCACTCAGTGAGTTGCGGCAGTCCCTTGAGCAGCGCTGGCAGCTGATTCCCGTTTCAGACTCAACTGGCGGTCCGGCGCGCTACGTGCGTGTCGGAGAGACTGACGGGCGGCTCGGGTTCATCACGCCGATGTCGTGCAATTTCTGCTCGGCCTGCAACCGGGTGCGGCTCGACTGCAAGGGGCGATTGTTCACCTGCATGGGGCATGAGGGATCGACCGATCTTCGTGACGAATTGCGTTGCGGTGACAGCCCCGCGCTCGAAGCGGCTATTCGCGCAGCCATTGCCCGCAAACCGAAAGGCCACGATTTTGCGATTTCGCAACGCCGGGTCATCGGGATAGAACGCACCATGTCAGTTCTCGGAGGCTGAGTCCCGATGTCCGAACGTCACGCACAAAGCCGCGGTGTGCATCGCCCGCAGGCCGGGCCGGTCATTCTCGATCGCGGCTTCCGGCTGTTTTTCCTTGCCGCGGCGACCTGGGCGGCGCTGCTGATGGTTGTGTTCATCCTGATGTGGACGGGCGAACCCGTCTTTGCGCCGGCGCTTTCGGTCATCGACTGGCATGCCCACGAATTGCTGTTCGGCTATTCCGGCGCCGTCATTGCCGGGTTTCTGCTGACAGCCGTGCCTAACTGGACGAAACGCTTCCCGGTTTCCGGCTGGCGGCTCGTCGTTCTGTTCGCCTTGTGGCTCGCCGGGCGTATCGCCATCGGCTATTCCGATCCGCTCGGGCCGTGGCCAACTGCCATCATCGAACTCGCCTTTCCGTTCGGGCTTGCCTTCGTCATTGCCCGCGAGGTCATCGCCGGCAGGAATTACCGCAATCTCAGGGTTCTCGTCCTGGTGGCGCTGTTCGCCACCGCCGATGCATGGTTCCTCTACGAAAGCTTTGAAACAGGTTCTGCCGACACTGCGCGCCGTGCCGCCATCGCGGTGATCATCATGCTGATCATGCTGATGGGCGGACGTGTGATCCCGAGCTTCACGCGTAACTGGCTGGCGCAGCGCAAGATTGAGAACCTGCCGATCCCGTTCAACCGGTTCGATGCGGTGACGATGGCGGTGTCGGGTCTGGCATTCGCCTTGTGGATCGCGCTGCCGGATACGCTGTGGACATCAGGTCTGCTGATCGTCGCCGGTGCGTTGAACCTCGTCAGGCTTGCCCGCTGGAAAGGCTGGCAGGCGGCGCCGGAACAACTCGTGCTGGTCCTGCATGTCGCCTACGCCTTCATCCCGCTTGGACAATTGGCCCTCGGACTGGGCATCGTTGTTCCTGAATTCGTGCCGCCGACCGGCGCGCTGCACCTTCTCACCGCCGGTGCCATCGGCCTGATGACCCTTGCCATGATGACTCGCGTCAGCCTCGGGCATACCGGTGGCGTTCTGCATGCCGATTTCCGGATCAAGGCGATCTACTGGGCTTTGCTGAGCTCGGTTGCCGGGCGGTTCTGCTACGGCTATTGGCCGGAACTGCTGTTGCTTCACTTGAGCGCCACGTTCTGGGTCGTCGCCTTTGCGCTGTTCTTGTTCCGCTACCGATACATGGTGAAATCTCTCAACGATCCCAGCATTGGTGTGCCGGCCAAACCGTAGCGCCTCCCGACAGACAGCCTCGCAATGCTCTACCTGGAAATGGCAGATGGGTTTGCCGATGCATTTCCCAGGCCAGCGACCGAAGAGGTTCGTTCTCGGGCGAGCGCCATGATTGGTCCGCCTTTGCAGGTGCCGATTGTGCACCTGCGGACAAGCGGTTGCGTCGTCGTGTCAGGATCGCCAGAGGCGTCAAGCCTGGACATCTGGGCGCAAGCGGTTGCCGTTGGCATCAAAGAAATATTCCATCGTGGGCAAGGCAAGACCGATCGTGTCGCCACTGACCGGGCGATCGAAGCCCCGCATCTCCCAGAGCACCACCTGTCCGTCTGGAAGGTGGGCATGCACGATCGAGCTGCCGCCCAAATTCTCCACCACGTCAACCGTCGCAGAGATGTCGTTGCCAGGGCCAAGGTCCTGAGGCCGCAATCCGATTGTGAGCGCTCCGGCGGGCGCTTTCACCTTATCGGAGCCGGACAATCTGCTATCGTCGAGTTTGAGCAGATTCATGCGCGGGGCACCGATGAAGCCAGCGACGAACAGGTTGTCCGGATCGTTGTAGAGTGTTTCGGGCGAGCCGATCTGCTCCACCCTGCCATCGCGCAGAACGACGATCTTGTCGGCCAATGTCATCGCCTCGACCTGATCGTGGGTGACATAGACCATCGTCGCGCCGAGGCGCTTGTGCAGTTGCGCCAGTTCCACGCGCATCTGCGCGCGAAGCTCTGCATCGAGGTTCGACAGCGGTTCGTCGAACAGGAAGGCGCGCGGCTGGCGAACGATGGCGCGGCCGATGGCGACACGCTGGCGCTGACCACCGGACAGCTGCGCAGGCTTGCGCTTCATGAGGGCATCGAGTTGCAGAATGGCGGCCGCTTCGGCGACACGCTGGGCCGTTTCCTCGCGCGAGTGACCTGTTCGCCTCAGGCCAAAGCTCATGTTCTGTTCGACCGTCATGTGCGGGTAAAGCGCATAGGACTGAAAAACCATCGCCAGGCCGCGATCGGCCGGGGCGAGGTCGTTGACGATCTCGTCGCCTATCCTGATGTCTCCGTCGCTGACGGTTTCGAGTCCCGCAATCATGCGCAACAAGGTTGATTTTCCGCAGCCGGACGGGCCGACGAAGATGCAGAACTCGCCATCGGCAATGTCGATGTCGATGGCACGAATGACCTCGACAGAGCCGAAATTCTTGCGGACGGCGGAAAGGGAGATACTGCTCATCGGGCCCTCATGAGATTGTGGCCGTTCTGGCCCATTTTACCAGAGACTCCGGCTCGATGACGCTGGCATCAGGGTCCGGTTCGTCCAGATAGGACGCGAGCGCCCGCGCCAGCGCCGACGCGACCGGGCGGCCGGATGACGCAAAATCGATTGCCGAAACGATCAACCGTCCGGCACCGACCCTGGCTTCGGCCAGAAGCGCGAGATCGCGATTGGCGTTCCAGTCATCGATCACGTCGATGATGCGGGTGAAACCAAGGCCCTGCAAGTCGAGCGCCCGGCGTCTGTGGGTCAGCTCCCATTCGTGCCATCCGCTGTGCTTGTCTGCCGGGAAGTCGCGGAAGACCCCATGCTCCAGCCGGTTGATCAGCCCGAGCGTGTGTGGCGGCTGGTTGTCGGTCCATACGGTGTTCCAGAACACCGTCGTGTGCCCGAGTTCGGCGTTCGGCGCGATTGCATCCGGGGCAGGGGCAAACACCAGCGTTTCGCCGGCCTCAAGCCGCGCCAGTTCCGCCTTGCCGAGCTGCGAGACAAGGGGCAGCGCCGCGGCGCCGGTGTCAAAGACCCAAAAGTCCCAGGAATTGCCCGCACCTCCGGCCGAAAGGTCCAGAATGTATCTCGCCTGGGCCAGTTCGGTGGTTTGAACCACAATCTGTCCGAGCGTATGAATCCCGCCTGTCGTCAGCCTGCCGTGCGATATGTGCCCGGAGGCGACGACCCGGCCTTCGGCATCCAGAACCCGCCACTCGGCGCTGCCCGGGTCGAGGTCTGATGCGGCAAAACAGGACAACTCGGCCCGCGCGGTGAAGGGCTCGCCCTTGGTCAGGACGAAACCACGGGCGCGCAGCAAAGGCACCACCGGTCCGCAGAACCTGCGGAAGGCGGCCGGATCGTCATAGGGCTTTGGTCGCCAAAAGGCATCGGCAACCCCGACAAGAGCCGTGCCCTGGCCAGGAAAGTCCTGGATGCCGAGCAGCTGGAACCCGGCATAGTCCGGTGTTCTGAGGCTCGCTTCGATGTCTTCCTTGTAAAGCGCCACCTGCAGCGCGCCCGAGCACAGGAGCTTTTCTTCTGCCTGATCGAGCCGTCGCTTGTTGGCGAGATCGTCGGCGACGCGATCGAAGGCATCATTGGCAAGAGGCCCGTCATAGAGTTCGCGAGTCGCAAGATCGGGGAAGGCGCACCATTGCCCAATCTCGTGTCCGATCAGGGGTTGGGGAGTGCTCTCAACCCATTCGCTCCAGTCGGTTTCGGTCTCCAAGGGCAGGGCGTTCAGGCGGCTTTTGAGCCCTTCGCCCCAGCGATGGCTACGAGGTTCGGGCTTCGACAGATAGCCGGCGCGCTTGACCGACGGCCAGCCTGAGCTGCCGTTGTAGAGATGGCGAGGATCGCGGTCGTGATAGTCCTGCATGAAGCGCTCGAGGAAGGCATGCAGTCCGGCACCATAGAGCTCGTTGCCGACAGTGAGCATGATGAAGCTCGGATGGTTGCCATATTCGGCAAGGATCCTGTCGGCTTCGCGACGAATGAAGGCGTCGAGATCGGGGTTGCCGCCAATAACGCACCAGACAGGTGTCTCGATATGGAGATAGATACCCATGTCGTCCGCGACCTCGAAGGCGGCGCGCGGCGGGCACCAGCTATGGAATCGCACGTGGTTGAGGCCGTGCTCGGCGACAGCCTCGAACACGGTTCTCCAGCCGGCGCGATCGGTCGGCGGGTGCCCTGTCTTCGGGAAGATGCAGCAATCGAGCGTACCGCGCAGGAAGATGCGGCGACCGTTGACGAGGATATGCCGCCCCTCGCGTTCGAGGCTGCGCAGCCCGAAAGAGGTTTCGCGGCGGTCAAGGCAGACGCCGTCGCGCCACCATTCGGCTGTGAGATGATGGATTGCTGGAGAGAACTCGTCCCACCTCGCTGCATCGTCCGGCAGGGTCAGCCTGACATCGAGGCGCGTGAACGCTGAATCGATGTCGGGCGTTTCGTTGTGTTCGATCACCCGTCCGTCCGACAGCGCGACGGCAAGGCGCAATTCATCGGCATGTCCCGGCTCGTTCCAGAATTTCGGCCAGGCGTTGTCCATATCGAGGCCGTCCATCTCGACCTTGACGTCAATCGCCGCGGCATCCGGGAAGATGTCGAGCCGGGCAATGCGCGCGGCGAAGGCATTGACGCGAATGTCTCCGACCACGCCATTCCAGTTGGTCTGGGTGTGGTCCGATGTCGAATGCGCAACATGGGGCATGGCGTGCATATGCGCCCCGCCGACGAGCGGCAGGTTGGCGTTGTCGATGCGCATCACGAGCCGGTGCCGGCCCGGCTTGACCTGCCCGAGCAGGAAACGATTGGGCGTACACAAGCCGAGATCGTTGCCGACAGGCAAATCGTCGAGCCAGATGCTCACCTTGCCATGAGGGCGCTCGAGAATGAGCTCGTGAAACAGACCTTCATGTGCAGCCGGGATATCGAAGTCGCGCGCGTACCAGGCAGCACCGACATATGGGCGCCGACGGGTGAGGTGGGCCATTCCGGCGCTTTCGCCGGCCGGCGCCTTGCCGGCAAGATCGACGGTGCCCGGCAAGCTGATCCGGTCGTCGAACACGGCGGTGTGGTAACCCTCGTTCCGCCACTCGTCATTTGGGTCGAATGCAAATTGCCATTCGCCGGCAAGCTCGATCTGGTCGATCATAAAATGACTTCCAACAGGATGGTTTGTCCCGGCGGTGGTTTGGGCCGCCGGGACGGATCGTTTGCTACAGGCGCGACTTCACGCGGTCGGCCGCCTGCTTCAGGGCCTCGGCGGGAGCGGCGACGCCCTTGACGACATTGTCAACAGCGCTCTGGACGGTATCGGCGACCAGGCGGTCGTTCTGGTTCAGCGTCCACGGGATCATGGTACGCTGGACTTCCGCGAAGACTTCGTTGACGTTCTGCCCGGCGTAGTAGGGATCCTCGAAGTTCATCCAGTCTTTCTGGCCTGCCGGCAGATAGGCCGGGTACAGATCGTCGTTCTGGAACTGCTGCTTGAGGCTCTCGTCATCGGTGACCAGCCAGCTGATGAAGGCCCAGCCCGCTTCCTTGTTCTTCGAGGTCTCCAACAAGCCGATATAGTCGCCGCCATAGTTCCAGGCGCGGTTGCCGGCGTCGTCGGCCGGGATGGGCGAAACAGCCCATTTGCCGGCGTCTTCGGTGGCGAAAGCACGTTTCAAAAGACCACCGAACCAGTTGCCCGACATGATCGTTGCGATCTGGCCCTTGCCGAAGGCCGACTGCCATTCCGGCGACCACATCACGAAGGGCGAGATCAGGTTTTCCTTGGCAGCCTGCTCGATGAGATCGAAGGCTTCGAGGACAACCGGATTGTCGAGCTGAAGCTCGCCTGCCGCGTCGAACCAGTTGATCCCGGCCTGGCCCATGCGGGCTGTCAGGATTTCCATGCCGTTGGCGATCATCCAGCGCTCGTTCGGCTTGATGAGCTTGGTGCCGACGTCGATAAAGGCGGGCCAGGTCGAAATCTCGGCCGAGATTTCCATGGGATCGGTCGGCAGGCCGACTTCCTCGAAGATATCGCGGCGATAGAACAGGGCGCCGGGGCCGGTATGCTTGGGCAAGGCGACGATCTTGCCATCAGGCAGAGTGACGTTCTTGACGGTGAAATCGGCAAAATCGCCGAGAAGGCTGCCGGCATTGTACGGCGCAGCGCCGAGATCGACCCATTGCGGACGCTGCCGCAAGAGGGCGAGTTCGTTGATTTCGATCATGGCGACGTCAGGGCCGGAACCGGACAGAAGTGCACGCTGCACGGTGTTCAGGTAGTTGGAATTGGCATTCGGGAAGCCCTGCACGTCGACCTTGATGTTCGGGTAGACCGCGTTGAAGGCCGGAAGCAGCGCCGCGAAGGTGCGGTCGTTGTTCGGCCAGGTCCAGACCGTGATATTGGCCGAGAGATTGGTATCGACCTTGAGCGCCGACTGGGCAAAGGCCGGCCGCATGGCCATGGCCGCAAGGCCCGTTGCAAGTACTGTTCTGCGCTTCAGTTTCATAGTTAGTCCCTCCCTTTATAGGTTTTGGTTGGTCTACTTGACTGCTCCGGACGTCAGGCCGGCGATGAACTGGCGAGACAGCAGGGCGAAGAGAACGAAGACCGGAATGAGTCCGATCAGCGTGGCCAGCATCACGGCGGGTGTGTCGGAGTAATGGGTGCGCGACAAAAGGGTCAGCGCTAACGGCACGGTGAACTTGGTGCCGTCGCCCAGAATGACGAGCGGCAGCTGGAAGTCGTTCCAGGTGCTGATGAGCGTCCAAACGCCAAGTGCAGCGAGACCCGGACGGATGATCGGCATGACGACGAGGAAATAGGTCGCGATCGGACCCGAATTGTCCATCTCGGCGGCCTCGTACATCTCGTTGGGCACCGACGAGCCGATATAGGTGTACATCCAGACGACGCCGAAACCCGATGCCCAGGCCGGTAGGATCAGCGGCCAGAAGGTGTTGAGCCAGCCGAACCAGCTCATTTGCAGGAAGAACGGGATGAGGGCCAGCGACGGCGGGAAGAACAATGTGGCGAAGGTCACGGCCAAAAGGAATTTGTGGCCGGGCCGGCCGACATAGCGCGCCAGGCCATAGCCGGCGAAGCTCGACACCAGGACCAGACCGATGGTTTTCGGCACCACGATGATCAGGCTGTTCCAGATCGGGCGCAGGGGCGGAAAGACGTTGGCGATGCGCGAATAGTTCTCGAAAAGCTGGTCGCCGAACCAGACCGGCGGCGGAAACTGGAACACTTCAGGCAGCGTGCGGGTCGCGAAAACCGCCGTCCAGTAAAGCGGGATGATGAAGATGATCGACAAGACGATCAGGGCCAGCGTCGTCACAAGGTTCAGCCGGCGTTCGCGGTTGGCTAGCAAGCGGTTCATCGCGTCGCCCCCAGATTTGCGCTCACACGGCGGTAAAGCAGCGTCATGGCCACGACAGCGGCAAAGATGTACCAGCTGACCGCCGCGCCGAGGCCGAAGTCGAATTGCGTGAAGGCCGTTGCGTAAAGGTACATGCCGAGCGTGGTTGCCGAGTTGTCCGTGCCCCCAAGCCCCTGTGTCAGCACGAAGGGCTCGTCGAACATCTGCAGGCCACCGATCGTTGCGGTGATGATCGAGAAGGCGAGGGATGGCGCCAGAAGCGGAATTGTGATGCCGGTGAAGATCGACCAGCGGGAAACCCCTTCCATGCGTGCGGCTTCATAGATGTCGCGCGGGATGGCCTGAAGGCCGGCGAGGAAGATGATCATGTGCCAGCCGGTCCAGCGCCATATGACCAGCAGGATCACCAGCGGCTTGATCCAGACCGTCGAGTCGAACCAGCTGAAATAGGTCGGCGTGCCGGTGACTTCGCCGATCAGCATGTTCACCAGCCCGCCATTGGCTGCAAAGAACACCCTGAGGATCACCGCCGCGATCGCCGGCGCGACGAGCAAAGGTACAAGGAAGACCAGCCGGAAATAGGTTTTGCCGAACACGACATATTCGTTGATCAGCACGGCCAGCGTCAGGGCGAGCCCGCAGGTCAGAAGCGTCGACCAGAACCACAGGTAGATGGTGTTCCACACCGCGCGCTGGAAGACAGGATCGCCCAGTGCGGTCACGTAATTGTCGATCCCGACGAAGCGCGGCGGCGAGAAGCCGTCCCAGGCGTTGATGCCCAGCCATGCCGAGAACAGCACGGGGAATGCAGAAAACACCAGAAAGATGACGAGAAAAGGCGACATGGTCAGCCACAGCGCCGCGGCGCCGCGCTGATGCTGTCGTTTTGGTTTGCCTGGCCTTATTTGCCTTTGCAAACGTGTTTCCTCCTCCCAAGAAACTGCAGCGCGCCAGTTGGTCTGACGTCAGAGCTTGCCGATCATGCTACCCGCGTACGGGGTCAAGGGAATGGCCTTACCCATGCACCACATGGACGAAACTCTGATTTTTTTGGTGCGCAAACGGTGCCTCAAGGAACGATCCGTCCATCGCCGATCTCCTCTGCGAGTACCCGGGCACCGCTGTATGTGGGGTCGGTGGCAAGGATCTTTTCGAGCATGGTCCGCGCCTCATCCATCCTGCCTTTGCCGATAAGCGTCTGTGCCAGAATGAGGTTTGCCGACAGCTCCTTGCGCGCATCGAGATCGTCTTCAAAGATGAGAAGGGTCGGCAAGGACGTGGCGAAATAGTCGATTTTGGCGGGTGTCGCGAGGATCTTGCGAGCGAAGGCTTCCATTTCCTCGAACAGGTTGGTGCTGGCATCTTCCTGACCGAGCGCCCTTTTCGACAGGGCGGAATAGAAGGTTTTCTCTGAGATCGGCCGAACCTCCATGCCGAGAAAATCACCGCTGAACTCGGCCGCCTCAGTCCACCATCGAACTGCCTCGTCACGCCTTCCGCAGGCTGACGCAGCCGTGCCGAGCCAGAAGTGTACATCACTCTGATTGGCCAACAGGTGCTTGGCCTCTCCCAGATTGCGTGGCGGATCGAGGGCGGCACGGAAGTCCGCACTGGCGGCATCGGCATCGCCCCTGCGCAAGGCTCCGCGGCCCAGGGCAAGCCGCGTTTCGACATATTGACCAAGCGCCATGCCTTCTCCGCCTTCCCAAGGTTGGAACTGGCGTTCGAGCAGAACTGCAAGCGCGTCGCCGTGGCGGCCAACGAGATTGAGCAGTGCCGAAAGCTCGACCGTCAGGTCGTCGCGGCGGGCAACCAGCTCGGCATTTGCCTCGAGTTCCGCCAATCGCTGCTCGGGCGGGCGGCCGACGCGCTTCCACAACTGGTCGCGTTCATAAAGAATGCGCGCGTCATCCGGTGCGGCGGTGAAGGCACGATCGTAGGCGTCAATGGCGAGATCAGTGTCGGCGAACACGTTGAAAAAGCCGATGCCGAGGTTTCGCCACACCGTCGGGAAATCACGGTCGATCTCTGCTGACCGTTGCCAGAGCGCGATCGCGTCGTCGTGGCGCCGGGAGTCGTAAAGAAGGGTTCCGAGATAATAGCGCGCCCTGGCGTCGCTCGGTTCCGCATCGATTGCTGCCTGCAGGGCGGCAATGTCATCGAGGCCACAGGGGAAGCAATAGTCGCTCGTCGCCGCTGCAGCTGCGTGCCGGTGATCGGTGGCGCTATCCTCTCGACCGAGCAAATGCGCAAAGCGTGCCGCGTGATAATGGACAAGTGGCGCGGTTCCAGGGCTCTCTGTTCCACGCTGTGCCTCAAGCAGCTCGACGGCGCGCGCCAAATCGCCGATCCGCGCATATTCAAGCGCCAGATCGATGATTGTCCGGGTGTCGAAATCAGGCTCCTTGCCACTGAGGTGCTGTGCCCACACATCAAGCGGATCGATCGCAAGGGTCTCGGCAAGCAGAGCGTCGGCGGCGTCGGGCATGCCAAGCTGGCGGAGACTGATCGCCTTGAGATTGCGGGCGCGAAGGTTCTGCGTGTCGAAGCGCAGGCTCTCTTCGACATGTTCGAACGCCAATTGCCACCGGCCTCGACGGGCATCCAGTTCGGCAAGGGCGTGATGACCGGCAGCGCGCCAGGCGGCGTTCCAGGTCGACTTGAAGAACGCGTCATAGGCTTCGTCCAGCCGGTCGAGACGGCTGAGGGTTACGCCGAGATTATAGAGCGCTTCTCCGTCGGGAGGGTTGGGATTGCGCCGGCGCAGTCTTGCGATGGCATTGCGGAAAAAGGTTTCGGCCTTGTCCAGCTCGCCGCGCCGAAGATGGAACAACCCCATGGCGTTGTTGGATCGGCTGTCGAGCGGGTCCCGTTTCAACGCCTCGTTCCAGTACAGTTCCGGCCTTCGTGTTGCATGCCGGTACTGGGCGAGATGCAGCCCGGTCAGGAACAACTCCTCGACGCTCTCAATCTCGGAAGGGGCCGGTGGTTCGGTGGCGGAGGCTGGCGGCCGTTCATCCTCGGACGGCGTGTAGGGCCTGTGAATGAGGACTTCACGTCCGTTTGCGTCGATGACTGCCAGAGCAAGATCGACTGTCGATGTGCCGGCGGGCAGTGTGGCAGTTGTCTGAAGGGTTGCGGCTGGGCCGATGTCGCTGCACCACTCGGCGACGCAATCGGGGCCGCTGGTGAGCCGAATGATGGCGCCGGGCAGGTTGACCGTTGCGTGCACACCGATTGCGGCTGTTGTTCCTTCGACGACAAGACTGACAGCTGCCTCGGTGCTGGCTTCATGCACCGGTCCGATCTCGCGGATCGGATACCAGTATTGCGAAAAACTCTTGGTTTCGCCCGGCGCGATGAAGGAAAAATCCGGCTGGTTGTCTGTATAGACGCCGGCCATCAGCTCGAAATAGGGGTGGTACGCGCCGTCCTCGTCGGCATCGGTCAGGTTGCGGTCCCAGGCGTAGCCGAATTCGTGATTGCCCCAGGTCCACTGCTTCTTGCCCGGCGAGATATGATGGTTGGCCACATGCACCAGACCCGCGCGCGCCGCATGGTCGTAGCCACCGAAGAAATCGTGGCTGCTGTTCACGCACATGTAGCTCGTCGGCACTGGAATATTGGCATACCAGCGCAGGTCGTTGGCTGGCGCTTCGCCGGTCGGACGGAAGAGCGGCGGCTGTTCCGAAGCGGGCACGCCCGTCTTGCTCCGTGCGCCGTAGTCGACACCGTAGTAATGGCCTTCGCACAGCGGAAACGCGCTCATGGCGCGCTTTGCGTGATCCGCGACGTAGGTCACATCTTCTGGGAAAAAGCTCTGGTAGCGTTCGTGCACGTCGACGGCGACGTTTGCCCACCACATGAAGGTCTGAGTGAGTTCCGTGCGGTTGTAGAGCCGGACGCGCAGTTCGATATAGGCCTTGTCCGGATGCAGGCAAACGCCGTGCATCCCCTTCATGCGGTTCATCGGCTCATGCTCGCTTAGCCAGATGACTACGGAGCCGTCTTCAGCCTCTTCGACGGTGAAATCGACCGGCATATAGGTGCTTGGCCGGTGATGCTGGGGCCAGTTGAACTCGATGCCGCCGGACAGCCACGGGCCGGCCAGGCCGACCAGTGCGGGTTTGATGACCGGATTGCGGTAGACAAAATCGTATCCGTTGACCTTGTCGACCGCCGCGTAGATACGTCCGCCAAGTTCAGGCAGCACCGTCACCTTGAGATAGTCATTCTCGATCTGAACCGCCTGCCAGGCGTGATCGACGGGTTCTCCAGAGATGCGATCGATGAAGGGAAGCGGATAGACACGGCCGCTCGATCCCTGGAAGACGCGTTTCTCAAGGAATATCGGATTGCGTTCAGCCGGAGCGGGTTCGTAGGTCGGCAGCACAAGCGCCTCGGACCAGACCTTGACCTTGCCCGGGCCGGGGCTTGCCACCCGCGGTGTGTCGACCCGTTGCTTGTCCATCACCCATGTCCCTCCGCAAACCCGTTCCGCCCTGTTCGGCGTTGTTGAGGGCAATGCTAAGGGGGAATAGGCGATGGCAGAATGTGTGAGACGATGGACACCATAGACGATTCTCTGATATCGCGGTCCATCACCGCATGGCCGGCGCAGGAGAGATGAAGACGACGACACGCAGGATCAGGGAAGGTTTTCCCGGCCAACGCCTGGTGGTCTTGCCCCGGCGGATCGTCGCGTCCTGGCTATCGGGTAGCCCACTCGTGGATTTCATGCCGAGCGATGTTGGCCATTTTCCGAGTGCCCGCTGGCACTTCGTCGAGCGCAAGAAACCGATCTCGCAAGCCATCATCATCTATTGCGTCGAAGGGGAAGGCTGGGGACGGATCGGAGGCGGTAGCACGTTTCCCATTCGTTCCGGGCACATAGCCCTGTTTCCGACCGGCTCGGTTCATGCCTATGGCGCCAGCGCCGACATGCCGTGGTCGATTTTCTGGGTGCATGTCAGCGGCATCAAGGCGGAAATACTGCCGGCCCTTCTTGAACTGGAACCAGACGATCCGGTTCTTTTCGTCGGCAAGGACCCGGCGCTCGCCTCTCTGTTCGAGCGTATCCTGTCCATCCTTGGACGTGGCTACAGCGCGGACAACTTGCTGCTGTCGTCGATGGCCCTGGGAGAGCTTATCTCCCATCTGGTGGTCAATCGGCACCGCCATCCCAACAACGACACCGGTATCGACGAACGCATTGAGCGCGTGATCGATCGCATGCACAACAGCCTCGGCGAAACGCTCAGCATCGAAGAACTGGCGGGCGATGCCAATCTCTCCTGTTCGCATTTTGCGGCTATCTTCAAGAAGCGCACAGGGTTTCCGGTGCTTGATTTCTTCACGCGTCTGAAAATGCAGCAAGCCTGCTATCTGCTCGACTCCACGGCAATGCCGATCAAGACCATCGCTGCCGATCTCGGCTTCGAGGACCCATTCTATTTTTCCCGCACCTTCCGCCGTATCTACGATCTGTCGCCGCTGCAGTATCGCACGATGAGAAAGGGATAGGCGGCTCCTTGATGCTGGAGCGCTTCACGTTCTGATAGAGTCAAAACGCTTGCTCCAAGTCCTTGAGTTGTCGTGTTTTCGAACCAGAATAGTGGCGTCCACTTTTCCTGAAAACACGCTAGCGCCAATCGGCAACGCACCGGCCAAATCCGTCCGCTCTCAAGACCTGGCCAATCCTATTTCAGCGACCGAAACGGGGCGCGACGTGAACATGCTCGAATTGTTGAGTGAGTGCCTGCTCGATATTCAGCTCGAAGTGCCCGTCAGCACGCCGAGATAGCCGACGACGATGATTTTGGCGGCTTCAACCGATATTGGTCGACCGCTTGCATGTTTCAAAAGCGTTGGCAAATGCTGGCATTTCCTTGCATCCGTCGAGAAATCACTAGTTAAAACAATACTTTGTATTCAAGTCTCACAATAGCCAAACGCCGACTTTTGCGGCTTGGCACGATGAAATATGCCCGCCCTGTGACCAAACCAGACGTTGCGAATCTGCAATTCGGCGAGAAAACTCCAGGCGATTTCCCCTGTCGCTTTGTGCCGGTTTGTTTCGCCGACAAAGCTCTTCAGCACTCGATGTGCAACGACTTCGTCTTTCCGCCCGCCAATCCGGCCCATGCAGTGGTGGCAGAACAAAAGTTTGAGTAGCGCGCAAAGGGCGACGACTCCATCGCTGCGCTGGTCTGGCTGGGACGGTCATCCACGGGTGCGCCGACACTGTCTCTGGCGACAGTGCAGGTGTCGAATACGTCGCGCCTGTGCAAGTTCGATCTTGCAGGTTCGGCAGAATAGTCGCCTTTGCCGCAACGACCCGACAGGCTGTCGATGCCTGCCGGGCCGGCTTGGTCGGCTGGATCCGCCGGCGATCAATCCATGATCAGGGCCGGCATGGTCATCGACAGTGCCGGTATGAAGGTTACCAGCAGCAGCATGATCAGCATGACCGCATAAAAGGGCAGTGTTGCCTTGGTAATTCGCTCGATACTGACGCCGGAAATGGCACTTCCCAAAAACAGCGTACTGCCGACGGGTGGAGTCAAAAGCCCGATGCCGAGATTGAGCACCATGATAACGCCGAAATGGATTGGATCGACACCGATTTCCTGAGCGATCGGCAACAGGATCGGCGTCGTGATCAGGATCAGCGAGGACATGTCCATCAACATGCCGAAGAACAGCAGGAACAAGTTTATGATCAGAAGGATGATGATGGGGTTATCCGAGATCGAGAAGATGGCATAAGCGATCAGTGCTGGGACCTTGAGGTAGGCGAGAAGCCAGCCGAAGGCGGTCGAGGTTCCGATCAGGATCATGACGATGCCGAGAGTCTTCATCGATCGCGTCAGGATCGGCCAGATTTCGGAAAGCGGGATCTGGCGATAGACGAAGAAGGTGATGAAGAAGGCATAGGCGGTGGCGATGGCGGCGGATTCGGTTGCCGTGAAGATGCCCGAGATCACGCCGACCACGACGATCATCACCGTACCCAGGCCGAGCGCCGCGCTCCAGAAGGTCTTGAACAGATTCCGGAAGCTGAAGCGGTCGCCCGTCGGATATTTGCGAACCCGCGAGACCACATAGCTGTAGATCATCAAGGCGATGCCGAGCAGCACGCCGGGAACCATGCCAGCCAGGAACAGGCCGCCGATCGAGACGCCCCCGGCTGCCAGCGCATAGATGACCATGTTGTGGCTAGGCGGGACGAGCACGCCCTGAACCGAACTGGTGATGGTCACGGCTGTCGAAAAGGATTCCTCGTAGCCCTTCTTCTTCATCATCGGGATGAGCATCTTGCCGATCGCGGTGGTGTCGGCGGCCGAGGAGCCGGATATGCCGCCGAAGAACATGGAGGCGAGAATGTTGACCATGGCCAGCCCGCCGCGCATCCACCCGACAAGGGCATTGGCAAAGGCGATCAGCTTGTCCGCGATGCCGCCGGCCGACATGATGTCGCCGGCCAGGATGAAGAATGGCACGGCCAGGAGCACAAAGACGTTTAGCCCCTTGACCATGTTCTGAGCCACCATCGGCAGCGGCAGGCCGAGATAAAGCGTGGTCAGGACGCTCGATATCCCGATGGCGAAAACGATCGGCAAGCGCAGCATGATCATCAGCAGGAACGATCCGATAAGAAGGATCGTCGCAGGAACGTCGGTGAGTATTTCCATGATCAGCTCTTGCAGCCTTGCGCGACGTATTTGGCGCCGGGGATGGACAGGATTTCTACGATCCGCTCGATCGAGGCCATGGCCAGAAGGACGCCGGCCGCGGGAACGGCGGCGTAGAGCCACGAAGCCGGCACGCCCATGCCGGGAAGGATGTTGCGCATCGTCAACTGCGCCAGTGCATAGCCCTCGATGACCATGAACCCGGCGAAGAACAGGATTAGAAAGTGATTGATCGTGTCGATGACACGGATGACCGAGCTGGGCAGAAGGTTCTGCAACAGCGAGATGGCGAGGTGGCGGTTTTCCTTGATCGCTTCGGCCGGGCTGAGCAGGCAGAACCAAACCATGAGAATCAGCGAGAATTCTTCGCCCCAGGCTGGTGAATCGTTGAGCACGAAGCGAGTGAACACCACGTAGCAGATCAGAACGACCTGGATGGCAAGCATGGTGTTGCACACGTGCCTGACCAACGAGTAGACGGGGGTTGTGAGGGTTTGAAGAGTCATCGTATGTGGCTCTGTATGAGGGCTCTGACGGGTCCGGCGCGAGCCGACCGGCCGCATCGAGTTGACGCGGCCGGCCAAGATTAGCGCGTGATTACTCGGTGTCGAGGATCTGCTGGATTATGTCGGTGAAATCGGCGCCATACTTCTCGTAGACCGGACCAACGGCCTTCGGCCAGTCGGGGAGGTCGGTCACTTCGAGGATCTGGGCACCCTTGGATTTCAGCTCTTCATAGGCCGCGATGTCGGCGGACTCGGCAAGCTCTTTGTTGAAGACTTCGGTTTCGCGGGCGGCTTCGTTGACGATCGCCTGCTGCTCCGGTGTCAGTTTGTTCCAAGTGATCTCGGACATGACCATGATGGACGGACTGTAGGTGTGGCCGTCGATCATGTAGTAGGGCGCAACTTCATAGAAGTTGTTGGCCAGATAACCGGTCGGCGGGTTTTCCGCGCCGTCGACAACGCCGGTCTGCAGGGCCGAGTACAGCTCGGAATAGGAGATCGGGGTCGGTGAAGCGCCGAAGGCCTTGACCGTGTCGATCAGGATCTGGGTCTGCGGAACGCGGATCTTCTTGCCCTTGATGCCTTCCATATCGGTCACGGGAGCATTGCGGAAAAAGAAGTTGCGCTGCCCCTCTTCCATGAAGGCCACGCCGACCATGCCGCTGCCCGAAGCCTGGACGTCGGAAAGGATATCCTGGCCGATTTCACTGTTCAGAACATTCCACAGATGGCTGCGGTTGCGGAACAGATAGGGCAACGAGAAAATGTTGGACTTGGCCGCGCCGAAGTCGCCCAAGCTGTTGGCATTGGCGCGGAACATGTCGACGGCACCCATCTGCAATGCCTGGATTTCCGTCCTCTCGTCGCCGAGCTGGCTGGACGGATAGACGTCGACAACGATGTCGCCGCCGCTCTTTTCCTTGACGATGCGCGCGAATTCACGTGCGACGACCGTCATCGGATGCGAGTCCGGATTCAGTTCGCCATACTTGAGAACCACGGATTGCGCCGATACGCTTCCGGCGCCACTCAGCGCCAGCATGCCGCCCAACAGCAGTGCGGCGGCGGAAACGATAACCTTCTTCATTGGTCACTCCCTAGAAGTTGAAAAGCGGCTCTGTCTGGTCTGAAGAATATGGTGCAGATGCCGCGAAAGACGCCATTGGCCGATGCCGATGGCGCAAGCGCCGGATAGCAGTGTATCGCTATTGGTCTCACGCTGCTCTCCTCCCTCTGCCGCGCACCGCCGGATGCAATCTTGCCTTCCGTGCGGCTGTCGGCACTTGCCCAAACCCCGCATGTTGAATGCAGTCGGTTCGACTGCCGGTGTCGCGGCGGTCTTCGACGTCCCGCTTGTCCAGCGGCCGGACATCGAAGATGCGCCATCGCATTCCGACAAGCAGAGCTTATACACTTGTATCCAAGTGTGCAACACGCTATTGAATGGCTGTGCATCGAGCTTGAGGAGGAGGGTGCAGGCGATGAGAGGCGGCATGAAGTCGGCACGAGGTTGCATGGCTGGGAAGCAGCCAGCCTTGGGTCTCGCCGTTTGTCGAGCTCGCCCGATTGCCCCTGCCTTCGTCATCCGGCGCAGACGTGATTTGAACTTCGGAAACGACTAAAGATGGACCGGCGCATGTCGACATCCGGAGGAGACACCATGACGCGGGGCAAGGCAGAAGCGCTAGTTGCGCAACGGCGCACGCTGGAAGGCGTGATTTATGACGAGCTGCACGAGCGGATCGTTTCGCTTAGCTATGTTCCGGGCAACATGATTTTCGAGAACGAGATCGCCGCCGAGTTCGGCGTCAGCCGCACGCCGGTCCGGCAGGCATTTTTCCGGCTGGCCATGGTGGATTTGCTGGAAGTCCTGCCCCAACGCGGCGCACGCGTCAGCTTCCTGTCGATCGACAAGGTGCGCGAATCACAGGAAGTCCGCGAGGCGCTCGAACTGATCGCCGTCGCCAAGGCCGCAGAAAAGTGGACAGTAGGCGATTCCGAAACGCAGGAATTCGATGCCGAGGTCGACCGGATCATCGCCGAGCAGGTCGCCGTCGTCGACGCCGGGAATTACGGGGCGTTCACGCATCTGGACGAGGACTATCATCGCGCCATCATGCGTTTTGCTGGCAACATGACGCTATTCGACATCGTCACCGACATCCGCGCGCATCTCAATCGGATCCGGCACATCGAAATCCAGGAAGCTCATCTGGATGCGGGCGCAATTGTCTATCATCAGGAAATTATCGAGGCCATTCGGGCCAAGAGCCCGGAAAAGGCCCAGGAGCGACTCCGCGCTCATCTCAAGGTTCTGGTCGATTTTCGTGAGGAAATATTTGCCAGACGCGACGACATGTTCGTGTGAGGGCGTTCTCCAACCATGCCTCCGCAAATCGTGAACTCGGATATTGCCAGGACATACGGCCGATGAAAGTCACCACACTAGAGACCTGGCACTGCAAGCGCGATCTGTCGCTGTTTCCCGAAAACCGTGCCGGCGCAAACATGCCGTGGGATGTCGTCGTTTTGCGTCTTGGCACCGATGCCGGGATTGACGGCCACGCATCGGCACTCGCGGCGCGTTCGGGCCTCATTACCGAAACGTATCTGCATGATAATATCGCTCCTGTGGTGCTCGGTCGCGATGTCGCGGATCGCGAGCGTATCTGGCACGACCTGTGGACGCTCGATCGTCACCTGACTTTCTTTCCTGTCTATTTGCCGGGACCCGTAGACGTTGCCTTGTGGGACGTAGCGGCCAAGGCGGCCAACCTGCCGCTATACAAATATCTCGGCGCGGCGCGCGAAGGCCTGCCGGCCTATGCCAGCGGCCTGTTCCATGAGACGACCGACGCCTATACCGCGGAGGCCATCGCCTATCAAAAGCGCGGCATTCCCGGATACAAGGTGCATGCGCCATCTCCCTGGCGCAGCGACATCGAGGTGCATGAAGCCGTACGTCAGGCCGTCGGCGACGGGTATATGCTGTTTGCCGATCCGGTCGGCGACTACACGCTCGACCAGGCCATTCGCGTCGGCCGCCATCTCGAAAAACTCAACTATGAGTGGTTCGAGGAGCCGTTCCGCGATTTTCAGCTGACAAAGTACACAGAGCTTTGCCGGGCGCTCGACATTCCCGTTGCGGCGACCGAAACCACGCGCGGCGCCCATTGGGGCGTGGCGCAGGTCATCGCCCAGAACGCAGCGGATATCGTGCGTGCCGACGTGTCCTGGAAGGACGGCGTGACCGGGACGATTAAGATTTGCCATCTCGCGGAAGCCTTCGGCATGAATTGCGAGATCCACACCACGACCATGGCCTTCATGGACGTCGCCAATCTGCACGTCTCCTGCGCCGTCACCAACTGCGAGTATTTCGAGCTTTTCGTCCCCGAGGAGGCTTTCCAGTTTCCGCTCAAGGGACGCCTGCCCATCGATGCGCGCGGATGGGCCATGGCGCCGCAAAAGCCCGGACTTGGCGTCGAAATCGATTGGGAGGCGGTCGACCGGCTTTGCGTCTCGCACCGCGTCAGCCAATCGCAATACATCTAGCCGCCGGCACGGGGCCGGCCACAGCCTGAGAGCAGTTTCGGAGCATCAGAATGGACTTTCCCAGCGTTTTCTCCCTTGACGGACACCGCGCCCTGATCACCGGCGGCGCCAGCGGCCTTGGGCTTGCCATGGCCGAGTGCTTCGTCAAGGCCGGTGCCGAGGTGGTGCTTGCAGATCTCGATGCCGACAAGGCGGAGGCGGCGGCGCAAGGCCTCGGATCCGCCGCTACCGGCATCGCCTATAACGTCACCGACACGGCCGGCGCAGAGGCTTTTGCGCAAAAGGTCGAAACGAACATCGGCCCTGTCTCGATCCTGATCAACAATGCCGGCAATACGGTCAAAAAACCGCTCGAGGAGATGTCGGTCGACGAGTTCCTGTCCGTCCTCAACGTCCATGTCACTGGCGCCTATGCTGCGACGCGCGCCTTCCTGCCGCAGCTCAAGACCACCGGGCGGGGCTCGGTTCTGTTCACGGCCTCGATGAGTTCGTTTCTCGGCATTCCCAATGTGTCGGGCTATGCCGCGTCCAAATCGGCCTATGTCGGCCTGATCCGCTCGTTTGCGACCGAACTCGCGCCGTCGGGTGTTCGGGTCAACGGTGTCGCGCCGGGCTGGATCGACACGCCGCTGTTCCGTTTCGCCACGTCCAACGACCCGGCGCGTCTCGACAAGATCATGGGCCGCATCCCGATGAAAAAGACCGGCGAACCCGAGGATATCGGCTGGGCCATGGCCTATCTCGCCGCCGATGCCGCCCGCTATGTCACGGGGCATATTCTCGTCGTCGATGGCGGTGCGCTGCACGGCTTCTAGCAACCTTTCCCGAGCGCCCATCAATCAAGGAGCTGAAAATGCCGGGTTTCATCCATGACGATTTCCTGCTGGACACGGAGATGTCGCGCATCCTTTTCCACGACTATGCGGAAAACCAGCCGATCTTCGATTATCACTGTCACCTGCCGCCCCAGGAAATTGCCGGCAACTACCAGTTCACGGATCTCTGGGACATCTGGCTGAGAGGCGACCATTACAAATGGCGCGCCATGCGCGCCAATGGCGAGGACGAGAAATACTGCACCGGCGATGCCAGCGCACGCGAGAAATTCGACGCCTGGGCCCGCACCGTGCCGGCGACAGTCGGCAATCCTCTTTACCACTGGACCCATCTCGAACTGCGCCGGCCCTTCGGCATCGACGATGTCCTGTTGTCCGAAAAGACGGCGGATGATGTCTGGACGCGGACGAAGGCTATGCTGGCGCAGCCGGAATTCTCCGCCCGTGGCATCATGGACCGGATGAACGTGCATACGGCCGTCTCGGTCGACGACCCGGTCGACGACCTCGCCTATGTGCAGCAGGCAGCGGCGTCTACGGAGTTCAAGGCGCGCGTGAAACCGTGCTTCCGCCCCGACCGGATCTGCGACATCTCACATCCGGGATATCTTGCCTATCTCGAAAAGCTCGAAGCCGTGTCGGGCGTTGCCGTTACGGATATGGCGTCTTTGAAGGATGCCCTGGTGCAGCGGCTCGATCATTTCGCCGCCAATGGCTGCACGATCGCCGATCAGGCGCTGGACGTGGTCACCTATGCCGAGGCGAGCGAAGCCACGCTCAACGCGATCCTGAAGAAGCGCCGCGACGGAGCCATTCCGAGCCAAGAGGAGTTCTCTGCCTTCCGTACGCATCTTCTGGTGTTCTTCGGGCGGGAATATCACCGGCGCGACTGGGCGCAGCAGTATCACATCGGCGCCTTCCGCAACGTCAACACGCGCAAGGTTGCCGACATCGGCGAAGCCTGCGGTTTCGATTCGATCAACGATCAACCAGTCGCCATTCCACTCGGTCGTTTGCTCGATGCGCTCGAACGTACCGACGAATTGCCGCGCACCATCCTTTACTGTCTCAATCCCGCCGACAACGAGATGATCGCGGCGATGTGCGGGAACTTCCAGGACGGCAGAACCGCCGGCAAGATCCAGTTCGGCTCTGGCTGGTGGTTTAACGACCAGAAGGACGGAATGCTGCGCCAGATGACCCAGCTCGCCAATCTTGGCATGCTGAGCCGGTTCATCGGCATGCTGACCGACAGCCGCAGCTTTCTCAGCTATACCCGCCACGAGTATTTCCGCCGCATCCTTTGCCAGTATCTGGGCCACGGCGTACGCGACGGCGAGATTCCCAATGACGAAGCCCTGCTCGGGGGGATGGTCAAGGCCATCTGCTTCGACAATGCCATAAGCTATTTCAACGTGAAGGACTGACGCTCAGATGAACGATCAAGACCTTTTTGCAACCGTTCGCGACGAGCTTTACACGCCGGTCGTCGGTGACATTCTCGACGGCCTTGGGCTGACCCATCAGTTCCTGCCGCAGCCGATCCAGCCGATGACGACGGATATGAAGCTGATCGGGCGGGCGATGCCCGTGCTGATGATCGATGTCCATGGTCCGCAGGAAAAGCCGTTCGGCCTGCTGACCGAAGCGTTGGACCAGCTCGAGCCAGGCGAGATCTATCTGGCGTCCGGCGGCGACATGCGCTGTGCATATTGGGGCGAACTATTGACCGCTACGGCGCGTACGCGCGGCGCGGTCGGGGCGGTCATAAACGGGTTTCACCGCGACACCCCCCAGGTCCTCGCGCAGAACTGGCCGGTCTTCACGCGCGGCCGCTATGCCCAGGACTCGAGTGTGCGCACCAAGGTCGCCGATTTCCGCTGCCCCATCGAGATCGGAAATGTCTGGGCCGAACCCGGCGATCTGGTTTTCGGCGATCTCGACGGCGTTTTGATCATTCCCAGAAAACACGAAGCCGAAGTCATCGAAAAGGCGCTGGAAAAGGCGCGTGGCGAGAAGGTCGTGCGCAAGGCCATCGAAGGCGGCATGTCGGCCACGGCAGCCTTCCAGAAATTTGGCATCCTGTGACGGACGGAAAGGCGGCATAATGGCGGCAAATTGCTTCAGGATCGATGCGCGCGACAATGTCGCGACCATGCTGGGGGCAGCTGATCTCGGCGTTGCCACGGTTCGAAACGGCACTGACATCAACAGCATCGAGCTTCTCGAACCGATCGATCTCGGCCACAAGGTAGCGCTTTCAGACATCGCCGCCGGTCAGGAGGTCATCAAGTTCGGCGTGCCGATTGGCAGAGCGTCCTGCCGGATACCCCGCGGCACCTGGGTGCATCTTCACAATTGCACCAGCGATTTCGATACGCGGTCGGGCACGCTGGACCTCCATTCTGGCGCAACTACGGACACGAAATATGAATAACCCGTTCGACCGGACGTGGCAGGGCTATCTGCGCAAAGATGGCTCCAAGGGCGTCCGCAATCTTGTACTGGTCGTTCACACTGTCATGTGCTCGCGCCACGTCGCACATGCCATTGCCCAGGGCGAGAAGAACGTACAGGTCATCGGCTTCGATGGCTGCTACGACAACCAGTATGCCGTGCGTCTCATCCTGTCGCTGACGCGTCACCCAAATGTCGGCGCGGTCGTCGCCGTCGGCCTTGGCTGCGAATACACACAACCCAGAAAGATCGCCGAGCTTGCCGAGGCGAGCGGCCGGCCCGCCGCTGCGTTCTACATTCAGGACGTGGGCGGCACCAAAACCTCCATCGAGAAGGGCAAGGCGCTGGTCGCAGAGTTGCGGGAACGCATCGACCGCGAGGCCGTGCGCGTTCCGATGTCGCTCAAGGACATGACCGTGGGCGCCGAGTGCGGCGGCTCGGACGGCACCAGCGGACTTGCGGGCAATCCGGTCGTCGGGCGCTTTTTTGATCTTCTCGGAGACCATGGCGGCAAGGCCATTGCCGAAGAGACCGTCGAGATGATCGGGCTCAAGGACATCATTCTCTCACGCGCCGCCTCAGATCAGGCTCGAAACGAGCTTGAAACCGCATATGAAAAGGCGTCCGCATACTGCCAGGCCGTCCGGCAGTATTCCGTCTCCCCTGGAAACTTCGCCGGCGGCCTGACGACCATCGAGGAAAAAAGCATGGGCGCGTTCGCCAAGAGCGGATCGCGCCCGCTTCAGGGCGTGATCAAGGTTGCCGAGCGACCGCCCGGACCTGGCATGTGGATTATGGACAGCGTGCCCGACGAGCATTTCATGAGCTTCGGTTACACAAATCCGAACGATACCGAGGGGCTTATGGATTTGATTAGTGGCGGCAGTCAGATCGTGCTGTTCGTGACCGGCCGCGGCAGCGTAATTGGCTCCCCTGTCTCTCCTCTCGTCAAGGTGACGGGCAATACGCGCACTTTCCAGCTTTTGAACGAAGATATGGACTTCGACGCCGGCCGCATCCTGGTGGGCGAGAAAACGCTGGACGAAGCAGCGCTCGAGCTTGCCGACCTGATCTGCGATATCGCCTCTGGCCAGCCGAGCAAGCCGGAAGCGCTCGGGCATTCCGAGTACACGATCGTCTACAAGTATCAAGAGCCCGGAGACGCCGGCGGATGCCGTCTCTAGATTTGGCTGGTACCGAGCAGCCTATCGATTTGCGCCAGGATGTCGGCGGATAGCGGACCGATCTCCAGGCTCGCGGCATTCTCGATAGCCTGTTCCGGTGTCCGGATGCCGGGGATGGGCACGACGCGGTCGTCCGTTGCCCAGATCCAGGCCAGCGCGCCCTGAACAAGGCTCCGTCCGCCGCTCTGCAATAGCTCGCGAACGGCCGAGAGCTTCTCGGCGTATTCGGGAACCGGCTTGCCGTTTTTGAACCACGCGATCCATTCCGGCGTGTTGAGCCGCAGATCCGACGCGTCACTGATCGCCTTGGTCCGGCCCGCCAGCAGCCCCATGGCGAGCGGCTGGCGCGCAACCGGCAGCAAGCCGTGAAGCTTTGAGACGTCTCGCACCTCCTTCGCCGGCTTGAACAGGTTCATGTCGAACTGGATGGTGCCGAACCCTTCAAGGCTGGCAAAAGCAGCGGCGTTTTCCGCCGAGTCCGTGCTCCAGCCGTAGATGCCGATCTTGCCCTGCTGCCGGAGCGTTTCCAGCGTGTCAAAGATCTCTCCCGCGTCGGAAGCCGGAAACCAGTTGAGGTGGAAGTAAACGATGTCCAGCCGCTCCCGCCCGAGCTGCTTCAGGGAATGCTCGATCGATCGCACGGTGTTCTCAGCCGACTGTTTGGGCGTTGTCACCTGTTTGGCGGCCCGGTCGACGACGATGTTGCCGAACTTGGTCGACACGATAGCCTCCGGACGATTGCGAAGCGCCTGACCGACCAATTCCTCGGAATGTCCGGCGCCATAGATGTTCGCCGTATCGAAGAACCGCACGCCGGCATCCCAGGCGGCATCGATTGCCCGCAGGGAAACCGTGTCGTCCACCTCGCCCCAGCCGCGCGGTTCCTCACCAGCCCAGTAGGGCCCTCCAATCGCCCAGCTGCCGAAGCCTATGCGTGGTCCGGTATTGGAAAGAAATGTGTCTAGACCCATAACTGCGCTCATCCCTAAAAACTGCGGGCCGGAACTTCATCCGATCATTTGGCAATACGATCCGGACCGCTCATTGTCGTCTGGACTGGAGCCGGAACGTGTCGTGAAACTCAAACGTACAAAAACTTCCATTGCGGAACAATGCGTCTCCAGGCAGCGGCATGGTGCTTCGGGAGGGAGGTTCACCCGGCCGGCATCGCTTTCCAGCTGATCGAGACGCGTGCTGAAGCAACGCGTTGTCAGGAGGACCTCATTGGTCAGCCGTTCACGGGCACGCGCTTTGGTGTGAACCGCCCCAGGATTGCCGGAGGCCCCAACTGCTGAGAACAGGGGGCCATTGTGGGAAAGACAACGAACAAGTTCTCACCTGAGGCCCGCAAGGCGGGTTCGAAAACCTGGCCGACCGATATGCGGGCGAAAGCCGATCTTGTCCATTGGCTTGGCTGGCGGCATCAGAACCTCGTGCGTGGCACCGGCATGGTTCATTTCCAACGCGGTACCACGCAGCGCTAAAGCCTCGAACCGATCGACGGCAGGCGATCCAGGAGGGTCTCGCCATCTTCCATCGTTCGGCGCGCCTGCTGGAGCACAACCTCACCGCGCAGGGTTTCCTGCTCGGCAACGGGCCTAGCTATGCCGATTTCCGCATGGCCAGGTTTCTCCCATTCAATGATGTTGCGCGCCTGCCGTTGGAAAACTGCGCGGCACCGCCCCGCTAAAACGACAGGCTGCGGTCCATCAGCGCCTGGGGCCAATCCGCTTGATGGTCTCGAGGCACTGCCTCTGCCGTCAATTGCATTGGATGCCGCCGCTGTCGCCAACTCGGCGTAAATCGATCGCTAGCTCGGCAAATCTCCGCACCAGTTGACGTTGATGCCGAGCTTTTCGGCGAGGGCGGCCTTGGCGAGGGCGGCGTCGATGGCGCCCTGTTCGTCATTGGCATAGGCGACCTGGATGTGATTGGCCTTGTGCCGGCCCATCATCTGGGTCTGGGAGACGCCGCGCAGCCGCCCATGCATGATCGGCCATTGCGGCGTGGTGCTGTCGAGCCGGCGCCTGGTCTCCGCCTCGGGAAGCGCGACGACGTCGCCAAGCCCGATGTCCATGTTGAGCCGGTCGTTGGCCACATAGATCCGCGACCAGATGATGACGCCGGGCCTGGACACGCCCGACAGCGAAGAGCCGCCAAGCCGGAAATACATCTTCGGTTGGCGATGGCCGTAGCTGTTGGCGTAGCCGCCGTTGTGGGCGGGCGGAACGGCGCCGGAGATCTCGAACACCCAGATGAAGCCGTCCTCGGTTCCCGAGGCATCGACATCGCCCCAGCGGAGATCGTGCAGGGTGTTCTCGGCCGGCTGCCCGAGAGCACGATGAACCTGATCGGTCAGAAGGCCGTCGATGCCGGCGCACTCGTCGACTTCGTTGAAATGGGTGATCGCCTTGCCCGGGCGGATCGGGATGCCGGCCTCGTTGAGCACTTCGGGTCGTTCGTCATTGTTGAGCAGCCCCTCGGCCAGATCCGAGGCCGGCAGCAGGTCCTTCAGGCCCTGCTGGTACTGGATGCCGATGGCATCGCAGGAGAACCGATCGGCCAGGCGCGCGGCAGCAGCATACATGCGCAGCTGCACCTTGACCTGCTCGCGGGTCAGTTCGGTCTCCTCGTCGGTCCCGAAGGCGAAGCTCATGCCCTTGTCCTCGAGCCATGCGAGGGCCTTTTCCCCATACTCGTCCTCGATCGTGCTGGTCTCGTAATAGAGCGCCGACTGCGACAGCCGCTCCTTGAAGATGCCAAGCGGGTTGAGCAGGTGATCGGGGACGATGGCGTTGAACATGCCCATGCAGCCCTCGTCGAACACCCCCATGATGCGCTTGGTGCGGAGCATGTCGGAAGCGATGTCGGCGGCGATGGTGTCGAGCTTTGCGGGAATGGCAATATCGGCAATCGGCGTCACATGGCTGTTATCGTGGCTGACCTGTTTGCCCTCGAGCCAGGTCTTGAGCCCATCCATGAAATAGGCGTCGGTGAAATCGGAACTCCACAGCGTCGAATAGGCCCGACCCGCCTTGGTCAGCGAGCCGTTGAGATTGAGCATGCCGACAAGCCCCGGCCATTGCCCGGACCAGTTGGCCACGGTCAGCACAGGGCCCTTGTGGTGAATGAGCCCGGGCAGGACGTGGTGCGAATACTGCCACACCGCTTCGGCGACAATCACCGGCGCGTCCTCGGGAATGGCCTTGAACGCATCCATGCCTTCGCGCTGGCTGCCGAGAAAACCGTGGCCCCGGACCGGATCGACCGCATGGGCCCGGATCACCTTGCTGCCGAGCTTGGCAACCGACGCCCCGAGCTGCTCCTCCATCTCCTGTTGCGCCGGCCAGCACACGGTATTGGCGCTCTCCCGTAAATCCCCGCTCGAAAATAGGTATACCGAATCATAGGCCATGGTGTTCTCCTCGGGTTTTTCTCTGGGGCGTCAGCGGGTCTCGCGGCGCCCGCGCTTGTCATGTGGTCGGCTCATGCTTCGCCGGAATGGCGATGCGGCAATGATGCTGGCCGGCGCCAGCGGTCAGAATGGTGGAAGCGGTGGTCGATGTGGCAATGGATGCCGCATCGATGCGGATATCGGCGGCAGTGAACGGCAGTTCGATCTCGCCGCTGCAATTTGGCGGCAGGACGAAGCTCCAGTCGATGGCATCGTCCGAAAATTGCCACCGGCTTTCGATCCGGCCGGTCGGTGCGTCGTAGTGAGCGGCGACGCGACCGATGCGGCGGTCGAAAAGCGGGCGCAGGCGGATCTTGCGGAAGCCGGGCGCCGTCTCGTCCCAGTCGATGCCGGCGACGCGGGCATAGAGCCACTCGCCAACGCTGCCATAGGCATAGTGATTGAATGAGTTCATATTGGCGGACTGGAAGCCGCGTTCCTTGGTCCAGCCGTCCCAACGCTCCCAGATGGTCGTCGCGCCCTGGCCGATTGAAAAGCCCCAGCTTGGATAGCTCTCATTGACCAGAAGCCGGAAGGCATAGTCCGCGCGACCATTGTCCGCGAGCACGCGGCACAGGTGCTTGACCCCCAGAAAACCGGTCTGCAGATGCCCGTTCGCTGCATCGAGCTTCTCGACGAGATGGGCGAAGGCCTGGGCGCGCATGGCTTCAGGCAGGAGTGCGAAGTCGAGGGCGAGCAGATATGCCGTCTGCGTGTCGCTGGCGATGCGTCCGTCATCCGAAACAAACGTGCCGGCAAAGGCCGCGCGCACAGAAGCGGCCATCTCCTCGTAGGCCTTTTTGCTTTCGGAGTCGTCGAGCGCTTCGGCGATTTTGGCCATCAGGTCGGCCACATGCACCCAATAGGCCGTCGCCGTCATTGTCCGGTTCGAGGCAGGGCCGACATTCAGCCAGTCGCCGTAATTGTTGTAGACCGCGTTCTTGCGCAGGAAGTCGGGATTGGCCTCGGCGATATGGACCATCCAGCGCTTGAGGGCCGGATAGATGTCGGCCAGCAGATCCTTGTCGGCGTAGCGCAGATAGTGCTGCCAGGCGATGATGACCGGCGCGTCGCCCCAGCCCGGCGCGCCCGGCTGCGCCGATTGCCGATAGGGATTGAGCGGGCGTGACGGCGCAATATCGGTGAAAGCGCCATCCGGCAATTGCGCATCGACGATGTCGTCGTGCCATTTGGCGAAGAATGACGAGACATCCATTGCATAGCCCGCGGTCCGCCAGAAGACTTGCGCGTCGGCGCTCCAGCCGAGCCGTTCGTCGCGCTGCGGGCAGTCCGTCGGCACGGACAGGAAATTGTCGCGCTGGCTCCAGACGATGTTGGAGATGAGCTGGTTGACCAGCGGATTTCCGCTTTCGAAAGACCCTGTTTCCGGCAAGTCGGTCCAGATAGCGATGGCGGTGACATCGACCGTGTCCGGATCGATCCCGTCGGGAAGTGTCAGCTCCGCGTACTGGAAGCCGTGAAAGGTGAAATGCGGTTTGAACAGCTCGCGGCCGCTGCCCTTGGCGACATAGTGATCGATGGCGACCGCGTGGCGCAGATTGTCCGTATAGAGCTCTCCCTCGGCGTCGCGCCATTCGGCGTGGCGCAGCGTGACACGATCGCCCTGCGAAGCGGTAAGCGCGAGTTCGACATAGCCGGCGATGTTCTGGCCAAAATCGTAGATCCAGCCGCCATTGCGGCTGCGGCCGACCCGCTTGCCGGCAAGGCGGCGCTTTTCGCGCGCCGGTGGGCATTTCTCGGCGGTCAGGACTGGTTCGCGCGGTTCCGGCGCGAAGACCTCGACGGGCTGCCAGGTGCCGTCGTCGAACCCGGCACGGTTCCATCCCGGCATTTCCAGCCGCGCGTCGTAGAGTTCTCCAACGAGGAAATCGCTGTAGCAGATCGGTCCCTGTGCGGTTTTCCAGTCGTTGTCGGAGACGATCCGGGCCTGCGATCCGTCGGCGAAGTGCAGGTTAAGCTGGCAGAACAGGGCCGGCCGGCCGCCATAATGATTGCCCGCGCGCCGCTGGTTGTGGCCGACGCGTCCCGAATACCAGCCTTCGCCGAGAACGACGCCGATTGCATTCTGGCCGGCATCCACCAATTCGGTGACGTCGAAGGATTGGTAGATGACGCGCTGATGGTAGTCGGTCCAGCCCGGTGCCATCACGTCGTCGCCGACGCGTGTCCCGTTGATGAAAGCCTGATAGAGCCCGAGCGCCGTGATGTAGAGCGTCGCCCGCACCGGCGCCTCGCGCGTGGCGAATTCGCGCCGGACATTGTCGGCGGGACGGGCCTGCCAGCGATTGTCGTAGAAATTGTCCGAAGGCGCTTCACGTCCGGCCGGCAGGACGAAATAGCGGGCGATCCAGTCCGCATGCCAGTCGCCACGCGCCAGCAGGCCGGTCATGAAGGTCCGTGGCGCGGCAACATCAGAAACCGCGCCGGCGCCACCCCAGACGCGCACCGACCAAAACAGTTCCTCGTCCGATTGCAGCGGCACGCCGGCATAGGGAATGTGAAGCTGCGCGTTCGAGGCGATCTTTCCTGATTGCCAATGGCTGCCCCTGCCTTTGGCGACGTCGTCGGCATTGGCGCCGACAACGATCTCATAGGCGGACTGGACAGCATCATTGCCGCCACCGGCGAGAGCCCAGCTGAAACGTGGTTTGTCCGTGTTCAGTCCACGCGGTTCGACAAGCAGTTCGCACCGCAGATCAACCGGACGGAGCGAATCCGTGCTGTCAGAAGGAAATCGCGCGTTCTCGAGCATTTCTGATATGAGCTTCGATGGCCGAGATCGACCCGGTCATGTCGCGAGCGAGCATGGCGTCGATGACAGCAAAATGATCGGCGAAGGCGGACGGCAGCGTGGTCTTGCTCAACGTTATGCGGTCGAGCCGGATAAGCCGGATACGGATCGAGTTGACGTTATAGGCATTTGTCAGCAGCTCGTTTTGCGGCGCGTTGATCAAGGTGTCGTGGAACCCGGTATCGACAACCTGGCCATCTTCGAAGACCTCGGGGCTGTCGGCGTGCTCGAGCCGATCGAGAATGGCCTCGTGCTGCCGGCGCAGGTCTGCCAGCGTGTCGTCCGACATGTTCTTGACGGCCCAGATGACGGCTTCGCGTTCGAATGCCATGCGCATCTGAAAGGCATCGCGGATCATCGGCAGGTCGATCACGGTAATCTGGATGCCGCGCTGCGGCATGACATGCAGCAACCCCTCTGCCTCAAGGCGGGGCAGCAGTTCACGAAGGGCACCGATGGACAGGCCGAGCAACTCGACAAGGTGTTTTTGCGACACCACCTGGCCGGGTCGCAGACTGCCCTGCAGCAAAGCCTGCTGGAAACGGTCATAGGCGGCCGTCTTGACCGAATGCGATCCTCTTTGAGAGATGTCGATTGCGCGTCGCGTCGATGCCGTGGCCATGCCTCATCCTGTCCGGGGGCCGTTTCGCCCGCTCGTCACTTTTGTGTCTGAGGCTCGTAACCTGTTTTGGCCAGCGCCGCCAAGAGCGTGTCGGCCTGCATCGGTGAAAGTGCCTGCAGCGGGGGAAGGGGCCTTGCCCATTCCGGATCGGCAAGCCGGGCGGCCATCACGGCCTTGATGGCCACCAGACTCCCGCTTGAGTCGATGACGTCAATGCGCTGTGCCGCGCGGTCGCGCAAGGGCTTGGTTTCCGGCGCCAGCGGATTTTCGAACACCCGGCGCAACTCCGGTGCGAAAAGGTTGGGCATGCCGCCGATCATGCCTGCGCCACCTGCCGACACCAGACCCGGCATCACGCGGTCGTCACCTGTGAACACGCTGATGTCGGGAAAGTCCTGGGCCAGCGAAATCGAATTGGCTTCGTCGCCAGTTGAATCCTTGATGCCGACGATCTGCGTTCCGAACGCCTTGATCAGGCTGGAGACCAGCGGGGCGTCGAACGGGACGCCGGTAAACCGGGGAATGTTGTACAGCAGCACGCCGATGTCGGGCTTGCCAGCCCGGTTCAACGCCTCGCCGACAAAGCCGACCAGCCCCTCGTGGCTCGGGTCATTGTAAAAGAACGGCGGCAGGACCAACACGCCCCGGCAGCCGTGTTTCGCGGCGGCGGCGATCATCCCGCCGGCTTCGTCGAGAGCCGGTGTCATCACCGCCGGAATGAGCTTTGCCGGATCGATGCCCAAGGCGATCAGCTCGTCAAGCGCCCCGGCCTTCTGCGTCGTCGACAGCGATGCACCTTCGCCGGTTGTGCCGAAAGTCGACACAAAACTGCAACCATCCGCCAGCAGGATTTCGACGTGCTCCGCCAAGCGCCGGGCATCGATTGAATAAGTGCCTGTCACCGGTGTGACCGCCGCCGCGACCACGCCCTTCAGATCCGAGTGAAGCACTATTTCCTCCACAAAACCAACGTTTTGGCGTACTGATTGTATCAGCAGACCAATCTTATATACAATCACTGTTTACATCAGACTGGTGATGATGCAAAGTCCCTGTGCGAAATAAAGCCAGTGTCAATGCTGGGCTGCCGCAAACAGGTATGACGACCTGAAAGACCTCGGGAGGAGGATATGACAAACTTCAAACGCAGTGCGCTTGCCGCACTTACCGCCGCTTCTGCTCTCGCTCTCGCAATCGGGGCTGCCAGCGCCGCACCGATCGAGCTGAAGTTCACGACCGTTTCAGTGCCGACCGACCTGCACACCAAGGCAATGCAGGTGTTCAAGGACAAGCTCGATGAGCTCGAGCCCGGTACATTCGACATTCAGCTCTATGATTCCGGTTCGCTGTTCGGCCAGGGCGCCGACCTCGATGCGGTGCAGCGCGGCAATGCCGAGATGACCTATGTCTCCTATCAGCTCATCGCCGACAACATCCCCGAGTACTCGCTTCTGACCTCGGGCTACCTGTTCCAGGACGCTGCACATTATCGTGCCTTCATGAACTCCGACATCGGCGAAGAATTCAAGGCTCGCGTGTCGGACGAGCTCGGATTGCAGCTGCTCGACGTGTGCTATCTCGGCACCCGTCAGCTCAATCTCAGGACCGTCCGCGACGTGCAGACACCGGCCGATCTCGAAGGCGTGAAACTGCGCATGCCCGGTTCGGACGCCTGGCTGTTCCTCGGCGAGGCTCTGGGTGCCAATCCGACGCCGCTGCCGTTCGGCGAGGTCTATCTCGGCCTGCAGACCGGCACGATCGATGCGCAGGACAATCCGTTGCCGACCGTCGATGCGGCCAAGTTCTACGAAGTCACCGAGCAGATCACGCTGACAAATCACCTGGTCGACGGACTCAATGTTGCCGTGAACAACCAGACATGGGATCAGCTCGACGACGCTCAGAAGGCAAACATGGTCGCCGCCGCTCAGTCAGCCTGTGACTGGAACAACGAAGAACGCTATGCCAACGAGGCGCGCCTCGTCGAGTTCTTCGAAGGCGAAGGCCTGACCGTCACCGTTCCTGACGTCGATGCCTTCCGCGAACACGTCCAGCAGTTCTATCTGAACTCCGATCGTGCCAAACTCTGGCCCGAAGGCTGGGTGGAAAAGATCAACGCCCTTGCCGAGTGAGGCAAGATGAACGCTCCTGCGGAAGGACGGTTTGTAACCTCCCTGCGTTGGCTGAAAAGGGGCGCCGACCTTGTCGGCGTCCTTTTCTTCCTGGCCGCCTTCGGCCAGTTCATCCTGCAGGTGTTCTACCGATATGTGCTCAACCAGCCCCTGGCCTGGACTGAAGAAGGCACGCTGATCGCCTTCATCTGGGCCGTGTTCTGGTCGGCGGCTTTCATGGTTCCCATTCGTGAGCACGTCACATTCGACGTCGTATACGAAGCGGTGTCGGACCGTATGCGGCGTGCCTTCACAATCGGAACCTTGATCCTTTTAATCGCGGCGTTCGTGCTGCTGATCCCGTACACATTCGAATACCTGCAATTTCTCACGCGACGGAAATCGTCGGTGCTGCGGGTGCCGATGTACTGGATCTATGGCTGCTACATGCTGTTCCTCATCGCGTTTTCGATCCAGGCGGCCTGGCGGCTGACCAGGTTGTTCGGTCGCGACTGGAAAAGCGAGATTTAGGGTTCCGACATGCTCGCCGACTTTGCACTTCCGATCATGCTCGTTCTCATGGTTGGGACGACCATTGCAGGTCTGCCCATGGGCATCGCCATGATCGTTTCGAGCATCTTTTACCTGCTCATGGCCGGGCGCGATGTCGGTTTGGGGGCCGAGCAGGTCCTGAATGGCATTTTCGGCAATTTCGTTGCGGTCGCCGTGCCGTTGTTCATCTTTGCCGCCAATATCATGAATGCCAGCAAGATATCCGACCGGCTGCTCAACTTCGCCCTGGCGCTGGTTGGTCGTTTCCCCGGCGGGCTGGCACAGGTCAACATCATGACCAGCCTGATCTTTTCCGGAATGAGCGGCAGCGCCGTCTCCGATGTTGCCGGGGTAGGCAAGATCCTGACGGGCATGATGATCAAGGACAACCGCTACCCCGCGGGGTTCGCCGGTGCGATCACCGCCACGTCGGCGGTGGTGGGGCCCATTTTCCCGCCATCGATCCCGATGGTCTGGTATGCGCTCATTTCCTCGACATCGGTGGGAGCGCTGTTCCTTGCCGGCGTCGTTCCGGCCTTTCTGATCGTGGGCTCGCTCGCCGTGGTCGTCATGATCGCCGCCAAGCTGCGTGGTTTCCCCGTCGAGAAAGCCGTGCCCTTGCGCGCCCTTCCGATGATCACCCTGCACGCCCTGCCGCCGCTCATGATGCCGGTGATTCTGCTCGGCGGCATCTATTCAGGCGCCTTCACGCCGACCGAGGCGGCGGCCGTCGCTGCGTTCTATGCCCTGCTGCTGGCCGGCTTTGCCTATCGCACGCTGGGGCCGGCGGAGTTTTTCGCCGTGGTTGTGTCTTCGGTGAAGACCACGGCCGTTGTCACCATCGTCCTGTGCGGTGCCTTCATCTTCAACTATGTGATCACGGTCGAGCGCGTGCCGCTGGCGGTGTTCGAATTCCTCAGTCAGTTCGACCTGAACATCGTCACCTTCTTCATCGTCATCAACATCCTGTATCTGATCCTCGGATGTTTCATCGACGTTTCGACGATCCTGCTCGTCGTGACGCCCTTGTTCATCCCCACGGCCCTCGCGCTCGGCATCAGCCCGGTGCATTTCGGTGTCGTGGTGGTGTTCAACATGATGATCGGGCTGGTCACGCCGCCCTATGGAATCCTGTTGTTCATTATCAAGGCGCTGAACGGCATCCCGCTCGGCGAAATGATCCGGGAGACCTGGCTGTTCATCGGGGTGTTGATCTCGCTGTTGTTGCTGCTGACATTCGTCCCGGAACTGTCGCTGTGGCTCCCGCGTCAGGCAGGACTCATCCGCTAGACGCCTTTTGCCGGATGCGTGCGTTGCTTCTGGGATCTGCACCCGCAATCCAGAGCAGGTGTCGGCTTGCAAGTCTTCGAGACAAGCAGCAGGGGCAGCTTGCAGAGATCATCCAGACCAACGTCAACGACCGATTTGCGGCGCCGGATTGCACGATCGGTGCCCGACCTCCGGAGGAGTCTCCGCGGCACTCTGCACGAGGCGACGGACTTCGACGGCCACGCCGGCAAAGCTGTCGCCGAATTCTCCGGCGCACGCCGCCTCGACAGTAGCGTTCAAGGCCAGAAGGTAGGCCCGGACGGCAATGTCGTCGATGATGCCGATGATGTTCGAGAGCTTGGTGGAGGACGGCGTGATCCGTTCCATGGCCTGATTAGCCTGGCTCATCACCTCTCCGCCTTCTTCGGCAATGTCGGACAGTCTCGTCTTGCGGCAACCCTGACGGTACGCGAGTGCCACCGCCGCGCCGATCAGCCTGAACCGATTCCTGTCTGTCGATTGAGCCTAAGGCGCCTGACCGGCAATGCTCAGACCTTTGCTGTCGAACAACAGGATATCGTTCGGCGAGATGTTGAAGCGGAATGTGCTCTCTCTTTCAATCGCCGCGTCGCCTTCGATCACTGCCAGCCACCGAGTGCCCGACGGAAGCCGGAAGCTGACAACAGTCTCATTGCCCAGTCTTTCCACCAATTCGACGGCCCCCGAGATGGCGCCATTCTCGCTTGGAACGAGTGCGTGCGGACGAACACCCAGAGTGAGATGATCGCCTGGCTGGCACGATGCTGCCGGCATCAAAACGTTCAACCCTGCCAGATCGTCAGAGCCAATCGCCACTTTGCCTTCGTCGGCGGGGGAAGCCTGGACCGGAGCGAAGTTCATTTTTGGCGAGCCGATGAACCCGGCAACGAAAAGGTTGGCGGGGTTCTTGTACAGATCAATGGGCCGCCCGACCTGCTGCACCACACCGCCATCGAGAACGACGATGCGGTCGGCCAGGGTCATTGCCTCAACCTGATCATGCGTCACGTAGATCATGGTTGCACCGATCTGCTGATGCAACTTGGTCAGTTCCATGCGCATGTCGACGCGCAGAGCCGCATCGAGGTTGGACAGCGGCTCATCGAACAGGAACACTTCCGGATCGCGCACGATGGCCCGCCCGATGGCGACGCGCTGACGCTGGCCGCCCGAGAGCTGCGACGGCTTGCGGTCCAGCAGACTCTCCATCTGCAGGATACGTGCGGCCTCCCTGACCTTGCGGTCGATTTCGTCCCTCGGCGCTCGAGCCAGTTTCAGGCTGAAGCCGAAATTGTCGTAGACAGTCATGTGCGGGTAGAGCGCATAGGATTGGAAAACCATGGCGATGCCGCGGTCGCGCGGCTCGACGTAGTTGCACAGTGTATCGCCAATCCACAGCTCGCCGTCGGTGATGTCCTCGAGCCCCGCGATCATGCGCAGCAAGGTCGACTTGCCGCAACCCGAAGGCCCGACGAAGACCACGAATTCGCCATGAGCGATATCGAGATCGACTCCCTTGATGACTTCGACGGCGCCAAAGCTCTTGCGCAGTCCCTCGATTTTCAGGCCGGCCATATGTCGTTCAGCTCCGTCTAGCCCTTGATCGCGCCATTGCTCATGCCCGCCACGATCTGGCGGTTGAAGAACAGGAACACGATCAGCGGTGGGATGGTGATGAGCAGGATGTTCATGAACAACAGGTTGTACTGGGTCACGAACTGGCTCTGGAAATTGTACAGCGTCAACTGCACCGTCGCGTTTTCCCGCCCCGGCAGATAGTAGAGCGGATTGACGAAATCGTTGAACACGGTGACCGACTGCACAACGATGATGGTGACTGTCACGGGCTTCAGAAGCGGCAGGATCACACGGAAGAACAGACTGAGCGGGCGTGCGCCGTCGATGATGGCGGCTTCGTCGAGTTCGCGCGGGATGGTGGCGATGAAGTTGCGGTAAAGGATGACCGCGAAGGCCATGTGATAGGCCACCTCGATCAGGATCATGCCGTGCAAGGTCTTGAAAAGACCGATCTGCTGCAAGAGCGTGATCGTTGGAACCACGGCCGGCGGCATCATCAGACCTGCAAGAATGAAGAATTCCACCCAGCCGGTCCACCATGCGGCGCGGCGCTGCAGAACGAACCCGACCATGGCCGAGACGATCACGATCAGGGTCACGCTGGCGACAGTCAGGATCGTCGAGTTGATATAGGCCGTGATCAGCATGTAGTCCCGGACCTGGATCACCTGGACGAAGTTTTCCCAGGCATGGAAGGCTTCCGGGAAGGAGAAATCGAGCAGGGAGGCCTGCTTCCGGTCCTTCGCCGCCATGAAAATGATGAAGATGAACGGCACCACGAAGACAACCAGTGCCGTGACGATCGCAATGGTGCTGAGCCAGTATTTCCTGAGCCAGGTCATCGCGTCACCAGCTTGCGGTTGAGATAGAATTGGAGTGGTACGGCAAGGGCGGCGATAAGCACGAACAGGACGACGTTGCCAGCGGTCGATAGGCCGAAAAATCCGGCCTGATACTGCTTGTACACGACCGAGGCCAGGACGTCGGATGCGAATCCGGGGCCGCCCTTGGTCATGGTCCAGATGAGATCGAATAGCCTCAGGCCGCCGATGAAGCTGAGAATGATGACGGTGAACATGGCGGGCCGCACAAGTGGCAGCGTGATGTACCAGAACTGTTGGGTGCGCGAGGCACCGTCGATGCGCGATGCTTCATAATAGTCGGTCGGGATGGAGACGATGCCGGCGATGTAGATGACCGTCGCCAGTCCGACGCCGCGCCAGACATCGACAAGCGCAACTGACAGCAACGCTATATTGCGGTCGACGAGCCAGCCCGGCCCCTTGATGCCGACAAGCGCCAGCGTCTCGTTGATCACGCCCTGGGTGGGGTGCATGAGGATGGTGAATGTGATGCCGACACCAACGGTGCTGACCAGCACCGGAAAGAACACCACCGATCGAAGGAAGTTGCGGCCGATGATCGGCGATGTCAGCAACACGCCGAGAGCAAGACCGAGGATGACCTTCAGTCCGGATGTCACCACCGCAAAAATGACCGTGTTGATCAGCGCCTGATACAAGAAGGGTTCGCTGAAGAACTGGACAAAGTTGTCGAGGCCGATGAACTCGGACTCAAACAGTGTCCATCGCGTCAAGCTGTAATAGAGCGACGTGATCGTTGGATACAGGAAGAGGACGCCATAGATCACGCCAGCCGGAAGCAGAAACCAAGCTGGATACCGTACTCCACGCAGCGAGCGCTTCTGCGCCTTTCTCGGGGCAGGGATGGTTGCGCTTGCGCTGGGCACTGCACGTTCTCCGACGGTAGGAGATCCCGCCTCATCATCCGAGGCGGGATCCAGTTTGGTTTTGGGAGAGCCGCTGGCTACCAGCCGGCGATCCCGAGCTGCTTGGCCTGTTTGCGCACGTCCTCATCGTAGAGCGCGGCGCCTTCGTCGGGCGAACGGAATCCTGAGCCGACTTCGACGGTGATCTGTTCGAGCGCCGGACCCTTGATCGGAGACAGGAACTCAAGCGCCGGAGCGTTCCGGGTTTCGTCCTGGAAGTAGGGCAGCATGTCCTTGACCGCCGGAACCACGTCGTCCGGCAGACCGCAGCCATTGATCAGGAACGGTCCGGAAGCGCCAATCGCGTCCATGATGGTGTTGCAGCCCTCGACGCTTGCGATGAAGCCAAGGAACTCCTTGGCGAGTTCGACATCGCTGGTGGTCTTGGGGATGTAGATGCCAGCCGGCATCCAGGTCGTCAGACCATTGGATTCGGCGCTGTCGCCCGGCTGGGCGAAGAAGCCGATATCGTTGATGTCGTCGGGATAGTTCGATTCGATCGAGGGAATGGCGAAAGTCAGCATCGGATAATGCACGCCATCGCCGCTCGCCAGCATGGCCAGGCCTTCCTGATAGCCGAGGGCGTTGAAATCCTCGTTCAGATAGCCGGCTTCGAAGACTTCGGCGAGATAGTCGAAGCCCTTCTTGGCCGCATCGGATGTGGCGTATTTGGCCTGATTGTTCGTGTAGCGTTCGGCGAAGTCGGGCTCGGCCTGCAGCACGTTGTAGAAGTCGGCGAGCACGAAGAGCTGCGAGGTCCAGGAATCGCGATAGGTTCCGATCACCGGCACCTTGCCCGCTTCCTTGATCTTTTCGTTATTGGCCATGAACTCGTCCCAGGTCATGGGCACGTCGAGGCCGAGCTCGTCATAAACGGCACGGTTGTAAAGCACGCCGCCGCCCATGGCTGGCTGGACCGGAACGCCATAGACGTCGCCGCCCGCGCTCACCACGGATTCGAAGGAATCCTGGACGTTGTCGAGGAAGGCCTCGCCGGTGATGGGCTCAAGGGTCTTTTCCGGCGACAGCGCCTGGAACAGCGAGCCGGAATTATAAAGGAACACATCGGTCATCTCGCCGGTGGCAAGGCGCGTCTTGACGATGTTGTCGCCCTCACCGCCGCCGGGGCGGATTTCAATGTCGACCTTGAGGCCAGGATTCTTTTCCTCGAAAGCCTTGGCGAGCGCTTCCGAGAACAAGACGGTGCTCGGGCCGTTGTCGACCAGAAACGTCATCGTCCTGTCCTGGGCGGTGGCCGGCACGATGCCGGCTCCGAGCGCGACAATGGCGGTGCCGCCCATTGCCAATGCGATTAGCGATTTATGGTGCATCAGTTCCTCCCTTTTATTGCCGGACCATCGGTCCGGATTTTGATACGCAAGTTCATTTGGGCACGTTGTTCGACGCCTCGGCGAGTACGAGCCCTGGCCGAAGCGTCTGAATGACAAAGGTGATTTCGTGGGTTCCGGCTGCGAGAAGGGTATCTGTGCCGGCCGAGACCGATCTGCCGTCCACGACGATTTCGGAGTAGTCCTGACCAAGACGAAGCAGGCCTTCGCATCCATCCGGTACCGTCACCTTGTAGGTCACATTGTCGCCCGAAAGCGTCCAGCCGGCGAAGATTTCGCCTTGCCCGATGACATGGGTTGCCGTGACCGGACCGAGTTCGGGCAGG
The DNA here is from genome assembly GCA_963675235.2 of Devosiaceae bacterium. Lineage (GTDB taxonomy): Bacteria > Pseudomonadota > Alphaproteobacteria > Rhizobiales > Devosiaceae > JAHJQZ01. The sequence continues at coordinate 451,475 of CAXXFU010000005.1, read as the reverse complement.
ATGGCCGGCTCAAACACAATGCGTTTGAATCCTGGCTTCTCCGGATCGGGCCTGAAGCCCGCCACACTCTCGAACAGCCACTGGCAAACAGCTCCATAGGCATAATGATTATAGGAATTCATCTGAGGATGGTAGATCGAGCCGTCTTCCTGGATGGCGTCCCAGCGCTCCCATATCGTCGTCGCTCCGCGCTTGACCTGATAGAGCCAACCGGGAACCTCTTCTTGAAGGAAGACCTGCTGCGCCAGACCGAGTTCGCCGAGTTTGACCAGTGCTGGCAGCAAGGCCGGCGTGCCGATGAACCCTGTGCCGATGCGTCCGTCGCAGCGGGCGATCGCATGACGAAACTGCTCGCGCACCTTCTCGGTCATCGCCTCTGGAACAAGATCGTGGACGATGGCGAGGGCATAAGAGGTCTGGTCGTCATTGCCGATACGGCCGGCCGGTGTGATGAATTCATGGGCGAACGCGCGCTTCACCTCATCGGACATCCCGCGCATCCGTGTTGCCGTCTCGGTTTCGCCCATTCGCGCCGCGATATCGGCGACGAGAGTTGCTGCGATGTAGAGATAGATCGTGGCCGCAACGTCGTCGCTGACGGTGGGGAGGGGTTTGGCACTCGGTCCCTTGGGCTGCAGCCAATCACCGAACGAGAATCCGCGCTGGCCCCATTCGCGCGGTGGCGAAACGATCGGTCCATTGCTGATGGACCAGACGAAATCCACCCACTTGACCATCGCCGGAAGGGTCTCGGACAGAATCGCGGTATCACCGTAGTGCAGGTAGAGCGTATGCGGGACGATAATGATGGCGTCGCCCCAACCTGTGCTTCCGAAAAAACCCGGATAGAGATCGGGACGCATGCGCGTCGGGTCCGGCGACACATGCGGAATGGCTCCGTCTTCGCGCTGGTCTGCCATGAGATCGTGCAGCCATTTGACGAAGAAGCCGTGACAGTCGTGCAGATAGCAGGCGGCGGACGCGAAGATCTGGGCGTCGCCTGTCCAGCCGAGGCGCTCGTCGCGCTGCGGACAATCTGTTGGAACGTCGATGAAGTTGGAACGCTGCGACCAGATGGTGTTCTCAACCAGCCGGTTAACCAGCGGTTGTGCGCACTTGAAGCTGGCCGCAACCGGCGCAACCGAGCTGATCGGGATGGAAAGGATATCGGTGACCGAGGCTGAGCCCTCGATGGAGACGCGAGCGTACCGGAAGCCTTGGAAGGTGAAATGGGGGCGATAGTGCTCGGGTGCACCGCCCTTGAGCGTGTACTCGAGCCGCGCCGCCGCGGTGCGGTAGTTGCTGTTCTCGAACTGACCGTTCTTGTCGAGGATTTCGGCATGCTCCACAATGACGCGGGCACCAGCCTCGCCCTCGATCGTCAACGCGACATAGCCGCCGGCATTCTGCCCAAAATCGTAGACGGTTCGGCCTGCCTCATCCATCCAGCTGCCGATCGCGGGAAGGGGATCGAGCTCGCGCACGGGAGGACTGTCGTGCCAAACGAGCCGAGCCATGTCGAATTCGATCGCTGCAGCCCCGGAATCGGCAGGCCGATCTTCCAGGCGGGCATCATAGATCTCTCCGAAATAGATGCCCGACTTGCGCACCGGCAAAAGGCCGCTGCGCCATGTTTCATCCGTGCCGACGATCAGATCGCCGGAGCCTGCATCTGCCCTCAGTTCGGCGATGGTGGCGATTTCATTGCCCCAGCAATTGAAAACGGGTCGATTGCCCCACATGAGTTGCGAGCGATACCAGCCGTCTGCGAGCCAGACGACGATTTCGTTTTCACCCGGCTTCAGGTGGTCCGACACGTTATAGACCTGATAAATCAGCCGCTTGTCGTAGGCAGTCCAACCGGGAGTCATCAGATCGGCCGCGACGCGCTGGCCATTGATGAAGCAACGATAAAGCCCCAGCGCGGAAATCCGCAGCGTCTCGCTGCCAGTGACAGACGGCACATCGAAGCGCTTGGACAGGAAAGAGGCCGGCGTGCCGACGCCCTCGTCGCAAAGCGGGCGTATCATCTGAGCCTGCCAGGAATGGGTATTGCCAGCCAGCTCCGCCGCGCCGCGCACATGCGTCGTGTCCACAATCCGCCTCCCTTTTCCGTCCGCTGAACTGCAGCGGCAAGCTATCTTTGTGCAACGTTCTATGTGTATCGTTATACGAATTTGCGCGGGGCGCAATCGCTTTTTGTTTCTGTTGGTGCGATAACGCCTTCCGGAAACTGGTCAGGGCGGCAGGAATCAGGATGAGTGGCGCGATCGACGCAAAAAAACGGCGAGACGTGCGAGGCGCGGGCGGACGCGTCACGATCAGGACCGTGGCGGAAGACGCCGGCGTGTCTGTGTCGGCCGTTTCCAAGGTGCTGCGCAACGCCTATGGCGTCTCGGAGTCCTTGCGCTCGCGAGTCAATTCATCGATCGAGAAGCTGGACTACAGGCCCAGTGCCTCGGCGCGCGGCATGCGCGGTCAGAGCTTCACCCTTGGCGTCTTGCTCACGGACATCCGCAACCCGTTCTTTTCGGAGATCATAGGCGGGATCAACGAAACCCTGTCGAGCACGCCGTACCAGCCGCTCCTCGGCGTCTCCCAGTTGCGGGCGCGACTGGAGCGCCCGTTGATCGATGCAATGATCGACCGCCAGATGGATGGCCTGATATTCGTCGCGCCGCTCATGCCTATCCCCGAGCTCAAGCGGGTGGCCAAAACCACGCCGTCGGTGGTGATCGGCCTGCACCCGGCGGAGGCGGAAGTCTTCGACACGGTGAACGACAACGATCAGCTTGGTGGCGAGCTAGTCGTTGACCATCTGGTGGAGCAGAGGAGGCGCAACATTGCCTTTCTCAGCCTGACCCACCCGGGAGAGGAAAGCACCGTGATGCTGCATCGCGAGCGCGGCTACCTCAGTGCTATGCAGAGGAATGGGCTGGCCGAATCGGCGCGAGTATTTCGGGGTACGCATCAGGACGACCTGGACCAGATCATCGACAGCATTCTCGACGCATCTCCGCGTCCGGACGCTCTGTTTTGTTGGGGCGATTACTGGGCGCTCAGGGCGATCAGCATCATTTCACGACGTGGGTTGCGCATTCCCGAAGACATCGCGATCGTGGGCTACGACAACAACTATCTGTGCGAACTCAGCCAGAACAGCCTGACAAGTGTGGAACAGGATGGCTGGCGGCTCGGCATGGAGGCCGCGCGTCTTCTGATCGAACGCATCGAAGGACGGGCCGAAGCAAGGCATGTGGTGATCACGCCCAGTCTTGTGGCAAGACGGAGCTCTGGCGGTGTCTGAGCACGGCCCGACCACGCAGAACGGGATCGGTCCGCGATCGGCAGCTTCTTCATAGGCCGGATAGGCTTCAAACGCAGGTCAGTCCGTCAGGACGCCGTCTCCGTCGGTGCTTGTCGCTTGTCCAGTATAAACGCCGCGCGTGTGCGCAGGATGATCGGAGTTCGGCGCGCCTTTTGCCAGAGCCTTTCGCGTGAAGCGGAAGGCAGAGGGCGCCGAGCCGATGAATTTCTTGAATTGGCGCGAGAAATAGAGCGGATCGGAATAGCCGACCTTGATCGCCGCCTGCTTTACCGAATGCCCTCGCGACATCAGGCTCATGGCGTACTCCATGCGTTTCAGTTCACGGAATTTGCGCGGCGTGTGAACGAAACGGTCTCGAAAGGCGCGCCGCAGGTAGTCGGGATTGTAGGGCCGCCGCGCCAGACTCTCTTCGACGACGGCATCGTTCATTGGGTCTCGGGAGATATCGGCGGCCATCAGCATGATGTGCAATGACAATGCGTCGGATCCGGCGGTGTTGATCAGCGCTTGTTCGCGCCAGCGGATGAAGGCGGCGTCGAGGAACTCGAGCAGGATAAACATGAACATGTGCTGCTGGATGAGGTTGGTCGAGGTCGAGGGCGCAATCTCGCGATAGTAGCTGACGACCGGCTGCATCATCTCCCAGCGCCGGAAGCGGGCCGTCGTATGCAATTCCATCTGGGACAGCAGGTCGACTTCATTGAACAGATCCAGACGGAAGTGCTGGGCGATGCCCGTGTAAAGATCGGCCGTGGAGCGCCAGCCACGAAAATGGCTCCCCCCGGGTATCAGCAGTCCTTCGCCGGGACCCAGGGTCACGCGTTTGCCATTGAGCAGGTAATCGCCGGTTCCGGTCAGGCAAACGACAAGGTCGTGCTGGTCAATGGACTTTTCGACCCGCCAGTTTGCGTCGTGCTGCATGCGAATTGTCGAGCGTGTCATGTCGAGGCGAAGAGCTTCTGGCGGAATGCCGAGCAATCCAAGAGTTTCGTTTTTGTCCATGCTTTTCACCCAAACCGTTCATTCCGTTCCCGCATATCCTGTGTCCTACTAGCATAATAATGAGCCCGGAACGGGTCAAAGCCAATGTCGAAGGAGGAAATCGAAGTCTCGTCTGAAAAAACAGCCGGTCTTTTGTCAGGCCGGGGACTAGATGTCGGTAATCTCATGTACAAATTTGAAGGCGATATGCGCGGCTGCAAGCGGTTATCCGGTCATGTCAGAAACAGGACCTTCCGTTCGCGCCTGCTGAACCTTCCCCGAGCGCGACAGGTTGAGTCGGAGTGCTCGGGCGGCGCGGTGATGCGCGAATACCGGCGCTCCGACAATCAGCCCGGTCCGGTCTCGTGGAACCGGCAGGCCGTGATGCCTGCCAGCACTACATCAGCGACACCGTACCGACGCCACGTCGGCAGTACGGTCTGAGGAGGAAGCATGGGCGGAGACAGCAAGTTTCTCGGGCTCTTGTACATCACGCCCTACATCGTCGGGCTGCTGGTGTTCACCGCCATTCCGTTCGTCTACTCGTTCTATCTGAGTTTCACGGACTATTCGCTGATGTCGGAGCCGGTGTGGACCGGGCTCGAAAACTACGCGGAGCTGTTCACCAGCGACCGCACCTTCCGCAAGTCGCTGACGGTGACGCTGATTTACGTGTTCACCACGGTGCCGATCAAACTGGTCGCGGCGCTGTTCATTGCCTACATCCTCAATTACCGCCTGAAGATGATCAACTTCTTCCGCACCGCCTACTACGTGCCGTCGATCCTCGGTGGCTCGGTCGCCATCGCGGTGTTGTGGCGCTACATCTTCGCATCCGGCGGCTTGATGAACATGACGCTCGGCATTGTCGGCCTGGAGCCGATCAACTGGCTTGGCGATCCGAGCTACGCCCTGTTCACGATCACCCTGCTGCGCGTGTGGCAGTTCGGCTCGGCGATGATCATCTTCCTCGCTGCCCTGCAATCGGTCGACAAGTCGCTCTATGAATCCGCCGCCATCGACGGCGCCAACAAGTGGCAGACCTTCATGAGCATCACGCTGCCGCTGATCACGCCGGTGATCTTCTTCAACTTGATCATGCAGACGGTCCAGGCGTTCCAGGAATTCAACGGGCCCTACATCATCACGAACGGCACCGGTTCGCCGCTGAAGTCGACCTATCTGCTGCCGCTCTACATCTATGACGAAGCGTTCAAGAAGTTCGACATGGGCTACGCTTCGGCCATCGCCTGGGTGATGTTCGGCATCATCATGGTCCTGACCCTGATCGCCTTCTGGTCGTCGCGGCGCTGGGTCTACTACGCCGGCGACAAGAGGAGCTGAGATAATGGCTACGCAAAGCTCCACCCTGACCACTATCGAACTCGAAACCGAGCGAACCAACCGCAAGACCCGGCGCCTCAACCAGCTGTCCGCAAGCGTTCGCTATCTGATCCTGGCGGCCGTCGGACTTGTGATGCTCTATCCGCTGATCTGGCTGATCGGCGCCTCGTTCAAAACGAATTCGGAGATCTTCGCCAATCCGGGCTTCATACCGCAGGAGCCGACATTCAGTGGGTACATCAAGGGTTGGCAGACATCGACGCAATACACGTTCGCGACCTTCTTCCTCAATACCTTCTGGATCATCCTGCCGAAGACCATCGGCACGGCGATCTCGGCGACGGCGGTGGCCTACGGGTTCGCGCGCTTCGAGTTCCCGGGCAAGAAGATCTTTTTTGCGACCGTCATCGCCATCCTGCTGCTGCCGAACGTCGTGACACGTATTCCGCAATACCTGCTGTTCCGCGACCTCGGCTGGCTCGACAGCTTCCTGCCACTCTGGGTGCCTTCTGCGCTCGCGGGCGACGCCTTCTTTGTCTTCATGCTGATCCAGTTCCTCAGGGCCATTCCGCGCGACATGGAGGAAGCGGCGCGCGTCGACGGAGCCAACACGCTGCAGGTGCTCATCTTCATTGTGGTGCCGCTTCTGGCACCGGCGATCGTGTCTGTCTGTCTCTTCCAGATCATGTGGACCATGAACGATTTCCTCGGCCCGCTCATCTACATCTCTTCGGTCGACAAGTTCCCAGTGTCTCTGGCGCTCAAGCTGTCGATCGACAACACCGAAGCCTTCGACTGGAACCGCGTTCTGGCCATGTCGGTGCTGGCACTTTTGCCCTCACTCATCATCTTCTTCCTTGCCCAGAAGCAATTCATCGAAGGCATCTCCTCGGGCGGCGTGAAAGGCTGAACCAATGGCTGGGCTCGAAATCAGAAACGTCGAAAAAGTCTACGGCAACAAGTTCAAGGCCGTGCATGGTATTTCACTCGACGTGAAGGACGGCGAATTCATGGTGCTGGTTGGCCCTTCGGGCTGTGCCAAGTCGACCCTGCTGCGCATGATCGCCGGGCTCGAGACCATCACATCGGGCGAAATCCTCATTGGCGAGCGTGTCGTCAACAACCTTGTGCCGGGCAAGCGTGGCATCTCGATGGTCTTCCAGAACTATGCGCTCTACCCGCATATGAAGGTCACCAAGAACCTCAGTTTTGGCATGCGCCTGGCGCGACGTCCCAAGGAGGAGATCGCCTCCGGGATAGGCAATGTCTCCAACCTGCTCGAGATCGAGGAACTGCTTGACCGCCTTCCCAAGCAGCTGTCGGGCGGCCAGGCCCAGCGTGTCGCGGTCGGTCGCGCCATCATCAAGAAGCCGGAAGTTTTCCTGTTCGACGAGCCGCTTTCCAATCTTGACGCCAAGCTCCGCGCCGCCATGCGCGTCCGCCTCACTTCGCTGCACAAGCAGCTGAAGGAAGCAGGGTTGAGCTCGACCGTCGTCTACGTCACCCATGATCAGGTCGAGGCCATGACCATGGGCGACCGCATCTGCGTGATGAAGGATGGCCGCATCATGCAGGTCGCCGACCCGGTGACGCTTTACGAGCGCCCGGCCAACGCCTTTGTCGCCGGTTTCATCGGCACGCCGGAGATGAATCTCGTCCCGGCGGCAATCCGTTCGGGCGACGGTGGCCTGACACTCACTCTCGGTAGCCAATCGATTGTCCTGGACAAGTCCGTTGAGGATCGTCTCGAGGCTTCCTCGGCCCAGGAAGTGACGCTCGGCGTCCGGCCGCAGCACATCATCGTAGCAGGTCCCGAAGACAAGAACACTCTGGAAGGCAGAGTGACCCATCTCGAGTTCATGGGTCACGAGATCTACCTGCATGTCGTAATCGAAGGCCATCCGTTCATCGTGGTCACCCAGAGCGCCGGCTTCGACCGCGACAAGGCCACAAGCAGTTCCATGCGTTTTGCGCTCAAGCAGGACGCAATCCATCTGTTCGACCCGAAAACCGAGGCGAACATTTCACTAGCCCACTAGGTCGTCGCACTCTTCAAATCATAGGGAGGAAGAAGATGAAAAAGACAGCTAGTATCCTCGCCGCTCTGGCCATGGTGCTCAGCACTGGCGTCAGCGCACAAGCCGCCGAACTTCGCATGTCGTGGTGGGGTGGCGATTCACGCCATGCCGCAACGCAGGAAGCGTTGAATTACTGCGGTGAAAAGCTTGGACACACCATCAATCCCGAGTTCACCGGCTGGACCGGTCACCTCGAGAAGTTGACCACCCAGCTTGCCGGCGGTACCGAAGCCGACATCATGCAGGTGAACTGGCCCTGGCTGCCGCTGTTCTCCAAGAACGGCGATGGCTTTGCAGATCTGCGTGAACTGAGCGATGTCATCGAGCTCGACAACTGGACCGAAGACCAGCTCGCCACGGGTTCCATGAACGGCGTTCTCCAGGGTCTTCCGGTATCCACCACTGGTCGCGTGTTTACGTTCAACAAGACCACCTTCGACAAGGCCGGTGTCGCTGTGCCGACGTCCTGGGAAGAGCTTAAGGCCGCTGTTCCCGCGCTGCAGGCGCTCGGAGACGGCTACTATCCATTCCTGGCAACCGGTCTCGACGCCCTTCTGATCACGTCCAACTACGTGACCCAGAAGACCGGCAAGGACCTCGTCGACCCGTCGACCAATATGGTCGCCTGGACGCAGGCAGAGCTGGCTGACGCCATCACCTTCTACCAGAGCCTCGTCGATGCCGGCGTGACCAAGAGCTGGAAGGACCAGGCTGGCGAAGGCGACCTGGATCTCGACGAAAACCCGCTCTGGGCTGACGGCCACATTGCCGGCACCTATCAGTGGGATTCGACCTACAGCTCGATCAATTCCGTCCTGCAGGATGGCAATCTGATCGCGGTTCCGATCCTGAAGGCCGACGGTGCGGTCACTGAAGGTGTGTATCGCAAGCCGTCGATGACGTTTGCCATCTCCAAGAATTCCAAGGAACTCAAGGCGGCCGGCGAAGTGCTGAACTGCCTCATGAACGATCCGGAATCCTCGAAGATTCTTGGCACGACGCGTGGTCTGCCGGCGAGCAAGGCGGCCCTGGCGGTCCTGAACGCGAGTGGCGACATCGATCCCGGCTTTGCCGCAGCCCACGAAGTGGTCATGAACTCGACCGGTCCGGCTGTGTCGCCCTACAATGAAGACCCGACGGTGCGCGACGTCTTCCAATCGACGCTGGAAGAATTCGCCTACGGACAGCTGTCTGCGGAAGAAGCTGCCGAGATCATCATCTCTGGCATCAACGACCGTCTCGCCGAACTCTAGCCCATCCCGCATCGCGGCGCCTCTGGCGCCGCGATGCCAGCTTACGAATTCAATGATCAACGACGCGGCGCTCCTTGCGCACGCGAGGGGGCATTTATGCTCGAGGAATTCTTCGATCAGTATGCCGAGCGGTACAGGTTCTCCAAAGCGAACGACGGCTGGTGCTACGAGGATGGTTGCGTCTATCGCGGTCTTCAGGAACTGGCCCGGACAACCGGCAAACGTATCTGGCTCGATCATCTCAAGCGCCTAATCGCGTCGCAGATCTCGGAAGACGGCACGCTGCGCGGCTATTCTCCCGACGAGTACAATATCGACTACATTCTCAGCGGCCGGGTGCTGTTCGCATTGAGCACCGAGCCCGGCGATCGCTTCGACCTTGCGATGGAGCTTCTGGCCAGTCAGCTTGCGCAACATCCCCGAACTGACAGCGGCAGCTACTGGCACAAACAGATCTATCCCAACCAGGTCTGGCTCGACGGCCTTTATATGGGCCTGCCCTACCAGATCGAGTACGGCTTGCTGCGGGGCCGGCCCGACCTTGTCGACGATGCCGCGGCCCAGATCTTGCGTGCGCTTTCGCTGATGCAGGACGAGGCCACCGGTCTTTACATTCATGGCCACGATCATTCGCGAAAGGTTGACTGGTGCGACCCTGAGACAGGTCTCTCAAAGTCCTTGTGGGGTCGAGCCAACGGCTGGCTGGCCATGGCGCTTGTCGATGCCTATGAATTGCTGCCGGCGGACCACGAAGCCCGTGCCGAACTGGCTGCACGCATTCTCGCTTTGAGCGACGCCATTTTGCGGCAGAGAACGCCCAACGGTCTCTGGCTTCAGGTCATGGACCGTCCCGATCTCGCCGGAAACTACGAAGAGACGTCGTGCTCGTCGATGTTTGCCTACTTCTTCTTGAAGATCGCACGCCTGATTGAAGGCGGCGAGCATCTGGTGGAGGAGGGCATCAACACCATCGTGGCGCTGGAGAACCACCACATACGCAACATTGATGGTGTTTGGCAGCTCGATAATGTCTGCGAAGTCGCAGGACTTGGCGGACCGTTTGGCAAGGTTCGCGACGGGACGCCGGACTATTATCTTAGCGAGCCGGTGGTTGCCAACGATCCAAAAGCTGTCGGTCCGCTCATGATGGCCTATGCGGAGAGCATTCGTGCTGGTAACGCAGAATCGCTTCCGGCCGGTCAAGAAGAGCGGGCCAACCGCACCGCCTGAATGTCCGGGCGCGCTATGCTTCGGTGTCCGGAACAAACACGCAGGCTGGACGGGCTGCGCCACGCGCAAGCGCTTGCGCCAATTGTTCGGATCCGAGACCAAGGCGGTTTGGCGTGATCAGGGCCGCAGCAAAACCGAGGCGCGTTCGGAGCGGGCTAACCACCGCATTTCGTGCATGCGCCGTGCTGCTGTGCCTTTCCTCGATTGAGGCCGCTCAGGCACAGACTGGCGCGCAGCTCGCCGACACCTGGTGCGGAAGCTGCCATGCCTTTCCGTCTCCCAAGTTGCTGGATCGCCAGACCTGGCTGGACTATGTGCTGCCGAACATGGGCTTGAGAATGGGCTTCAAGACGTTTCGCGGCGTCCGCCGTTTTGGCGATCCCGAAGCGCCGAAAGGCACCTATGCTGCCGAGCCGATGATGACCGAAGCCGAATGGGCGCGCATCGTGATTTATTATGAGCACAGCGCGCCGCTCCATTTGCCTCGTGCGGCATGGAAGAAGCGTACACCAACCAAGTTGTTCGAGATCGAACTGCCGGCCGCCATTCCGGATGACTTTGCCGCGGCAACCGCGATATTTATCGACGAGATCGACCGCCGGCTGCTTGTTGGCGACAGCTTCGCAAATAGCGTAAAGGTCTACGATCCTGATCTGGACCTGATATCCGAGATCGAGTCGGGTGGCGTCGTTTCGCACATCTCGCGCCTGCCATCGGGAGAGTATGCGCTGGTGATCATCGGCGAGACGATCGAGCAGACCGAGGAATTGAACGGGTCGCTTGCAACATTGGCAGGAGTGGGAACCGGGGGGGCTCCGACGATCACAGTGCTGGCGCGCAAGCTTCACCGGCCGGTCGCGATGGGCTCAGCCGATTTCAATGGCGACGATGCTTCAGATTTCATCATAGCTGGATTTGGAGCTCATCAGGGCGAACTCTCCCTGCATCTCAGCCAGGTGGATGATTCCTATCGGGAAGTCTCGCTACGCTTCGAGCCGGGCGCGACCTCAATCAGCATCGTCGGAGAGCAGGGCTATGTCCTGATGGCTCAGGCCGATGAACGGATCCTCAGAATCTCCGGGCTGAGTGAGGGGCGCCCCGAAACTGAGACGCTGCTGCGATTTCCGCCGTTGCGCGGATCCAGCAGCATGAGTGTCACCGACTTCGACGGTGACGGATTTCCCGACCTGCTCTATACCGCCGGCGACAATGTCGACATTTCGCAGATCTACAAGCCCTATCATGGCATCTACATCTTCTCGGGCCGGGCGGATGGCAGCTTCGAGCAAACCTATTTCTTCCCGTTTGACGGCGCCACAAGTGCCGTAGCCGAAGACTTCGACGGCGATGGCGATAGCGACATTGCCGCCATCGCGTATTACGGCAATCTCGATCGTGGCCTGGACGAGGCGGGATTCGTCTATCTCGAAAACACGGGAGATGGGATGGCTCCGCATGTCGTCGGGGGAATTGGCCCGCTCGGCCGGTTCATCGCCATCACAGCCGGCGATGTCGATGGCGATGGCGACAAGGACATTGCCCTGGCAAGCCTCTCGTTCGGCGCGCCCGGTCCGATGACGGTTTCGCGCGAACTGCTGACGCAATGGACCGGTGCAACGCGCTTCGTCTTGCTCAGGAATACCCTTCACTAGGCTGTGATCTCATAAGTGCTTCTGGCCTTGCATCCCTTCGGCACATGGCGGAAATCGTCCAGTGCCGTGCCGGATGGGTTTGAAGGAATCCCATCCTTTGGCCCCTTTCTTCCGGCGCCGGGCGTTTCCGTTCTTGCCAGCCTGAGAAGCGTCACTCGCCTTTCCATGGGCTGCGTCGAATCGCGTCCGTTTGCCACCAGGACCCGATACTCGCCTTCGGATCGGAAGACGTGATTGGGACTTCGCCGCAAATCCTTTTGATCCCATGCCCTCGCCACCCGACAGCGACAACCTGTTCCTGGCGGAGATGGTCAACACTCAAGCTGCCAGATGCGCTCGCTCGGAAAGGTGATGTGCATCCCCCCAAAACGCCGCTGGAACCAAGGCCATTGAGTCCCCGCCACAATGGCTCGGCGCTGTTGCCGTGCCGACGAAAAAGGGCGATGAACGAAAGCATACAAAACCATAGCCAAGAGAACCAATGTTGAGAATTTTTGAATGGTCTTGACAGCACAAGTTTTTGTTGGCCAAACTCCCGAAAAATGGCGATTGGGATCGCAGCACGAGAAACGGAAGCGGCTTTGCTGCTTCAGAGAAGAAATACGAAAGTATTCGGAAATAAAGGACAGCGACATCCCGGGGCCAGACCAATCCGCCCTCCGAAACGGAATCAGTTCAGGAAACGACGACTCACTAGGAAGATTTGCAGTTGCGGGCGGTAGTTCTCTCAGAGGAGGAGGCAGACTATGACGTTCAGAAGACTGGCTTATGTCGCTGTGGCGGCCCTATCGTTCACTACGGTCGCAGCGACCGGCGCTATTGCCGAAGGTTTTGACCAGGGATCGCTCATCAAGAACATCGATCGCCCATTGTCGATCGTGTTCGTGCCGAAAGTCGTTCATCCTTGGTATGATGTCGTAGAAGCCGGCGCGAAAAAGGCAGTCGAGGAGTTCGCTGAGGCTGGAATCGAGGTCAACGTGGTGTTTGATGCCCCGCCCACGGCCGATATCAGCGAGCATATCAAGAAGATTGAAGCCAATATCAGCCGGCGTCCCGACGGTCTTGCGGTTGCGTGCCTCGATCCGGCGACCGACACCCAGGCGATCAATGACGGCCTCGCTGCCGGCCTCAACGTGTCGACCTTCGACACCGATTGTCCGGACAGCAACCGCATCATGTATGTGGGACACAACAAGGACGAGCAGGACGGCTACGATCTCGGCCAGTATCTCGCCAACGAAATCGGCGGCAAGGGCAAAGTCGGCGTGCTGAGCGGCTCGCTTTCCGCTCCCAATCACCGTAACCGGGTCATCGGATTCAAGAAGGCGATGGACGAGTACCCGGACATTGAGGTCGTGTTCGACCGTCCCGACAACGACGATCTCCAGAAGGCCGTCGAGCTGACCGAGAATGCCCTGCAGGCCAACCCGGACCTAGTCGGTATGTTCGGCTGCAACGCCTCTGCCCCAATCGGCGCCGCGCGCGCGGTCAAGACCGCCGGCAAGGCCGGAGCCGTTCATGTGGTCGGCATGGACGACCTCCCCGAAGCGGTCGAGCTGGTCAAGGAAGGCGTCATCGACGCGCTCAAGGCGCAGCGGCAGTGGGAAATCGGCTACTGGACAGTAAAGTATTTCGTCGCCATGGCGCAGGGTCATACCTTCCCGAAGGAGCATGCCACCGGCTCGCAGTTCCTGACCAAGGACCTGCTGTAATACTCAGATAACTATTGGGAATCCGCCGTGCGCGGCGGGTTCCCGGTATCCCTCCCGATACGTCAAGCTGTTAGGCCGACCGGTTCGCGGCCGGCCTAATACAACAGGCCTTGAACAGGGGCGCCACCGATGGACCTTCAACCGTCAGCGAAATCCGATCCGGTTCGTGACGCCGTGTTCGAATTGGACGGCATCACAAAGCAGTTTCCAGGCGTCCGCGCCCTCGACGATGTCGGACTCGTCTTTCGCGATCGGGAGATCCACGGTCTGGTTGGCGAAAACGGCGCCGGCAAGAGCACGTTGATGAACATCATGATGGGGATCTACCAGCCAGACGAGGGTAGGATCCTCCGCCTGGGCAAGGAGATCACATTCACCTGTCCGAAAGACGCCATCCATGCCGGCCTCGGCATGGTGCCGCAGGAGATCAACCTCGTTCCCCACATGACTGTCATGGAGAACGTGCTGCTCGGCTTCGCGCCGCGCCGGCTTGGCGGGGTGATGGTTGACTGGTCGGGCATGCGTGCCCGCGCGCTCGACGTTCTTGCCCAGATCGGCGCAAGCGTTTCCCCCGATGCACTGGCCGGCAATCTCAGCGCCGCCCAACAGCAACTCGTCCAGATATCCCGCGCGCTCGCGCTCGGCGCGCGTATCCTTATTTTCGATGAACCAACTGCAAGCCTGTCATTGCGCGAGGCTGATCGCTTGCTCGAACTGATCCGTCAGCTGCGCGTCGACGGTTGCTCGATCGTCTACATCTCCCACCGCCTTGAGGAGGTTCTTGCGCTGTGCGACCGGGTTTCGGTGCTGCGCAACGGCCGCAAGGTGGTCGAGCTCGAAACCGGAGACATCACCGAGGCCGATCTCATTCGGCACATGATCGGCAGGGACGTCGAAAGCGGCAAGGACCGGCACCGGGATGCGCAGGTGGAGCGTTCGGCAATCGCGCCGCTCCTGACTCTCGACCGTCTGAGCCGCGACGGGCAGTTCTCCGATATCAGTTTTTCCATCCGCCCAGGCGAGATTCTAGGCGTTGCCGGTCTGGTCGGCGCGGGCCGGACCGAGCTGGCACGCTGCATTTTCGGTGACGCCAGGCCCGACGGCGGCCGCATGATTTTCGACGGACGGGAAGTCGTCTTCCATCATCCCGCCGATGCGATCCGGGCCGGCATCGCCTATGTGCCCGAGGAACGAAAGCGCCTTGGCATCTTTCCCATGCTCGGCGTGTCCGAAAACATGACGCTGCCGGTAATGCGCAAGATCAGCACGTTTGGCTACATCAACCCGGGCCAACGGGCCGAGCGGGTCGACGACTACATCAGCAAGCTCGATATCCGTACCTCCGATGCCGAAAAGGCGATACGCGATCTCAGCGGAGGCAATCAGCAAAAGGTCATCCTTGCGCGCTGGCTTCTGACCGAGTGTCGAATGCTCATCCTTGACGAGCCGACGCGCGGCATCGACGTCAACGCCAAGTTCGAGATTCACAACCTTTTGCGCGAATTCGCTTCCGCCGGCATGGCTGTTCTCTTGATCTCGTCCGAGCTGGAGGAAGTGATCCAATTGGCCGACCGCATCATCGTCATGCACGAAGGCAAGCTTAAGGGCGAGGTCCTGGCGACACAGGCCACGCAGGAGAACCTGCTGGCTTTGGCAGTCGCCTGATCGCAACCGAGCTGGAGCAAAGGACAGGAATGGCATTATGAACGCTCAACCCATCACCAAGGGACAATCGGATGTCGAGCCAAAGCCGCTGATCAGGCGACTCCTTCACATCAAGGAGAGTGGCATTCTGTTCGCACTGATCGGTATGTGCGCCCTTATCGCGCTGGCGACACCGAATTTCCTTACGCCCTACAACCTTGCGATCGTAATGCGGCAGGTTTCCTTCATCGGCATCGTCGCTGCCGGACAAACCCTGGTGCTCTTGCTGGGCGGCATCGACCTGTCTGTCGGAGCGATTGCCGGTCTCACGGCCATTCTCGGCGCGTTGCTGATGACCGCAGGTGGTGTCGATCCGTTCGTGGCCATGTCCATTGCCGTTGGCATCGGCTTTGTCCTGGGTCTGGTGAACGGCGTGTTCATCGCCTATCTCAAGCTCAATGCCTTCATCGTGACGCTCGCCACCGGTGAAGTCTATGCCGGGACAATCCTCGTGCTCACGCGCGGCTACTCGATCACCGACCTGCCGCCGCAATTTGCATTCCTTGGACAGGGATCGATAGGACCAGTGCCTGTTTCGGTGGTGATCATGCTCATCGTGTTTGGCACCCTGATCTTCGTCGCCAGCCGCACACCATTCGGCCGTTCGATTTTCGCCATCGGTGGCAACCGCGTGGCAGCCCGTTTCGTCGGCCTCAGGGTGGAGCGCGTCGAAATGCTGGTCTACGCTCTTTCCGGCATGCTGGCGGCGTTGGCCGGCATGCTCTTCGTCAGCCGCATGAGCGCAGGACAGCCGACGATCGGCGCCAGCTGGCTGATGCCGTCGATTACAGCGGCAATCATCGGCGGCACGTCTTTGGCCGGTGGTGTCGGAACCGTCTTCGGAACGCTTCTCGGCGCGACCTTTATGGGTGTCCTCGCCAATGGCATCGTCCTCATCAACGTTTCATCCTATTGGGAACGCGTCATCATCGGCCTGTTCGTCATCATTGCCGTTCTGGTCGACCTGTTCCGCCAGAGAAGCGAGGGACGAAACATGTTGCCAAGCTGGCTTCGATCCTTGCGCCCCGGTGCGGAAAAAACCTAGCCAGCAAGGAATTGGCACGGCGGAAGGCGCTTCGCCCGTGTCCCCGGCCGATACTGCCAGAAAGAAGCTCGGAAGGTCGTTCCCAGATCGACCTTCCAATTCAGCTCCCGAGGGTGAAGTGTCGCACCCCGACACTTGAACAAGTCGACCAATTTCTGCCGAGATTGGCGCCGCCGCTGAACGATATCAACGGCAGGCCGAGTTCGTGCATATCCGAGGTTCCGGCCTGAGTTCGAAGCGCCACCGCCTGGCGTTTGCCTTGCGGTTCGGGACGGCCGGACAGTCTAGCAAATGCCGCCGCTCCTGGACCGCCTGAAGGCGCCTTGTGCCTAGTCCTCCGTCTTTGCGCGCTCCTTCCAGTACTCTCTTGCAGTCTGCCGGTTGGCATCGAGCATCTTTTCCATCTCCGATCGTGCCGCAACACCGTCGCGATCCCGGATTGCCTCGGCCACGAGAGTATGCCGCTCGCGCGAGGCGATGCCGCGCGGTGCCTGCTGCACGCCGAATTCATAGGAGATCTTGAGAATGCCAAGGATCATCTGGCGCATCGGCCCCAGCATCATGTTGCCCGCTGCATCGAGCACCGTCGAATGGAACTGGCAGTCTGCCGCGAAGAGTGTAGCGGTATCGCGCTCACGGGAATTGAGTTTTGCCGACGCCCTTAGCAAGACGCGAATGTGTTCCGAGGTCGCGTTTTCTGCCGCGAGTTGGGCGGCAGCCGGTTCGATGACGTACCGAAGCTCGGTGGATTCGACAAATACCCTTCCAAGGTGTGCGTGATGCGGTTCGTGCCAGCTGATTACCTCGGCATCCAGAAGGTTCCAGTGTTCGCTCAGTCGAACCTTGGTTCCGAATCGTCTTGCCGTCCGCAAAAGGCCCTTGCCCGTTAGAACCTTGACAGCGTCACGAACAGTGGCGCGGCTCACGCCCAGGGACGCCGCCAGCTCCCGGCTCCGTCGGGATCAGCTTGCACTGCTCGTATTCGCCATTGACGATCCGTCTGCCGAGCACCTCGACCGCAGTTTTCACTGCGCCCGTCGGAAGCGAGGAACCAATGTCGAGCAGAGCACGAGGAAATGGCTCAGTGACGTTGCCAGGAATTCTCATATCACGGCCACCAGACTCCAAAATCGGGAAAAAACAGAAAAAAAACGCATTTCAGATATGATCAATCTGGAGCATAGGTGAGAAATCTGATAGGTTTTCACCGATCCTGATGAGGAGCGCCTGGCTGGATATGCGATAGCGTCAGCAAAGTGCCGACTGGAAAGGGAAAAGAATCTCATTCTTGCAGCATACAACTTCTGACTGGGTGTCTTTTAGCGTTCTTGATGCAATAAATTCCATATTGACGCTGGGAAAGCAAGAAATACCTGAAAGGTATGCGTTAGGATAGGGAGGCGTGTCGTCTATAGATCGGAGTTTTCGGTAGATCACGACATATAGGGACGGAGA
Organism: Devosiaceae bacterium; assembly: GCA_963675235.2. Taxonomy (GTDB): domain Bacteria; phylum Pseudomonadota; class Alphaproteobacteria; order Rhizobiales; family Devosiaceae; genus JAHJQZ01. Next base: position 433,693 of record CAXXFU010000005.1, on the reverse strand, counting down.
TTTGATTGATATCAAGCAGGTAGATCGTAACTGAAATGATGCAATACGTCATGTGACAGCAAAAATCATATGGCATTGCACTAAAAATTTCTATATGCGACTATAATGCAGAAGGCTCGGCGCTATTTGTTGGCGGCTGGCCCGTATTTTTATTGTGTTTATTTGTGACAACTTCAAAATCTTTCGTATGTTTGGCTTAAATCGCAAAAATTGACTTATGTAAGTTGACGGGCCCTTCCATGCACGCTAATCGTTAGGAACCGCCAGAAAACGAAAGCGAACAAGATCAAGCGCTAGAGTTTGGCGGGCTATTCATCTTGTGAGCGGGCGACGTCAGGTAGCTGGCGCGACCCGAGGCTCGCGAATGAACCCGAGGGAGGAGTTCGATAAATGACGATCCTGAAAACGTTGCTGACAACGGTGGCCTTGGTTGGCCTGGCAACTGCTCCGGCGCTTGCCCAGATGACCGATGTCGGCACGCCACGCAACGAGACGCTGATCGTGCAGTCGTTCGACGGACGCACTGCCAATCCCGGTCAGATGAATCCGCTCAACAAATATGCCTTGTGGCGCGGCTTCCGCGAACTCGGCTGGAGTTATCTGTGGGAGATGGACACCGCAACCGGTGAGTCCTATCCCGAACTGGCCGACGGCTTCCCTGAAGTCCTCAACGATAGCCGCACGATGTTCCGCGTCAAAATTCGCCCTGGCGTCTATTGGAGCGATGGCGAGGAGTTCACGGTGGACGACATGGTGTACACCATGGACACCGCGTTCAAGTATCGTGACAAGCTGACCAATATCACCAACTACACCAGCTTCCTGAAGAGCTGGACGAAGGTCGACGACTACACGATCGACATCGAGACGGCGGAGCCGTCCTTCGACTTCGTGACCCGTTTCGGCGTCTATACCTGGGGGTCGCACATCGTCTGGCTGCCCGAACACGTGTTCGCGCCGCTTGGCGACGAGGTGATTTCGTTCGAGAACTCCGATCCGGTGGTTCTTGGCCCGTACACGATCAAGGAATACGACAAGAACGGTTTCTGGCATCTGTGGGAACGTCGCGACGACTGGGAGCGTTCTGGCTGGGGCAATCTCGGCGAACCGACGCCGAAATACATCCTTTACAAGGATTTTGGCACCGAAGACGCGCGCAGCCTCGCATTCGTGCAGAACCAGTACGACATCGACACCTTCATGAGCCCCGACACCATCGCGGCGGCTCAGTCGCGCAGCTCGGCGATCGAAACCTTCTCGCCGGTCTTCCCCTATCACGACATGAACGACGCCTGCGGCTGGGGCATCTATCTCAACCAGCAGAAGGCGCCTTATGACGAGAAGTCGCTGCGCTGGGCCCTTGCTCTGTCGCTCGATCTCGAACAGGTCGGTATCTCTGCGCTGTCTGGTCAGTTCATGCCGATCGCGCTGCCGATCCCGGATACCCCGGTCACGCGGCCGATCTATCACGATCCGCTCGAGGGCTTCCTCAACGATTTGACGCTCGACGATGGCTACAAGCCGTTCAATCCCGAGTTCAATGAGAAGCTGGTCGAAACGCTCAAGGCACAGGGTGTCGATCCGGCGCAGTTGCCGAGTGGCGACGGCATCCGCTCGTCCTTCGGTCTGGGCTGGTTCAAGCACGATCCCGCCGAAGCTGAAAAGCTGATGGCTTCGATCGGCTTCAAGAAGGGTGATGACGGGTTCTACAACAATCCGGACGGCTCCGATCTGAAGCTTGAGTTCGTCTATCCGGGCGATTGGAACAAGGTCCTGCAGCGTATCGGCTTCTCGGTTACCGACAGCTGGCGTCAGGCGGGCTTCGATGTTCTCGGCCGCCAGGTCGACAACGCCGAATTCTCGACCGTGCAGAACACCAATGCCCGTTTCGAGATGATGATCAACTGGAACCAGCAGTGCGTGTTCAACGCCAACTGGCGCAACAGCTGGCGCACATGGTCGGCTGACTACGTCTTGCCGGCTGACTCCACCGAGTCGCTGAACGGCAATAATGCCCGCATCGTCGACCCGCGCGTGTGGGATCTGGTCAAGGCCGGCGAGATCGTGCCGACGGATGACCCGAAGATGGTCGAACTTGGCCAGGACATCATGAAGCTCCTTGTTGAGGACATGATGATGATCCCGCTCATGAGCATCCCGACGACCATTCCGACCAACAACACCTACTGGACCAACTACACCAAGGCGGACAATTTCTATGCGTTGCCCTACACTTGGTGGAGTTCGTTCAAGAAGACGGTCGTCAACATCGAACCCACGGGAAACTGATCACGCAAGCCACGTGAACACTTGACGAGAACGGGCGAGGCAGTCTTTTGCCTCGCCCGCCTCCAGAAAGTCTTGAGGAGTACACAATGGGCACTGCGGGATACATCGCAAAGCGCTTCCTGCAATATGTCGCGGTTGTATTGATCGGCCTGACCATCACCTTCGCCCTGCCACGCTTGATGCCGGTCAATCCGGTGGATGGCTATATCGGCGAACTGCAAAGCCGTGCCAACGCTACGCTCGATCCTGAATCCCTGGCGGAACTGCGCGAAAACCTGGAGACGCTCTATGGTTTGCGCGGCACAATCTGGGAGCAGTATGTCGGATATATGGAGCGGGTCATTTTCCGCCTGGACTTCGGTCCGTCCTTTACCTACTACCCGCTCCCGGTCACGACGATGCTGTTGAACGCCTTGCCATATACGATGGGGCTTCTGTTGACAGCGACGGTGATCTCTTGGGCCCTGGGCAATATGGTCGGTCTGGTCGCCGGTTATTTCCACGACAGGAAAATCGGCACGATACTCGAGTTTATGGGGATCATGCTCTACCCGATCCCTTACTACATCATCGCCATTCTGACGCTGATGCTGCTTGCCTATGTCATCCCCATATTTCCACTTTCAGCGACGTTCCCGGCAGGCGAGTTCACCTGGGCGAAATTCGGTCAGACCATCTACAATTCGCTCCTTCCGGGTATTGCTCTCGTGATCGCGGGCTTCGGGTGGAACATCCTGTCCATGAAGGCATTGGCTGTCGCCACGACCGAAGAACCCTATGTGGTCTTTGCCCGCCTCAAAGGCACGTCGAACGGCACACGCATGCTGCGCTACGTCTTCCGCAATGCCCTTCTGCCGCAGGTCACTGCGCTGGCGCTTTCGCTCGGTGTCATCTTCAACGGCGCCCTCCTAACGGAAATCATCTTTTCCTATCCGGGGTTGGGTCTCGTAATGCGACAGGCTGCGGGCAGCGGCGACTATAACGTGCTTTACGGCGCCATCAGCGTCTCCGTTTTCGCAGTTGCCACGGCAGGCTTCGTCATCGATCTGCTCTATCCGCTGCTCGATCCGAGGATCCGTCACAAATGACAATAGAAAACACCACAACGCCGGATCCGGTCGAAGCCAAAGGCACCGGCGACACAGGCTGGACCAAGTCCTTCCTGTGGCTATTCAACCTGCGCCTGAGCATTGGCCTGGTCATTCTACTGATCATGGGCATTGGCAGCGTCGTCCTGCCGTATTTCGCTCCAGCCGATCCGTCGCTTCAGGGCACCTACATGCGCTACCTGCCTCCGTCGGGCGAACACTTTCTCGGAACCAACGCACTGGGTCAGGACATCTTCTGGTTCGTTGTCGAATCCGTCCGCAATTCGCTCACGCTTGGCGTGGTCGTTGCATTCGGTGTCGTCATCATCTCGACCACGGTAGGTTTGAGTGCCGGCTATGTTGGCGGCACGTTCGAACGCATCACGATGTTGTTCGTCGACACCTTCATCACGATACCGCTTCTGCCGGTGCTGATCATTCTCGGGGCGCTTATTCGCGGGAACACCTCGTTCCTGATCGTCGGCGTCATCATCATCCTGTTCGGCTGGGCATGGAATGCCCGGACCGTACGATCGATGGCCCTGACGCTCAGAGAGCGCGAATTCATCAACATGGCCCGGTTCTCGGGCTCCAATACGGCGGAGATCATCTACCGCGAGGTGTTTCCCTACGTGGCGGCCTACACGCTTGTGGGCTTCATCAACACCATCCTGTTCGCCATCAACACCGAGGCGGCTCTGGCCGTGATCGGCCTGTCCAAGATTGAAGTGCCGACGCTCGGCTCGATCATCTTCTGGGCCCTGAACTACAACGCGCTGTTTACCGGCGCCTATATCTGGCTGGTCGCGCCGATCGTGGCGACGATCCTGCTGTTTCTCGGTCTGTTTCTAACCTCTACCGGCTTCAACGCCGCATTTGCCGAAAGGCGGGGCGTACAATGATCCGTCTTTCCGATCTGGTGGTCAGCTATCGTACTGGCCGTGGTACCATCAACGCCGTGGATGGTTTGTCGATCGACATTCCTGACGGCTGCATCGTTGGCGTCGCCGGGGAGTCCGGTTGCGGCAAGTCAACCCTGATGAAAGCCGTTTACGGCGACATCGTCTCTCCGATGTCGCTGACGGGCGGCTCCATCGACTACGGCTTTGCCGACAAGGACGGCAATCCGGTGACCAGCGATACCGTCAGGCGTGAATGGTTCCGAACACTGTCCTACATTCCGCAGAGTTCGATGAACTCGCTTAATCCAGTCATACGGATTCGCGAACAGTTCATCGACTTTCCGGGGACCGACTCGAACAAGAAACGGGTGCTGGAGCATGCACGTGAGTATGTGCAAAAGCTCGGCCTGCCTGTGGAGGCTGTCGATTCCTTCCCGCATCAGCTGTCTGGCGGCATGCGTCAACGCATGATGATCGCGCTCGCGACCTTCTTCCAACCACACCTGATCATTGCGGACGAGCCGACGACGGCGCTCGACGTGGTGGTGCAAAAGGACATTCTGCTGCTTTTGATGGATCTTCAGGAGCAGATGCAGAATTCAATTCTGATCGTGTCCCACGACATGGGCGTGCACTTTCAGGTAACCAAGCGCATGCTCATCATGTACGCGGCCAAGGCGGTCGAGTACGGCGATACCGACAGCGTGTTCACCAAGCCGCTGCATCCTTACACCAAGATGCTGATCGGCTCCCTGCCGACCATCGGCGACGACAAGGCGCGTCACGGTATTCCGGGCAGCCCGCCCAGCCTTTGGGGCGATTTGCGAGGTTGCCGTTTTGCAGATCGCTGTCCTCTGGCGAGTGATCGCTGCCGCAGTGAAGAACCGCCTCTGGTCGAACACAAGCCTGGGCATTTTGTGGCGTGCCATTTCGCGGGCGAAGAGCTCACGAAGATGGAGGGTGGAAAATGGCAGTGATTCTCAAAACCGACAACCTGAACAAAACCTATCGGCTCGGCGGGTTGGTTCGAGGAACGCGCATTCAGGCTCTTGATAACGTCAATCTGTCGATTGAAAGCGATCATCCCGTCATCGTGGCTGTCGTCGGAGAATCCGGAAGCGGCAAGACGACGCTGGCAAAGACGCTTTTGCGTCTGGAAACCCCGACCAGCGGAACGGCGACGGTTTATGACAAGCTCGTGGCCGGCAAGGGTGCAGAGCACCTGCACCAGTCCTTCCTCCGTCTGGTGCAACCGATCTTCCAGAACCCGTTCGAAGCGTTTAGCCGCTATCGACCTGTCGACTCCTACCTGCGGGAAACGGCGATCCGGGTTGCCGGCTACGACCCCTCGCAGGCACGCGATGCCGTCGCCAACGCACTGGAATCGGTCGGTCTCGAATATCAGGACGTTGTGGGCAAATACACTAGCCAGTTCTCCGGTGGCGAACTGCAGCGTGTGTCGGTCGCGCGTGCCCTGATCCCCGAGCCGAGCCTGATCATCGCCGACGAGCCCGTCAGCATGATCGACGCTTCGCGCCGGATGATCATCATCAACCTGTTCCGAAAGCTGCGCGACGAAGCGGGCAGGAGTTTCCTGTACATCACGCATGACCTCGCAACCGCCTATTACATCAGCGATTTCATCGCCGTTATGAAGAAGGGCAAGGTTGTCGAGTTTGGCGAGGCGCAAAAGGTCATGTCTGATCCCCAGCACGACTATACGAAGCTCCTGCTGGATTCCATCCCGACCACGCGCAGCCGCTGGCGAGCCCGGTCGGCTGCATAGCCCTCGCGCAAAGCGACAGGACGCCGCGTGAATGGCGGCGTCCCCCAACACCATCAACAACAAGATGAACCGCCATGAATGACATCATCGGCCGCACGTCGGTCTGGGCCATGGCCGAGCTGAGTTTCGAAGGTCCGGCAACTGGAAATCCATTCGTCGACGTCTGGCTCGAGGCGGTCTTCTCCATCGGCGCACGGAAGCTGACGGTTCCCGGGTTCTACGATGGCGACGGCATCTATCGCGTCCGCCTGCTGCCGGACGAGGAGGGGAGTTGGACCTTTGTCACCCGCTCCAATGCCGGCGATCTCGACGGTCTTTCCGGCAGCGTGGAAGCAAAGCCGGCGCAGCGGGGCGACCACGGACCTGTGCGGGCGCACGGGCTGCATTTCCGCCATGCCGACGGTTCGCGCTACATCAATCTCGGCACCACCGCCTACGCCTGGAACCATCAGAACGCGGAGCTGCAGGAACAGACGCTAAAGACCCTTTCGGAGGCGCCATTCACCAAAATCCGCATGTGCGTGTTTCCCAAGCACTATCGTTACAACGAGACCGAGCCCGAGCTTTATCCGTTCAAGCTTGTCAAAAAGGGTGAGAGCAAATGGCCGGCCACTCAGGCGGAATCGGGCTGGGCCTGGGATTTTGACGAGTTCAATCCGGCTTTCTTCAGGCATCTGGAGATGCGGATTGCTCAACTTGGCGAAATCGGGATCGAAGCCGATCTCATACTGATGCATCCGTATGATCGTTGGGGCTTCGATCACATGTCGCCGGCCCAGGACGATCGCTACCTCAAATACGTCGTGTCCCGTCTGGCGGCCTTCCCCAATGTCTGGTGGTCGATGGCCAACGAATACGATCTGATGCCGAACAAATCACTGGCGGACTGGGATCGCTACATCAGGATCGTTTCGGAAACCGATGCTTTCGGACACATGTTGTCGAGCCATAACTGCTTCGCCTTCTACGACTACAGCCACCCGGCCATCACCCATTGCTCGATCCAGCACGAGGAAACACGTCTGGCGGCGAAATGGCGTGAACAGTATCGCAAGCCGGTCTCGATCGACGAGTGCTGCTATGAAGGCGATATCTCCGAAGCCTGGGGCAACATTTCCGGGCAGGAAATGGTGCATCGCTTCTGGTCGGGCGTCATCAATGGCGGTTCGGTCACTCACGGGGAAACCTACAACAACGACAGCGAAACGATCTGGTGGGGCAAGGGCGGCAAGCTGATCGGTGAAAGCGTTCCGCGCATCGCCTTCCTGCGCCAGATCCTCGAAGAGGCGCCGGATGCCGGCCTCGATCCAATGGAATGGACATTTCCCTACCGGATGACCGTTGCCGGCGACCGGGTGCATGTCACCATGCCGCAGGTGACGACACCTCCCGACGAGCAGAAGGGCTGGGAGCCGCGCATGATCCCGATGTTCGAGGTCGCCGGCCAACCGCACCAGTACTATCTGGTCTATTTCGGCCCACGCCAGCCGCACGAGTTCCGTGTGCCGGTGCCACCTGATGAAACCTATTCGGCGACTCTTGTCGATACCTGGGGCATGACCCGCACCAAAATCGCAGCCGAAGTACGGCGTGGGCAAGACCTTCATTTCCCCGCCCAAGCCTATCAGGCTCTCATATTCGAACGCATCTGACCGGCTTTCGCTGTTCGGTCAAAATCGCAATAACCCATACGGGAGGATCAAAAATGACAAGCGCTAAAACAGTCGCCAAATGGGATGTCTTCGAACATGCCATCAAGGTGGAAGTCTCTGGAAACCCGTATCTCGATACGGAGCTTTGGGCCGTGTTCTCCCAGAACAATCGCCAGATCCGCGTTCCGGGCTTTTATGACGGCGATGGAGTCTTCAAGGTGCGCTTCAGCCCGGACAACGAGGGTGACTGGGAGATGGTAACCGAGTCCGCAACGGCGGCGCTGAACGGGCAAACGGCCAGTTTCTCGGTGACCGGTCCGCGCGATGGCGTGCATGGGCCGGTGCAGGTGCGCAACCGTTTCCATTTCGCCTACGCGGATGGCACGCCGTTCTTCCCGTTCACAACCACCTGCTACGCCTGGACCCACCAGCCTCTCGAACTGCAGGAAACGACCTTCAAGACGCTTGAGGACACTCGCGCCTTCAACAAGCTCCGGATGTGTGTGTTTCCCAAGCACTATCCCTACAACGAGAACGAACCCCTACACCCGGTCTATGAGCTGAAGGCGGACGGCAAGTACGATCCGGACAAGCCCAACTTCGAGGCGTTCCGGCATTTCGAGACCCAGATCGCTCGTTTGGCGGAGATGGGCATCGAGGCCGACGTGATTATCTGGCACCCCTATGATCGCTGGGATCACTGCATGTGGACCGAGGAGCAGGATTACCGCTATCTGCGTTTTCTGGTGGCGCGCATCGGTGCATATCACAACGTTTGGTGGTCGCTCGCCAACGAGTATGACTTCATGCTCGATGTGAAGCCGATGGATCGTTGGGACCGCTTCTTCCAGATTATCGAGGAATGCGATCCTTACGGTCACCCCAAATCAATCCATCAGGGCGATCCGGCGTTGTTCTACAACCATCGCCGTCCGTGGGTGGACCATGTCTCGGTTCAGCATTCCGACACGCTTCGGACGCCGGAGTGGCGTGCTGATTTCGGCAAGCCGGTTGTGAATGACGAGATGCATTACGAAGGCAATATTGTACAGGTCTGGGGCAATATTACCGCCGAAACACTGGTCCATCGCTTCTGGATGATGGTGACCAAAGGCGGCTACGCCGGCCATGGTGAGACCTATGTCCATCCCGAGGACATCTTGTGGTGGGCCAAGGGTGGCGAGCTACATGGTCAGAGCGCCTCGCGGATCGCGTTCCTGCGCAAAATCATCGAAGAAGATGTCAAAGACGGACTGACGCCGTTCGAGGAGCTTGACGACGTACGCTCATGGCGGCCGGTTGGCGGGGCCCGCGATGGCGATGTGACCTTTATCTATCTGGGCGAACACCGCCCGGTGATCTGGTCGCTCGGCCTGCCTGCGGTGTCCAACAACTGGGATGATTGGGATGTCGATATCATCGACACCTGGAACATGACCGTGACCCCGGCGAAAAAGACCGAGGCGCATGTTCCGGTGGCAACGCGCCACGGTCACATCACTCGCGGTGGCAAGCCTGACGCAGCCTTTGGGATCGAACTGCCTGGCAAGCCCTGGCTGGCGATCCGGGTCCGCCCCGCGCGCTGAACCGCAAGCATCGGTTTGGGCATGGACCCGAACTGATGCGCAGAAAATGGCGCCGGCGGTACCGCCGGCGTCATAGTTGAGGGCTGGGCTAGGCGCACCTGCGACCGGGAAATTGCTCAAGGTCGGTTGAACTTAAGGGAGAGGATTCGATGCTCATAGGTCTCGATCGGCGGTTCACCGCCGAATTGCTTCACTGCCTCGCTTTGCTCGGTCATGGCGATGAAATCATCGTTGCGGACTCGAACTTTCCGTCGCACTCCATTGCCGAAAATAGTGTTTTCGGTCGTGCCGTCGAGTTGCCCGGAATGACGGCAACCGAAGCGATCGAGTTGATCACGCAGCTAATGCCGCTCGACGACTTCGTTCCGCACTGCGCACTGCGCATGGAACAGGACGGGCATCCCGACCTGATGACGGACGTGCACAAAGAGGTTTTCGCCGTACTCGAGAAAGTGAAGCCGGAAAAGGCGGGACTCGGCTCGATTGAGCGCCAGGATTTCTATGCGCGCGCCAAAAAGTCCTTCGCGGTCGTACGTACCGGCGAGAAGCGCGCCTATGGCTGCTTCATCCTGCGCATGGGCGTGGTGTTCTAGGACTTCCTCTGGCAAAAGCGGTCGCACCTTTTCTGAGCAGGCTCCAGAGTGCGCGGCCCTCAGCGGATACGGCTGCTGATCAGGATGTCGTCCAGCCGCCGTCTACATCTATGGTCGCACCGGTGATATAGTCGTTTTCAACCGCGAACAGAATTGCATGAGCGACTTCTTCGGACGTGCCGGCGCGCGGAATCGCATGGGCGCCGGTCATAGTCTTGAAAAAGGTCTCGCGCTGTTCGCCCTCAAGCCCAACCATCGGTGTATCAATTTGCCCCGGCGAGACGACGTTGATACGTCTCGGCGCCAGCTCCTTGGCCAGTCCGCGCGCAAACGCCTCGACCGCTCCTCCGACCGACGACAGCGCGATCTGACCTGGCTTCATGCGTCGCGCCGGGGCGCCGCTGACAAGGACGATCGTGCCTGATGCCGAAAGGTGAGGGGCGCCGTAGCGCACGACATTGGCATAGCCCCACAGCTTGTCGAACGAGGCACGGTAGCCCTGCATCTCCATTTCGAGAAAGGGGCCGAAGGCGCGATCGCCACCCGTTGCCGAACTCACGAGAATGTCGAATGGGGCCTCGGCAGCGAACAGGCTGGCGAGCGCTTTCTCGTCCCTGACATCGCATCCTCGGAACGAGATTTTGTCGAGAGTTCCCGCACGGTCGGGTGAGCGGCTGACGGCGACGACCGTCGCGCCACGCGCCTGAAGCAGCTTCGACGTCGCCAGTCCGATTCCTGACGTGCCACCGAAGACAAGGGCCTTTTTTCCGTCAACATCCATGATCCAGTTTCCTTGCCGATATCGCGGACTCTACCGATACAAAGACGGCGCAAACGATGCTCGGCGCTCGGGCCGGATTCGCACAGTGCTGCTGACCCGAGGTTCAGGCGTTTTGCGCAGAGCCGAAACGCACGCGCTCGATGCCGGCACGCCAAAGCTGCCTGGCGGCAGCGCGATCCGCGGATGTGATCGCCGGTTCGAACTGCATCTGCTTGTCTTTCGATGCCTGCACCGACTGTCCGAGCACGTCGAACGCCATCATGGCAACACCGAAGGCGCCGACTTCAGCCAGTCCACCGAAGCGAACCGGCAGGCCGATGAGATCGGCCTGGAGCTGCATGAGGAACTTGTTTGCCGATGCGCCGCCATCTGCCGACAAGCCGGTAAGCGTGCCGCCGATATCGCTTTGCATCGCTTCGAACACATCGGCAATCTGGTGAGCGATGGCATCGAAAGTGGCTCGGGCGATATGAGCCGGTTTGCTGCCGAGCGAAAGCCCGCTGATCATGCCCCGAGCGTTGTCGTCCCAGTGAGGCGCACCGAGCCCGGCCAGGGCCGGCACGAAGACGACGTCGGCTGAATCGGGCACTGTCTGTGCAAGGTCGGACAGAGCCGCCGCGTCCCCGATTCCAAGCATTTCCGCCGCGAAGGCAGCGGCTTGAGCCGAGACCGTGATGTTGCCTTCCAGCGCATATCTCGTCTGGCCGCCCGCAGTCCAGGCGATGGTCGAGGACAGCGCGTGTTCCGACGTGAGCCGATTGGGCGTCAGCACCATAAGAGACGACCCGGTGCCATAGGTCGCCTTGACCATTCCGGGTTCGCGAATGCCATGGCCGAACAATGCCGCATGGCTGTCGCCCATGACCGAATGAATGGGGATGCCCGGTGGGAGGACGGACATCCCCTCTTTGGTGGTGCCAAAAAAACCATCCGACGGGAGGGGCGTTGGAAGGCAGCTGAGGGGCACACCGAAGATTTCTCCGAGCTTTTCGCTCCAGCGCAGCGCGCCGGTGTCGAAAAGCAAGGTGCGGGAAGCATTGGAATGATCGGTTGCGAAGCTTTCGCCACCTGTCAGGTTCCAAATCAGCCAGGCGTCAACGGTACCAGCGCGTAGCGCGCCGGTTCTCGCGAGTTCGCCTGCTTTCGTATTGTTCTCGATGATCCAGGCCAGCTTGGAGGCCGGGAAGAGCGGATTGATCTGCAAACCGGTCAGCGACTGTACGTCGGTTCCATGTCCGGCCTCGGAGATCCTTGCGCAGACACTGGCCGTCCGTCTGCATTGCCACAGGATCGCCGGTCCGACCGGCGCACCTGTTTCGGCGTCCCAGGCGATGGTGGTTTCGCGCTGATTTGATATGCCGATTGCAGCAATCTTGTCCGCTCCGGCCGTGGCGACGACTTCGGCGATGACACGCTTGGTTGTGTCCCATATCTCGCTCGCCGACTGTTCTGCCCAGCCGCTCTCCGGATAACTCGTGCCGCAGCGTGCAGATGCCTGTGCGACGACCGAGCCGTCGCGCCCGAACAGCAGAGCCTTGGTATTGGTCGTGCCTTGATCGATTGCAAGAACGTACACGGCAGAGATCCTATTTTCGGCCGATGGCACGCCGGGCGGCAGCCGAGATGCCGGCTGCGCTGAGGCCGGCTTGTTCGAAAAGATAGCTGACCGACCCGGTCGGCTGGAAGCCAGCAAAGCCGACGCGCTCGACCGGAACCGGCTTGCTTGCGCTGGTCAGTTCAGCGACGGCGCCGCCAAGTCCGCCAGTGACCAGAGCCTCCTCGACCGTGACGATGGCGCCGGTCTCGCGGGCGGCGGCGTTCACTGCAGCCTCGTCGAGGGGCGTCAGGGTGTGCATGTCGAGCACCCGCGCAGAAATGCCTTCTGCCTGAAGAGCGTCTGCGGCCGCGGCAGACAGGTGCACGGTGGTCCCGTTGGCAATGATGGTTACGTCCTCGCCGTCGCGAATGCGTCGTGCCTTTCCTGGAACGAAGTCCTTGTCGATCGCTTCAAGCATCGGAACCGGCATACGGGACAGACGAATGAAAACGGGGCCCTGGTGTTCGGCTGCCCACTTGACCGCTTGCTCGGTCTCGAAGGGATCGGCGGGAACGATCACCGTTATCTGCTTGAACGCGCGCAGGAAGGTGTAGTCCTCGATCGAGTGATGAGTTGCCCCAAGCTCGCCATAGGCGATACCGGAAGACTGACCGACAAGCTTCACGTTGAAACCGGCATAGGCGATGTCGGCCTTGATCTGCTCGAGCGCGCGTGCGGTCAGAAAACAGGCCGCGGCCGAGACGAACGGGATGCGACCGCCATTGGCCAAGCCGGCGCTGACCCCGACCATGTTCTGCTCTGCGATGCCGACATTGACGGTGCGCTCCGGAAACTTTTCCTTGAAGCCTCCGAGATTGGAGGAACCGACGGAGTCGTTGACGACGGCGACGATGCGATCATCCTCCGCTGCAAGCGCCTCGAGCGTGGAAGCCCAGGCCTTGCGGCAATCGAATGTGTTAGCGGCTGTTGCGGGTGCGGCGCTCATCAGACCAACTCTTGCATGGCTTGTTCGAACTGTGCGGCATTGGGCACGCCATGATGCCACTTCGCCTGATCTTCCATGAAGGAGACGCCCTTGCCCTTCACCGTATTGGCGATGACACAGAGCGGCTTTTGCCGCGTGCCGACGGGGGCGCCGAGCGTTTCCAGCAGCTGTCCGATGTCATGGCCGTCGATTTCAACCACATCCCAGCCGAATGCCCGATACTTGGCATCGAGCGGATCCAGCCTGTTCGTCTCTTCGGTGCGCGCACCCTGCTGCAGTCGATTACGATCGATGATGAGCGTAAGATTCTTCACCATGCGGTGCCCGGCGGTCATAGCCGCTTCCCAGTTGGAGCCCTCCTGCTGCTCACCGTCACCAGTCAGCACATAGGTGCGATAGTCCTTTCCGGCTATCTGGCCGGCAATCGCGATGCCGAGGGCAACAGGGAAACCGTGGCCAAGCGGACCGGTATTGGTTTCCACTCCTGGCAGGTAGTTGCGGTTCGGATGCCCGTTCAGCTTGGATTGGTCGAGCATATAGGTGTCCAGCCAGGCCTGTGGATAATAGCCTGACGCAGCAAGCGCAGTGTAAAGGACGCCCGTCGCATGCCCTTTGGACATGACGAACCGATCGCGATCAGGCCAGTCGGGCTGATCGGCGCGGTAGTTCAGTACGCCGAAATAGAGCGTGGCGACGATATCGGTGGCGGAGAAGTCGCCGCCAAGGTGGCCGAGCTGCTTCTCATAGACCATGCGGAAGGCGCGTCGACGCATCCACAGCGCTTTCTCGTGGATTTGATCGACCAACTCGTTTGTGTTGGTTGCTGGTATCATCAGGTCGGCCTCAGAAGCGATTTGGGAAGAAAAGCTGCGGCTCGGCGATGCCGCCATGATGGTACAAAGGCCAGCCGAGATAGCGGGTGACGGCCTCGTTTACAATGTCGGCATGGTGTCCGCGCACCATGGCAACGTGATGCTCGAATCCGTTCTGGGTAATGAAGCCCAGGAGCCGGCGAAGCTGCGCAACCTTGGTAACGGCGATGCCGCCATCCATGCCGAACGGCGCGTCCGAAAACTCGCCTTCGCCAACGTAGGCCTTGATCGTGCCGTTGCGATCGTCGGTCGACAGTCGGAAATAGGTCATGTCGCCAGCCTTGACCTTGCCCTTGACCGCACCGAAGCAGATCGAGCGGCCTATGGTCTCGCCGAGGATGTCGAGTTCTGAAATCTCGGGAGTGTGGCCGAGGAAGCTCTTGGGGTAGTTGCCGCAATGGGTGCACACGCACACATCTTCTTCGTGGGCATAGTTGTTGTTCCAGTCGAGGATCGCCGAAGGCTGGCCGGAAGCCAGCGCCAACGCATACATCGAGATGGCCCCCATCACATCGACCTCGCAGGCCGAAGGCATCAGGTCTTCGCCCATCATCGACATGGTCAGACAGGTGGCGCAGCCCCAGTTCTTCTGAAGCGAATCCCAGCACTGGATGGCCGAGGCGTCGCATTCGTTTTCTTCGATCCAGCGATTGACGGCGAGCGTCCATTTCGCCTGCTTTGCGATCTGCGCCGGCTGGATGTGGGCCGGAATGGTGCCGTAGCCACCGATGCGCTCCAGCGCGGCCTTGAGATCGGGCTCGTCGTCCTTGATCGCCTCAGCGGCGGAAATCATTTCGGACAGGTCGACGGTCATCACGGTAATACCCGACGCCTGGAGCAGCTTTTCCGAGTAGCGCATCGTCTGGAACGCGCCGGTGCGGGCGCCGATCGAGCCGATGCGGGCATTGCTCAAGCCGCGAACGGTGCGGCAGACCCGTGAAAAGCGGTCAAGATCGCCACGGAAATCGTCGGAAGCGATATCGATTGTGTGATGCGTCGTCTCGGTGAAGGGCACGCCGTACTGCCAGAAATTGTTGGCCACCGAAAGCTTTCCGCAAAAGGCGTCGCGGCGCGTGTGAACGTCGACCTTGTCGAGTTCATCATTGCTTGCCTGCAAAAGGATCGGCACGTTGAGCTTGGCGCGGTTGACGAGTTCCGCAATGGCGATCTCGTCGCCGAAATTGGGCAGGCAGATCACCAGCCCGTCGATTTCGTCGCGATGGGTCTTGAAATGCTCCGCATAGAGTCTGGCATCCTCGACCGACTGAACCGCGCCATTCTTGGTGGCTTCGAAGGGCAGGATCACCGCGTCGATGCCGAGCGCCTCAAACTGGGCCAGTACTTCATCGCGCGACTGACGGCAGGGTGCGGGATTGAAGAACCCGCGGCTGCCGATCACAACACCCAGGGAAACCCTGCGTTTGGCTACTCGTGTCATTTATTCCTCCCAACGCGTCACAGCCGGGACGCGAACGGCTGGTGGTTCTTTGATCATCATCATATATTTTCGAAAGTTATCGAAAGGTGCGACCCATTGCAATGCATAATCCGCGGTCCCATTCAAGCACTCTTCCTCGGCATCGCGGCGATTTGGCCGGCGAATAGCTGAAAAATAAGGGCAAAATTGAGCCGCCCTGTCATTGCATCCTGATTGATCTTGCTTACGAAAGCTGTAGAATCTGGCGGCAAAGACAAAAATTCGAAAATATTGCCGTTGACAAAAAGTGGCGGCAAGTTAGGATTTGCCGTCAAAATGCTGCGCCGCACTGGCGTAGCTGTTATGGGAGGAAGACCTAATGAAATTGAATCGTAGACTGCTTTTGACCGTTTTCGCAGCCGGTCTTGCGAGCTTTGGCACGACTTTCGCAGCCAATGCCGACACAATCGCCATCATCACGCCGAGCCACGACAATCCGTTCTTCAAGGCCGAGGCTGACGGTGCCGCGGCGAAGGCTGTCGAACTTGGCTACGAGACCCTCGTTCTGGTTCACGACGACGACGCCAACAAGCAGTCGGAGCTGTTCGACAGCGCAATCGCGGCCGGCGTCAAGGCCATTATCCTCGACAACGCCGGCGCCGACGCTTCGGTTGCCGCCGTCCAGAAGGCCAAGGATGCAGGCATCCCCTCGTTCCTGATCGACCGTGAAATCACCGCGACCGGCGTTGCGGTTTCGCAGATCGTGTCCAACAACTATCAGGGCGCCCAGCTCGGAGCTGAGGAATTCGTCGCGCTGATGGGCGAAGCGGGCCCCTATGCCGAACTGATTGGCAAGGAATCCGACACCAATGCCGGCGTGCGGTCCCAGGGCTATCATGACGTGATCGACCAGTATCCGGATATGGAACTGGTTGCCGCTCAGACCGCTAACTGGTCGCAGACCGAAGCCTATGGCGTCATGGAATCCATGTTGCAGGCGCATCCCGAAATCAAGGGTGTGATCTCCGGCAACGACACCATGGCCATGGGCGCCTGGGCTGCTCTTGAAGCTGCTGGCCGCACCGACGTCATCGTCGTCGGCTTCGACGGCTCCAACGACGTCCGCGACTCCATTCTTGCCGGCGGTATCAAGGCGACTGTTCTGCAGCCTGCATACGCCCAGGCACAGTTGGCCGTCGTTCAGGCTGACCAGTATCTGAAGACCGGTTCGACCGGCGTTGACGAAAAGCAGCTCATGGACTGTGTGCTCGTCAATGGCGATAATGCCTCCAACCTGGAAACCTTCGCGCTCAAGTAGGCGAGAGACCTCCTGGCCGGCGCGCGGGAGTTGTTCCGCGCGCCGCGCAACCTGGCGTAGGCGAAAATGAACCGGATTTACACTAGCCTGCTGTGCGCAGTCCTTGCGCTCGGCGTATCGAGCTGCACGATCGTTGAGAATGCTCCGCCGGATCAGCAAGCGATCCCTGCGGACGCGAGTGGCGATGACGCCCGCACCGCGATCAGAATCGAAGAGACCTTCGATAGCAAGCTTCTGCCTTTCATCCGCGACAACGCGTTGCCCATTCGAGATCTCAGGACTGCCCTCGAAGGCGGCCTGGTGCCTGCCGGCGAGAAGCACGGGCACGTCGGCTCGGGCGAGGGCGCAGCCTGGAACTTCCCGGTCACGGCAAGCGGCAAGGTCATCGAGGCCAATCTCAAGTCCCGGGCGAGAACGATGCAGGTGGATACCGACGGTGATGGAAGCGCCGATGTGACCGTCCAACTCGGTCCGGTGATCAAGGGGTCGTCTCTGCGCGATGCCGCGCCGTTCTACGTATATGATGATTTCCGCGACCAGATCGAATTTGCCAAGCTTTCTCGAGCGATCAACAGCAAGATTGCCGACATGATCGTGGTGCCCGAGGGGGAACTGGTGGGCATGACCACAAGCTTCGTCGGCACATTGGCCCTCAAGTCGACGACCGAGGCCTTTGTCGTTACGCCGATTTCGGTGGAGTTCGCACCGTGACAGACCATGAGCATCCGATCGGCCTGTCCATTCGCGGTGCCGTCAAGGTCTATCCGGGCACGCGGGCGCTTTCAAATGTCGATTTCGACATCCGCATGGGCGCGGTCAATGTACTTGTCGGAGAGAACGGCGCCGGCAAGTCGACTTTGATGAAAGTGATCGCCGGCGTCGAGACGCTCACGCTTGGCGAAATCTCCATTAACGGCAGCCCCGTCAGCATCCGCAATACGGATGATGCCGTCGCCAACGGTATCGGCATTGTGTTTCAGGAACTGAATCTGTTTCCCGAAATGACGGTTGCCGAAAACGTCTTCATGGGGCGTGAGCCAACGCGATACGGCGTCGATGTCGATACCGACCGCGTTGCCGACGAGACCCGCAAGCTGATGAAGCGGCTCGAGCAGGACATCGAGCCCGATACTCAGCTCGGCTATCTGCGCATCGGCCAGCAACAGGTGGTGGAAATCGCCAAGGCTCTGGCGGAGAACGCCCGGTTTCTTATCCTCGACGAGCCGACCTCGGCCTTGTCGGCGTCAGAAGTCGACGTATTGTTCCGCATCATCAAGGAGCTCAAGTCACAAGGGGTGGGGATCGTCTACATCTCGCACCGCCTTGAGGAGCTGATCCGTGTCGGCGACTACATAACCGTATTGCGCGACGGCAGGGTCACCGGCACACGGCCGATGAAGGGCGTCGATATTCCGTGGATCGTCGAGGCGATGATCGGCGACAAGTCAAAGGACTTTTCGGAGAGCCTTGGTCATGGATTCGGAGACGAGGTTTTTCGTGCCGAGGACATCTGCCTTCCCAAGCTGGGTGGCGGCTACGCCGTAGACCATGTGTCCTTCTCGCTCAAGGCAGGCGAAATCCTCGGCCTCTACGGCCTGATGGGTGCGGGCCGCACCGAGTTTCTCGAATGCATCATGGCCCAGCATTCCGCATCGACCGGGCGCTTTTTCATCGACGGCAAACCGATGCTGGAGCGCCATGTCTCCGGGCGCATTGCCCGCGGCATTGCCCTGGTACCGGAGGACCGCAAGCGCGACGGGCTTGTGCAGGTCATGGCCATCCGCGAAAACCTGACCCTGTCTTCGCTCAACCAGTTTACCAAGTTTTTCCATCTCAGCCTCAAGCAGGAGGCTGCCAAGGCCGTCGAGTTCATCAAGCGGCTGACCATCAAGGTCGCCAGCCCGGAAAATCCGGTTTCCTCGCTTTCGGGTGGCAATCAGCAAAAAGTCGTTATCGGCAAGGCGCTGATGACCGGGCCCAAGGTGCTTTTGATGGATGAGCCGTCACGCGGCATCGATATTGGCGCCAAAGCCGAGATCTACCGCACCATGCGCGTGCTGGCCGCCGAGGGCATCAGCATCATCTTCGTGACATCCGACCTCGAAGAGGTCCTGGCGCTGTCCGACCGCATCATCGTCATGGCCGATGGCCACGTCACCGGAGAATTCCCGAAGGGCGCCCGCGCCTCGGACGTGATTGCCGCCGCGACGCCGGCAAAGAACAAGGATCAAGCAGCATGACTTCGGTGACCAACTCAACGGCCGCGAAATCGGCCTCGAGCCACAACTGGAAGCTGATTTTCCTCAGGGCCCGAACCTTTGTGGCGCTCATCCTCGTGCTGGCCTATTTCTCCTTCGCCGCGCCGAACTTCCTGACGCCGGAGAACGCCGTACTCGTCACCAAGCACGTCGCCATCAATGCCTTTCTCGCCATTGGCATGACCTTCGTGATCATTACCGGCGGCATCGATCTCTCGGTCGGCTCTGTGGTCGGGCTTTGTGCCATGGCTGCAGGCTGGCTCGCCACATATGGCATTGATATCGGCCTCGGCTGGTCGATCCAGTTCAACACACTGGAAATCATCGTGCTGGTTAGTCTTCTGGGCATCTTCGTCGGTGTCATCAACGGTTTGCTGATCACACGATTCAATGTGGCGCCGTTTATCGCAACTCTTGGCATGCTTTATGTTGCGCGCGGAGCGGCGCTGCTGATGTCAGGCGGACGCACCTTCCCGAACCTCAACGGCAAGGCCGAGTACGGTTCGGAGACCTTTCCGCTGATCGGCGCCGGCGATCTTTTCGGCATCCCGATCATGATCTGGATGCTTGTGATAACCGCGCTCCTGGCAGCCTATATTGCCGGGCGGACGCCGCTCGGACGGCACATCTACGCGACTGGCGGCAACGAGCGAGGCGCCTTGCTGTCCGGCGTCAACGTCGATCGCGTCAAGTTGTTCGTCTACATGTTCTCCGGCCTGATGGCTGCTTTGGTCGGCATCATCATCGCTTCCCAGCTCAAGGCGTCGCATCCAGCGACCGGCGAATTCTTCGAACTGAGTGCCATCGCGGCGGCGGTTCTGGGCGGCACGTCGATGATGGGCGGACGCGGCAAGATCGGCGGAACGATCGTCGGCGCCTTCGTCATCGGCATCCTGGTCGACGGCCTCGTCATGATGGGTGTGTCGTCATTCTGGCAGCAGGTGATCAAGGGTCTTGTGATTGTCACCGCAGTTGTCATCGACCAGGCACAAAGCCGAATGCAGGCCCGCATCGCGCTCGCCCAGGAAGCTGCGGAAGGCTCATGATCTCGGCGCGTGTCGCCTGCGCCTGATCGTGAGCTCAGACGAGAGCTCGAAAGCTGATCTAGAGAGTGGGCGGTGCACTGATGGCTCGTAGGCAAAACAGCGACGTGAAGGCGGGGCTCCTCTCAGAGCCTCGCCGCCGCTGCATACTCGAATGGATGGAGGAAGAAGGCTCGGTTCGCGTCCGAGACCTCGCGGTGGCGTTCGACGTCTCCGAAGTGACCATTCGACAGGATCTGGAGCGCCTCGAAAACGACGGTCACATCACACGAGAGTATGGCGGCGCCTACTTGAATTCCATTGCCATCCAGACGCCGAACCTGACGCCGTTCCATCAGGAAAACATGGACAAGAAGCGCCGCATCGGTGAGCTTGCCGCCAGTCTGGTGAACGACGACGAAACGCTGATCCTCGATGCTGGATCGACCACATCCGAAGTTGCTCGCCGCCTGACCGGCAAACAGAACCTGAACATCATTACCAATGCCCTGAATATCGCCATTATTCTGGGCGGCGTGCCCGGTTTTGCAGTTCACTTGCCCGGTGGACAATTCAAGGCGCCAACCCTTTCGGTGTCGGGAGAAAAGTCGGTTGAGTTTTTCCGCAGCATTTATGCCGGCAAGCTCTTTCTGGCTACGGCTGGCGTTTCACTGAGCGCAGGGCTGACATATCCGAGTTTTGCAGATCTGCATCTCAAGGAAGCGATGATCCGCGCCGCATCGCATGTCTATCTGGTCGCCGACTCTACAAAGATCAACAAGAGCTCATTCACCCGTCTCGGTGCGCTTGAACTCATTCATTCCTTCATCACCGACGACGGCATTTCAGACAGCGACGTTCAGGAGCTGGAAGGTCTGGGCATCGAAGTGATGGTGGCTTCCAGATAGTTGGCGGGTTGCATCGGTGCATCAGAACGTGTCCATGCGATCTCGGCTTTGCATGGCGCTTGAAAAAGACCCGGCGACCAGCCTGTCCCGATATGACTGCAGCCCTTCAATTTCGCCAGCCTCTTCTGCTGACGCGTGCTTGAAGCCACATGTGAGCGTGGTGGGGCGAAGTCGTCGACCAGCGCGCTATCCAAGCCTCGTGTGAACAATGCGCGTTCCAAAAACCATGTTGCGACCAGGGTGCACAAAGCAGCGCCCAACGACTGTTTGTGGTGCGAGCGCGTGCCGGTGTCTCTGGTCCGCGCCTCGCACAACACGCAACCTCGGGTGCCAGGCGCCGGGTTTCCACGGCCATTGGCCAAAACCTGGCACTCGATAGCCATCATGAGCGATGGTCAAACGACCACAACTGATGGGAAGCGATCGTACCGATGGTCGGCTGCTGGCGGCCGCTTGGCCCCGCAAGAAGCGATCTGGACTTCCCCTCATTCAATGGAAATGGGGCCAGAGTGTCGCTGCGGCAATGCCCGCCTTGCCGCAGTGTTGAAAGCTTGCAGGGAGGCAGCAATGCTGTCATCTGCAAGCGATTTGAGGATGTTGAGAATGCCCAGCCCAGAAAGCCAAAGAGTGCGGCAGACGCTGCAAAAGGAGACTGTAGATCCAAATCTCACATTCTCTGATGAGCGCAGGATGTGGAATGAATTCGCCAAGCAGCTGCCGATTGCTGCCGATGTCGCAATGGTTGATGAAATGCTTGGAGGTGTTGACTGCTTGTGGCTGCGGCCGGAACGCGCTGAACCAAAGGCAACAATCATCTACGCGCATGGAGGAGGACTGACCGCTGGTTCCATACTGACGCATCGCGCCTTCTGTTCCGAGCTGGCCCTGGCAACCGGGTGCTCGGTTTTGCTGGTTGACTACGCGCTTCTGCCCGAGGCTCCGTTGAGCGCTCCCGGCAACGATTTTCTGGCCGCATATTCCAATCTTGGGAAATCAGGCTTCTACGATTGCACGCCCGTGTTCTTTGGAAGTGACAGTTCGGGCGCGGCATTGGCGATCGCAGCGCTGATCCGCATTCGGGATCAGAATATGGACCAGCCCACAGGATGCTTCGCGATTTCGGGAGCGTTTGATGCGACACTATCGGGTGAAAGCTTCACAACCCGGGATCATGCGGATCCTATTCTGTCTCATGCAGCGCTTCGTCATTGGCAATCGCAGCTTGGTGACGGCTTTGATTTTGCAGATGAGCGCATTTCGCCTCTTTTTGCAGACCTTTCGGACCTTCCACCAACGCTATTGCTTGTTGGTGAAGATGAGGTGTGGCTTGACGACACAAAGAGGATGCACGCTGCCATGCAGAAGGCAGGAACAGCGTGCGAGATGCTCATATACAAGAGCATGTGGCATGTCTGGCCGATGACCGGCGGAATGCCTGAAACGGACGATGCGCTTCGCCGGATATCGGAGTTCATACAAAATGCAGGCAAGGTCATCAGCACCGAAGCACGCCCAATCAGTGTGTAGCGCTGACCATTGCCTCGCAATTGAAACCCCTCATGCCGAGCATCTGCATCCGGCAAGGCATGTTGCCATGCATTTGAAAATCACGCCGGCAGCTTCGGGGACGAGGCAGGCAGGTCGGGACAAAGTGCCAGTGGCTGGAAACGGGGGCGGGAGCCGACGGGTTCCCTG
The DNA here is from genome assembly GCA_963675235.2 of Devosiaceae bacterium. GTDB lineage: Bacteria > Pseudomonadota > Alphaproteobacteria > Rhizobiales > Devosiaceae > JAHJQZ01. The sequence continues at coordinate 410,983 of CAXXFU010000005.1, read as the reverse complement.
AGGCGCCAAGCGTCAGGCTTTTTGCACCAACTCAGTCGGCAATAACGACGTCGACGCCGCGCCGCTCGAATTCCGCGCGATCTTCGTCGGAGATGCCGTCATCGGTGATGAGGGTGTGGACAAGTTCGACACCTCCAAGAGCCGAGAAAGATACGCGGCCGATCTTGGTTGAGTCGGCAAGCAGGTAGACGTGAGAGGCAGCCTTGATCATGGCGCGCTTCACGTAAATGTCGCCAATGCCTGGATAGGTGAGACCAGCATCGAACGATATGCCGGCGGTGGCCAGAAAGAGCTTTTCGGCATAGATGCCGACGAAGAAATCGGCCGACTTCTCACCGCTGAGCGACAAGGTGGGTGCCTGGAACTGACCAGCCGGCATATGCACCGTATTGGTCGGGATGGCCCCAAGAATAAGCGCGATGTTCAGCGCATTGGTGATGATGTTGAGGCCGTTGCGGGTTTTGAGGTTTTCCGCAAGGCGGGTTGTGGTCGTGCCCGAGTCGACGATTATCGTCTCGTTGTCTCCAACCAGCATGCTTGCCGCGAAGCCGACCCGGTTTTTCTTGTCCATGTTCTGCACGTGATGCAGAGACAAGGTTTCTACCTGCTGCGGTATGGAACGCAAATAGGCGCCGCCGTGTTCGCGGGTGATGAACCCATCGCCATCCAGCCGCTCCAGATCCTGCCTGATCGTGGCTTGCGATACGCCGAACGCGGCTGCAAGGTCTCTTACGCGAGCGCTGCCTTCTTCCTGAAGCCACTCCAGTATCTTCATGCGCCGTGGCTCGGCCAGCAATTGCTGCGGCTGCGTCTTGCTTGAGTCCAAGTCAGCCTGCTCAGTTCTTGATTGTCTCGGTCTTTGCATCGTCGCCTCGCAAGCTGCGTCCAACCCCTAAGAATGAGCGAACGCAGAAGATCTCCGCATGTGTGTCATCCGCTTGCCTAAAAAGCAACTTTATGAGGGCAGCGGGCACAGTTTTGGCGACTGATTGCCCTATTTTCCTGTTTGGAATCGGAAGGTGCCACGAGCAACGTTTTCTTTCACTGACGAATCGTCGTCGGATTCACTCCGTATTCGGCTGCGAATCTCTATATCGCGTGTTGGCCTGTTACTGCTTCCAGCGCCATTTGCGCCTGGAAATTCGCGTCGCGGAGGCTGTGTCTGGAACCAGTCAGATCCCTCGGTTCTGGAGGCCGACAGAAGGCAAATCGTTGCTTCCGCAGCTGTGCGATACTCTCGGAGGCGCGCTCCCAGCGCGAAGCCCCGTGCCAGTGATAAAATCTGATCATGTGACTTCGATCGCAGGGCGGCGTGAACGAAGCCAAGTATTGGGGCGGTCCTTGTTCGAACCGCCCCACGGGTGCCTTGTCATATGCCGAATAGCGGCCGGCTAGTTGATCGAGATCCTCACTGGCTCGGACGATCCTTGTGGAGCGCAATAGCCATTGAGAATGTTTGCTTTGGCCGGATCGGACCAGGCAGGATTGTCGGTGTCGAAGACGATCGGCTTGAGATAATCGACCGGGTCCACAAGCCAGTGAAGCCGCGGACGGTCCTCTTCCGGAATGCCCATCAGGTCCATCTGGTTGACATAGCCTGCATAGACGGAGAGTGAGGAACCTTCGCGCGCACGCGAGCCAGTCGTTATGTGGTTGGGAACGTAAATCTTCGGCTGGATGGCGCCTTGATACATGATCAGGTCGCGCAGGCCGTTGTTGTCGAAATTTCCGGTCGCCGCGGTGCCGAGCTGGAGATCGGTCGGGCCAAGTGCCTTGAGCAGCTTGATGATGCGCTGCCCGTCTTCGGGCACGCCGTCCCAACCGTTGCCTTTGCCCTCTTTCAAGGCGCCGGCGGTGTTGTGATACACGAACGAGAAGTTGTCGCCGCCGCGCAGAATGAAGCTGAAGAAAAGCGATTCAGCGCCACCCGGTGCACGTGGCGTGGTCTGCGTGTTGGCCTGGCCGGCTACAGGCTCGAAGTTTTCTGGAAAGTCCCGCCAGCTCGGCCAAAGCTCCGTTCCCTTCGGAAACAGGTACTCATCTCGTTCGTCGACGATGATTTCTACCAGGGTTGGCGGGAAGTCGGAATCCGGTTCCACGGCGACCGAATGCAGGTGCCGGAAGGCAGTCACGCATGCCTGTGGTTCGAGGAAGGGCAGGTTAGCTGCCTGGAATGGATCGAGGCGAAAGGCATGAGCCGCGTGCGCGGGGCTCCTCTTCATCTTCAGACCCAGGGCAAGATCGAGCGCTGGTACCAGACGCTCAAGAACCGCATCCTGCTGGAAAACTGCTTCCTGCCCGGCGATCTCGAACGCCAGATCGAGGCCTTGGTCGAACACTGCAATCACCGGCGACATCACGAGAGCCTTGGCGATGTGACCTCGGCAAACGTCCACTTCGGCAGGGCCGAAACCATCATCTGAAAACCAGAAAGGATAAAACGGCAGACCATCGAACATCGGCGCTTGCTGCACCGCAGAGCCGCCGCGTAACATCAATCAACAGGCAAGGCCCGTCCTCCGCGATCTCGCGCCCCCGTCAGCGCCGAATGCCATGGCGACGGACACTGTGTCTCATTGTAACCGGATACTGTGCGATCGTTCGACCTGGTATTCAGCTCTCGCATCCGCGCTAGCGCGCATGGAGGAGTCGCAGATGGCGCGTCTGCTGCCGCTTCAGGCGGGAGCAGGGGATGATTGAAGCCCGTATCGGATCGGGAGGGTAGATTTGGCGCTCACGCCTTCAAGAAGAACAATCCCTACTCAACAAACGCAGCCACAGGCGCAAGAACCAAATGACCAGACTAACCAAGCAATTGACTGAAGACGAAATCAAAGCGCGCGTCGCCGATCTGATGGCGAAGATGACCGTCGAGGAAAAGGCGGGCCAGATCACCCAGTACTTCAATTTTCCCGGCCTGCCGGAGGAGGCGAAGCGCGTTGAAGGCGAAATCGCGGCCGGCCGCGCCGGCTCGGTGCTGTTCGTCTCCGACCCTGTCGAAATTGACAGGCTGCAGCACATCGCCGTCGAGAAGACCCGGCTGGGCATTCCGCTGCTGTTCGGGTTCGACGTCATCCACGGGTTGAGAACGATCTTCCCGGTTCCGATTGCCGTTGCGGCGAGCTGGGACCCGGCGGTGGCGGAAAAGGGACAGGCGGTTGCCGCTGCCGAGGCACGCGCCATCGGCCTGCACTGGTCGTTCGCGCCGATGGTCGACATCGCGCCCGACCCGCGCTGGGGGCGCATGATCGAAGGCGCCGGCGAAGACCCGTATCTCGGATCGGTCATGGCCGCCGCCCAGGTGCGCGGCTTCCAGGGCGACTACATCGGCAGCCCCGGTCACGTCATTTCCGGGCCCAAGCATTTTGCCGGCTACGGCGCTTCCATCGGCGGGCGCGATTATGACGAGGTCGACCTCTCCGACAACCAGCTGTGGAACATCTATCTGCCACCGTTCAAAGCCGCGATCGATGCCGGCGCCGGCAACATCATGAGCGCCTATATGGGCGTCAATGGTGTCCCGGCTTCGGGCAATCACTGGCTGCTGACCGAGGTCCTGCGCGACACCTTCGGGTTTGACGGATTCGTCGTCACCGACGCCGGCGCAGCCGCCGATCTCGAGGTCCACGGCTATGCCAGGGATCTCACTGATGCAGGCGCGCGCGCCCTCAAGGCCGGTGTCGATATGGAGATGTCCCGGCCCATGGGTGAGTCGTCGTTCCAGACCCTGCCGGCAGCGCTCGAAGCCGGTTCGATCACCATCGACGAGCTCGACACTGCCGTGCGCCGCGTCCTCGAAGCCAAGGTCCGCATGGGCCTGTTCGAGAATCCCTACAGCGATATCGAGACGGCCCGCAAAGTGCTGGCGGAGCCCACCCACCGTGAAGAGGCCCGTCTTGCTGCCGAACGCACGGCCGTGCTTTTGCGCAATGACAAGAACCTGTTGCCGCTCGATCGCAACAAGGGTTCGATCGCCGTCATCGGGCCGCTTGCCGATGCCGCGCGCGATACCGTCGGCCCCTGGGTGTTCGACCAGGATGACGACGAGACCGTTACGATCCTCGCCGGCATCAAGGCGAAGATCGGATCGGACAACCGCGTCTCCTATTCGCCGGGCGTCTCCATGCCGGCGCGCATGTTCAAGTCGATCTTCGAAGGGCATGGCGCCAAGCCGATTCCGCGCGTCGAGGTTGATGATGATGCCGAGATCGAACGTGCGGTGGCGCTCGCCAATGCGTCCGACGTCGCCGTGCTCGTTCTCGGCGAGGCGCAGCTTATGATCGGCGAAAACGCCTCGCGCTCCTCGCTCGACCTGCCTGGCCGCCAGCAGGAACTGCTCGACGCGGTGATCGCCACCGGAAAGCCGACAGTGCTGCTGCTGATGAGCGCCCGCCCCATCGATCTGAAAGGAAGTCAGCCCGACGCCCAGATGGTCATCTGGTATCCGGGCACCCAAGCCGGCAGTGCCGTCGCCAACCTGCTGTTCGGCGATGTCACTCCCGGCGGCAAGCTGCCGTTCAACTGGCCGCGCAATATCGGCCAGATTCCGCTGCCCTACGCTCATCTTGCTACCCATCGTCCGGCAGGTATCGAGCAGCGCTATTGGAACGAGCCCAATTCGCCGCTTTATCCCTTCGGTTTCGGGCTGAGCTACACCGCGTTTGCCTATGCCGATCTGCGTCTTGGCAAGACCAGCGTTGCGCCGGGCGAAGCGCTTGAGGTCATGGTCGATGTGACCAATACCGGCGGGCGCGACGGCGACGAGGTGGTTCAGCTCTATATCCATCAACGCTACGGCTCGGCGGCGCGGCCGGTTCGCATGCTCAAGGGGTTCGAGCGCGTTGCCCTCACGGCGGGCGAGACCAGAACCGTGACCTTCACGCTCGGGCCGGACGAGTTGCAGTTCTGGTCGGCGGCGAAGAGGACCTGGATCCAGGACGAGACCGTCTTCGACGTCTATGTCGGCGGGGATTCGACCGCTGAACTGACGACGACCTTCGAAGTGCGCGGCCGCTGAGCCGACACGCTCGACGACGAAGCGAAGACAGGTGCCGACTTCTTGCCGGCACCTGACTTGCCTGTCTCAGGCTCAGACCGGAGGCGGACACCCGGACCCGATCAAATCCTCAAGAGTGCAGCCATGATATCTGCAGATCGGCCGGCCGCCCGGTTGGCCTTGCCGACGCATCCATCACGACGGCTGACAGCCGGCACTATCGCGAGGCAGACCAGCTAGGCAAAACGGCCTGTCGGTTCATTCCGATGTGGCATGCGTCCGCTGCCGGAACTTGGTTCGGTCGGCCCGCATGGCCAGACAACCAAGCCTTCGTCGAATGCCGAGGCAGGCTCAGATATTCCGGTCCGTGTTCTCATGTCTGATCGCATTGCTGCGACTGTTCGCTTCTGTCGGTCCTTTCCCGTCTGTCCTATGCTGATGACCTGAGGGGCGGGCTCGGCAGGCATGCGAGCAGCACTCGGTGCCGTCTGGCCGCGGTCCACAAACCAGCGCATCTCGGTTGTTGTTCGAATGGGGAGCGGAACCATGCGTAATTCCAGTCTCAACCATATTTCGTCTGCGGCATGGCTTGCTACGCTCGTGCTCGGGCTCGGGCTCGGGTTCGGCCTTGGTGCCGGCGCCTCGGTTCTGGCGGCCGAGGACGTCGCGGCTCGGGTCGTGGGAGTGACGCCCGACGGGCAGGTCACCCTGGCGTTGCCTGTCGGTGCGGTTGTCGCCGTCGGCGATCCGGTGCGCATCGGAGCCGAGATATCTGGCGTCGGCAAGGTGGACATCGCAACTCCATGGCGCATCGAGGCGGTCTCGGACACCGAGGCACGGGCATTGCCTGAAGGCACGCCAGCTGCGATGCCGCAAGCGGGTTATCTGGCGACGATAGCGACGGAAATGGCGCAGGGACCGGTCGCCAGCGAGATAGAGGCCGAAACACCGGCCGGCGATCTGGCAGCAGATTCTGCATCAGAGGACCCGTCGGAGATGTTCGCGGTGGCCCTCAGGTCGGCGCAGGCCGGAAGCGGTCCGGACATGCTCGGTCTCGCCTTCATGTATCTCGACGGCTGGGGAACCCCGCCCGATCCGGCCGAGGCGTGGCGCTGGGCCGAGGCGGCACTGGCCGCCGGCGAGCGAGACGCCCATGGCGTCCTCGGACAGATGCTGCTCGAGGGAACCGCACCCGTTGCTGATCCGGCCGGCGCGGCGCGCCACCTGTTCGAGGCGTTCGAGGACGGAAGCCAGGAGATGGCCTCCCATGCCGCGACGCTGATCGTCATGCTCGGGCCCGAGGCGCCACCGGCTTTCGCTGAGGAAGTACAACGTATCCTCGGGGATATCGGCGTCTATGAGGGGCCAGTCGATGGAGATTTCGGCCCCGAGACGCTCGAGGCGATCGAGATGTTGCGCATGGAACGGTTCGGGTCGCCCTAGACGCGACCCGGTTTTGCCTCAGTTGAGCCGGTTCAGTTGGCTAGCTTGACGCAAACCGTGTTCCACAGGATGTCCAGGGTTCCGAGAACGCGATCTCCCTGCCGGACGTCCCCGACGGCATGAAGAGTGCCGCTGCAACGCCCGGCGCTCTGCATCAGGTCCAGTCTGATCCGCCCGCCCTCGGAGCCATTGACGTCGGCCGTCATCCAGTTCTCGGCAAAACCGGGCGCGAACGGATGGAAGGTTTCCGCGCCTTCAATGATCAGGTTTCCGACAATCTTGTCGCCCGTTTGTCGAATCTCGAGGATTTGTCTGAACGGCCGCAACGCGCCGTTTTCCAGTAGAATATCGGGATTGGTGCTGGTCAGCTGCCATTTCCCCAACCAGATATTGGCGAAGCTGGTGTTTGACGGCTCGAGGCCGGAATCCGGTTGCGGCGGCGGCAGGACCACCGGTGGCTCGGTGACGGGCGGCGTATGAGGTTCGTTGTCCGCGGACGGGACCAGGGGCGTCGTTCCATCATCCTCCCGCGGGAAGTCGGCCTCGGCATGCGGCCCGAAAACAAGAATCGTAACGGGGGTGAAGATTTCGCGTTCGCTTCCCGCAGGCGGGTCTGTGCCGGAGGTCAGCCCCGGTTCCACTCCGGCAGGGGCCGGCGGGCCTAGCGCCGGCCCGGCAACGTCGAAATCGGCCTTCGCGATGGTGTCCCGTGCCGTCTCAAGATCGAGAAATTCAGTGTTGGGCACGACTCGCTTCGGCCGTTCGCCATAGGCTTTCAGCGTGACCGGTCTTCCCGGTTCCAGCATCGTACCGGGTTCAGGCACGGTGATGTAGACGGTTCCGGGAATCTGTGTTCGCTCCTTGGCGGGGTCGCCAAGCTCCGGAGACGGCTGGAGCCCGGCGACGTCCACCATGCCCATGGCCTGGTCGAGCGGTTTGCCGATGACGTCGGGGACCGCGACGCGACCGGCTTCGCGCAGTGCATGCAAAACCACCGAATAGGGGGCGGGCAGGGACGCCCGACTGGCATTCAGTTGCAGCGCAAACGGGTCGGGAAGCACTGTCCGCGACGCGTTGAGCGTGACCTGCATGGGTGCTGGTAGGCTCTGGCGACCGGCTTGAAGATCGATAGCGAAAGGCGGCGGCAAAGCTGGGCGCGCTGCCCGCAGATCGACCTCAAGCGGATCAGGCAGTTGCGTGCGATGCCCCCGCAGCATAACGGCAAATGGCGCGGGAAAGACCTGTCGGTTGGCCCGCAGGGTAACGGCAAAAGGCGGCGACAGGACAGGCCGGCTGGCGCGCAGTGTGACGGTGAGGGGTGTCGGCAGGTTCTCGGTTGCCATCGCCTCGGGTGGCGGGCTGCCAGCGGCGGTGCTGTTCGTTTCCGCGCCAGACACGAATTGGGGTGCGGCCAGAAGCGCCGCCGTGAACCACAGGACGATGGAAGCCTTGCCGTACCTCATTGGACCGCCTCACACACCGTTTCGGTGGCCAACACTCCTAGAGATCGTCCCAGCCGATTTCGTCCGGCGCGTCTGCGCCATTGCGCGGCACCACACCCATCAGGTCCTTCAGTTCCGTGAGGTCGTAGCAGTAGAGTGTCTGTTCGGCGGTAGTGTTGTCGTCGCGCAAGCTCATGGTGCGATGGTAGATGGTGCGCCAAGCGTCGGAAGACTCACCATGTTTCCGGTAGTCCTCCAAGAGAAACCTGGCCATGACGCGGGCTTCCTCCTCACTGTACCCGCAGGCGCAGTTCCTGGTCTCGACTTGGACGAAAGCGGTGTCGAAAGAAAACTGTCGCTCCTGCGTGCCGGCCTTGCAGTCAATTTGCCAGGTCTTCGTGCTGCCGGTGTCTTGTGCCGGCTCGGCTTCGCCTTCCTGGCTCATCGCCAGTGAGGGGGGCAGAGCAACCAAAACCAGTGAAAGAAGGATAATCTGGAGTTTTCCGATAAACATATTCATGCTGCTGGCCTCCAGTTGCAATATTTTCGGTGTTTGGCGAGACAATTCCTCATGGAATGGAAAATCGACTATGCGCCTTCAGGACGAAAGCCAGAAGACGGCCAATTGAAGCAGTCTCGGAGCGCTCGTGATCGTCGTGAAATGCTTGCGATCAACGAAAGTGTCGAGAAATTATACCTTTGGCACCAGCATAGTCGGCGTCGGCTTGGCCGGAACCAACGCTTGGGCCGGGGATTGTCTGCGGCCGTGTTTAGGGCGTCCGCCTTTTCGGGCAATCCCCTGGAGCGACGGCAACCCATGCCTTGTCTACGTGAGCATCCGTATCCGGACAGATCCGCACTCTAGAATGGCGCCGCGCTGCTGAACTGAAGCGTTGTTCCCTTTGACGGATGGGCAAAGCCCAGCGTGCATGCATGCAGACACAGGCGCGCCGATGCGTTGAGGGCGGCGGCGTGGGCGTAGAGATTGTCGCCGAGGATGGGATGGCCGAGAAAGGCCATGTGGACCCGCAACTGGTGCGTGCGTCCCGTCAGGGGCCGCAAACTGACGCGGACAGGTTTCGACCTGTCGACGACGCGCCATTCGGTTTCAGCCGGGCGGCCGTTCTCGGCGCAGATGTGCTGCTTCGGGCGGTTCGGCCAGTCGGCGATCAGCGGCTGGTCGACGCGACCCGATTCGTCGGACGGCTGACCCCAGATCAGTGCTTCATAGGTCTTGCTCGTCTGCCGCTTTTCGAACTGCAGGCCGATATGGGCCAGTGCTTCCGGAGTCCGGGCGAAAACGATTAGGCCGGACGTGTCCTTGTCCAGGCGATGCACTGGCCGCGCGCCCGGGAATGCAGCATTGGCACGCGCTTCGAGACAGTCCGCCAGATCTTCGGTTTTCCCGGCGACCGTCAGCAGTCCCGAAGGCTTGTCGAGTACCAGAATTTCCTCGTCGACATGGACAACGCCAAAAGGGGTGTCCGGCGGCGCATAGACGAAATCGCGTGGCCGTTCGGGGGCGACTTCGGACATTGGTTTCTGGCTTCTGGTCATCGCGGCATATGTGGCATTTTCCATGGACCAACGGCAAACCCGATTTCGGGGTGCGGTGTCGTCCTGTCCCGACCATTCGCCGTTGGGCTTGGTAATGTTCAGGGCAGGGATGCGGCTGCCGCCCCCCTGTCTGGCGAACGAATGTCGAGAGGTATTCCGGTTGACGCGTTGGATCGCTCTTGCCGTCTCCACAAAGGACGGGCGCAGCGATAGGATGCGGAAATCTTTAAGCAAATGGAGGAACCTGCCGGTGGAAAGGATAGTTTTTCTCGATCGCAGCACTATTGCTCCGCAGATATCGGTCCGCTCACCGGCCTTCGAGCATTCCTGGACCGAGCATCAGCACACCAGGCCGGATGAAGTTCTGGAGCGGTTGCGCGACGCAACCATCGCCATCACCAACAAGGCGCCGCTGGGCCGCGACGTGCTGGCGCAATTGCCGGACCTCAAGCTCGTTGCCATGGCGGCCACCGGTTATGATTGCGTCGATGTCGAGGCCTGCCGCGATCTCGGCATCACCGTGTCAAATATCCGCGGCTATGCAGTCCACACCGTGCCCGAACACACATTCGCGCTGATCCTGGCGCTCAGGCGCTCGATCCTTGCCTATCGCGAGGACGTCAGGAAGGGTGGCTGGCAGAAAGCCGGGCAGTTCAGCTATTTCGCCTATCCGATCCACGATCTCGCCGGGTCGAGCCTGACAATCATTGGCGAGGGATCGATAGGGCAGAGCGTTGCCGCGCTCGGCCGCGCCTTCGGCATGAGCGTCATGTTCGCCGCCCACAAGGGCGTATCCGGCCTTGGGCCGCTCTACACGCCCTGGGACGAAGCGCTGGCCCGGGCCGACGTGGTGTCCATCCACTGTCCGCTGACACCGGCAACCCAGGGCATGCTCGGCTACGAAGAGTTCCGCGCCATGAAGCGCCGTCCGCTGGTGGTCAACGCGGCACGCGGCAGGATCGTTGTCGAGGCCGATCTCGCCCGTGCCCTCAGGGAGGGATTGATCGCCGGCGCCGGATTCGATGTCGCGGACAGCGAACCGCCGGCGGCCGACTCGCCGCTTATGCAGCTTCTGGACATGCCCAATTTCATCCTGACCCCGCATATCGCCTGGGCCAGCGACGAAGCACAGCAGACTGTGGCCGATCAGATGATCGACAATATCGAGAATTTCGTCCGCGGCGCGCCGAGCAACACGGTCGTCAAAGGGTCGAGGACCTGACAATGAAGGATTCGCCGGACACCGCCGCGGCGGCGAGCCGGGTCAGGGCGCCGTCCCGACGCTTGACGAGGGTGATGGGCGAGGTCACGTCATGCCCGTTGGGTCAAAACGGGATCGGGCCGGCCGGTTGAGCCGGCCCGTGCGGAGCGGAGGAATCAGAGATCGATCGCAGCGATGTGCTCGATGCCAGTCCAGTTGCCCTCGGCTTTCTCGATGGTGCCGACCTCGTCCTTGAGGTAGGCCTTGAAGACGTCTTCGTTGAGGAAGACATAGAGTTTGTCATCGAGAACGGCGGCATAGTTCGGGTCGCCGTCGAACTTCTTGCCGACCGAAACGCCATAGGCGCAGAAACCGCCATATTGCGGGGCATAGCGCCCGGGATTCGCCTCGAACGCCTTGAGGTTCTCCTCCGAGGCGAAATAGTAGGCGACGGCGCCGTGGCTCGCCGAATAGCTGGCGTTGCCATCCTCGTTCTCGCCCTTGTCGAGCAGTGCGACGGGGTCGGCACCGTGCAGGCCGAGCGGGAGGCCGCCATAGGTGAGGCCTGGAGCGACATTGGCCTCGTCGGCGGCCAGCGCCGAGCCGGTGGCGATGAGCACCGCCAGTGCGGCGGCAGTGAAGACGTGTTTGCGAGACATCGTTTTTCCTTTCGGGAACGGGATTACCGGCCGGTCCGGTCGGACCGGTGGCGCTGCGGGGCGGCGGGGCAAACCCGTGTCGCCTCCGCATCGCCACGCCAGATAAGCGCGATGCGGTGGGAGCTTGAATAGCGGATAGTTCAGTATTCGTGCTCAAACGTCCGAGGATCTGGACGTCTTGCACAATTGTGCTAAAATGCCCGCATGTTCGATCTTCTCAGTGACATCCTCACGCGGCTTGCTCTTCGCGGGACGCTGTATTTCCGCACCAGCTTCACCGAGCCCTGGGGTGTGCGCGTGCCGGCTTTCCGCGATGTGGCGCGATTTCACTTCGCGCATCGCGGCGAGGCGCTTGTGCGCGTCGGTGACAATGCCACGCCTGTTGTGCTCGCACAGGGCGATCTCATCATCATTCCGCACGGCGCGGCTCATGTGCTGTCCTGCCGTCACACCGGCCCGGACGAGGCGTTGCCACTTGATGATGTGCTTGTGCGGTCGGGGTTCTCGGGCCATGGAACGCTTGTCTGGGGCGGCGAGGACAATCTCAGCGACACGCAGCTGATCTGCGGCCATTTCGCCCTGGCCGAAGGATCGCGACATCTGCTGTTCGACCGGCTTCCGCCGTACATCCACCTGCGCGGATATGGCGACCAGTCCGGGCCCTGGCTCGAGGCGACGCTCAAGGTCATCGGTGCCGAAGCCGGGGGTGCGCGGCTCGGCGGCGATCTCATCGCTTTGAAGATGTCCGAAGCCATCTTCGCGCAGGCGATCCGTGCCTATATCGAGCAGGAGCACGAAACCGATTGTGGTGCCGCAGGCTTTGCGGATCCCTATCTCGGCCGCGCTTTGACGGCCTTTCACCGCACGCCGACAGCGGACTGGAGCGTTGCCGGCCTGGCCCGCGAGGCCGGGCTTTCGCGGACAGGCTTCGCCGAACGCTTCGCCACGCAGCTCGGGGTGACGCCGATGGCCTATGTCACCTCGTGGCGCATGCAGATCGCCCGGGAAGCCCTGGTCCAGCGCGGATTGTCCGTTGCCGAGGCGGCGGAAGTCTCGGGCTATGCGTCGGAATCGGCCTTCAGCCGCGTGTTCAAGAAGGAAATGGGCATTTCACCCGCTGCCTTCCGGCAATCAGGCGCGGCAAGGCAAAGCGTCTTGTGACAGATCGTGCGGTGTTTCGGACGATCTGCAATATCAAGCGGCGTATCTGACATTCAAAGTCCTGTGTTTGGCGTCTAGATCGGGCGGGAACGGTTTTCCTCCGCATCTTGACCTCCAATCGAAAGGACTTCTCCCATGGCACGTATCACCCAGGTCTCCGACGCCGACGCCGCACCGGAAACGGCAAAGCTGTTTTCCGCACTCAAGAGCAAGCTCGGCATGGTGCCCAACCTGTATCGCGTCGCCGGCAACCAGCCGAGCGTTCTGGCTGCCATGCTCGGCATTGGCGAGAACCTGGCGGGCGGCAGCTTCAACGGCCGCACCCGCGAGGCCATCGCGCTGACCGTTGCCGGCGTCAACTCGTGCGATTATTGCGCTTCGGCCCATGCAGCGATCGCGTCCGGCCTGAAGGTCTCGCCCGAGGCGATCGACGCCCATCTCGCCGGTCAGGCCGACGATCCGCGTCTGGCGGCGATCCTCAAGCTCGCCACGGCCATCGTTGCCGAGCGCGGCATGGTGTCGGACAGCGATCTCGCCGCTGCCAAGCTGGCCGGCCTGTCCGAGGCCGACATCGTCGAGACCGTCGCCAATGTCGTGGCCAACATCTTCACCAACTACATCAACCACGTCGCCGAGACCGACATCGACTTCCCCGCCCGTCGCGCCAAAGCGGCCTGATGGCAACGACCCGGCGCCGCCCCAGCGCCGGGTCGCTCCACTCCCGGGAATGCCAAAGGGACCGTCCTGACGGCTCCGACCGTCAGCGTCCGCGCGCCGCATCTGTCCGGGTCTGCGAGGCGCAGGAACAGCGGTTTCAGCGCCTTCTGAGGTTGTCTCGCGTCAGGTCGGAGACCTTCGCCACGCCCATCAGGCGCATGTCCCGCTCGATCTCTTCCTTGAGCAGATCGATCATCCTCTCGACGCCTTTCTGGCCGGCGGCGGCAAGCGGGAACAGATAGGCCCTGCCGATCCCGACCGCCTTGGCGCCCATCGCCAGTGCCTTGATGACATGGGTGCCGCGCTGGATGCCGGAATCCATGATGACGTCGGCCTTGTCGCCAACGGCGTCGACGATGTCGCCGAGCTGGTCGAACGGCGCGCGGCTGGCGTCGAGCTGGCGGCCGCCGTGGTTGGACAGGATCACTCCGGTGCAGCCGATCTCGGCTGCCGTTCTGGCATCGTCCGGATGCAGCACACCCTTCAGGCAGAACTGTCCGCCCCATTCACCGACCATCTCCTCGACATCCTTCCAGTTCAGCGACTGGTCGAGCATTTCCGTGAAATAGCGACCGATCGACAGCGTCGAGCCGCCCATGTCGATATGCGCATCGAGCTGGGGCAGCTTGAACGGCTCGTGGATGGCGTAATTGATCGCCCAGGCCGGCTTGATGGCGAACTGGGTGATGCCGGCAAGGTTGAGCTTGAACGGGATGGAAAAGCCGGTGCGCTTGTCGCGCTCGCGGTTGCCGCCAGTATTGGAATCGACGGTCAGCATCATGACGTCGATGCCGGCCTCCTTGGCGCGCTGCATCATGGCGCGGTTGAGGCCGCGGTCCTTGTGGAAATAGAACTGGTAGACCTGCGGCGTGTCGTGGGCCTTGCGCAGTTCCTCAAGGCTCACCGTGCCGAGAGAGGACACGCCGAACATGGTGCCGTGTTTGGCCGCCGCTGCCGCCACGGCGCGTTCGCCCTGATGGTGGAACAGGCGCTGAAGGGCCGTCGGCGACAGGAAGAAGGGCAGGGCGAGCTTTTGCCCGAGGATCGTTGTCGAAAGATCGATCTGTTCCGACCCCCTGAGGACGCGCGGCACTAGGTCGACCTGATCGAATGCTTCGGTATTGCGCCTGAGCGACACCTCGTCGTCTGCGCCGCCATCGATATAATTGAAGATCGGGCCCGGCAGGTTCTGGCGCGCCAGTCGCCGGAAATCCTGGAAATTATGGCAATTGCTGAGCCGCATACCAAATCCACCCCTTTGCTTTCTTCCTAGATCGAGATCGCGATTGTCACGCGTTCGATTTCCCTTTCGGGAATTGTAGAACCTGCGAACCGGCGCTCAAGACATTCCTTGCGGTTTATTCGATGGCCTTTCAAGCGCACGCGGCCGGGTCCCCGGTTTCCGGATTGCATATCTCGTGCCGCAGGCGGCACCGCGGCCTCGCCCAAAATGTTCAACCAGCGCCGGTGCCTCACACCATGCCGGACGACGCGATGTCTTCATGGGCGAAATCGATGAGTGCGCGCACCTTTTTCGGCAGCGTGCGCCCTTCGAGATAGACGGCGCTGACCGGAATGCGCTCGCCGGCGAAGTCTTCGAGCAGCGTCACGAGCCTGCCTGAGTGCAGCGCATCGAATACGGCGAAGCGCGGCGCGTAGACTATGCCCTGATCAATCATCGCCAGTTCGGACGCGGCGCGCGCCGAATTGACCTTGAACCGGCCGACCACGGTGACATTTGAGTCCTTGCCGGCGTCGCGAAACGGCCAGACAGAAGAATTGCGCCTGTTGGTATCAAGGATGCAGGCGTGGCTCGAAAGGTCCGCGGGTACCATCGGTGTGCCGTTGCGGGCGAGATAGCCGGGACTGGCGACGACGCAGCTTTGCAGCGAACCGAGCTTGCGGGTCTTGATCGACAAGGTGTCGGTGATGCCGATGCGGAAGGCGACGTCGATCCCGTCCGCCGCCAGATCGACATAGCGGTCGTTGAGGCGCAGATCGATGGTGAGATCGGGGTTGCGGGCGGCGAACCGGCCGAGCATGCCGGCGACATAGACTTCGCCGAAGGTGACCGGCGCCGAAACGCGGATGCTGCCGGTGAACCCTTTTGAGCCTTCAGTCACGCCGGCAAGCAGATCGTCGAGGTCGTCGAGCAGTGCCGGCGCCCGCGCCAGCAGGTCTTCTCCCGCCGGCGTCAGGCCGACCTTGCGCGTCGTGCGCTGGAAAAGCCGTATGCCCAGGCGGTTCTCGAGTTCGGCCACATATTTCGAAGTCAGCCGGTTGGACATGCCAAGCTGTTGCGCCGCGCCGGTGAACGAGCCCGTTTGCGCCGTCGCGACAAAGGCTTTCAACTCGTCGACGATATCCATGGTCTCAACTGATTAAGATCAAAATGTGGATAGTCATCGAATAACTACGCCATTTTGTAGATTATAGGCAAGCGCTAGTCTCGCTCCAGATCAACGAACGGCCCGCCGGGCCATCTGGAAGGAACGAGACATGAAAATCGCAATCATCGGAAACGGCAATGTTGGCTCCGGCCTGGCGGTCGTCCTGTCAAAGGCCCTGCACGAGGTCACGACCGCCGGTCGCGGCTCCGATCTTGCCGCGGTGGTCAAATCCGCGGACGTCGTGATCCTGGCCACGCCCTTTGGCGCTGCTGCCGATCTGGCCAGCAAGGCCGATTTCGGCGGCAAGATCGTTATCGATGTGTCCAACCCCGTCACCCCCGACTTCTCCGGCCTGTCGGTCGGCCACGAAAGCTCGGCAGCCGAAGAGATTGCCCGGCTTCTGGCCGGTGCCAGCGTCGTCAAGGCGTTCAACACCATCTTCGCCCAGCACTATGCCTCGGGCCTGGCGCTCGGCGGCGAGAAGCTGCAGACCTTCATCGCCACCGATGACGAGGCCGCGCGTTCTGTCGTCGAGCATCTGGCAACGGATATCGGCCTTGTGCCGGTCAACGCCGGTCCGCTCAAGAGCGCCCGCTATCTTGAGCCGATGGGCTTCATGAACATCCAGTTCGGCTACGTCCTCGGCCGCGGCACTTCGATCGCGCCGCAGTGGCTTGCTGCCTGATCCAGCTTCCCCCGGAGAAATGAAATGACCGATCTCAAGACCAACGATTATGCATTTGCCGCCCTGCGCGTTGCCAGCGGCGTCGCCTTCATCGCCCACGGGCTGGTCAAGCTCATGGTGTTCACCCCGGCAGGCACGGCGGCCTATTTCGAGTCCATCGGCATTCCGGGCTTTCTTGCCTATCTCGTCATTCTCGGCGAAATCGGCGGCGGACTGGCGCTGATCCTCGGCCTTGCCGTGCGGCTCGTTTCGATCCCGCTCGTGCTGATCCTGCTCGGCGCGGTGTGGGCGCATTCAGGCAATGGCTGGTTCTTCTCGAACCCCAATGGCGGCTGGGAATACCCGCTGTTCTGGGCCGTGATCCAGGCCGTCATCGGCACGGTGGGAGCCGGCACCCTTGCCCTGCGCATTCCCGCTCTCAACAAGCGTCTGGGCGCTTTCGCCTGACCTTCATGAGCCGCCGCTCCGGCGGCGGCTCGCCCCTTAAGGAAGGATAGTGGAAATGAGCGCCGCACAGGCCCTTCAGTCGCTTCGCGATTCTCTGTCGCCATCCGACCGAATGCCGCTGGTCTTTCTCGGTCACGGCAGCCCGATGAACGCCATCGAGGACAATCAGTACCGTCACGCCTGGTCGCAGTTGGGCGAGATGCTGCCGCGCCCCAAGGCCATCCTCGTCATTTCTGCCCACTGGATGACCGAGGGCACGACCCTGGTCGATGTTTCGGCCCTGCCGCGAACAATCCACGACTTCTACGGATTTCCGCCCGAACTCTACGCCCAGCGCTATGCGGCGCATGGTGAGCCCGGGCTGGCCCGCGAGGTCGTGTCGCTTCTTTCAAGCCACCATGCCGAGGCGGACGTCACCTGGGGTCTCGACCACGGCGCCTGGTCGGTGCTCAACAGCCTGTATCCTGAGGCCGACGTACCGGTGTTCCAGGTTTCCATCGACATGACCGGCGGCCTCGAAAAGCAGATCGAGATCGGCAGGGCACTATCCGAACTGCGCGATCGCGGCGTGCTGATCCTCGGATCGGGCAATGTCGTGCACAATCTGCGCGCGCTGCGAATGAACGGCAAACCACAGGATTTCGCCGTCGAGTTCGATGCGTTGTTCGCCGACCGCCTGACCGCCCGTGATTGGGCGAGCCTGACCGATCGCGCCGGGCTCGGCTCCCTGCTGCACATGGCGCATCCTTCCATCGATCACTACCTGCCGGCGCTGACCATCGCCGGGGCGTCGTCCGGGCGCGATGCACTGACTTTCATGACCGACAGCATCGATCTCGGTTCGGTGTCGATGCGGTCCTTCGTGTTTCATCAGGTCCAGGAAGGTTTCGATCATGCTTGTCGACGGAAAATGGAGCGAGGACTGGCAGCTGGTGCAGAAGGCCGACGCAAAGGGCCGCTTCGTCCGCCAGGTCTCGAGCTTTCGCAACTGGATCACACCCGACGGCAGTGCCGGCCCGACGGGCGAGGGCGGTTTCAAGGCCGAAGCCGGGCGCTATCGTCTCTATGTGGCGCTGATCTGCCCCTGGGCCTCGCGCACGCTGATGGCGCGCAAGCTCAAGGGACTGGACGCGCTGATCCCGGTCACCGTGGTCAATCCGGTGATGAGCACTGAGGGTTGGCGTTTCGGCGGCTATCCCGGCGCCGAAGCGGATCCGCTTTTCGGCGCCAGCTACCTGCACGAGATCTACACCCGCGCCGATCCGCATTTCACCGGCCGCGCTACCGTTCCGGTGCTGTGGGACATGGAGCGTGATGTGCTGGTCAACAATGAAAGCGCCGACATCCTGAGGATGTTCGACACGGCATTCGAGCACATCGTGCCCTCGGACCTGAGGCTTTATCCCGAGGACCTTGCCGACGAGATCGATGCCCTCAATCCGCGCATCTACAACCAGCTCAACAATGGCGTCTACAAGGCAGGCTTTGCCAGCACCCAGGACGCCTATGACGAGGCGGCCAAGGGCGTGTTCGCCATGCTCGACGAACTCGAGGGCCGCCTGAGTGGAGACTTCCTGTTCGGCGAGCGCTTAACCGAGACCGATATCCGCGCCTTCGTTACCCTGATCCGGTTCGATGCCCCCTATCACGGACTGTTCAAGCTCAACCGCAAGCGGATTGCCGACTATCCCGGGCTCAGCGCCTATGTGGCACGCATCCTCGACCTGCCGGGCGTGCGCGAAACGGTGAACATGGATCACATCACCCGCGGCTACTATGGCATCAGGACGCTCAATCCGTCGGGCATTCGTCCGATCGGTCCTGCCGGACTTGACGATCTGCTGTCCTGAAGATCGCGTCATCGCGGCGGTTTTAGTCCACCAGACAATTGGACCGGTCCATCGCGACTCCGCCATCGGCTTGCCATGGCGAACAGGCCGTCGGACACGCCCTTCGGCAACGGCTCGGCCGGATCGACAGCGATGATCGTGGTGTGGCGTATCGCTCTCCGCCTGCTTGCGGAAGGGGCCAATCGACCGGTGTCGGGGCGGAGATGGCGCTGATTTCGGCTGAAATGAAACTTTCAGCAAGTAAAAAATATCTTTTCCTCGACACAACTAAGTTGACAGACCGCGCAAATTGGATGTTCAATCCAGAGCAGGGGACGAGGACGAGGGAGCGTCCGCATCCAGAGTGACGGGCGGTAATTCCTTTTCTTGGTTCATGCATGCCACCGCGTTTTCGCGGCCATTCGGCATGTCCCGAATAAGAAAACGGGCAGAAGGGAGTCTGTCCGACAAAAACCTAGTGTTCCTAGCGTTCAACGGTTTTTCAACGGAGGAGGAAACCCATGAATCGTCGTACGATTTTCAAGGCGGCTTCGGTCGCAACGCTGTCGGTCATGATGGGCCTTGGCGCCGCTGCGGGCTATGCAGCCGACAAGCTCACCATCGCGTTGGTCCCCGGACTGACGACTGACGCCTTCTACATCACCATGCGCAAGGGCGCCCAGGCTGCTGCCGACGCTCTCGGTGTCGAACTGCTGTTCCAGGGCGCGCCGGAATTCAACCCGGTCGTCCAGGTGCCCGTGCTCGATGCCGTCATCGCCCGTCAGCCCGACGCGCTTCTGATCGCGCCGACCGACAAGGTGCAGCTGGTCGAACCGATGCGCAAAGCCTTTGATGCCGGCATTCCGGTCATCACCGTCGATACGTTCATCGGTACCGGCAACTACCAGACCGGCGCCGGCGAAGCCGACTTCCCGCTTTCCTACATCGCGTCGGACAACGTGCTCGGCGGCAAGATCGCCGCGCGTGCCCTGGCCCATGCCATCGGCGGCGAAGGCAAGGTCTATGTGTCCAATGTCAAGCCGGGCGTCTCGACGACCGACCAGCGTGAAGAAGGCTTCAAGGCCGCGATGGCCGAAGAGTTCCCGGGCGTCGAGGTTCTGGAAACCCAGTTCAATGACGACGACGCCAACAAGGCGGCCTCACAGCTGCAGGCGATGTTCGCCCGCAATCCCGACCTCAAGGGCGTGTTCGGCGCCAATCTGTTCTCCGCCATCGGCGCCGCGAACGGCGTGCAGCAGGCGGGTCAGACCGGTGCCATCCGCGTCGTTGCCTTCGATGCCCCCCAGAGCATCGTCGATCAGATCGAATCCGGTCTGGTGGACATGACCATCGCCCAGCATCCGGCCGAGATCGGATACTACGGCGTGGTCTCCGCCTACGCACATCTGACCGGGCAGTCGATCCCGACCGCCATCGGTACGGGCTTCACGGTGCTGGACAAGTCCAACATCGAGGATCCGGAAGCGGCCAAGTTCATCTACTCGGATTGATCTGACCTCCCGCGAGTCTCCCCCGGCCGGTTTGCCGGGGGGGGCCTTATCCCTCGGTCGCGCCGCGATGAAGGCGGACCTGTCACCAACACTTTTTCTGGGAGGCGGCCCGCCATGCGCCAAACAGACTCTGCGTCTTCGACGACGTCCGAAACCGCTGCGCCGCAGGCCGATCACGCGGATCGGGCGAAAACCGTGCTTCAGCGCGTCGCCGACCTGCGTGCCTGGCTGTTCCTTATCGCTCTGATCGCCATGTTCGAGATCTGGGCGCGTACCCAGTTCGACAGCACATTCGTGCTCAATCCGTTCAACCTGCAATCGATCACCATTTTTGCCGTGGCGCCTCTGCTGCTCGCCACCGGACAGACCTTCGTCATCATCTCGGGCGGCATCGATCTGTCGCTAGGGTTCATCATGGGGCTGGCCGCGGTCGTGGCGGCGCACACGATCAACTACGCAACCCCGGTCATGGGCATGCCGCTCGCCATCCTTTTCGGCGTGCTGGTTGCCGTTCTCGCCGCCGGCGTCGCCGGCCTGGTCAACGGCACGTTGGTCGCGCGTCTCAGGGTTCCGCCATTCATCGGCACGCTCGGCATGTTCGGCATCGCCCGCGGCGTGGCCTTCCTTTTAGCAGGCGGCACGACAGTGCCCGTGCACAACACCCTGTTCGCAACCATCGGCAATGGCCGCATCTTCAACATACCCTACATCGTCATCATCACGGCGGCGTTCGTGCTGATCATGCACTACGTGCTCAGCCAGACGAAGTTCGGTCAGCACAATTATGCCATTGGCGCCAGCGAGACGGCTGCCCGCCGGGCCGGCATCAACATCAAGGGACATCTGACGCGACTGTATATCCTGTCGGCGGCCTGTGCCGGTCTGGCCGGCGCGCTCTACTCGGCCCGGTTCAATGCCGGTGCCGCCCAGGCCGGTGAACCGCTTCTGCTCGACAGTGTCGCGGCCGTTGTCATCGGCGGCGCCAGCCTGTTCGGCGGCTCGGGAACGATTGTCGGCACCGTGGCAGGAGCCTTCGTCATCGCCGTGATCCAGTACGGTTTGGTCTTCGTCAATGTCGAACCGTTCTGGCAGTTCATCGCCGTTGGCGTCGTCATCATCATTTCGGTCCTGATCGACCAGGCCCAACGCCAGTTCAGCGGAGGACGCCAGAGTGAGTAGCACCGACACGCAAGAACCGCTTCTCGAGGTCCGGGACCTGTCCAAGCATTTCGGCCCGGTCGAAGCGCTCAACAATTTCTCCATGCAGGTCCATGCCGGCGAGGTCGTCGCCCTGGCCGGGGACAACGGCGCCGGCAAGACCACGGTAATCAAGGCGATCTCCGGCGTCTACAAGCCGACCGGCGGCGAGATCCTGCTTGCCGGCAAGAAGGTCGATTTCGACACGCCGCAACAGGCGCGCGATGTCGGCATCGAGACGATCTACCAGGACCTCGCCCTGGCCGACAATCTCTCGATCGGCGCCAATATCTTTCTTGGCCGCGAGCCGATGCGGCGGGCCTTTGGCTTCCTGCCGGTGCTCGACCGCAAGAAGATGGCCGCGGCTGCCAAGGAGACCATGGCGCTGCTCGATTTCCACGTGTCCCGTCTCGAGGCGCCGGTCTCCAACTTCTCGGGCGGCCAGCGCCAGGCCGTCGCCATCGGCCGCGCCGTGTTCTGGAATGCCAAGATCCTGATCATGGACGAGCCGACGGCTGCCCTTGGCGTACCCGAACAGCGCAAGGTGCTGGCGCTCATCCGCCAGCTCAAGGAAGCAGGGCACGGCATCATCTTCATCTCCCACAACCTGCAGGACATCTTCGCGGTTTCGGACCGCATCATCGTTCTCAGGCGCGGGCTCGATGTCGGCGAGCGACGGATCGCCGACACCACACATGATGAAGTTGTCAAACTGATGATCGGTGGCTGAGCCGTGATCGCCCTGGCCAAATCCATGAATGTCCAATGACCGCCGGGCCGCGTCCCCTGGGATGCGGCCGGCGCACAACCCCCCGGAGCTACGACAATGAAGCGTCTTGATCAAAAACTCGAAAACATCCTTGCCGGCAAGTACAAGCCAACCGACTTCATCATCGCCGACGCCAAGGACGGCGATGTCGGTTTCGCCACCACCGCCCCGGGTCCCGAACTCGGACCGGACGGCAAGCCGACGGGCAAGCTCAAGACCCTCAACCAGTATCTCGACCAGATCCGCGCCATCGTGAAGGCGGAACTGGCCGACGTCATGCTGATGTCGATCTCGACCTTCGACCGGCTGAGCCAGGAGGGTCTGTTCAAGGACACCGGCACTATGCCGGCGATGCGCTTCAACGATTCGACCGACATCTGGAACAATCGCAACGCCGTCTATCTCAAGGAGCCGTCGCGCGCCTTCCGCACTGTCAGGCTCGAACGCGCCAAGGAAGCCGGCGCCAAGCTCGGCCTATATTCGATGACCTTCACCAACGACGTCGACCGCGACGTCGCCACCATGGCCGCCTATCGCGAATTCAGGGCCGAGGTCGACGCGCTCGGGCTCGACCACTTCCTTGAAGTGTTCAACCCCAACGTCAAGACCGGCTTCTCTACCGAGGAGATGGGCGCCTTCGTCAATGACGCCATCATCCATGCGCTGGTCTGCATGTCGATGGCCGAGCGTCCGCGATTCCTCAAGATCCAGTACAACGGCGCCAAGGCGCTCGACGAACTGGTCTCCTACGACGACCGTATCGTTGTCGGCATTCTCGGCGGTTCCAGCGGCACCACCGCCGACACCTTCAACCTCGTGCACCTTGCCGAGAAATACGGCGCCCGTGTCGCCCTGTTCGGCCGCAAGATCAATCTGAGCGAGTCCCCGCTCGATATTCTCGCCAACATGCGCCATGTCGTCGAAGGCAGCCTGACACCGGCCGAGGCGGTCAAGGCCTATCACGATGCGCTCGGCAAGAAGGGCATCGCCCCCAAGCGTCCGCTCGACGAGGATCTCGAGGTGACCGACGCGGTTCTTGCGGCGGACCTTTAGGCCGCGCGGGAGGATGAGACGATGGCACGCGACGATGGCAGCTCGCCCCTCATAGTCGGGGTTGATGCCGGCACCAGCCGTCTGAAAGCCCTGGTCTTCACGCTTTCGGGCGAGGTTGTGGCCGAAGGCGTGTCGCCAACGCCCATCGTCACGACCGAAACCGGCGACGAATTCGATCCGGAAGCCTTGTGGACGGCGACCCTCGCCGCCCTCAAGCATGCCGTCGGCAAGATTGCCGACAAGAGCCGTATCCGGGGCATTGCCGCTGCCAGCGTCGCCGAAAGCGGAATCGCACTCGACGCCGATCTGAAGCCGGTGGCGCGTTCGCTCGCCTGGTACGACCAGCGGCCGCGCGAGATCGCCAAGGAGCTTGCCGGCCGGCTCGACGGCGCCAATGTGCACATGACGACGGGCATGCCGCTGCATGCCATCGCCGGCGTGTGCAAGATGGTCTGGCTGCGTCAGGAGAACCCCCAGGCCTTTGCCGCCATGCGCCACTGGCTGCATGTTGCCGACTACATCGCTTTCCGGCTGAGCGGCGTCATGGCGACCGAGTGCGGACTGGCCGGCCGCACCGCCGGTTTCGATCTCGATGCCCTCGACTGGAACAAGCCGTTGCTGGCCGAACTCGGCATCGATCCCTCGGTCCTGCCGGCGGTCGGCGAGAACGGCGCCCGTCTTGGCACCGTCATCCCGGAGATCGCCCGTCAGACCGGCCTGCCGGAGGATTGCCTCGTCGCCATAGGCGGCCACGACCACGTCATCGGGGCGCTGGCCTCGGGCGTGTTCAACGACAATTCGCTGATGGATTCGATGGGCACGGCCGAAGGCCTGGTGCTGCCGCTGCCGGCGCGCACGCGCGACAGGCGTTTCGTCGACTGGACGCTCGAACAGACCCTTGTCCGCCTCGACGGGGCCAACCGCTACTTCTTCTGCGGCGGCCTGTTCACTTCGAGCGCCGCCATCGAATGGTTCCGCGATCTGTTCGCCGAGGGCCTGGACGACAAGAAGATGATGGCCGATGCCGAAGACGTCGCTGTCGGCGCCGAAGGCTCATTGTTCGTGCCGCACTTGCGCATCGCTTCGGCGCCGGACAATTACGCCCGACCTGGCGGCGCCTTCATGCGCATGTCAACCGAATCCGACCGGGCCGTGCTCTATCGCGCCCTGCTCGAAGGGCTGGCGTTCGACGCCCGCAACATCGCCGAGCGGATGATGGAATTCCTCGATCCCGCCGCTCAGGCCAATATCACCAGCCGACCTGTCACTGTCATCGGCGGCGGTTCGCACAACGCCCTGTGGCTCGACATCAAAGCCAATGTCTACGGGCGTCCCCTGCGCTCGCTGCACACCAAGGAAGCCGTCAGTCTCGGCGCGGCACTACTCGCCGGCGTCGGGGCCGGACTGTTCGGCAGCGTCGGCGAGGCGGTCGACTCGATAACGCTCGACGCCGACGTCTATGCCCCCGAACCCGGGCGGCAGGCGCGCTACGACGCATTGTTCGGCACGGATTATCAGCAGGCGCTGGCGGCAACACGACTGGTAAGGCGCTAGCAGAACAGCCATACAGCAAAACTGCCTCTCCCCAAGCGGGGGAGAGGCGTCTTCGGTCCGCCCTACGGGTGGCGAAAGCTATTTGATGCCGCGCACCATCTCGCGCGCCGCCAGCATGCCCGGATCCTCGAGCCCGACCGACTTGTCGCCGAACATGCGGGCCCGGCCGAGCTTGTTCGGCCTTTTGGCAAAATCAGCAAGTGCCGTCTCGGCGGCGGCATCGGCAGCAGCAAGGATGTCGCCCGGATCGCTCATGCCGGACGTGGCCGCCGCCATGGCGTCGAGCGCATCGAGCACCGTCTTGTCGCCGAGAGAACCTTTGCCGCGCGCCATCATGGCGTCACGGGCAGCGGTGATGAGGGCTGGCACCTCTGCATAGTCGACCTCGGTCTTGCCCTTGCACGCCTTGGCAGCGCTCATCAGCGCCGTCGCCATCAGCGTGCCGAACGAAGATGGCGCGACGCGCTGGAAGGCCTTCGAGCCTTCCAGAAATGTCATGCCAACATCTTCGGGGAAACCATTGGCGATGCTGACGATCTCATTCCAGCCATTGACCATGGTGACGCCGAGGTCGCCGTCGCCGAGCTTGCCGTCGGCTGTGTTGAGGGCGTCGGCCTGTGTCGCGACATGGGCGGCAACGCGCTGCGCCGCCGCCGCCAGATCCTTGCTGGTGAACGTGCTCATTGGACGCTCCAGAACGCGCAGTGTGCCGGCGCCTTGAGCAGTACCTCGAGCTCGTCGTCGAGCTTGCACATGGTCAGTGTGGCGCCGGTCATCTCCATCGAGGTGGCATAGCGTCCGACCAGCGGCATGACGATCTCGACGCC
This sequence comes from Devosiaceae bacterium, assembly GCA_963675235.2. Taxonomy (GTDB): domain Bacteria; phylum Pseudomonadota; class Alphaproteobacteria; order Rhizobiales; family Devosiaceae; genus JAHJQZ01. The sequence goes on along the minus strand of CAXXFU010000005.1, from coordinate 385,545 downwards.
GAGATCGTCGAACATCGTCTTGGCCTTGCGGTACATGATGTAGAGCTCTTCGGGCGGCGTGGCGCCGAGGCTGTTGACCAGCAGCGAGATGCGATCGCCCCTGGCAAGCGGCATGTCGGCGACAAGGCGTTCGACCATTTCGGTGGTGATGGCGTCGGCCGGCTTGAGCTTGTCGCGCCAGATGCCCGGCTCGCCGTGAATGCCCATGCCCATTTCCATCTCGTCCTCGCCGATGGTGAAGGTCGGCTTGCCGGCCTGCGGCACGGTGCATGGGGTCAGGGCCATGCCGATCGAGCGGCACGCATCTGCGGTCTTCTGGGCGACGCGCGTCACCTCGTCGAGATCGGCCCTTTCCTCGGCCTTGGCGCCGGCGATCTTGAACGCATAGACCATGCCGGCGACGCCACGGCGCTTTTGCGACTCTTCGGGCGCGGCACTGGCGACGTCGTCGGCCAGAAGCACCGTCGTCGAGGCGATGTCGTCTTCCATCTCGACCATCTCGCCGGCCATGTCGAAATTCATCACGTCGCCGCCGTAATTGCCGTAAAGCCGAAGAACGCCGGCACCGCCATTTGCCTTGCGCATCGCCTGGGCCATCTGCTCGGCCGAGGGTGAGGCGAAGACCTCGCCGATGGCGGCGGCATCGAGCAACCCCTTGCCGACATAGCCGGTGAAGACCGGAAGGTGGCCCGAGCCTCCGGCGGTGACGATACCGACCTTGCCCGGTGTCATGCCGCCGGTCCGGGCGATGACGCGCGTATCGGCGCGCACATAGATCTCGGGATGGGCAAGGCAGAGGCCTTCGAGCATCTCTTCGACATAGGCGGCCGGATTGTTGAGAATCTTCTTCATGATCGTGTTTCCTCCTCCTCCGGAAATCTGGGGCCGGGCGTGTGCTCCCGGTCGTCAGGCCGAGGCGCGCAGCACGAGGCGTGCATGCACCCGGACCTGGTTGTCGAGCGGCTTGACGCCGGTCGCGGTCTCGCCCTCGATCTTGGCGAACAGGCGCTCAATGGCCATTGCACCGATCTTCGAGGTGTCCTGGGCGACCGTCGTCAGCGGCGGCACGGCGAAGCGCGCCAGCGGATGGTCGTCATGGCCGGCCACTCTCAGGTCGCAATCGGTTTCGATGCCGACCTTCTTGCCGGCTTCGTAGGCGGCCGCGAGCACGCCGAAAGCGACGCGGTCGTTGATGCAAAGGATCGACCGTGTCGGAAATCCTCCCGACGCCAGGATTTGCTTGGCCTGCTCGTAGCCATAGGATTCGAAATCCCACCTGGCGGCGCGGCCGATATCCAGAACGATCGGTTCGAGGCCGCGCGCCTGCATCGTCTTTTCATAGGCGAGCAGGCGTTCGTCATTGCTGCGGTTGACCGGCGGACCGCCGAAATAGCAGGGCGGGTCCTTGAAGCGCGACAGGTAGTCGACCATCAGCTCGATGCTCTGATGATTGTCATTGCCGACAAAGGTTTCCTCGGCGTCGAAGGCGACGTCGATGAACACGGTCGGCAGCTTGTGCGCCAGTCGCTTGAGTTTCGGGTTCTGGCCGCCGGTATCGACGGGGGCCATGACGACGCCGGCGGCGTTGAGCGACACCAGCGTCTCGATTGCCTCCTCCTCGAGTTCCGGGTTGCCTTCGGAACTGAACACGAAGCTGAGATAGCCGGCCTCGCGCGCCTTGGCCTCGATGAACTGCCTCAGCCCCATGTAGAAGGGGTCGAGCGAATTGGGAAAAACCAGGCCGATGATACGGGTGCGGCGGCGATTGAGATTGATCGCCAAAAGGTTCGGCCGGAAGCCAGTCTCGTCGAGACCGACCTCGATGCGCTGGCGCACCTTGGGGCGAACCGAGCCCGGATCCTGGAAATATTTAGACACGGTGGGGCGCGACAGACCAACGGCAGATGCAAATTCCTCCATCGTGCGGATGGTCTTTTTGGTCATTGCATGGGCTCCGTGGCGGCGCGTGTCCGGCCGCGAAAACGGACGTCACACTTTGCCATTTTGTACCAAAGATATTTGACGCGCGCAATTATATAATCTTACGCGCAATAAAAAGACGAGGGTTTTATTTAGTCGGGACCGGGCAGGGGACAAGGGCCTGCCCTAGATCGCACTCTCGGCTTCGATGATCCCCCGCGTCACGCTGCCTTCGGCCGGGTAGAGCGGAATGAGGCAGGCCTGCAGCGCGTGGTAGATGTCGGCCTTTCCGGCGAATAGGGTATGGGACGGCTGCATGTCCTCGCTCAACTGCTCGAACCAGCCGCCATTGTCGCGATCGAGGTGATACCGGGAGATGGTGTCCCAGATCCTGCGATACCAGGTTTCGTGGAACTCGCTCGGCTGGTGGGCGATGAGGAAGCGCGCTGCGCCGACGCCCTCGCAGGATGGCCACCACAGCTTGTCGCGCATGTCGGGCGTGTCGGACCAGTCAAGGTTATAGAAGAAGCCCCCAAACCTCTTGTCCCAGCCGATGTCGACGGCCTTCTCGAACAGCGCCACCGCCGCCTCGGGCATCCAGGCCAGCCTCTTGCCACCGAGTGCCCAGAGCTGGAGGACGAGGCGCGACCATTCGAGCCAGTGGCCGGGCGTCGTCCCCGGCGGGCGGAACATCGGGTCGCCATTGTAGTCCTTGTCGACGGCCCAGTCGGCGTCGAAATGCTCGGCGACGCGCCAGCCGTTCTCGCCGGCGCGGCGGCGGATGATGAGATCGGCAATGCGTTCCGCCTTGTCGAGGTAGTCGCGCTCGCCGGTTGCCTCGAAGGCCGCCATCAGCGCTTCGGTCATGTGCATGTTGGAGTTCTGGCCCTGATACGGGCTGATCGGGGTCCAGTCGGCGTTGAACTCCTCGGCGATGGCGCCGTGCTGTTCCTGCCAGAAGCGGGTGTTGATGATCTCGGTGACATCCTCGAGCATGCGGTCGGCGAGCGGATGGCCGACGAGCTTAGCACTCGACGCGGCGAGCAGCGCGAAGGCGTGGCCGTAGCCCTGCTTGCGGCCGTTGTCGGCGGCGCCGTTGTCGTCAACGGCCCAGAAATAGCCGCCACGCTCGGCATCGCGATGCGCGTTCCACAAATAGCTCATGCCATGATCGACGACCGGGTCCGAACCCGGCCGTCCGAGCAGGCTGCCGATGGCGTAGCAATGCACCATGCGCGCCGTGCCATGGATGCCGCGAACAGGGTTTTCGGTCGGGATGGGAGCGCCCTTCGGCGTCAGTTCAAGGAATCCACCCTTGGGATTGATGGCCCGTGTCTCGAAATAGGCGAACAGAGCTTCGGCCTGATCGCGAAGCCATCGGCGATGGGTTGGCCGGGCAAGCCACGAGGTGGATATGGTCATCAACTCCGAGCGCTCCATTGCAGTTTTGCAAGACCTCTACACAAGCGCGGCGGCAGTTCCAAGGCCGATCCCCCGCGTGGCGGCATTCGGACCAAATGACGCGCTGGGAACGCATCGTTCCATCGGCCGCGATAGGCTCCGGGCAGAACGGCGAACGGCTGCAGCAAATCCGACCGTTCACCCCGGTCCGGCCATATCCATGCGGCTTGCCGCTGCTGCCAATCGCGGCTAAAAATCCTCTGTAGCCAAGTATATAGGCCCGACAATTGAGATGGTTGAGAGGCCGATGATCGCCGTGGGCGGCGAAAACCTCATCGACTACGTGAACCGCGAAGGGGAGGCGACCGCCTATCCCGGCGGCTCGCCCTACAATGTTGCGATGGCGCTGGGGCGGCTTGATGCCGATGTCGCCTATATTTCACCGATCTCCACCGACCATTGGGGCGACATGCTGGCCGAGACGCTGGTCAGCTCACATGTCGCGCTCGCCGGTGGCCGACGTCCGGAACCGACGACCATGGCGCGGGTGACGATCGCCGAAGGCATCCCCACCTACAGCTTCGAGCGCGCAGGCACGGCAGAACGGGCGGTGACGGTCGACAGCCTAGGCGCCGCTCTTCCCGCCAACGCCGAGGCGATACAGACCGGTTCTCTGACTCTGACAGACGGGCCGGACGCCGATGCCTGGGAGACATTCTGCGCCAGCTGCTACGACAAGGGCATATTGGTCTCGCTTGACCCGAACGTGCGGGTGTCGGTGATCTCCGACATCGAGGCGTATCGCGCCCGCATCAAGCGCATGTGCGTCAAAACACATCTGCTCAAACTCAGCGACGAGGATCTCGAAGCGCTGTTTCCCGATCTCGACCAGCAGGCCGCACTGGTGGCGCTGCGTGATATCACCTCGGCCCGTGTGGTCGTTCTCACCAGGGGCGGCAACGGCACGAGTACTTTCATGGGCGATGAGCGTATCGACATGCCGGCAGCCTCGGTGCCGCAACTCGCCGACACTGTCGGGGCCGGCGACACGTTCTCCGCGGGGCTCCTCGCCGGACTGGCAGAAAACGGGGCACTTTCGCCGACAGGCCTGACGGTGCTGACCCGAGATGGGCTATGCTCCTTGTTGCAGCGCGCCAGCACCGCCGCCGCCCTGAACTGCACCCGCGCGGGGTGTGATCCGCCGACACGGGCGGAACTCGAGGAGGCGCTTCACCACAAGGCTTGAACTGACATGGAACTGCTTATCGACACCGCTGAGATCGCTGCCTGGCAAGAGCTCATGCCGACCGGACTGTTTTCGGGGATCACGACGAATCCGCTTCTGGCCAAGCGCGCCGGTCTGTCCTATCCGGACATCGACTGGGGCGAGATGGTCCAAAGGGCCGCCGATCTCGGCGCCAGGGAACTGCACGGTCAGGTCTTCGGACCGCTCGAGAGCTACGTCGACTGGGCCGGGGCGCTCTACGAACACGGCCGTAGGGCCGGTATCAGCACCGTGGTCAAGATCCCGCTGACCGAACAGGGCATAAGGTCCGCGACTGCCATCAAGGCGCTCGGGGGCAAGATCCTGATGACGGCGGCCTATGACGCCAAGCAGATGTTTGTCGCGACGGCCCTCGGCGCCGACTACATCGCTCCCTATTTCGGCCGCATGGTCGAAAAGGGCCTGCCGGCCGTCGATGCCATGGAACAGATGCATGCCATCGGCCAGCTCGCCGGCGGCAAAACCAAGATTCTCGTCGCCTCGATCCGCAATGCCGGCCAGATGGTCGATCTCGCCAAGCGAGGGCTGGACTGCTTCACCATCGCGCCAGCGGTTGCGCGCGAGCTGATGAGCGATACCGAAACCATCGCCGCTGCAGCGGACTTCGAAGCCGCGGCGAAACCCGACTGACCCAGGAAAGGCCGGAAGAACACCACAAGCGACGTTGCCAGGGAGGAAACATGGGCAAGATCGTGTCACTGGGCGAAACGCTCGTCGAGATCATGGCCGACACCAGGGGCTACGGCTTTCACGAACCGATGACGATGACCGGGCCGTTCCCCTCCGGCGCGCCGCCGATCTTCATCAGCCAGGCCGCCCGCATGGGTGCCCCGACGGCCTACATCTCGGCGGTGGGCAACGACGACTTCGGACGGGTCAACACCGACCGGCTGCAGGATGATGGCGTCGACATCTCGGCGATCAGCGTCGATCCGGTGCTGCCGACAGGGCATGCCTTTGTCCGCTACCGGCCGGACGGCGACCGCGACTTCATCTACAACATCACCTATTCGGCCAGTGGTACCATCAAGCGGACGCCAGAAGTAGAGACAGTCATTGCGGAATCGAGTCACCTGCATGTGGTCGGCAACTCGATGTTCACCGAGGACATCCGCGCCCTGACGGCATGGGCCGCCAGCGACATCAAGGCACGTGGCGGCACGGTTTCATTCGATCCGAACCTTCGCAAGGAAATGCTGGTGCAGCCCGGGCTCAGGGAGGCGATCGAGAAGGTATTGTCCTTCACCGATCTGTTCCTGCCCTCTGGCGACGAAGTCTTCCTCGGCGTCGATACCGACGATGCCGAGCAAGCCATCGCCCGGCACCTCGAAACCGGCATGAAGGCCGTGGTCCACAAGCGCGGCGCCGAGGGCGCAAGCTATTACGACGGCACGCAAGTCCTGCGGCAGACGCCCTATCCGGCCAACGAGATCGATCCCACCGGCGCCGGCGATTGTTTCGGCGGTGCCTTCGTGGCGCTCTGGACCGCCGGCGAGAGCCCGGCCGAGTGCCTCAGGCTCGCCGCTGCCGCCGGGGCGCTGGCGGTGATGAAGCGCGGGCCGATGTCGGGCGCGGAGCACCTCGAGACCGTCCGCGAATTTGCCGACAGGCACAGGGGGCAATCGTGACCGACCCGCTTCTCACTCTTGGCCGCGATCCGCGCGGCATCGTTTCGGTGTGTTCGGCCCATCCACTGGTCATTGCCGCCTCGCTCGAAGAGGCCATGGCGCAGGACCAGTACGGGCTGATCGAATGCACCTGCAACCAGGTCAACCATCGCGGCGGCTATACCGGCATGACGCCGGTCGATTTCGTCGCCGAGGTCAAAAGGATCGCCCGTTCCGTGGGTTTCCCCGAAGACAGGCTGCTGTTCGGCGGCGATCATCTCGGCCCGAACCCGTGGAAGCACCTGCCGGCCGACGAGGCCATGGCGGAGGCGAAAATGATGATGCGCGCCTATGCCGAAGCCGGCATCTGCAAGCTGCATCTCGACTGCTCGATGGGCTGCGCCGGTGAACCGGTGGCGCTTGACGATCAAACCACCGCCAACCGCGCCGCCGAATTGTGCAGGGTCGCCGAAGAGCTAGGGACTGATCCCATCTACATCGTAGGCACGGAAATCCCCGCGCCCGGCGGCGCGCATGAGGAACTGACCGATCTGATGCCGACGCGGCCCGAGGCGGTGAAAAAGACCCATGCCGTTCACAAGCAGGTCTTCGAAACGGCCGGGCTCGGCGCCGCCTTTGCGCGCGTTGTCGCCATTGTCGTGCAGCCGCGCGTCGAAAGCGCCCAGATGAGCGTTGTGCTCTACGATCCCGAGCGGGCGAAGGACCTGGTTGTGGCGCGCGCCGATCTTGGCGGGCTGGTTTATGAAGCCCATTCGACCGACTACCAGACCGGCGCGGCGCTCGCGGCCCTGGTCGATGACGGGTTCGCCATCCTCAAGATCGGTCCGAGCCTGACCTATGCACTGCGCGAGGCGCTTTACGGCATGGAAATGGCGGCGGCGGAAATCGACCACGGCCCGCGAAACCTGCGTGACACCATGGAAAAGCTGATGGTCGACGAGCCGGGGCCGTGGCGGGAGCACATCCACGGCGATGCCGCCTCGCAGCAGTCACAGCGCCACTACGGTCTTGCCGACCGCATCCGCTATTACTGGCTGAAGCCTGAGGCCCAGGCGGCATTGGCGGCGTTTCATCAGCGCTTCGCCGAGACGAAACCGCATATCGGTCTTTTGAGCCAGTATCTGAGCGCGCCCTTCGTCAAGGAGGCGCTGGAGGCCGGCGACGATCTCAGCGATCCCGATGCCCTGATCAAGCGCGCCATCCGGCGCTCGCTTCGACCCTGGCTGGAAGCCTGCAACTGACGTAACGCTTCGCCACGGGTGAGGGCGGGCGCCGCGTCTACTTGATGGCGCCGGCCGTCATGCCGGCGATGAAGCGCCGCGATTGCAGGATGAAGATTACCACGATCGGCGCCGCCGCCAGCGTCAGCCCGGCATAGAGCACGCCATAGTTGATGCTGTACTCGCCGAAGAACTGGGTCATTCCCTGTGCCAGCGTCTTCCATTCGGGAGACTGGATGAAGATCAGCGGGAAGAAGAAGTCGTTCCAGGTCGGCACCGCGTTGTAGATGCCGGCGATGACCAGTGCCGGAGACACCAGTGGAACCATGACCTCGACCATGATTCTCAACTCGCTGGCGCCATCCATGCGGGCGCTGTCTTCCAGCTCTCTTGGCAGCGAGCGAAGGAACCCGGTGATGATGAACACGGTCGAAGGCAGGCTCATGGCCGTGTAGATGAAGATCAGGCCGAGGGGATTGTCGGTCAGGCCCATATATTTGAGCTGGATGAAAAGCGGAATGATCGCCAGCCGCAGCGGCAGCATCAGTCCGGCCAGAAAGAACAGCGAAACCATGATCGAACCGCGCCAGCGATAGCGCGACAGGGCATAGGCCGCCATCGTTCCGAGCGTCAGAACGAGCAGTACCGTAGCGCCGGTGACGAGCGTCGAGTTGAGGAAATAGCGCGGCACATTGGTCTCGGTCCAGATCACCACGAAATTGTCGATATTGAACCCGCTGGGCAGCGCGAAGGGCCGGGAGAAGATCTCCGCATTGCTCTTGAAGCCGGACAGAACCATCATCACGATCGGATAGATCATGACGACGGCGCCGGCGCCGAGAACGATCTGCATCAGGGTTGTTTCGAGTGTGCTGGTGCGAGCCTGCTTCATTTGATGCTGTCCTAGCTCATCTCGACTTCGCGCGCCGTCAGAATCCGGGTGGCGATCAGTGACGCGGTGAAAATGAACAGGAAGATAAGCACGGCAAGCGCACTGCCGGCCCCGAAGTCGCTGTCGGCGGCGCTGATGGAACCGAAGGCGGTTCGATAGAACAACAATCCGAGCACGTCCGTCGAATTGCCCGGCGCACCCTCCAGCCCGTTCATGACATAGGGGATCTCGAACCAGTTGAAGGCGCCGATGAAGGTCAAAACGACAATGATCGTCACCGCCGGTGCCATCAACGGCCAGATGATGTCCTTGGCGATCATCCACTCGTTGGCGCCGTCGAGACGGGCTGCCTCGATGAAGTCCTTGGGAATTCGGTGGATCGCGGCAAGGAAAACCAGGGTTGGGAACCCGACCCAGTGCCAGATGTTCACAAGCACCATCGAGGTCAGGGCGGTTTCGGTAAGGCCGAGCCAGGGCAGGGCCCATTCGCCGAGCCCGCCGGCCCTCAGAATGTTGTTCACCAGCCCGAAGACCGGGTTGAGGAACAGTTTCCACTGGAAACCGATGATGACCGTCGACAGGATGACCGGCAGGAAGAACAGCACCTGGTAGACGCGGTGCCCTTTCGGCTCGCGCGCCAGCAGAAGGGCGAACAGAAGCGCCAGCCCGTTCTGCACGACCATGACGAAGCAGAAGACGAACACATTGTTCTTGAAGGCGTTGAAAAGGTACCCGTTGCGGTTCGGGTCGAGCAGAACGCGCCGGAAATTCTCGAACCCGACAAAGTCGCCGCGTACCAGCCCATCCCAGTCATAGACGCTGTAGAGTACCGCCGAGCCCATCGGCAGGAAAACGAAGGTGAACATGATTGCCGCCGGCGGCAATATCAGAAAAGCCAGCCAGAGCAGGCGATTTCGTTTGCGGCGGGCGATGGCGCGCTGGTAGTCGCGTTCACTCATCGGCATGGGTGGTGCTCCTACCTGACTGCGGTTCCGTCCGGGCCGAACAGATGACACTTTCCGGTCGCGAATCCGGGCCGGACGGTGTCGCCGACCTCGACTTCCATGTCGCCGGAAGCGTGCACGACCATGTCCTGTCCCGTCTTCGACGTCATGTAGAGATAGGTCTCGCCGCCAAGGCGTTCGACGGCGTAGACATCGCCGGTGACCGAGCCGTCCGGCGCCGCGTCGAAGTCGAAATGCTCGGGGCGGATGCCGAACAGCACCGCATCGCCGACTGACAGCCGGATCGGTGCTTCGCAGGGGAAATTGACGGGCTGCTCGTGATCGACCAGATCGAGCACGACGGCGTCCGTGCCCACCTCCCTGACCGTGCCTTTGAACATGTTCATGGCCGGGGAGCCGATGAAGCCGGCGACGAAGACATTGGCCGGCCGGTTGTACAGTTCGAGCGGGGCGCCGACCTGTTCCACGACGCCATCGCGCAGCACAACGATCTTGTCGGCCATGGTCATGGCTTCGACCTGGTCGTGGGTGACGTAGATCATCGTGGTGTTGAGGCGCTTGTGCAGCTTGGTGATCTCGATGCGCATCTGCACGCGCAGCTTGGCATCAAGGTTCGACAAGGGCTCATCGAACAGGAAGACCTTCGGATCGCGTACGATGGCGCGGCCGATGGCGACGCGCTGGCGTTGTCCGCCGGACAGCTCGCGCGGTTTGCGTTGGAGGTAATTGGTGAGCTGCAGGATTTCCGCCGCCTCGTGAACCTTGCGCTCCATCTCGGCTTTGGGTGTCCGCGCCACCTTCAGCGCATAGGACATGTTCTGGAACACCGTCATATGCGGATAGAGCGCATAGGTCTGGAAGACCATGGCCAGACCGCGCCTGGAGGGGGGCAGATGATCGATGCGCTCGCCGTCGATTTCGATCTGGCCGTCGGTGAGGTCTTCAAGGCCGGCCAGCAGGCGCAGAAGGGTCGATTTCCCGCAGCCCGAAGGGCCGACAAAGACCACGAACTGGTTGTCTTCAATGGTCAGATCGGCGCCGGGAATGACCTCGGTATCGCCGAACCATTTCTTGACGCCGCGCATCTCGATTGCAGCCATGAAACTCTCCTGGGGGCAGCGCAGGATGTGCCTGCGGTCGTATCGCGTGCGCGCGTCTTGAGAAACTGGAAAGCGCGAGGGGCGGCGGACACCGCCGCCCCTCGATATCAGACTATTCGGAGGCCTTGATGCCGTCGGAAACGGCCTTGGCCACTTCTGCCGGGGTCTTGGCGCCGGCGAACATTTCCTGCGAATTGTTCTGGAACAGCGTCGAACCGGTCGGCGTGTTGAAGCGGTAGCCCACAAGGAAGATGTAGGGGCTCGAGCTCTTGTTCAGCTCTGCGATGGCGGCGATGGCCGGATCGGTCGGCTCGACGCCTGCGATCGGGGAGATGTTGCCCAGCTTGTCGGTGAACATCTGGCCGAACTCGGCCGTCGCGGTGAACTGAGCGAACTTGAGTGCCGCTTCCTTGTTTTCGGAAGCCGCGTTGACGCCGTAGCCGCCGTCGAGCCAGGTTGCGACGAAGCGGTCGCCGCCAGCTTCGGCAGCCGGAGCAGCCATGACGCCGAAATTGACACCGGCTTCGATCATGCTGGCCATTTCGAACGAACCGCCGACGAACATCGCCGCCGCGCCGGAGTTGAACAGCTGCTTTTCGGTGGCCCAATCGATGCCCTGATAGCCGTCAGGCAGGAAGTCCTTGAGTTCCAGCAGCTTTTCGAGGGCGCCGACATAGCGCGGGTCCTCGAAATCGGTCTTGCCTGACGTCACGTCGGCAAAGAAATCGCCGCCGTAGAAGTTCGGCATGATGCCGCCGGCCAGGATCTCGATGTACCAGGCGTCGGCCGTGCCGTTGGCAAGCGGCATGATGCCGGCGTCCTTGAGCTGGGTCATGACGGCCTTGAACTCGTCCCAGGTCTCGGGCAGTTCGAGGCCCTGCGCCGCGAAGATGTCCTTGTTGTAGTAGACCATGACCGTCTGGGTGGCGAAGGGCACGGCGTAGACCTTGCCGTCCGAACGCATGGTGGTGCCGAGAAGTGCGCCTTCGCTGATCGCAGACAGATCGATTTTGTCATCGAGCGGTTCGAGATAGCCGGGCTTGGCCAGGGCTTCGAGGCCGCCGTAGGAGCGCGTCTGGATGATGTCCGGACCTTCGCCGGCCGCCAGGGCGGTGGCGATGATGGTGTTGTACTCGGTTGCCGGGTGCGCCGAGAAATTGACCTTGATGTCCGGATTGGCCTGCTCGAACGCGGCGATGATCTCGTTATAGGCTTTGACGTCTTCCTGACGCCAGCTCCAGAAATCAAGCTCGGTCTGGGCAATGGCAGAAGTGGCGGTGAGCGTGGCCGCGCCGATCAGGACGGCTTTTGCGGCATGGGCGTGAAGTCTGTTCATCTTGTCTCCCCTTAGCATCGAAATTGGTTGGTGTGCTGCAGTGTGTTGGCGCGACCGATCGGCTCCGGCCGGAAGGCCGAGGAACAATCGGGCGGAAGTGCCTGGTGCCCCGGGCGCGTTGCCGAAAACGTCGTCATGGCAGGAGCGGAAGGCTGTGGAATTGGCGGAACCGGCGACGGCTGCCGAAATGCGTTCTGTCGCCGCTTCTGTTTCGGTTCATCTGCGGCAGGCAGTGCGACCGAAAAAACTCCAACCTGAAGTTTGTCGCCTGTTCGTGACAGGTCGAATTGGCCGATATTGTAGCGAGTGAAAACACCCAAGAGCAGAGCTGACCCAATTCCATCATAGGAATATCTTATTCGTTTTTGCCGTTGTCAATAATATTTTATGAGCAAGCAGTGGTGCGGGTCGCGAGCGCCGACGGACGGAGAGGCACAAAGGGTGCGTCGCCCAACGGGATGGGCGAGGCGAATTGATCCGAGCCGGCTCTATCGCGACGCGAGCAGGTCCGACAGGCCCTGCGGTCCGTATCTTGCGACGGCATGGTGGAAGGCCTCGGCATTGTCGACCTTGACCTGGCTGAACGAAATCGCCGGATCGAGAACCGCCATCAGCGGTTCGCGAACGAAGTCTCCACAGGCGACGATGCCGCCGGCAAAGAACAGGTCGGCATGCGCAATCCGCGTTGCCGCAAAAAGGCGATTGGCCATCTCGCCCAGTTCGCCACCGGCCTGGGCCAGGATGCGTATGGCGTCGGGATCGCCCATCTCCGCAGCTGCCGTGACCTCCCGTGTCAGGCTGGCCAGGAACGAGCGACCGCCCTCATAGATCTGGGGGCGAATGTCGTTCCACGCTGTCGATCCGAACCGGGAATGCAGCTGATCGGACAGGGCGCCGGCAACCGTCTGGCCGGCCTCCATTCGCCGCAGCCACCACGTCATGGTTTTCGCGCCGATCCAGAAGCCGCCACCGGGATCGTCGACCAGATAGCCGTACCCCCCGGCGCGCATCACCTTGAGATCGGTCGTCACGTGATAGGCGATCGCCCCGGTCCCGGCGTAGAGCAGCAGACCCTTTCCGGGCTCGAGCAGGCCGAAGGAGACGAACCAGAGGTCGTCGGCAACCAGAACGGCCTCGGGTGCGAGTTTGAAGATACGGCTGACGACCTCGTGCAGCCATCTGCCGGGTTGCGACCGGCTGTCGAGGCCGGTGATGCCGGCAATGACGATGTCGGGCGCAGCGTGGCCGCGGGTCTGGGCGGCAATATCCTCGATAATGGCGAGGCCGGCCTGTCGGGCGCTGTCGTCGAACAGATGTCCGTGCAGCGGTTGGGCCTTGCCGGCAGCAATCAGCGTGCCGTCATCGGCGCGCATCTGCCATTTGGCTGCTGAGGCTCCACCATCGATTGCAAGAATTGTCATGCCCGTAACTCTGGCTGCCGAGGGGAAGGACAGGAGCCTTCAAGTTTACGCGATCGCCGGCGCGACCTCCACAGGTGACTGCCGCGACCCGGCGCGTGGCCGGGTGCCGGCTTCAGCTGTCGATGACGCGCCACAAATGGCCGCCGTGATCGTCCAGAAGCCGGCGCGCCTCGGTTGCATCGCATCCGGTCTTCAGGGAGACGATGGCCGTCTTGACATGCCAGTCCGCATCGCCAAGAGCGGCAAGTATCGTGTCGTCGTCCGCCGCCGTGATGTCGCGCACCAGCCGCAGGGCGCGCGCCATGAGCTTGTCGTTGCTCACCTTGAGATCGACCATGCGATTGCCGTAGCACTTGCCGGTGCGCACCATCGCGCCGGTCGAAATCATGTTCAGCACCATCTTTTGCGCCGTGCCCGATTTCAGGCGCGTCGATCCGGTCAGCACCTCAGGTCCGACAAGCGTCGTGATGCAGACGTCTACCGTTTTCTCCAGCGTCGAATTGGCATTGCTGGTGATGCCGACTGTCGTCGCCCCCAGATCGCGCGCCTTGGCCATTGCACCCAGCACATAGGGCGTCCGCCCGGAGACGGCGAGACCGACGACGAGATCGTCTGCGTCGACCCCGAGGTTGGCGATATCGGCGGCGCCGGCTTCGGGCCGGTCCTCGGCGCCTTCCTTGGCCACGAACATTGCATCCTTGCCGCCGGCGATGACGCCGACGACCATATCGTCGGTGACACCGAAAGTGGGCGGACATTCCGATGCGTCCAGGATGCCGAGCCGGCCGCTCGTTCCGGCGCCGATGTAGACGATGCGCCCGCCACGGCTGAGCGCCAGGGTTGCCAGGTCTATGGCCTGCCCGATCTTGACGATTTCCGCCTCGATGGCCTCGGCGACGCGCTTGTCCTGCTCGTTCATCAGACGGGCGATTTCGACGGCCGACATGCGATCCAGGCTGGCGGACGCCGGGTTCGGTGCTTCGGAGGAAAGCTCGCCCAGGTCCTTGGAGAGCTGCACAATCGTCTGGGAATCCATTTGCATGGATGGAATATCCTATTCTTCTATTCTAAGGTCAAATGATAATTTATTATGCTAGATGGGTCGGCAGGCTATTCCTATAAGTCACCGGAGCGAGGGGAAGCGGGGCCATGAACGAACGTCAGATTGACCTGATACCCCGGCTGCGGGGCACGATCGAAAGCTTCTCGCCAAGCGATGCGCGCATCGCCCAGAAAATTCTCGACGCGCCCTCAGAGATTGCCATCCTGTCCTCTCAGGAACTGGCCGAGCTCTGCCAGGTCAGCCAGTCGAGCGTCATCAAGTTCTGCCAAAGGATGGGCTACAAGGGCTATCCTGCTTTGAAACTTGCGCTTTCAGCCGAGATAGGACGCACCAATACCGAAAGCAGGGTGCATCAGGATATTTTTAGCGACGACCCGATCGGCGCCGTCGCCGAAAAGCTCTACACCAGCAAGGTCGCCGCTCTCGCCGACACGATGCGCGTCAATTCGGGCGCCGATCTCGAAAAGGCCGTACAGCTGATCGAGCGCGCCGGCCGCGTCGCCCTGTTTGGAATAGGGGGGTCGGCGCTGGTAGCGACGGACCTCAGCTGGAAGCTTGCCAAGTTCGGCAAGGCAGTGATGTGCGAGCACGACAGCCACATCCAGTTGGCCAACATGGCGAGCCTCACACCTGACGATCTGCTGATCGCGATCACCCATTCGGGCCGGACGGCGGAAGTCAGGCTCGCCGTCGACTACGCCAGTTCGAAGGGTATCCCGGTACTGGCGATCATCGGGCTCGATGCCAGGCCGTTCAATCAGAGTGTCGGCATCACCCTTTCCTGTGTCGCTGATGAAAACCTCGTGCGCAGCGCATCGATTGCCACGCGCGAGGCGCAGATGGCCATCACCGATCTGCTGTTCGTTTCGGTGACCCAGCGGCTTGGCAATGTTGCGGAACGGATTGCCGAAAGCCAGAAGATCGTGGAGCGGCTGAAGTAGAATGCCGGGCGCCGGTTTTCCTTTGCTCGATGGGTATTTTCATAGATGAATCAGTTGGTTCTCGGGATCGATTCACTTCTGGCGCAAGAGCCGGTCTGGAAACACAAGCGCATCGGGCTGGTCACCAATCATGCGGCCACCACCAGCCGGTTCGAGGCATCGCGCTTGGCGCTGCTGCGGCAGGGCTTCAACATCGTCAGACTGTTTTCACCCGAGCATGGTCTCGACACCACAGGTGCCGACGGGCATGCGATGACGAACTCCGTCGATGTCCTGACCCGGCTGCCTGTCATCAGCCTTTACGGCGACAAGCTTGCGCCATCGCCCGCCGATCTCGAGGATATCGATCTGGTCCTGTTCGATGTCCCAGATATCGGCAGCCGCTTCTACACCTACCTGTGGACGATGTCGCACGTGCTCGAGGCCTGCGCGCGCAACAGTGTTCCGCTCGTCATCGCCGACCGGCCCAATCCCTTGTCCGGGAAATTCGACCTGGCTGCCGGTCCGCTGCTCGACGAGGCCCGGTGTTCCAGCTTCATTGGTCGCTGGTCGATACCGGTCAGGCACTCAAGTACGCTCGGCGAGCTCGCCCGATACTTCAACGCCTCCCGAACCATCGGCTGCCAGTTGGATGTCCGGCCCTGCCGCAACTGGCACAGGCAGATGTTTCATCCGGACTGGGCGCGCTCGTTCGTGCCGCTGTCGCCGGCCATTCCCGCCTTCGAATCCGCCTTGCTCTATCATGGGCTCTGCCTGCTCGAAGCCACCAATCTGAGCGAGGGCCGGGGATCGGCAACGCCGTTCCGCGTCGTGGGAGCGCCATGGCTGCTGGCCGAGGAAACGGCCGATCTGGTCAATCGGATGGCTGCGGAAATTTCACAGAGCGTGTTTGCGCGCCCGCTTTTGTTCACCCCGGCCGAGGGCAAGTTTGCCGGGCAAAAATGCGGTGGCGTGATGTTCCATGTCGCCGACTTCACAGAATTCCAGTCCCTGCAATTCGGCATGCTGCTCGTCAGGATCCTGAAAGAGCTGCACCCGGACATGTTCGAATGGGCCACGTATCCCACGCATGTGAATCCGACGGGGCGGAACCATCTTGATCTTCTGCTCGGGGTTGAAGACGCCGAAAAGCTCTTTGATGTTCCGCTTTCGGACTTCGTTGCGGCGACGAAGAAACTGACCGATCCCGGGGATTGGTCGAGGCGTATGCAACCCTTCCTGCTCTACACCTAGTGCCAGTCTCATCGGCTGCTTTTCAGGCAGGCAGCCTTGCTTGAACCGTGCCATCTTGTTTTGACGCCGGAGACGCCAGGCGGTTTTGCAGAACTGCAGCAGGCAGGTTCCGGCCGCGTCATGATCGGCATCGTGACGACCGGCTGTAGCGATTTCCGTGAGGTTATCTAAGGCGTTAGGGCAAAAACATCGTCATGCGCGGCAACGCGCATGTCGCCGTCCGGTGTGATCCAGCCGCGGAACATGCCGTCGGTATTATGGCGTGCCGCGACACTGCCATTGGCATCGATGGCGATGACGCCGGCGCCGATGCCGCGTGGCTTGAGATCGGCCATGACGACGTGGGAGGCCGCCTCGGCCAGGGCCTCCCCGAAATAGGCGACACGACTGGCGATTTCGTGGGCGACGGCGTGGCGGATGTAGAACTCGCCGGCCCCGGTCCCGGAGACGGCGCAGACGCCGTCGCGGGCAGAGGTGCCGGCGCCGATGATAGGTGAGTCCCCGATTCGCCCCTCGGGCTTGTAGTTGTAGCCGCCGGCCGCGTCCAAGTCGGCCTCGCTCAACTCTCGCCTGGCCATGACCCCGCAGCCACCGTGGATGGCAAGTGCCGGCCGAACCATGTGCATCTCCCATTTCCCCGATGGGCCGGGCTCGGCTGCCTTCAGGCCGTCACGCGTCCTCGAGCGCTTGCTGCACCAGACGCACAAGGCACATCGAACCGGCAGGTTTCAGTTGTCGGCAAGGTCTCTCGCCAGGCGGATATAGGGTGCCCTGACCGGCAGAGATTGATCGGTGTCTCCGCACATCCGGGGCAGGGCAACATTGGCGAAATGATCGGCATCGAGCGTCGGCCAGTCTTCGCGCCAGCGATCGAGCCAGTCCCTGGCGTCGTCCGTACGGCCAAGTTCGTTGAGGATCGCCGCGTACTGGAAGATCACATCGGGATTGGGGCCGGCCTGATTGGCCTGCCGCTGTGCCTCATAGGCCATTTGCGGCTGGCCGGAGCTCAGGTAGAGCCGGGCCAGCATTCCCTTTGTCATCCAGCGCGCCGGATTGCGCTCGGCGAGCTTGGCATCCTCGCGCGCGACGGCGTCGATCATCTCCTGGGTTGCCTGGCCGCAAATGCCGTCGATCATGCCGGAGAGAATGCGTGAATACATCTGGCTGGGGTCGAGCTCGGACGCTCGTTGTAGCAGCTGCCTTCCGTGTTCCCTGTCTCCCAGTCGCAGATTGGCGATGCCGACTTCGTAGTAGACGGCCGGATTTTGCGGAGCGAGCCGCTCGGCGCGCGTGGTGTGATAGCGCAGCTTGTCCCGGGTCTCGGGCGTGTCCGATTCTGGATCCGCGAGGATCAGGGCGCCCAGGCGTGATGCCAGCGCTGCATGGGCCTCGCCCAGATTGGGTTCGAGCTCCAGCGCGCGCTCGGCCAGCGCGATGCGGTGCTTTTCCAGCGCCAGGTCGCTGAGCTTGTCGCCGGCCGAAACGGAAGCAAGCAGGTACAGCTCCCAGGCGTTGAGTTCCTCTTCAGGCAAGGCGGCAAGCTTCTGTTTGGCCGCGACGAGGAGTGGCGGCTGCAGATCGGATACGATCGATTCCGCGACTCTGTCGGTTGTGGCGCGATCCTGGAGCGTCTCGATATCGTAGTCGTGGCTCCACACCAGACGGCTATCTGTCGGATTCATCAGACCGACAAAAATGTTCAAGCCGGAAATGCCACGCCTGACGACGCCGGCAAGAACCAGCTGATCGTCGGAACCACTGGGCACGACCGAAAGTGCTTCGGAAAACGAAGCATATTCGCCGCGCGGCCCGATAATCACGTCGATGAAACTGTTGCCTGCCAGCTGTTGGATCAGCGCGTCAGAAACACGGTCTCCGGGAAGTGCATTACTGGTGTCCGTTCCGTCGGCGGAAAACGGCAGAATTGTCAGCTGCACGGCACCGATGTGTCGCTTCACCGGCGCGAAGCCGTTCGAGTAGCGAAACGGGCTGAGAAAGGCCACGACAGCAACCAGCGCCGCAAAGGCGAGGGTGGCGGCGACCCCCATGGCAATCCAGGTCGCCCGCTCCGAGATGACCAGGGGCGCGCGTGCTTTTGCCGGTGCTTCGAGCCTTGAGAACTTCGGGCGATAAGTGCCCTTGGGGATGTCGATGCGCACCGTCGCATCATTGTCGGCCACGACATAGTAATGCTCTAGCGCCTGGCGCAGACGATTGAACTCGACCCGGACGATGCTGTCGGTGCTGGGATCGAAATCATGTGGCCGGCCAAGGACGTCGATGGCGACAGAATAGGCCTTGATCTGGTCGCCTTGGCCCTCGATCTCCTTGGAGACAACGTAGTTCAGCAGCGCTGGCAGTCTGGCGCCTGAGCCAAGTGAGCCGCTTTCAATGATCTTGTCCACAGCATCTGCGACTTCGTCTTGCTGCGGAACAAATGCATCCATCACCACTTCCCAGTCCGGTGATCGAGAGCCTGACCAATAGTTGCCATTTTTGGTCGGCCCCCAAAACCCTCTTGTTCACAATCGCGGTTTTTGCACAGGAACTCACAACAATTCGTTCAGGCACGGTGCGGTGAATTCCCGTCTCGGCGCCAATTCTGCGAACGTTACATCGCGTTACGTACTTTCGGAATTGACGATCCGAGGGTAGACTGTTCAAAATGCACAACTAGAATCTCAAACAAAGGCAAGAATAATTAGTCGAGTATTCGAAGATCAACTAGTCAGTAATTTTCAAATGTCGCGCATATATTAGCATTATATTATGATATGACTGCCATGAACTTGATCAACTGGGGATGCCGCGGGTCGAACGGTCTGGGCATTGCGCATCGCTCGTCGACAGTTGCCAAGGTGGACAAAGCATGACGGAAACACGGACCGATCCGGCAGGACCAGATCTGGGCGCCACAGCGAGAGCTGCAGGGCTGAAAACTCTGCACCGAGCGTTCAGCCGTGCGAAGAAAACCGCTAGGCTGCTGTTGTCCGGGCTGGTCGTGGACACGGAAATCGAACCGCTTTACGCCGACGCATGGTGGCCGGTGACGCGGCTGGTTCTGGTCGTCGTCTCGATATACTACGCCGGTCTTGCCGTCGTTCATTCCATCGCCGAGACCGATACCCACGCATCCTGGCTCGTCCTGATCGCGATATTCTCGTCTCTGATGGCGCTTGCCATGCTTTGGCTTACGCGATCGGTGCGAAACGAGCGCCTTTGGCAGGTCGAGCTGACCAATCTCACCATCGTTCTGATCATGCTGACCAATGTTTATGCCTATCAGTTCATGCATCTTCAGATCGACCGGATGAACAATTTCATCATCCTGCCGATTTTCGTTGCGGTGGTCGGAGCGAGCTTCCGCATCATCATTCCCTGCCTGCTCGTCAGCGTGGCATCGCTGCTCTATTTCACTGGGCAGATCGGGGCGGACACGCAATCGCAGTTTTTGACGCTCGCGATGTCAGTCACCGTCGTGGCGCCGGTGTTGCACGCCATCATACGCCTCATCATCATCCGGGAGATCCGGGCGCGGCAGGCAGCGGAAAAGCTGCGCGATGCCGCACGCAAGCGTGCGGATTTCGACGGTTTGACGGGTCTTGCCAATCGGTCCCGCTTTTTTGCCGAGCTGAAGGAACGCCTGGATCGCCCCGGCCCGAGGCGCTGGTCGGTCGGCTTTCTCGACATCGACGGCTTCAAGGCAATCAATGACATTTACGGCAATGCTGTCGGAGACCGCCTGCTGGCGGCGGTGGCACGGCGCCTACTGCGCCTGTGTGGCGAGGAGTGTCTTGTCGCCCGCATAGACAGCGACGAATTCGGCATCGTCTCACGCCAAAGCCGGAACATCGAATCGATCCGCGCCGACTATGTTGCCGGCCAGAAGTCCTTCGAGGAGCCATTCGTGATCGACGGGGTTGAAATCCGTGTCTCGGCATCGATCGGGGTCGTTCCAGTTTCGGAGACGCCGATCACCGCGCGTGAGATTGGTGAACGCGGCGCCTACGCATTGTTTCGGGCCAAGCGCGAACGGCGCGGCAGCGTGGTCGTGTTCTCCGAGGAGATCGCGCAGGAAATGGAAAACCTGGGCGCCATCGAGCACGCTTTGCGCAATGCCGATCTCGTCAACGAGCTCTATCTCGAATTCCAGCCGCAGGTCGAGCTGCGCACCGGCAAGGTGCTTGCTTTCGAGGCGCTGGCGCGATGGCGCAACGACAGCCTCGGGCAGATCCGTCCAGACGTTTTCATCGGCGTGGCCGAAAGGGCCGGCATCGTCAACCGGCTGACGCTTGTGCTGCTCGAAAAGGCGCTGACCAACGCCGCGACCTGGCCCGACCACATCGGTCTTGCCTTCAACCTCTCGGCCCATGACATTCTCTCGTCTCGCGCCGTCGATGATATCTGCCAATTGATCACAAACAGCGGAGTCGATCCGGCAAGGGTCGAACTCGAAGTCACTGAAACCTCGGTGATGACCGATTTCGATGAAGCCAAGCGGGCCATAGAACAGCTCACCGGACTTGGCTGTTCGATCGCGCTGGACGATTTCGGCTCGGGCTATTCCAACTTCGTCTATATCGACGAGCTTGAAATCAGTTCGCTCAAGATCGACCGCTCTTTCGTGACGCGCATGGCCGAATCAAGCCGGACGGTAACGATCGTCAAGACGATCATCGACCTGTGCCACAACCTTCAAATCGACGCCGTCATAGAGGGTGTCGAACGTGAAGAGGAAGCCAAGGCGCTGTCCGAGATCGGCGCGTCAATCGCCCAAGGCTATCTTTACAGCCCGCCCATTGCCGCTTCCACCGTGCTCGATTTCCTTCGCTCGCCCGGCGCCGATGGCGTGCTGCAACCTGTGGGGCAGGGGTAGTGTATTTCGGCTCAGAGCCGCGCTGCTGGAGCCGATTTGCGGCGATTTCCGCAATTGTTGCATCGGTTTGCAGGTGACGGCAGTGGATGTCGAAGCCGGCGCGTCGCATGCACCCAGACCGATGCGCTGGCGGTCCGGGTTGTACCAATCGTGAACCGGGCAACGCAGCAAGGTCGCCGCGACAGAGCACTGCAGCCGGCATCAGCCCCAGAACCGTGGGGTTACAACAGGGCGACGCGAAACGGTTTTTTTAACACTCGGGGGTTCTACTGCCTTTGCAGGCGGGGCTGGCCGCAAAGGCGCGACCAGTCAGGCGCACCACTCGCACTGCAACATCTGGCGTCTTGGCTCGGTAGCCCGGGGCGGTCAGGTCATTTTCGCTTGGACGCGGAAATTAGACGGAGACGATCATGTCCAAACTTGGAATAACGGCGCGCATTGCCGCCGGCTTCGGTGCCATCATCGCGCTTCTCGTGGTGGTTAGTCTCGCGGCAATTGTCGGCATACAGACACTGTCAGGTGTTGCGGACAGCTATCGCGCCGCCAATGGGCAAACCGGCGAAATCTCTGACTATGTCGCCGACTATCAGCAGATGGAAATCAGCGTTCGGCAGTATCTGCTTGCCCCGACTGCGGAAATCGCCGAAACGGCGCGGGTTTGGATCGACGATGTTGCCACCAACGACCCGGACGGAGTCGCAAAGTTTGACAGCTTGCCGGTTGCGCGGGCTGAAATCAGCAAAATCGAAGTATCGGCCGCGGCATTGCGCGACGCATTCGACAGTTTGATTTCGCTCGAAGGCGAGCGCGGGGCCATCATGGTGTCGATCGAGGCTGCGCATGAGGCGTTCCAGCCGCAGATCGACGCGTTGATCACCTCGGCCGAACAGACGAATCTGCCAGCAGTTCTGGCAAAGGTCGCGCATGTCGTCAAAGCCAGCATGGCAATGGAAGACTACGTCGGAGGCTATATAGCCAGCTACGACCAGAAAGAATTCGACGGTGCCATGAGCGCCGAGGCCGAGGCTCTGGCACTCCTGGACGAACTGTCGGTCATGCCCGGGGCATCGTCTCTGTCGCAGAGCATCGCCGGTCTGAGTTCTGCCCTCGAGCAGTTTGGCAGTTCGGTTGAGTCCGTTCAGGTCATCGCGGCCGAAGTCGATCGCATCACCCAGGAAGAACTGACGGTGCGCGCGGCCGAACTGACGGCCAGCTATGGGGTCCTGACATCCGAAGTGCGGAATAATCAGGATTCGCTCGGCCCGATCTCCGAGCAGACTGCCAACACCACCATGCTCGTTGTCGGCATTGTCTCCCTTCTCGCCGTCCTCATCGGTTCGGCGCTGGCCTTTGTCACCGGCCGTTGGCTGTCCTCGACGATCGGCGGCATGGCGAGCAACATGCATCTGATGGCCGAAGGCGACCTCGAGCTCGAACTCGGGCCCGAACCCAAGGCCAGCGAGCTTGGCATGATGGCGCGTGCCCTGCAGACCTTCCGCACCAATGGTTTGGCCATGCGCAGCATGGACGAGGAAAAGGAACAGGCTCGGGAAAAAGAACGTGCCGAGCAGGCAATTCGTACCCAGCTTCAGGAAGAAGTTGCCGCCGTGGTTTCGGCTGCGGTCAACGGCGACTTCTCCAGGCGCATCTCGGGCCAGTACGATCAGGACGATCTTGTGGCGCTGGCCAATGCCGTCAACTCCCTGGTCGAGACGGTCGATCGTGGCGTCGGCGAAACCGGCGAGGTTCTGTCGGCGCTGGCCGAAACCAACCTGACCCGGCGTGTTACCGGAACCTATCAGGGTGCGTTCGACAAGCTGAAGACCGATACCAATGCGGTGGCGGACAAGCTGGTCGAGATCGTTGCGCAGCTGAAGCAGACCTCGCGCGGCCTCAAGACGGCGACGGGCGAGATACTGTCGGGTGCGAACGATCTTTCGGAACGCACGACGAAGCAGGCAGCGACCATCGAGGAAACCTCTGCCGCGATGGAACAGCTCGCCCAAACCGTGATGGAAAGCGCCAAGCGCGCCGGCACGGCCTCCGATCAGGCCAAAGCCGCATCGCGTACGGCCGAAGAAGGCGGCGAGGTGATGAGCCAGGCCAATCAGGCCATGGAACGCATCTCCAATTCGTCGTCCAAGATCTCCAACATCATCGGTATGATCGACGACATCGCCTTCCAGACCAACCTTCTGGCCCTCAACGCTTCTGTCGAAGCGGCGCGTGCAGGCGAGGCCGGCAAGGGCTTTGCCGTTGTCGCCGTCGAAGTCCGGCGTCTGGCCCAGAGCGCGGCCGAAGCCTCGTCCGAGGTCAAGACGCTGATCGAGCAGTCGGGCGAGGAAGTCTCCGGCGGCACCAAGCTGGTGGCGGATGCGGCCGAAAAGCTTGCCAGCATGCTGGAAGCCGTCCAGGCCAACGCCACGCAGATGGAGGAAATCGCCAGGGACAGCCGCGAGCAGGCGTCCTCCATCGAGGAAGTCAATGTTGCCGTCAGGCAGATGGACGAGATGACCCAGCACAATGCGGCGCTGGTCGAGGAAACCAACGCGGCCATCGAGCAGACCGAAGCCCAGGCATCCGAACTCGACAACATCGTCGCCGTGTTCACCATCTCCGATTCCGGTTCAGTCTCCTCCGTCCGGCCGGAGCCCGCTGAGGCCAAGTCCGGAATCAAGGGTTTGCAGAAGAAGGTGGCCACTGCGGCGAAGTCCTATCTGTCGAGCGGCAATGCCGCCGTTGACAAGGACTGGAGTGAGTTCTGATGAGCAGCGCAGCCCAGGCGACACAACTGCATGAGTCGAGCCGGTCCTCGGAAGCCGCGGAACGGATCAAGGCCCGGCAGTTCGCCACTTTCTTCGTCGGCGAGAACGCCTACGGGATCGACATCATGGCCGTCCGCGAAATCCGCAGCTGGACACCCACCACCAAACTGCCCGACCAGGGCCACGGCGCCCGCGGTGTTCTGGATATCCGTGGCGAGATCGTCGAGGTGTTCGACCTGTCGGTCGTGCTGAACTCGGGTTCTTTCGAGGATCAGACCAACCAGGTCGTGCTTGTCGTTGCCGTCGGCGGCAAGGACGTCGGACTCGCCGTCGACAGCATCTCGGACATTGTCGATGCCGCCGAAGGCGATTTTGCCGATCCGCCCACCAAGGGCGGCAAGGTTGCCGCCATCGTCCGGCAGGAACAGCAGTTGATCTCGATCCTCGATCTCGACGCCCTGTTCAGATAGCGGCGGCAAAGAGCACCGGCATCTACCTTCCTGGGGCGGCAATTGCCGCCCCAAACCGTTTCGGCGATGTCAGCGCGTCGGCGTCGTCGTGACGCCTGCCGCTTCCGACGTGGCCCCGGCCCGTGTCCGGGTCGTCATCCGCCGTACCTGCCAGTTGCGCCAGACGAAGGCGACAATGAACATGGCCGTCAGCACCAGGACGATTGTCGGCGCCGGTGCACTGTCGATGAAAAAACTCAGATAGATGCCGAACAGGCCAGCCAGAAGGGCAGCGGCGACCGACAGGACGAGCATCGTCGAGAACCGCCGTGTCAGCAGGAAGGCGATGGCGCCGGGCGCGATCAGCAGGGCAACCGACAGGATGATGCCGACCGCCGACAGCATGGCGACAATCGTCGCCGACAGGATGGTCAGCAGGCCGTAGTGGATCAGTCCGACCCTGAGGCCGACCATGCGCGCCTGCACCGGATCGAAGGAATGGGCGAGGATGTCTCGCCATTTGACCGTCAGGATCAGCGCAACCGGCGCGGCGATCAGCCCTGCTGTCCACAAATCGTCCGGGCCGATGCCGAGCATGTTGCCGAACAGGATGTGGTCGAGATGCACCGATGACGAAATGCGGGTGTAGATGACAATGCCGATGCCAAACATGCCCGAAAAGATGACGCCCATCACCGTGTCCTGCTTGACGCGGGAATGGTCCTTGACGAAGCCGGTGGCAAGGGCGGTGAACAGGCCGGCAAGAAACGCGCCGAACACCAGCGGCGCGCCGACCAGATAGGCGAGCACGACGCCCGGCAACACGGCATGGGAAACCGCGTCGCCCATCAGCGACCAGCCCTTGAGGACGAGAAAGCTCGACAGCAGGGCGGCCGCCGGCGCGATGATCAGCGTCACCAAGAAGGCGTTCTGCATGAACGGAAACTGGAAGGGCAAAAGCAGCTCGTCCATCACGCACTCTCCTTGAGGGCGATCCGCGCCCGGCGCCGCGCCGCGAGCGTGCCGTGCTTGGGCGCGAAGACGAAGGCGGCAAAGAACAGCAAGGTCTGCAGGGTGACGATCACCCCGCCGGTGGCGCCGTTGAGGAAATAGCTGAGGTAGGCGCCAATAGAGCTGGTCAAGGCGCCGATGACGACCGACAAAACGATCAGGCGGGGGAACCGGTCGGTGAGCAGATAAGCCGTGGCGCCGGGCGTGACCACCAGGGCGATGACCAGAAAGGCACCGACCGTCTGCATGGCGGCAACCGTCGAACCGGCCAGAAGCGTGAAGAAGACGACGCGCAGCAGCTCCGGGTTGAGCCCGATCGAGCGGGCATGGGCCTCGTCGAAAAACACCGCCAGCAGGTCGCGCCATTTCAGCGCCAAGACGACAAGCGAAACCCCGCCGATCACCACCAGCTGCAGCGTATCCTCGGGCGTGATCGCCAGAATATTGCCCATGGTGATGGTCTGGATCGATACCGCCATCGGCTGCAATGACACCATGAACAGCCCGAGACCGAAAAACGATGTGAAGATCAGCCCGATAATGGCATCTTCCTTGAGCCCCGTCCGGTTCCTGAGGAACAGCATGGATAGTGCCGCCAGACCGCCGGCGATGAAAGCGCCGAGAGAAAAGGGAAGGCCGAGCATATAGGCGCCGGCAACGCCGGGCACGATCGAATGGGAGAGCGCATCGCCGATCAGCGACCAGCCCTTGAGCATCAGATAGGCCGACAGGAAAGCGCAGACCGCGCCGACCAGGGACGAAACCCAGATGGCGTTGGTCATGTAGCCGTAGGAGAACGGTTCGAGCAGGAGTTCGATCATTTCGAGCCGTCCTGCGGATGCTGCTGTTGATGGTCGTAATAGACAAGCGCTCTTTCGTCGTCGGTGATGACCTCGAGCGTGCGATGATCGCTGTCGGCGTCTTCGTGCAGCGCCTGTCCGCCCAGAACGAAATGCCTGAGCAGGCCGCCGAAGGCCATCCTCAGGTTCTCCGGCGTGAATACGTCTTCGGTCGGTCCGTGCGCCAGAACCGTACCCTTGACCATGACCACGCGGTCGCAGAACTCGGGCACCGAGCCGAGATTGTGCGTGGCCACGAGCATGACCCGTCCTTCATCGCGCAAGGTGCGGAGCAGGGCGATGATCTGTTCCTCGGTCTTGACGTCGACACCGGTGAACGGTTCGTCGAGCAGGATCACCCTGGCGTCCTGCGCCAGGGCACGGGCGAGAAAGACGCGCTTTTTCTGTCCGCCCGACAGTTCGCCGATCTGGCGGTGGCGGAACGCGACCATGTTGACGCGTTCGAGCGCTGCCGTGACCGCATCATGGTCGGCGGCGCGCGGATGGCGCATGAAGCCCATGTGGCCGTAGCGGCCCATCATCACCACGTCCTCGACCAGAACCGGAAACGACCAGTCGACTTCCTCGGCCTGCGGCACATAGGCGACGGACTGTTGCTTGAGCGCCTTGCCGATCGGCTGGCCGAGAATCTCGACCTTGCCCCGGGCGACGGGTACGAAATCCATGAGCGCCTTGAACAGGGTCGATTTGCCGGCGCCGTTCACTCCGACCAGCGCCGTGATGGTACCGGTGGGGATGACGAAGCTGGCATCGGTCAGTGCCGTGTGACCGTTGCGGTAGGTGACGGTCACGCCCTCGGCACGAATGCCCTCGGTCATGGCTTAAGCCCTTCAGTGATGGTTTCCGCGGTGACACGCAGAAGGTCGAGGTAGGTCGGGACCGGTCCGTCGACTTCTGACAGGCTGTCAACATAGAGCACGCCGCCATAGGCGGCGCCAGTCTCTCGCGCTGCCTGTCTGGCCGGTTTGTCCGAAACCGTCGATTCCGAGAAGATCGCCGGGATGTCGTGTTCCCTAACGGTGTCGATCACCGCCTTGACCTGCTGCGGCGTTCCCTGGGCATCGGCATTGATCGGCCAGAGATAGACTTCCTTCAGGGCGAAATCGCGGGCGAGATAGGAGAAGGCACCTTCGGAGGTCACCAGCCAGCGGCGTGCTTCGGGCAGGGCACGCACGGCGTCGCGCAGCGGGCCGATGACGGCGGCGATCTCGGCCTTGTATGCTTCGGCGTTGGCGGCATAGGTCGTGGCATTGTCCGGATCAACCGCACTCATTGCCGAAGCAATGTTGTCGACATAGATCAGAGCGGAATCGAGCGCCATCCAGCCATGCGGGTTGGGGTTGCCCTCGTATTCTCCACCGGCGATCGGCAGCGGCACGATGCCATCGGAGACCACCGAAGCCGTCACGTCGCTGAGATTGGCGAGGAACTGGGTGAACCAGCGTTCGAGGTTGAGCCCGTTCCACAGCACCAGATCGGCGTCCTGAGCCTTGAGGATATCGCGCGGTGTCGGCTGATAGCCGTGAATTTCGGCGCCCGGCTTGGTGATCGAGACGACATCGGCCGCATCTCCGGCGACGTTTTGCGCCATGTCGGCGATGACGGTGAAGGTCGTGACAACCTTGAGTTTATCCGCACCAAGCGATGTCGTGGCGCTGAGGGCAAGCGCCGCCGTCACGAGGGCTGCAAGGGTCTTGCTGGCGAGCATGAGGGTCTCCTGTTGCATTCATTAGATGCATATAGGAATGATTTGCAATAAACAACACAGATGAGAATGATTTGCAAGAAGCTTGCTCCGGGCGCTTTGCCATGCCATGAAAACGCCATGACGGAGATTCCGCAGCGGATTGCCCGCATGACCGAGGCCTTGCGCGACGCGGGCGTGAGGATCACGCGCCAGCGTACGGCCTTGCTGACGGTCATCGCCGAGGCCGAAGACCACCCTGACGCCGTCGTGCTCCATGAGCGCAGCGCCTTGAGGGAGCCGAAGATCTCGCTTTCAACGGTGTATCGGACGCTTGCCGCCCTCGAGGAGCAGGGCGTCATCCACAAGCTGCAGTTTGAAGGCGAACCGGCGCGGTTCGAACGGGCCGAAGTGCCGCATCACGACCACATGATCGATGTCGACAGCGGCAAGGTGGTCGAGTTCCGCAATGACCGTATCGAGCGCCTGCAGGCCGAGATCGCCGACGAACTCGGCTACGAGATCGTCCATCACCGGCTCGAACTCTATGTCCGCAAAAAGCCCAAGGGCTGATTGCGGTCATGTGCGGGCTGAGTCCTTTTGTGTGCCGACATGCGGCGTCAACGCCTCGATGATCCGGCAGTCGGCGACGATGCCGTGAGAGCAACTGTCAAGCATGCGTTCGAATTCCGCTTCGAGCGTCTTGAGCGAACGGATGCGCTCCCTGGTCTCTTCGAGACGCGCCTCGACGATGCGATCGACCTCGGCACAGGATCGCCCCGGATCATCCTGAAGCTCAAGCAGAATGCGGATGGCGTCGGTGTCGAAGCCCAGCGCCCGCGCCTGCCGGATGAAGCCGATCCGGCGGATCGTGTCAGCCCCGTAGACCCGCCGGTTCGATGCCGTGCGATCGGGCGGCGGCAGAAATCCGATGTCCTCGTAGTAGCGAATGGTCGGGATTTTGACCCCGGTCAGTTCGGCGGCCTTGCCGATGGACACAGCCATGTTTGCCTCTTGATCCTCTAGTCGCTAGAGAATTTAGGCTCGGGGCCAAGATCCATCAAGTTTGCGAGCCGGAACGATGCCCTGTTGCGATCACTGTCATCAGCCCAGCGAGGAAGATATCCGCCGGAACCAGCTTGCGCTGTGGATCGTGCTTGTCATCAATGGCGGCATGTTCGTGGTCGAGATCGGCGCCGGGCTCGCATCCGGTTCGACCTCACTGGTTGCCGATTCTCTCGACTTTCTCGGTGATGCCGGCAATTACGCCATTTCGCTGTTCGTGGTCGGCATGGCGCTGGCGGCTCGCGCCCGGGCTGCCATGCTGAAGGCAGCGACGATGGCGGCGCTCGGCCTGTGGGTGCTCGGCGCGTCGGCGTGGAATGCCTATGCCGGCACCGTGCCGGAAGCCACAACCATGGGCACTGTCGGCATTGCAGCGCTCCTGGCCAACGCCGCCTCGTTCGGCGTCCTCTGGAGGTTCCGGAGTGCCGACGCCAACATGCGCGGCGCCTGGATCTGCTCGCGCAACGATGTCCTGGGAAATGTCGCCGTGTTGGCGGCCGCCTTGGGCGTATTCGGCACCGGCACGGGCTGGCCCGATATCATTGTCGCCGTCATCATGGCCGGACTTGCCCTTCAGGGCGCTTACGCCGTCATGCGGCAGGCGCTTGGCGAGCAGCGCATGGCGGCAGCTCAAGCGGCGAAATAGCTGCCGACCAATGCAAATGCCGGGGCCGACGCACGCATCGTTCCGGACCGGACAAAGGCGCATCGTGATGACGCGCCTCTGTCTCCGGACCGGCCGGAATATGCGGCGATCAGCCCTTCGCGGCGGCGAAGGCGTCGTAGGCGCGCATGGCTTCGACGCCATAGACCGCCGACGGGCCGCCACCCATGAGGACGGCCACGCCGATCATTTCAGTCACTTCCTTGCGGTTCGCGCCGGCATCGAAGACCGATTTGGCGTGATGCGCAATGCAGCCGTCGCAACGCACGGCAATGGCAATGGCGAAGGCGATCAGCTCTTTCATCTTGAAGGACAGTTCGCCTTCCGCCGTGGCGGCGCCCATAAGGCCTTGAAAGGTCTGAAGGGTCTTGTGTTCGGATTCGCCGAACACCTTCATGCCGGAGTGAAACTCATCATTGATTTCAACGAAGTTGCGCATTTCGCATTTCCTTGTGTGACCGGACAAATCCCTCCTGATCCGGCTGGTTGACGTGATCCCACTCGATCTAGATATGCCTCCTGTCCACCGGGGTGACGGCGCGTCACTTCCGGCTGGATTTCATCATCCACAGTTCGGTTTCGTGCCAGGCCAGACGGTCGGTCAGCAGCCCGGCCGAGACTTCGTCGCCAGCATCCTGTGCTGTTGCGATTGCCCCGCGCAGCGCTTCGGCCAGCGCGGTATGCGCCGCGATCAGGGCATCGATCATGGCATCGGCCGACTGAACCGGCGCAGGAGCCTCGCCGGCCAGGGCGACAAGCTCGGCCAAGGTGCCGGGCGCATGCGCGCCGAGGCTGCGAATGCGCTCGGCAAGCTCGTCGAGCGCGGCCCACAGATTGTTGTACTGGTCCTCGAACACGGCATGCAGCTGCCGAAATTCCGGACCTTCGACATTCCAGTGATAGCCATGCGTTTGGACATAAAGGCCGAAGGTCTGGCCAAGGATGGCGCTGAGAGAGTCGATATTGGTCTTTGCTGTGGTCATGATCCTGTTCCTTGCTGGTCGGATAACGCGTCAGGTCGCTGTTCGGGTGTCGCTTGAAGATGATTCAAAAAACAACGAACTATCAGTTGGTTATGGTGAGATTCTTTCGACCGGAACTGCGGAGCTGGCAACAAATCTGCCGCAGAAATCGGCAACCTCCCGGCCGTCGCAGCTCAGGGTCGAGGTGAGGGTGATCCGTGCGCGTTTGCGGCGTTCGAGCGTGGTGCAGAAGCGCGCCCACATGGCCTCGTCCGCGAGCGACGAGGTGGCGACAAAGGGGCCGGTGATCGGGTGCTTGTAGTCAATGGTCGAGGACTGCGTGACGATGCGTGCGGCCGGCTCCCGTGTCCGCAGCAGCACATGCAGCAGCGACCACGCACAAAGGATCGCCAGGGCAAAGGCGCTGCCGCCGAAACCGGTATTGGTGTCGTTGCTATTCGGTTCGATCGGCGCGGAAAGGGTCACCGATTGCTCGGTGGCGGCAAGCACCGAAACCTGCATGGCCCTCGTGAGGGGAATACTGGTCTGAAGGTGATGGCTGAGGGCCCGCGCCGTTGGATCGTTCATGTCCGTTGTTGCGTGAGTGCGTGATCGGGGATTGCCCCTGACATGTCACCGCTGTGGCGATTGTTCAACGTCGAAAACACTATTGTTCCGTCCGAAGCTCTTGCGCAGAGGCACCGCTCGGCACGGGTGAGGGGGTGCGCGAAGATCGTGGGCGCGTGAGGCGACAAGTTTTTGGCGCTCCTAAAAAGATAAAATAAATCAATAAATTAAGAAGAAAGTCGCGTGCACTGCATGTTCTGGACGTCAAACAAAAGGATGCAGCGGGCATCGGGTTCAGCGCGGCAAATCGTCCAGTGGCTTGCGCTTGGTAATGAACATATGTTCAAAACCAGTCCAGAGAACACCCATTGGAGAAGCACCGGAATGATGCGCCTGCCCGCCTTGGCTCTCGCCGTGTTGCTCGCCGTTTGCGCCTTCGGCACAAGTGTGGCGGCGCCATTGACGTCGGCCGTTTATTTCACCGGCATCGGCTGTCCGCACTGTGCCAAGACCGACCCCGTGCTGTTCAAGCAGCAGGTCCGGGAAACCGATCTGCTGGTGGTCGAGTACGAGATCTATCTCGACAGCGTGAACGCGCCGCTGTTCCTGGCCTACGAGGGCTATTTCGGCGACGTGTTCGGTGTCCCCGCCATCATCGTCGGACGCGAGAACGGCCAGACCATCGTCGGCGACCGGGCAATCCTCGCCAGTCTTGACGACCTCGTCGAACAGGCCGCGGACAACGAGCTGCCACTGCCATCGGCTTCGGTCTCCTTTGCCGAACTCGATCTGATGGCCCTGTGGGGCAAGCCGAAAATCTGGTTCCGGGATCGCGTCGCCATCCGCAAGGACCTGGGCTCCGAGGCCAGCGAGGCTGTGAAGGCCTTTGTTCTCGAGGGCATTCTGCCCGAGTCCTGCCAGCCCTGCGCCGAAAACACCGTCGCCCTGTCGGGCGATGCCGTCAGCTTTCGCGAAGCTTATGCCTATGACGGCTGGCTTCTGCTGCGCGATTAGGGCAGGGCCATGCACGACATTCCGCTTGCCAAAATCCTGTCGCTGGCGGTCGCGGACGCGGTCAATCCCTGCGCCTTCGCCGTTCTCGGCATGATGCTGGTGTCGATCGTCGCCTACAATCCGGACAAGAAGTCCAGCGTCGCCTGGGCCGGACTGGCGTTCAGCGCCGCCGTGTTCATCATGTACCTCATCTATGGACTGGTGATCATCAAGTCCTTCCAGCTCATGCAATATGTCACCGGCATCAGGCCGTTTCTGTACAAGGGGCTGGGCATTGTCGCGGTCCTGCTCGGGCTGCTGCAGCTCAAGGACGCCGCTTTCTACAAGCCGGGCG
The DNA here is from genome assembly GCA_963675235.2 of Devosiaceae bacterium. Lineage (GTDB taxonomy): Bacteria > Pseudomonadota > Alphaproteobacteria > Rhizobiales > Devosiaceae > JAHJQZ01. Next base: position 352,889 of record CAXXFU010000005.1, on the reverse strand, counting down.
GCCTCAGCACCGAAATGCCGGTGCGCTGGCGCCCGACGCTTCAGGGCATACTCGGGCGCATCACCTCGCCGGCCGGCGCCTTCGTCGTCGGGCTTTTCGTCACCGTCTTCCTTCTGCCCTGCACGATCGGCCCCTACATCATCATGGGCGGCATGCTGTCTTTCGTCGAGATCATGCAGGCTCTTCCGGCATTGCTCCTTTACAATCTGGTCTTCGTGTCACCGATGCTGGCGATAACGCTGATTGTCTATGTTGGCCTCGGCAGCGCCGGCGGCGTTCTGGCCTGGAAAGACAGGTCCATCCGCGTCCTGCACCTGATCGCCGGACTGGTGATGCTGGCCATTGGCGTGGCCATGTGGGGAGAATGGCTGTGAGGCAGGCATGAGACCGAGAAAGAACCGGCTGGTCCGCAACGCTCCCGTGTCCCGCTTCTACAAGCCGCGCGGCATTCCGATGTCCGAACTCAAGACCGTCTCGCTCAAGGACGAGGAGTGGGAGGCAATCCTTCTCGCCGACCATCAGGGACTGACGCAGGACGAGGCCGCCGAACTGATGGGGATTTCCCGGCCGACATTTTCCCGCGTGCTGGCCGGCGCCAGGCAGGCCGTCGCTAAGGCGCTGGTCGAGGGCAGCGCCCTCGAAATCGGCGGTGGCGACTTTCGCATGGTGAGTGATGCGGCGCCTCTTGATCTGGAGAAAGACATGACAATCGCATTTGCCATCTCGGGCGAGGATCTCGACTCGCCCATCGACGACAGGTTCGGCCGCGCGCCGAGCTTTCTGGTCTACGATACTGCCAGCGGCACATACGAGATCATCGCGAACACGGCCCTTGGCAGCGGCCATGGCGCCGGTCTCAAGGCTGCCGAAATCATCATACGTTCCAAGGTCAAGGCGGCTGTCGCCGGGGAGTTCGGACCCAAGGCCAACGACATGCTGTCGCGCGCCGACGTCCGCATCTATTCGGGCAAGCAAATGACGGTCCGTCAGGCGCTGGCCCAGTTCTTCGACCAGCATCCATGAAGCTCGCCGTCGCATCGGGCAAGGGCGGCACGGGCAAGACCACGCTCGCCGTCAATCTGGCGCTGGCGGCGGACCGCCCGGTGCTGTTGGCCGATTGCGATGTCGAGGAGCCGAACGATCACCTGTTCTTTTCGGCGCTCGAGTGGCGTGAACAGGTCATCGAGTGGCCGCTTCCGGAAGTCGACGAAAGCCTGTGCGATGGTTGCGGCGAGTGCAGCGCCTTCTGCCAGTACAACGCCATCGTAAGTTTCGGCACCGTGCCCTATATCTCGGCAGACCTCTGCCACGGTTGCGGCGGCTGCCAGATGGTGTGCCCGCAAAAGGCGATCACCGAAACCAGCCGGCGCATCGGTGTGGTGAAAACCACTGAAGCAGGGCAGGTGTCTCTGGTCGAGGGACGTGCCGATATCGGCACCGTGCTGACCCCGCCGCTGATCCAAGCTGTCAAGCAGCGCATTTCCGGTACCGCGCTCGCCGTTCTCGACGCACCTCCTGGCACCTCATGCCCGGTGATCGCAACGCTGGAAGGCAGCGACTACGTCGTGCTGGTGACCGAGCCCACCCCGTTCGGCCTCAACGATCTTGAACTCGCCGTCGAAACGGTCAGGGAACTGGACCTGCCGTTCGGCGTCGTCATCAACAAGGCCGACAGCGGCGACAGCAGGGTCCGAGACTACTGCCGGGCCAACGAGATCGCTGTCCTGGCCGAAATCGCCGAAGACCGCCGCATCGCCGAAGCCTATTCCCGGGGCGAAGCGCTGGTCGCGGCGCTTCCGGAGTATCGCAGTGTTTTTGCCGGGATCCTGGCAAAGGTGGTCGCATGAACGAGCTCGTCGTGATCAGCGGCAAGGGCGGCACGGGCAAGACCAGTCTGCTGGCCAGCTTTGCCGTGCTGGCCGGCAATGCTGTGCTGGCCGATTGCGACGTCGATGCTGCCGACCTGCATCTGGTCCTGCCGCCCACGCCGCGGGAGCGCCACGAATTCTGGAGCGGGCACGAAGCGGTGATTAGCGAGGATGACTGCATCAATTGCGGCATCTGCGTCGCGCCGTGCCGGTTCGAGGCGATACATGGGGCGAAAACCACGGCCGGACACAGCACCTATCGCATCGATCCGGCCGCCTGCGAGGGCTGTGGCGTCTGCGTGCGCCTCTGCCCGGTGGATGCCATCGATTTTCCCGAGCGGTTGTGCGGGCACTGGATGGTCTCCGACACGCGGGCAGGGCCGATGGTGCACGCCCGACTCGGCATTGCCGCCGAGAATTCCGGCAAGCTGGTTTCAACGGTGCGGCAGGCGGCACGGCGTCTGGCGGACGAGGAGGGACACGATCTCGTCCTCGTCGACGGGCCACCCGGCATCGGCTGTCCCGTCATCGCCTCGATCGGCGGTGCGTCCGCTGTCCTGATCGTCACCGAACCGACCCTGTCCGGCCTACACGATCTCGACAGGGTGCTGGACCTGGCCCGGCACTTCGGCATCGACAGCCATGTCTGCGTCAACAAATGGGACATCAATCCCGGGCGCACGGCTCAAATCGAGGAAATGGCCCTGATTGCGGGTGCGCGCCTTGCCGGCCGCGTCCGCTACGACCCGGCCGTGACCGCGGCCCAGATGAGGGCACGGGCCGTGGTCGAAACCGATGCCCTCTCGGCTGCGGACATACGTGCTGTCTGGTCCGCGCTCAATCTCGTTCATCAAGGAGAAAATGCATGAAGATCGCCATCCCTGTCGCTGACGGCCAGCTGTTCAGCCACTTCGGACACTGCCCCGGCTTTGCCATGATCGACGCCGACGCGGAGACGGGCAGGGTTCTGGCACGAGAGGACGTAGCCGCGCCGCCGCACGAACCCGGCCTGCTGCCCGTCTGGCTGGCCGAGCGCGGCGTCGAACTGGTGATGACCGGCGGCATCGGCCCGAAGGCTGTCGATCTTCTGGCACAAAAGGGCATCGCTGTTGTCACCGGTATCGCCGGAGGCACCCCGGAAGACCTCGTCGCGGCGTATTATGCCGGCGTGCTCGAAACCGGCGCGAACAATTGCACGCACGAATCCGCCTGAGATTTTCCATACCGAAGGTATGGAGAATCTGAAAGGCCGGCACAGGCGTTGCGCTTGACGATTGAGGTGCTTGCGCAACGCCGGCGTCGTCGCCCTGGGTCGGCGTGTCCGAGGCCCGCTGCTAGATGTGTGCGGTCCGCACTACCGTGTCGTCCCCTTCGAGCCTGATCGGCGCAAGTCGGCTAGTGCGCGACGTAGCGAAGGATCGTTTCGACGATCATCTCCCGCTGCGCCGGTACGTCGCCAGGATCCCAGAGATCGCGCTCAAAGGCGGCACGCATCGAGTAACGGTTCGACACGCGCATGAAGCACAGGGCGCTGATCATGAAATGCAGGTGCCAGGCGCTGATTCCGGGGCGGAAGGTGCCGTCGCGCTCGCCGCGTTCGAGCAGGGCGCGCACCGTATCAAGCGCGATGGCATTGCGCTCGACAAGCGATGGGCGCCCCTGAATGTGCCGGCCCATCTCGATGTTCTCCGTACTGATCAGCCGGACATATTCGGGATGGTCGGCATGGTGGTCGAAAGTCACTTCGACAAGGCGGCGCATGGCCTCGGTGGGGGGCAAGGCGTCGAGATTGAGGTCCTGCTCCTTGGCGCGGATGCCGCCATAGGCTTCCTCCATCACCTCGGCATAGAGCTTCTCCTTGGAGCCGAAGTGATAATAAATCATCGGCTTTGTCGTGCTGGTATTGGCGGCGATGGCATCCACTCGGGCACCGCTGTAGCCGCGCGCGGCGAATTCGGTCATGGCGGCATCGAGAATCTGGCGCCGCGTCCGCTCGCCGACGGCTGAAGAGCCGCGTGTACGTGTGCGCGCTTCGCTGTTGCTTCCGGTAGCGGGACCTGCCGGCTGCCGGCGGTCCGGTCCGTCGCCCGGCGGTCTGCCGCGCCCGGTGAGTTCGGCCCGTGCCGCCGCGAATTCCTCCTCGAGCGCGCTCAGCATGTCAAGGGCGATCGGTATGCCTTTTTCGACCTCCTTGGTGCCGGTCGACCGTTCGATAACCTTGGCGCGTTCGGCATAGTCCGGATGCGTCCACAGATCACGCGGCACCTTCTTGAGAATGCCGACCCTGCCATTGCGCCCGATGCGCACGTTCTTCGGAAATGATGTCACCTCGTCCCCCAAAACGCCTTTCCTTCCCAGTATGGAGGGTATGGAATTTGCTCAGCAGGTATGGAAAAAATACACGGAAACCCACCCCTGTCAACAGAGCTTGCGGTCCTCCTAAGATGCGGAATTTGCGTCAAGATTCTCTGGAATAAACATATGCGTGTTGATCAGAATAGGCGATATTACATTGAAAATATAAGGATATACAAGAAGAATGAAAATCAGGCCTATGGCCGCTCGGGATTCTGCGTCGCGTTGTCGCGTGCCGGTTTCATGTTGGCGATTGGCGTTGACACGATCTACTAGTAGGTATCTTTTTCGAGGTGACGCTGCATCCAGCGTCCGTGGATTCTGCGAATGAGGGCAGGGTCCGGGGGCGCATAAACGGGCAGGCGGGGGAGCGATGAGACGCTCCTGACAGCCCGATCCCGGAAGCAGCTCGGAAAGCGACCGAGTGATCGGTCACCCGCCGCCGGACAACCCTGTCCGGTATGGTGGGCGAGGAGAAGCTAGGGAGGATTTCGATGCATAAAGCTCTTGTGCACATGGCAGTTGCAACGGTCGGTCTCGGACTGGCCTTTCCGGCGGTCGCCGCCGACTACAGTTTCAAGTTCGCGCATTCCCAGCCCGAGGATTCGGTGCGGCATCAGTCAATGCTGATGTTCGAGGAAGCGCTCGAAGCGGCCAGCGAAGGTCGTATCGATGTCGAGATCTTCGGCGGTGGCCAGCTCGGCACCGAGGCCGAAGTCATGGACATGGTCAAGCTCGGTTCGGTCCAGGGGACGCGCGGCGGCGCCTTCACCAAAGCCAACGAGAAGTTCCTGATCTGGACGCTGCCGTTCCTTTATGAGGACACGGACTCCGTCCTCAAGGCGATGCGCTCCGATTTCGGCGCCGAGATCGCCGCGGCCGCCGAGGCCAATGGTTACTACATCCCGGCGACTGGCGTGGCCGGCGGCTTCCGCCAGATCACCAATAACGAGCGCCCGATCGAGACGCCCGAGGACATCGTCGGCCTGAAGATCCGCACCCCGGGCATCGAGACCATTATCAAGACGATGGAAGCGCTCGGCGCAAACCCGACCTCGATCCCCTATGTCGAGGTCTACATGGCCCTGAAGATGGGTGTGGCCGACGGTCAGGAGAACCCGCCGTCCAACATCACGGTGATGAAGTTCTACGAAGCCCAGAAGTACATGTCGCTGGTGAACTACCAGATCCATCCCGATCCCTTCGTGGTCAGCCTGGCCTGGTATCAGGCGCTGCCGGACGATCTGAAGGCAGTGTTCGATACGGCGGCCAAGGACGCCATGGCCTGGAGTGACGAGAACTGGCTGGCTTCGGAAGCCGATTATCTCGCCTTCCTCAGCGACAAGATGGAAGTCAACGAGATCACGCCGGAAGCGCGTGCGGCCTTCATCGAGAAGGTGCAGCCGGTGTGGGATTACTACATCGACGCCGGCACGTTCTCGGCCGAGGAAGTGGAAGCCGCGGTTTCCGCCGGCAAGTAACCGGTCCCGCATTTCCATCCCAGACATTTCGGAGGGTGTCCGCACCCTCCGAAACCCGGGATCAGAACGCAACCAAGCCTGGATGACCCCGAATGACCGATCAGGCACCCCCTCCCGTCACCACGTTCATGCTTCGGCTTGAATCGGCGCTCGTCACCGCCCTGACCGCATTGCTGACGCTGGTGTTCGGGCTCATCTTTGTCATGGTTCTGGTTCTGGTCGTCATGCGCTATGGCTTCAACACCGCCATCGTCGGTGGCAACGAGGCCACGGTGTTTTTGTTTATCTACACCACGGCACTCGGATCCGCCGTCGAGATCGCCAAGGGCAAGCATATCCGCATCGACTCGCTTGTCGGCCTGCTGCCGCCGTTCTGGCGCAACGCTTCGGAATTCATTCAGCTCGTGCTGGTCGGCGCGCTGCACATCTTCCTTCTGGTCTTTTCCGTCCAGTGGATAAGCGTCGTCGGTTCCTCGACCGATCCGGTCCTGAGGACGCCCGAATGGATCGTCGAGATCGCCATTCCGGTCGGCTGCGCGCTCGCTGTCCTGTTCTGCATCACCCGCCTGTTCAATCTGGCGTTCGCCGCGCCCCAAACGGTTCATGAGGCGCCCTGATGCTGATCCTTCTTCTCAGTCTTGCTGCCTTCATGATCATCGGTGTTCCCATCGGCTTTTCGATGGGGCTGAGCGGGCTGCTCTATTTCCTGATCCATCAGCCCGCCCTGGTCGCGGTACTGCCGGCGCGAGTGTTTGCCGGCATGAATTCATCGATCATGCTGTCGCTGCCGCTGTTCATCGTCATGGGGCACCTGATGAACCATGGCGGGCTGACGTCCCGGCTGATCGATTTCTGCATGATGTTCGTCGGGAGGCTGCGCGGGGGGCTCGGTCTTGTCTCGGTGATGACCTCGATGGTTTTCGGCGGCATTTCCGGATCCTCGGTGTCAGACGCCGCCTCGATCGGCCAGGTGATGATCCCGGCCATGGAGCGCAAGAAATACCCGGTGCGCATGGCGACCGGACTGATCGCCGCCTCATCGACGATGGGCATGATCATTCCGCCGTCGATCCCGATGGTCATCTATGCCTTTGCCGCCTCGGAATCCGTCGGCCGCCTGTTCCTCGGCGGCCTGATCGCCGGCGTCATGGTCGGCGTTCTGCAGATGGGCATCGTGCTGTTTCTGGCCCACCGCAACGACTATCCGCGCGAAGAGGTCGACCTGTCGGTCAAGCAGGTTTTGCGCTGCTCACTCGAAGGCGTACCGGCACTGCTGATGCCGCTGATCGTCGTCGGCTCGGTGGTGACCGGCATCGCCACGGCGACTGAGTCAGCCGCGGTCGGCGCTGCCTACGCCTTGATCGCCGGACTGTTCATCTATCGCGGCCTGAAGCTCAAGGATCTGCCGCGCCTGTTCGGTGAGGCCATCCTCAGTTCGGCCAATGTGATGATCATCATCGCGTTCTCGGGCGTATTCACTTGGATCCTGGCGCTCGAACACGTCAACCAGCTGATCGGCATGCTGTTCGTGCAAATGCAGCTTGGTCCGCAGACGGCGTTGCTGATGGTGGCGCTGGTCATTTTGGTCATCGGCTTTTTCGTCGACGTCAGCCCGGCGATCCTGCTGCTGACGCCGGTGTTCCTGCCAGCCCTGACCATGCTCGGCGTCTCGCCGATCCAGTTCGGCGCCGTGCTCATCACCGGTCTGGCAATGGGGCTGGTGACGCCGCCGGTCGGCATGTGCCTGAATGTCTGCGCCTCGATATCCGGCCACTCGATCATATCGGTGTTCCGTGGGGCGCTGCCGTTCCTGCTCGCCAACTTGCTGGTGCTGGTGCTGATTTCCCTGTTCCCGGCGCTGTCGACCTGGCTGCCGACGCTGCTCATGGGCTGACACGGGCGCAGGCTGTTTGCTTGCGTTTTTTAGAACGCTTCCAAGCGAAGCCGATTTTCCTTGTCTTGAATTGGCATGTTTTCTAGCTGTGGCGAGCTGCCGCGGGCAGCGTGCCGTGCCGCAAGCTGTGGCGCCCTACATTCCTGAACACCCCGGGCCTTGACCCCGGAAGGAGCTGATATGTCTTTCTCGCCTGTGCGGGCCGGCCTTGCCGTCGCCGCTCTCTTTCTTGCTACATCCCTGCCGTTTGCCGCCTCGGCCCTCGAGGTGACGCACGATCTCGGCACCACCGAGGTGCCCGATGAGCCAAAGCGCATCGTTGCCCTCGAGTACAGCTTCGTCGACAGCCTTGCCGCCGTCGGCGTCGCGCCGGTCGGCATTGCCGACGACAACGACCGCGCCCGCATCGTGCCGGCCTATACCGATGTCATCGGCGACGACTGGACCTCGGTCGGCACCCGCGCCGCGCCGAGCCTTGAAATCATCGCCTCGCTGCAGCCGGACCTGATCATCGCCGACATCTCGCGCCATGAAGCCATTTACGGCGCGCTGAGCGAGATCGCCCCGACGCTGGTTTTCGACAGCCTGACCGGCAAGTACGACGTGGCGCTCGACAGCGCCCGCACCATCGCCAGTGCTGTCGGCAAGGGGACCGAGATGGACGCGCGGCTCGCCGAACACGAAGAGATCATGGCAGGCTACAAGTCAGAAATCGGCGACGTTTCTGATCTTTCGATCCAGTTTCTGGTCGACAATGGCAAGGGCGTCTATCTGCACACCCCGGACAGCTACAATGGCTCGCTGCTCGCCTGGTTCGGTTTCAAGAGCAACATGACCCCCAATGGCGGCGATACCTACGCCGATGTCATCGCCCAGTCGTCGCTGGAGCAGCTGTCCGAGGTCAATCCCGAGATCATCCTGCGCGGCAAGTATGCCGATCCAGGCCTGACCGACAGCTGGGAGGGGCAGCCGCTCTACGATGCGATCGCCGCCGTCAGCAGCGGTCAGGTGTTCGACATCAACGCCCACGAATGGTCGCGCCTGCGCGGCGTGCTGGCCTCCGAGGTCAGCGGCGCCTCGCTCGTCGAGGTCATGAAGTCGGTGGCGCGCTAGCATGGCGCCTCTGTAGTCATGATGTTCGTGCCCGAGGCCGCCAGCCGGCTCCGCGTCGGTCCGGTCATGCCTGCGGTCGTCCTGCGCATCGCCGTCCTGGTGGCGGCGATGCTCGCGGCGGCGCTGCTGACGCTGGCCATCGGCCAGCGCAGCGATGTCGGCCTGGGCAATCTGCTGCAACTTCTTTTTGTCGACGACGGCAGCCTGGCGCGCTCGGCCGTTGTCGATCTTCGCCTGCCGCGCCTGCTGGTCGCCGGGCTGGTTGGTGCCAATCTGGCACTGGCCGGGCTGGCATTGCAGGCCGTGACGCGCAATCCACTGGCGTCCGAATCCGTTCTCGGCATCAATCAGGGAGCAGCACTCGGCGTCGCCATCGGTGCGGTGATGCCATCGCTCGTCATTGTCAATCTCGACGTCATGGCGATCATCGGCGCCATCGCGGCCGGTGTTGTCACCTTCTCGATCGCCGGCGGCCTTGGCGGGCGGCTCGATTCGATCCGGCTCATCCTCGCCGGCGTGACCGTCGGTGCCTTCAGCTTCGCCTGCGTGCGCTTTGCCTTCACCCTGGAGGACAATCTCAGCCGGCTGGTTCTGACCTGGGTGTCGGCAGACATCTCGTCGGTAAGCTTCGCGCAGGTGCCGGCACTGGCCGTCGCCGCCGGCCTCGGCCTCGTCGCGTCGCTGTTCCTCGCCCACGGGTTCAACATCCTGTCGCTCGGCGATGGCGCCACGCAGGGGCTCGGGCTCGATCCGCGGCGCGTGCGCCTTCTCGGCGCGCTGCTTGCTGCCGTGTTGACCGGCGTCAGCGTGTCGGCCGCCGGACCGGTCACCTTCGTCGGGCTGGTGGTGCCACACCTGTGCCGGCGCTGGTTCGGTCACAACCATCGCCTTCTCGTGCCGGTGGTGGCGCTCGGGGGCGCCACTCTTGTGCTTCTGGCCGATGCCGTGTCCAAACTCGTACGGTTTCCCTTCGAGACGCCGCTCGGCATCATCTGCGCCCTGATCGGTGCGCCCTATTTCCTTTATGTGACGCTCAACGCAAGGCGTCTGGCATGAGTATTGCGGTGCACACGGCTGCGGTCACCGGCCAGCGCAATCGTAGCGCGCTGGCTCTGATTGCCGGCACGGTGGTGCTGATCCTTGCCGCCGCCACCTGGAGCATCGGCGTCGGCGCGGTCGCCGTTCCGGGCAATGTCATCATCAACACGCTGTTCGATCTCGACGGTGAGAAGCAGACCTACATCATCATGCGGTCGCGCCTGCCGCGCATCGTCCTGGCCATGCTGTGCGGCGGCGCCTTCGCGCTCAGCGGCACCATCATTCAGGCGGTGATCCGCAATCCGCTCGCCAGTCCGGGCATCATCGGCATCAATTCCGGCGCGGCGCTTGTCGCCATCTCCCTGGTGACGCTGTTTCCGGACGTGCCGCAGGTCTTCATGCCGGTCGCGGCCTGCGCCGGCGGGCTGGCGGCGGCGGGCGTCGTCATCGTCACCGCGCGGACGCGGGCCATTTCGGCCGCCCATCTGGCGCTGATCGGCGTCGCTGTCGGTTTCGTCTGCGAAGCGGGCGTCGATTATCTGCTGATCACCTCGTCGGACGCCGAACGTTCGGCGCCGCTGATCTGGCTGACCGGGTCGCTATGGGGGCGCACCTGGACCCATGTCGAGATCGCCCTGTTGCCGCTCACCGCGCTGGCGGGCCTTGCCCTGCTGCTTGCTCACAGGCTCGACCTCATCGGCCTCGGCGCCGAAACGGCGACCGGGCTCGGCATCAGCGTGCCGCGCGAACGCATGATGCTGCTCTCCCTGGCGGCGCTGCTCGCCAGTATTTCGGTGGCGGTCGTTGGCGTCATGGGCTTCATCGGGCTGATGGCACCGCATATTGCCCGGCACCTGATCGGCGGATCGCATCGCCTGCTCATGCCGCTGGCCATGCTGGTCGGCATGCTGCTCGTCCTGCTCGCCGACGGTCTCGGCCGCGCCATCGCCCCGCCGATCGAGGTGTCGGCCGGAATCCTCGCCGCGCTGATCGGCGCGCCGTTCTTCGTCTACGTCATGATCACGACAGCTGCGGAGCGGGAGACATGAGTATCCTCCTGTCCGGAATCACCGCCGGCTACGGCAAGAACCCCGACGTTCTCGCCAACATCGATCTCGAGATCGAGACCGGCGGCATCACCGTTCTGATCGGACCCAATGGCTGCGGGAAATCGACTCTGCTCAAGACCATCGGGCGCTTGCTGAAACCGCGCGCCGGCACGGCAACGATCGACGGGCTCGATATCCTCACGAGTCCCTCCAAGCAGGTCGCCCGAACCATTGCCTATCTGCCCCAGAGCCCGGCCGTGCCGATCGCCGTCAGCGTCGAACAGCTTGTCGGCTACGGGCGGGCGCCGCACCAGTCGCTGCTCGGGCTGAAATCTGAGCGGGATGTGGAGCGCATCGACCACGCCATCGACATCGCCGGCATCGGTCATTTGCGGCATCGACAGGTTGCCGAACTGTCGGGCGGCCAGCGCCAGAGCGTGTTTTTCGCTATGGTCCTGGCCCAGGACACGCCCTATGCCATGCTCGACGAGCCGACCAACCATCTCGACCTGACCCACCAGATCGAGGCGCTGGAACTGATCGCCCGGCTCAAGACCGAGCACGGCAAGACCGCCATCGTCGTGCTGCACGATCTCAATCTCGCGGCGCGCTATGCCGACAGGCTGATCGTGTTCAAGCAAGGCACGATCTATGCCGACGGCACGCCGGAACAGGTGCTGACCGAAAAAACTCTCGCCGACGTGTTCGGCGTCGACAGCCGCATCACCACCGATCCCGTTCACGGCCGGCCGTTTTGCATTCCCTATCCGCGCCAGGGGGCGGTCCATGATGGCACCGACCTTCAGCCGCAAGCAGGACAGAAGGCGCGGGCCGCGGTGGCGGGCAGGGTGTCTATGTGCTGACGAACGGCACGGGCGCCGGGTAGTCCTCGAGATAGCCGAGCGCCGTCGAGGCCTCGGCGCCGGCGCTCAGCAGCAGGCTGACATATTCCGGCTTGCGGGCCTCGTCGAAGCGGAACAGCGGGAACGAGATCGAGATGGCGGCGACCGATTTTCCCAAGTGATCGAGGACCGGCGCCGCCATGCAACGCACCCCGGCTTCGCTCTCCTCGTTTTCCTCGGCATAGCCGCGCGCACGGATTTGCATGAGCTGGTCAAACAGCACATTGGCATCGGTGATGGTGTTGGGCGCGATTTTTTCCATCTTCAAGGCGGACAGGCGATGGCGGATCTCGTCTTCGTCGCGCCAGGCCAGCAGCGCCTTGCCGAGCGATGTCGAGTGCAGAGGATTGCGCAGGCCCAATGTCGATGTCAGCGACAGGTTGTGGATCGAATCGTATTTGTGGATATAGGTGACCAACTGCTCGCGCCGGTCCAGAACGCCGAGATTGATCGACTCGCCGGTGGCGCGCGATAGCTTGCCCATGGCCTGGTCGGCGACGCGCAACAGGTCGGACTGGCCCGACAGCGACCGCGCCGCCAGTGAGAACAGGCTGAGAGTAACGAAATAGCGTTCGGTGTCCGGGTCCTGCGCGACATAGCCGAGATCGACCATGGTGTGCAGGATGCGGTGGGCCGTGGCCTTGGAGGTCATGGCGCGCTGGGCAATGTCGCCAAGGCTCGCCTGCTTGGTTTCGACAAGCGCTTCCAGGATGCCGAAGACCTTGAGGGCGGCGGCGACATTCTCGGTTTTGTTGTGCGCTACAGCCATATTTTCGTTCTGTTTTTTTCGAAACCAGATTTTGAAATTGTGCTTGCCTAATGTCAAGCCACGTCATTGTCGACAACCAACCACCTGAAATCGCGACAAAAAAGGGAATTTGATGCAATTGGGGTCAAAACGATTGATCTTGCTTTTGAGCTGTGATTTCCTAAAAAATGAAACCGCGTTCCGAAATCGCAGATAATCGGCGCGTTCGGGGAGGGACGATTGGCGCTGCATCCTTTGCTCAGGCAAAAAGAACGGTTCATCGCAGCCGGCGACGTGCACGCGCTCGTCGCGCGGCTGCGGCGCAATCTCGTTTCGATACGCGACGAAACGGGCGAGTTTTTGCTGCCGCTCGGCGACGGGCGCGTTGTTGACGGAAAGAGCTGGAACTACTGGGAATGGACCCAGGGCGTCGGGCTCTACGGGCTCTACAAATACTGGGAAATGACCGGGGACGCCGAGACGCTCAAGGTGATCGAGGACTGGTTCGCGGCGCGGTTCGAGGAAGGCCCGCCGACCAAGAACGTCAACACCGTCGCGCCGATGCTGACGCTGGCCTTCCTTTGCGAGCGCTTCGGCAACCCGGTGTTCGAACCCCATCTCGACGCCTGGGCCGAATGGGTGATGCACGAGATGCCGCGTACCGAGCAGGGCGGACTGCAGCACATCGTCTTCAACTCGGTCAACGAGGAGCAGCTCTGGGACGACACATTGATGATGAGCGTCCTGGCCCTGACCAAGATCGGCCTGGTGCTCGATCGTCCGCACTATATCGCTGAAGCCAAATACCAGTTCCTGCTGCACGCCCAGTATCTCATGGACACGCATTCGGGCCTGTGGTTCCACGGCTGGACATTCGACGGCAAGCATAATTTCGCCCGGGCGCTGTGGGCGCGGGGCAATTCCTGGGTGACCATCGCCATTCCCGAGTTCATCGAAATGGCCGGGCTTGAACCGGAGGATCCGGTGCGGCGCCAGCTGATTTCTGTGCTCGACCGCCAGGCCGCCGCGCTCAAGGCGCATCAGGACGAAACCGGGCTCTGGCACACGCTGATCGACGACCCCTCGAGCTATCTCGAAGCCTCGGCCACCGCCGGTTTCGCCTACGGGCTGATGAAGGCGGCGCGCAAGCATTACCTCGGCGGCGATTACGCCGACGTCGCGACCAGGGCCATGAAAGGCGTGGTGGCGAACATCAATGACGACGGCGAGCTCCAGCAGGTGTCGACCGGCACGCCGATGGGGCACGACCTCGACTTCTACAAGCAGATCCGGCGTACCTCGATGCCCTATGGGCAGTCGATGGCCGTGCTCTGCCTGAGCGAACTTTTGCGCACCTATTACTGACGGAAGATTGGCAGGTGCGGAAGGCTCACACAACGACGACGACTTGAATGTTTATGCCAAGGAGGAGGAATAACATGTCCAAGTTTTCACGCCGTACGGTTCTGGCCGGCATGGGCGCTGCCGCAGCTGCAACTGCGCTGCCGACACTGCCCGCGATCGCCCAGGATCGCTCCATCCGCCACTTCTGGTGGGGCAACCCCGAACGTGACAAGCGCACGTTTGCCGTGATCGACGTCTTCCAGAAGCACCATCCCGAAATCGCCGTTTCCGGCGAGACCGTGGGCTGGGGCGACTACTGGACCAAGATGGCGACCCAGACCGCCGGCCGCAACATGGCCGATCTGGTGCAGATGGACTACTCGCTGCTGTTCGAATATGCCCGTCGCGGCGCGCTCAAGACGCTTGACGAGCACATCGGCAACGGGCTCGATCTTTCCAATTTCGACAAGGGTCCGCTCTCGGGCGGCTATGTCGACGGCAAGCTCTATGCCCTCAATATCGGCTCGAACAGCCAGGTCATGCCGCTCAATGCACGTCTGCTCGAGGAAGCCGGCATCACGGCCGACCCGATCCTTTGGACCTGGGACGAATACGCCGACGTCTGCGAGGCGATCACCTCCAAGACCGACGTCAAGGGTTCGGACGACCTGTCTCTGGTCACCGAGTGCCAGGAAGTCTGGGCCCGCCAGAACGGACACGGTTTCTACAACGAAGACGGCACCCTCGGCCTCACTTTCGAGGACGTGTCCAGCTACTGGAACTACTGGGCCGAGCTGCGCGCAGCCGATCTCGTCCGCTCCAAGGACAAGACCGTCATTCTCGATGCCCCGTTCGCCGAGGGTGGCATGATCATGGGCGAGACGGCCATGTCGATGTTCTGGTCCAACCAGATCGTCGGCCTGCAGGCCCTGATGAAGGATCCGGTCGCAGCCGGCATGGTTCCGCACAAGGCGGATGGCGAGCCCGGCCAGTTCATCAAACCCTCGATGTTCATGTCGCTGACCCGCGATGCCAAGGACGTCGAAGCCGCAATCATGTACATGAGCGACTGGGTCAACGACCCCGAGGCCACCGCCATTCTCGGACTCGAACGCGGCATTCCGGCCAATCCGAACGTGCGTGCGGCGCTGGCGCCCAACTTCACCCCGCCCGAGAAGGTCTCGGTCGCCTATTTCGGCGCCATCCAGGACAAGGTCGGGGCGCTGCCGCTGCCCTCGCCCAAGGGCCACAACGAGGTCCGCGACGCCTATATGCGCATCGGCACCGACGTGGTTCTGGGCAGCAGGGATGTTGCCGGCGCAGCCGAAGAGTTCGTGCAGACCGCGGGCGATATCCTCGAACGCGCCAAATAGGCGTTCCCTTTCCGATCATCGGCTCCGCCCCGGCAACGGGGCGGGCCCACTGGGAGCCGGAGACATATGAGGCGTTTCTTCCAGCGCAACACGCCGGGCTACGTTTTTCTGACGCCCTGGTTCATCGGCTTTTTCTGCCTGGCGCTCGGCCCGATCCTTGCGTCGCTGTACCTGTCGTTCAACCGCTACGACATGGTTGCCGATCCGCGCTTCGTCGGCCTGGACAACTATGCCTACATGTTCGGCCGCGACCGCCGTTTCTGGAAATCGCTGGAGGTGACCTTTTCCTATGTCGCCATGGCGGTGCCGGCGCGCCTGATCATGGCGCTCGCCGTCGCCATGCTGCTCGACAAGGGCCTTAGGACCATCAGTTTCTACCGGGCGATCTTCTATCTGCCGTCGCTGCTCGGCGCCTCGATCGCCATCGCCATCCTGTGGCGCCAGCTTTTCCTTGCCGACGGCGTGGTCAACAAGGTGCTGGCGACAATCGGTTTCACCGGCCCGAGCTGGATCACCGATCCCAACACCTCGCTTTACACGCTCGTGGTTCTCGCCATCTGGCAGTTCGGCGCGCCGATGCTGATCTTCCTGGCCGGCTTGAGGGGCATCCCGCGCGATCTCTACGAGGCGGCCGAGATCGACGGCACACCGAAATGGCGCCAGTTCACCCGCATCACGCTGCCGCTGCTGGCGCCGGTTATCTTCTTCAATCTGGTCCTGCAGACCATCGATTCCTTCAAGATATTCTCGCCGGCCTTCATCATTTCCAACGGCAACGGCGCACCCTCGGACAGTCTGCTGGTCTACACGATGTTTCTGTTCAACGAAGCCTTCAAATTCTTCCGCATGGGCTACGCCTCGGCCCTTGCCTGGGTGCTGCTGGTCATCATCGCGTTCTTCACCGCTCTGGCGTTCCTGACCTCGAAATACTGGGTGCACTACGAAAATGAACGCGACTAGTCCCGAACTCACCCGCGAAATGGAAGAGGCTGCTGCGGTCGCGCATCAGCTTCGGGTTGCCCGCGAGAAACGGGCGCGCTCCATGCGGCTGTTGAAGCATGTGTTCCTGATCTTCTTCTCGCTGATCATGATCTACCCGCTGCTCTGGCTGACCTCGGCGTCGTTCAAGCCGGAGAACGAGATCTTCTCGACGCTCAACCTGTGGCCGTCCGAGATCAAGTGGCAGAACTACACCGAGGGCTGGGAAGGGCTGCCGATCTCGTTCACCACCTTTTTCACCAACTCGCTGATCGTCACGGTGCTGAGTGTGATCGGCAATCTGCTCAGCTGTTCTTTCGCGGCCTATGCCTTTGCGCGGCTGCAGTTCACCGGGCGCAATTTCTTCTTCGCACTGATGATGATGACCCTCATGATCCCGTATCACGTGGTGCTCATCCCGCAATATGTGCTGTTCCTCAACCTCGGCTGGGTCGACACCTATCTGCCGCTGATCGTGCCGCGTTTCCTCGCCTACGACGCCTTCTTCATCTTCCTGATGGTGCAGTTCTTCCGGCAGCTGCCGCGCGAACTCGACGAGGCGGCGATGATCGACGGCTATTCGGTCTACAAGATCTACTGGCTCATCATCCTGCCGCTGTCGCTGCCGGCCATGGCCACGGCGGCGATCTTCTCGTTCATCTGGGTGTGGGAGGATTTCCTGCCGCCCCTGATCTATCTGAACGACATCAAGGCCTACACGGTGCCGCTGGCCCTGAGGCTGTTCCTCGCCTCGGACGGCACATCCGCCTATGGCCAGATGTTCGCCATGTCAGTGCTGTCGCTGGTGCCGGTGGTGCTGTTCTTTGTTCTCTTCCAGAAACTGATCGTGCGCGGCATCGCCACGTCGGGCATGAAATAGGATCGTATCAATGGCTGGTTTGACGCTTCGCAATGTCGGCAAGAGCTACGGTGCCGTCGAGGTGATCAGAGGGCTGAATCTCGACGTCGTCGACGGTGAGTTCCTTGTGCTGGTCGGTCCGTCCGGCTGCGGAAAATCGACGCTTTTGCGCATGATCGCCGGTCTGGAGGAGATCACGGAGGGCACGATCGCCATCGGCGACAAGATCGTCAACGATCTGGCGCCGTCCAAGCGCGAGCTCAGTATGGTGTTCCAGTCCTATGCGCTTTACCCGCATATGTCGGTCAAGAAGAACCTCGCCTTCGGCTTGCAGAACCAGAAGATGAGCAAGGCCGATATCGAAAGCCGGGTGCTCGATGCAGCGCGTGTCCTTCAGATCGAGGAACTGCTCGATCGCAAGCCGCGCCAGCTGTCGGGCGGGCAGAAGCAGCGCGTCGCCATCGGCCGCTGCATTGTCCGGGAACCGCAGCTTTTCCTGTTCGACGAACCGCTGTCCAACCTCGACGCCGAACTGCGCGTGCAGATGCGTGTCGAGCTGGCCTCGCTCTACAAGCGCCTGAGTACGACGATGATCTATGTCACCCACGACCAGGTCGAGGCCATGACCCTGGCCAGCCGCATCGTCGTGCTGCGCGACGGCGTCATCGAGCAGGTCGGGCGGCCGCAGGAACTCTACAAGCGGCCGGCCAATCTCTTCGTCGCCGGTTTCATCGGCTCGCCCAAGATCAACATGCTGCCGGCCGGGCTGAGCCAGTCGGGCACCGGCGCACGGCTGTCGTTCAAGGATTTCGGCACCACCGAGCTCAAATCGTTGGGCACCAGCGACACGGAGATCACGGTCTGTGTCCGTCCCGAGGCGATGAAGGTCGACGCCGGCGATTTCCGCACCACCGGCACCATCCAGCTCGTCGAGTACCTCGGCAGCGAGATGCTGGTGCATTTCCAGACCGGTTCGGGCCAGTCGCTGCTGTTGCACGGGGATGGCGAGAACGAAGAGGAATACGAGCCGGGCCAGGAAGTGACCATCGGCTTCAACCGCACCGACATGCATTTCTTCGATGCCGCCGAAAGACGCGTCGAGATCGTGGACTAGAGTGTTTTCCGCAGGGGCGACAACCGACCCTGTGGTTCGAAAGAATAACAAAACAAAAGGTTAGCGCATTTCGCTGTTTCCATAAGTCAACGAGATGAGCTGACTCTCTCCCGGAGAGAAAAATGACCACAGCCAGGAGTCTGCGCTTTGCCGTTGTCGGTCTCGACCACGGCCATGCCTTTCAGCATGTCGAAGGATTGATGCCGGCAGGAGCCGAATTCGCCGGCTATTGCGACAAGACCAGCGTGCCGGCGCTGGCCGATGCCTTTCGCGAGCAATTCCCTGAAGTGCCGATACGCAACCGCGACGACATTTTCGCCGACGACAGCATAGACATCATCTGCATCTCGGCAGTGCCGGCGGATCGGGCCGACCTCGCCATCCGCGCCATGCGGGCCGGCAAGGACGTCATGGTCGACAAGCCGGGCGTGACGACTTTTGCCCAGCTCGATGCGGTCAGGCAAACAGTCGCCGAAACGGGACGGATCTTCTCGGTGTGCTTTTCCGAGCGCCACAGCGTTCCCGCGGCAGTCAGGGCCGGACAGCTGATTGCCGAAGGCGCCATTGGCACGGTGGTCCAGACGGTTGGGCTCGGCCCGCACCGCAAGTCGCTTCCGACGCGGCCGGACTGGTACTACGACCCCGAGCGCTTCGGCGGCATCATCGTCGATATTGCCTCGCATCAGATCGACCAGTTCCTCTTCTACACCGGCTCGGCAACGGCGGATGTGGCCGCCAGCACCATCGGCAATTTCACCATGCCGGACAAACCGGGCTTCGAGGATTTCGGCGAGGTTCTCCTGAGGAGCGACAAGGCGGCGGGCTATATCCGTGTCGACTGGCTGACGCCGGACGGGCTGCCGTCATGGGGCGATGGCCGGCTGACCATCCTGGGAACAAAGGGCTATATCGAGTTGCGCAAATATGTCGATATCGCCGGACGGGCAGGGGACAACCACCTGTTCCTCGTCGATGGCAATGGCGTCAGCCATATGGATTGCAGCGATGTGCCGCTCGTCTACTTCGACCAGTTCGTGGCCGATGTCCGCAACCGCACCGAAACGGCGATGACACAGGCGCATGTCTATGAGGTTTGCCGGCTGTCGCTCGAAGCGCAGCGGATGGCCACGCGCATCACACCGCGCTGACGGCGAGGAACGCCAATGGACCGACAGGGGGAACGGGCAAAATGACGCAAAAGCTGCGTGTCGGCGTGGTCGGTTCGGGCATTGCCAGTATCCATCTCGAACAGGGCTTTGCCACCAATGCCGATCTTTATGAGGTCCGGGTACTGTGCTCGCTCGACGAGGAGCGGGGCCGCGCCGTGGCCGACCAGTTCGGCGTTCCCGAATACACGATGGATGTCGAGACACTGTTCGCGCGCGACGACATCGACGTCATCGACATCTGCACCCCGCCCACCAGCCATTTCGACCTGACGCGCAAGGGCCTTGAGGCCGGCAAGCACGTCATCTGCGAGAAGCCGTTGTTCGGATCTGTGGCTGAAGTCGACATGATGTCCGGGATCGCGGCGAAAGCCTCGGGCAAGTTCATGCCGATCCTTCAGTATCGCTTCGGCATGGGCCTGCAAAAGCTCAGGCACCTGGTGCAGAGCGGCATCGCCGGCAAGCCCTATATGACCACCATCGAAACGCATTGGTTCCGGCCTCCAGACTACTACTCCGTCGACTGGCGCGGCAAATGGGCGAGCGAACTCGGCGGCAGCCTGGTGAGCCATGCCATCCACGCACACGACATGCTCAACTACATCCACGGTCCGTGCGCCGAGGTGTTCGCCTATGGGACGACGCTGGTCAATTCCATCGAGGTCGAGGACACGGCCTCCCTCTCGGTAAAGATGCAAAACGGCTCCCTGGCCAGCCTGTCGGTGACAATGGGCTCGCGCGAACAGCTGTCGCGTCTGCGCTTCTGTTTCGAGAACCTTACGGCCGAAAGCTCGCATGGCGCCTATACGCCGTCATCCGATCCCTGGCGCTTTGTTGCCGACGAGCCGGCGCTGCAGGAGCGGATCGATGCCGCCCTGGCCGAGGTACCTGTCCGGCAGGAAGGCTATGCCCGCCAGTTCGAGCTGTTTCATGCGGCGATCACAGGGGATCGCGACCCGCCGGTGACGCTTGAGGATGCCCGCCAATCGTTGGAGCTGGTGACAGCAGCCTATCACTCGATAAGGACCGGACAGCCAGCGCAGCTGCCGGTGACGCAAACGCATCCACTCTACCGGTCATGGCTGCCTGCCTAACGTGCACAGACTGGCATCTTGACGGGTATTGTCTCATTCGGTGACGTTCCCGCTTGTGGCGCAGCAGCGCCGTCAGCCGGCTTCCTCCAGAAGTGCCAGCGGGGCTGGTCCGGTTGAATGGGGCTGCGATGTCTGGAACGAGTGCAACTACTCGCCGGTAGTCGACTATTCGATTGGACCAAGGCGAAGTTCCGCGAATGGCTTCGGGACAAACAAGGCGATCTCGATACTCCGGCAAAGACCTGATACCGGTCTCCTGTGCCGAATGGGACGACATCGAGCCGCCGGTCGTGACAGTGCCCTATCCGGAGAATCTCGTCTGGATCCAGTTCAAGCGCGATCACCACTATCCCCAGATGCAGTTCAGGATCGAAACGGTCCGTGCCGTCGATGCCGATTGCATTATCGCTGCCCATGGTGTCGGCGGCGCCATTTCCGACATGGCGGCGGCGCTGGCCATATGGTCCAAGGCCCCCGAAGGCACGTGCGACACCTATTCCGCTGCCATCTGGGTCGAGAATGGCGGCCACGAGGTTCTGGCCTATGACGTGACCGGGGTGGCGAAGTCGCTGACCGGGAAGGGCGCCAAGACTGTTGCGAGTTCCAGGGAAGCTGCCGAAGCCAGCGAGATCATCATCATGGTGCCCGACACGCCCCATGTTGAGGCGGTTCTGTTCGGCGATGACGGTGTCGCCGAAGGGTTGAGTGCCGGCAAGGCGGCGATCGACAGGACCTTCGATCCTCGCATCCGGATCGAATTGCACCAGAAGAGCCTCAACCTGGCGCTTTCCAGCGTGCGGGCGATGAACATGGGCCTTCCGAACACGGCGACGGCGCAGGAGCTGTGCAACGCCTGCGCCGCCCATGGCGGCTCGGGCTGGGATCACTTGGTCCTGGTCAAGGCGCTCGAGCGCATGGCCGATCACGACGTGGCTTGGGGCGATACCGGTTCATCCTGGACTGATGAACCTGAGCCGGTAGCCAAGGCCGTCGCGCTTGCCTTCGGGTCAAGCTGCGTGCTGCGCTATTTGTTCCAGGTATCGACGCTGGCGGATGCGCGGCTGAAGCGGCCGCGATAGGCGCTGGCGGTCTCGCCGTACCGCTGGCGGAAGGCGCGGGCAAAATGGGCCGCGTCGTTGAAGCCCCAGCGGAACGCGATTTCGGTGATGCTGGTATGCGGTTTGGCGACGAGATCGCTGCGGCAGCGTTCGAGCCGGCGTTCGAGAATGCGCCGCGACACCGTCGTACCCCGCCGTGAAAACAAGAGGTGAAGCGAACGGACCGAAATGCCGAGCGCCGCGGCGATGGATTTCGGCCCCAGATCACTATCCTCGAGATTGGCAGCCACATAGGCGTCGATCCGCGCGAGCAACTGGGCCTGGGTCGAGGTGATGGGTATGTCGTCAGGCTGGTCGAGCGCCGCGGATATGAGGTGCAGCATCATCTCGGCGGCCGCCGGCCCGCGCTCGGCGTCGATATGGCTGGCTTCACCCAGGAGTGTGCGGATATGAGCACAGGCGACGGCGCCTACGCCGTGGCGCCAGTCAAAGGGCACGCCGAGCCGATCCAGGGCATTCGGCATGGCGCGAAGCAGGCGTGCATGGCCCACGAAAACCGTGTGTTTGCGCAAAGGCGCGGGCAGATCGAACTGGATATGCGCCGTGGAATCCCACAACAGCCCCATGCCGGCTTCGACGGACAGCGTTTTGCCATCGACAACGAGCGTGTTGCAGCCATCCTCGACAAGCAAAAGACCGAAGAAGGCTTCCTTTTCCGCGCCGATCTCGTAGCCGCCGCGCCCGCCGCTGCACGGGTCGCACGCACATTTGACGATCCGCAGATCGTCAACGGCCGTCGCCGTGATGGCGGCCCTGAAATCCGCGGGCGTCCGGTTGTCGAGCCGACACGTATAGTGCGACGCGTATAGAGCCTCCTGCCAACTTTCAAAGCGAGCTTCCGGTTTCGCCTCCGCGACGCTCCAGCTGTTGAGCGGGAGCTTGCTGCGGTTTCTCGCAGCCGTGACCTGTTCTTGCACTCTACAACAAACCTTCTTTCGCTCCGGGACAAGAAGCGCGCAGCCCTCGTTCCTAGTGTCCGTTTTAGGCCGGGGCCGGAAGGCGATCAATGCGACGTTCCGAAACGCCTCCGGATCGGCTCGAAAGGAGACACAAGTGTCAAAGCGATTCAATGAACCCGTCCATATCCTGGGGGTCGGCTGTACGCGCTTCGGAAACCTGCTTGAAACGCCCGAAATCAAAGGGCTGACGCTGCAGGAAATGGCCGCCAAGGCAGCCAAGGAAGCACTCGACGACGCCGGACTGACCGCTGCGGACGTCGATGCTGTCTATATCGGCAACGTCACCATGCAAATGAGCCAGCTGCCGGCCACCTACAGCCAGCTTGCCAATTGGCTCGGTACCACTCTCAAGGCGGGCGTCCATATCGACGCCGCCTGCTCGACCACCAATGTCGCGGCCTCCCTGGCCTCGATGAGCGTTGCGTCCGGTGCCTTCGACCGCGTCCTCGTGGTTGGCCTCGAAGCCACCCAGAGCAAACCCAAGGAATTCAGCCCCTACGAGCGCGATACTATCCCCTCGGAGCAGATGTGGCTGTGGACCGACCAGTGCGTCAACCAGGCATACTCGGTTCCGCAGGGCTACGACATCTTCCCGGTCGGCAACGCCTTCTTCGCCGAGGGCTATTGCCGCAAATACGGCGTGTCGATCGAGGACTACGATCGCGGCATGCTCGAACTCTGCCGCACGCGGCGCCTGCACGGTTCGATGAACCCCAAGGCGATCCGTCAGCAGACGCTGGACGACGAGGCTAAGGCGCTCGGGTTCAACGACATGTGGGACTTCTGGACCTCGCGCTACAACCCGCACGTGGCCTGGCCGAGCCGGCTCTACAGCGTCGTCACCCCTGCCGACGGTGCCTCCGCCATGGTGATCGGTCGTGCCAAGGAAGCCAATGCCGACGCATCCGCGCCCATCGAGGTCAAGGGCTTCGGCATCTCGGCCATGGACCTGCCCTGGGTCGGCGACGATCCGACCGATCTGCCGATCGACAATGTCGCATTCGCCAATGCCTACGCGATGTCCGGCATCAAGACCGAAGAGATCGAGTATCTGCACACCCATGACTGCACCCACATCATGAGCGTGTGTTCGGCGGAAGCCTCGGGCTACATCCCGAAGGGCAAGTCACTCGAATATGCCCGCGAAGGCCGGCTCCGTTTCGACGGCGACCGTCCGATGTCGACGCACGGCGGACGCCATGCCTTCGGTCACGCCTGGGCTGCCAGTGCCGGCTCCGACACCTACGAGGCCGTCAAGCAGATGCGGGGTCAGGCCGGGCCGCGGCAGATCGCCAAGCCGCCGCACACCGCCGTGGTTCACACCCATGGCTACGCGCTGATCAGCACCGTGCTCGTGCTGCAGGGAGACAACTAAAATGCCCGACTCAATGATCAAGTCCTACTACGACAACCTCAAGCAGGGAAAACTGGTCGGGCTCAAGAGCGAAAAGACCGGTGAAATCACCTTCCCGCCTTCAGCCGTCGGCCCGAGCGGCGACGGTTCGCCTAAAACTCCGGTCGAATTGTCCGGTCGTGGCGAGGCTCTGTTCGTCTCGCACTCGATGGCGCCGCCGCCGAACCCGCTCTTCAATGACCTGGCGCCTTATGCCTATGGCCATGTCAAGCTCGAGGAAGGTGTCTTCGTCGAAGGCATCATCACCGGTGTCGATATCGATCCGGCCAATCTTCAGAAGATCTTCGAAGCCGGTCCCATGCCCGTCGTGGCCGATATCATCGAGGTCGAAGGCCTGTCGATCCTTGCCTTCAAGCCCGCGTAAGGAGTTCACCATGGCTGATACCGCAACAAGTCTCATGACGATCATCGCCAAGGTTGCCAAGCGCGATCCCTCCGAGATCACGCCGGAAACGCGCATTGCCGAGGAACTGGGCGTGAAATCGGTTGGCCGTGTGGAAATCGCTGCCCTGATCGAGGACCAGCTCGGCGTCAATCTCGGCAATTTCGAAATCCGCAAACCCAAGACCGTGGGCGAAGTCATCGCCCTGGTCGAATCAAAAGCCTGATTGCCGGGGAAGGGGAAAGGGCCCTCCTGGGCTCTTTCTCCGCCCGGTTGAACAGAATCCGCCGGCCACGCCGGTCCGGCGGCCCGATTTCTCAAGGAGTGGTCCCATGGACTCCCTGAACGCTCTCATGAACAGGGCGCGCCGCGCCGTTCGCACCATCGTCTTTCCCGAAGGCAATGAGCCGGTCATCCGCGACGCCGTCATAGCGCTTGCCGAACAGGGCCTGGCAAAACCGATCCTGATCGGCGCCACCGAGGACGATGTCATCAAAAGGCTCGGCATATTGGTTGTCGATCCCAAGACGTCCGACCGCGCCGATGCCTATGCCGAGGCCTTCGCAACGGCGCGGGACATGCCGGCCGGAGCAGCCCGGCGAATCGTCGGGCCGCCGCTCGGCTTTGCCGCCGCCATGGTCGCCGCTGGCGATGCCGACGGCATGGTCGCCGGTCTGGCCCACCCGACCGAAGAAGTGCTGATGATCGCCGAGATGGTGATCGGCCTGATGCCGGGCGTGACGGCGCCCTCAAGCTTTTTCCTCATGGAAATCCCCGGCTATGCCGGTGGCGAGGATGGCGCGCTGATCTTCGCCGATCCGGCCGTCAATCCCGATCCCGACGCCGAGGCGCTGGCGGCGCTGGCCGTGGTCACGGCCGAAAGCGCCAGGGCGATCCTCGGTTGGGAGCCGCGTGTCGCGCTGTTGTCGTTCTCGACCAAGGGCAGCGCTGATCATCCACGCGTCGCCAAGGTCGTCGAAGCGACCGAACGCGCCAAGGCAATGGCACCCGACATCGCCATCGACGGCGAGATGCAGGCTGACACCGCGCTGGTCGAGTCTGTCGCCAAACGCAAGATGGACGATCTCGGTTCCGTCGCCGGTCGCGCCAGTATCCTCATCTTCCCCGATCTCGACAGCGCCAATATCGGCTCGAAGCTCGTGCAGCGCCTTGCTGGTGCAGCCAGCCACGGCCCTGTGCTGCAGGGCTTCGCCAAGCCGGTCAGCGACCTGTCGCGTGGCGCCATGGTCGAGGATGTCGTCGGCGCGGCGCTGATGGTTGCCGCCCGCTGTAGCGACTAGGGACTGTCGCTCGCGAAAGGAGAACGCCATGATCGGAATCGATGTTGTCGAATTGAGCAGGATGCGCGCCATTCTCGATCGCACCGGCACGGCCTTCCTGCGCCGCGTGTTCACGCCGGCGGAGCGGACCCGCGCCCTGACAGGCGATCCGGTGCGGTTCCTGTCTTCGGCTTTTGCCGCCAAGGAAGCGGTGTTCAAGGCGCTCGGTCTCGAGGATTGGCCCGACGGCCTCGATTTCCCGCAAATCGAGATCGGCCGCGACGCCGCCGGACGGCCCACCGCCCGACTCATCGGCTCCGCCGCGGCGACCCGTCTCGGGCAGGGCATCGAGCGGATCGAGGTTTCGATCTCCTACGAGACGGACCTCGCCGTCGCCATGGCGTTCGTTGAGCCGAAAGGCGCCACGGGCCGATCCCGGGGGCCATTTCTTTCCATTTCCTCAGTGTCGGCGGTGGCGTTCCCAACCGCCGCAAACGGATGATGACATGCACAACAATTCCCTGATCCTGGTGATCAATTGCGGTTCGTCTTCGCTCAAGTTCGCGCTCTTGGCGGAAGGGAAACGCACGCCGATCCTGTCCGGTGTCGCCGAGAACCTTGGCCAGCCGGAAAGCCGGCTGTCGATCCGGCAGACTAGCGACAAGACCTTGGTGGGGCTCGAAGGGGGCGATCATCGCGCCGCGCTTGCGGCACTGTTGACAACATTGCGGCAGCGCGAGCTGCTCGGTTCGGTTGCCGCAGTCGGTCATCGCGTCGCCCACGGCGGCGAGCGCTTCACCGGCTCGATGCTGGCCAGCGACACGGTGCTTGAGGACCTCGAGGCCATTTCACACCTGGCGCCGCTGCACAATCCGGCGAACATTCTCGGCATCCGCATCGCCCGCGAGACGCTGCCCGATGTACCGCACGTACTGGTGTTCGACACCGCCTTTCATTCGAGCCTGGCGCCGAGCGCCTACCGCTACGCAATACCTAGCGAATTCTACGAAAAGGCCGGTGTGCGCCGATACGGTTTTCACGGCACCAGCCATCGCTTCGTCGCCAATGAGGCTGTGGCGCAGCTCGACCTCGATCCCGAAGATCACGGCATCGTCGTCGCCCATCTCGGCAACGGCGCTTCGGCGACGGCCGTACACGATGGCAAGAGCGTCGATACGACAATGGGGCTGACGCCGCTCGAGGGCCTGGTGATGGGCACGCGGTCGGGCGACATCGATGCCGGCGCCCTGTTCCACATCGCCCGCGAGGTCGGCTATTCGCTCGACGAGCTCGACACCATGCTCAACCGCAGAAGCGGGCTGCTCGGCCTGTCCGGTCTGTCCAACGACTGCCGGACGCTCGAAAGTGCCGCCGCCGAAGGCCATGCCGGCGCGCAGCTGGCGCTCGATGTCTTCGTCCATCGGCTGGCGCGCTATATCGGTGCCCTGGCCATGGCCGTGCCGCGCCTCGACGCCGTGGTGTTCACCGGCGGCATCGGCGAGAATTCATCCTATGTCAGGGCGAAGACCATGGCCCGTCTCGGCCCGCTCGGGCTGATGCTCGACGCTGCGGAAAACGAGCGCATGGTCGGCGGCAGATGCGGCATCATCAGCTCTTCCCTGGTGCCGATGGCGGCGGTGATCGCCACCAATGAGGAATGGCTCATCGCCAGCGACACCAGCGCCATCGTCCGCCGGGCGGAGCCGATGCACGCCTCCTGATTTCGCTGTCGAGAAGGCGGAAACCGGGAAGGGGCGCCATGCGGTGCCCGAGGGAGGATGGCTGCTAACGGGCGTAGCGTTGCTCGCTCCAGGGATCGCCATGCATGTTATAGCCGTTCTGCTCCCAGAAGCCGGGCCTGTCGGCGGCGATGAATTCTATCCGCGACACCCATTTGGCGCTTTTCCAGAAATAGAGATGCGGCACGACCAGCCGCACCGGTCCGCCATGGGCGCGCTCGAGCGGCGCGCCGTTCCACGAATGCACCAGCATCGAGTCGGGCGCGGCGAAGTCCTCAAGCGTCAGATTGGTGGAGTAGCCATCAAAACAATGCACCATGACCGCCCGTGCTTCCGGGCTCGGCTTGACGTCGTTCACCAGTGATTGCGTCGACAGTCCGCGCCAGCGATTGTCGTAGAGAGACCAACTGGTGACGCAGTGGATGTCGGTTTTCCGTTCGTCCCTGGCCAGCGCCTTGAAGCCCGGCCAGTCGAAAGTCTTGGTCGTTTCGACCAGCCCGTGCACCGCCAGCTTCCAGCTGTCCGTGGCGATGTCGGGCTGTCGTCCAAGATCGAGCACCGGCCACTTGCTGACAACATGCTGACTAGGCGGCAGGCGATCAGTGCCGCTCCGCCCGGTCAGGAATTGCCCGGCACGCGCCCAGGCGCGCTTGGTGCGGGTCAGTTTGCTGTCAGCCGGCCCGTCCGGCAGCTTGTCCACATCTTCGGTCATGAGTGTTCGCTCCAGCGCAATATCGTTATTGGCAACGATCCTTGCTGAAACTGTACCGATCTGTCAACTCAGAATCAGGCCAGCTGGCCCGCAAGGGAGGTGATCAAGCCGGAATCGCCCTGTCGATCAGCATTGTGGCGACCGACTTGGCGTCGCCAGCCGGGTTCTTTTCGTGGCCGAGATGCGCCGTGACGATTGCCCCTTCCTTCAGCAGCAGCAATTGCCGCGCCAGTAGGGCAGGATCGTCGGCGCCGGCCTTTGCAGCCAGATCGCTCACCTGGATGAACAGCAGTCTTTTGTGCTCGGCGGACAGCGCGTGCACCGGATGGATCGGGTCCGGGTATTCCGAAGACGCCTTGATGAACATGCACGACCGATAGCCGGGTTCGCCGAACCATTCGGCCAGCGCGTCGAACATGGCCAACAACTGCGCGCGCGGCGGCCCGGCCTGAGCCATGCGTCGCAGCAGCCAGTTGCGGAAGTTTTCGTCGCGCAGTCTCAGGACGGCAAGGATCAGTTCTTCCTTGGTCCTGAAATGCTTGAACATCGTGGTTTTGGAAATGCCGGTCTCTTCGGCCAGCATGTCCATGCCTGCGGCGTGGAACCCTTCGCGATAGAAAATGGTGAGGGCCTTCTGAACGAGCTCATCTCGCTTACTCGGACGCATCAAAACTCCTTTTCTGCACCAACCGGTATATGCGCTTTCACGGATAAAACTGCAAGTCCATACTTTTATTATCAATAATATCAGCGTGTTAGAGTTTTTTGCACAGGCGCGCCGAATTTTTTCCGATTTTTCCTCTTGCCTAACTGAACTGTTCTGTTCATAAACAGCGCATCGAAGTGAACAGATCAGTCCAGTTACGGAGCAACACGATGAACCGCCCACTCCTCCCGCCATTCGATCTGGTGTCGGCTAGCGCCAAGGTTCGCGCCGCCGAGGACGTCTGGAACAGCCGCGATGCTGCAAAGGTGGCGAAGGCCTATACCGAGGACAGCACCTGGCGGAACCGCGACGAGTTCTTCCACGGCCGTCCCGAGATCGAGGCCTTTCTCACCCGCAAGTGGCTGGTCGAGCTGGATTACAGGCTGATCAAGGAACTCTGGTCGTTCAGCGACGCCCGCATCGCCGTCCGTTTCGCCTACGAAGCCCATGACGACGAAGGCAACTGGTTCCGTGCCTATGGCAACGAGAACTGGGAATTCGCTCCCAACGGGCTGATGGCCTTCCGCTACGCTTCGATCAACGACATGTGGATCACCGAGGAGATGCGCCTGTTCCGTTGGCCACAGGGCCGGCGGCCGGACGACCACCCCGGACTGACCGAACTCGGGCTCTAGCCCGGGCACCGAAATTCCCCTGCGGTTCTCCCAGCCGCAACCCCGCGGTCTTGCCCCAGACCGCACCCGGCGGCGGCCTCGCCGTCGCCGGCCCAGACAAACTCGGCCCGGATTCGGGACGAGCACCCCTTCGGCTGCGTGCCGCCGCACAGGACCAGGCGGCACGCAGGTCCGGAAACCCCGGCCTCAGGCCGGACATCACCCCGCCGGAGGACCCGGCGACATCAACCAGCCGCCCTTGCGGGCGCATACACGAAGGACGACTGACATGAAGACCATTACTTCCATCCTCGCCATCTGCACATTTGCCGGCACCATGCTTTCCGCTTCCTCCGCCCTGGCGGTCGACGAGTACAACACCTCGACCGGCACCACCGTCGACGGCCAGGGCGTTGCCCTGCGCGGCAACGACACCGTTGCGCTGATCTCCGGCCTCGACGTCACCCCCGGCTATGCCAAGTTCACCGTCGTGCACGACAACGTCGCCTACTACTTCGCGACTGCCGAGAGCATGAAGACGTTCTCCGCCGATCCGGAAGCCTACATTCCGCAGTACGGTGGGTTCTGTGCCTTCGGCGTCGCCAAGGGCCTCAAGCTCGACGGTTCGCCGCGTTTCGCCGACGTCGTCGACGGCAAGCTCTACCTGTTCCTGAACGCCGGTGTCTTCGAAGCCTACATGAAGGACAAGGCCGGCACGATCGCCAAGGCCGAGGCCAACTGGCCGGGCATGGAGCACCGTTCGGTCGAGGACGTGAACGGCCTGTAAATCTCAAGAGGCGATCCGATTGGTTCGCCCTCTCACACCCCTTCCCGGAAGCGTCGGCCAACGCGACAAAACCGCACCAGGCAGTCGCAAGACGCTTCCGGGATTCCGCGTCCCATCCGCCCCCGCCGGGACGCAGCATACCCGCCGGCGATGAACGCCTCCTTCGTCGCCGGCGGTCTCCCGGGCCTCGAGCCGAAACCTGTTCGCACGAAGCGCAACCAAGAGGACGACCGACATGAAGATCATCATTTCCATCCTCGCCAGCACTGCCGGCGCCGCCGCCATCCTTGCCGCATCATCGGTCCTGGTTCTCGGCAAATACGACACCTCAGCCAACGCCATCATTCGCGCCGACGACCTCGCCCTCATCGGCACTTCCCTGGTGCAGTCTACGGATGTCGACGCAGCCTTGCGCACCCGCAAGATCGAGACCTGCGTCCTCCCGCTGCAGTAGGCGCGCCCGACAACGCCCGACGCACGAAACCCGAATGGTTTCGTCCATACCCTTCCAAAAACCAAAAGGATCTATCCCATGGCACGTATGACCCAGGTCTCCGACGACGCAGCCGGCCCCGAGGCCACGACGCTGTTTGGAGCCATCAGGAACAAGCTCGGCATGGTGCCGAACCTTTATCGCGTTGCCGCGAACCAGCCCAAGGCGCTGTCCGGCATGCTCGACCTCAATGAAACGCTGTCCAAGGGCAGCTTCGACGCCCGCACCCGCGAGGCCATCTCGCTGGCGGTCGCCGGCGCCAATTCCTGTGACTATTGCGCTTCCGCCCATGCCGCGATTTCGTCCGGACTGAAGGTCTCTCCGGAAATGATCCAGATGCACCTGGCCGGAAAATCGGACGATCCGCACCTCATGGCGATCCTCAGCCTGGCGATCGCGATTACCGAGATGAAGGGCAAAGTCACCGACGAGACGCTCGCGGCAGCGCGCATGGCGGGTCTGACCGAAGCCGATATCGTCGAAACCGTGGCCAATGTGGTGTTGAACATCTTCACCAACTACATCAACCACGTCGCCGATACCGATATCGATTTCCCGGCCATGCGCGCCCGCGCCGCCTGAACTTCGGCTCCGGCGCACCAAGTGGGGTGTGCCGGACGCCCCGGCGTCCTCGTCGCCTCCTCCCGCCGGGACGCAGCACGGCCGCCGGTGACGTTCCTCCATCGTCACCGGCGGTTGCGCGAGGAACGGCAAACGATCGCCGAAATGCCTGTCTGATGGATTTTCCGAACAGTGCGCCTGCGGCGGTGCCTGCAAGCGCGGGATGGGCGCCGCCTCGGCGTCGTATCGCCGTGGAGGTCCCGAAACTTGACCGAAGCGGCCAAATCATTGGCCGAAGCGGTCAATACAGGTACGGCACGTTTTTGTACCTCCCTGATCCTCGCCGCCAACAAGGGAGTCTGAAACGTGAATGTCCTGACCACAATCGCCACTTCTGCCACCATCGCCGCGCCGGGGCTTGCCGCAACGGCCCATGCTGGTTCAGGCCAGCTCACGTCCAATACGAACGCGCGCGCGGCCGGCCAACCCGACGGTTTCCTCAACCATGCACCAGAGCTGCCTGTTGCCGATCTGTCGGCCGACAGCCAGTGCGAGATCACTGTCCTTCTCGCGATCATGCACTGATCACAGCAAGGTGCGCCGGCCAGTCGGCGCCCGTTTCTCCAAGAATTCCAAAAATGAAAGTCTGTCCCATGTCCTTGTGGCTCTATCTTCTGTTTCAACTCGCCGCGCTCGCCTATGCGCTCGTCGGCGGCGTTTTCCTGGCATTTTCCGATTTCATCATGCGTTCGCTCGGCAAGACCGGCGACGTCGGCGGCATCGATGCCATGCAGGTCATCAACCGCGAAGTGATGCGCTGGGTCTTCATGACCCTTTTTCTCGGTCTCGTCCCGGTTTCGCTCGTCCTTGTCGGCGCTGCCGTCTTCGGCTCCGCTTCGCCGGCCGGCATGCTGTTCGCGGCGGCGGGCCTGGTCTATCTCTTCGGCTGCTTCGGCGTGACCGTCGCCTTCAACGTGCCGATGAACGAAAAACTGGCGAAAATGGCTCTGACGGACGAGGGCATCCGCACTTACTGGACCGGAACCTATTTGCCGCGCTGGACACTGTGGAATACCGTTCGTGCCGGCGCCTGTGTCGTCTCGGCTTTGCTCATCTTCCTGGGTTCGGCCACTATGGTGCAGGCCTAGACCGATTCTGAACCAGACACCGTTGCCGCGCGTTCGGCGTGCGAGAACGGTGTCGTTTTGTACATTGCGATCCGGAGGCACCGTGACCGTTTCGGGCTATTCCGCATTTGCCGCCATGCTGTTCGTCCTGCCGGCGCTCTATACCGTCGGTTTCCAGCTGGCCATGACCGCCGGTGCGCCCTGGGGGCATCTGACCATGGGCGGGCGCTGGACTGGCGCTTTGCCGCGACCAATCCGCCTGCTCAGTCTCGTGCAGGCGGCCATCGCCGCGGCAATGGCTGCAGCGGTGCTCGACCGGGCAGGGGTGGTCTCTCTCGATTGGCCGGACTGGACCTATTTCGCCACGCTCGTCATGTGTGCGCTGAGCACTGTCGCCAACGCCGCCACACCCTCGAAACCCGAACGGCGGATCGGACTGCCGGTCGCCGCGCTGATGCTGGTAAGTGCGGCGCTGGCCGGGCTGGCGTAGCCGCGCCCACGCTCGATCAAGGCGCTTGAGCCTCCGCTCGCATCTGGTGTGTTTGCCAAACAAGGTTGTTTTCATACCCGTGACGCCACCAACTCTGCACATGCTGTGCGGCAAGATCGCATCCGGAAAATCGACACTGACCGCAAGGCTCGGCAGTCAGGAGGGGACCGTGGTCATCGCCGAAGACAACTGGCTCGGCGCGCTCTATTCCGACCAGATGACCTCGATAGCCGACTATGTCAGATGCTCGGCAAAGCTGCGGCAGATCATGGGGCCGCATGTTGCCGCTCTGCTCAATGCCGGCATCTCGGTTGTTCTGGATTTCCCGGCCAATACCATCGAAACGCGTGCGTGGATGCGGAGCATCCTTGATCAGTCGGAAGCGAACCATCAGCTTCACCTTCTCGATGTCCCCGATGAGGTCTGTCTGGCAAGGCTTCGGGCGCGCAACGCGGCGGGCGAACACGCCTTCGCCGCGACCGAAGAACAGTTCCGGCGGATATCGAAGCACTTCGTACCCCCGTCTCCGGAGGAGGGGTTCACCATCGTGCGGCACGCGCCTGATACTGGATCCTGACAGCGTCCGGAACGCCGGGATCACAGTCCCGACAGGATCGTCGACAGACCGGTCTCGAAGGCGTCATCGACATCGCCGCCAAGGCGGAAGGCTCGGGCGCTTTCCATCGAGACGAAGCCGTGAAGGAAGGCCGTCAGCGTCCGCGCCAGCGGCAGGATCCGCTCTTCCGGCACGCCCGCCTCGCTGAGCTTCTCGAAGAGCGGTTGCACGGCGAAGCGGCTGGCCTCGGCAAGCTCGGCGTCCTCGAGCGCTTTGTGGCGGAAGATCAGGGCGTAGCCATTGGGGTGGGCAAAGGCGAAACGCCGATAGGTGAGGGCTATGGCGCGCAGGCGCTCCTTGGCTGTCCGCCCCTTTGTTCCCGAGCGCAACGCTGCCTCCAGATCGTTGACCACCCCGATTTCGACCGCCTTGAGGAGTTCGGCCCGGTCGGCGAAATGCCGGTAGAGCGATGGTGTCTTGACGCCGGCGGCTTTTGCCACGGCGCCAAGCGTCAGCGCATCGGCGCCGCTCTTCTCGATCAGCGCCCGTGCGATGGCGACAAGCTTGGTTCCGGAGGTCTTAGCCGGCGTTGGCATGTTCGGTCTCCCGGCTTTTCGACTTGCCCATGACGCCGAGATGGGTGCGGTGGAAGCTCTGCGGATATTTGAGACCGTATCCTACGGCACGATCGAGGCCGATGTGAGCCATCCAGATAACGGCGATCTGGATGGCCACGTCACTGCCAAGCGCCCAGCCGTTTGCCGCGAGCAGCGCCGGCAGCGCGTAGGTGTGGGCGATGTTGTAGACCCGCGCACCGGCGCGTGCGCCGGCAAGCATGCCGAGCATCGAAAGGTCTGGCGCCATCAGAAATAGCGCGAAAACCCACCAGTTGCCGCCAAGCGCCTGGTAGGCGGCAAGCGCGGCGAAGAGGACCACGGCGCCTTCGAGGCGAAGAATGGAGGTGACGGAGCCGGGCGGGATGCCGGTTTCGGGGGAGGACATGCGCTAAACTCTCATGGCTAATAAGGTTAGTCATCATTGCTAACGTCGTTAGCTATGAGAGTCAATGAAGCTCAGGTTGATCTGAACGGCGCATCGCGGGTTTTCGGAGATGTCTACCACGCCCGGGCTTTTGCCATTAGGCTGGTTGCTCCAACTCAGATCCATCACGGGCGTGTGCATGGGAACGGTGACTGCGGTATTCGCGCGAACCCTGGTGGGCGCGGCGGGGTTGAGACTGGCCGAGGACGGCACCCTGTTCGATGGCGAGCGTGCCATCCGCCGTGTCGAGCACGCCGGCGGCAAGCTGGCAGAAGCCGACTATTTCGATCTTGTCGACTGGGTGCGACGCAACAGTCCGGACAGGGTGGGGCTGCCTCTGGCCTATGCGCGGGCGGTCGATATCGACAATCTCGGCGCCCTCGGTCTGGCGATGAAGACGGCGCCGAAACTGCGCGATTCTCTCAAACGGGCCGAGCGCTACTTCAAGCTGCTGACCGACACCGTCTCCTACCGGCTGGATGAAACCTCAACGCCCTCGCAGTTCACGTTGTTGCGGCAGACGCGCGAGCATCCCGCCCTTTTCCTCAGGAACGAATGTGCCCTGTGCGGCTTCGGCCGCATCTTCAAGCAGTTCGTCGGGCCCGAGCTTTCCTTTGTGCAGGTCAGCTTCCGGCACGAACAGCCCGATGCCTCGGTCACGAGATATGAGGAATTCTTCGGTTGCCCGGTGAGCTTCGGGGCGGAGCGCAACGCCATCGCCATTGAGCCCGACATGCTGGACCTGCCAACGCGGCTGGGCGATGTCGCCGTGTCGCGTTTCCTGACCGAGCATCTCGATGCCGAACTCGGCGCGCTCGCCTCCGATGACAGTTTCGAACGCACGCTGGCCGAGCACCTGTCCGAGGCACTGTCAAACGGCATCCCAAAGGCGTCGGCGGTGGCACGGGCCATCGGCATGAGCGAAAGAACGCTCTACCGGCGCCTGTCCGAGACCGGGCTGAGCTATCAGGACGTGCTGGAGAACACCCAGAAGTCGCTGGCCGAGAACCTTCTTGCCCAGGGCACGTTCTCGATCACGGATGTGGCCTTTCTTACCGGTTTTTCGGAGCAGAGCAGCTTCAGCCGCGCCTTCAAGCGCTGGGTCGGGCAAACCCCCGGCGCCTATCGCAGGAATGCCGGACAGCCTGCCTGACGCCGGCGCGTCCAGTCGCAGGGTGCGACATTCTGGCAGGTTGGGCCAAAACCGTGGCAGGCTCGGCAAATACCGGCCCGCAGTGATGCGGCTATCCCTTTGTTCAACACGTCAACAAGGGGAAACCTTCACATGCACACCTGTCACACCACCTCCAGGAAAGCCCGTCTGTCACTGACCTGCAGCCCGTTGGCGCTGATCGCGGCAGTCACTGTCGGGCTGGCGCTTCTTTCTACCGACGCCATGGCGGAAGAGGGCACGATCAGTTCGGATGGCGTCGCCATCCATTTCGCCGACGAAGGCGCGGGCGAAACCGTCGTCTTCCTGCACAGCTTTGCCGGCTCCTCGAAACTGTGGCCGGCATCGGGCCTGATGCCGCTCGACGGATTCCGCACCATTGCCATCGACGCCCGTGGCCACGGCGACAGCGGCAAGCCCGAAAGCGTCGATGCCTATGGCATGGAGATGATCGAGGATGTCGTCGCCGTCATGGACGCGCGCGGCGTCGCCAGTGCGCATGTCGTCGGCTACTCGATGGGCGCGGAAACGGCGCTCAAGCTGGCCGTCACCCATCCCGACCGCGTTTCCTCGCTTGTCGTTGCCGGCTCCGGCTGGTCCGGCGAGGAAGAGGCCGGCCTTTACGGTTTCATTGCCGGCGCCCTGTCGGAGGTCGACAGCTTCGGCGATTTCATGGCCGCCATGTCGCCGCCCGAAGAGGAGCTGCCGCCCGAGGCGGCTGAAGCAATGGGCGCCCTGATCGCTGCCCATGGCATGGATCCGGCCCAAGCCGCCGCGCCGCTTGCCGCCGTATCGGCTTCGCTGTCCGAGATCATCTCGCTCGATACCACCGAGCTGGCCACGATCGAGGTTCCGGTACTCGGCATCGCCGGGTCCGAGGATCCCGAAAGCGGCAATGTCGCTAAGCTCGCCGAGGCACTGCCCGAATTCACCTTCGTCAGCATCGAGGGCGCCGACCACCTTGCCGCTCCGCTGACCCCGGAATTCGCCGCAGCCGTCACATCCTTTCTCGGCGACTGATCTTCCCCCGATCACTTGTCCGGGCCGCGGCCCGGACACGCCCGATGACAATCAGGACCAGCAAAGATGAAACGCATCGCCATCATCGGCATTTCCGGAAAGCTCGGTCAGCTTATGGCCGAACACGCTCTTGCTCGCGGCTATGAGGTCATCGGCCTGTGCCGTCCCGAAAGCGTCGGCAAGATCGACCACCTCGCCACCCGCATCGAACTCGTGACGGGCAAAACCAGCGATCCGGCGACGATTGCCGCAACGGTCAAGGGCTGCGACGGCGTTCTGACCGTTCTCGTGCCCTGGGGCATCGACGGCATGGCGACCAGCACGGCGCTTGGCGTGCTCGAAAATGCCGAACCGGGTGCGCGGCTGGTGTTCTCCGGCGGCTGGCACATCCGCCGCGACAGCCGGGACCGCTATCCGCTTCTTTCCCGCCTGACCACCTGGGCCTTCGGCCGGATCGCAAAGCTCACGCGCATGGCCGACATCGACGATCATGTCCGCGCCGCCAGGCTGATCTTTGCTTCGGACCGCGACTGGACCCTGGTTCGCGGCTCCGATCTCGAAGAGGGCGACAGCGAAGGCCTGCCTGTCTGGTTGCCGCATGTCGGCGATCCGCTGCTCGCCTCGAACCGGACCCGCCGCACGGACTTCGCCCTGTTCATGGTCGATGCGCTGACCAACCCGCGCCTCATCCACGAAGCCCCCGCCATCGTCAGCCGTGCCTCGGCATCGGCCCGCGCCCATTACCAGGTCGTGTGTTCCACGCCGGCCTGAACCACTGCACAAATGGAGGATCAAGATGAAAGCCCAATTCACCCAGACCGATCTCACCATGGCCCGCTTCGCCGGCCTTTTGTATCTCGTCATCATCGTTTGCGGCATGTGTGCCGAGATCGCCCTGCGCGGCCCGCTTGTCGATTTCGCCAATGCCGGCGGCACGGCCGCCGCCATCCTCGGCGCCGTCGACGCCTATCGCATGGCGATTGCCGCCGATATCGTCATGGCCGCTGCCGACGCCGGCCTCGCCATCCTGCTGTTCCTGCTGTTCCGGCCGGTGGCGCCGGGGCTGGCGCTCGCCGCCATGATCTTCCGACTCATCCAGTCGGTGATGATCGGCTTCAACCTGATGAACATGCAGTCGGCATTGCTGCTGCTGGCCGGCGCACAGGATCTTTCCGGCCTCGCAGCGGGGCAGGCCGAGTCCCTGGCGGTGCTGTTCCTCAACATGCATGCCCATGGCTACGATCTCGGCCTGATCTTTTTCGGCATCAACTCGCTGCTGACCGGCATGCTGGTCTGGCGCTCCGGGCTCGTGCACAAGAGCCTGGGCATCGGCCTCGCGCTTGCCGGCGCCGTCTACCTGGCAGGCAGTTCCTTGCGCTTCTTTGTCCCGGAGGCTCTGGACGCCTTTTCGCCTGCCTATGGGCTTACCGTGCTGGCCGAGACCGCCTTCTGCATTGCTTTGCTGACAGCAGGGCTGAGCTTCCGCAGACGGCAACCCGCCTGACCGCAAGGCCGGTTTGGAAAATCGGGAGCGCCGGTCCAGCGACCGGCGCTTTCTCATGCCGAACGACAGGAGCCGTAGCTAGTTCGCCGGCGCAGCCCGACTCGCGTCGCCGCTGACATCAATAACGACGACACCAATCTTGTCTCCAGCCTCGACATAGCGATGAGCCTCGACGATGTCCTCGAGCGCATAAGTGCGGTCGACGTTTATTGTCAGTTTTCCTTCGGCAAGCTGCTGTTTGAGCAAATCAAGGTCCGCGACCGCTTCGCCGGCCATCTGCATCAGCACCTTGATCCGGCCTTTCCTGTTCTCCCCGATCGCCTTCAGCATCTGGCGCGTGCTCGGATTGCCGAGGAAGTAGCGCCCGCCGTTATTGAGGGCAGCGACGCTCGGTCCGAACGGGCTCAAGCCGACGACATCGATGATGACATCGTAGGTCTCGCCGGTCCGCCAGTAGTCGGTGGTCTGGTAGTCGATGACATGGTCGGCGCCCAATGCATTCAGCATCGCGTGCTTGCTCTTCTTGTCGACCGCCGTCACTTCGGCGCCGCTGGCCTTGGCGAGCTGGGTGGCGAACATGCCGATGGCGCCGCCGGCACCATTGATCAGCACCTTGTCGCCCGGCTTGGGTGCGCATTTGCGCACGAAGTGCAGACCGTTGAGGCCGCCGGTCGGGATGCCGGCGGCCTCCGCGAAACTGATGCCCGGCGGTATCGTCGTCAGGCTTGCCTTTTCCGGAACTATGGCAAAATCGGCATAGGCGCCCATGCCGAACCCGGTCGGACCGAAGACCCTGTCGCCTGTCCTGAAGCGCGTGACACCGTCACCGACCGCCGCGACTTCGCCGGCGATCTCCATGCCCAGAACGGGCTGGCGCGGACGCAGGATGCCGATGGCGAGGCGTGCCATCAGCCACACCCAGCTCCTCATCCTGAAGGCGCGCACTTCGCAGTCCCCCAGTGTCACCGAGGCGGCATGGACGCGGACAAGCACCTGTCCGGGTTTGGGCTTGGGCACCGGTACCTGCCGAAGAACAAGCACTTCGGGCGGACCGTAGCTCGTGCAGTGGATGGCTCTCATGGTCTGGGTCATGCCGTACCCTAGCGACGCCGTCCCGGATGACAAAGGCGAAAACCCTGTTCGCGGCCAATGGGTGATTTGATCGCCAACAGAGCTGTCGATTTGCCTGCTGTGACAAAAACGAGCAGCGATGCTTTGAAGCGTTTCCTCAGCACCAGAAATTTGCACTGATAACTCCGACTGTGGGCCGAGTTATCTCTGTTTAGTGGGGACGCACCAAAGAATCGGTTTGGCTTTCTTCTTGCCGCTGGCGGCAACCCGGGGCTCCGCATCCATCTGAACTAATGGAGCGTCGGGGGAACGCCGAGGGCAATGCATTCCCGCAAGGGCCTGCACCGGAACAGAGAATACTCTTTCGCCCTGCCGGAAACCGTTCGCAAAGGCCAGTGGACGGCAGCGGCCGCAGTCAGGGGGATGCGACGCGATGAAGGATCTGGAGCCGGAATACTACAACTCGGCCTTGATGAAAAAGCTCGACGTGATGCTGCAGGACGGCCTGGGGCCGGTCATTGCGCGTCTGCTCAGGGATGAGCTCGGAGACACCTGGATCGAGCAGTTCAGCGCCTATGTGAAGCAGATTACCGGCAGCGAGCTCAGGCTGGTCGACGGCAAGCCCGGCTGGGACTTCAACCGCGTCATGCATGGCGTGGTGCTCTACGGCAAGAAAAAGCAGCATCGCGGCGCCCGCGAGGAGCGCAGACTTGCAGACGAACTGCGCCGGCTCAGGAACAGCATCGCCCATGCCGGGCACGAGAACATCAGCACAAGCGCCTCGATCGAGCGGACCTTTGAATTCCTTCGCAAGACCGAAAGGATGCTCGACGCCTTCGGGGTCGTCGCCCAGCTGCGCGAGGTCCGGGCCCTGATCGAGAGCTATGAAAAGGACCTCGGCGCAGGAATGGTGTCTTCGCCGGACCCAGCCATTCGTCATGCTCCGGCGGCAGACAGGACCTTGGGTCAACCCGTCTCGGACGAGCCGGATCGCAGTTCGGCTACGAGTGGACGCGACCCCGCGACAGCTCCCGGCAAACCTCGACGAAAGCATTGGTTCACAGGTATCGCCAGCGCGCTCGTCCTCGGCTTGGCCGTGGTGGCGGATCTGGTCGGCGTTACGCAGTGGTTGTTCGGCAACGGCGCCGATCGGGCGGCTATCGAGGCAAGCGAAAAAGCCATGGCGGCGCTGGCTGGCCTCACCGCCGAAGTCGAGGCCTATGTGACCGACGAGGCGCGCTGCGCCAATCTCGGACAGGCGGTAAATGACATCGCCGCTTCCGACAGCGCCCGGCTGACGGCAGCCGCCAAGCAGGCACGGGCGGTGGCGACCGAATGCGATCAGCGCTTTGCTGCCAGCGATTCCCGCCTCACCGCCGTGCGGCAGTCGGCGGCAGAGCTCGCCGCAGGAGATGGCAATATCGATGAGCTTGCCGAGGCAACCGTCAGGCTGACCAGTTTCGATCTTGCCCGGCATCGCGACGCCGAAACCCGGCAGGCGCTCGACCGGGGCGGTGAAGCCATTGCCTTGCTTGACGCCAGCAGGACACGGCTTGCCCGACTAACTGCCGAATGGACCAGGTTCAGCGCCAACCAGTCGGCATCCGCACAGGACCTCGCACAGGCCCTCGGCGCGATCACCTCGGGCGACGAACAAAGGGCAACACCGGCTCAACTGACGGCGATTGCCGCTGCCAGCGCCTTTTTCGCGCAAACGCAGGCGTCTGCTCCGGTCAGCTACAGTGCGGTGGACGCGGCGCCCGTGTTTGCCGATCCCGATGCCGCCAGCGGGGCCAACCCAATCGTCGAAACCGGCATTCAGAACCCAACCCAAGACAGCTTCGCGGTCGCACCGGCGACGCAGGAAGCCCCCAACCCAATCGTGGTGGTGAAATGAAACAGCTTCTGATCGCTTTCCTGGCACTCGTCGCCCTCGGCGGGCCCACGCTCGCCCAGACAACCGATGCGCAAACCCAGGCCATCCTCGATGCCCTCAAATCGATCGAGGCCAGGCTGACGGCGCTTGAGCAGGCCCAGTTCCGCGCGTCGACAGCGCGTCCGACGGAATCGGCGACACCGAGCACCAGTTTTGCAGCGGGCAATCGGACGGGCACAGGAATGGCGCCGGCCTCGATCGCCCCGCCGTCCGGAACAATTGCCAAGCCGGGATGGCTGGTCGGGGCACTGCCCTTTGTCGAAACGGATACGGAGCCGGACGCGGCATTCTACTTTGCCGCGCCGTCCTCGATGCATTTCTCGCTGCACAAGAAGTATGACGACAGCGACAACTGGTATCGATACCTGGGCAAGGGCGTCCTGAACGTCTACGGCGACGGTCGCTATGGCTTCTACGTCTCGGTGACGGCGCGCGAAGACACGACGTGCTGGGGCTATATGAATATCGGCGATGAGGATGTTGTCTGGATCGTCTCCTCGAAGAAAGGGGCGGAGATCGGCTCAGGACAGACCATTACTTTCAACGGCTTCAAGGACCTCAAGAAAGGCAGCTATGACGCCAGGTTCAGATTGAGCTGCACGCCGCCAACCAAGCCAGAGCGGGCCTATTATCACTATGAACGTGACACGGCAGCCTGGCAGGGCGTGAAGTTCGACCTGATGATCAAGACCCCGAGTGACGCCGTGCCGAGGGAATTCAAGGACAACGAGCTGTTCCACTACGTCAAGCAGGCCGGCGCGGCGTCGACCGCATCAGCCAGAACCTATAGCGCATCCACGGGATCGACCCTCGAAACCCTGGAGGTCTTCGGTCTCAAGCTCGGCGACACCAGGCAACTGGTTTCGGCAGTCAATGTCCGGCCGGATCCGTCGGCAAGTTCGAAGGCCGTGGGAACGGTCGGGGTCGGCAATCTTGTCGACATCAGCGAGGTCACGGACGACCGCGAGTGGATCAAGGTCTACTTCAGCCATGGAGACACGCAGGGGGCGGGATACATCAAGGTGTCCGAACTGGTGGCCAGTTCCAGATCTGCCAACTGAGCACGTCGCCAGACCGTCTCGTTCCGGTTTTGCCGAAAGGCGAACGCTGAAGCGCTGCCCCGGTCTGATGGCGAGCCGGAGCCTGCTGGCGCAACCTCCGACGCTCGGTCACGGGCCAGCTTGAGCCTTCGGCGTGCGCGGCCCATCGGGCGACCGAAATCGTCTGGATGCTGGAAGAGGAGAGACGACAATGACGGACAAGATTGGACGTCGCGAGTTCATCGAGAAATCTTCTCCCGCCCTCGGCGCCGGCCTGATGAACATCTACGGCAAGTGGATGTGAGGCGGAGCCTTGCCGGCAAGGTCGCGGTCAAGCTCCACTCCGGC
The DNA here is from genome assembly GCA_963675235.2 of Devosiaceae bacterium. Taxonomy (GTDB): domain Bacteria; phylum Pseudomonadota; class Alphaproteobacteria; order Rhizobiales; family Devosiaceae; genus JAHJQZ01. The sequence goes on along the minus strand of CAXXFU010000005.1, from coordinate 310,444 downwards.
GGGCCGGGCGGCCACTATTATTCCTCGCCGACCAAGGTCAAGGATCTGGTGCAGGCGCTCGATGGTACCATTGTCGAGTCCGACACCGCCTTTCGCGGATTGCGCTTCGAAACGGCCAGTCACAAAGAGGCCATGGAAGATCACGGCTTCGCCGCCATAGCGCCGGTCGACATCATGGTCGAGGAGGGCGCCATCAACGACCCGATCTATGTCGCCGACGAGAAAAGAGAGCTTCGCTCAGGCAGCGCATCGAGCAGAAGCATGGCACCAACGCGCTCGATCACGCCGAAGCGCTTGGGCTCGGGTCAAACAGCTCTGCCCTCAGGGTGATCGATGCATAACACGACGTGCGTCGCTCGCATGATCCGCACGGGCATTTGCTTCGTATTCATAACAGGAACTTAGGAGAGCGTGCGTGAACAAGCGAATTGTCTGGATCACCGGTGCGGGAAAAGGGATCGGGCGTGCTTTGGCGCTCGAACTTGCCGCCACAGGCGACATCGTTGCCGCCAGCGCCCGTACGCGTGACGATCTCGACACGCTGGTTGCGGAGGCTGAAGGGCGGGGCGGGGTGCTTCATGTCTATCCGCTCGACATCACCGATGCCGATGCCGCGCGGCAGGTGGTCGGTGACATCGAGACCCAGCTCGGCCCGATCGATGTCGCCATCCTCAATGCCGGCACCCATGCCGAAATCAGCGGCGCTTCGTTCGACCTCGAAACCTTCCGCCGCGTCGTCGATACCAATCTTCACGGCACGGCGAATTGCCTTGCCGCCGTGCTGCCGTTGCTGGTTGGGCGCGAGGCGGGACACGTTGCTGTCGTCGGTTCGCTTGCCGGCTATCGCGGCCTGCCGACCGCCGGCGCCTATGCCGCGAGCAAGGCCGGCCTGATCGCCCTGTGCGAGGCGATGAAGCCCGAGCTTGATGCCGCCGGCGTCAAACTGCAACTCATCAGTCCCGGATTCGTCGATACGCCGCTGACCAGACGCAACAGCTTCGAAATGCCGTTTCTCATCGCGCCGGACAGGGCGGTAAGGGAGATCCTGCGCGGGCTTGGCTCACGCCGTTTCGAGATCGCGTTTCCCTGGCAGCTGAGCCTTGGCATGCGGCTCCTCAGCTTCCTGCCGTATCCGCTGCTGTTTCGCATCACCCGCGCCATGGTCAGGGCCCCGCGCATCTGAACGGTTTCCAGGTCTGCCGCCAGGGGGATGATCGAAAAAGCGAAACCCTTTCATCAACAGCCTGATCGCCTCGAAATGGATGCCCACGGTGATCTTGAGCGTCATCAGCGGATGGGCGAGGAGCGCTTTGAGCAGGGCCTTGTCGCTGATGGGAGAGTGCTTGCCGGAAAAGCTCGCCGTCAGCAAACGTCCCTCGGCATCGTCTTCGTTGATCAGCACCTGAACGGTCTCGCCCGGCGGCCGGATGGCGAAATTGTAGCGACACGCCATCGGCATGAACGGCGAGACGAAAAACGCCTTGTCGCAGGCGTGACGGACGATCGCTGCCGAATCCCCTGCCGGCAGCACATAGGCATGGCGCTCGCCATAGGTGTTGTGCACCTCGTAGACGATGGCGCGCAGTGTGTCGTCCCGGTCGTGGCAGAAATAGACGCTCAGCGGATTGAAGACATAGCCGAACATGCGCGGATAGCACAAAAGCTGAATCCGCCCGTCTGCCTCGATCCCCGCGTCCTGCAATTGGCCATGGAGCCATGCGCGCAGGTCCTTGCCGTCGCCGTGGTCCTTTTCGTGAAAGGACATGATGCCGGGGCGGCCGAAACGCAGCAGCTTCAGGCGCGACTTGAGGGTTTCGATCTCATCGAGATCGACGAGCAGAGAAAACACCCGGTAGGCCAGCCGGTGCGGCCTCGGACGCAGGCGCTGGTGGCTGACCAGACCGGTGTAGATCCCCGATTTGAGCGTCATTCGGCGGCCATCATCAGTTCGGGCATTACGGGCAACCGGCCGGATTCGTTGGCGACACTCCAGGGGCGGCGGACGCCGAAGCGTTCGGCGACGGACAGGCCTGACTGCAAGGCATCCTCGTGAAAGCCGTAGCCGAAATAGGACCCGCAGAAGGAGGTCTGGCGCCGGCCCTGCAAGCGCCAAAGCTCGTCCTGGGCGTCAAGCGCCCCCTGGTCGAAGACAGGATGCGAATAGGATATTTCGCGCTTGATAGCGCTGGCGCGCGGCTCGCGTGGCGGGTTGAGGGAAAGGAAGATGTTCTGCCGTCGGTCGAGGCCTTGCAGCGCGTTCATCCAGTAGGTGACAGCGAGCTCGGCAGAATCGTCCGGAGCATCGTCGCCGAGGTAATTCCAACTCGCCCATGCGGCGCGGCGCTTCGGCATCAGGGTTTCATCCTCGTGCAGAACGGCGCGATTGTCCGAATAGCGGAAGGCGCCCAGCAGGCGTTTTTCATGCTCGTCGGCATCGGCGAGAAGCTTCAGCGAGATGTCGGCATGGGTGGCGAGCACGACGTCGTCGAATTGTGAGACCGTTCCATCGGCAGCCGTTATTTCGACGCCTTTGACTCGACGCTCAATGCGTGTCGCAGCGCCGGTGAACGCCACCTTGTTCTCTATGTCGGCAACCAGCGCGGTCACATAGGAACGGCTGCCGCCGGTGACGGTCCGCCATGTCGTCGGGCGGCCGATGCGGAAAAGGTTGTGGTTGGAGAAAAAGCGCACGAAGGCGCGCATCGGGAAATCGCGGATTGTCGCGGCCGAACAGGACCAGATTGCCGCGCACATCGGCAGGATGTGACGATCGACGAGCCCCTTGGAATAGCCGTGTCGGTCAAGGAAGGTGCCGAGGGTCATGTCGGCGATCTCGGCACTGTCGAGAAGGCTTTCGGCGTGCCTGTAGAACTTTACGATGTCGCGCAGCATCATCCAATAGGCCGGGCGGACGAGGTTGCCGTACTGGGCGAAGATGCCACCAAGATTGCTCGAATACTCGAACGCACCATCATCGACCGAAGCGGAAAAGGACATGCCCGCCAGTTGCGTTTCGACGCCGAGATGATCGAGCAGCGCCTGGAAATTGGGATAGTTGCCGGGATTGTAGACGATGAAACCTGTATCGACGGGCACGGTACCATGGCCGGTTTTGACATCGACCGTGTTTGCGTGTCCCCCGAGGCGTGCTTCCGCCTCGAACAACGTCACCGCGTGTCTCTGGCTGAGAAGCCAGGCAGCGGAGAGGCCGGCGATGCCGGCCCCGACGACGGCGATCTTGCGGGGCTGGCCGTAATGAGAGAGCTCTAGGCTGTGAAGCATGTGGGCGTGTCTTTCTGTTTTAAAGATATACGTGCCGCCGCCGCGATCGGATGACGCCGCAAGAAAAATTTCTTCGAGCGAAATCCGATCTGCGGTCTTGCCCGTATTGAGGACATGAGTTCACATGCACTTGTCTTCGACGTCCGTTTGCCAGGGGAAGGATTGCTTTCCTCCCTGACGGTCGGCCGTCGCAAGGAGAAAAGAGCAGTCAGACCAGTGAACGATACCCTATCGCCGGAACAATCTCGGGAGCTCAATGCGCGAATGTCGGCGCATATCCTCGCCATCGCCGAGGCGAGTGACCGGGAAGCCTTCCGGGCCGTATTCGAATTCTATGCGCCGCGTGTCAAGAGCTTCCTGATGCGCTCGGGCGGTGATGCGGCGCGCGCCGAGGAGGTGGCTCAGGAGACCATGGTTGCCATCTGGCGCAAGGCGCACCTGTTCGATCCGCAAAAGGCCAGCGCCGCGACCTGGATCTTCACCATCGCCCGTAACCTGAGGATTGACGCCTTTCGCAAGGAGAAACGTCCGGAGATAGATCCGGAAGACCCGATGCTGCAGTTGAGCACGCCTGCCGACGCCATGGCCGAACTGGCCGGGGCCCAGGACGCGGCGGCTTTGGCCGAAGCTATCGCCGAACTGAGTGCCGAGGACCGGCACTTGCTGGAGCTGGCCTATTACAAGGACCGGTCGCAATCCCAAATCGCCTCCGAGCTCGGGCTGCCGCTCGGAACCGTCAAATCGCGCATGCGCCAGATCTACTCCCGGCTGCGCACGCGCCTCGATCATCTCGAAAGAGACACGCAATGAGCATGTCGCATCACGTCAGCGACGAATTACTGATGGAATACGAGGCCGGCAACCTGGCCGAGGGCTGGAGCTTGGCCGTTGCCACGCATCTGACCTTCTGCCCGGAATGCCGCGAGCGTGCCCGTGCCGCGTCGGCAGTTGGCGGCGCATTGCTCGACGGGCTCGAGACCGCATCCATTCGTGCCACGTCCTTTGACGCCGTTATGGCGATGATCGATGCCCCCGACCAGAAACCGGAGGTGCCGTCCTCGAAACCCGAGCGGACGAACGTTCCCTCGCCGCTGTGGTCCTATATCGGCAATGATCTGGATGCCATCAGGTGGAAGCCCATCGGTACGGCCGGGCACCAGGCATTGATTTCGACTGGGGAGAACAAGACTTCGGTGCGCCTATTGCGTATTCCCGCCGGCTCGCCGGTGCCCGAGCACGGCCATCGTGGTCTCGAATTGACCGTGGTGCTGCGCGGAACACTCGTGGATGGCGACGAACGTTTCGGCGTCGGCGAGATCGAGGAAGCCGATGCCGATGTCGAGCATACGCCCTGCGCCGGCCCGGAAGAAGAATGCATCTGCCTTGCGGTCACCGATGCACCGTTGAGGTTCCGTTCCATCGTCGTGCGGCTGGCACAGCCGTTCCTGGGAATCTGATCCGGAGAGACAAATGCTTGCTTACGGCGTCGCCTATGCCGCGACCGCGGTGTGTTTCTTTGCCCTGGACTTCGTCTGGCTGACGACCGCGACTGCGGTTCTGTACAGGCCGATGCTCGGCCACTTGCTGGCGCCGGAGCCGTCGCTGCCCGTCGCCGGTCTGTTCTATGTCTTCTATGTCTTCGGCCTGGTGGTTTTCGCCGTCATGCCTGCAGCCAATGCCGGCTCCTGGCTGATGGCAATCGGCCTAGGGGCGCTGCTTGGCCTCGTCGCCTATGGGACCTATGACATCACCAATCTATCGACGCTGCGCGACTGGCCGGTTGCCGTGGCGGTCATCGATATGGCCTGGGGAGCGACGCTCAGCGCTCTTGCCGCACTGGCGGGTTACTCGGCATTGCGCATGACGGGTATCGTCTAGCCGGACGTCGCTACAGGCTCAGTGAAATGCGGCGCCATCCCGTGGGACGGCGCCGCACTTTTGTGTCAGGTCCGTTCAGCTCGAACCAGGTCGCTGATCGCGCAGGCTAGGACGCTTTCTTGGTCTGTGCCGGCTTGATCTGGACCACTTCTTCGCTCTCTTCCGCCTCGTCACGCTCATAGGCTTCGACGAAGGCGCGGCCGTAGTAGCTGTCGAGCAGCAGCTGCTTGATTTCGGAGATCAGCGGGAAGCGCGGATTGGCGCCCGTGCACTGATCGTCGAAGGCTTCGACGGCCAGTTCGTCCAGCTTGGCGAGGAAGTCGGATTCGGCAATGCCGGCGGCCTGGATGGAGGCCGGGATTTCGAGATCCTTTTTCAGTTCCTCGATCCACTTAATCAGGTTGTCCAACTTGTTGCCCGTCCGTGCGCCGCCAAGGCCGAGGTGATCGGCGATTTCCGCATAACGTGCCCGCGCTTTCGGACGGTCGTACTGGGAAAAGGCCGTCTGCTTGGTCGGGTTGTTGTTGGCGTTGTAGCGGATGACATTGGCGATCAGCAGGCCGTTTGCCAGACCGTGCGGCAGATGGAACGCCGCGCCGAGCTTGTGCGCCATGGAGTGGCACACCCCGAGGAAGGCGTTGGCGAAGGCGATGCCGGCGATGGTCGAGGCATTGTGCACCTTCTCGCGTGCCAGCGGATTGTCGGCACCTTCCTTGTAGGCGGCGGGCAGGTACTGGCGGAGCATTTTCAGCGCCATCAGCGCCTGGCCGTCGGAATACTCGTTGGCCATGACAGAGACATAGGCTTCAAGCGCATGGGTCACCGCATCGATGCCGCCAGCGGCGGTCAGCGATTTCGGCATGTCCATGACGAGGTTGGCGTCGACGATGGCCATGTCCGGCGTCAGTTCGTAGTCGGCAAGCGGGTATTTCATGCCGGTGACGTCGTCGGTGACCACGGCGAACGGCGTCGCTTCGGAGCCGGTGCCGGAGGTTGTCGGAATGGCGACGAACTGCGCCTTGGACCCCATCTTCGGGAACTTGTAGATGCGCTTGCGGATGTCCATGAAGCGCAAGGCAAGATCCTTGAAGTTGACGTCGGGGTGCTCGTACATCACCCACATGATCTTGGCCGCGTCCATCGGAGAACCGCCGCCGAAGGCGACGATGACGTCAGGGTTGAAGTACTTGCACTTCTCGACGCCCTTGCGCACATCCTTGAGCGTCGGATCGGCATCGACCTCGCTGAACACGTCGACATCGATGTTTTCGTTCCTCAGCAACCGGACGACCTCGTCGACGTGCCCATGGGTGAACAGGAAGCGGTCGGTGACGATCAGGGCGCGTTGCTTGCCCTTGAGTTCCTTGACGGCCTCGACCAGGCAGCCGCGGCGGAAATAGACCGAACTGGGGATCTTGTGCCAGAGCATGTTTTCCTGCCGTTTCGCCACGATCTTCTTGTTGATCAGGTGCTTCGGGCCGACGTTCTCGGAGATGGAGTTGCCACCCCATGAGCCGCAGCCAAGCGTCAGGGACGGCGCCACGTTGAAATTGTAGAGATCGCCGATGCCGCCCTGGGATGACGGCATGTTGATGAGGATGCGTGCGGCCTTCATCTTCTTGCCGAAAGCCTCGACGCGCTCGGGGTGGCGGTCCTGGTCGGTGTAGAGCACCGCCGTGTGACCGACGCCGCCGAGCTCGACCAGCTGTTCGCAGGTCTCGGCCGCGTCCTCGTAGTCCTTGCGGCGGTAAAGGGCGATGGTCGGGCTCAGCTTCTCCTGGGCGAAGGCTTCGCCCTCGACCTTGTCGACTTCGGCAACAAGGACCTTGGTGTCGCGCGGCACCTCGATGCCGGCGAGTTCGGCGATCTTGGTGGCGGACTGGCCGACGATGCTGGCGTTGAGATGGCCTTCGGGGAACACCGTCTGGCGCACCGCGCCGGTCTCGTTGCTGGAAAGGATGTAGCCGCCATGGCTGGAGAAGCGCTCGCGCACGGCGTCATAGGCCTTGTCGACGACGACGACGGCCTGTTCGGAGGCGCAGATCATGCCGTTGTCGAAGGTCTTGGACATCAGGATCGAGGCGATGGCGCGCTTGATGTCGGCATGCTCGTCGATCAGCACCGGGGCGTTGCCGGCGCCGACGCCGATGGCCGGCTTGCCGGAAGAATAGGCAGCCTTGACCATGCCCGGTCCCCCGGTGGCAAGGATGAGGTTGATGTCCGGGTGCCGCATCAGGGCGTTGGAGAGTTCGACGCTCGGTTCGTCGATCCAGCCGATGATATTGGCCGGGGCGCCGGCCTTGACGGCGGCGTCGAGCACGAGCTTGGCGGCGGCGCAGGTGGCCTTCCTGGCGCGTGGGTGCGGAGAAAAGATGATGCCGTTGCGGGTCTTCAGAGAAATCAGCGCCTTGAAGATGGCCGTTGAGGTCGGGTTGGTTGTCGGCACGATGCCGCAGATCACGCCAACCGGCTCGGCGATGGTGATGGTGCCGCCTTCCTCGTCTTCCTCGAGGATGCCGCAGGTCGGCTCGTCCTTGTACTTGTTGTAGATGTATTCCGAGGCGAAGTGGTTCTTGATCACCTTGTCTTCAACGACGCCCATGCCGGTTTCCTCGGCGGCCGCCATGGCGAGCGGGATGCGGGCATCGGCCGCGGCAAAGGCGGCGTCGCGGAAGATGCGGTCAACCTGTTCCTGGGAGTAGGTGGCAAATCGCGCCTGGGCCTGGGCCACGCGGGCGATAAGGGTGTCCAGTTCTTTGGTGCTGGCTACGGTCATGATTTTTCTCCGAGTTCAGATGCCCGGAGAAACGCAAGGCCCGCTTGCTGCAATCCCGTTGTCAATCCGGCATCCATTCAAGTGTCGCGTGCCTCGATTGGGGGGAGAGGTGTCACGCGCTTCTCTCCGGCGGGGAACTGGTCTCGGGGAGGTTCGGATGAGGCCAGTTTCTTTTACCGCATCCTGTCTCCATCTTTGCGGTGAAGGCCTGCGGTCGCTTTCAAGATAACGGAAGAGGTAAACCTAGCGGATGGGGTTCACAATTGGAGTGCCTGCGACATCCTGACACCGAGCGACATATTCCAAAACTGGTTAAATATCTGAAATTTATATGTAATCAGAGATGGCATGCTTGGCGCGCATGACAGATATTCCTGAGTAACAGGCTTTACAAATCGTCTCCAGCCGGGGCGTGAAGTCGATTGCGCTGGCGCGCGGGCAACCAGGAGATCGGGCTGGATCTGTGTGCGGGTCGATCATGACCAATCGTTCAGGCGAAATGGCGCGGTGCGACGGACGCCATCGCTCCCGCTTCAGCTTGTCCGATCACGCGCCATCGGCATAGATGCTAGACAGGCGCGCGACGAGATGCACAGTGCGGCCCGGCGACGACAACCGAACCGACTGCATCACGCCATGCGCGCGGCGATCCCCCCGCTGCCCGACCTATCTGGAGCATTTCATGAGTTCGTTCATTGAAGACGGTGCCCGCTTTCGGCTGACCGATCCGACACTCGCCCCCAATAGTGCGGGCTATCTGTGGAACCGCTCGATGATGCTGCAGATGAACTGCCGCGGCTATGCGGTCAGCCAGTACATGGATCCCGAGCCGCGCAAGTACGCCCATGTCCCGACCCTGGCCGGCCAGAGCTTCATGCAGCCCGAACAAGGCTATTTCGCCCATCATCCCGGGCGCTTCTTCTACCTGCGCGACAACGGGACCGGCACCTTGATGTCGGCGCCCTACGAGCCGGTGCGGGCGAAATGGGACAGCTTTGCCTTCGAGCCCGGCCTCAACGATATCCGCTGGGTGCTCGAAAAGGACGGGTTGCGGGTGGAATTGCAGCTCGACATCCCGACCGACGACACTGTCGAGATCTGGTCGGTACGCCTCACCAACACCGGCACCAAGGTACGTGACATCGCCTTCGTGCCCTATTTCCCGGTCGGCTATGCCTCGTGGATGAACCAGGGCGGGCATTTCGATGCCGGGCTCAATGCCATTGTCGCCACCTCCGTCACGCCCTACCAGAAGGTCGCCGACTATTTCAAAAACCGGCACCTGAAGGACCTGACCTTCTTTGCCGCCGATCGGGCGCCCGACCACTTCGAAGTGAGCCAGCAGGCCTTCGAAGGCGAGGGCGGTTTGCACAATCCCTCCGCGTTGCAGGATGGCGGGCATCTCGCCGGCGGCGACGCGCTCTACGAGATGGCGGCCGGCATCATGCAGTGGAATCTCGAGATTCCGGCCGGCGGCAGCGAGGACTTCCGCTTCGCCTTCGGTCCGGCGCATGACAAGGACGAGATCCGCACGCTGGTCGACACCTATGTCAAAGGCGATCTCGCGACGGTGCGCCAGGCCTATGCCGGTTACATCGCCTCGGGCCGTGGCGTCCTGACGATCGACAGTCCCGATCAGGGCTTCAATCATTTCGTCAACAACTGGCTGCCGCGCCAGGTCTTCTATCACGGCGACAGCAACCGCCTGACCACCGATCCGCAGACCCGCAACTATCTGCAGGACGCGCTCGGCATGATGTTCATCGTGCCCGAGCGCACCCGCGAGGTGCTGTTGCGCAGCGCCTCACAACAGTTTTTCTCCGGAAAGATGCCCGACGGCATCCTGCTGCGCGAGGGTGCAGAGCTCAAATATATCAACCAGATACCGCATTCCGATCATGCTGTGTGGTTGGTCATCGTGCTCAAGGCCTATCTCGACGAAACCGGCGACAGCGCCATACTCGACGAAAGCGTCGGCTGGTGCGACAGCGACGAAGCGGCCACCCTGTTCACCCATGTCGGCAAGGCCGTCGACTATCTCGCCGCCCAGGTCGACGAACGCGGCCTGCCCTACATCGAGCAGGGCGACTGGTGCGATCCGATGAACATGGTCGGCTACAAGGGCAAGGGCGTGTCCGGCTGGCTCGCCGAGGCGATGAGCTATGCCATGACCCTTTGGGCCGATATCTGCGAGGGCGCCGGCCATGCCGACACGGCGACCGGCATGCGGCACAAGGCCGAGGCGGTCAACAAGATCATCAACGAGCTGTTGTGGGACGGCGCCTGGTATGGGCGCGGCATCACCGACGACGGCGTCAGTTTTGGCGTCAGCGCCGACACCGAAGGCCGGATCTTTCTCAACGCCCAGAGCTGGGCGCTGCTGTCGGGCGCGGCGGACGCGGACAAGCGCACAGCGATCCTTGCCGAGATCGAGAACCAGCTTGATACGCCCTATGGCCCGGCCATGCTCGCCCCGGCCTATACGGGGATGCGCGAGGATGTCGGGCGCGTCACGCAGAAATGGCCGGGCAGCGCCGAGAACGGCTCGGTCTACAACCATGCCGCGATGTTCTATGCGGCGGCGCTCTATCACTGCCGGGAGACCGACCGGGCCTTTTCGGTGCTCGATCGCATGCTGACGCATCCGGGTGATGAGGATATGCGCGTGCGTGGCCAGATCCCGATCTATATCCCCAACTACTACCGCGGCGCTTACTACCAGTTCCCGCGCACAGCCGGCCGGTCGAGCAATCTGTTCAACACCGGCACGGTTGCCTGGTACTACCGGCTGGTGATCGAGCAGATGTGCGGCGTTCGCGGCGATGGCGACACTATCATCATCGACCCGCAATTCCCTTCGGCCTGGCAGCGTTGCAGCTTCACCCGCAGCATCAGGGGCTGCGAACTAAAAGTCAGCTTCGAACGGTCGGGTCCCGGGGCGGGCAGGCGCATCGAGATCGACGGTATCGAAGCGCCGGACGGGCGCATCGACAGCCCAGAACCGGGACGCAGCTATCGGGTCGCTGTCATCGCCGGCTGAGCCTGACGACCGTGCCACCCATCGGCCTCAGTTGAGGCGCTTGCCGCTGTCGATGTCGAACAGGTGCAGGGCAGAGGCGTTGTGCCTGACATGGAGCACGTCGGACAGCTCGTGGCTGGCCGGGATGGCGGCGACGAGGGGCTGGTCGATGACATGGCCGTGGACAAGGCGCTGGGCGCCAAGCTCCTCGACGTAATCGATCCTGAGCGGCACGGCGCCATCACTCCCTGCAGCGACGGGTACCAGGTCCTCGGGGCGCAATCCGAGGGTCACGCGCGCCACGTTCCCGAGGGGCGTGGCAAGCTTGATGTGGATGTCCGCGCCGATGTGGGCCGTGCCGTTGTCGTGGCGGGCGTCGACGAGATTCATCGCCGGCGAGCCGATGAAGCTGGCGACGAATTTCGTGGCCGGGCGGTGATAGACCTCGAGCGGGGTGCCAACCTGCTCGATATTGCCACCATTGAGCACGACCAGCCGGTCGGCCAGCGTCATCGCCTCGAGCTGGTCGTGGGTGACGTAGATCGAGGTCGTGCCGAGCCGGCGCTGCAGCTTCTTGATCTCGCCGCGCATCTGAACGCGCAGCTTGGCGTCGAGATTGGAGAGCGGCTCGTCGAACAGGAACGCCGCCGGTTCGCGCACGATGGCGCGCCCCATGGCAACGCGCTGACGCTGGCCGCCGCTGAGGGCGCGCGGCTTGCGGTCGAGATAGGGGTCGAGCTCGAGGATCTTCGAGGCCTCGGCGATGCGGCGCTCGATCTCGTCCTTCGGCCGGCCCTGGTTCTTGAGGCCATAGGCGAGGTTCTGGAACACCGTCATGTGCGGGTAAAGCGCATAGTTCTGGAACACCATGGCGATGTCGCGCTGCATGGGTTCGAGATCGTTGACCAGACGGTCGCCGATCGTCACTTCGCCCTCGGTGATGCGTTCGAGGCCGGCGACCATGCGCAAGAGGGTGGACTTGCCGCAGCCGGACGGGCCGACCAGCACGATGAATTCGCCATCGGCGATGCCGAGATCGACGCCTTTGACGGCTTCGACCCCGCCCGGATAGATCTTTCGGACGGCTTTGAGTTCGATCTCAGCCATTTTATTTCTCCGTTTCGACGAGGCCTTTGACGAAAAGCCTCTGCATCGCAATGACAACGACCACTGGCGGCAGCATGGCCAGGACCACGGTCGCCATGACGACGTTCCATTGCGGTACGGCGTCGGCGACGTCGGCCATGCGTTTGATGCCCATGACGACGGTGTAGTATTGCGGATCGGTGGTGATCAGGAGCGGCCAGAGATACTGGTTCCACCCGTAGATGAACAGGATCACGAAAAGCGCCGCGATATTGGTCCGGCTCAGCGGCAAGAGGATGTCCTTGAAGAACTTCATCGCCGTCGCGCCGTCGACCCGCGCCGCCTCGGTCAGCTCGTCCGGTACCGTCAGGAAGAACTGGCGGAACAGGAACGTCGCCGTCGCCGAAGCGATGAGCGGGATGGACAGGCCGGCATAGGAATTCAGCAGCTTGAGATCGGCGACGACCTGGAAGGTCGGGATGATGCGGACTTCGACCGGCAGCATCAGGGTGATGAAGATCAGCCAGAACGCCAGGCCGCGCAGCGGAAAGCGGAAATAGACGATGGCATAGGCCGACAGGATCGAGATGATGATCTTGCCGATCGCGATCATCAGCGCCATGACCAGGGAATTGAGCATCATCCGCCACAGCGGCGGCGCGCCGGAGGTCGACACGCCTTCGGAGAGCATGTGCCAGTAGTTATCGAGCGCGTGCGGGCCGGGCAGTACCGGCATGACGCCGCTCATGAAATCGTTCGGTCCGTGCGTCGATGCGATCACCGCCAGATAGACGGGGAAGGCGACGGCGAGGACGCCGAGGATGAGAACGAGATGTGAGAAGATGTTGAGCCAGGGGCGGTTTTCGACCATCGAAGCTCTCCTCAGTATTCGACGTGCCGTTCGACCCAGCGGAACTGGATGACGGTGAGCGCGATGACGATGATCATCAGGACGACGGACTGAGCCGCCGACGGGCCGATCTTCAAACCGATGAAACCATCCTGGAACACCTTGTAGACAAGGATGTTGGTCGATTGCGACGGGCCGCCCTGGGTGGTGGCATGGATCACCGCGAAGGTGTCGAACATGGCGTAGACGAGGTTGACGACGGCCAGGAAGAACGTTGTTGGCGACAGCAGCGGCAGCACGATTGTGAAGAAGCGCTTGACCGGCCCGGCGCTGTCGATGGCCGCCGCCTCGATCAGCGAGGCGGGGATAGACTGCAGCCCGGCCAGAAAGAACAGGAAATTGTAGGAAATCTGCTTCCAGCTCGCCGCGACGACGACAAGGATCATGGCATCGGTGGTGTTGAGCGAGTGGTTCCAGTTATAGCCGAGACCCCTGAGCAGGTAGCTCAGGATGCCGATGGTCGGGTTGAACATGAACCACCACATGACGCCAGCCACGGCCGGCGCCACGGCATAGGGCCACACCAGCAGCGTCGTGTAGGTCTGGGCGCTCTTGATCATGCGGTCGGCGGCGACGGCAAGGATCAGCGCGACGCCGATGGACACCACCGCAACGCTGAGGGCGAAGACGGCCGTAACCTGCAGCGAATAGAGATAATGGGGATCGGCGAACAGCTTCTGGTAGTTGGCGAAATAGACGAAGGTCGTCTTCAGCCCGAACGGGTCCTGACGCAGGAACGATTGCCAGAGCGCCTGTCCAGCCGGCCAGAGAAAGAAGACGATGGTGATCGCCATCTGCGGAAGAATGAGCAGATAGGGCAGGACGGGACTGCCGAAGACCGTGCGTTTGGTCTGCATGGACAAGAAACTCGTGAACGGCGGAGCCGGAAGGCCCGGGCAGGTTACCCGGGTCTTCCGGTCGTAAGGGAACTAGGAGTTGGCCGCTTCGAATTCGCGGATCAGCTCGTTGCCGCGGGCGTCGACGGCGTCGAGCGCTTCCTTGGCCGACTTCGAGCCGTTCAGCAGGTTCTGGAACTCGTCGTCGATGATATCGCGGATCTGCACGTAGTTGCCGAAACGCAGGCCCTTGGAATTGGGCGTCGGCGCATTGAGCGTGATCTGCTTGATGGCCACGTCCGAACCCGGATTGGCAGCGTAGTAGCCCTGGCTCTGGCCAAGTTCATAGGCCGCCTGCGTGATTGGCAGATAGCCCGAGAACTGATGCCAGTCGGCCTGGACCTCAGGCGAGCTCAGGTAGTGGAAGAAGTCCGCCACGCCCTTGTATTCCTCTGCCGGCTTGCCCTGAAGCACCCACAGGGTGGCGCCACCGATGATCGAGTTCTGCGGCGCGGTATCGGCGTAGTGCGGCAGCATGCCGTAGCCGACTTCGAAATCCTTGGCATTGGCGATGACACCGGCGCGCGAGGCCGAGGAGTTCATGTACATCGCGCATTCCTGGGCATAGAACTTCGGCGGCGCATCGGAACCGCCGACCGGGCCGCCATATTCGAACACGCCCGAGTCCTGCCACTTCTTCAGGTTCTCCCAGTGACGGGTCTGCAGCGGACCGCTGAGGGTCATTTCGGTGCCGAGACCGCCGAAGCCGTTCTCGAGCGTGCCGATCTGCTGGTTGTGCCAGGCCGAGAAATTCTCGAGCTGCACCCAGGAAATCCAGCCGGAGGTGAAACCGCAGCGCGCCGCGCCGCTTTCCATGATCTTGTTGGAATAGGCTTCGACGTCTTCCCAGGTCTTGGGGGGCATTTCCGGATCGAGACCGGCCTTCGCGAACACGTCCTTGTTGTAATAAAGGATCGGGGTCGAGGAGTTGAACGGCATCGAAAGCATGTGGCCTTCGGTGTCGGTGTAATAGCCGACGACCGCGGACAGGAAGCCGGCGGGATCGAATTCGGTATTGGTGTCGGCCATCAGCTGGTAGACCGGGTAGACGGCGCCTGCGGCGGCCATCATGGTGCCGGTGCCGACCTCGAAGACCTGCACGATGTCGGGCTGCTCGCCGGCGCGGAAGGCGGCGATGGCGGCCGTCATGGTCTCGGCATAGGAGCCCTTGTAGATCGGCGTGACCTTATACTCGGACTGGCTGGCATTGTAGCCGGCAACGATTTCCTCGAGCTTGGTGCCGAGTTCGCCGCCCATGGCGTGCCACCAGGTGACTTCGGTGGCGGCAAAGGCCGAGGTGGCGGAGGCCGACAGCATCAGGCTGGCAGCAAGAATCCGTTTGATCATGATGGTAAAGGTCCCTGTCACGTTGTGGAGTGGGCGAGACCTATCCGTGCCGCATTTCACATTCTTGGCGATTTGATTGCAGTTGTGTGACTGGGGACAAATCCACCAGCCGCGGGCGGCTCCATTGCGACAGCCTTGTCATACTTTGTCACCGAAAACGGATACTGGCGCGATTGCATCGCCGGCACGGCGGTGCCATGCATTGACACGCTCCCGGCATGACCGGGCGCAGCCAGAACCCATCGCCCGGAGGCAAGTGACCTGTGATCCCGCCACGCCAGAATGTCGAAACAGCTGAACACGGGAAACGCGCCCTGGCCGCTGCTTTCGAGATCGGCGGCCACCCGCTGGTTCTGAAGTCCACGGAATTGGCGGAGCGCGACGGCTGCACCGTCGAGACCTTGCGCTTTGAAACGGCGGCGGGGGAGGCGGTCCGCGCCTATGTCACCCGGCCGCGCGAGGTCGCCGAGCGTTTGCCGGCGCTCCTTTACATCCATGCACACGGCGGGCGCTACGACATCGGCGCCGACGAACTGCTCGATGGACGCCCGGCACTGCTGTCGCCTCTCGGGCCGCTGTTCGCCGAAAACGGCTACGTGACGCTGACCATCGACCTGCCGTGCTTCGGCACCCGGCAACAGATGACGGAAAGCGCCTTGGCCAAAGCACGGCTCTGGCACGGGCGTTCGCTTGCCGGGCAAATGCTCGGTGAGCTCAGCTCGGCGCTCGACTATCTCGCCAGCCGGCCTGATGTCGATGCCGGGCGTATCGGGGCCTTCGGCATTTCGATGGGCGCGACCTATTCCTACTGGCTGGCGGCCGTCGATCTGCGCCTGTTTGCCGTGGCCCATCTGTGCTGCTACGCCGATTTCGACGAGATGATCAAAACCGGCGCCCATGAAGGCCATGGCATCTATCTCACCATCCCGGGCCTACTCGATCTGGCCAGCAATGGCGAGATCGCCGGATTGATCGCACCACGTCCGCAATTCATAGGGCTGGGGGCAAAGGATCCACTGACCCCGCCCGAAGCGATCGAGCGCGCGCTTGTCGATACGCGCGCCGCCTATCAAGCCGCTAATGCGACGCAGAACCTAGAGGTGCTGATCGAACTGGACAGCGGCCACGAAGAAACACCGGCCATCCGCGCCGCCGTGCTGCGGTTCTTTGCAGCTCATCTCAAGGCGGGGGCTGCAGCGATCTAGGCAGGCTCGGACTGGCTGACGCGACACGGGCCGGTTGACGCGCGCGGCGTCAGCCGACAGGCCAGTTCGATGCGACTGAGGGGCATGGCGCGGTTGGTGCCGCGCAGTTCGGCGGTGTTGCACAACAGGTCGAGCGAGAAGGCGCCGATATCGTGCATCGGAATGGTGACCGTGGTCAGCGCCGGCGACAGATAGGCGCCCTGCGGCAGGCCGTCGATGCCGATGACCGAGATGTCCTCGGGCACGTTGAGACCGTTCTCGTGCAGGGCATGCAGGGCACCCGCCGCCAGAATGTCGCCGGCGGCGACGATGGCGGTAAAATCGCCGCCATCGGCCAGAGCCCGGGTCACCGCCTCCTGCGCCGCCTGCACGGTCCAGTCCTCGGCCTCGATGACCAGCGGCGTTTCTCCCGTGCCGTCGAGAACGTCGCGCAGGCCTTCGAGCCGGCGCTGGATAGTGCGCCGTCCGGGCTTGGTGACAAAGGCAATACGCTCGTGGCCGAGATCAACGAGATGCCGGGCCGCCATTGCCGCCGCCGAACGGTTGCACGGCGTCACCGAACTCAGCCGCATTTCCGGGTCGTCGGAATTAACCAGAACGACCGGACACCTCAGCGCCCGCGCCGTCTTGAGAATCGTGTCGTCGACGGTCAGGAACAGCATGCCGACGAGATCGTCGGCCTCGGCAAGAACGGCCAGATCGTCGAGGCCGTCTTCGGTGCGGAAGGCGTGATGCTCGATGGCGATGCCGCGCTCCGCCGCCCTGTCCTTCAGCCCTTCGAGCACATACATGGTGAACTGGCTGCGTTCGAAATCGATCATCGCCTCGTGTGAGACAACCAGCATAACCCTCTGGTCGACAAGGCTTTCCGGCATGGCATAGCCGAGTTCGCGTGCCGTTGCGCGTATGCGTTCACCAAGGTCTTCGCGTACATAGCCCTTGCCCGAAATCGCTCGTGAAACGGTGGCTGTGGAAACGCCGAGCCTTTGGGCGATATCGCTGATGCGTGCGCGTTTGGACATGAATCGCCCCCGTGGAAGACGTGGCGAATATGCAAGAAAATTACATCTTGCACAATCTTTTGCATGTTGCATTCATGGTCGCAGGAGGAGATTGCTCATGTCCGAACCGGCCCCGCACGCGCGGATGCAGGCTGTGCTTGATCGACTGGTGGCGGGATTGACCGCCCTCAGCGACGAGGGGCGCTTCGACGAGCCCAATCTCGACGGCAGCGCCGGCGACTACATCAGTTTCGATTCCTGGGAATGGCCGCAGGGCGTCGGCCTGTTCGGGCTGGCACAGTTGTGGAAGGCACGCGGCTACGATGACGCGCTCGGCCAGCTGATCGGTGACTGGTACAGGCGGGCGCTGGCCCGTGGCTTGCCCAGGCTCAACGTCAACACCACCGCACCGATGCTGGCGGCAACCCTTTACTGGCAGAAGACCGGTGATGCCGCTCTCGCCGCAGCCCTTGATCAATGGGCCGACCGGGTGATGACCGAAGGCGCGCGCACGCTCTATCGCGGCTTCCAGCACGATGTTTCCGACAAGATCAACGACGGCGAGCTCTGGGACGACACGCTCTACATGGTGGCGTTGTTCCTTGCTGCCTATGGCCAGGCGAGCGGACGGCGTGAGCTGGTCGAGGAAGCCGAACGGCAGTTCCTCATCCACACCCATTTCCTCGCCGACCGGGCGACGGGCCTGTGGTTCCATGGCTGGACCTTCGCAGGCCGCAACAATTTCGCCGACGCCCGCTGGGCGCGTGGCAATGCCTGGATCACCGCCGGCATCGTCGATCTGTTCGAACTCGCCGAACTCAGTCCGTCGGTCAAGGGATACCTCACCGAGGTGCTGCAGGACCAGATCGCGGCACTGCTGCCGCTCCAGACCGAAAGCGGTATGTGGCGCACGCTCCTCGATGAGGAATCGAGCTATGAGGAAACTTCGGCAACTGCCGGTTTCGCCTATGGTTTGCTGAAGGCAGCTCGTCTCGGGCTCGGCCCGGCCGAATGGCGGCAGGCCGGTGTCAGGGCGCTCGACGCTGTCATGGGCGCCATCGACGACAGAGGCGTCGTCCAAGGCGTCAGCTACGGCACGCGCATGGGCCACGACCTGCAGCACTATCGCGACATCCCGATCCAGCCGACCGGCTACGGCCAGTCGCTCGCTATCCTGGCGCTGGTCGAAGGCACGCGCCTTGGCGCAAACCAAGAGGTGCCGGCATGACCATGTTGCAGCGCTATGGCGCCGGGCCGGACCAGATCGACGCGATGACGCCGGCTCAGCTGCGCGAAACCTTCATGGTCGATGGTCTGTTCGCACCGGGCGCGATCGGTTTCGCCTATACCCATTTCGACAGGATGATCGTCGGCGGCGCTGTGCCGACGACTGAGTCCCTGCAATTCGGCGATGGCGCCGATGTCGGCACGCCGCTGTTCTTTTCCGCCCGCGAGATGGGCATCGCCAATCTCGGCGGGGCAGGGAACGTGTGTGTCGACGGCACACGCTACACGCTTGCCAATCGCGACGTGCTCTATGTCGGGCGCGGCACGAAAAGCGTCACGCTTGAAAGCGATAGTCCCGACCAGCCGGCGCGTTTCTACATGAACTCGGTTCCGGCCGGCGCCGATATCCCCACGCGGCTGATCCCCAAGGACAAGGCCAAGCGCGTCGAGCTCGGCGCAGCCGAAAAGTCCAATGTCCGCTCGCTCGCCATGTACATCCACCCCGAGGTCGGACCCTCGTGCCTGTTGCTGATGGGGATCACCGACCCGGCCCCCGGCTCGGTGTGGAACACCATGCCGCCGCATCTGCATGAGCGCCGGTTGGAGGCCTATTGCTATTTCGACCTCGGCGACGAGGATCGCGTGATGCATTTCATGGGTCGGCCCGACAACACGCGGCACCTCGTCTGCGCCGATGGCGATGTCGTGCTGTCGCCGGCATGGTCGATCCACATGGGCGCCGGAACCGGTCCCTACGCCTTCGTCTGGGGCATGACCGGCGAGAACCAGGCCTATACCGATGTCGATCCGGTCGCCGTCAAGGAGTTGCGCTGAATGCTGAAACCCGGTGATCCGCTGATCTACTGGCAGGTGACCGACCTCGTCGAGGCGCGTTACGACGTGCCCGACGCGCCGATGCAGGGCGAAATGGATTCGACGTTCTTCCTGACAAAGGACAAGAACATCATCCCGCATACCTACCCGTGTCGCACCGCCTATATCGGCGAAATGCGCGACAAGGAGCCGATGCCAGCCTTCGAGCCGGACTGGAACAAGGCCCGCAACGTCCTGCCCTTCGGCTCTGCTTTCCTTGATCTTTCCGGCTTCTGGTTCCGGGCGACACGCCTCAGCGGTTGGGCGCGCACGGCGATCGATGCCAAGGCCGCGGGCACCGCGAAACTGCGCCTGGGCATCTGCGGCGCCGCTAAGCTCTTCGTCAACGGCGTCTCCGTTGGCTGGCTGTCGCCCGCCAGCCGCAACGCCATGGCCGAATCCGAATTCGAGGTCGAACTGGTGGCAGGTCGCAACGACATCGCCGTCTGGTTCGAGGATCTTGCCGAGCGCGATGCGGTGTTGCGCATCCTGCTGACCTTCGTGGATGGACCGGAGGCGGAAGCGGGCATGCCCTTTGGTGCAGATCCGGCGCTGGTCGCCGGCATCGAGCGGGCGCTCGAGGCCATGCACCTCGACAGGAAACACTTTGACGACGCCGACATCTATCTGGTCATGCCTGAACCGCTTCCCGCCGACGCCAGCGCCAGTGCCAGGGTGGCGGGGCACTTCATGTCCCACGACAGCCAGGCAATCCGGCTCGACATTCCGGCGGGCATGAAAAAGGTCAGGATCGGTCATTCATCCGATTTCCCGCCAGATTACCGCTATTTCCAGCTGAGTTTCAGCTGCGGCGGCTTTGTCACCGATTTGAGGCTCGGCGCCGAGATCAGCCGCAGGACGGCGCTCGGACCGGCGCCCGAAGCGCTCGACGCGCGTATCGCCGAGGCGCTCCGGTTCATCGCCGACAATGCGGAGGGCGACACCGAGAAGGCGCTGGCGCTGCTGGCGGAAGGGTCGGACGCCGATATCGCCAAGGCGCACGAGATCTTCGACACCTTCCTGCCGGTCATCAGCGATTGCTGGGATTGCGCCGACTTTGCTCTGGTGCCGCTGCTGTTCTGCCGCATCGCCTATGCCGACGCCATCACCGACGAGATGAAGGCGCGCATCGACGAAACGGCGCTCGTCTATCGCTACTGGATGGATGAGCCGGGCAATGACGTGCAGTGGTATTTCTCGGAAAACCACGCTCTCTTGTTTCACACCGCCGCCTATCTCGCCGGCGCTCTCATGCCGGAGGCGATTTTCGTCCGCTCCGGGCGCAAGGGCAGCGACCAGAGCCGCGTCGGCTTTGAAAGGCTGATGGACTGGTTCGATCATTTCGAAAAGGCGGAGATGGCCGAGTTCAACTCGGCGCCGTATTTCCCCATAGATTTCAAGGGAATGTCTGCGCTTTTTGCGCTCGCGCCTGACGAGATCATCCGCTCGCGTGCCGAAAAGGCCATCATCCGCTTGCTGACCATCGTCGCCAACTCGGCCCACCATGGCGTGGTCACGGCGGCGCAGGGACGAAGTTATGAGCATTCGCTGATCCCGACTGATACGCTCGAGATGACCGGCATCGCCCGGCTCGTCTGGGGTCTTGGCGGCTACGGTTCGCACGTCAATTGCCTGGCCCAGATCGCCCTGTGCCTGAGGGACTACGGCCTCGTCCTGCCCGATCTCAAGCCGATCGCCGACTGGTCCGGAGAAGATGCGCAGGAATGGATGTTCTGGCAGGGCAAGCACGCCTTTGCCCGGCTCTATCACCACAAGAGCGCCGAAACGGCGCTCGGCTCGGCGGCGCTCTATCGCTGGGGCGACTGGGGCTATCAGGAAACCCTTTTTCATGCCCGCATCGGCCGTGAGCCGCGTGCGCAGGTCTGGATCAACTATCCGGGCGAGATGGTGCAATCCGGCTACGGCCGTCCGTCCTTCTGGGGCGGCTCGGCCAATGTGCCGCGCGTGCAGCAATATCGTAACCTGGCGCTTGTCGTGTTCGATGGCGTGCCGCCGCAGCTCACCTTCACCCATTGCTGGTTCCCGACCATGGAGTTCGACGAGTGGCGGATCGAGGGCGCGCGCGCCACGGCCCGCTCGGGTGAGGGGCTTGTGACCATCAAGGCATCCGGACCGCTCGATCTGCAGCGCACCGGCGCCTCGGCCGATGTCGAACTGCGCCTTGCCGGCCGCGACGGAGTCTGGCTCGTCCGGCTGGGCGCGGGCGACGATCTCGAAGGCTTTGCCGAAGGGCACAGGCTCGATGTCGAAAAGCGCGAAGATGGCACCTATCGCGTCACCGACGCCGAATACGGCGTCGTCGAGTTCAAGGCTTCGGGGGTCGTCACCGCCGAAGGACGCGAACTGGATCCCCGAAGCTGGACCATGCTCGGGCAATCACGACGACTATCGAATTGAACGGTCCCGGATCCCGCCGGCACAAGGCGGGGCCGGAACCACCATCATCAGGGAGGAAAAGACATGAAACACCTAGCCAAGAAGTTCTCGCTGGCCGCGATGCTGGCAAGTCTGCTGATGAGCGGATCGGCTCTGGCCGAAGAAGTCCGCATCATGTGGTACTCGGACGGCAATGAAGGCGAGGTCATGCAGGATCTGCTCGACCGCTTCATGACTGCCAATCCGGATATCGACGTCGTTCTGGACAACGTCTCCTACCAGGTCGTGCAGGAACAGCTGCCGATCTCGCTGGCTGCCGGCGAAGGCCCGGACATCGCCCGCGTCACCAATCTCAAGGCCCAGGCCGAACACTGGCTCGACCTGACGCCCTATGTCGCCGATCCCGACTACTGGCGGGAGAATTTCGGCGGCCAGGCCGACTGGATGCGTCCGGACGGATCCGACGCCATCACCGGCTTCATGACGCAGCTGACCGTCACTGGCGGCTTCGCCAACAAGACGCTCTATGAGCAGGCCGGCGTCGAAATCCCCGGTCCTGACGCGAGCTGGGACGAGGTCGTCGCCGCCGCCGATGCCGTTGCCCAGAGCCAGGGCCTGATCGCGGCGTTCGCGCTCGACCGCTCCGGTCACCGCCTCAGCGGTCCGGCCGTGTCGTTCGGCGCCGACTACATTGCCGCCGACGGAATGCCGGCCCCGGTCGACGATGGCGTCAAGGCCTTCGTTTCGCGCATGGTGAAATGGACCGAGGAAGGCAAGAACCTCAAGGACGTCTGGGTTTCCGCCGCCGGCTCGACCTATCGCGCCGCAGCCGATGATTTCATCAACGCCCAGATCCCGTACTACTATTCGGGTTCCTGGCAGATCGCCAACCTTGCCACCAAGATCGGCGACGGTTTCGACTGGGTGGCCACCGGCTCGCCCTGCGGCGGTGCGGCCTGCTCCGGCATGGCTGGCGGCGCCGGCCTTCTGGCCATCAAGTACACCAAGGTTCCCGAGGCTGTCGGCAAGGTGATGGACTATCTCGCCTCCGCTGAAATCGTGAAGGAATTCTCCGAGCGCACCCTGTTCCTGCCGGCCCACAAGGGCGTGGTTGACGCGGGCGGTCTCGACTTCCAAAGCGACGATGCCAACGTCAAGGCCGCGCTCAGCGGGTTTGTCGCCGCCTCCGGCCAGATCGCTCCGAACGCCTCCAAGCTCTCCGCCTGGAAGTGGGCAAATGCCTATTACGGCGCGCTGGTGACACGCACCAGCCAGGCCATGGCTGGCGAACTGACGCTGGACGAAGCCTATGCCCGCATGGACGATGACATTGCCGAGCAGGTCAAACAGGCCGGTCAATGATCTCCAGGGTCACACATCTGGCCGGCGCGGTTTTCACCGCGCCGGTCCACTGGCTGGCAGTGGCGATCGACGCGCCGCTGAAAGTCTGGCAGCGTCTGACGGGGAAGGGCGGCATGATCGCCTTTTTCCTGGCGCCGAACATGGTTGTGTTCGGCACCTTTGTCATCATTCCGCTGTTCATCAACTTCGCCTATTCCGTGACCGGCGGGAACGAATTGTTCCTGACCGACAGGAGCTATGTCGGCGGCGCGCATTTCGATCGCCTGTTGACCTGCGACAACCATTTCGATCCCTCGTCCTGTCGTGACGACCTGTTCTGGACCGCGGTGTGGAACACGACGCGCTTCGTTGTCGTGCAGGTCACGACAATGGTCATTGTCGCCATGGGCACGGCCCTCATCCTCAATTCCAAGATCCGGGCGCGCGGGTTCTGGCGCGCTGTGTTCTTCTTTCCGGTACTGTTGTCGCCAGTCGTCGTCGGCCTGATCTGGCGCTGGATCCTGCAGCGGCAGGGCCTTTTGAATTTCGTCATGATCGAACTCGATCTGACCCCCGTGAACTGGCTGATCGAGCGTGACTGGGCCTTCATCGCTGCCGTCGGCGTGTCCGTGTGGGCGCATGTCGGCTTCTACGCGCTGATCCTTCTTGCCGGCCTGCAGGCCATTCCGCGCGACCTCTACGAAGCCGCCGAAATGGACGGCACCCGGCCGGCGCGCGTGTTCTGGCGCATCACCATGCCGCTGCTCGGGCCAAACCTCCTGGTCGTCGTCGTTCTGGCGCTCATCCGCGCCGTGCAGATTTTCGACGAGGTCTATGTGCTGACCGGCGGCGGTCCGGGCACCTCGACGCTCTATCTCACCCAATACATCTACGAGGTCGGTTTCGCCTCGATCCTCAGAAATCCCGGCCTGGCCTCGGCGGCCTCGCTGATGATGGGTGGCGTGTTGATCGTTCTCACCCTCGGCCAGCTCGGCCTGCAGCGCTGGAGGGACCGGGCATGAACAAGATCGCCCAATTCCTCACCCGCAGGCGCGGCCATGGCGGGTCCTGGCACTGGACAGATATCGTCACCTGGGTCTGGCTCGGCGCCGGCCTCATCCTGATGTTCGGTCCGGCCATCTGGCTCGTCCTTTCTTCGTTCAAGACGCCGGCGCAGCTTGCCGAGTTCCCGCCGACAATATTGCCCTATGTCGCCGAAACGGTACCGGTCACCATCAATGGCGAAACGACGAACCGCGCCCTGTTCGACGTCATCCTGCCCGATGGCTCCGCCGCCGAGCTGGCCGAATTGCGCCGCGTCGGCACGGTGGCGCAGATGGTCGACCCGGCCGATCCGGAAACCGTCATCAAGGTGCCGATCACCGACCGCCGCCCGGTGCGCGAGGTCGGTTTCGCCTGGGAGAACTATCTCGACCCGCTCAAGGCCTTCAATTTCGGGCAATATCTCTACAATTCGGTCTTCGTCACCCTGATGGCGACGCTGATCACGCTGATCACCAATTCCATGGCGGCTTTCGCGCTCTCCAAATACGAATTCCGGGGCCGGAACGTGGTACTGCTGATCATCATCGCGACGTTGATGATCCCGCTCTCGGTCAATCTCGTGCCGCTCTACTCGGTGATCTCGACGCTGGGTCTACAGAACACGCTCTGGGGCGTCATCCTGCCCACCGTGGCGACGCCGACAGGCGTGTTCCTCTTGCGCCAGTACATGCTGACCATTCCCGACGAACTGATCGAGGCGGCGCGCATGGACAAGGCCAGCGAGTGGCAGATCTACTACCGCATCGTTCTGCCGCTGACGGCGCCGGCGCTGGCCGTGCTTGCCATCTTCTCGGTGGTCTGGCGCTGGAACGATTTCCTTTGGCCTCTGATCGTTCTCAGCCGCAAGGAGCTGTTTACGCTGCAGGTCGGGCTCAACACCTTTGCCGGCGAACTCAACGTGCAATGGCATTACATTCTGGCGATGACCGTCGCGACGATGATCCCGGTGGTGATCGTCTTCGTGTTCCTGCAACGGTTCATCACCACCGGCATCGCCGGCACCGGTTTGAAGTAGGATATATCGATGGGACACATCAGGCTCGAGGGACTGTACAAGCGCTTCGGCGCACACGAGGTCCTGACCGACATCAATCTCGAGGTCGGAGAAGGCGAACTCTGCGTTTTCGTCGGTCCGTCGGGCTGCGGAAAGTCCACATTATTGCGCCAGATCTCAGGGCTCGACCAGCCGAGCGCCGGCAAGGTGTTCATCGACGGCAAGGACGTGACCAGCATCAGCGCCGCAGACCGCGGCCTGGCCATGGTCTTCCAGTCCTACGCGCTTTATCCGCACATGACGGTGAAACAGAACCTCGCCTTCGGGCTTCAGAACATGAAGATGCCCAAGGCGGAAATCGAGCGGCGCATCGCCGACGTGTCGCGCATGCTCGAAATCGAGCCGTTGATCGCCCGCCGTCCGGGCCAGCTCTCCGGCGGCCAGCGCCAGCGTGTCGCCATCGGCCGCGCCATCGTCCGCGACCCGACCGCGTTCCTGCTCGACGAACCGCTGTCCAATCTCGATGCCGAGCTGCGTGTCTCGATGCGGGCCGAACTGGCGGCGCTGCATGCAAGGCTCGGGGCGACGATGATCTACGTGACCCATGACCAGATCGAGGCGATGACGCTTGCCGACCGCATTGTCGTGCTGCGCCAGGGCAAGATCGAACAGGTGGCGCCGCCACTCGAGCTGTTCGACCGTCCGGTCAACCGTTTCGTTGCCGGATTCATCGGCGCACCTTCGATGAATTTCCTCTCAACCGAGGAGGCGGCGCCGCTTCTCGCCGGAGGTGCACCGGCGAGAGCGGCTACGGTCGGCGTTCGGCCCCAGCACCTGGTGCGGGCGGAAGAAGGACTGGATCTCAATGTGACCCTGGTCGAGGCGCTCGGCACCGAAACCGTCATTCACGGCGAACTAAATTCAGGCCAGAAGATGCTCGCCACCGTCGCCGGGCACCTCAAGGTCTCGCAAGGTGATCACCTGACCCTCAACGCCGAGACGGCGCAACTGCACTTTTTCGATGAAGGCGGAAAGCGGGTCGACGCGCGGTCGTGACCAGAGCGTTCGTTTTGATGAACTCAAGGCGTACGCTCTGGTGCCTTGATCTGTCGTGTTTTCGAACCGGAAAAGTGGTGTCCACTTTTCCTGAAAGCCCTCTATGAGTCCGTCGCAGGCTCGTCCTGCCGGGCCCGGCTGCGCGTTTGCAGCAGCTTGATGCAGCGGCTTGCCAGTTCCTGCGGATTGAACGGTTTGACGATATAGTCGGCGGCGCCCATCTGGAAACCCTTGAAGATGTCGCTCTCCTGCCGGCGCGCCGAGAGCATGACAACCGCCGTATCGCGCAATATGTCGAGCTCACGCATCTTCTCGAGCACCATCATCCCGTCCAGCCCCGGCATGACCTTGTCGAGGACGATCAGGTCCGGCCGGACCTCGACGATTTCGGAAAGCGCGCTGAGGCCATCCTCGAACGTGGTGGTGTGATAGCCGACGGCGGCGAACTTGCGCGCCAGCAAATCGCAGATGGCGCGATCGTCGTCGACGATGAAAACGGTCTTGGCCAGCCGGCGCAGGCGGGTCATCAGCCGTTCCTTGACCTTGGTCTTGTTGAACGGCTTGACGATGTAGTCGAGCGCGCCGGCCGTGCGCGCGCGCATCACCGATTCCGGATCGAACCTGGAGGTGATCATGATCGTTCGCACCGTCCGCAAGGTCTCGATGGTGCGGATTTTCTCATGCAGTTCGAGGCCCGAGATATCCGATGGATCCAGATCGCCGAGCAAGAGCAGGTCCGGGCGTTTCTTTTGCATGAGATCCAGCGCGTCTTCGGATGAGTTGGCCGTCATGGCGTCCACCTGACCGATCAGGATGCTGATCAGAAGATCCCTGGCTTCGGGATCGTGGTCGACAATCAGCACTTTGGGACGCGCCGTCCCCGCCTTGCTGTTCTGCCTGGCATCCACGGAGCCATCGGTGGAGGACGGCGCCGGCAGGCCAGGGTCGTTTGGCGCCGTCGTGTGCGCCGCAATAAGGGAATCGATCATCTCGCCAAGACGAAACAGGAGGGCGTCGCGGGACGGCGTTGTTCCCGGCTCGAGGATGGCTTCCAGCGCCGCTGCAGTTTTGCTGATATCGGCGAAGCCGTATGTGGCGCCGTTTCCCGCCAGCTTGTGGGCGCGGGCACGCAATTCGTCTCGCATGTCCGAGGTCGCGCTGCTGCTCCGGGTTGTGTTCAACGCCTCCCGGAAGTGCTTTTCCTGTTCGGCCAGATCCGAGATGTAGCGCTCGCGAAGAGCCTCCATGGGGTCGATTCTGTCTTGCGGGTCTGCACTCATGATCGGCGCACCTGAAAGGTTTCGAGATCGCCCATTTGCCCCTGAAGGCGCAACTATTGCCGACTATCGGGTGGCGCATGGACTTGGTACTTGTAACAAAAAGTACGCTTTTCGATGTTGAAGACGCGTTAATATTCGACGATTCAGCCGCGTGCCCGCTATTATCTAAATCGGTCGGCGATTTGTTAACGGCGAATTGTCGATGTCCTGATATTATGCAGGGTGAGGCGCGTCAAAAAAGCAAAGTCTTGTGCATGCAAAGGTGTCGCTTTGCTGGCAGGAGGTGCAGGCGATGTCTCTGATAATGCTGGCTGATGATGACGACCTGCTTGTGCAGTATGTGCAATCGGTGCTGGAAGAAAACGGCCACGACGTGTTGAGCTGCGATGGCGGCGGGGCGGCGATCGAGATGAGCCGCAAAGTACACCCCGATCTGATCATCCTGGATGCAATGATGCCGCGGATCGATGGCTATCAGGTGCTCTGGCATCTCAAGCAGAATGCCGAGACCAGGGATATTCCGGTGATGATGCTGACCGCGCGGTCCCGGCCGCAGGATGAAGAGATGGGGCTCTCACTCGGTGCTTCCGAGTACGTCATCAAGCCGTTCTCGCTTGAAGAAGTACTTGAGAAAACCGACAGGCTGCTCAATTCACGCATCGACGCGGCTGGATTCCGCCGGCCGTCCCTGAACGGCTAGAGTGTATTCAGGAAAAGTGGACGCCACCTTTCCGGTTCGAAGACACGGCAACTCAAAGACGTGGGGCGTTCGTTTGGTTCCATCAAACCGCAAGGCGCTCTAGGCGACACCGGCCGACTGCCAGAAGCTCTTGACCTGATCCGACAGCGTCATCGGATCGAACGGTTTGACGATGACGCCTGCCGCGCCCAGTTCGAGATATGTCTTTTGTTCGTGCATTTGCGCCTTGGCGGTCATGAACACGACCGGCACGGTCTTGGCGGCCGGGTTCTGCCTCAGCCTGGTCAGCGTCTCCAGCCCGTCCATTCCCGGCATCATCACGTCCATGAGAACGATCTGCGGCGCGAAAGCGTCGAATCCGTCGAGCGCAGCCTGACCGCCGTCGAAATGCCTGACCTCGAAACCGCCGACTTCTTCGAGCGACATCACGGTCACGAAGGCGATGTGCTCGTCGTCTTCGACGAGCATGATGCGTTTGAGCTGTTCTGCCATGATCAGGCGCTCCTTGCTTCGGACTGTGCGACAGGCAGCAGGAAGTAGAAGGTCGAGCCTTCTCCCTCCACGGAGTCGAAGCCGACGCTGCCTCCGAAGGCTTCGATGATGGATTTGGTGATGCTCAGGCCAAGACCCGACCCTTGTGCCTTGCGTGTCGACGAGCTGTCTGCCTGGGCGAACTTGCCGAAGATCTTCGGACGGAATGACGCGGGTATTCCGGGACCGAAGTCCTGGACCGTGATATGAACTCTTTCGTCGGCGAGTTGCCTGACGCTGACAATGATCCTGTCGGCGCCGTTTGAAAACTTCGCCGCATTGGAGATTATGTTGATCAGCGCCTGGCTGAAACGATCGACGTCGACATCGGCCATGATGGCGATGCCGGGCAGAACGGTATCGATCCCGACGCCCAGTTTCTCCGTTGATGGCGACTGGCTTTCGGCGATCTGCCGGACCAGAGCGACAATATCCGTGGTCTCGATACGGTAGTCCTGCTTGCCCTGGGCCATCTTCTCGACATCAAGGATGTCGTTCACCAGCCGCGCCAGCCTCTGGGCGCTTTCATAGGAATGGCTGAGAAGCGTTTTCTCCTTGTCGCTGGCCCGCTCGCTGAAGTTCGCCTGCAGCAGCCCGAGAGCACCCTGAATGGCTGTCAGCGGCGTCCGCAGCTCATGATTGACGGTCGAGATGAATTCGGCCTGCAGCCGGTCGACTTCACGGCGATGAGTGACATCGAGCAGTTGCGAAATGATGTAGCCCGGTTTGCCGGCTTCGTCGCGCGCCAGCGAGACGCTCAGCAGGCCCCAGATGGTGCTGCCATCGCGGTGCGTGTAGCGCTTTTCGACCTGGTAGCTTTCGATGTCGCCGGTCATCAGTTTCGTGACCTGCGTCTTGTCGCTTTCGCGGTCATCGGGATCGGTCAGTTCCGCAATCGTGGTTTGCAGAAGATTGTCCTTTGAGTAGCCGAAAAACCGGCAAATAGCGTCGTTCACCTTGATCCAGTGCCCGTCGAGATCGAGCAGCGCCATGCCGATCGGGGCGTGTTCGATGGCGACGCGGAAGCGTTTCTCGCTGGCCTGGTGCGCCGCTTCGGCAAGCCGGAGTTCGGTGATGTCCGTCTCGGTTCCGACAAACCGCAGCGCCCTGCCGTCATCGTTGCGTTCGATCACCATTGCATCGGAGCGCATCCAGATCCACCTGCCGTCGCGGTGACGGATCCTGTATTCGTTTCGGGCGTGCTCTTCCTGGCCTTTCAGGCAGGCCCTGTTGTTGGCATGCACCTTTTGCTTGTCATCAGGATGCAGCCGCCTATGCCATTCCTTGAGCGGATCGATGTCGTCGTCTGGACCGAAACCGATCATCCGGCGCCAGACGTCCGAAACGATGGACGTCCCGGTGGTCAGATTCGTGTCGAACACGCCAATATTGGCGCCGGCCAGCGCCAGCGCCCAGCGTTCCTCGGCCTGCTCGAGGGCAATGCGCATGCGACTTTGCACCGAGACGTCGCGCGCGATGACCGTG
The DNA here is from genome assembly GCA_963675235.2 of Devosiaceae bacterium. Lineage (GTDB taxonomy): Bacteria > Pseudomonadota > Alphaproteobacteria > Rhizobiales > Devosiaceae > JAHJQZ01. Next base: position 280,095 of record CAXXFU010000005.1, on the reverse strand, counting down.
AAGCGATCTGCGCCGGCCTCTGTGCGCCAGCGGTTCATCTGAAGATCGACTTCACGTTCTTCGTCGTTCTTGCAGCAGATGGTGACCGTGCTCGTGCTCGGGTCGCCATTTTCCGTACGAGAAATCAGATCGAGCACATGGCTGGGTGAATCGTCATCGAACCCGAGAGCTTCAAGGAACGTGACGGAGGTACCTTCGCCGTTTCCTGCCTTGACGCAGAACATGTCCTGAGCGGTGCGGTTGGCCGACAGAACCTTGCCGGTTTCGTCGAGCAGAACAATGCCGACCATGGCGGTGTCGACCAGGGAACGGTTCTCCACCTCGCGTTCGGCGACCTCACGCGTCTTGTCGTCGACAATGCGTTTGGTCGATTCCTCCCGTCGGGCATAGACCATGAGATAGGCCGCCAGCATGGCGCTCAGGAGCATGCCGGCTGCCAGAACCAGCGCCGGCTCGCTGGAGGCGACGCTGGCCTCGAAGGCCGGCGTACTCGACCAGTTCAGGGTCCAGCTCTGCCCGAATAGCTCGATTGTCTTGGTAATGGCATGATCCGGCTCGGTCAGGGAGAAGACCGACCACTTGCCGTCATAGATCAGCTTTTCGGGATCGGCGTCCTCGCCGTCGAAAACCTGCAGGGCGACCAGGTTGCCCTGGCTGGCCGACAGGTGCTGCAGGAACTTGAAACCGACGAACGGCGCGTAGATCCAGCCCAGGAAGGCCTCGCGGCGCTCCGCGACGGTGCTGATGGGCGCGCCGATCCTGTAGAGCGGACGCAGGAGCAGGAAGGCCGCGCTATGCGTGGAATCCTGGGTCAGGTAGATGCGCTTGGTGATTGTGGCCAGGCCGGTATCACGCGCACGGATCGCCGCCTGTCTTCGATGTTCCTCGAGGGCGATGTTCAGGCCGGATGCTTGGCGGTTGTCCTCTGCCGGCTCGATGTAGGTGACCATGAAATTGTCTTCTGCCGCGGTCTCAGAGTGCGGCTTCAGGTCTGTCAGACCCAGATCCCGATACCGGGCGATGACGGCGTCCAGGCCGTTCTCGGGCACCTGCTCGATGAAGCCGATGCCGTTCATGCCGCGCAGCTTCTGCGGCAGGTCAAGAGTTGCGACGTAGGATTTCCAGTCGGCCAGTGTCACCGTGTCCGAAGCCCCGATCAGGCCGGCAACACCATCCAGAGCACGCGCATAGGATTCCATGCGGTAGACGAGGGCGCGTTCGTTCTCCGCCGCCAGTCCGGCGAAACTGTCGCCATTGCGGTCATAGGTCTCTTCGCTGGTCAGCTTCCACGCATAAAGGCTCAGGCTTACCGCTGCGAGCAGTACCAGAAAGCCGGCAGTGCGCAGGGCGACGATCGGTTCGCCGCGCCAGCGGATCGCCCAGGGCCGCCAGGGCGACAGCAGGGCCAGCGGCAGAACTATGGCGATACCGAGCAGATCGCCGAACCACCAGGTCGCCCAGCTGCTGGCGACAAGCGCTGGCATGAGCACGCCGAAATGGGACAAGACCGCGACTCCGCCAGAAGCGGCGATCACGCAGGCGAGGGGGCCGGTGATCGCCACGAGAACCACCAGATCCCTGGGCCTGTTCAGGTTGAGGGGGGCACCGAAAAGCCGCCGCACAACAAGCGAGCCGAACGCGGCCTGGGCGGTCGAAGACAGGGCAATGCCGGCGGCAATCAGGACAGGCGTGGCAGAGATGCCCGAACTGCCGAAGGCGCCGCCGACATAGCAATTGATGACAAACGAGCCGAGCAGGACGCCGGGCGCGAGACCGGCGCCAAAGAACACCATGAAGGCCATGGCCAGGCCGGATGCCGGCCACAGCAGTGTTACGAAACCCGGAGGATCGGCGAACATCAGGCCAAGCCAGCCAAAACCGGCATAGGACAGAGCCAATGCAGCATTCAGAAGCACGAGTTCTTGAGGACCCGGAGGTTTGGCGGGTGGCGAGTCCTCGCCATCAGGTGCGGGCGTGCGTCCCGGCGGGGCGACGGCGCCCTTCAGCCAACCGAAGAAGCTTCGGTCGCGTGAGCCGATGTCCCTGCGGAGAAGACGCATTCCAAATACCCACAATCCCAGATGGAGAGTCCCTTGCCATCTCGCAAGAAATAGGCTGTCCATCTCGAAAATAGGCGAAAACTTCTTATAAAAAGGCTAACTCTATGTGTCTATAAAGTCGGTGTTATTCTTTTATAAACCATATGTACTAAGCTCTCAGGATTGGATTTATTCCGAATTGCTTCGGATCGTTCTTTGGTTTGCTTTCGCAAACGGATCATGGTTTCGGCCTGCACGACTGGGACTTTCCAGGGCAAGCCGTGAACATCTGGCTGAACACTTCGCTCTTCTAGGGTCGCCTTTGCGCAAATCGGCCTGACCCGAATGTGGCGTCGTGATCGCCCAGTCTCGCAGAAGGGCAAGTGCTGGTTTTGCAAGCCTGCGAAGGGCCGGGCGACACATTTCTCGTCGAACGTGCTTGGCCGCCAGCAAGCGTCTGACAGGGCAAAAAAGTGCAGATGATCGTTATCCCGCGACGATGTAAACGTTTACAGCAAACCGGCCTGCTGCTAATTGTCGAGGCCTAAGCGGCAGGCATCTGACCTTCCAATGGCCGCCGATCAGGAGGAAATCATGAAGACCATCAAGGGGCCCGCAATTTTCCTGGCCCAGTTTGCCGGCGATGCGGCACCGTTCAATTCCTTCGACGCGATCTGCGAATGGGCCGGGTCCTTGGGCTACAAGGGCGTGCAGGTCCCGAGCTGGGACGGACGCCTCATCGACCTCGCCAAGGCTGCCGAGTCCCAGGACTATTGCGACGAGCTCAAGGGCATCGCCGCCAAGCACGGGCTCGAGATCACCGAGCTTTCGACTCACCTGCAGGGGCAACTGGTTGCCGTGCATCCGGCTTATGACACCGCTTTTGACGGCTTTGCGGCGCCGGAAGTCCGGGGCAACCCCAAGGCGCGCCAGGAATGGGCCGTCGATCAGGTGCTCAAGGCCGGCAGGGCCTCGCAACGCCTCGGGATCACGGAACACGCGACCTTCTCGGGCGCGCTGGCCTGGCCCTATATGTATCCGTGGCCGCAGCGGCCTGCCGGACTGGTTGAAGAGGCCTTCGACGAACTGGCAAAACGCTGGACACCGATCCTGGACAAGTTCGACGAGTACGGTGTTGATGTCTGCTACGAAATCCATCCCGGCGAAGACCTGCACGACGGCGTCTCCTACGAGATGTTTCTTGATCGCGTGAAGGGCCACAAGCGGGCGAACATCTTGTACGATCCCAGCCACTTCGTGCTGCAATGCCTTGATTATCTTGACTATATCGACATCTACAAGGATCGGATCCGGATGTTCCACGTCAAGGATGCCGAGTTCAATCCGACCGGGCGCCAGGGCGTTTACGGTGGCTATCAGTCCTGGGTGAATCGGGCAGGGCGCTTCCGCTCGCTCGGCGACGGTCAGGTCGATTTTGCCGGCATCTTCTCCAAGATGGCGGCCAACGACTTTGCCGGTTGGGCTGTGCTCGAATGGGAATGCGCGCTCAAGCATCCCGAGGATGGCGCCCGTGAAGGGGCCGAATTCATCAAGAACCACATCATCCGCGTCACCGAGCATGCCTTCGACGATTTCGCCGATGCCGGCACCGATGTTGCGGCCAACCGCAAGATGATGGGGCTCGACTAGGAGCAGATGACAAGGCTTTCGGGCGCCGGTGCCGGCGCCCGAATGATGCATTTCATTCGGTGCTGAGTTGAAGGCCGGCCGGGCCCGGGATGCGATTTCGCTGAAGCCCCGTTGTGACGGGAAATGCGGGCGCAATGGGCCATCGAGAAGGAGACACGAAATGGCGGCAGAGGAATTCCGGCGGATACGCCTGGGCATGGTTGGCGGTGGCGCCGGCGCGTTCATCGGCGGGGTGCATCGCATCGCCTCGCGCATCGACGACAATTATCAGCTCGTGGCCGGGGCCCTGTCCTCGGACCCCGATCGGGCCAAGGCCTCGGCAGCCGATCTCGGCATCGCGCCGGATCGCGCCTATACCGACTATGCCGAAATGGCCAAGGCCGAGGCGGCGCGTGAGGATGGCATCGAGGCGGTGTCGATCGTCACGCCCAACCACATGCATGTCGGACCGGCAAAGGCGTTCCTCGAAGCCGGCATCCATGTCATCTGCGACAAGCCGCTGTCCAACACCATTGAAGCGGCGCGCGAACTGGCTTCGGTCACCCCGAAGAATGGCGCCAAGTTCCTTTTGACGCACAATTACACGGCCTATCCGCTGGTGCGGCAGGCCCGGCAGATGATCGCCGACGGCATGCTCGGCACTCTGCGCGTCGTCCAGGTCGAGTATCCGCAGGACTGGCTGACCGTCGAAACCCACAACAAGCAGGCCGACTGGCGCACCGACCCGACCAAATCGGGGGCGGGCGGCTGCATCGGCGACATCGGCACCCATGCCTACAATCTGGCGCGCTTTCTGTCAGGTCTCGAACTCGACAAGCTGAGCGCCGACCTGTCGACCTTCGTCGCCGGACGCCAGGTCGATGACAATGTCCACATCCTGCTGCGCTTCAAAGGGGGCGCCAAGGGCATGCTTTGGGCCAGCCAGGTCGCTCCGGGCAACGAGAACGCCCTGTCGATCCGCATCTATGGCGACAAGGGCGGCATCGAGTGGGCCCAGGAGAACCCCAACCAGATGTGGTTCAATCCCTTTGGCCAGCCGCGTCAGCTGCTGACGCGCGCTGCCGCCTTGCCGGCGGGTGTCGAAGCTGCGCCCGGAAGCGAGGCCCGCATTCCGACCGGGCACCCGGAAGGCTATCTGGAGGCGTTCGCGCGGCTCTATTCCGACTTCGCCGAGGTGATCCGCGGCGGGGCCGACAATGGCTTGTTGCCGACGCTGACCGACGGCATCGAAGGCGTCTCCTTCATCACCGCGGCGATCAAGTCGTCTGCGGCCGATGGCAAGTGGACCTCGCTTGGCGAGGTCTAGCGCCACTCAGCATGTTCCGGAAAGGTGGCTGCCACTTTTCCGGAACGTGACACGGCAATGCAGGAATCTGGAGCGTTCGTTTCGGTTCCGTCGAAACGTGGAACGCTTCAGGCCAGACCGAGGCGCGGCGGTTTGACCGGATCCGGCTCGTTGGAGCTGTGCGGTGCCACCGAGTTTCGGATGATGAGTTCGCTTTTGAACAGCCGTTCCTTGTTGCCGACCTCACGGCCTTCGACAACAGCCAGCAGCAAGTCCATGGCGTTCTCGCCGATCTTCGAACGCGGCTGTTTCATCGTGGTCAGCGACGGTGTGAGGAAGCCGGCGAGGGCAATATCGTCGAACCCCATCACTGAAAACTGCCGGGGCAGGTCATAGCCCCTGGCGTTGAGCGCGATGATCACGCCGAGAGCCGTCGCATCGTTGACGCACAGGAATGCCGTCGGCAGCACGTCGCGCACGAACATCTGTTCGGCCGCCTGGCGACCGCTCTCGGTCGACCCCTCGCTTTCCAGAACAAAGGCCGGGTTGACGGTAATGCCGGCGTCATGCAGCGCCGCGCGATAACCCTGCTCGCGCAGAATGTTGACCTGTCGGCTGCCCGAACGCCCGATGAAGGCGATCTTGCGGTGCCCCTGCGAGATCAGGTGCTCGGCGGCGACGCGGGCGGCCTCGAAATTGTCGACGCCGACGAAAGGCACCCGGCCGCCCGGAACCGGTTCGTTGACGGCGACTGCGGGTGGCAGGCGCGACTCGGACTGGTTGCTGGAAAAACCGAAGGGCAGGTGGCCTGTCAGAAGAATGAGTCCGTCGGCCTGGTTGGAGCTGATGAATTTGAGATAGTGGGTCTCGCGGGTCGGATCGTTCTGCGTGTTGCCGATGAGAATGCCGTAGCCGCGCTTGGATGCCTCGGTCTCGATGCCGACAAGGATATTGGAAAAATTGGGATCGCCGACATCTGGCGCGAGCACGAGAATCGTCCGCGACCGCCGCATACGCAGCGAGCGCGCCATGGCGTTGGTGGTGTAGGAGGTGCTGGCAATCGCTTCGTTGACGCGCCGCCGGGTCGCCTCGGCAACCTTTTCGGGCTCGTTGATGACGCGAGAAACCGTGGCGATCGACACACCTGCCATCGCTGCGACATCTTCAATCGTAGCCAGTTTCCGTGGGTGCACCCGGCGCTCCACCAGTGGCGATCAGTCTTTGTTTTCAGTCTTTTGCACGACGCCTTCGGTCAACTCCAGACTGGCGGCGACAATATACCTCTTCATGCCAATGTAAACCTTTACACCCCTCATGAAAACCTTTACATAAATCGCAAGGAGAAGAGCTGGAATCAAAAAGGCTCATCCTTGAGGGAGAATCATCCGTATGTCGGACGCCCAGAACGCTGCTGGCGCAGCACTTTTGACAGCAAAGCGCATCTCGAAATCCTTCGGTGAGATTCCGGTGCTGTTCAGCATCGATTTCGATGTCGCGCCGGGCGAGGTCCATGCCGTGATCGGCGAGAACGGCGCCGGCAAGTCGACCCTCATCAAGATTCTCAGCGGTTTCGAACAACCTACTTCGGGTTCCGTCATTTTCGACGGCAAGGAGATCGTTCTGCCGCCCAATGGCCAGGCCGAGCACCTCGGCATCGTTCTCATCCACCAGGAGTTCAATCTCGCCGAACACCTGACGGTGATGGATTCGATCTTCCTCGGTCGCGAAATCACCCGCCACGGCTTTGTCGACGTCGTCGAGACACGCAAGAGGGCGCAGGCGCTGCTCGACACGCTTCACGTCAAGGTCGATCCGGCGACTCGGATCGGCGACTTGCCGATCGCCGACAAGCAGATGATCGAGATCGCCAAGGCCGTCAGCCGCGACGCACGCGTTCTGATCATGGACGAGCCGACGGCGGTGCTGTCTGTGGCCGAGACGGAAACCCTGTTCGAACAGATCAAGCGCCTGACCGACAAGGGCGTCGCCATCATCTTCATCTCGCACAAGCTCGACGAAGTGCTCAGGATCGCCGATCGCGTCACCGTGCTGCGCGACGGCCAACTGATCGCGACGGTCGATGCCAATGCCCTGACCTCGGATTCGGCGGCGCAGATGATGGTCGGGCGCGAACTGTCCAACCTTTATCCGCCCAAGATCGAGCCAGATGTCGACGCTCCCGTGGTGCTCAAGGTCGACAATCTTCACGCCAAGGGCGTCTCCGGCATCTCCTTCGACCTGCGCCAGGGCGAAATCCTCGGATTTGCCGGCCTGATCGGCTCGGGCCGCACGGCGGTTGCCGAGGCCGTTGTCGGGCTGATGCACAGGACGTCGGGTCATCTCGAGGTCAACGGCAAGCCGGTCCAGTTCCACAATGTTGCGCAGTCGGTTGCGGCCGGGCTGGCCTATATGACCAAGGACCGCAAGGGCAAGGGACTGTTGGTCAACAAGGGCCTGACCACCAATCTGACGCTTTTGACGCTCGATCGTCATCTCAAGGGCATTCTGGTCGACCCCGCCAGCGAGGCGAGGGCGCTTGAGCGCGCCGTCCGGCGTTTCGACATCCGCGCCCGTGACGCCACCGTGCAGGCCAACCAGCTCTCGGGCGGCAACCAGCAAAAGCTCATGCTGGGCAAGACCATGGAGTCCGAGCCCGAGATCATCATCATGGACGAACCGACGCGCGGCATCGACGTCGGCACCAAGCAACAAATCTATCATATCGTCGCGGCGCTGGCCGCCGAAGGCAAATCCATCCTGCTGATCTCCTCCGAGCTGCAGGAAGTCATCGGACTCTCTCACCGCGTCATGGTAATGCGCAACGGACGCATCAACGGCGAACTCACCGGCGACGACATCAATGAAGAGCAGATCGTCAGATATCAGATGGGCATCGAAAGCGGGCAAGTGGCATGACCTCGGCTGCAAATGACACCACCAAAACCACACAACCTGCGCGTGCGCGTTTCAGGCTCGGCGTTCTCGGACCGCTGATCGCGCTGGCACTTCTTTTGGTGCTGGGAGCGTCGCTCAACGGCAATTTCCTCACCTATGCCAACATGGCCAATATCGTCGCCCGCGCCTCGTTCATAGGCATCATCGCGGTCGGCGCCACCTTCGTCATCACCTCGGGCGGTCTCGACTTGTCGGTCGGCTCGATGGCGGCGTTCACCGCCGGCATGATGATCATCATCATCAATTCACTGGTGCCATCGCTCGGGACCGGTGTTCCCGTCATCATCGTCGGCATCATCGCTGGATTGATGATCGGTTCGGCCGCCGGCGCCTTCAACGGCATATTGGTGACGGCAGGGCGAATCGAGCCATTCATCGTCACCCTCGGAGCGCTCGGCATTTTCCGCGCCCTGATCACGTTCCTGGCCAATGGCGGCACGCTCAACCTCAATTTCGAGGTCGGCTGGACTTATGAGCCGGTTTATACCGGCGACATTCTCGGCATTCCGGTGCCGATCATCGTCTTCGCCATCGTCGCCATCATCGCCGAAATCGTCCTCAGGCGCACAACCTTCGGGCGTCACGTCTCGGCCATCGGCTCGAATGAACAGGTGGCACGCTATTCGGCCATCAAGGTCGATCGTGTCCGGCTGATCACCTACATCCTGCAGGGACTGACGGTCGGTATCGCCGCCGCGCTCTACGTGCCGAAATTCGGCTCGGCCAATTCCTCGACCGCCGTCTTGTGGGAACTGCAGGCCATTGCCGCGGTGATCATCGGCGGCACCATGCTCAAGGGTGGGTTCGGACGGGTCTGGGGCACCGTTGTCGGTGTCATCATTCTCGAACTGATCGGCAACATCCTCAATCTGCAGGATCTGATCAGTCCGTATCTCAATCAGGCGTTCCAGGGCGCCATCATCATCCTCGCCGTTCTGTTGCAGCGCACCCGTGCCAATTCGCGATAGGAGGCAGGCCAATTGCCGCGCATGCCGCGTGGCAGACCAAGAACCGGACGGCCGAACAGATGCGGACCGTCCACCAAACGCCCGTCTGGGCACAATGGGAGGAGTGACTGATGAAACTAGTCAAATATGCAGCAATGGCAGCCGCCGTTGCCGGAGGTCTGGGTCTTTCCGCCCCGGCCCTCAGCGCTGATTACACGATCGGCATCTCGGTTCCGACCGCCGATCACGGCTGGACGGGTGGCGTCAACTTCTTTGCCCAGCAGGCCGCAGAACGCCTCGGCAAGACCTATCCGAACGTCGAATACGTGTTCAAATCAGCGCCCGATTCGACCAAGCAGGCTGCCGATCTCGAAGACATGGTGACGACACGCGGTATTGACGCGCTCGTCATCCTGCCAGGCGATCCGGACGCCATGACCGCCTCGATCAAGAAGGTCAAGGACGCCGGCAAGTGGGTGACGGTGGTCGACCGCGAACTTTCCCAGTCCGGCATCGAAGACCTCTACGTGGCCGGCGACAATCCGGGCCTCGGCGCGGTGACCGCCGAATACTTCAAGTCCCGCATGCCTGACGGCGGCAAGATCGTCGTTCTGCGCGGTCTGCCGATCCCGATCGACGCACAGCGCGTTGACGCCTTCAAGGCCGGCATCGAAGGTTCGGGCATCGAGATCCTCGACGAGCAGTTCGCCAACTGGAACCGCGATGACGGCTACAAGGTCATGCAGGACTTCCTGACCAAGCACGCCGAGATCGACGCTGTCTGGTGCCAGGACGACGACATCCTCATCGGTGTCATGAAGGCTTTGAAGGAAGCCGGCCGGGAAGACGAAATGTGGGTCGTCGGCGGCGCTGGCATGAACCAGATCATCAAGATGGTCGAAGCCGGCTCCGAGCAGGTTCCGGTCGATGTCAGCTACAACCCCGGCATGATCGCTGTCGCCATCGAAGTGACGACGCTGCGCTATGTCGCCGGTCTGCAGATCAACGGTCGCTACATCATCGATTCGACCCTGATCACGCCTGAGAACGCCTCCGAATTCGACTACGAAGGCACGCCGTTCTAGGCAATGCATCACGGCGCGAGCGCTTGAGCGCTCCCGCGGCCTGGCACTCCAGGTCAATCGTCAGAGCAAAAACCGGCCGCCCCTCGGGGCGGCCGCGTCTTTTTGCGTTCTCCGCCACCGACGGCTGGCAAAGCCTGGGCAACGTTGCCGGTGGGGCGCAAGCCGGCCCGGATGTGATTGTTTGCAGGCAACAGGATGGGCGTTTCCGCCTGCCGCAACATGTGAGCCGGACCGATGAACCCTTTGCCGACCGACAGGAAATCCCTAAAGCTTGTGACCCATTGCGGACGCTTTGCTGCCGACGAGCTGTTTTCATTCGCCGCGCTCGGACTGGCCTATCACGACCGGGCGCTCGATCTGACGCGCAGCGTTGATCCAGCGGAACTGGCCGGCGTCGATATCGCCTTCGGCATCGGGTCTCGATACGACCCGCAGCGCCGGCATTTCGACGCTCGCCGGAACGAGCGGCCGCTGCGCGCGGATGGTGTTCCGTTCAGCACGTTCGGTCTGATCTGGCAGCACCTCGGGTTGCTGGCGATCTCGGCGCTCTGCCCCGGCGTCGCCTTTCCGGTGGCGATGGCAATCTGGCGTCACGTCGATGCCGATCTGGTGCATGCGATCGATCTGCAAGCCAGCGGCCTTCCGGGCCGCCCCCGGAATTCGATTACAGAATTCTTGAATGAGCTGAAGGTGTTGCTCGACGACGATGATGCGTCGGACAATGCGTTCCTTCGCGCGGCAGAGATTGCCGAAGTGCATTTGCGGCGCGCCATCGCCGACGCCGCTTCGCGCCTCCGGGCATCCGGTCGACTTTCTGATCCGGCCCGCGCGCCGCGGCGGATAGGCATTCCGAACTGCCGCAGCAGGTGCGCGAGGGCGAGGGAGTGCCGGTCGATCGCCGATCCACTGGTCCGCGCCATGGCGTGATGAGCGTGGCCCGATCAAACCCTGCACTCAGGGCCGCGATATCCCCTCGATCCCGGTGATGCGGATGAGCTCGGCCGGGAACACCAGTCCGTGCATGGCGCCCTTGCTCTGCACGATCGCCTGTTCGGACAGCCACCTGTTGCGGAAGGATCTGTAGATGGTCTTCTTGATGTCGGCCCGGAGCTCGCGGAGATCCTTCTGCAGCTTTCTGTCGTCCTCGAGGATGATCTGGAAAGCGCTTTTGGCGCCCTCCGCTGGCCCGCCCGTGACCCTGGCCGGGGCGGGGAAGTCCCCGTCGATCCAGGCCAGCCGTTTCCGCGCGTCGCCGATGTGGGTCTCGCAGTAGAGCTCGAAATACTGGGTCGCAAGGCCGCGTACCCGCGCCGGGTTGAGCCAGCCGAATTCGCCGTCGCTGGTCCTGGAGATGCGCCACGCCAACTTCTTGGCCAGGGCCGCCAGCGCATAATAGGCCATCTCCTTGTTCTGCAATTCTGCTTCGCGGCCACCGAACCGGATGGTGCGTGCCGGCACATCGATCTCGAGATGGCGTGCGCTCAGGACGGCATTGGTCCGGTCGACAACGCCTTCATAGCCGATGCCGTCGCCCTCGAAGACGTCGCCGGCGAGATAGGGACGTAGCGGCACGAAGGGGATGCGCGCCATCTCGACCATGGCGCCATCCGTATCGTCCGGACCGGCTCTGAGCCTTGTGCTGAAGGTCATGGCGCTGGCGTCGGCATTTTTCAGGCGCTGGTGCGGTATCCGGTTGTCCTCCCGCGTCGGCCACCAGAAATCCTCACACTGTTCCAGCTCTTCTGGATCGACGAGCACATGCGAGAGCTCGTCGACCGGACGTCCGACAAGCGACAGCGCCGCGCCTGCGAACCAGCTCATGGTCTTGCGGCCGCCGGCCATCGACACGTGGATCCTGGCATCCGCCGTACCGTGTTCGGCAACAAGCCGTGTGATCAGGTCACCGAAGGCAGACGCCTCGGTCTGGGTTCGGACGTCGTGATAGCGTGCCCCGTCGGCAGCCTCGGCAAACCGGATCTCCGGTTCAACATAATCATCGGGTCTGCCGAGATAGTGGTAGAGCTCGCTGAGCTTGCCGTTCGGCCCAAGCAGGTGCTTGTGCCTGAAAACTTCCGCCGAATCCTTTGTCGTCGCCAGGATGATCTTTGCCGGGACGAAGGGCGGATCCCGGGTCAGCAGGGCCCAGACCGTCTCGGTGACGATCTGCGGCGTGACCCCGACAGTGATGATCAGGATATGCTCCATGGTGACTGCCTCGCGTTCCCGATCGAAGACAACCTGTGCAAGAGCAGCATGGCAATTGGTCAAATGGAGGCACGCGGTCCCGATTCCGCACCGTTGAGGCAAGGCGGCACGTGCCGCGCCGATTACCCGGAGCGGAACCGGCGTGTCTGGCATTCATTCGCCACAAGAAGGACGCGAGGCAACGTTGCCGATCGTCCCTTTTTCCGCAAGGCGACGATCGCGAGCGCATGGCCCGGAAAGCGGGACGGACAGCGATGAGGGTGATCAAGTGAGACTCGTCGTGTCAGGATTTATTTACCAACAGCGATTGTCAGATGCCTCGGTCGAGGTTTTGATGGCCGACGTCTGCAGAGGCCATGAGGCCGGTCGGGGGGACGCGGAATGAAAATCACTGGCGTGAGGACGCTTTACACCGAGGAATATGCCAATGTGCTCTGGGTCCTTATCGAAACCGACGCTGGGATAACCGGACTGGGCGAAACCTTCTATGGCGCGGGGGCCGTCGGGGCCCATATTCACGACACGCTGGCGGCGCGGCTTATCGGCCAGGATCCCTTGCGCATCGAGGCCCTGCATCGCGAGATGGTCTCCCTGCCGGTGGCGCAATCCTCGACCGGGGTGGAATACCGCGCCGCGTCGGCGATCGACATCGCCTTGTGGGATCTGTTCGGCAAGGTCTGCGGTCAGCCGGTGCACCAGCTTCTGGGTGGGGTCACCTGGGACAAGCTACGCATCTACAACACCTGCGCCGGCACACGCTATGTCAGGACCAATGACATCAAGCCGGTGGACAACTGGAATCTCGGTGCGGCGGACGGGCCCTATGAAGATCTCGACGGCTTCATGACCCGTCCTGCCGAGTTGGCCGAGGACCTGCTCGTCAACGGCATCACGGCGATGAAGATCTGGCCGTTCGATCCGGCGGCGGCGGAAACGCGCGGGCTGTCGATTTCAGCCGATCAGATGAAACAGGCGCTCAAGCCGTTCGAGGCAATCCGCAAGGCCGTGGGCGACAAGATCGAGATCATGCTCGAGATGCACTCGCAATGGAGCCTGCCGGCCGCCATGGAGATCGCCCGCGCCGTTGAACCCTACCGGCCGACCTGGTTCGAAGACCCGATAAAGATGAATGCGCCCAAGGCATTGGCAGAGTTCGCTCATGCGACGAAAGTGTGGACCTGCGCCAGTGAAACGCTCGGCTCGCGCTGGCCATTCAAGGACATGCTCGATCACGATGCCATGCATGTGGTCATGCCGGATCTGTGCTGGACCGGGGGTCTGACGGAGGGGCGCAAGATCGCCGCGCTGGCCGAGACCTATCATCGCCCGGTGGCGCCGCACGACTGCACCGGCCCGGTGGCATTCGCGGCGGCGGTTCACCTGTCGGTCAGCCAGCCCAATACCCTGATCCAGGAAAGCGTCCGCGCCTTCTACAACGGCTGGTACCGCGAACTGGTCACCGAAATCCCGCGCATCGACAACGGTTATGTCTATCCGCTCGACGGGCCGGGGCTCGGCACCGAACTGCAACCGGCAGTGTTCGAGCGCTCCGACCTGGTGACGCGCTTCTCGTCTTCCTAGCGTCCGGCGCTCACGGGGCAGCGCCGCCGCTGCGCGCGGTACTCTGGCGCGGCCTGACCTCGTAGCCGAGATTGACGACGTTTTCCTCCGGCGAATGGGCGATGCCGTTGATGGCGTCGATGAGCATGGCGACGGCGCGCCGGCCCATGTCATTGCGGAAGGTTCGCACGCTGGTGATCGTCGGCTCGGTCGCCGCCATCATCTCGAAATCGTTGAAGCCGCAGATGCCAAGTTGCTCGGGCACCGAGATGCGTCGTCTTTGCGCCTCGAACAGGGCGCCGAGCGCGATGTCGTCATTGATGCAGAACACCGCGTCGACATCGGGGGCATTGGCGACGAGGTCGGCGAAGAGCTGACCGCCGAGCGTGACGCTCGAATGGGCGGTCGTCGTACACACGCGCGTTTCCGAAAACAGCCCCGCCGCTTCGGTTGCATCGCGGAACCCGGCAAACCGGCGCTGGGTGCGCGGGTCCATGCGGGCGCCGAGGAAACCGGGTTTGGTATAGCCCATGTCGATGAGGTGCTGTGTGCCTTCGCGCGATGCCTCGTAGTGGGAGAAGCCGATCATCATGTCGATCGGGTCCTCGGAAAACTCCATGATCTGCACGACGGGGCAGGTGGCGTGTTCGAGCAGGGTGCGCGTCGTTGCCGACTGATCGGTGCCGGTGACGATGAGGCCGGCCGGGCGCTGGCGCAGGAACAGCCGGACCAGCGATTCCTCGTTGAGGACCGAATAGCGCGTGTAGCCGAGCTGGATGTCGAAACCGGAGCCTTCGACGGCCTCGTAGATGCCGTTGAGAACACCGGAAAAAACGTTGTTGCTCACCGATGGCACCAGCACGCCGATGACATTTGTCCGGCTCGATGCAAGGGCACGGGCCGCCGGGTCCGGCACATAGTCCATTGCGGCGATGGCGGCGTCGATCTTCTCGCGCGTTTTCGGCGAAACCAGGTCTGGTGTACGTAGCGCACGCGAGACCGTGGCAGCGCTTACATTAGCGAATTCCGCCACATCTTTCAGCGTAGTTGGTTTGTTTTTATTCACTTATTTGCCTCATCCGCATCCATGTATCTCATAGCACCATTCATTGAGATTGACAAATGTAAGCGCTCTCATTAGGACTCGAGCCATCGGGCGAGGCGACCCGAGGGGAGGAAAGCGTGTCGAGCCAGAAGGGCTTCATCCTGGTCATGGGCGTAAGTGGTGCTGGAAAGACCACTATTGCGTCGGCCATTGCCGAAGCATTTTCCGGCGAGTTTCTTGACGCCGACACACTTCATCCTCCGCAAAACATTGCTGCGATGCAGGCGGGTGTTCCCTTGACAGATGACATGCGTTCGGACTGGCTTGGTAATGTGGCCGAAAGCGCCAATGCGCTGGCCCGCACCGCGACCGGTCCGGTGGCCATTGCCTGCTCGGCTCTCAAGGCCAGCTACCGGGCGCGCCTGCGCCACGATCTCGGCGAGATGTTCGTCGTGTTTCTTGACGGCGACAAGGAAACGATCCGGCCGCGCATCGAGCGCCGAGCCGGCCATTTCATGCCGCCATCCCTGCTCGACAGCCAGTTCGCCGATCTCGAGCCGCCGAGAGGGGAGCCCGACAAGGGCATCCACCTCGATGTCGCGGCCGATATCGAGACCATCGTCACGGCGAGCTGCAAAGAATTCCGGCGTGTTTCTGCCCACGTCGGCACGCAACCATCGGCGTCGCCGGGACGGTCCCGCGCGGCGCTTCGGCAGTGAAGGTCCCACCAGGAGGAGACTATGAAAGAAATCATCACGAAACTTGCACTCTCGGCAGCGGCTCTTGCCGTTCTCGTCGGTGCCGCGTCCGCGGCTGACTACGACTTCAAGTTCCAGTCGAGCGACACCTCTGGCAACGCCAACTTCATCCTGCAGCAGGGCTGGGCCGAGGATGTTGCTGCCCGCACCAATGGCCAGGTCAAGATCACCCTGCTGCCGGTCGGCTCCGTCGTCGAGCACCAGGAAACGCAGGACGCCATCGCAGCCGGAATCCTCGACGGTCACATCACCGACACGTCCTATTTCTCCGGCAAGGACGCGGCCTTCTCGCTGATCGCCAACCCGGTCGGCGCCTGGTCGTCGCCGCAGCAGATGTTCGATTTCATGGACGGCCCTGGCGGCGCCTTGATGAACGACCTCGTCGGCCCCTATGGCCTGCATTTCATCGGACCGACCACGCCGGGCCTGGAAGCCTTCGTCTCCAAGGTTCCGCTTGATGGCGTCGATGATCTCAAGGGTCTGAAGATGCGTGCACCGGAAGGTCTGGTGCAGCAGGTCTTCGCCGCTGCCGGCGCTGCCCCGGTCAACCTGCCGGGTTCGGAAGTGTTCACCGCGCTCGACAAGGGCGTGATCGACGCCGCCGACTACACGGTGTTCTCGACCAACCAGGCCCAGGGCCTCAACGACATCGCGCCGCACCCGGTCTATCCCGGCTTCCACTCCATGCCGCTCGTCGAAATCTCGATGAACAAGGACAAGTGGGACGCCCTGCCGGCCGATATCCAGACGGCACTGACCGAATCGGTCAAGGCGTTTGCCCAGCACAATGTCGAGGCCCTTGCGGCCGCCGACCTGAAGGCCGTGGCTGAAGCCGAGGCCGGTGGCAAGATCACTATTCACGATTGGTCGGCCGAGGAACGCGCCAAGTTCCGCGCCATCGCCACCGGCGAATGGGAGACGGTTGCCGCCAAGTCCGAAAAGGCCCAGAAGGTCTATGATGTCCTGACGGCCTATCTCAAGGACGCCGGCCTGCTGAAGTAGGCACCATCAACTGCGACGGGTGGCGACCCCGGGGCCGCCACCCCCATTCCTTCCGGGGGAGCACATGCAGGACGAAACCAATCCTCTCAACGCCGTCGAGCCTGGCGGGCTGAAGCGCGAAACGGCAATCGCCGAATCCGGCTTTCTCGGCCGTCTGATCAACAGGGGCGGCATCATCTTTGCCGTCGGCATCGTCCTGTCCATGGTGATTCTCATCCAGGAAGTCGTGTTGCGCTACGTCTTCGGCGCACCGACGATCTGGGCGCATGAGACGACGATTTTCCTATGCGCCATCGCCTTCACCTATGGCGGCCTGTACGGCGTGGCGCGCAACACCCACATCCGCGTGGTCATCTTCTACGACCTGGTGCACGGCCGGGCGCGGCAGGTGCTCGACGCGATCATTTCCCTGATCTGCATGGGCGCGTCGATCTTCTTCGCCTGGGCATCCTGGCTGATGGTCACGCGCGCCATCTTCCGGCCTGACGGGTCCATCCACTTCGAGACCTCGGGCAGCGCCTGGGATCCGCCGTTCCCCGCCACTCTCAAGCTGTTCCTGCTCGCCGTTCTCGTCGTGATGGCGCTGCAATTTCTCATCCTGGCCGTGAACTATCTGCGCGCCGCTTTCAGCCGGTCTGGAGCCAAGTGATGCTCACGCTCGATTTCCTCTTCAATCTCAAGAGTATGGGCATCGAAGCCGGCACCGTTCTGATGTTCGGCATGCTGATCGGGCTGTTGCTCACCGGCATTCCGCTGGCCTTCGTCACGCTGCTGGTGGCGCTGTTCTTCACCGTCGGCTGGTTCGGGCCGATGGCGGTGCCGCTGATCACCAGCCGGGTCTACTCGTTCACCTCCAATTTCGTCTTCGTCTCGGTGCCGATGTTCGTGCTGATGGCGGCATTGCTCGACCGATCGGGCATCGCCAAGGACCTGTTCGACGCCATGAAGCTGATCGGCGGCCGCGTTCGCGGCGCCGTCGCGGTGCAGACCATCTTCGTCGCCGTCATTCTCGCCGCCATGAGCGGAATCATCGGTGGCGAGATCGTCCTGCTTGGCCTCTTGGCCCTGCCGCAGATGCTGCGGATGGGCTACAACCGCAACCTCGCCATCGGCGTCATCTGCGCCGGCGGCTCGCTCGGCACGATGATTCCGCCCTCGATCGTTCTGATCATCTACGGCCTGACGGCGGACGTTTCGATCGCCGACCTGTTCACCTCGTCCTTCATGCCCGGCCTGATGCTGGCGAGCTTTTACGTCATCTACATCCTTGCCCGCGCCTATATCACCCCGAGCATCGTGCCCGACCCGGTGCCCGATACCCGCCCGCTTGGCGAAAAGCTCAAGCTTCTCAAGGGCATCATCCTGCCGATTCTGGTGGTGGTATTCGTCCTCGGCTCGATCTACGGCGGCATCGCCTCGGTGACCGAGGCCTCGGCAGTCGGCGTCGCCGGCGTATTGCTCTCGACAATCGTCAGGGGCGAATTCACCTTCAAGATGCTGTGGTCGGCGGCCTTGCAGACACTTGCCACGGTCGGCATGATCGTCTGGATCGGCATCGGCGCCAGCGCCCTGATCGGCGTGTTCAACCTGATGGGCGGCATCGATTTCGTAACCTCGCTGCTGACAGGCGCCTCTGACAATCCGACCGTCATCATCCTGATCATGATGGCCATCCTGTTCGTCCTCGGCATGTTCCTGGACTGGGTCGGCGTCGCGCTTCTGACCATGCCGGTCTTCGTGCCGGTGGTTCGGGAACTCGGCTACGACCCGGTGTGGTTCGGCGTGCTGTTTGCCATGAACATGCAGGTCTCGTTCCTGTCGCCGCCCTTCGGCCCGGCCGCCTTCTATCTCAAGAGCGTGGCGCCGCCGGACATCTCTCTGGGAACGATCTTCAAGTCGCTGTTCCCCTTCATCGGCCTGCAGGTGCTCGCCGTCGGCCTGCTCATCGCCTTCCCGGGGATTACGGGACGATAACAAGGACGGTTCATTTGCTGTCGCTGTTCGGTTGCCGCAGTGCAGGGCGCTGCGGTCGGCCGGCCCGGTCGGCACCACACCAACGCACTCGCACGGGGAGCACTCATGACGGACACCAGAACCAAACTCCGTTCGCAGGCATGGTTTGACAATCCGGCGAACATCGACATGACGGCGCTTTATATCGAGCGCTACCTCAACTACGGGCTGAGCCAGGAAGAGCTGCAGTCGGGCCGTCCGATCATCGGCATTGCCCAGACGGGATCGGACCTTGTGCCGTGCAACCGCCATCACCTGGTGCTGGCCGACAGGATCAGGGACGGCATCAGGGAAGCGGGCGGGGTGCCCTTCGAGTTCCCGGTCCATCCGCTGCAGGAGACCGGCAAGCGCCCGACGGCGTCGCTCGACCGGAACCTGGCCTATCTCGGTCTGGTCGAAGTGCTCTACGGCTATCCGCTCGACGGCGTGGTGCTGACCATCGGCTGCGACAAGACCACACCGGCGCTTTTGATGGCGGCAGCGACTGTCGACATTCCGGCCATTGCCCTCAGTGTCGGGCCGATGCTCAACGGCTGGCACGAGGGCGAGCGCACCGGCTCGGGCACGATCGTGTGGAAGGCGCGCCAGATGCTGGCGGCCGGCGAGATCGACAACAGGAAGTTCGTCGAGCTGGTGGCATCGTCGGCGCCCTCGACCGGCTATTGCAACACCATGGGCACGGCAACGACGATGAACTCGCTGGCCGAGGCGCTGGGGATGCAGCTGCCCGGCTCGGCGGCGATACCGGCGCCGCACCGCGACCGCCAGGAGATCTCGTACCGCACCGGCCGGCGCATCGTCGAAATGGTCAACGAGGATCTCAAGCCCTCCGACATCCTGACCAAGGACAGTTTCATCAACGCCATCAGGGTCAACTCGGCCATCGGCGGCTCGTCGAACGCGCCGATCCACATCGGGGCGATTGCCCGCCATGCCGGCGTCGAACTCGACATCACCGAGTGGCAGACCGAAGGCCACGACATCCCGATGCTGGTCAACCTGCAGCCGGCCGGGGACTATCTCGGCGAGGACTTCTACCGCGCCGGCGGCGTTCCGGCGGTCATCGGCGAGATGATGAAGAAGGGCCTGATCATCGAGACCGCCCCGACGGTCAACGGCAAGACGATCGGCGAGAATTGCAAGGACAAGAAAACCAAAGACAAGGACGTCATCCATCCGATCGAGGACCCGATCCTCGAGGCGGCGGGCTTCATCGTTTTGTCCGGCAATCTGTTCGACAGCGCCGTGATGAAGACCTCGGTGATCTCCGATGAGTTCCGCAAGCGCTACTTGTCCAACCCGGACGATCCGGATGCCTTCGAGGGCCCGGCGGTGGTGTTCGACGGTCCCGAGGACTACCACAAGCGCATCGACGATCCGGAGGTGGGCATTACCGACCAGACCATCCTGTTCATCCGCGGCACCGGTCCGATCGGTTATCCGGGAGCGGCGGAAGTGGTCAACATGCGGCCGCCGGCCTATCTGATCCGCGAGGGCGTCAATGCGCTGCCCTGTGTCGGCGACGGGCGCCAGTCGGGCACCTCGGGGTCGCCCTCGATCCTCAACGCTTCGCCGGAAGCGGCCGCTGGCGGCGGGCTGGCGCTGCTCAGGACCGGGGACCGGGTGCGCATCGATCTCAACAAGGGCACGGCGGACATGCTGGTGCCCGAACAGGAACTCACAGAACGGCGCGCGGCGCTGGAGGCAGCGGGCGGCTACCAGTATCCGGACCACCAGACGCCGTGGCAGGAGATCCAGCGCGGCATTGTCGACCAGCTCGGACAGGGCATGGTCCTCAAGCCCGCCGTCAACTACCAGCAGATCTCCCGCAAAAAGGGCCTGCCCAGGGATAGCCACTAGATTGGGGCAGGGGCGGAGCACCGGTTCCGCCCTTCCTCCCGGGGCCAGTGGCCAGCCATGTCGGGGCCGTCGACCGGAAGCCTTACCCCCGACAGGCTCAGGGTAAGCCGTCGATTCCGGTTCAGGACTGTTCCGGTTTCGTCGCCGAACCGACAGTGCTCGCGCGCACGACGAAGTCCGGCGTCAGCTGGACGATTTTCGGCTCGGGCAGGGACTCGCTTCCGGCAATGAGGTCGAGTAGACGGTCGACCGCTTCCGCGGAGACCTCCTCAATGGCGTAATTGACGCTTGAGATCGGCACGGCGGCGTGCTCGGCGAATTCGATATTGTCGAAGCCGACGATGGCGATGTCCTCGGGCACCCTGAGACCGTGGGCAAGCGCGCAATGCTCGGCACCGATGGCCAGGGAATCATTGGCCGCGAACACAGCGCTCGGCTTGCCGCCCGCTGCGATCAATTGCGCCATGGCATCGTAGCCACGCGCCACAGAATGCCCCTGCGGATCGGCGGACAGACAGGGATCGGGTTCGATGCCTGCCTCCTTGAGCGCCGCGAGATAGCCCTCGCGCTTTTCCAGATTCCCCAGCGCCCGGGCGGCATCGATGATTGCGATGCGCGTGTGTCCAAGCTCGATCAGGTGCCTGGTTGCCCGGTAGCCGCCGGCCCATTCGTCGATGCCGACGGCATCGACCCCGGCATCGGGATCGCCGACCAGCAGCACCACCGGGTAATTGGCCTTGCGCAGCCGGCGGATATGGTCGAGCTGCCGATGGCTGCTCGGATAGATCAGCATGCCGTCGACCTGGCGCGAGCGGAACATCTCGAGGACCTTGATCTCCTCGTCGACGTCATTGTTCGATGTGGCGAACAGCGTCGAGTAGCCGCGCTGGGACAGGATCAGCTCGATGGCCTGGGCGGCACGCGTCAGCGTCGGGTTGGTGATGTCGGTAAGGACAAGCCCGATGGTCTTGGTCTCGCGATTGACCAGCGATTTGGCGATCTGGTTGGGCAGGTAGTTGAGCGCTGCCGCGGCTTCGTGGATGAGCAGGCGCGTCGGCTCGGGAATGCGTGGACTGTCGCGCAGCGCCAGCGAGACGGTGTTGACCGAAAAGCCGGTGCGGTCGGCGATATCCTTCAGCCGTACTGTTGCCCTGCCCATGCCTTTTCCAGTCCTGTTGTCCGTCCGTTGTTCGCGTGCCGTCCGGTACGCGATGTGCAGAGCGCAGCTAGTCCCAATCCGGCCCCCAGACCGGATCGACGAAGCGCATGCCGCGGTCGAGCACTTCGATGCGAGCGATCTCATCCGCGCTCAGGCGCAGTTCGGCGGCGGCGAAATTGGCCTTTAGGTGGGCGGAGCGCGACGAGGCGGGAATGACGACGTAGCCCTTGGACATCTCGAATGCGAGTGCCACCTGGGCGGCACTTGCATCGTGATTGGCGGCGATTCTTGCCATCACCGGATTGCTCGACAGCCGGTTCTTTGCGATCGGCTGGTAGCAGGTGACCGCGATTTCCTTGCTGTCGCAGAACGCGGCGAGCTTGCGGTTCTGCAGATAGGGATGCAGCTCGACCTGGTTGGTGGCAAGCGCACCGGCACCGAGGATGCCGATCGCCTCGGTGAGCAGCGAAATGGTGAAATTGGAGACGCCGATCAGCCGGCAAAACCCTCGTGCCTGCGCCTCGGCCAGTTCGGGCAGATAGATCGAGGGCGGCACGCCATCGGGCGAAGGCCAGTGGATCAGCACGAGGTCGAACTGCTCCAGGCCGCTTGTCGAAAGGCTTTTTTCGATGGACGGAATCAGTTTGCCGGCGCCAAGATTTCCCGTCGCCACTTTCGTCGTGACGAAGAACTCGGAACGCGCAATGCCACTTTGGCGCACGGCGGCCCCGACATTGGCCTCGGTGCCGTAGTCCTGTGCCGTATCGAGGTGCCGGTAGCCGATCTCGATTGCGGCATCCAGTGCAGCCCGTCCGTCCGGCCCGGTGCGCCCGAAGGTGCCCAGTCCGAGCTGTGGAATGCCTGTGGATCGCACCATGTTTACCCCTTGAAATCTTGACTGTTTTGCTCTGCCGGCGACGCATCGCCGCCGCTTGCCTGTCGATATTCTGCATCAAGCCCATTGACAGACAAACTGATTTGATCATAATATTAACGATAATACAAGACCGATGAACGATAATACTGGCATTTAGTCAGAAAGGGGGAGGCATGCGGCTGCGCTGGAGCGCGATCGCGCCACAACTGGCATTGACGCCGGCGCTTGTTGTGACCGCCGTCGCCTTCGTCGGTTCCATCGGCTGGACGATCTATCTGTCGTTCACCCGCAGCCGGCGATTGCCCGACTACACGATCGACTGGAGCGAATGGAACCGGCAGTTCGTCCGCCTGTTCCGTGACAATGGCTGGGACATCTCGCTGAGAAACCTCATCATTCTCGGCATCGGCAGTGCCCTGGCCATCGTGTTCGGCTTCATCCTCGCCGCGATGATCGACAAGGAGAAGCGCGGCGAATCCTTTTTCCGCACCGTCTTCCTCTACCCGCTCGCCGTGTCGCTGATCGTCACCGGCGCGGCCTGGCGCTGGATCCTCAACCCCACTCTCGGGCTTGAGAACTTCTTCCATTCGATCGGCTGGACATGGGTCGACATCAACTGGCTGTCCAATGGCGACACGGCGATCTACGCCATCATCCTCGCCTCGATCTGGCAAAGCTCGGGCTTCTACATGGCCCTGATGCTGGCCGGTCTGAAGGCGGTCAATTCCGAGATCTGGAGCGCGGCCAAGCTCGACGGCGTCAGCCTGTGGCGGCTTTATGTCGAGATCATCATCCCGATGATGAAGTTCACCTTCATCACCTGTGCCATCCTTTTGTCGCTCGGCGTCATCAAGGCCTATGACATCGTCGTCGCCATGACCAATGGCGGGCCGGGGCAATCGACCTGGGTGCCGGCCTATTTCACCATCAACGCGCTGAGCCAGAAGGGCAATCTCGGTTATGCCTCGGCTGCCGCGGCCATGATGCTGGCAATCACGTTCCTTGTGTTCACCCCGATGGTGCTGCTGACCGCCTGGCAGCAGCGCCGTCGCGACGCGGCGGGGAGGTGATCATGTCCAGCCAGACCAGGGCCGCCACGATCGGCAACACTCCGACGGTTCAGTACTTCCCGCGCCGCAAGAAGCGGATTTCAGGCCGCTCCATCGCCGTCATCGCCTTCCTCACCATCTGCGCGCTGTTCTTTTCCGTGCCGCTCTATGTCGTCGTTGTCACCTCGTTCAAGTCGATGGACCAGATCCGCGAAGGCGCCATCTTCTCGCTGCCCTATTTCTGGAGTTGGGACGCCTGGGATCACGCCTGGAACCACGCCTGCTCGGGCATCCGCTGCAACGGGCTCAAGGTCGGGTTCTGGAACTCGGTCTCGATCCTCGGGCCGTCGCTGGTTCTGTCGATCATCCTGTCGATGGTCACCGGCTACGCGCTGGCGCTGTGGAACGTCAGATGGGCCGGTCCGTTCCTGTTCATCCTGTTCATTTGCGCCTTCGTGCCCTTCCAGATCATCATGTACCCGCTGATCGTCATGACCTCGACCGTCAAGATCTACGGCACGATCTGGGGCATCGCGGTGGTGCACGCCGTGCTCGCCATGCCGGTGCTAACCCTGATCTTCCGCAACTACTACAAGGACATCCCGACCGAGATCATGAGTGCGGCGGTGATGGACTCGGGCTCGTTCTGGAAGATCTTCGTCGAGATCATCGTGCCGATGTCGGGCAATATCCTCATCGTCGTGCTCATCCTGCAGATTACCTCGATCTGGAATGACTACCTGATCGGCGTGACCTTCGGCGGGCTCAACAGCCAGCCGATGACGGTCAATCTCGCCAATCTGGTGACGGTTTCGACCGGCACCACAAATTACGCACAGAACATGGCCGGTGCTCTGCTCACCGCCATTCCGCCTCTCGTTGTCTATTTCGCAGTCGGCAAGCTCTTCGTTCAGGGTGTTACCGCCGGCGCGATCAAGGGTTGATCGGTCCACTCATGCCACAGGTCAGTTTCGAACATATCGTCAAGTCCTTCGGGTCGGTCACGGTCCTCAACGACCTCAATCTGAGGATCGATGACGGGGATTTCCTCGTGCTCCTGGGCCCGTCCGGCTGCGGCAAAACAACCCTGCTCAACCTCCTGGCCGGGCTGCTCGAAGTCACCGATGGGCGCATCATGATCGGCGAGCGCGAAGTCACCGATCTCGAGCCCAAGGACCGCGGGCTGGCCATGGTCTTCCAATCCTATGCGCTCTATCCGACCAAGACGGTCTACGGAAATCTCAAGTTCGGCCTGTCTGCTTCCAAGCTGCCCGCCGAAGAGATCAAGCAGCGCATCTCCTGGGCCGCGAAGCTGTTGCAGATCGAACCGCTTCTCGACCGCAAGCCGGCCCAGTTGTCCGGCGGCCAGCGCCAGCGCGTCGCCATCGGCCGGGCCCTGGTGAAGAATGTCGAGGTGTTCCTGTTCGATGAGCCGCTGTCCAATCTTGACGCCAAGCTCCGCACCGAGATGCGGCTCGAGATCAAGAAGCTCCATGACGAGCTCAAGCAGACCATCATCTACGTCACCCACGACCAGATCGAGGCCATGACCATGGCCACCAAGATCGCCATCATGGATGGCGGCGTCATCCAGCAGTTCGGCACTCCGGACGAGGTCTACGAGGAGCCGGCCAACCTGTTCGTCGCCGGCTTCATCGGCTCGCCGGCGATGAACCTCAGGCCGGCAAGGCTTGCCAAGGACGGCGGGCTGATCGAGGCGGTCTTCCCCTCGGGCGTCCGGATCGACGTCTCCGACTACCGTTTTGCCGATACGCCCGAAGATGGCGCCGAGATTATCGCCGGCCTCAGGCCCGAGCATTTCGGCCTGTTCGAGGAAATGCCGGACTGCGCCGGCAAGTTCGAACTGCCGGTTCGCTATACCGAACGCACCGGTTCGGATGCCACCGTTTTCCTCGATTTCGAGGACGAGCTTCTGGCTCTCCGCATCGCCCCCGACAAGACGGGCCGCTTCAAGAGCGGCGGGCAGGCGGTCGTGGGGTTCCAGCGGAACAAGGCCAATCTTTTCGACGCCCGGACCGGGCGGCGGATCTAGCCTCAACAAGGGAGAGAGAAATGCGTCACAGTACTTTGGCAGGACTTGCTGCCGGGCTCATGATGGGATCGTTTGCCGGCGGCGCGCTGGCTGCCGATCTGGTCATCTATCACAACTGGTCGTCCGGGCCGGAAGTGGCGGCGCTCAACGTGCTCAAGGCCGACTTCGAGGCCAAGGGCAACGTCTGGACCGACATCGCCATTCCCCATGACACTGGCTCCAATGTCAGCCTGATCAACCTGATCACCGGCGGCAATCCGCCCAACGTCTTCCTCGAATCGAGCCCGGGCGTCTATCGCGACCTCAAGGAACTCGGCTTCGACCGTCCGCTCACCGACTTCATGGAAGAGAACGGCATTCTCGAGCACTATCCGTCCTCGGTGGTGCAGTCGATCACCGTCGATGGCGACATCTACAAGGTGCCGACCGGCATCCATATCGACGGCATGCTCTATTATTCCAAGGACGTGGCCGAGAAGGCCGGCGTCGATCCGGAAGCCTGGACCTCGCTTGAGGAGATGTTCGCCGATTTCGACAAGATCGAGGCGGCCGGCTTCATTCCGATTGCCATCGGTGGCCAGCAGTGGCAAGTCGGCTACCTGACGCACGCGCTGGCGGCTGCTGTCGGCGGCGCCGAATTCTACAACGACATCTATGGCGCCGAGCCGAGCCTTGAAGCGATTTCGAGCGACCAGATGCGCAACCTGCTCGAGTGGGTGCGCCGCTTCCAGCAGGCCGCCGACGAGGGCTCGCCCAACCGCGAATGGAACCTCACCACCAACATGGTGATCACCGGCCAGGCCCTGATGCAGATTCATGGCGACTGGATGAAGGGTGAATTCCTTGCCGCCGGCCAGACCGCCGGCGTCGAATTCGGCTGCGAACAGATCCCCGGCGCCCTTGCGGTTCCGGTGACCGTCGACAGCTGGGGCATTCTCGGCAACCAGTCCGAAGAGATCGACGCGGCCGAACTCGACTTCGTCGCGACCGTTGCCGACCCGCAGGTCCAGGCCGATTTCGCTGCCCAGAAGGGCTCGACTCCGACCCGTCTCGACGCGCCCAAGGACGTGCTCGATGCCTGCTCGACCGCCGTTCTCGGCTATCTCGAGGATCCCGACCACCAGGTGCAGAACCCGCACTCGATGGTCGATGCCGACTGGCAGTCTTCCTTGTGGGATGTCGTCTTCAATTTCTGGAGCGATCCGGAAATGAGCGTTGATGACGCCATCGCCGATCTGGAAGACAACTACGACATCATCCTCGGCTAACAAACCTCCCAAGGCGGGCGGCGCCTTCGGGCCCGCCCGTCCCTTTCAATTTCCGTCATAGGACAATCAACATGGACAAGCGGCTTCTGGACGAAGACGCCATGATGCAGGTGTGCTTTGTCACCCATGATGTCGACACGTCGGCGCAATGGTTTGCCGACCTGGTGGGCAAACCTCTTCCCGAGCTCGGTAAGGCAGCCGAACCCGACGAAGCCCAGGCCATCTATATGGGCAAGCCGGCGCGCGTTGGCTGCCTCATCCGGACCTTCCAGTTCGGCAATATCGACGTCGAGTTCCTGCAGCCCGGACCGGAAAAGAGCGCATGGCGCGACCTTCTGGAAGAACGTGGCCCCGGCGTGCATCACATCGCCTTCAAGACCCGCAACCTGACCAAGCGCCACGAATACCTGGAGTCGAAAGGCCTCAAGATGCTGCAGCGCGGCGAATTCGACGGCGGCGGCGGACGTTACGCCTATTACGACTCGGCGCCCCAGCTCGGCGCGCTTATCGAACTTCTCGAGTTCGATAAGGACATGGAACCCCAGCCCTGATCGGCTGGACGCCATTCGACTGACTGACCGAAAGGAGCGGGACATGGTCTACAAGATCGCATATCAGCTATATTCCTCCCGGCTGTTCCCGCCCCTAGAGGCGCAATTCCCCATCCTCAGGGAAATGGGCTACACGGCGATCGAGCCGTGGCTGCCCGCCTATGAGCAGGACCCGAAAGCTTTCCGGCAGGCGCTCGACGCCGCGGATCTCCAGTGCTGGGGTTTTCACATGCCGCTCGACGGCCTGCTTCACGAGACCGAGCGCTTCGCCGATATCGCCGAAACGCTCGGTGCCACCTACATGATCCCGCCATGGATCGACGCCGATAAGCGCGGCGCCGACTCCGCCTTCTGGCGTAGGCTGGGTGAGAGCCTTGCCGAGCGGGCCGAGCACGTCGGCAAACGCGGACTCCAGGTCGTCTGGCACAACCATGACTACGAGTTCCGGCCCCTTGCCGACGGCAACCGGCCCATCGACCTGATGCTCGAAGCGTCAGGGGCGGGTGTCGGCTTCGAGATCGATTTCGCCTGGGTGGTGCGTGGCGGCGCCGACCCGGTGACCGAGATCAAGCGCTATGCCGACCGCATCCGGATCATCCAGTTGAAGGACACGGCACCGCTTGGCACGAAGGAAGACGGCGGCTGGGCCGCGACCGGCGACGGCATTGTCGACTGGAAGGCGCTGGCACCGCTTTTTGCCACGACGCCCGCCGACCATCTTGTCGCCGAGCACGACAATCCGGCCGATTGGCAGCGCTTCGCCCGCCGTTCCATAGACTACACCCGCTCGCTCGGGCTGTAGTCCCGACACCATTCCGCATTTGCGGGCGATGTTGGTCGTCTTGCGCCTCGACGCCCGCAAAGCACGCATTTCCGGCCTGTCATCCCCGGCGCGGCGCTGACAAGACAGCGCCGCTTTTAACGCATCCCTGATTGTACTGGCGAACAACGTTCGTTATAACGAACGGGCGGCTGCCCCATCCGAGGGCAGCCAAGACATCCGCTTGCCCGTGGCCAGGGGAGGGCGCCGTGAGCGACAGCGTGCCGCCGAACATCGTCATTGCCCGTGCCATCGAGCGCGAACGTTCCGTGGCGCATCTGTCGCTGTCGGCGCTGGCGGCGCGCGCCGGGCTGGCCAAGTCGACACTCAGCCAGCTCGAGGCCGGCAAGGGCAATCCCAATGTCGAAACGCTCTGGGCCATCGCAATGGCGTTGGGCGTGCCGTTCTCCGCCCTGTTCGAGGGCGTCTCGGACAGTTCGGCGCTGATCCGGGCCGGCCAGGGGACATCCATTGCCGCCGACGAGGCGGACTTCACGGCGGTCCTGCTCGACAAGTCGCCGGCAGACCGTCGCCGCGATCTCTACCGCATTTCACTGACCCCGGGATCGGTGCGCAGCGCCGACGCCCATCCGCGCGGAACCATCGAGCATGCCTTCGTCGCGCATGGTCGGGTGCGGATCGGCCCGCGCAGCCAGGAAACGGAACTCGACACGGGCGACTATTTCCGTTTCGCCGGAGATGTCGCCCACTCCTACGAGGCCCTGGGCGGGCCGGCGCTGATCCTGCTGGTGATGGATGCGCTGCGATGAACCAGACACCTGCAAGCAATCGGGCTGCCGCGCAAAGTGACATCCTGCCCAAAACCGCACCCGGCAAAACCAGCTTCCGCTCCGGGCTCGCCATGTCGATCCCGCTGGTGCTCGGCTATTTCCCCATCGCGTTTTCCTTCGGCGTCGCCGCCACCCGCGCCGGATTGAGCGTCGCGGAAGCGCTGCTGTTCTCGGTGGTGATCTTTGCCGGTGCGGCGCAGTTCCTGGCCCTGGCCCTGGTCGCGGGCGGCGCGCCGATTGTCGTGTCGGCGCTGACGCTGATCGTCATGAACCTGCGCCACGTCATGTACGGCCCGACCCTGATGGAAAAGGCCGGCAAGCACGCCAGCACGCGTTATTCCTGGCTCTGGGGCTGGTGCCTGACCGACGAGGTCTTTGCCACCACGCTCGGCGCGTTGGCGCGGGGCACACCTTTTTCCGAGCGTTTCGTCGGTGGCGTCGGCATCGGCGCCTATCTCGCCTGGGTTTTGGGCACCGGACTGGGTGCGGTGACGGGCGAGGGGGCCCTCGACGACTATCCGATCGTCGATGCCGGGTTGAGCTTCATGCTGCCGGCCCTGTTCCTGGCGTTGTTGCTTTCGATCCTGAGCCGCACGCAGTTGCCGGCCGTGGTCGTCGCGGTCGGCGCCACCATCGTCGGCACGCTGGCGTTCTCCCCGACGCTCGGCATCATCGCCGGCATGGTGGTGGGAGCGCTGGCGGGCACGATCAGGAAGCGGAAGGTGTTGCCATGAGACCCGAACTCATCGTTCTGGCCTTTGTTGTCGGTCTGACCACGTGGGCCTTTCGCTTCGTGCCGACCAAGCTGCCGCTGTCGCGGTCCGGTGCTAACGGTCCGCTGCAGCGTTTTCTCGCCGCCACCGGGCCGGCGGCCATCGCTACCCTGTTCACCGCCTCGGTGCTGCCGATGATCTCTCCGGAGATCAGCGAGGACCTGCCGCTGATCCTCGGCACCGTTGCTGTGCTGGCCGCCTATGCCATGCGACCCTCCGTGGTGCTGCCGACGCTTGCCGGGGCGCTGGCTTTCGGTCTGGGAACCTTTCTTTTCGGCTGAGGCGCCGTGCGTGAAATCCGCTGAAAATGGCAATCACGCCGGCTCATGCATACTGGCTTCCGGTCATGGCTTGCATGACCGGCACTGCCCATGTTGGTTTGATCCCGGTTGCGGCGGCCGGGATGCCGTCTGCCACAGCAATGACATCCGTTCAGACCCGAGGAAGCGACATGCCCGATTTTGCCAAGCTCAAGACCGACCTGTTCATCGCCGGCAAATGGCAGGACGGCTCGCGGCCTGAACGTATCGATGTCATCGACCCGGCAACGGGCGGGGTTCTGACCACTATCGCCAACGCCAGCCCGGAGGACGCCATTCGTGCCATCGATGCCGCCGACGCCGCGGCAAAGTCCTGGGCGAAGACGCCGCCGCGCCAGCGTGGAGAAATCCTCAGGAAGGCGTTCGAGCTGATGGTGGCGCGCCATGAGGAACTGGCCGAGATCATCGCCTACGAGAACGGCAAGGCGCTGCCCGATGCCCGCGGCGAAGTCGCCTATGCCGCAGAATTCTTCCGCTGGTTCTCCGAGGAAGCCGTACGGCTCAACGGCGAACTCTACATGGCGCCGAGCGGGGCCAACCGCATCATGGTCGAGCACCAGCCGATCGGCATATCGGTGCTGATCACGCCGTGGAATTTCCCCGCCGCAATGGCGACCCGCAAGATCGGCCCGGCGCTTGCCGCAGGCTGTGCCGTCGTCCTCAAGCCGGCGACCGAAACCCCGCTCACTGCCTATGCCATGGCCGGTATCCTTGCCGAAGCCGGGGTGCCGGACGGTGTCGTCAATGTCATCACCACCTCGACCGCAAGCAAGGTCGTTGGCGCCATGCTTGCCGATGAGCGCGTGCGCAAGCTCAGCTTCACCGGTTCGACCGAGGTCGGAAAGGTTCTGCTCAAGCTGGCCTCGGAGAACATCATCTCCTGCGCCATGGAACTGGGCGGCAACGCGCCGTTCGTGGTCTTCGACGACGCCGATATCGACGCGGCGGTTGAGGGCGCCATGATCGCCAAGATGCGCAATGGCGGTGAGGCCTGCACCGCCGCCAACCGCCTTTATGTCCAGCGCAGCGTCGCTGATGAATTCGCAGAAAAGCTCGCCGCCAAGATGGGCGCGATGAAGATAGGGCCCGGCTACGAGGACGGCGTGACGCTCGGGCCGCTGGTCAACGAGGCCAGCCGCGCCAAGGTGGTCGAATTGGTTCAGGACGCCGTCGCCAAGGGTGCCGAAATCCTGACCGGCGGGCATGCGCATCAGGGTCCGGGCTATTTCTACGACGCCACCGTTCTGACCAAGGTGCCGAAAAATGCCCTGGTGCTGACCGAGGAAATCTTCGGCCCGGTCGCCCCGGTGATCGCCTTTGACACCGAGGAAGAGGCCATCGCTTTGTCCAACGAGACCGAATACGGCCTGGTCGCCTATGTCTTTACTGGCGACCTGGCGCGGGGCCTGAGGGTTTCCGAAGGCATCGACGCCGGCATGATCGCGCTCAATCGCGGTTTGGTCTCCGATCCGGCGGCGCCGTTCGGCGGCATGAAGCAATCGGGCATCGGTCGCGAGGGCGCCCATGTCGGACTGATGGAATTCACCGAGACCAAGTACATCGCCACCAACTGGTAGGCGGGCGGGCAGGGGGCTGGCCGTCTAGACCTGCGCTTCGTCCTCGTCGGCGTCCACCTCTTCCGGCGGATCGACGTCCGAGAACAGCATGTGATGGCGCGCGGCAATGTCGTGCAGGTTCGGGATAACCTCGCTGACATGCAGCAGCATGACCGAGGAGGCGATGTCGGCATCCCCGCGCTCGATGGCATCGACGAGCCGCTCGTGGTGTCCGATCAGAAGGTTGAAGGGCAGATCGCTCGGGTGGCTGATGTAGCGGACGCGGTCGACCTGGCCTCTGAGGTCGTCGACAACGCGCCAGACCGACTGGCAGCCGCCCATGGCACCGATGAACTGGTGAAAGGCGTCATCCCGGTCCAGGAACAGCGCATGGTCCTCATGCGCCGCCGCTTCTTGCTGGGACTCGATGAACTGGCGCAGTGACTTGACCTTGCGCCTGGTGTTGTTGCGGCAGGCGCGGCGGGCGATGGCGGCTTCCATGTGGGCGCGAAGGAACAGCGCGCTTTCGACCTCTTCCAGCGAGATCTGGCGCACCATGGTGCCGCGTTGGGGCACGATGTCGACAAAGCCGGTTTCGCTGAGCTTGATGAAGGCCTCGCGCACCGGCTGGCGCGATGTGCCAACTCTTTTTGCCACCTCGGCTTCGGATATCTGGTCTCCGGGCACCAGTTCGAGCGAGACGATGGCACGCCGCAGCATGCGGTAGATTTCCGAGCTGACCGCCGAGCGGGCGGAACGCGGTGGCGCGACAGGCGCCAGGGTGTGTTCAGCAGACAAGTATCCAGCATCCCCTCTGATTTTGTACCATACTAGTTATACCCATCAAATTGGCTCCGGCAACAGCTTCATGGTGTGTACCATTCGATCCTGCCACGGCGTACTGAAAGCTGACTGTCACGAATAGAATTTAGTAAGTAATTATAAATACTTGATTATATTAGAATACACTGTGAAAGCCTCGTCCTTCCACGGCGTTTGTGTCGCTCGTTTGCGACTGGCAGAAGGCACGCGACACTTGGTCACCCACGCGCAAACGGGTCGCATTGTCACAAATGCATGCAATCCTTGAACGAGTCCGATCCGTCGAAGCAGAGAAAAATACTAAAAATCAAAATGATAAAGGATAGGTGCGATTCAGTCTTGTTGCCTGTTGCCTCGCAGGTGTGTGATTTCCGTCTCTTGACGATGCCTAGACTACCATACTAGCGTCGCTTCATCGGTTTGCCGGACTCACGGGCGGACCCAACAAACAGCGACATGCACATCACGCACACCCAGCAGGGAGGAAAGATAATGTCGAATTCCACTGACAAGGCCCGGAAATCGGGCATCAGCCGCCGTCTGTTCGTCGGCGCCGGTGCGGCCACTCTGGCCATGCCATTCGTATCGCGCGCCTTCGCGGCGGACACGTTCGTGTTCAAGATCGCCCACACCGAGGGCATCGGCACGCCGATCACCAATGCATTCGACGCCTGGGCCAAGATGCTCAACGAGCAGAGCGGCGGCCGCATTGATGCCCAGCACTTCCCGGCAGCTCAGCTCGGCGGTCTTGCCGAACTGCTCGAAGGCAGCCGCATCGGCACGATCCAGGCCACGACCGCCGGCCCGGACTCCGAAGAGGCCATCGCGCCGGAAATCGCCGCCTTCGGCGGTGCCCCGGGCTTCATCTACAAGAATGAGGAGCACGTCGACGCGGTGCTGCAGGGTGACCTGGGCCAAAAGTGCTCGGATATCGCCCGCGCCAAGACCGGCGTCGAGTTCGTCGCCTATGGCGAGACTGGCTTCCGCCACATCCTTGCCAAGAATCCGATCGGATCGCTTGATGATCTCAAGGGCCTGAAGATCCGCGTGCCACAGCTCAGGATATGGGTCGATTTCTGGACCCTGCTCGGCTGCGCCCCGACCCCGCTGCCCTATTCCGAGCAGTATTCGGCCCTGTCGACCGGCATCATCGACGCGATTGACTCCGACGTGTTCTCGATCGTCGGCTTCAAGTTCTATGAGCAGGCCAAGTACCTGACCCTGACCGGTCACTGGTTCCTCCCCAAGGCCGTGCGCGTCAACGCCGCCTGGCTCGACAGCCTGCCTGCCGACTTGCAGGACCTGGTGCGTTCGACCGCCAAGGAGGCCTTTGCCGAACAGCGCAAGGTCAACCGCGCCAATGCGGCCGCCACACTGGAAGAGCTCAAGGGCCTCGGCGTCGAAGTGCAGACCCTGCCGGCCGACGAATTGGCCAAGATGGAAGAGCTGACCGCGTCGCTCTACGACGATTTCGGCTCCAAGAGCCCTGAAACCGCCGAAATGATCGCCGCGATCCGCGCTCTCGCCTAAACTGGTGCCATGAATCACGATTCGGAACAGGACGCCGCCACGGCGGCGTCCACCATCCCTGCGACCGGTGTCGCCCGTGTCCTCGACCGCACGCTCGAGCTGGCGTGCATAGTTCTGCTGCTTGTCGCTGTCGCGGTAGCCGTCCTGCAGGTTGTCCTGCGTTACGGATTCCACTCTGGCCTGCCTTGGCCGGAGGAAGTGGCGACCTGGATGTTCGGCTGGGCGGTGTTTCTCGGCATGGCTCTGGCCACAGGGCGCAATTCCCATATCGCCATCGATATCGTCCTCAAGACGCTCAAGCCCGGTCCGCGCCTCTGGCTCGACCTGTTCAATCAGGCGGTCATGGCTGCGACCTCGATCATGCTGATCGTTCACGGCTGGGACTATGTCAGCCGGGTCATCTCGGCCTCTCCGGCGCTGCAATGGCCGATGAAGTTCTTCTTCGTCGCCGTTCCGATCGGCGGACTGCTCAACCTGTTCTTCCTCACATGGCCGCGCGCCGGGCGCACCCTCGTTCAGGGCCTGATCGTTCTCGCCGGCGGCGTTGCCCTCTATTTCCTCGTCCGCTACGGCGCGCCGATGCTTTACGGACAATCCGGCAGCTCCATTGCGCTGGTCGTGGTCGGCATCTCCTCGATCGTCATCGGTGTGCCTGTCGCCTTCGCGCTGGCCTTCGGCACCTTTGCCGCCTTCGCACCGATGAACGAACTGCTGCTGGTGACCATCTCGCAGAACATGGCGGCATCGGTGAACTCGTTCACGCTGCTGGCCATTCCCTTCTTCATCCTCGCCGCGGCGGTGATGAACGCCGGTGGCATCACCCCGCGCCTGGTCGATCTCGCCATGCAGCTTGTCGGCCATTATCGCGGCGGACTGGGGCAGGCCAATGTCGTTACCAACACCATGCTCGCCGGCATCTCCGGGTCTTCGACCGCCGATGCCTCGACGATCGCCAAGCTGCTGGTGCCGGAAATGGCCAAGCGCGGCTACGGCCGCCCCTTCAGCGCGGCGCTGACCGCCGCCTCGGCGACAATCGCCAATCTCATCCCGCCAGGTCTCGGGCTCATCATCTATGCCGCGCTCGCCTCGGTTTCGGTCGGGGCGCTGTTCATCGCCACCATCGTGCCCGGCCTGATGACGGCGGCCGCCCTGATGGGCATGGTCTATTTCCTGTCGCGGCGGCGCGGCTATGGTGGCGACACGCCCAAGGCAAGCACGCGCCAGCGCCTCAATTCGCTCGGAATGGCAGTTCCGGCGCTGATCCTGCCGATCATCATCGTCGGCGGCGTCCGTTTCGGTGTGTTCACCGCCACAGAGGCCGGCGCCATGGCCTTTGTCTATGCGCTCTTGTGCGGCTCGCTGCTCTACCGCAAGCTGACCTGGTCGAATCTGTTCGAGGCCATCCGCGAATCCATGTTCGACACCGTCGTCATCGTCATCATCATCGCGGCGGCAGCGCCCTTCGCCTGGTTGCTCGCCTTCGAGCAGGTGCCGCAAAAGATTGCTGCGGGGCTGGCGACGCTGGTCGGACAGCCCTGGCTGCTGATCCTGTCGATCAATGTCTTCCTGCTCATCGTCGGGCTGTTCATGGAGATGATCGCCTCTCTGGTCATTCTCGTGCCGATCCTTGTGCCGCTGGTCATCGCCATCGGCATGGACCCGATTCAGTTCGGCATCGTCATGGTCATGAACCTCGTCATCGGCGCGCTGACCCCGCCACTCGGTGTCCTGGTCTTCACCACGGCCCGGGTCGGCCGCGCCAACCCGACCGAGACGTTCAAGGCCATCCTGCCGTTCATCGCGGCGCTGATCGCAGTGCTGCTGCTCGTCACCTTCGTGCCGGCACTGACGCTGGCTCCCGTCGCCTGGCTCGGACCGTGATAACTTCTGTCAAACAAGCGTGAGGAACAAAACCATGGCAAAGACACGTATCGCCCTTGTCGGTCTCGGAATGGTCGTCACCCCACATGCCAAATCGATGATCGATCTGAGCGACGAGGTTGAGGTCGCCTGGGCCTTTTCGCCGGACAAGGTGCATCGCGATGCCTTTGCCGAGAAGTTCGACTTCCCGGTTTGCGACAGCCTCGATACCATCCTGGAGGACAAGAGCGTCGATGCGGTCGACATCCTGTCGCCAGCCGGAACCCATCGCGACGTCGCCCTGGCCTGCGCCAGGGCCGGCAAGCACGTGCTGACCGAAAAGCCGCTCGAGATCTCGACCGCCCGCGCCATCGAGATGGGTCGAGGGCTGCCGAAAGGCCGGCGTCATCTTGGGCGTGGTGCTGCAGCACCGCTTCCGGCCCGCCGGCATGCGCCTTCGCGAGATTTTCGCCTCGGGCGATCTCGGGGCCATCATCGGTTGTTCGACGGTCATCCGCCTGTGGCGGCCGCAATCGTATTACGACGAGCCGGGCAGGGGCACTTTCGCACGCGATGGCGGCGGCGTGCTGATGTCTCAGGGCATTCATACGCTCGACCTGATGCTGTCCCTTGCCGGACCCGTCGCCGATGTCACCGGGTTTGCCACCACCACGCCGGTGCATCGCATGGAAACCGAGGATATGGTCACCGCCGCCGCGCGTTTCGACAACGGGGCGTTCGGAACGATCGACGCGACGACGGCCGCCTATCCCGGTTTCCATGAGGAAATCACCTTCGCCTGCGAGAAGGGCACCGCCATCCTGCGCGGCACCGAGCTGACCGTCGAATTCCAGGACGGGCGGCGCGAGCACGTGGCGCCGGACGATTCCGCCGGCGGTACCGGTGCCGATCCCATGGCGTTCCCGCATGACTACCACCGCGCCGTCATTGCCGATTTCGTCAAGGCGATCCGCACCGGCGGCACGCCGCGGGTGACCGGCGAGGAAGCCCTCAAGGTGCACAGGTTGATCGACGCCCTGATCGAGACCGGCAGGACCGGAGCGCCGGTGAAGGTCGCGAGGTAAACCGGCAGAAACCGCATTGTGAGGCGATCGGGCTGGGTTGCGCTGAGCCCGATCGCCGGCGTGTTTGCCGAGGGACCCTAGGCCGCAGGCATAATTGCCGGTTTCGGCGTGTCCTCGTCTTGCACAGCGCCGCGGATCGGACTTAACTGGCTCATCGCACATGCTTTTACGGCGGAGGGGCCGGTCATGGCATCTGCAAGCCCATATTGCGCAAACTGCGGCGCACCGCTTGAACCTGAAGCTGCCTTTTGCACCGCCTGCGGCGCACCGGTCGCCGGCGCAACGTCGACCGCATCATCGCGGCCCGCCCCGCCGAAATCCCCGCCACCGCCACCTCGCAGCGCGCCACCGCCTCCACGGGCCAGCGCGCCGGCTTCGCGGCGGTCGGCGCGACCACCGCCACCAAATGCGCCACCGCCGCCACCTCCTGCGGGCGGAAGCGATCACGCACGTGCCCGACCAGTCCCGCCACCGCCGGAAGACATGCCACCGGCCGCCGCATCGCCCGCGGCCACCGCAGGTGGCGTGGGCACGCTCGTGTCCAACATCATCATCATGGCGCTGGTCTGGGCCCTCGGCTGGGGACTGGGTGATATCACCGCCTATCTGATCTCGCGTGGCGGCGAGTTCGGAACTGATGTCAATCTCGAGGTGACGCTCGAGAACGCCGCGGCCGGTGGCATGGCCGGAGCGCTGGCCGCCATCCTCATCGCCATCCCCTATTTTGGTGTCTCGGCCGGTGGTGGCTTCCGCATCCTTGTGACCCTGGTGTTCTGGATCGGCGGCGACCTGATCCTCTACCAGTTCTGGGAAGAACTCGGGGTCTATTCGCTCGATGACTACCTTGGCTTCAGCGCTGCGGTCGGGCTGGCTTTCGGGCTGGTTCTGGCCATCACGCTGCAGATGCGCAAGCCGGGCTGGTTCTTCGTGCGGGTGCCGCTCGCGGCGGTGCTGATCTCAGCGGTGACCCTGGCCGGGCGCTATGCTCAGGTCGAGTGGCTCTACTTCTGAGCCCTGTCGCCGAGGCGGGCCGACAGCCAGGCGGCTGCTAGACCCAGTATCGCGCCCCAGACCAGCTGGCCGACAACGCCATTGGCGAAGAATTCCCTGTCGCTGGTGCCGGCCATCAGCACGTCCGGATACATCAGCCAGCGCCCGAGCTGGATGATGACGGCAAAGCCCATTCCGTAAAGGATACCAGAGACAAGGCCGCCGCGCGGCCGCAGGGCCGCGAAGATCATGCCGAGGATCAGCCCGGTCCAGATGTGATAGCTCCAGCCGGCGGCGAGTGCGACCGGGTGGGTGGTCGGCAATCCGGTGAGAATCTGCCCGAAGACCGGCTGCACCCGGAACGGATCGAAGGCAA
The DNA here is from genome assembly GCA_963675235.2 of Devosiaceae bacterium. Taxonomy (GTDB): domain Bacteria; phylum Pseudomonadota; class Alphaproteobacteria; order Rhizobiales; family Devosiaceae; genus JAHJQZ01. The sequence goes on along the minus strand of CAXXFU010000005.1, from coordinate 241,811 downwards.
TGCCGAGGATGTCGCGCACGCCGACACGGTATCCGTCATAGCTCAGCGTTGCCACCAGTCCGGCCACCGTTCCGGTCAACAGCCGCAGGGCCCAGGCGGCGACAAGATCCTTGCGGCCACGCCCGGAAAGGATCGCGGCGGCAATGCCTGCCCCGAACGGCAGGGCGGCGAGGGTGACGAGATATTCGGACGGGGTTCGTCCGGAGACCAGGCCCAGCGCGGCGCCGGCAAGGGCGATGAACATCAGCGTGCTCATGACGGCGATCGGCATGCGTGTCATGGCCGCGGTCCCCCTTCCTGGCCGGCAACGAGACTGGCACTCGAGGCGATCCGTGTCAGCCCCTTGTCGCAGCCGAGCCAGAGGTTCCCCTCAAGGTCTTCGACAAAGGCCTTGAGTTCGGTACCGGCCAGCCCGTCTGCCGGTCCGAAGCGGGAGAACAGGCCATCGCGGGCGACGGCGATGCCCTTGAATTCCGAGCCGTACCAGGACTGGCCATGACTGTCCTCGGCGATCAGGCGCACCATGTCGGACGCCAGGCCATCATCAGCCTGAAGGCAGGTCCACGATCCGAGATCGTAAAGGTCATCGAGACGGCAGCCGCCGCCGCGCCCCGAATAGCCGGAGGCAACGAGGAGCCGCCCCCGGCTGTCGGCAGCAATGGCGTTGATGGACAGGTGAACCAGACCGTCGTCACGTGTGAGTTCGCGCCAGATCTCGCCCGTCTTGACCAGCAAGCCGCCCTGCGTCGGCGAGGAAAAACCGATCCAGAGCCGGCCGGCGGCATCTTCGAACAGGGCCGAGACGCCGCCATGCGCGTGCGGGGCGGGCAGGGGCATTGTGACGAGGGCGCCGGAGGACACGCTGGCCAGTCCGGCTTCGCCGCCGGCGAGGATCTGTCCATCGGAAAGCTCGACCAGTGCCGCAATCGGCCCGGGCGGCGTGGAGGCGCTGACGGCGGTTTCGCTCCAGCCCGTGGCGTCGCGCCGGGCAAGGCCGGTGCGATGACCGACCCAGAGCGTGCCGGTGCGATCGACGAGCAATGCCTTGACGTATGCCATCTCCGGGATGCCGGCGCCGAGAGGCACGACAGCGCCACTTTGCGGATCGAGCGCCACCAGCCCGTCGCGTCCGCCCGCCAGCACCTTGTCTTCGAACAGGACGAGCGCATTGACGTCATGAGGCGGTCGCAGAACCGACCATCCCGGACGCGTTTCCGGACCGGTCGCCATCCACGGCTGCGCCGCAACGAGATAAGCAAGCACGACGACAACCAGCAACGCCAGCGCGCCAAGCAGAACCCGGCGCAGAGACGGCGCCTTGTCCAGAAAACTCATTGCCTGGCATGCCATTAATACTTGAGCACTTTCGTGTGTTTTTTGCAGTTGTATCAATACACAAGCATAGTCTGGAAATTGACCTATGTCATAGAACATAGGCAGGTATTTCAATTGACTGTGTGCATTGCGGCACGTTGTAGCGGCCACGGCGCGTGAGGGGAAAATGCGTCCGGAAACGCTGATTGATAAGTACCGGACCTTGCGCGCCGCCTATGACAGGGGGCAGCTGAGCGAGGAGCGGTTTGCTGCGTCCTGTGAACAGCTGATGTCCGAGGATCAGGATGGGCGCTGGTGGAGTGTCGACGCCGCCGGGACGCTGTCCTACTACGACGATGCCAGCGGTCAGTGGGTCGCTCATGGCGATGCCGGAATCGGCGCGGGACCTGCCACTGGCGGCAAATCCGCCGGGCGCACAGGTGCAGCCAGGGCCGGCAGATCCGCGCAACCGGACCGCTCAGCTCGCAGCCACCAACGACCGGAATCCGAGGCCCGTCCGTCTTCAGCCGCTGATACGGGCCCGTCGTCCGCCGTCCCGCCGATCGAGGCGGTCGGGGGCGGACTGGTGCTGGTGTTTTTCGTCAGTCTCGTGCTGTCGTGGATCGGCTGGGATCTTCTGAAGATCGTGCCGGTGGCGATCAACAGCGTCATCCCGACCGGGTCCTGCACCAGCTTCTCAGCCGGTTCACTGGGCATGTATTTCTGCTCGGCTTTTGTCGGGCTGCGGGTCGTATTCGGTTCGCTGGTGCTGGCAGTCGTTCTGCTCATGTTCAGGAAGCCGATCTCGGCCGTGATCAAGAAGATCAATCAGGGCGTGCCGCAACAGCACCGCTCGCTGATGCCGGCCATCGTGGCGGCGCTGTTTTTCGCCGTGGTCTGGGCCGGCTCGCACGATGCCACCGGAGATCTATGGGGCATCCTGCCCCATCGCGCCTTCCCGGCGCTGGTCGGGGTGTTCGTGCACCTGACCATGAGCTACGGACCGAGCGTCATTGCCCGTTTTTCCGGTTTCTTCGCCGCACGCGACCGGCTCGGCATGCTGACGCGCTGGGGACTGGTCTTCATCATCCCCACGGTCGTGTCGCTGGCGATCACCATGCAGGACCGCGTTTCCAACGAGGCCTTCAAGCAGCAGTTCGTCGTTCTGATCGGCATGCTCGGCGCCTTCATCATCATGACCCCGCGCAGCGGACGCCTGTCCGACATTGCCCAGCAAGCCGGACGGCGGAGCAGAAAGGGGTAGGGCGATGGTACCGTCACGGCTCGATCGCGGATTGAGGCATGGGCTGGCGCTTTTCCTTGCACTCGCCTTCATGGCTGGCACGGCGCTGCTGTTTGCCGATCTCGCCTTCGCCCATGACTGTTCCGGCCCCACAGGATTGCGAGCAGACCGCCGGCTACAACGCCGTCGTTTCCGTCGTCGGCGCCGTCTCGGCGGTTGTCGCCGGCGTGCTCGGCGCCACGATCGCCTCGAGTTCGGGCGCCACGGCGGGCGCCGTCTCCGGCGCGCTGGTCGAGGGCGAAGAGGAAGACCCGGACAGATATGGCGGCAGGACGATCGAGGGTGTCGAGGTCGATCGCAATCTTGACGGTGAGGGCTATGTTGGCACAGCCGAGGAGGGCTTCCTGGAGGTTACGCGCGATCAGGCAGAGTGGACTGTTACCGACAGCGATGGGGTCGACCATTACTTCGACTCCAAGGAACAGGCAGACCGCTATCACCAGCACCTGATGGACCAGTACGATGCGGAAATGGAGGCCGAACGCGTCCAGCGGCTCGAAACCGACTATCGCAGTGCCGCCGAACAGGTGGGATTCCTCGATTCGATCATCCAGGGGCTGCAAAACGCCGGCAAGGATGCCTCCGAGCAGATCCGCGACCGCGACCGCTACATCCGCGAGCGCGACGAGCTGCGCAACAAGGTGCGCGCGGCGGGCGGGGACGCCGACTACAAGGTGCAGGAACGCGGCGCCTGGAATTTCGGCGCCCATGACGACCTCATGCAGCAGCAGGAGGATCGCACGAAACGGCTCCAGACCATTCACAAGATGTCCGATGCGGTCGACAAGCTGCGCGACAAGGGCATTCTCGGCGAGAACTCCGCCCTGACCGACAAGGTGCTCGATCGGCTCGACAAGCTGAGCGACGACATGTTCCGCGACGGCGCCAAGGAACCGAGCTGGGAGGACATCAACAAGCTCAAGGACATCATTCGCAAGGACATGGACGCGACCGCTTCCCGGCAGGCGGTCAACGACAGCAACTGGGTGCGCGATGGCGCCCAGAACACGGCCCGCGAAGTATTCACCGGCGTCGATTCCGAAGGCAACACGTCCTACAAGTCGATGGCCCTGCGTGGCCTTTTGGCGGCCGGAACCGGCGGGCAGTCCGAAATCGCCATGGAAGTCACCGAAAAGATGTACGGCATCCATGACGACGTCATGGCCGGTAAAAGCGGAACGGACGCCTTCAAGAACGCCGTCAAGCGCGTGCTTGTCGATGAGCTGACCGGGCGCGCCGTCGAGGGCGGGCTCAATGTCGGCGGCAAGGGCGCCAGCGAACTCTATGAGCGCACGCTCAAGGGAACCGATCTCGACAAGTCGCTGACCAAGATTACCCGCAACGTCAATGATGCCCTTCACACCGATGTCGGTGATCTCGTGCGCGGCAGCGGCGACGACGTCGGCGAGAGCCTTAATGTGCGCTCGGGCTCGACCACGCCTGAAACCAATGCCTCCAATGCCGGTCGCTCTGTTGATCAGCGCAGCGCCGATTTCGAGGCTGGTCGCGCCAATGGCGAAGCCAAGGTCAAGGATCTCGAGGATGCCATCGAATACCGGCGCAAGAACCCGGACGCGCCGGATGCCGACGTCAAGGTGCGCGAGGCGGTGGATGCGGTCCAGAAGGACAAGCATGCCATGCACCAGCTCAACCAGCGTGGCGGCAAGGGAACGCCGCACGAGACGATCGGCGAATTCAACAAGGAGCTGATTAGACGTCCTACGATCAGGCGCATCAGACGACACGCCAGCGCATCGCCGACGAGTATGGCGTCGATATCGACGACGTGCAGGTGGTGCAGCCGACCAACAAGCCGGGCACAGGCCAGGTCGAAGCGGCCGAACCGCGCGGCTTTGCCGACAGGCCGGACGGGTCACCGCGCACCGATCCGGCAGACTACAAGCAGCGCGCGCCGGATGGCGATATTGACGTCAATGGCGAAAAGGCCAGTTTCGACCAGGACGTTACCTATCGCGTCAGGAAGGACAACGTCGTCGATCCGCGGACTGGCGAAGTGAAATCCGGCTTTGTCGACGTGCACAAGGCTGACACCCAGCGCATCTATAATCAGGAATTCTACAAGTCCCGCCATGGCGGCGACCTGCCGACGCGGGTCGATCCGACGACCGGCAAGGTCGAAGTCGACATGGATCAGGTCAACAAATACGCCCACGACATGGACCAGGCCTGCACCGACAGGCTCGACGCCGAGGCTTATGGCAATGGCGACCGCGACCTGCAGACAGCGGTCAAGGGCGACTACAAGGGGCGTGCGTTCGACGATGTCGAAGGGGTCGGCAAGACCATGGAGCACAAGAACTACGAGTGGCAGAACGAAGCGGCCAAGACGCGCAGCCAGGCGCTCGATGCCGATGCGCGGGCCGATGTCCTCGAGGCCAATGGCGATCTCGATGCCGCCGCCAAGGCGCGGGCCGAGGCTGCCGATCTCCATGCCAAGGCCGAAGGCCAGATCGAGGAAGGCTACCGCCAGACCACCAAGCAGTTCCACAACCAGATCGAGGCCCGCGTCGATGCGCTCAACGATCTGCATGGGCGTACGGTGGCCCAGGTCCCGCCCAAGCTGCAGGAGGCGGTTTCGATCATGGAGAACCCCAAGCTGACGCCGGCCCAGGTCGATGCGGAACTGGCCAAGATCAACTACACGCCGAACAAGGTGGTGCAGCAGATGTCCTCCAATCTCGAGGCCCTGCAGAAATTCAAGCCGCCGCCCGGGTTCGACTATGGCGAGGCCCTGACCGACGCCGCCACGGCGAGTTCGAAGTCGGGACCGGGCATGGGTGGCTAGGCAGGCGGTTACGACCGGAAAGCGAGAGCGCAGATGAAACTGATCAAAGGCGAACTGGTTGCGACCGGCCCCGAACTCGTTGCCGCACCTGCCGTGCTGGAGCTCAAGACCGGGCCGTTGTCGCGTATGCCGCGCGTGCGTTCCGACAGTGGCGATGCCGAGGCGGTGCGCGCTTTTTTCAGGGACGCGCGGCCCGAGATCGGGGCGCTCTACAAAGCCGCCATCGCGACGCTTGCGGCGCCGGTGCGCATCGGCACCTTTCACTACGCGCTCGGCGAGGAAGCGCTCAACCGCATGATCCTGGCCTGGGGCGGCATGACCGGGACTTCGGTGGTGGCCATGGTGCACACGGGCGATGAATCCGGCTGGTCTATCGCCATGCTCGATCCGGACGCACTGGCCGAGCTTCTGGCCTCGGTGCTGTTGTCCAATGTCGCCCTCAAGCCCGGCCGCATCCATATGGCGCTGTCCCAGGATTCGGCGCTGGTTCTACTGGCCATCCTTCACCTACTGCGTCACGGCAGGCTCAATGCGCTTTTGCGCCACGAACCGTCGCCGGTCGGCTTCGATGCCGCGGCCATTCCCGAGGCGATGGAAGCAACCGGGCAGGACGACTACCGCTGGCCGCTGCTGTTTTTCGACAAGGTACTGCCGTTCTCCCTCAATGGCCTCGTCTGGGAAGAACAGATCGAACCGGCGCTCAAGGAGCTTGCCGATCGCGGCGTGATCGAAAAGGTCAAGGGCGGCAAGGACACCTGGGCGCTGACCGCGCTCGGCTACCAGCTCGCCGTCGCCGACGCCCAGCACATGACCAAGGCCGGCCTGAGGATTACCCAGTCGGCCGACGAGGACAGCCTCAAGGGGCACGAGACCTTCCTGTTCATGCGCGCATTGCAGGACGTCATCATGTACGACCTCGGCGGCAAGGAGGCGGTGGTCGCCTCAGTGTCGTTCGAGGACCTGGCAACGCTTGCCAAGAACGTACTGACCCTGCCGGATGAACTTGTGGCCGCCGATGCGGCTGCGGTGCCGGCAGCGGGCACCTGCCCCAGCTGCGGCGGCACGGTGACGCCGGGCGCCAGGTTCTGCCCGAGCTGCGGGACCCAGATCGGCGCCGCCGCCGCACCGGCGTGCGCCAAGTGCGGTGCGCCGCTCGCCAAGGGCGCCAGGTTCTGCGCCAAATGCGGGGCACCGGCCTGAGTTCGGGAGGACGCAATGAGAAAGTGGATTGCTGCCGCCGGCATCGCCATACTGGCCGTGCTGGTGGTCTTATTCGGTCCCTGGTTCGAGGAAGCGGACGAGGTGACCGTCTACACCTCGGTTGATCAGGTCTATTCGGAGCCGATCCTCAAGGCCTTCGAGGAAAAGACTGGCATCCACGTCAAACCTCTTTATGACGCCGAAGCCGCCAAGACGGTTGGTCTGGCCAATCGGCTCATCGCCGAAAAGGACAATCCGCTCGCCGATGTGTTCTGGAACGGCGAGTTCATCCAAACCCTGGCGCTCAAGAAAGACGGCGTTCTGGCCTCATACGACGCACCGGCGGCCAAGGACCTGCCTGTCAATTTCGTCGATCCTGACCGGCAATGGACCGCCTTCGGCGGCCGGGCGCGGGTGATCATCGTCAACACCGCGCTTGTGGACGAGGCCGACCGGCCTGCCGGTCTTTCCGATCTCGTCGCACGGCCGCGCGATGTGGCCTTCGCCAATCCCTTGTTTGGTTCGACCCTGACCCACGCCGCGGCGCTCTCCGCCGCACTCGGCATCGACCAGGCGCTGGCGATCTTCACCGACCTCAAGGATGGCGGCGCCCGCGTTGTCGACGGCAATGCCGTGGTGCGCGACATGGTTGCCGCCGGGCAAGTGGCGATGGGCTTGACCGATACCGACGATGCCTGCGTGGCCATCGAGAAGGAGGCCGAGGTGGCGGTCATCTTCCCCGATCAGGAAGAGGACGGACTCGGCACGGTGGTTGTGCCCAATACCGTGGCGTTGGTTGCCGGCGCGCCGCATCAACGTACGGGAAAGGCACTGGTCGATTTCCTGCTGTCGCCGGAAACCGAGGCGGCGCTGATTGAAGCTGGCTGGATCCAGATTCCGTCGCGCCCCGGCCTCGGCGATCCGCCCTGTTACGGCAATCTCGACGTGAGGGCGATGGACCTGCCGATGTCTGAAATCCACGAGGGTATCGAGGCGATCGGGCAGAAACTGCGCAAAGCCTTCCAGAACTGAGATGAGAGCGGTGGCGCCTTTGCCCCTGGCCGGCACCTGGCGCCCCGAACTGGCCCTGTCAGTGGCAGCCTGGCTTGTGTTTCTCGGCTTCGCCTACGGTCCGGCAATCGGCATCTCGGGCGAGGCCATCGGCTACCTGCTGTCGGGCGACGAAGCTGCCTGGGCTCTGGTCCTGCCCTCGGCTCGGCGGGCCGTTCTATTGGCCAAATCGCTCGGCTCCGCTGCGGCGACGGCCGCGCTTTCTGGCCTTGCAGGAACGCTCGCCGCGCTCGGCTTCCCGCGGCTTGCCGCAGGCCGGACCCTGCCGCGTTTCGCCACAACCGGCATGGTGGCGGCGCTCGTCGTCTGGGCTGTCGCTCCGCCATATCTTCACGCCCTCGGCGCCATGGAGGCAGGCTACTGGCTCGGCGCGACGTTGCGCGGTCTCGGGCTTGCCGTCTCGCTGCCTGAACTGCCGGGCTGGGCGGCCGTCATTATGATCCAGAGTTTTGCGCTGCTGCCTTTCGCTGCCGGGGCGGCGTTTGCCGGCTTCATCGGAATCGAGCGCGATCTTGTCGAGGCCGGCGCCGTTTTCAAAAACGACCGCAAGGTATTCGTCCGCATCGTCTTTCCGCTCGCCCTGCCAGCGCTCAGCGCCGGCATCGGCGCGGTCTTTGTCTTCGCGCTTCTCGATTCCAGCACGCCTTCGCTGTTCGGCGTGTCTTCTTACGCCATGGAGATCAGAGCCGAATACGGCGCCAGTCACTCGGCCTGGCGGGCGGCGCTGCTGGCGCTTCCGTTGATCCTTGCCGCCGGTATTGTAATTGCGTTGGTGCTGGCCGGCCTGAGGCACACGCGCTCCTCGCATGGCCGATCTTGGCGCAGGGCGTTGGCGTCCTGTCGGCCTGCCGACCCGTTGCCGATCCTGTCTTGGCTAGGACTTGTAACCTCTGCCGGCTACGCCGCCCTGGCGCTGCTGCTGCTTGGCGGCGGTCTGACGCTGTGGGATCATCTGCCAGAGCTGGTCTTCACGGCGCGGCAGGACCTGCTGCTGACCGTTGCCAACGGGCTTGCCGCCGCCGCGCTGGCGCTAGTTCCGGCCGCCATCATTGCCTGGAGCCTGGTCTCGCGCGCCCGCTCGCCCGTACCCCGTTGGGTACTCTGGGCTCTGGCGCTGATGCCGCTAGCGCTGCCGCCGTCGCTGACGGGAATCGGTATCGCCGCGCTTTTCACCGGTGCACCGGACGGGCTCCGGACCTTTGTCCTCGTGCCCGCGCTCACACATGTGGCGCGCTTCCTGCCGCTGGCGGTCCTGGTGATCTCGGCCCAGATCCGGCGGCTCGACCCGCTGCTTGTCGATGCGGCGCGCCTGCAGCGCCCCTCTGGTCCGGCGCGCTGGGGAGCGATCGAAATTCCGTTGATGGCGCCGGGGCTTGTCGCGGCTTTCGGATTAACATTCTGCGGCAGCATCGGTGAACTCGAGGCGACGCTATTGTCGGCGCCGCCCGGAGCCGCGCTGTTGTCGATGCGCGTGTTCAACTACCTTCACTACGGTGTCAGCGAAACGGTCGCGGCCCTCGGACTGGTGATGGTGGCGCTGGTCTGGCTCGGCGTCGTCGCGGGGCTGTGGCTGATGCGAAACGGGAGGGAACTGCGATGACAGGACCGGCCAGTTCAGCCGACTTCCCGGTTTCGATCTCCGGGCTCACCAAGCGCTTTGGCCGTCGTGTCCTGCTTGAGGACGTGGAACTCGTTCTCGCCGCCGGAACCGTCACGGCGCTGACCGGCGTCTCCGGCGTCGGCAAGACGACGTTGTTACGCTTCATCGCCGGGCTCGACGCACCCGATACGGGCGAGATCCGCATTGCCGGCACGCTGGCAACGGCAGGGAGCCGCATTCTTGTGCCGCCGCATGCGCGTGGCATCGCCATGGTCTTCCAGCAGCCGGCGCTCTGGCCGCACATGAATGTCGTCGAACATGCCGGTTTCGGGCTGCCCGATATTCCAGACCGCGAGAAGATGGCCCTGGCCACGCTCGAACGGCTCGGTATCGCCAGTCTGGCCCGATCCTATCCGGCCGAACTTTCGGGCGGGGAGGCGGCACGGGTGGCGCTGGCGCGGGCGCTGGCCCCGGAACCGCGCTGCTTGCTGCTCGACGAGCCACTTGCCCATCTTCACGCCGATCTGCGCCACGATCTGGCCGGCATCGTCAGCGAGGCTACACATGCAAACGGCACGGCAACGCTGATCGTCACCCACAGTCCCGCCGATCTCAACGGCAATGCCGATTGTTGCCTGCGTCTCGAGGACGGCCGGTTGACGACGATATGAGCGGCGCGAGGAGACACATTCGCTGCGAGGCGGGCCGTTGGCACGCCGGCTCGAGATGACAGGATGACCATAAGGGAGGTTGATATGCCGAAATCGAGGTTCTTCGTCCAAACCCTGCTGGTGGCACTCATCGCCGGCCTGGTCACGCAGCCGGCGCCGGCGAGTGATGACGGCCCCGAGGCTCTGCTGGCGGCGCTGGCTGCGGAAGGCGACGAAACCGTACGTCTCGACATTATCTCCGAACTCGGCACCTACGAAGCCGATGAGGTGCGCCTCGCCCTGGAAGCGCTGGCCGGTGACGACGACAGCCCACCCGCTGTCCGCATGGAGGCCACCTGCGCGCTGGCTAGTTCGGCAACGGAAGAGTCCGTGCCGATGCTGATGGCGATCACCGAAAAGGACCTCGAGGAACGCCACGGCTACTGGGCCTGCTCCATCCCGTTGCTCGGGCAATTGCAGGATCGTCGGGCGCTGCCATTGCTCGTCAGCATCGGCAATCTTGATGGCGACGACCTGATCGGTATGGATCATATGGCGATTTCAGCGGTGGCGCAGATGGCGGGGCCGGGCGAGGTGCCATACCTCATCTCCAAAGTCGCGATCTGGCCGGTACGTCACGACGTCATCGCGGCGCTGGCCCGAATCGCCACGCCCGAGACGGCGGAAACGCTGGTGCTGGCACTGCAGGACGGAGAGGAGCCCGAAACCATCGCCGCTGCCGAACAGGGCCTTTTGACCATCGGCAAGCCGGCCCTACCGGCGCTCGAAGCAGCGCTACAAGGCATCGAAGGGACCGAATACAGTGCCCGCATCCGCGATCTCATCGCGGTTTTGCACTAGCGCCTGATGCTCGAGTGTGGATTCTGCCGAAACCTTGGCGCTGGCAGTGCTGGCGGATTGTGCAGTCTTCTGTTTTGTGTGACCTTTAGGCAGCCCCTCAATCCGGAGCTGACATGTCGATCAAAGCGGCCATCCACCATCTGACCCATTACCGCTATGACCGACCGGTCTCGCTCGGCCCGCAGGTCATCCGGCTCAGGCCTGCGCCGCATTCGCGCACCCGGGTCATCTCGCATTCGCTCAAGGTCGGCCCTGAGCCACATTTCGTCAATCACCAGCAGGACCTCTACGGTAACTGGCTGGCGCGCTATGTCTTTCCCGAACCTGTCAACGAGCTGAAGATCGAGGTCGACTTGGTCGCCGACATGTCGGTGTTCAATCCGTTCGACTTCTTCGTCGAGGACACGGCCGAGACCTGGCCCTTCACCTATCACGAGGATATTGCTCCCGATCTCGCCATCTACACGCGCAGCGAGCCACTGACGCCGGAGGTCAAGGCGTTCCTCGATACACTGGACTGGAGCGAGCAGCGTACCGTCGACATGCTCGTCGCTCTCAATGCCAGGATCGCCAATTCGGTCAAATATATCATCCGCATGGAGCCGGGCGTTCAGACGCCGGAACAGACGCTCAACATCGGATCGGGCTCGTGCCGGGATTCAAGCTGGCTGCTGGTGCAGGTGCTCAGGCATCTCGGTTTCGCGGCGCGGTTCGTTTCGGGCTATCTCATCCAGCTGAAACCCGATGTCGTCGCACTCGACGGTCCGGCAGGAACAGATCACGATTTCACCGACCTTCACGCCTGGGTCGAGGTCTACATTCCCGGCGCCGGCTGGATCGGGCTCGATCCGACCTCGGGCCTTCTGACCGGGGAAAGCCACGTCCCGCTGGCGGCAACGCCGCATTACCGAAATGCTGCGCCGATTTCGGGGGCCGCCAGTTTCGCCGAAGTCGATTTTTCTTTCGACATGGCTGTCACCCGCGTGGCCGAGCATCCGCGCGTCACCAAGCCGTTCTCGGACGAGGCCTGGGCGGCGCTCGACACGCTCGGCAACGATGTCGACAAGGTGCTCGAAGAAAACGATGTGCGCCTGACTATGGGCGGGGAGCCGACCTTCGTCTCGATCGACGATTTCGAAAGCGAGGAGTGGAACACCGACGCCGTCGGCCCGACCAAGCGCCAGCGTGCCGACACGCTGATCAGGCGCCTGCGCGACCGTTTCGCGCCGGGCGGGTTCCTGCACTACGGGCAGGGCAAGTGGTATCCGGGGGAATCGCTGCCGCGCTGGACCTTCTCGCTCTACTGGCGCCGTGACGGCCAGCCGATCTGGCACGATGCCGGGCTGATCGCCGAGGAACGGGCAGACGACCGCATCGACGAGAACCCGGGCGCCAAAACCGATGCAGGCAAGGCTGAGGTGCTGCTGAAGACCGTCGCCGAAACGCTCGGTGTCGAACCGGACTATGTCGCTCCGGCCTATGAGGATCCGGCCGAGTGGATCGTCAAGGAAGGCAATCTTCCCGACAATGTCACCCCCGAGAATTCGAGACTCGACGACCCGGAAGAGCGCCACCGCATTGCCACCGTGTTTGCGCGCGGACTGACCAAGCCTTCCGGGTTCGTGCTGCCGATCCAGCGCTGGCAGGCCGAGGCCAAGCCGGCGCAGCGCTGGCAGTCCGAGAAATGGAAGACGCGGCGCGGCAATCTTTATCTGGTTCCAGGCGACAGTCCTGTCGGCTATCGGCTGCCGCTTGGCGCTTTGCCCTATGTGCCGCCGACCCATTACCCCTACGTGACCAATGCCGACCCGACCGTGCCCAAGGGGCCGCTGCCGGACTTTTTCAGCGAGGATGGTGCCGGCGGAGACGGCGTTGCGCGCGTGCCCGAACAGCGGCCCGATCAACCCGTTGCCAGCTTCACCGCCGCCGAGCCGGTGCAGGAGCGCATCGAGCAGATGCTCGGCGAGCTTGACGGCGCCGTGCGCACGGCGATGTCGGTCGAGGTGAGGGGTGGGCGGTTGTGCGTGTTCATGCCGCCGGTCGAACATCTCGAGGACTTCCTCGAACTGGTTGCCGCCGTCGAGCGCGCGGCCAAGGCGCTCAATCTGCGCGTCCATGTCGAGGGCTATCCGCCGCCGGTCGATCCGCGCCTCAACGTCATCCGCGTTGCGCCTGATCCCGGTGTTATCGAGGTCAATATCCACCCGGCATCGACCTGGGCCGAATGCGTCGCCACCACCGAGGCGGTCTACGAGGAAGCGCGACTAACCCGGCTCGGCACCGACAAGTTCATGATCGATGGGCGCCACACCGGCACCGGCGGCGGCAACCATGTCGTTGTCGGTGGCGCAACGCCGATGGATTCGCCCTTTCTACGGCGCCCCGATCTGTTAAGGAGCCTCATCCTTCACTGGCAGCGCCATCCCTCCTTGTCCTACCTGTTCTCGGGTCTGTTCATCGGGCCGACGAGCCAGGCGCCGCGCATCGACGAAGCGCGCCACGACTCCTTGTACGAGCTCGAAATCGCCCTGGCGCAAATTCCCGGTCCGAGCGATGACGCTTCGGCGCTGCCCTGGGTGCCCGACAGGCTGTTGCGCAACGTGCTGACCGATGTCACCGGCAACACCCACCGTGCCGAGATCTGCATCGACAAGCTCTATTCGCCCGACGGGCCGACCGGGCGTCTCGGACTTGTCGAGTTCCGCGGCTTCGAGATGCCGCCCGATGCGCGCATGAGCCTGGCCCAGCAGGTGCTGTTGCGCGCCCTGATCGCCCGGTTCTGGAAGAACCCGATCTCCGGGCCGCTGACGCGATGGGGCACGGCTCTGCATGACCGCTTCATGCTCGAGCAGTTCGTCTGGGCCGACTTCCTCGAAGTCCTCGGCGATCTCGAACAGCACGGCTTCAAGCTCAGAGCCGACTGGTATCAGGCGCAGCGCGAGTTCCGCTTCCCCTATTGCGGCGAGGTTGAATACGAAGGCGTCTCGCTCGAGCTTCGGCAGGCGCTCGAACCCTGGCACGTCCTCGGGGAGACCGGCGCCATCGGCGGCACCGTGCGCTATACCGATTCCTCGACCGAGCGCCTGCAGGTCAGGCTTGAGGGCGGCGATCCGGACCGCTACGCCGTCGCTTGCAATGGCCGGCTGGTGCCGCTGAGTCGGATGACCAAAAGCGGCGTGTCTGTCGGCGCGGTGCGCTACAAGGCCTGGCAACCAGCCGAAGCGCTGCATCCGGTCCTCAAGGTCGATGCGCCCTTGCGGTTCGATATCTTCGACACCTGGTCGGGGCGGGCGCTCGGCGGCTGCACCTACCACGTCGCCCACCCGGGCGGGCGCAATTACGACACCTTTCCGGTCAACGGCTATGAGGCCGAGGCGCGGCGACTGGCGCGGTTCGAGGCTCATGGCCACACTGCCGGCAGCTACGTGCCGCCGCAGGAGGTGCGCCATCCGGAATTCCCGTATACGCTCGACCTGAGACGGCCCGCGGGAGTCTGAGACGAGTGGAAAGCCCGGAACCGATCAGGACGGACGACCCTGTCGCGCGCCTTCTGGCGCGCTACACGCGTATGGCGGGCGTGCCGGATGAAATGATCGGGCCCGATGGCGGCCTGCGCCCGGTATGGGCGAAATTCGTTCCGGGACTGGCGGCTTTCTCCGAAGACGCGCTGGCCGCGCGGCAAGCACGCGGCGACCGCTATCTGCGCGATGCCGGCGTTTATTTCCGTCAGTACGGGCCGGACGCCCCTGTCGAGCGCGACTGGCCGCTCAGTCACATGCCGGTGCTGATCGGCGAAGACGAGTGGGCCGGCATCGAAGCAGGACTGATCCAGCGCGCCGAGCTGCTGGAACGGGTCGTCGCCGACATTTACGGCGACAACCGGCTCGTCGCCGACGGGCACCTGCCGCCCGAACTTGTGGCCGGCAATCCCGAATGGCTGCGACCGCTGGTCGGCGTGGCCCCGCGCTACGGGCATTTCCTGCATTTTCTCGCCTTCGATATCGGGCGCGGGCCGAAAGGGGCGTGGTGGGTGCTCGGCGACCGGGCACAGGCGCCCTCTGGCGCCGGCTTCGCGCTTGAAAACCGCATCGCCACGGCACGCGCCTTTTCCGAGCTCTACGCCGATCTTAACGTCCAACGCCTCGCCGGCTTCTTCAAATCGTTCCGCGAGGCGCTCAATCGGCTGCGTGGCGCCGAACAGTCCCGTATCGCGGTGCTGACGCCGGGACCGATGAACGACACCTATTTCGAGCATGCGTATCTCGCCCGCTATCTCGGGCTGATGCTACTCGAAGGCGAGGACCTGACGGTCAGGAACGGCGAGGTCATGGTCAGGACCGTCGCCGGCCCTCGCCCGGTCGCGGTGCTCTGGCGCCGGCTGGATGCCAACTGGATCGACCCTCTCGAACTCGAACAGGACTCCCGCCTCGGCACCCCGGGCATGCTCGATGCCATAAGGGCGCAATCGGTGACCATGCTCAATGCGCTGGGCTCCGGCGTGATCGAGGCGCGCGCCTTGCTGGCCTTTCTGCCGCGCATTTCTGAAGCGCTGACCGGAGCGCCCCTGATTATGCCAAATATCGCCACATGGTGGTGCGGGCAGGAGCGGGAACGCGACTATGTTCGCCAGAACGCCGAGGCCATGACGATCGGCGATGCCTTCGCCACGGCGCCCCTGTTCGGGCACACGGGCATCGATCTGGCGCCCGGTGAAACCCTTGCAGACCGGATCAGGCGCGATGGCGTTCACCTGGTCGGGCAGGAGGCCGTCAGCCTGTCGACGACGCCGGCACTCGAGGACGGGCAACTGGTGCCGCGTCCGATGAGCCTGCGCATCTTCCTGGGGCGCACGCCCGATGGCTGGCAGGTCATGCCGGGCGGGCTGGCGCGCATCGGGCGGCGTGGCGACAATGTGGAGCTGGCGATGCAGAAAGGCGGTTCGACCGCCGATATCTGGGTGGTCGGGCACAGGCCGGCATCAAAGGTCACCATGCTGGCAGGCAGCGGCGACGGTGCCGTGCGCCAGAAACCGGAAGAACTGCCGAGCCGGGCGGCGGACAACCTTTTCTGGCTCGGGCGCTATGTCGAGCGCGCCGAAAACGCCATCCGGCTGACCCGTGCCTATCACCTGCGCCTTGCCGAGGCCTCGGCCGCCGAAGCCGAAATGCTCGATGCCGTTTCGGCCCATCTCGCCCAGCTCGGCGCCAGCCCGGAGGAGGGGTTCCCACAAGGTCTCGGCACGATGATTGCTTCGGCATCGGGCACGGCGGCGCGGATACGCGACCGCTTCTCGGTCGACGGCTGGTACGCGCTCTCCGATCTCGACAAGACCGTGGCGGACATCAGCGACACCGCACTTCCCGGCGACGACATGGCGCGGGCGATGTCGGTGCTTTTGCGCAAGGTCTCGGGCTTTTCGGGCCTGGTGCACGAAAACATGTACCGGTTCACCGGCTGGCGCTTTCTCTCGATCGGCAAGGCACTGGAGCGGGCCTGCCTGCTCGCCGACCTGCTGATCGATTTCGGCGACGAGGAGGCGCCGGACGGCAGCTTCGATTTCGCTCTCGAGGCGGCCGACAGCACGCAATCGCACCGCAAGCGCTATGCTGTCTCGACAAGTCGGCGAACGCTGGTCGACCTGATCGCGCTCGATCCGCTCAATCCGCGCGCCATCATCCACCAGCTCGACGCGATCGAGGCCCATGTCGGCTTCCTGCCCGATACCGGCGCGATACGTCAGCTGACGCCGTTGCAAAGAAGCCTGCTGCAATTGCGCGCCATGCTGGCCGGCTGCACCCCCGAGGCGCTGACGACACCGGTCATTGCCGACATCCGCTGGCAATTTGCCGCTCTGTCGGACGATCTGGCCGAGGCCTATTTCGGGTAGGGTGGGGTCATGCTTTATGATGTTTCGCTAAACATCGATTATGATTACGAAAATGCCGCCGGCTCAAGCCGGCATCTGGTGCGGCTGATGCCGGCCGATCTGGCCGGCGAACAGCGGCTGGTTGCCGGCAGTCTCAACATTTCGCCCGAGCCGGACGAGGTCGGACGCTTCAGCGATTTCTTTGGCAATGAAACGGCGGAGGTGAGCTTTGTCGAGCGCCACGTTGCCATTCGCTTCGCCATCACGGCGCGCGTCGAACGGCAGGCGCCGCCGCAGCGTTTCGATGTTTCGACGCGATGTGCCGATCTCGGCGCAGCTCTCGGGCGGACGCTGACGCTTGGTCACGACTCGCCGCATCACTTCGTTGCGGCCTCGCCACGTGTCCCTCTAGAAGCCGAAACGACACGGTTCGCCCGTGCCATCGTCGGCCCGGACATGGGCGTTCGCGATGCCGTTGCCGCAGTCGGGGAGGCGTTGCACGCCGAGTTGCGCTTTGCCGAAGGCGAGACAACGGTCGACACGCCGATGATCGAGGCTTTCAATAACCGGACCGGCGTCTGCCAGGACTACTCCCATATCATGATCGCGGCGCTGCGTGGCATCGGCGTTCCGGCCGGCTATGTCAGCGGTTTTCTCAGAACCCTGCCGCCCGAGGGACAGGCACGCCTTGAAGGGGCGGACGCCATGCATGCCTGGGTCAGGGCCTGGTGTGGACCGGACATGGGCTGGATCGAATACGACCCGACCAACGCCTGCCTGGCCGGGGAGGACCACATCGTCGTGGCGCGCGGGCGCGACTATTTCGACGTCGCTCCGGTCAAAGGCATCATGCGGTCCTGGGGCGAACACTCGACGCGCCAAATGGTCGACGTCGTACCCGTCGGGGAGCGCTAGCTCTCGGCGTTTTCGGCTTCCTTGCCGAACACGCGCCTGAGCATGGCCATCTGCACCCGCACCACCTCAAGCCGGTCTTCCGGTGTCATCTCGTCCCAGTGTTCGACTACCCAGTGGTCAAGCGCCTCGCCAAGCGCCATGACCGAGTCGATCAGCATGGTCTGGGGCAGGTCGGTGCGCACGACCCCGAGGTCCTGTCCGCGACGGACGGCTGTGTCGGCCCAGCGCAAGAACATTTCGTAGGACCGCTTCATCGGTGCCGAGGTCTTTTTGGTGCTGCGCATGCGGTAGAAGGCACGGCCAAGCCGGACGAACCATTCGGCATGATTGATGACCGCTACCGAGCGGGCATAGAGCGCCTCGATCTCTGACCAGTAGGTTTCGGTGGTCAGCGCATTGAGGTCGAAACCGCCGACCTCGTGCATCAGATACACCATGGCACGCTCGAACATGGTCGTGAACAGGTCGGCCTTGTCGTCGAAATAGTAATAGAGCGACGACTTGCTCATCCCCGATTTCTCGAGAATGCGGTTGAGCGACGCGCCGTCATAGCCGTGCTCGGCCAGCTCGTCGGTGGCGGATTCGAACAGCTTGTTCTGCCGTTCGGGTTCGAGATTTTCAAAACGATTGCGACTCATGACTTGACCTTAGCACGCGGCAGGGCTATCTACCGCAGGTGTGGACCGGGTGGTCCAACCATACAGTTCACACTATTGTAACATTGCTGCGGCGGTCAAGCCGCTCAAGTGACACAGCACCCTGGAGGTCAACATGATGCGGTTTTCGATTGCCGCGACGCCACGCCATGGCGGCGCGAAGAGGACAGTTTTGCTTGCGGCTCTCGCCGTGGCGACACTCGTTGCGGGCGCCTCCAGCGCCATGGCCGCCGATGCCAAGGCGCTGATGCGCGCTGCTTTCGACAACTGGCGGGCCAAGTCTTCCGAAACGACGGTGACCATGGTCATCCATCGCCCCGACTGGGAGCGCAAGTCGACAATGGTCGGCTGGACACAGGGCGACGACCTCTCGCTGGCGCGCTTCACTGCGCCGGCCAAGGACAAGGGCAACGCAACGCTGATCAAGAAGAACCAGGCCTGGGTGTTCAATCCCAAGCTCAACCAGGTGGTGAAAATTCCGAGCTCGACAATGGCGCAGGCCTGGATGGGTTCGGATTTCTCCTATGACGACCTTTCCAAGACCACCGATCTTCTGACCCGCTACACCTACAATATCCTCGGCACCGGCTCGGCCGGGGGCCACACGGTCTACACCATCGAGGCAATGCCCAAGCCCGGCGCGCCGGTGGTCTGGGGCAAGCAGGAGGTCAAGATCCGCGACGACGGCATCTTCCTCGAACAGAAATTCTTCGACCAGGACATGAAGGTCGCTCGCACAATGAGCGTCGACAAGGTCGGCTCAATCGGCGGCCGTACCTATCCGCTCGTCATCACCATGCATCCGGCCGACAAGCAGGGGCAGTGGACGCGGATCACCACCACCAAGGCCCAGTTCGACGTCTCGCTGCCGGGCTACACCTTCACCACGTCCAACCTGCAGAACCCGAGGAACTAGCAATGCTCCTGCAACTCGCCTGGCGCAATCTATGGCGCCAGAAGATGCGCACGGTGCTGACCTTGCTCAGCATGGCGCTCGCCTCGATGATCCTCGTGTTTATGCTCAGCTTCCAGTTTGGCGTCTATGACACCATGAAGGGCAATGCCTTGAAGATGATGGACGGGTTCGCCCAGTTCCAGCCGGATGGCTATGCCGACGATCCCAGCATCGAAAAGGTCATCGAGCATCCGGATACGCTGGAACAGGCGGCTCTGAAACTTGACGGCGTCAACGCCGCGGCGCCGCGCGCCACCGGCTTCGTCATCCTCGCCAATGGCGACCGCTCCTATGGCGCCGCGGTGGTCGGGGTCGATCCGGCAAAGGAAGCGGAGGTTTCCTCGCTTTCCGGTACCGTGCGGGATGGACGCTATCTCAAGCCAGGCGACACGGATTCGGTCGTCATCGGCGCGATTCTGGCGCGCAATCTCAAGCTCAAGCTCGGCGACAAGCTAACGCTAATCGGTTCGGGGCGCGATGGTTCGGTTGCGGCGGACAGCCTGACGGTGGTCGGTCTGTTCGACACAGGCATGCCGGACATAGACCGGCAGATCGCCGAAATGCCGCTCAAGCGCTTTGACGACACTTTCGCCATGCAGGGGGCGGTCAACACCATCGCGCTGGTCGGCCCCACGCTTTCGGCCACCGATGCGGTGCTGCCTGAGCTCAGCACGATTGCCAAGGATAACGGCGCCGTCGTGCGCGACTGGGGCCAACTCGAACCGGCGCTGAAACAGGGCATCACCCTCGATTTCTCCACCGGCATCCTGTTCTACGTCAGCCTCGTGGTGGTGGTGATCTTCATCATCCTCAACACGCTGCTGATGTCGGTACTCGAACGCACCCGCGAATTCGGCATGTTGCTGGCCGTTGGCATGAAGCCGCGCCAAGCAGGCGGGATGGTCTGGATTGAACTGATCCTTCTGGCGCTGATCGGCAACGCCCTCGGCATCCTGATCGGCGGCGGTCTGGCTTTCTACTTCCAGCAGACGGGGATCGTCTTTTCCGGCATGGAAGGATTGCTCGCCCAGTTCGGCCTTTCCGACAAGCTCTATCCGACCCTGTCGATGCTGAGTGCCACCGCCGGTCCGCTCGCCGTCATCGTCTCGGTGACGCTCGCCGGCATTATTCCGTTCCGTCACATCCTCAAACTCAATCCGATCGACGCCGTGGGAGCGAACTGATGCAGACCTTCACGCTTTTGTTTCCGCTTGCCTGGCGCAATCTCTGGCGCAACCCTCGGCGGACCATCATCACCCTCGTCGTCGTCGCGGCCGGGCTCTATTCCATTCTCGTGTTCGCCGCCATCATGACCGCCTGGGCAAAATCGAGCCGTGACACCACGCTCGATCTGATCACCGGCTCCGGCCAGATCCATGCCGTCGGTTATCTTTCCGATCCGAACGTCGATCACACCATGGCCCCGGCGGATACGGCGCTGACCCGCGCGCTCAACCGCCCCGAAATCAGCGCCTGGGCCGAACGCGTCATGGTGCCCGCCGTCGTGCAGTCCGAATACCGCACCCTGCCGCTGACGCTGGCCGGCGTTGATCCGGTCAAGGAAAAGTCGCTGTCGATCATCCCCGGCGACATGGCCGAGGGTAGCTATCTCGGTTCCTCGGACGGCTATGACATCGTCCTCGGGCGCCACTTTGCCGAACGGCTCAAGACCCGCGTCGGCAAGCGTGTCATCATCCTCGCCCAGGCGACGGACGGCACGCTCAGCGAACAAAGCTACACTGTCGTCGGCCTGTTCGGCGGTAACCAGCAGGTCGAGGACGCCTATGCCTTTGTCGGCAAGCAGAGCGCCCAGAAAATGCTTTTGCTCGGCGACGCCATCTCCGAGATCTCCTTCAAGCTCGTCGACGACAGCACACGGGCCACCGTCATCACAGACCTCAGGACCGCTGCGCCGGATCTCGACATCCAGCCCTGGACCAAGCTGTCGCCGCTCGCCGCCGCCATGGACGAGTTCATGGTCGGGTTCGTCTATGTTTGGCTGTGGGTTATGTTCGTCTTCATGGCCATTGGCATCGTCAACACCCAGTTGATGGCGGTGTTCGAGCGTTCGCGCGAGTTCGGCCTGTTGCAGGCCCTGGGCATGCGCCCGCGCCATATCCTCATTCAGGTCGTCATCGAATCCGGTCTCATGATCGGGGTCGGCGTGCTGATCGGCTTTGTCGCTTCGGTCCTGACCGTTCTCGCCTTTGCCGGCGGCATCGATCTCGGTTTCCTCGCCCGGGGCGCTGAGTATTTCGGCGCGGGCAGGGTGCTCTATCCCGACCTGTCGCCAGTCCAGTTCATCGAATTGTCGCTGACCGTATGGGTGCTCGGCATCGTCGTCGGCCTGTGGCCGGCGCAGCGCGCCACCCGTGCCAGAGCCGCCGACGCCATGCGGCAGTCCAACTAGGAGTTCTTCGTGATGCCAACCACAACCACCAAAGCCATCGTCACCTGCCAGGGCGTCACCAAGACCTACAAGCTCGGCGCCATCGAAGTGCCGGCCCTGAACGGGGTCGACCTCGACCTGCTCGAAGGCGATTTCGCCACGCTGGCGGGGCCATCCGGCTCGGGCAAGTCGACCTTGCTCAACCTCATCGGCGGCCTCGACCAGGCGACCGACGGCGAGGTCAGTGTCGGCGGCAAGGTCCTCAAGGGGCTTTCCAAGTCCGCCATGACCGATCTGCGCCTGCACCATATCGGCTTCGTCTTCCAGGCCTACAATCTCATCCCGGTGCTGTCGGCACTCGAGAACATCGAACTGATCATGCAATTGCGCGGCGTCGGAGCCGAGGAACGGCGCGACCGGGCCATGGAAGCACTGGCCGATGTCGGCCTTCAGGGCATGGAGGACCGCCGTCCATCCAACCTGTCGGGCGGCCAGCAGCAGCGCGTCGCCGTGGCGCGGGCGCTGATCGGGCATCCGAGCATCGTTCTTGCCGACGAGCCGACGGCCAATCTCGACTCCCATACTGCCGAGGAGCTGATCAACCTGATGGCCAAGCTCAACGAGCAATCGGGCGTGACCTTCCTCATCGGCACCCATGATGCACGGGTGATCGCCCATGCAAAAAGGCGTATTGAAATGACAGACGGCAAGATCGTCTCGGACGAAAGGGAGGAACAGGCACATGCTGCGTGATCTGTTTGCCCGCAGGCCGGCCGACCGCTTCGCGGTCTATTTCGGCCTGCTGACCTTGCTGGGCCTCATCTTGTTCGCCGCTGCGCCGGCGCCGGCCCAGGATCTGACCGGGCGGCTGGAAGTGACGGCGCTCGGCTCGACCAACAAGGATGCCAGCCTCGATGCCGCATTGGGCCAGCAGAGCACTTTCGACGGCTTCGGCAATGCCCGCATCATGTGGGAACCGAGTTTCGGCGATTTCGACTTCACCTTGCACTACAAGATCGAGGCCGAAGTCGGCAAAGGCGTTGGACTTGCCAGGAACAAGGCGGCCCTGTCGCCGGCGCCGCCGCCGGCGACGCTGTTCGATCTCAAGGGCACGCTGATCGATAGTGACGACGTGCTCGTCACCCACGAAATCGACCGGCTGGCAATCGGCTATTCGGCCCCGAGCTTTGTCGTTCGCATCGGGCGGCAGGCGCTGACCTGGGGGACGGGCCAGGTGTTCCACCCCCTCGACCTCGTCGATCCTTTCGCGCCCAATACCGTCGATACCGAATACAAGCCCGGCGTCGACATGCTCTATGGGCAATACCTGTTCGACGACGGCTCCAATCTCGAAGCCATCGCCGTGCCGCGCGCCCATACGCAGAATGGCGCCCTGACATGGGACGACAGCACCTTCGCGCTCAGGTATTCGGGCTATCTCGGCGATCTGACCACAAGCGCCACCCTGGCCCGCGACCGTGGCGACATCGTTGCCGGTCTCGGCCTTGGTGGGCCGATCGGCGATGCCACCTGGAACGCCGAGCTGATCCCGACCTTCCTGCAGGGTGGGGACGTCAAGGTTTCCGGGCTGGTCAACATCAGCTCCGGCATCATGATCGCCGACCACAATGCCACGATCTTCGCCGAGTATTTCCACAATGGCTTCGGCGTCACCGGCTCGGGCACGCCGCTCGATCAGCTGCCGACCGATCTGGCCGACAGGCTGGCGCGCGGTCAGTTGTTCACCAGTTCAGCCGACTATCTGGCGGTTGGCATGACCTTCGAGGCGACGCCCTTGCTGATCATATCGCCCAGCGTCATCCTCGATCTCAACGATTTCAGCACCGATCTCGCCGCCCAGGCCAACTATTCGCTCGGCGACAACACCAATCTGATCTTCGGTGCGAATGTGCCGCTTGGGGCCGATGGCACCGAGTTCGGCGGACGGGCGCTGACGGCAGGCTCGACGACCTATGCCAGCCCGTCGACCACCGCCTATGTGCAGTTGAGACAATACTTCTGATCGGGGAGGATTACGGATGACCGTCGAACGGGTTCAGGCCTGGCTCAAGGCCGGGTCGGCGCTGGTGATCCTTGCCGGCCTCGCCTACGCCTTTGCCGCCTTCCAGCCGACCGCCGGCCTGGCGGCGCTACTTGACGATATCGCCGCCTGGCCGCCGGACGGCGCCCAGGCCATGGCCGATGGCGAGGCGCGGCTGGTCGGCGGCGTCCTTGGCGGCGTCATGGTCGGCTGGGGCACCATGCTGTGGCTGCTGGCCGCAAAGCTCTATCCCAGCCAGCCGGAACTGACGCGGACCATCATCCTTGTCGGCGTCGGCGCCTGGTTCGTTGTCGACAGTCTGGCGTCCTTCGTCGCCGGCGCGCCGCTCAACATCGTGCTCAACATCGTGTTTGCCGGTGTGTTCGCAATCCCCTTGCTGATGGCGCGCCAAACCCGCTAGTGAGGTGCATGACCTCACGTTTCCCGCGCCCGGCCACCGGCAGGGCCGCCGCTCTTGTGCCGGTGCTGATCCTGCTGCTGTGGAGCGCTGCCGCAACGCACGCTGCCGAACTGCGCATTGCCGTCGCCGCCAATTTCGCTGTCCCGGCCGAGGCCATCGCCAAGGCCTTCGAAACCGAAAGTGGCACCAAGGTCTCGATGAGCTCCGGTTCGAGCGGGGCGCTTTTCGCCCAGATCACCCAGGGCGCGCCGTTCTCTGTCTTCCTGTCCGCCGACGCGGCGCGGCCGGAACGACTCGAATCCCAGGGGCTTGGCGTCGCCGGTTCACGCTTCACCTACGCGCTCGGACGGCTGGTACTGTGGAGCCGCGATCAAGATCTGATCACCGGCAACGGATCGGTGTTACGAACGGGGAGCTACACCCATCTTGCCATCGCCAATCCTGCGACGGCGCCCTATGGCGCGGCAGCGATGGACGTGCTTGCTGCGCTCGGCGCCACGCACGCGGTTGGGGATCGGCTTGTGACCGGCCAGAGCGTCGCCCAGGCCTTCGGTTTTGTCGAAAGCGGCAATGCCGAACTCGGTTTCGTGGCATTGAGCCAGGTGCAGAACGCCGGGGAGGGGTCACGCTGGCTGGTGCCTGAAAGCCTATACACCCCGATCCGTCAGGATGCCATTCTGCTCGATGCCGACAACGATGAGGCTCGTGCCTTCATGGATTTCCTCAAGAGCACACAAGTGCGTGAGATCATCGCCCAATTCGGCTATAGTCTTGCCGAGTAACGAACCGGGGTGCGGGCGCCCATGCTAGAGGTCGTCACCCTCACACTCGAACTGGCCGGCCTGACGACGTTGATCCTCGTCGTCATCGGCGTGCCGCTCGGCTATTGGCTGGCGCGCGACACCGGGCTTGCCAGTGCAGCGGTTTCGGCCATCGTGGCGCTGCCTCTGGTGCTGCCGCCGACAGTTCTCGGCTTCTACCTGCTCATCGCCCTCGGGCCGAACGGGCCACTGGCGCCGCTTCTGCCCTATGTCGGGCTGAGGACGCTGGCTTTCTCGTTTCCGGGTCTTGTTATCGGTTCGGTGATCTACTCGCTGCCCTTCATGGTGCAGCCGGCCCGCAACGGCTTCGCCGCCATCGGCAACGAGGCGTTCGAAGCGGCGGCCACGCTGCGGTCCAGCCCGCGCGATACCTTCTTTTCGGTGGCTCTTCCGCTGGCTCGGGGCGGCGTCGTCACCGGCATGATCCTCAGCTTTGCCCATACCATCGGCGAATTCGGCGTCGTGCTGATGATCGGCGGCAATATCCCCGGCGAAACCCGGGTGCTTTCCATCGCCATTTTCGACATGGTCGAGCAAGGCAACTGGGGCGAGGCGCACATGATGTCGGCGGGCCTTCTCGGCTTCGCCTTCCTTGTCATCCTGGTGACCGGGCTGATCGAGAGACGGGCCGGGAGGCGCATGCCATGACCGGGCTTGCCGCTCATTTTCGCCTCGAACGCAAGGGCTTCGTCCTCGATGCGCGCTTCGAGGCGCCCGAAACCGGTGTGACCGGCCTGTTCGGGCCATCCGGCTCGGGCAAGACAACCATCCTTCGCCTGATCGCCGGTCTCGAAAAGCCCGACAAGGGCTGGCTGTCGCTCAACGAGCGCATCTGGCAGGACGAAGGGCGCTTCATGAAGCCCTATCGCCGCCCTGTCGGTTATGTCTTTCAGGATTCACGGCTTTTCCCGCATCTCGATGTTGCCGGCAATCTCGATTTCGCTATCAGGCGAGCCGGTCCGGCCGAGACGCCGCAACACCGCGACGAGGTGATCGGCCTGTTCGGGCTCGACCGGCTGTTGGAGCGCCGGCCCGCCATGCTGTCGGGCGGCGAACGCCAGCGGGTGGCGATGGCGCGGGCGCTTCTGAGCCACCCGCGTCTCATGTTGATGGACGAGCCGCTTGCCAGTCTCGACCGCGAGTCGCGACGCGAGATCCTGCCCTATCTCGAAAGTCTGGCGCACCGGCTGAGCCTGCCGATCCTTTACGTCTCCCACGATCTTGCCGAGATTGAGCGCTTCGCCAATCACCTCGTGCTGATCGAAAAGGGCAAGGTCACCGCCTCCGGACCCCTGGCGGCGCTCGCTGCCGATCCGAGCCTGCCCGTGGCGCGCGATGTGGATGCAGGGGCCGTGCTCGACGCCGTCATCGCCGATTTCGACCAGGCCTACGGTCTGTCGGCCTGCCACATCGGCCCACATACGGTACATCTGCCCGGGCGGATAGGCAGGACCGGCGAGACGCGGCGGCTGCGCGTCAGGGCGGGGGATGTCTCGATCGCCTTGGAGCGGGCTGAAAACACCAGCATTCTCAATATTCTGCCGTGTGTGATTGTCTCGCTCGACGAAGCCGGACCGGGGCAGATTTTGGTGGTGTTGCGCCTCGAAGGCACGGAGATGCGCTTGCTCTCGCGCATCACCACCCGCTCACGCGAGGCATTGGCGCTCATGCCGGGTCTGCCGGTTCAGGCCCAGATCAAGGGTATGGCGCTCATCGATCCCGAGCGAAAATCGTGATGACGCGGATGAACACGTCCGCGTGAAGGGCGATGATTGTTAACGTTTTGACCAGACCGCCCGCCGATCCTGCCGATGAAAGGACCACCTGCGCCTGAAACGGAGCCGACATGCAGATCGTCAACGGCTATGTCTGCGATTGCATCGACGATGCACGCCTCGCCAAACGCGGCATCGATCCTGCCAATCCGCAGAACGATCCGGTCAAGCAGGCCGAGCTCGAAGCCAGGCGCGGCAAGCTCGACCCCAAGGCGCTGGACGAAGGCAAGCCGGGTGATCTCGATCCCGATCGACAGGCAGGCCCGGCGGTGACCTTCGGTGGTTCGCTGGCGGGCGAGGTCCGGACGGGTGGCGTCGGTGACAGCCAGCCGGCGCCTCTGGTTGATCTGTTCGCTTAGGGCAACCGCGCAAGCCGTTCCGTCAGTAACGCATAAAAGCCTTCGGCATCGACGCCGCTGAGAAAGAAGGCGTTCTTCGGCCTGTCCGTGATCTGCCAGAAGTCAGCGACCGTCATGCCGCGTGTCAATTCGCTGCTGACCTCGATAGAGACATTGATCTGCCGTCCCTCGAACAGTTCCGGTTTCAACAGGAAAGCAACGGTGCAGGGATCGTGCAGCGGTGCGCCGTCCCAGCCGTATTTGGCCAGATCGAACCGCTCGGAAAAGCCGAGCATGTCGGCAACGGCAGCGCCGGTCCTGTTGCCGAGGCCACGAATGGCTGCGATTCGGTCATGCGTCGAGAGCACCTTGTGGGTGATATCGAGCGACGCCACAGTGAGCGGCACGTTCGAGCGGAAGACGACATCGGCGGCTTCCGGGTCGACATAGATGTTGAATTCGGCTGCCGGCGTCAGGTTGCCGACCTCGAAATAGGCTCCGCCCATCAAAACGATCTGCTTGATTCGCGGGCCGATGTCGGGCGCCTTGATCAAGGCCAGGGCAAGGTTGGTCAGTGGGCCGAGGGCAACCAGCGTTACCGTTTTTTCAGGCTCGGTCCGAACCGTGTCGATGATGAAATCGGCGCCGTGGCCAGGTGCGAGCTGCTTTTGCGGATCGGGCAGCACCGGGCCGTCGAGCCCGGTCTGGCCGTGCACGTGCTCGGCGGTGACGAGCGGGCGGCGCAGCGGCGCCGGGCTTCCGGCAAACACTGGAACCTCGGTTCGCCCTGATAATTCAACCACTTTCAGGGCGTTGATGGCATTCTGGGCGAGCCCGACATTGCCGGCGACGGCGGTGATCCCGACAACGTCAAGTTCGTCGGGCGAGGCGAGCGCCAGCAGAATCGCGACGGCATCGTCCTGGCCGGGATCGGTATCGATGATGATCTTCTCGGGCACTTCGGGCTCCATGGGCACGGCAGCGAGGGGCTTTCTTGTGGCACCGGCCAGGCCGGAAAGGCAAGGTTCTCCAATGCCGCCTGGTGCGCGTCATGTTGGCGTGCGGCCCGGGCCAAAGGCATTTCAGCATCGGCGGCTCTGTCGTGCCCGGGTTAAATCAGGACCGATATCAGTGCCTTTTCATGTCGACGCGGGCATGCAAGAGTGTTGATCGAGGGGAAGGGATCGCAATGGATTTAGGAAGCACATATGCCCGACAAAGCCATGGTCTACGAGGGTCCAACCCCCGTTCGAAGCGCTAGGACTCCTGACGAACTCGCCAACGAAATCCTTGAGAAGCTGACCTATGCGATGGGCAAGGACCCGATCGTGGCCCGGCAGTACGACTGGCTGCAGGCGACGATTCTGGCCGTACGCGACAGGATCATCGACAACTGGATGGAAAGCACGCGCACCACGTGGCGCAATGGCGACAAGCGCGTCTACTATTTCTCGATGGAATTCCTCATCGGGCGGCTCATGCGCGATGCCTTTTCCAACCTGGAAATCGTCGAGCCGGTGCGCGAGGCGTTGAAGAAGTTCGACGTCAATCTCGACGAGCTGTTCGAGGTCGAGCCGGACGCCGCGCTCGGCAATGGCGGCCTAGGGCGCCTGGCCGCCTGCTTCATGGAATCCATGGCTTCGGTCGAAGTGCCGGCTTATGGCTACGGCATCCGCTACGTCCACGGCATGTTCCGCCAGGAAGTGTCGGATGGCTGGCAGGTCGAGATCCCCGAAGACTGGCTGGCGCATGGCAATCCGTGGGAATTCGAACGTCGGGAGAGTTCCTACGAAATCGGTTTCGGCGGCCATGTCACCCCGATCACCGATCCGGACGGCACCGTCCGCCACGACTGGCAGCCGGATGAACGCATGCTGGCGGTCGCCTTCGACACCCCGATCGTCGGGTGGCAGGCGAGCCGGGTCAACACGCTGAGGCTGTGGAGCGCACTATCGATCGATCCGCTGCTGCTCGACCGTTTCAATTCGGGCGACCATATCGGCGCCCTTGCCGAAAGCGCCCGCGCCGAGAGCCTGACCCAGGTGCTCTATCCTGCCGACGCCACCGAGGCCGGGCAGGAGCTCAGGCTCAAGCAGGAGTACTTCTTCGTCTCCGCCTCCCTGCAGGACATCCTCAGGCGTCACATCCAGCAGTACAACGATCTCGGCTCGCTCGGCGACACCATCGCCATCCAGCTCAACGACACCCATCCGGCCATCTCGGTGGTCGAGCTGCTCAGGCTTCTGATCGACAAGCACGGACTGACCTGGTCCGAAGCCTGGCGCATCGGCAAGTCGGTCTTCGCCTACACCAACCACACGCTTCTGCCCGAAGCGCTGGAAAGCTGGCCGATCGGGTTGATGGAGCGGCTGCTGCCGCGGCACGTGCAGATCATCTACGGCATCAATGCAACGGTGCTGAAGGAAGCGCGCGAGCGCGCCAAGCTGAGCGAGGCGCAGATCGCCAATGTCTCCTTGATCGACGAACAAGGCGGGCGGCGCGTCCGCATGGGCCATCTGGCCTTCGTCGGCTCGCATTCGGTCAATGGCGTTTCCGCGCTCCATACCGAACTGATGAAGAAGACGGTGTTTGCCGACCTGCATGCGCTCTATCCCGACCGGATCAACAACAAGACCAACGGCATCACACCGCGCCGCTGGCTGATGCAGTGCAACCCGGGTCTGACGGGTCTGATCAAGGACTCGATCGGCGACAGGTTCATGACCCACACCTCCGAGCTCACCAAGCTCGAGGGGTTGGCCGACGATTCCGCCTTCCAGGAGAAATTCGCCGCCATCAAGAAGGCCAACAAGGAGCGGCTGGCCCATGTCATCCGCGAGCGCCTGGGGGTCAAGGTCTCGCCCGAGGCCATGTTCGACGTTCAGGTCAAGCGCATTCACGAATACAAGCGCCAGCTGCTAAATATCCTGGAGGCGGTCGCCTATTACGACGCCATCCGCGCCCATCCGGAAAAGGACTGGGTGCCGCGCGTCAAGGTGTTCGGCGGCAAGGCGGCGCCGAGCTACTGGAACGCCAAGCTGATCATCAAGCTGATCAACGACGTTGCCCGCATCATCAATCACGACCCGATCGCGTCGGATCTGATCAAGGTGGTGTTTCTGCCAAACTACAACGTCTCCCTGGCCGAGACCATCATGCCGGCGGCCGACCTTTCCGAGCAGATTTCGACGGCCGGGCTCGAGGCGTCGGGCACGGGCAACATGAAGTTCGCCCTCAACGGTGCACTGACGATCGGTACGCTCGACGGCGCCAATATCGAGATCAAGGACAATGTCGGAGACGACAACATCATCATCTTCGGCATGACGGCCGAGGAAGTCGAAGCGGCCCGCCAAGGCAAGGGCACCTCGCCGCGCGAGATCATCGAGACCGCGCCCGAACTCCGGCAGGCGCTCGACTCCATTGCCGGGGGTGTGTTCTCGCCCGATGATCGCAACCGCTACAAGGATCTGATCGGCGGCCTGTATGAGCACGACTGGTTCATGGTGGCACGCGACTTCGAGTCCTATTACGAGGCCCAGCGCAGCGTCGATACGCTCTGGACCGACACCAAGCAATGGTACGCCAAGACCATTCGCAACACCGCCAACATGGCGTGGTTCTCTTCGGATCGCACCATCCGCGAATACGCGAATGACATCTGGAACGTATCGACAAACGAGGCCTGAAGAAGTTGACCGGTTCAGCCAGCAAGATCGATCCCAAGACCATCGCCGCCATAATCGGGGGCACCCATTCCGACCCGTTCTCGGTGCTCGGTCTGCATCAGGTCGGCAAGGACTGGCTGGTCCGGGCCTTCGTGCCCCATGCCGACTCGATTTCGGTGTTTGCCCGTGACGGCGCTGCGCTCGGCAGGCTGGCCCGGCTCGACCCGGCCGGTTTCTTCGAAGGCAAGATCGATATCAAGGAGCGCGCTCCGATCCGGTTGCACGCTGCCAATGAGGGCGGGGAGTGGGATATCTGGGACCCCTACAGCTTCGGCCCCGTGCTCGGCCCGATGGACGACTACTACATCAAGGAAGGCTCGCATCTGAGGCTGTTCGACAAGCTCGGCGCCCACGCCATGACCTTCGAGGACATCGAGGGCACGCATTTCGCCGTCTGGGCGCCCAATGCGCGGCGGGTCAGCGTCGTCGGGCCATTCAACTCCTGGGACGGCCGGCGCAATCCGATGCGCTGCAGGCTCGATACCGGCATCTGGGAGGTCTTCATTCCCGAGGTCGGTCCGGGCACGGTCTACAAATACGAGATCGTCGGTGTCGACGGCACACTGCTGCCGCTGAAGGCCGATCCCTTCGCCCAACAGTCCGAACTGCGGCCGCGGACCGCTTCGGTCATCACCGATCCGACCCCTTACGAGTGGAATGACGAGGTCTGGATCGACAAGCGCGGCAAGCTCGACTGGCGCCGCGAGGCCATGTCGATCTACGAAGTGCACCTGGGATCCTGGCGCCGCCGGCCCGATGGTTCCTTCCTCGATTACCAGCAGCTTGCCGACCAACTCGTGCCCTACGCCGCCGACATGGGTTTCACCCATATCGAACTGATGCCGATCGCCGAGCATCCGTTCGATCCGTCATGGGGTTACCAGCCGACAGGGCTCTATTCGCCGACGGCGCGCTTCGGGGCACCCAACGGCTTCGCCAAATTTGTCGACGAGGCGCACAAGGCCGGGCTCGGCGTCATCATGGACTGGGTGCCGGCGCATTTCCCGACCGACGAGTTCGGTCTGGCCCGGTTCGACGGCACGGCGCTCTACGAGCATCTCGACCCGCGTCGCGGCTACCATCCGGACTGGAACACGGCGATCTACAATTTCGGTCGCCGCGAAGTGCAGGAATTCCTGGTCAACAATGCCCTTTACTGGCTTGAGAAGTTCCACCTCGACGCGCTGAGGGTCGATGCCGTCGCCTCGATGCTCTATCTCGATTATTCACGCCAGCCGGGCGAGTGGGTGCCCAACGACATGGGTGGGCGCGAGAACAACGAGGCCGTGGCCTTCCTCCAGCGCACCAATATGGAGACCTATCGGCTCTATCCCGGCACGGTGACCATTGCCGAGGAATCGACAGCCTGGCCGGGTGTCAGCACGCCGGTTCACGCCGGGGGCCTGGGGTTCGGTTTCAAGTGGAACATGGGCTTCATGAACGACACGCTGCGCTATATGAGCCGCGAGCCCATCCACCGCCGTTACCACCACAACGACCTGACCTTCGGC
Source organism: Devosiaceae bacterium (assembly GCA_963675235.2). Taxonomy (GTDB): domain Bacteria; phylum Pseudomonadota; class Alphaproteobacteria; order Rhizobiales; family Devosiaceae; genus JAHJQZ01. The sequence goes on along the minus strand of CAXXFU010000005.1, from coordinate 209,590 downwards.
TTCCTTTACGCCTTCTCGGAGAATTTCATCCTGCCGATCAGCCATGACGAGGTCGTGCACGGCAAGGGATCGATGCTCTCAAAGATGCCGGGCGATGACTGGCAACAATTCGCCAATCTTCGAGCCTACTATGGCTACATGTGGGGACACCCGGGCAAGAAACTGCTGTTCATGGGCCAGGAATTCGCCCAGCGCGAGGAGTGGAGCGAGGCGCGCGCGCTCGACTGGTTCCTGCTCGATGCCGGCATGCATGAAGGCGTCAGGCGCCTGATTTCCGATCTCAACAAGGCTTATCGGAAATATCCGGCGCTGCATGCCAGAGACTGCGAACCCGAGGGCTTCGAATGGCTGATCGGCAACGACCACGCCAATTCCGTCCTCGCCTTCGCCCGCCATGCGCCTGGTGCGGCGCCGGTGGCGGTGATTTCGAACATGACGCCGGTTCCGCGTTCGGGCTATCGCGTGCCGCTGCCGGCTACGGGTACCTGGCGCGAAAGGATCAATACGGACGCGGAGTACTACGGCGGCTCAAATCAGGGTAACCAGGGAAAGATCATCGCCCATCCTTCCGAGGGGGGAGGTTGGCCGGCCTATGCGGACCTGATGCTGCCGCCACTATCAACGCTGATTATTGTGCACGATCCGGGCTCAACCGGACGCAAGGGAGGGTGACATGTCGGACTACAGGACCCCATCGCCACTGGCGCGCGATGCGATGGCCTATGTGCTTGCGGGAGGACGAGGTTCTCGCCTGATGGAACTGACCGACCGGCGGGCCAAGCCGGCGGTGTTTTTCGGCGGGAAGACGCGCATCATCGATTTCGCACTGTCGAACGCCATCAATTCGGGCATCCGCCGCATCGGTGTCGCCACCCAGTATCAGGCCCACTCGCTGATCCGGCACCTGCAACACGGCTGGAACTTCATGCGGCCGGAACGCAATGAAAGCTTCGACATCCTGCCCGCCAGCCAGCGGGTCGGCGACGACCTCTGGTATGCCGGCACCGCCGACGCCGTTTATCAGAACATGGACATCATCGAGGATCTGGGCGCCAAGTACATCGTCATCCTGGCGGGCGACCACATCTACAAGATGGACTACGAAATCATGCTGCGCCAGCATGTCGACACCGATGCCGACGTCACCATCGGCTGTCTGGAAGTGCCGCGCCTGGAGGCTTCGGCCTTTGGCGTCATGCATGTCGACGGGCGCGACCGCGTCATCGAATTCATCGAAAAGCCCAAGGACCCGCCGGGCATTCCCGACAAGCCCGATTTTGCCCTGGCCTCGATGGGCATCTATGTCTTCGACACCGCCTTCCTGATGGACCAGTTGCGCCGTGACGCCGCGACCGAGGGATCATCGCGAGATTTCGGCCATGACATCATTCCCCACATCGTCAAGAACGGTGTCGCCTGGGCCCACCGTTTCACCCGCTCGTGTGTCCGCTCCTCGTTCGAAAGCGTGTCCTACTGGCGCGATGTCGGCACAATCGATGCCTACTGGAAAGCCAATATCGACCTGACCGACGTCGTCCCGCAGCTCGACCTTTACGACCACGACTGGCCGATCTGGACCTATGCCGAGATCACGCCGCCAGCCAAGTTCGTCCACGATCTCGACGGGCGCCGCGGGCAGGCGGTCTCCTCGCTCGTTTCGGGCGACTGCATCGTCTCGGGCGGCGCGGTCTACCGCAGCCTGGTGTTCACCGGCACGCGCGTCCATTCCTATTCCGAACTCGACCAGGCGGTGATCCTGCCGCGCTGTTCGATCGGGCGCGGGGCGCGGCTTTCCAAGGTCGTTGTCGACAGGTCCGTCACCATTCCCGAAGGCCTCGTTGTCGGCGAGGATCCCGAGTTCGACGCCAAGTGGTTCCGGCGAACCGCCGAGGGCGTCGTGTTGATTACCCAGCCGATGATCAACAATTACCTCATGAACAAGTAATGGACCTGCTGTCGGTTACTTCCGAGATCTATCCGCTGGCCAAGACCGGTGGCCTGGCAGATGTCGCCGGCGCACTGCCGGGGGCTTTGGCCGCCCACAAGGTTTCCGTGCGGACCCTTATTCCCGGCTATCCGACGGTGATGGCGCAATTGCGCAATGGCGAGGTCGTCGCCGAATTCGAGGACCTGTTCGACGGCTCGGCGCGGCTGCTCAGCGCCCGCGCCGCTGGCCTCGACCTGTTCGTCATCGACGCGCCGCACCTGTACAACCGCGAGGGCGGCCTCTATGGCGGGGCCGGGGGCGAGTACACCGACAACTGGAAGCGCTTCGCCGCGCTCGCCTTTGTCGGGGCGGAGCTGACGCGCGGTCTTGTCGACGGCTATGCCCCGGACATCCTTCAGGCCCACGACTGGCAGTCGGCGCTGGCCCCGGCCTATGTCGCCTATGGCCCGCGCACCAATGTCCGGACGGTGATGACCATTCACAACCTGGCATTTCAGGGCCAGTACGGTTCGGACATCTTCTGGAAGCTGAGGCTGCCGCCGGAAGCCTTCTCGATGTCGGGGGTCGAGTATTATGGCGGCGTCGGCTTCCTGAAGGCCGGCATTCAGACGGCCGATGCAGTGACGACGGTCAGCCCGACCTATGCCACCGAGATCCGCACCCGCGAGTTCGGCATGGGGCTCGACGGCTTGCTCAACCTCAGGGCCGACAATTTGCACGGCATTCTCAACGGCATCGACATGGAGGCCTGGGATCCGGGCACCGATCCTTTCCTTGAGGCCAATTTCCGCCTCAACACCATCAAGCAGCGCCTGGTCAACAAGAAGGCGCTGGAAGAACGCTTCGGTCTCACCCACGATTCCGGGCCGCTGTTCGGACTGGTCTCGCGCCTGACCTGGCAGAAGGGCATCGATCTTCTCGCCGGCTGCATCGATCCGCTTGTCGGCGCCGGAGGACGGCTGGTCGTGCTCGGCTCGGGAGACGACACGCTCGAGTCGGCGATGCAGAGCGCTGCCTGGCGCCATCCCGGCAAGGTCGGGTTCGAGCGCTCCTACGACGAGCCGCTCAGTCATCTCATCCAGGGCGGTGTCGATGCCATTCTCGTGCCCTCTCGCTTCGAGCCCTGCGGGCTGACGCAATTGTTTGGGCTGCGCTACGGCGCCATTCCAGTGGTGGCGCGCGTCGGCGGACTTGCCGACACGGTAATCGACGCCAATCTGGCGGCGGTGGAGGCCGGGGTGGCAACCGGCCTGCAGTTCGCACCGGTATCCCAGCCGGCATTGCTGGCGGCCATCATGCGCACGATTGCGCTTTATCGCGACGAGGACGTCTGGACGCGCATGCGGCGCAATGGCATGAAGTCAGATGTCGGATGGCACGCAAGCGCCGCCAAATACGTGAAGCTTTTCAAGGACCTGTTGGGGCAGGAGCAAGCAGATGACGATTCTGACGATTAAGACCGAGCCCTTTGCCGACCAGAAGCCGGGCACATCGGGTCTGAGAAAGCAGGTACCGGTCTTCGCCCAGCCCCATTATGCCGAGAACTACATCCAGTCGATCTTCGACGCGCTGGAAGGTTTCGCGGGCAAGCTGCTGGTCATCGGCGGCGACGGGCGCTACCACAATGACACCGTCATCCAGACCGCCATCCGCATGGCGGCTGCCAATGGCTTTGGCCACGTCATGGTGGGTCAGGGCGGCATCCTGTCGACGCCGGCGGCCAGCCATGTCATCCGGCACTACAAGGCCTTTGGCGGGCTGGTGCTCAGCGCCAGCCACAATCCGGGCGGCCCGGACGGCGATTTCGGCCTCAAATACAACATCTCGAACGGCGGCCCGGCGCCGGAAAAGATCACCGACGCGGTGTTCGCGCGAACGAAAACGATTGCGGAATACAAGACCACCGACACCCCGGACATCGACCTCAGCCGGATCGGCGAAACCGAGGTCGAGGGCATGAAGGTGACGGTTATCGATGCTGTTGCCGACTACGCCGACCTGATGCAGACCCTGTTCGATTTCGATGCCATCAGGGCGATGTTCACCGATGGATTCCGCATGCGTTTCGACGCCATGCACGCGGTGACCGGCCCCTATGCCAGGCGCATACTCGAGGAAATGCTCGGCGCGCCAGCGGGCACCGTCATCAATGGCGTTCCTTCGCCAGATTTCGCCGGCGGACACCCTGACCCGAACCTCGTCTATGCCAAGGATCTCTACGACCTCTTGATGTCGCCGGAGGCGCCTGATTTCGGCGCGGCCTCGGACGGCGACGGCGACCGCAACCTCATCATCGGCCGCAACCAGTTCGTCACGCCGTCGGACTCGCTGGCCATGCTGTCGGCCAACGCCCACCTGGCGCCGGGCTACAAGGACGGCATCGCTGGTATTGCCCGGTCCATGCCGACCTCGGCGGCGGCGGATCGAGTCGCCGAGAAGCTCGGCATCGAGATGCACGAAACGCCGACCGGCTGGAAGTTCTTCGGCAATCTGCTCGATGCCGGCCGCGTCACCATCTGCGGTGAGGAGAGCGCCGGCACCGGCTCCAACCACGTCCGCGAAAAGGACGGGCTCTGGGCGGTGCTTTTGTGGCTCAACATCCTTGCGGTCAGGAAGCAGTCGGTCGCCGAGATTGTTCGCGAGCACTGGCAGACCTATGGCCGCAACTACTACACCCGGCACGACTACGAGGCCGTGGATGCGGCGGCGGCAGGCGCGTTGATGGACGATCTGCGCCAACGTCTGTCCGATCTGGTCGGTACGAAAATAGACGGCTATACAGTCGCTTACGCCGATGATTTCACCTATTCCGACCCGGTCGACGGATCGGTTGCCAGCAAGCAGGGCGTCCGCATCGGTTTCGAGGATGGATCGCGCATCGTTTTCAGGCTGTCGGGAACCGGCACGGTCGGGGCGACGCTGCGCATCTATATCGAGCGCTACGAACCGGCTTCGGGCGACCACTTCGTCGAAACGCAGGCGGCGCTCGACCCGCTCATCAAGATTGCTTCAGACCTCACCGATCTCGCGGCGCGCACCGGCCGCAGCGAGCCGTCCGTCATCACCTAGAACAGATATTGCTTATGTGGAATCGCCTGATCTGCTCCAGGTCTTTGAGTGGTCGTGTTTTCGAAACGGAAAAGTGCTATCCACTTTTCCCGAAAACCCTCTAGGACGCCGAATGAAACCGCAACTGCAAAAGGGTGCCGGGCGGCCCGAGCCACGCGGCGCGTCTGTCCTCGCGGATGGCGTCAACTTCTCGGTCTATTCCGAACCGGCGAGCCAGGTTTTCATCTCGTTGTTTGACAAAGCGGGCAGGGAGACCGAACGTTTCGCCCTCGACGGGCGTGACGGTGCCGTCCATTTCGGACTGATCAAGGGCATTGGCGCCGGCACGCGCTACGGCATCAGGGCCGATGGCCCCTATGACCCCTCAAAGGGCTTGTGGTTCGATCCGGACAAGCTCCTGGTCGACCCCTATGCCTATGAGATCGACCAGCCCTTTACCCAGCACGACGAACTGAAGGCGCCGCGCGGGTCTGGCGTCGATACCGCGCCCTATGTGCCCAAATCCATCGTTGCAGCGCCGGTCAAGAACAGGGCGGTTCCGATCGAGATGCCGCCGCGCGTGATCTACGAGCTCAACGTTCGTGGCTATTCCAAGCTCAGGCCGGGACTGCCGGCAGCCGAACGCGGCCGGGTCACGGCCCTGACCAAATCCGGCTTTCCCGAGCATTTCCAGGCGCTCGGTGTCGACACGATCGAGCTGATGCCGACGGCGGCATGGATCGATGACTGGCACCTGGCCAGCCTCAAGCTCACCAATGCCTGGGGCTACAATCCGGTGACCATGATGGCGCCGGACCCGCGCCTGATGCCGGGCGGCATCGCCGATCTGAGGAAGGTCACCGATTTCTACCGCAAGCGCGGCATCGCCGTGATCCTCGACGTGGTGTTCAACCATTCGGGCGAGGGCGACACCAACGGCCCGGTGATCTGCTATCGCGGCCTGGATGCCAACACCTACTACCGCCACACCTTCAACAGCGACGGACAACGGCTTCTGGTCAATGATGCCGGCACCGGCAATACGCTCGATTGTGCCCATCCGGAGGTCCAACGCCTGGTGCTCGACGCCATGCGCCACTGGGTCGAGGCCGGTGGCGTCAGCGGTTTCCGTTTCGATCTGGCAACGATCCTTGGCCGCACACGGACCGGCTTTTCTCCCGAAGCGCCGCTTCTGGCCGCAATCCGCTCCGATCCGGTTCTCGGCAAGGCGATCCTTGTTGCCGAGCCCTGGGACATCGGCCCGGGCGGCTATCAGCTCGGCGGCTTCGGCGTGCCGTTCCTCGAATGGAACGATCGCTATCGCGACGACGTGCGCGCCTTCTGGCGTGGCGATGCGGCAGCGGGCGACCTGGCGTCGCGTCTTGCCGGCTCATCGGACCTGTTCCAGCACGGCGGGCGCAAGCCGACGGCAAGCGTCAACTACATCGCCGCCCATGACGGGTTCACCCTCAGGGACCTGGTTAGCTATTCCAGCAAGCACAATCTCGGCAATGGCGAGAACAATCGCGACGGCCACAGCCACAACATCAGCTGGAACTGCGGCTACGAGGGCGAGACGGAGAACGCGGAGATCAACGACAGGCGCCGGGCCGACGTCCGGGCGTTGCTGGCGACGCTTTTCGTCTCGCGCGGCACGCTGATGCTCGGCCAGGGCGACGAGTTCTGGCGCTCACAGGGCGGCAACAACAACGCCTATGCCCAGGACAATGCCGTGACCTGGATTGACTGGGGCCGCGCCGACGCCGAACTGATGAATTTCGTTTGCGCCCTGTCAGCCTTCCGTTCGGCGCATCCGGCGCTGACCGAGCAGGAGTTCCTGACCGGCCAGGTGATCAACGGCGTCCGTGACGTCGTCTGGCTGCATCCGGACCAGCACGAACTGCATCCCGACAATTGGCAGGCCGATCTGCCGACCTTCGGCATGTTGCTCGATATCGACGAGGACGAGCTGGTCGTCTGGTTCAATCGTGCCCATGAGCGCGTTTCGGCCTATTCGGCGCTGCCGCGCACCGGCAGTACCTGGCATCTCGGTTTCTCCTCCGGTCTGGATGCACGTTTCGGCACCGAGCCCGGCAATATCATCCTGCCGCCGCGCAGCGTTACCGTGCTGGTGCCGAGCGACGAGGGGTCTTTCACCTTCGATTGAGGTGCGTGTCAGGGAGCGCGCATGCCCAGCGCGCGGTAGAGCGCAATGGCGCCTTGATTGTCTGGGTGAACCTTCAGCCGGACCTGATCGAGTCCGCGCGCTTGCAGTTCTGCGAACGCCGCGAGCATCAAGGCGCGTCCGATTCCCTGCCTGCGAAAGGCATTGGCGACCGCGATGTCCTTGACGAACCCGGAAGTCCAGACCTGCGCGAACCCTGCCAGCCTGTTGCCGGAACCATAGATGAAACAGAGCTCAGCGTCGTATTCCTCGTCTGAAACGAGAGCGTCATACCAGTCTGCAAAGCCGGCGACCTCGCCGAAGCCATCGGCATAGGCCTCGGCAAGTATCGCATGTGCCGGCACCGCGTTTGGTGCCGTGAAGGCCAGGCGAGCAAGACCGTCCGGACAGCGCGGCGCGGCGATGGGTTCGGTCAGGTTGCGAACAAGGACGAGCGGCTCGCCGTTCACGCCGTGGCGCGCTCCGCCGAGCTCAGTCCGCCATAGCGCTCGATGAAGGCGAAGATATCGTCGAGTCCCTGATTGCGGGACAAGTCGGAGAAAACGAAGGGCCGGCCGTCGCGCACCTTTTGTGTGTCGGCTTGCATCACCTGAAGGTCGGCGCCGACATGCGGGGCCAGGTCGGTCTTGTTGATGATCAGCAAGTCCGACAGGGTGATGGCCGGGCCGCCCTTGCGCGGGATCTTTTCGCCCTGGGCCACCGAGATGACGTAGAGCGTCAGGTCGGCAAGATCGGGCGAGAACGTGGCGGCGAGATTGTCGCCACCCGATTCGATCAGGACGATGTCGAGATCGGGGAAGCGGGCATTGAGTTCGGCGACGGCGTTGAGGTTGAGCGAGGCATCCTCGCGGATGGCCGTGTGCGGGCACCCGCCGGTCTCGACGCCGACGATACGGTCCTCGGAAATCGCCTGCGCCCGCGCCAGGATCAGGGCGTCCTCGCGCGTGTAGATATCATTGGTGACGACGGCCATCGAGTAGCGGTCCTTGAGCGCCTTGAGCAGTTTCTCGCACAAGGTTGTCTTGCCCGAACCGACGGGACCGCCGATGCCGATGCGCAGGGGACCATTGGGTGAACTCACATGAATCTCCAGACAATGAGGAAAACGAAGCCGGCGCCGATGGCCAGGCAGAGGGGCGAGTAGAACTTGCGATCCATGGTGCGGAACGGCTCGACCGGCGTGCGCGCCTGCCATGCCTTCGTGTAGCCGATCAGGCCGCGTCCAGCAAAGACCAGTGCCAGGGCGATGCCGAGCCCGATCATCACCGCGCCAGGCGCAGGGTCGGCCAGCGACAGAGCCACGATGCCGGCGGCCAGAATGAGCAGGGAAATGACGGCGGAGGCCAGGCGCGGCACCCGATCCCGGCCTTTGGTGCCGAGAACGGTTCTGGCCAGCAACTCCGGCGTGCGCGCCGGGTAGGAGCCGCCGAGGGCCCAGATCATGTGGGCGGCGGCAATGGCAAGGAGCGGGATGAAAACGAGCGAGGCGATACCGGAGATCATGATGCGTACGATTGTGAAAAACGAAGACCAGCCCCAAGCATATTGGCGCGCCGGGCGGGCGTCGACAAAAGATGCCAACCGAGGCTCATGAGCGGAATATCCTGACCTTCAGCGTTTCGTGCGCCATGGCGGCGATGTCGGCGGCAAAGCCGATGGCGCCGAGATCGTCGAGGCCGGCGGTTTCGCCCTTTTTCGCCGCTGCGGCGATATCGGCCTCGAGTCCCTGCAGGACGCGCAATCCGTCGGACTGCCCGATCGGCACCAGGCGCACAGCAACCGAGATCTGGCCCTGGGTCAGCGCCGCGAGGAACCCGGTCAGCACGGCTGCCAGCGGCAGGCCGGAAACCGCGGATATCGCCCCGAGCGCCACCGGATAGGGGCATTGGGAAGGAAGGGGCGCCCTGCCGGCTTCGGGCCAGGCGGCGGCGGCGGCGCCAAAGCTGGTGCCAAGCGACAGCGTTTCGGCCCGCCGTTCAGGCGAAGGGATCAGCGCCAGCGCCAGCTCGGCCAGCCTCATGAGCGCCTCGGCGTCTTCGGCATTGCGATGCGCTTCGGCGATCAGGATGGCATCCATCGTCGGCGCGCCGTGGCGGAGGATGGCACGGAGCCAGTCGGTCAGCGCCTCCGGCGTCCGGACCGAGCCGTCCGAAATCGCGGTTTCGAGCCCGGCCGAATAGGCGAAGGCGCCGACCGGAAAAGCCGGCGAAAACCAGGCGAAGAGCCGCTGCAGCGCCACGGGATCGGGCGCAGCGGATGGTGCCGCGCCGTTCGCTTTCGGTTCAGTCATGCGCGTGCGAATGCCCGTGGTCATGGGCGTGGGCCTGACCATGGCCATGATCGTGCCCTTGGTCGTGATAGGCGCCGCGCAGGGGCGAGAAGGGCGCCCTGATATCGGCGATTTCGGCGCCAAGACGGCTAAGCATGTCGCGAATGACGTGATCTCGGGCGACGCGGATGTGCTCGGGGCCGATCTCGGCAGGCAGGTGGCGGTTGCCGAGGTGCCAGGCAAGCGCCGTCAACGCCTCGCGTGAGGTGGCCTTGACTTCCATCAGTTCCTCGTCAGCGGCGGCAATCTCGATGAGGAGGCCGTCCTCGAGCACCAGGCAGTCGCCGTGTTCGAACACGGTTGCGACCGGCAGGTCGACCAGCACGTCGTCTCCGGTCTCGGTGACGATCAGGCGGCGGCGCAAATGGCGCTCGGCATGGCTCAGCACGGCACGGCCGGAAGGCGGTGCGCTGGACATGCCGGCACGCAGGAACGAGGTGGCACGGGTCATCTCGTGGTCTTTATCCTTCAGGGAGTGTCATTGGCTTCGATGCAGTTCAAAAGCGGCGGCGCATCCTTGTCGGCGGTCAGGTCGATCAGCTGTGCCTCGGGCCCCTTGGTCCACCACTGATACCTGCCGGCAACATAGCGCGCGCCGGAACCGGACAGGATATTGGCGAAGATCACCGACTTGCCGTCGATCGGCACCAGCGCCAGGAAATTCGGCGCGGCATTGAGATAGTCGATCTCGACCCGCCCATCGTGGTCGTCACAGGCGTAGCTGACATGCTTCCAGTCACCCGGATCGGTCAAGGTCAGCGTCAGCGACGTCGTGACGGCAAGCGCCGGCAATGGCGCCAGAAGAAGGGCAAGGCTCAGCCACAGGCCAAAACTTTTCATGATCGGTCTCGCAGCCAGAAAGCATGAATGCCGGAGCGCAAATGGCTCCGCCGTCATGCTATCTTCATTCGCCAGCCGAGAACAGGGGCAAGGCCCGCGAAGCGGCGAGGCAGTTATGCCGCGTGACCCGGTGATCGGAGGTCTTTGCGTGCACCTGGGATGGTCGTAATATCGACGCATCTGTCGCCGATACTGGCGGACGCTGCCGACGGAGGGGCACGGCCATGACAGGGCAGGAACTGAAGTCGCGTCTCGAGGCAAGCTGGTCGGGCGAACGCATGGTGAGCCTCGCCGAAAAGATTGCCGACGGCATCGTCCACGGCATTGGCCTTGTCCTGGCGCTGGTGGCTGGGACGGTGCTCATCACGCTTTCGGTCTTGCGTACCGCACCGGCGGAAGTGCCGGCTATCGCCATCTATGTCGGGGCGTTCGTGCTGCTGCTCGGCGTCTCCATGGCCTTCAACCTCTGGCCGCAGACCGCGGTCAGGCGCGTGCTGGCACGCTTCGATCAAGCAACGATATTTCTTTTCATCGCAGCGACTTATACGCCGTTTCTCACCGGGATCTGGCACACGCCCAAGGGGCTGGGGCTAACGATTTTCGTCTGGAGCGCCTCGCTGATCGGGGTGGCTCTGAAGCTGAGCCTGCCGTTGCGGCTGTCCAACCTGACCCTGCCGCTTTATCTCATCATCGGCTGGAGCGGCGTGGTGGTCTTCAACGATCTGGCGCGGACCTTGCCGCCGCAGGCACTGGTGCTGCTGCTCGCCGGCGGCCTTTGCTATTCGTTCGGGATTGTCTTCTACCTGTGGGAGAAGCTGAAGTTCAATTCGGCCCTGTGGCACGGGTTTGTCGTCATCGGCGCCAGTCTGCACCTGATTGCCATCTTCGACGCCATGGTGGTGTCGCGCTGGTAGGCGGCGGCCCCCAGGCCGCCGCTCTGGTGTTCTTCCCGGCTCAACTCGGACGGATACGCGCCATGGCGAGCACATCGGCATAGGCGCCGTCGCGATAGGCATAGTCCTTGTGGACGCCTTCGGAGTCGAAGCCGAACTTCCTGTAGAGCCCGATGGCCGCTTCATTGTCGGTGAACACCGTCAATTCGATGCGATGGATGTCGAGCCAGTTGTCCGCAGCTTCGACCAGCGCGCCGATCAGCGCCGAGCCGATACCCTTGCCTGAATGATCGTCGTGAACCGAGAGGCCCATTGAAGCGACATGGCGCCGGCGGCCGGTGCCTCTATGCAGGCCGGCGGTGCCGACGAGGGCATCTCCGATATGGGCGACGATGTGGAAATCGTCATCTCCAAGCCGTTCCAGGAAACGCCGGGATTGTTCGAGGCGCTGGAAGGGCGGGCGCAGCGTGCCGTAGCGTACGCCGGGCAGGTTCATCAGCGCATTAAGACCTTCGGCATCGCCAAGGCTGGACGCACGGATGACCAAATCCGTGGCGGGCGGGCGAATTGCCGGATTGGGGGCATGGTTTGACATTGTCTCCTCGTCTGGTAGAGGCCGGACGGCAGGCCGGACAATGTCAGACCCGGCCGTTGCGGCGGGGTCTGCGGATCGGATGGCCTAATGCCGAACGAATGCCGCACGCCCCGGGGCGCGTACACGCATAGTCTCGACAAAATAGGCCTGGTTGATCATGGGGCGGACCTTTGGTCCGCAGACCGGGAATGTCAAGCCGCTGCTTTGCCGAAGGCGAAAAAGGGCCATCCGCAGACGACCCTTTTCCAAGAACCCAGAGTATGTGGTGCGCACCCGGTTCTAGTTTCGGCGGGCGGCTTCGCGCGCCTGCTGGACGGCGGGAAGCAGCAGCATGGATACCTTGGCGCGCGCCGGCTTGCTCTGGGTGGGATTGAGGAACAGCTTGGGCGAAGTGCCCAGTGAAGCGTTGCCGAATTCCTCGTCACAGGCGTTGGTGGCGTTGTCGATGCAGGCATCCGGGTGCTTCGAGGTGTTGTTGCACGAAGTGATGACGTGATCGTAGCACGAGGGCAGGTCGGTGATGACGGCACTGGCTCCGGTCGGTGCAAGGGCGAGGGCGGCGGTGAGGGCGAGGCCGGCGAGGGCAGAGGTCTTGCGGACAAAGGTCATAAGTCAATTCCGTAATCTGTTGAATGAAGGCGGGCGTCGCCGCCGGTCCTCATCAGACGGGGAACAAGACAAAATGGTTCAAGTATTCTGGAAAAAAGCCGAACCAGTCTGTATCGAAGCTTATTTGCGTAAAAATATCAATTCTTTAAGGGCTGGAGCTCGCTCGGTGGCTGCGCCTTAAGGCGGCGCCGATGCGGTCAGTTGGCGCCGAGAGGACGCTCCATCAACAGGTTCTTGCCGAATTGCGTCTCGATGGTGCCATCGAGATGGAAGCCGGCGCGCGTGTAAAACCCTTCGGCATGAGGGTTGCCGACGACATAGAGTGTTTTGGCTCCCAGCGTGACGGCGCGCTCTGCGATGCCATCCACCAGCGCGCGACCCAGGCCCTGACGCCAGTGCGGCGGTTCGACGAACAACCCGTCGAGTTCGGCATCGCCGTCATCGCGCAGGACCAGCGCGGCAAAGCCGAGCGCAACGCCATCGCTTTCGGCGACGAGCACATTGCCGGCAGCGAAAAACGCGGCGGGCGTGTCGATCAGTTCCGGGCGCTCCAGCAAGAGGGCCCGGTCGCCGGGATTGGCCAAAGATGCCCGACGCTGCAGCTCGATGAGGAACAGGCGCTGATGAGGGAAGGCGGTGCGGATCCTGAACGCGGTCACGGCCTGATCCTCAGTGCCATGATGCCTGGTCGCGCGGCAGGCGATGGTCCGGATCGAACACGCGTACGGCATGGGATCCGGTCTCGGCCCAGTCCCACAGCACAAGATTGGTCATCGCCGGCGTCGCGCCATAGGCAAAACTGGGAACGAGAATGCCGGCTGCGGAGCCGCCAAACCGATCGTATACGCTCCATGAGGCCGGGCGCTTGCCGTCAAAGACATCCTCTGCCCAGGCGCAGGCAAGCGTGGCGAGATCGATGTTCGCAGCCTCGCGTGCCTCCACGCTCGAAAGATCGACGATGTCTGTGCAATCGACGTCGTAGGAAACAAGCGTCAAGGGTTTGAATCTGAATGCAAACCCCTGCGTTGTTTCAAGAAAGGCGCCCTCAGGTGTCGTGGCCAGATAAAGCGTCGGCTGGCCCTTGGGATTGAAGCGGGCGCCGTAAACCGCGGCACCTTCGCCTGACAGCGGGGCGAAGGCCCATTTCGGATCGTGTCCGCGATAACCCGTGCCGACAAATCTCAAGCAAACCCGCCCAAAGCCATATGATCGAGATAATCGCGTACGGCGCTGGCCTTGCCGGACTTGACCAGGCTCTCTGCAGTGCGGCCGCCGAAGGCCGGAATGGGCTGGGCCCGGTACCAGGCGAAGGCCTGACGCTCGCCGCCGGCCCAATCGGTGATCCGGGTGATGATTTCTGTCATTTCGCTCAGCCGCGCCAGTGTCGCCGGTGCTTCGGCGCGGTCCTTGCGCTGAAGGGTGGCGGGGGCGAGGCCAACGGTCAGCGCCAACTCGCGCTTGCTGATGCCAAGCCGGTTGGACAGGGCCTCGGCCATGTTCGCCTGCTGCCAATGTGTCTGCGGTGCTTCGCGGAATCCTGTACTCATGGTGCTGTCATATCATTTGTCGCATCATTGCGTCAATAGATATGACATCGGTGAGCAGACTTCAAGAGCGACCGCAGGGCCGATGAAAGCCTAGAACAGGAAATACCGCTGTGCCATCGGCAGTTCGGTCGCTGGCTCACAGGTCAGCAGCTCGCCGTCGGCACGCACCTCGTAGGTTTCCGGGTCGACATCGATATGCGGCGTTGCCGCATTGTGGATCATCGAGGCCTTGCCGATGCCGTGCCGGGTGTTGACCACCGGCAGCAGGGTCTTCTCGAGGCGGTAGCGTTCGGCGATGCCGGCGTCGATGGCGGCCTGGGACGTGAACGTCACCGAAGAGGTCTTCCTGGTCACCCCGTAGGCGCCAAACATCAAGCGGTAATGCATCGGCTGCGGTGTCGGGATCGAGGCATTGGGGTCGCCCATCGGCGCGGCGGCGATATTGCCGCCGAGCAGCACCATGTCCGGCTTCACACCAAAAAAGGCCGGGTCCCACATGACGAGGTCGGCGCGCTTGCCGATCTCGATCGAGCCGATGTGCTGGGAAAGCCCGTGGGCGATGGCCGGGTTGATGGTGTATTTGGCGATGTAGCGGCGGACGCGGAAATTGTCGTTGTCGCCGGTCTCTTCCGACAACCTGCCGCGTTGGCGCTTCATCTTGTCGGCGGTCTGCCAGGTGCGGATGATCACCTCGCCGACGCGGCCCATAGCCTGGCTGTCGGAGGCGATGATCGAGAACGCGCCCATGTCGTGAAGGATGTCCTCGGCGGCAATCGTCTCCTTGCGGATGCGGCTTTCGGCGAAGGCCACGTCCTCGGGGATGTTCTGGTCGAGATGGTGGCACACCATCAGCATGTCGAGATGCTCGGCAATGGTGTTGACCGTGTAGGGACGCGTCGGATTGGTCGAGGAGGGGATGACGTTGGCGAACGAGGCTACCTTGATGATGTCCGGGGCGTGACCGCCGCCTGCGCCTTCGGTGTGGAAGGCGTGGATCGTCCTACCCTTGAAGGCGGCGACCGTATCCTCGACGAAGCCGGATTCGTTGAGCGTGTCGGTGTGGATCATCACCTGCACGTCGTGCTCGTCGGCAACATCGAGGCAATTGTCGATTGCGGCGGGGGTTGTGCCCCAGTCCTCGTGCAGTTTCAGCGCCGCGGCGCCGGCAATGATCATTTCCTCCAAAGGTGCGGCCAGCGAGGCATTGCCCTTGCCGGCAAAGGCCAGGTTCATCGGGAAATCCTCGGCGGCACCCATCATCTGCTGGATGTGCCAGGCGCCTGTGCAGGTGGTGGCGAGCGTGCCATGCGCCGGGCCGGTGCCGCCGCCGAGCATGGTCGTCAGGCCAGCCATCAGCGCTTCCTCGATCTGCTGCGGGCAGATGAAGTGGATATGGCTGTCAAAGCCGCCGGCGGTCAGGATCTTGCCTTCGCCGGCAATGGCTTCGGTGGAAGGGCCGATGATGATGGTGACGCCGGGCTGCGTATCCGGGTTGCCGGCCTTGCCGATAGCGGCGATGACGCCGTTCTTGAGCCCGATATCGGCCTTGTAGATGCCGGTGTGGTCGACTACCAGAGCATTGGTGATGACGGTATCGACGGCACCCTGATCGCGCGTCGCCTGTGACTGGCCCATGCCGTCGCGGATGACCTTGCCGCCGCCGAACTTCACCTCCTCGCCATGGATGGTGAAGTCCTTCTCGACCTCGATGAACAGCTCGGTGTCGGCAAGCCGGACCTTGTCGCCCGTGGTCGGGCCGTACATGTCGGCATAGGCGGCGCGGGTGATCTTTGCGGGCATGGCGGAAAGCTCTCGCTCTTTATCGGTGTCAGTTGACGGCGGGTTTGTTGCGCTGGAAGAAACCGCGCGCTGCCGTGATGAAATCATCGAGCAGGGCGATGCCCCTGGTCACGCGTTCGTCGGTCATCTTGTCGCCGACGAGCGAGGTGGCGAGGGCCTGCATGGCGTAAGCGGACTTGATTTCGCCCTTGTTGCCCGAATCCTCGATCTCACGCGAGAACGTGTCGATCAGGCTCTGGCGCTCGTCATCGCCGAGCCCTGCCTTGACCTCCGGCCAGCTCGTCTTGCCGGCTTTGTTGCACAGTCTGTCGGCGAGAGAGCCGATCAGCATCATCGTTTCTGCATCGCGGGTGCGGACCTTGTTGAGGTCGACAAGGATCTTCTGCAGGCCGTCGAGCAAGAGCTCGGTGCGTGCGTCGGTCGTCGTTTCATTTGCCACGGTCACAGCGCTCCCATGACTTTCTGGTTGAAGCCATAAACCTTGCGGGCGCCCGAAAGCGGAACCAGCGTTACCTCGCGCGACTGGCCGGGCTCGAAGCGGACGGCGGTGCCGGCCGCAATGTCGAGCCGCATGCCGCGCGCCTGTTCGCGATCGAAGACCAGCCCGGAATTGGTCTCGTAGAAATGGTAGTGCGAACCGACCTGGATCGGCCTGTCGCCGGAATTGGCCACCGTCAGCGTGATGGTCACGGCGCCGGAATTGAGTTCGATATCGCCTGGGGCGGTTGTGACTTCGCCGGGGATCATTTGGGTCTCCTCGCCTTTGCGGCGTGCTACCGGATCGGTTCGTGTACGGTCACCAGTTTGGTGCCGTCGGGGAAGGTCGCCTCGACCTGGACGTCGTGGATCATTTCGGCGACGCCCGCCATCACCTGGTCGCGGGACACGACATGGGCGCCGGCCTCCATCAGTTCGGCGACCGGGCGGCCGTCGCGGGCGCCCTCGACGACGAAATCGGAAACGAGCGCGATCGCTTCGGGGTGGTTGAGCTTGACGCCGCGTTCGAGACGGCGGCGGGCCACCATGGCGGCCATGGAAATGAGGAGCTTGTCCTTTTCGCGGGGCGTGAGATTCATGAATGTTCCTCAGGTGGACCACAGGCGGGGCAGGGCGCGCCCGGCCGAGAGTTCGATCAGTATAGGCGTCACCAGGCGCCTGAGTGCAAGCCCGGACGGAGCGAGAATCCGTACGATCAACCGTTCTCCGACAGCGCTGGCCGCGGCGCGGGCACCATCCGGGATCAGGGAGCGGACGGCCGCGAGCCGATCCTCGGCGTTTTCCGCGATATGGACCAGCGTGGCGAAGGCGTTGTTGCCGCTCAGCAGCGACAGCGCGTCGCGTTCGAGATCGGAAGCCGAGAGCTTGTTGGCCTCGGCATGGATCAGCTTGCCGCCGCGCGAAATGCGCCACTGGTCGTCGAGCAGGGCCGAGCGCGCCGCTTCGCCCATCGCCTCGCGCCCGAGCAGCACGGCTTCGAGTGCGGTCAGCGTCGCGCCCTCGCCAAGCTCGGCGTCGAGCCGGCGGTTGAGGCGGGACTGTTCGAACAGGATGGTCTCCTGCGGCAGCCAGTCGATATGGGCACCGGCACTGACGATCAGTCTGTTGTGGACTTCAGCGCTGCCGCCAGCGGACTTGTAGATGCGCTCGCATGCCGGCGTGGTGACGGAGATCTCCGCGCCTGGATTGGCCTCGATGGTCCATTCGAACCGATCGCCCCCGGTCAGCCCGCCGGCAGTGTTGATCAGCACCGCCTCGAGCGCCTGCGACGTCGGACGGGGCAGGCGGATCTTGGCTGCACCTTCCTGGTAGAGCTCGACCAGTCGTGTCGTGTCGCCATGCAGACGCGCAACGACGCGCCCCGTGCCTTCGGCACGTTGCGGCCTCATCGCATTGTCTTGTCCAAGTGGAGCGGGCCCCTTTCCCGCCATATCACTTCTCCCTCCGGACACCATCTCCCGTCCTAAACTGTCAAATGCTTCCGAATGTCCGGCCGGTCGAGGTCTTCGGCCGGTCCGGAGTGAAGTATCTCCCCGCGATCCATGACATAGATGTGGTCGGCAAGCTCGCGGCAGAAATCGAGATATTGCTCGACCAGCAGGATGGTCATGTCCTTTTCGTCCCTGAGAAACTGCAGGGCCCGGCCGATATCCTTGATGATCGAGGGTTGAATCCCCTCGGTCGGTTCGTCGAGCACCAGCAATTGCGGCCCCGCGACCAGCGCTCGCCCGATGGCGAGCTGCTGTTGCTGGCCGCCCGAGAGATCGCCACCCCGGCGCGACAGCATCTGCTTGAGGACCGGGAACAGGTCGAAGATGTAGTCGGGAATCCGGCGCTGGCCGCGCGGCAGGCAGGCAAAGCCGGTTTCGAGATTCTCCTTGACGGTCAGCAGCGGAAAAATCTCGCGGCCCTGGGGCACGTAGCCGATGCCGAGCTTGGCGCGGGCATAGGGTGGCAGCTTGCCGAGCGTATCGGCGTTGAGCGAGATGGCGCCCGAGGTGAGGGTGTGGACGCCGACGATGGCGCGCAGCATCGAGGACTTGCCGACGCCGTTGCGGCCGAGCACGGCGGTGATCTTTTGCGGCGTTGCCTCGATCGACACCCCGCGCAGTGCCTGGGCGGCGCCGTAGTGCAGGTTGATGTCCGAGACGGAAAGGGCAGAAGTCAAATCATCGTCCTTTCGAGACTAGTCGCCAAGTGCGCGCCGAAGCAGCTTCAGCGCCGTTTGCTGCCGTTCATCCGACGGCCCGTTCGCCTCTGTGACCTCCGCGGCGATCGCCATGAGTTGCATGCGTTCGTTTCGGGACAGCCGCTTGAGCCACATTGCCTGGAAATGCCGCATCGGCTCGGATGGATCGACCAACTGGTTGGCGACCCAGGCGGAATACTCCATGACGTCTTCGCGCTGGTCTTCGGCAAGCATGCCGTCGATGCGCTCGCGGATGAGCTCGCGGGCATGGGCGCGTTCGCGCGGGTTCTCGTCGGCAAGCCGATGGAACAGGACGCAGGCGGCGACGGCCGGGCTGTCGATCACGGCGAGCACGGCGCTCTCGGTCTTCTTGCGGAAGTCGCGGTGGCGTTTTTCGCACTTGAGCCGCTCAATCGTGTCGGCGACCTCGCGGGTGGCGAAATCCTGAAAGCCGGGATAGGCGTTGCGGTTGGCGGGTTCGCTCAGTGTGGGAATGAAATCGGAGAAGCTTTGCATCGGTCTGCTCCCGTCTGTGACATGCTCTGACCATGAGACGTGGGGCAGGAGATCAAGGTTCATTTTGTCGGCGATGCACAAGCTCATTCCCGTCACCTTCCCAGATAGCTTTCGATGACCTTGGGATCGGCCGACACCTGGTCGAGCGAGCCGGCGGCAAGCACCGAACCTTCGGCCAGGCAGGTGACGAAGCAGTCGAGGTCGCGGACAAAACTCATATCGTGTTCGACGACGACGACCGAGCGCGTTTTGGATATTTCCTTCAAAAGTTTGGCCGTCTCGACGGTTTCGGCATCGGTCATGCCGGCGACAGGTTCGTCGACCAGCAGCAGCTTTGGGTCCTGGGCCAGCAACATGCCGATCTCCAGCCACTGCTTCTGGCCATGGCTGAGATTGGCGGCAAGCTCGTTGCGGCGGTCGGTCAGGCGGATGGTCTCGAGGATGTCGGCGATGCGGGCCCTGTCCTCGGGCGAGGGTTGGTAGAACAGTCCGGCGAAGACGCCGCGCGGCTTCTTCAGCGCCAGGCCAAGATTGTCCTGAACCGTATGGCTTTCGAATACGGTGGGCTTCTGGAATTTGCGGCCGATGCCTAGTTCGGCGATGTGGCTCTCGTCGTGCCGGGTCAAGTCGATCAGGTCCTCGAACAGCACTTCGCCGTCGTCGGGCCGGGTCTTGCCGGTGATGATGTCCATCATCGTCGTCTTGCCGGCGCCGTTCGGACCGATGATCGCCTGCAGTTCCTGGTGGCGGACGATCAGCGACAGGGCATTGAGCGCCTTGAAGCCGTCGAAACTCACCGAGACGCCGTCGAGATAGAGCAGGGTGCCGTCCTGTTTTTCGCTCATCGGTCTACTCCGCCGGGCTCGAGAATTCGGATGCGGGCGGCTGGTCCTTCGGGTCGCCGGTCTTGGAATTGCGCCCCTCTTCTTCCCTGACCGAGGCGCGGCTCAAAACCAGTGCGTTCCATCCGGCGACGACGGTGCCGACGATGCCCTTGGGCAGGAAGATGGTGACGAAGACGAACAACCCGCCGAGTGCAAACAGCCAGAACTCGGGCAAAAGCCCTGTGAACCAGGACTTGCCGGCATTGACCAGGATCGCGCCGATGATCGGGCCGACCAGCGTCGCCCGTCCGCCGACGGCGGTCCAGATGACGATCTCGATCGAGTTTGCCGGCGAGAATTCGCCGGGATTGATGATGCCGACCTGCGGCACGTAGAGCGCTCCGGCAATGCCGGCGATGACGGCTGAGACGACGAAGGCGAACAGCTTGTAGTTATCGGCGCGGTAGCCGAGGAAGCGCGTCCGGCTCTCGGCGTCGCGTATGGCGACCATGACCTGGCCGAGCTTGGACTTGACGATACCTGCCGAGACCAGGAACGCCAGCGCCAGGGCAACTGCCGAGGCCGAGAACAGCGCTGCGCGCGTCTCCGGCGCCTGGATGTTGAAGCCGAGAATATCCTTGAAATCGGTCAGCCCATTGTTGCCGCCAAAGCCCATGTCGTTGCGGAAAAAGGCCAGCAGCAGGGCGTAGGTCATGGCCTGGGTGATGATCGACAAATAGACGCCGGTGACGCGGCTGCGGAAGGCAAACCAGCCGAAGATGAAGGCCAGCAGGCCCGGCACCAGCACCACCATGACCATGGCGAACCAGAACATGTCGAACCCGTGCCAGAACCAGGGCAGTTCCTGATAATTCAGAAAGACCATGAAGTCGGGCAGCACCGGATTGGCGTAAACGCCCCGGTCGCCGATCTGGCGCATCAGGTACATGCCCATGGCGTAGCCGCCGAGCGCGAAGAAGGCGCCGTGGCCGAGCGACAGGATGCCGGCGTAGCCCCAGATCAGGTCGAGCGCCAAGGCCAGCATGGCGTAGGTCAGATACTTGCCGAACAGCGGCACGAAATGGTCAGGCAGCCTGAGAGGCGAGCCGACCGGCATCATCAGGTTGGAGATTGGCACCAGCACCGCGATGGCGATGAGAATGCCGATGACGAAGATCGCCTTCTTGTCGAGGGCGCGAATGAGCCAGGCGGTGATCATTGTGTGGCGCTCCTGGCGTTTGAACCTTGCGGAATGGCGTACCCAAACCTCTTCGTCATTCCCGCGAAAGCAGGAATCCAGTGCGAGGCGTCTGCCGAGCGTATCAGTCGTGCGGGCGCAGGACTGCGCGCTGCTGGATTCCCGATCAGGTCGGGAATGACGAAGGTGAAGGCGTCAGACGTCGAAGCCAGATTCCGCATCCTCATTGCTCCACAGCCCGTCCCTTGAGCGCGAACAGGCCGCGCGGGCGCCGCTGGATGAACAGGATGATGAAGACGAGGATGACGATCTTGGCGAGAACAGCGCCGGCATAGGGCTCGAGGAACTTGTTGGCGATGCCGAGCGTCATGGCGCCGACGAGCGTGCCCCAGAGATTGCCGACGCCGCCGAAGACCACGACCATGAAGCTGTCGATGATGTAGGACTGGCCAAGGTTCGGGCTGACATTGTCGATCTGGCTGAGGGCTACGCCGGCGATGCCGGCGATGCCGGAACCGAGCCCGAAGGTGAGGGCGTCGACATATGGGGTGCGGATGCCCATGGACGAGGCCATGCGCCGGTTTTGCGTCACGGCGCGCATCTGCAGCCCGAGCGGCGTGCGGTTGAGTACCAGCAGCAGGATGCCGAAGACCACAAGAGCGAACACCACGATCCACAAGCGGTTCCAGGTGATGGAAAGCCCGAGGAAATCGAAGGCGCCCGACATCCAGCTTGGATTGCCCACTTCGCGGTTGTTGGGTCCGAAGATGGTGCGCACGGCCTGTTGCAGGATGAGGCTCAACCCCCAGGTGGCGAGCAGTGTTTCGAGCGGCCGCCCGTAGAGGAAGCGGATGACGCCGCGTTCGATGGCGATGCCGACACCGCCGGCAACGACGAAGGCCAGCGGCAGGGCGATGATCAGCGAATAATCGAACAGGCCGGGGAAATAGTTGCGGATCACCTCCTGCACGACGAAGGTCGTGTAGGCGCCGAGCATGACGATTTCGCCATGCGCCATGTTGATCACGCCCATGACGCCGAAGGTGATGGCAAGCCCGATAGCGGCCAGAAGCAGCACTGATCCGAGCGACAGCCCGTACCAGACGTTCTGGACCGCACCCCACACGGCAAGCGCACCCTCGATGTCGGTGATGGCCTCTTGAATGGACGGCTTGAGCCCGTCATCGGCGGTTTCCAGCGCGCCGATCAGGAAAACCATGGCGTCCTGATCGCCCTTGGCAGCCAGCGTGGCGATGGCGGCCTGCTTTTCCTCGAGAGCGAAGTCGTTGTTGAGGACGATGGCCGCTCGCGCTTGCTGCAGGATCGTCATGACGCCGGCATCGGTCTCGGCGCCGAGCGCGGTGTCGATCAATTCGAGCGAATCCGCGTCGGCATCCTTGAGCACGGACTCGGCCGCTTCGCGTCGGGTCGCGGGATCTGGGCTCATCAGCGTCAACTGGCCGAGCGCCGTTCGAATGACGCGCCTCAGGCCATTGTTGACCTTGATCTTGTCGGCTTCCCGGCGCCCGATCGTGCCGAGGTCTTCGCCGCTCAGAGGATCGGAAATCCTGTAGTCGCGACCATCCTTGATGCCGATGACAATTGTGCTGTCGTTCTCGTTGACATAAAGGTCGCCTTCGGCGAGCGCCTCGAGCAATGGCACCAGCGCGGTATTGCCGGTCGCGGCCAGCTCGGCGACCACCTTCTCGCGGTCGCCATAGGATCCGTCCGGCAGCTCGGCAATCAGGGCCGTCGTGTCGGCACTCAGCTCCTGGGCGACGGCCGCGGCGGGAGCCAGGCCGACGATCAGCGCCAGAGCAAGCAGCAGTCGTGTGAGGGCACGCATCTCTGTCTCGCGTTAGGGTTCGGCCGGTTGGTTTCCTGGGAGGTGGAGGCGGCGCGCCGCCTCCACCCGATCATGTCAGGAAGTGGATGGGCGGCCTATTCCGAGCCGCCGCAGGTACCGGTCTCGGCATTGAAGTTGCCGCAGCTCAGCGGCGCGCGCCAATCCGAGATCAGCACCTTCGATTCCGGCAGGAAGTCGGACCAGGCATCGCCCGGCACAAGGCCGGAGGTCTCGGACACGACTTCGAACTGGCCGTCGTCCTGGATTTCGCCGATCAGCACCGGCTTGGTGATATGGTGGTTCGGCATCATCGCCGAGATGCCGCCCGTGAGGTTCGGCACGGCGATGCCCGGCAGGGCGTCGATGACGGCGTCGGCGTCGATCGTGCCGGCGGTCTCGACCGCCTTCACCCACATGTTGAAGCCGATGTAGTGGGCTTCCATCGGGTCGTTGGTCACGCGGTCCTCGTCGCCGATGAAGGCGTGCCAGGCGTCGATGAAGTCGTAGTTGATGTCGGCGTCGACCGACTGGAAGTAGTTCCAGGCTGCGAGGTGCCCGACGAGCGGTTCGGTGTCGAGGCCGGCGAGTTCTTCTTCACCGACCGAGAAGGCGACGACCGGGATGTCTTCGGCCGAGATGCCCTGGTTGCCCAGTTCCTTGTAGAACGGAACGTTGGCGTCGCCATTGATGGTCGAGACCACGGCGGTCTTCTTGCCGGCCGAGCCGAAGGCCTTGATGTCGGAGACGATGGTCTGCCAGTCGGAATGCCCGAACGGCGTGTAGTTGATCATGATGTCGTCGGCGGCGACGCCCTTGTCGAGCAGGTACTGCTCGAGAATCTTGTTGGTCGTGCGCGGATAGACATAGTCGGTACCGGCCAGAACCCAGCGCTCGACGCTTTCCTCGTTCATCAGGTAGTCGACGGCGGGGATGGCCTGCTGGTTCGGGGCGGCGCCGGTGTAGAAGACGTTGCGCTCGGATTCCTCACCCTCGTACTGCACCGGGTAGAACAGGATCGAATTGAGTTCCTTGAACACCGGCAGGACCGATTTGCGGGAAACCGAGGTCCAGCAGCCGAACACCGCGGCGACTTCGTTGACCGAAATCAGTTCGCGCGCCTTTTCGGCGAAAAGCGGCCAGTCGGAGGCCGGATCGACGACGACCGGCTCGAGCATCTTGCCCAGAACGCCGCCCTTCTTGTTCTGCTCGTCGATCAGGAACAGCATCGTGTCCTTGAGCGTGGTTTCGGAAATCGCCATGGTTCCCGACAGGGAGTGTAGAATGCCTACTTTGATCGTGTCGTCTGCGGCGTGTGCCAGACCAGTGAAACCGGTCGTCAGCATCAGCCCCAGGCCGATCCCCGCGAGAGTCTTCTTGGCGTCTGTCATGTTGTCCTCCGACAGTGGTTGTTTGCACCGACGAAGATTTTGCAAGGGGCGTGCCAGCCGTTAGCAAATCACGAAATGCCCGGATTCCGCCGGTTTGCGCGCTATTGCGGTCAAAATGGGCTCGGTGCGGTACGGCATCTGCCACTTCACTGGGCAGGCTGTTCATGCACTGCACAAAAACTATGCAATATTCGAAATTGCCTATGTATCGTGCATTTATCGGGCCTAACTCAAACCAGTCAGGCGAGGCGAAATGTCTACTCGTCCGGGGCTTTGGCTGGTTTAGACTTCATCCACCGAAGAGTGCTTCGGCAGAGGTTGTTTGCACCACAATCCTCGACCCCGCTCCTCGCAAGAGGGGCGGGGTTTGGTGCTGTCCACACCGCCCGATCGACTGTTCGCCTCATCCTCCACAAGGCCACGCATGCTCACCCGTGCCGGAACGGTTTGCCTCCTGCGTGTCTGGTCGCCGCAAGCAAAAGCGCCGGCGGTTGTCCGCCGGCGCCCGATAGTGCGGAACGTGTGTCCCGATGAGGATCAGCGGATGCCCGCGTCGATCAGGTCGACAAGGCCGCCAATGGTGTCCGGCGTCACCGCGCCGGCGCCGGTGTTGATGTTGAGACCCGGCATCTTGTACTTGGCCGTCATCACGCACTGAACGACCGGCATGAAGCCCTGCAGATAGAGCAGCTGGTCGAGGGTGGCCGAGATGTAGCCTGACTGCAGGCCGTCGATGGTCGCCGGTGCCAGGTCGATGCCGCCGACGATGATGTCACCGGGCTGCTTGCCGGCCTTCTTCAGCACTTCGGCGAGCTGGCCGGTGATCGAGCCATGCTGGGTGCCGATGGCCTTGAGGTCCGGGTGGCTCTGGATATAGGCGACCAGAACCGGCACGGCCAGCGAGGTATCGGAGTTGATCTCCTGGGTGATCTCGAGACGATCAACCGTCAGGCCGGCCTTCTCGAGCGTGTCGGCGAGGCCCTTTTCGGACTGGCCGCGCTCGGCCTGGCTGAACACGCCGTAGACCATGGCCGCGTCGCCGGCCTCAAGGCCCTGATCGAGCATGAACTTGGCCGTCAGCGCGCCGCCGGCATAAAGATCGACGCCGGCATAACCGGTACCGGCCGTGCCGAACTCGTCCTGCAGCGAGGTCATCGGCGAATTGCCGATGGTGACGACAATGCCGGCATCCACGGCGTCCGCCACGATGTCGTGGAAGGCTGTGGCGCCGGGATGGCCCATGATCTCGATGCAGTCCGGACGCGCGGCAACGGCTTCCTTGAACTGGTTGATCATGGTTTCGGGTGCCCAGGCCGAGAACTGCTCTTTCAGCTCGACGCCAAAGGCAGCGGCCGCTTCGGCGGCGCCGGTCTGGCGGGCGAGGGTGGCGCCGTCGCCGGGATTGCCGCCCATCTGCATGTACATGACAAGCCCGTCGCCGATTTTGTCTTCGGCAGTGGCCGTGGCGACGGTTCCTGCTACGAGCGCCAGTGCGGCGACCGAGGTCAGAAGAAGCGTTTTGGTCATATTGGTTTCCTCCCATTCGAACGGAGGAACCCTCCCCAGGTTCCCCCTCAGTGACGGCGGCCGAATGAGCCGCCGAATCGTGACCGCAGCCGGAAACGGGCGAAGAAGGCGTCCCGCTTCTGCGGCTCGTCGACAAACAGGTAGAAAATGATGGCAAACAGGAAGACCAGTCCCTGGATGGTGCGCACCCAGGCGCCGGTCAGGCCGGTCGCCACCAGCCCCGCCTCGATCATGCCGATGATCAGGCAGCCGAAAACGGTGCCGATGACGGTCGCACGTCCGCCGAAAATCGATGTGCCGCCGATCAGCACCGAGGCGATGGCGGTCAGCAGATATCCCTGGCCCTGATTGCCGAAATAGTTCTTGTTCTCAAGGGTCAGCATGATCGCCGCAATGGCGCCGAGCAGGCCCATCAGCGTGAAGATCTTGATCTTCTCCCATTCGACATTGATGCCGAGCACGCGCGAGACCTCGTTGGAATCGCCGAGAAACAGCGTGTGTTCGCCGAAGCGGTGCCGCGTCAGGATGAACCATAGGAAGACCACGATCAAAAGCATCCAGAAGGCCTGCAGCGGCACCTGGGAAATCCAGTAGAAATCGCCCTCGACCGTGAACGGGCGCCCGACGATGACCTGCCAGACCGAGCTCTCCTCGACGCCACGCAGCGCATAGGATTTGCCGCCCGACAAAACCGTCGCCATGCCGTACCAGAAGAACTGGGTGCCGAGCGTGGTGATGAAGGCGGGAATGCCGACCCAGGCGATCAGCATGCCGTTGATGAACCCGACCAGCACACCGGCGCCGAGCGCCGCCAGCACCGCCCACCAGCCCAGGTTGTACTCCTTGAACAGCACGGCGAAAACGAACCCGGCAAAGCCGATGACGGCCGGAAAGCTCAGATCGATCTCGCCGGCGCCGAGAATGAAGGTCAGGCCCATGGCCAGAAGGATCAGCGGCGGCAGGGTGGAAAGGAAGGTCGTGTAGATGAACGGCTGGGTGAAAACGCCGGGCGCCGTGTACATGAAGGTGGCCAGAATGCACACGAAGACGATGATGATCGGCAGGCCCTCGTAGCGGCGGGTGATCGGGATATGCGTCCGCGTCGCCATGATCAGCGTTCCTCCGTCTCGCTCTGCAGCGAAATCAGGTAGTCGGTCAGCTCGGCGACATTCATGTCGGCCGGCTTGATTTCCGCCACCACGGCGCCGCGTTCGAGGATGACGAGGCGGTCCGCGACCTCGTGCACGTGAGCGAGGTTGTGTTCGATATAGACGCAGGCCCGGCCCGAGGCCTTGATGCGCTTGACGAAATCGAGAACCTTGCGGACCTCCTTGACCGCAAGTGCCGCTGTTGGCTCGTCGAGCACGATCAGATCGGCGTTGAAATGCATGGCTCGACCGATGGCGATGCCCTGGCGCTCGCCGCCCGATAGCTGGGCAACTGTCGAATCGACGCTGATGCCGGCGCCACGAAAACCGATGGCGTCCATCAGGATCTGGTTGGCAATTTCTTTCTCGCGTTTGATGTCGATGAAGCCGAAGCGGTTGACGATCTGCCGGCCGACGAAGAAGTTGCGCCACAAGGGCTGCTTCTCGCCCAGCGACTTGTCCTGGTAGACGGTCTCGATCGACAGGTTGTGCGCCATGGCGACCGAGAAATCATCGAGATCGAGCTTCTGGTCGCGGACATAGACATTGCCGGAGGTCGGCTTGAACACGCCGGTCATGACCTTGATCAGCGTTGATTTGCCGGCACCGTTGTCACCGATCAGCCCGACAATCTCGTTGCGCCCGATCGACAGATTTACGTCGCGCAAGGCCTGAATCGCGCCAAAATACTTCTGCACGTTCTCAAGACGGACGATGTTTTCAAACGATGCGACGTCCCCTGCCGCAGCCGTTTGCGAAGAGTCTGGACCGTTCATTTTGCATTTTCTTGCAAGATTCCCTCAGTCGCGATGCTAGATCATTATTAACAGAATACCCAGATACCATCTGGTCGCAGATATGGAGTATTCTGCTACAATGACTATTGTCAGACAATTGGATACTTGAGGGCGCCGGGAAAACCGGAATCGAGGCGGGTTTGGAATCATTCTTGATTTAGTGATTGCTTGCTCGAATGGATAGTTATCTGTTCTGAAAGAAGTTTTAGTTGCGATGCGTCCCCGGTTCGGCTCGAAATGCCGAGTGTGGCCTCTCCCTGGTGCATGGTTGCGCGCGACGAAAAACCCCCATGTCCCGAGTGGGACATGGGGGGCGTTCCTGTCGGATCGGATCGACGTCGCCAAGCGACGCCAGGATCCCGTATCAGGCGATGGCGGCTTCGGCCGGCAGGTAGTCGTAGTTGAGATCCTCGGCGACCGCCTTGTAGGTCACCGCGCCATTGCAGACGTTGAGCCCGGCCAGTAGATGCGGATCGGCAGCCAGG
This sequence comes from Devosiaceae bacterium, assembly GCA_963675235.2. Taxonomy (GTDB): domain Bacteria; phylum Pseudomonadota; class Alphaproteobacteria; order Rhizobiales; family Devosiaceae; genus JAHJQZ01. The sequence goes on along the minus strand of CAXXFU010000005.1, from coordinate 181,381 downwards.
GCCGCCTTCCAGCCCATGTCGGCGATCTTGATGGCGAAGGGCAGGGTGACGTTGTTGAGCGCGTAGGTCGAGGTGCGGGCCACGGCGCCGGGCATGTTGGCGACGCAATAGTGCACGATGTCGTCGACGACATAGATCGGCTCGGCATGGGTGGTGGCGTGCGAGGTCTCGAAGCACCCACCCTGGTCGATGGCGACATCGACCAGAACCGCGCCGGGCTTCATCGTCTTGAGCTGGGCCTTGGAGACGAGCTTGGGCGCTGCCGCGCCCGGCACCAGCACGGCGCCGACGACGAGGTCGGCCTCGGCGATGTGTTCGGCAATCGCGGCCTTGGTGGCGAACAGCACCTTGGCGCTGGCCTCGAAATGGTTGCTGAGGCGCTCAAGCTGCACGGGGTTCTTGTCGAGGATGGTGACATCGGCGTGAAGACCGACCGCCATCTGCGCGGCGTTGAAGCCGACGACGCCGCCGCCGATGATGACGACCTTGCCCGGATGGACGCCCGGCACGCCGCCGAGCAGGACGCCACGGCCGCCATGGGCCTTTTCGAGCGCGCTTGCGCCGGCCTGGATCGACATGCGGCCGGCAACCTGGCTCATCGGCTTGAGCAGCGGCAGGCCGCCCGAAGCGTCGGTAACGGTTTCATAGGCGATGCACACCGCCTTGGAGGCGACGAGGTCCTTGGTCTGCTCGGGATCGGGCGCCAGGTGCAGATAGGTGTAAAGGATCTGGCCGGGCTTGAGCATGGCGCGTTCGACCGCCTGCGGCTCCTTCACCTTGACGATCATCTCGGCGGCCTCGAACACCTTGGCCGCGTCGCCGGCTATCTCGGCACCGGCCGCGCGGTAGTCGTCGTCGGATGCGCCAATGCCGCCGCCGGCATTGGTCTCGACCAGTATGGAATGACCGTGGGCCTTGAGCTCGGCGACGCTTTCCGGCGTCAGGCCGACGCGATACTCGTGGTTCTTGATTTCCTTCGGAACGCCAATGCGCATGTCACGATCTCCTTGCACCCGTGAGAAACGATTGCTGAAATCCTCTCACGACTTTGCCGGATAATTGTTGCATTCTGGCAGGTTTTCACACGATGTTTGCAACATCGTTGCGCATTGAGAACGAAATGCGAGGAAATTGTGCATATTGACCCCACTGACCGTGCTCTGCTGCGTCAGTTGCAGCGTGACAGTACCCGATCCATGCAGGCCCTCGCCGAGGCGGTCGGGCTTTCCGCTTCGAGTTGCCATCGCCGAATCAAGTCCCTGGAGGCTGAAGGACTGATTTCGGGGTACCGAGCTGAATTAAACGCCGAGAAACTGGGATACTCGATGCTTTTTTTTATCGAGATAAGTCTCAACTCCCAGTCGGAGAAAGCGCTGGACGCTTTCGAGGCCGCTGTGCGCGACGCGCCCGAAGTTCAGGAGTGCTACCTGATGGCCGGTCAGTCTGATTATCTGCTCAGAGTTGCCTGTCGCAATCATGAGGATTTCGAACGCGTTCACAGACGCTTACTGGCACGTCTTCCCGGCGTCGCACGGGTTCTGTCGAATATGAGTATCCGCGTCGTCAAGTCTGGCGCCGGCCTGGCGCTCTAGTTTTCAACGGCGCGTTTGATGGCCGATTCCAGGCGTCAGGAGCGCGCTTCTGCATGCGAGAATTCAGGAGAAAACACCAAACGACTGGCATCTCAGATTTATTCAACGTTAAGCAACTTAAACCATGTTCAATTCTTGCAGGTTCCGGGGGGTGCGCAGGGGAAGCATGGCAAATACCAAAACAAGGTTTCCGACCGTCAAGGTTCGGATCAAGATTCTTGCAATAGCACTTTCGACACTTCTTGGCGTCGGATTGATCGGTGGCATCTATTTGTGGCAGCGCGCCGGTCTGGATGCGTTGACTCTCGAAGAGGCGACAGCGGCAGAACAGGCCAGCCTGCTCGTCGAGGCCGAAGGCTTGCTCAACGATGCCCACGGGCATGTCGTCGAGCTGTCCTTCCTGGCCGACCAGTCCAGTATCGACAGCGCCGAAGCGGCGATTGCGGAACTTGAAAAGCACATTCCGGCCTTTGGATTCGAACCGGGTATTCAGGCCGGGCTTGAAAAACTTCCGGCGGCCGCGCGTGAGATCGTCTCCGCCGCAACGGCTCTCGGGCTCGACGAGACCTCCGGCCTGACCGGATCGATGAACGCCGCTGTGGAGAAGCTGCAGGGCGTGCTCGACGAGCAGACCGGCAACGGCGTCAACGCCTGGGAGAGCGTGGCACAGCTTCTGACCATACGGCGGCACGAGAAGGACTTCGTCGCCCGTCACGATGCCAAATATATCGAGGATTTCAACGCTTCGGTCTCGGCCTTCGAGACGCAGCTGGCAAGCAGCTGGCTGACCGATGCGGTCAAGACGTCGCTATTGGAAAACCTGAAGGTCTACTCCGACGCATTTGCCACGTTCTCCACGAGCAAGCTGGACATGCTCGCCAAGGTTGACGCGTTCTCCACATCCGAGCAGGAGATTCACGCGCAGCTCGAACAGATGATGCTCGACTACGAAGCCAACGCCGCCGAGCGCAAGGCCGCGCTTGACGGCAAATGGGACGAGTTCGGTCTCGCCATCCTGATCGTCATCGCTGTTGCTGCCGTCGGCAGCATTGCCATGGCCCTGCTCATCGGCGCCTCGATCGAGCGCCCGCTGACCCGGCTCAACACGATCATGCGGTCCCTGGCCGACGGCGATCTCGGCGTCGAAATCGCCGGGGCCGACCGGGGCGACGAGATCGGCGAGATGGCGCGCACTGTCGAAGTGTTCCGCGAGAACGCCGTCAAGGTTCGCGACATGGGCGAAGAAGAAATCGCCGCCAGCCAGCGTCGCGCTTCAGAACGCGCCGGCATGATGCAGGAACTGCAGCGTGCCTTCGGCGAGGTGGTCGACGCCGCCATAGCCGGTGATTTCTCCAGGCGCGTGACCGCCGAGTTCCCCGACGCCGAACTCAATGCCCTGGCGCGTTCGGTCAACGGCCTTGTCGAGACGGTCGATCGTGGCATGACGGAAAGCGGCGAAGTGCTGTCCGCGCTGGCGCATACCGACCTGACCCAGCGTGTCACCGGCAACTACCAGGGGGCCTTCGAGCGCCTGAAGCGCAACACCAATGCCGTCGCCGATAGGCTCGTCGAGATCGTCACCCAGCTGCGCCAGACCTCGGCGGGCCTGAAAACGGCCACCGGCGAGATCCTTTCGGGCGCCAATGATCTGTCGCAGCGCACGACCAAGCAGGCCGCGACCATCGAAGAAACGTCCGCGGCGATGGAGCAGCTCGCCCAGACCGTCACCGACAATGCCAACAAAGCCGAGGAAGCCAGCCAGAAGAGTCATGCTGTTTCGCAGGCGGCCGAGGATGGCGGCAAGGTGATGGCGGACGCCAACCAGGCCATGGAACGGATCACCAATTCCTCTGCCAAGATCTCGAACATCATCGGCATGATCGACGACATCGCCTTCCAGACCAACCTGCTGGCATTGAACGCGTCTGTCGAAGCGGCGCGGGCAGGCGAGGCCGGCAAGGGCTTTGCCGTTGTCGCCATCGAAGTCAGGCGTCTGGCGCAATCGGCAGCCGAGGCCTCTTCCGAGGTCAAGGCGCTGATCGAGCAGTCGGGCGAAGAGGTCTCGGGCGGCACCAGGCTTGTTGCCGAGGCATCGGAAAAGCTGGCGCTGATGCTCGATGGCATCAAGTCGAACAATGCCCTGATGGTGGGTATCGCCAAGGAAAACCGCGAACAGGCTTCGGCCATCGAGGAGATCAATATTGCCGTCAGGCAGATGGACGAGATGACCCAGCACAACGCGGCCCTGGTCGAACAAACCAACGCGGCGATCGAGCAAACAGAATCGCAGGCTTCCGAACTCGATCGCATCGTCGAAGTCTTCACCCTCGATGGCAGAAGCGCAAAGGCTGGCGGGTCGAACCCGTCACCGGCACGCAGCGGCGTCAAGGGACTTCAGCAAAAGGTCGGCCAAGCGGCCAAAGCCTTCCTGATGAAAGGCAATGCTGCCGTCGATCAGGACTGGAGCGAGTTCTAGTTTAGTCGCCTCACGGTCGGGCGCACAGTCGGCCGTTCTCTCCCGCCTGCGGAACACAGGCGCGATGACCTTTTGAAAAGGCATTGGAAATGTGGAACCTGTTCAGCAACCTCAAGATATCGGTCAAGCTCTATGGCTTGATCGGTTGCGGCATTGCAATCTTCGCACTCGCCACGATCGCCTTGACGATCTACGACCATTCCAATCTCGAGCTCGAACGCAAGAACAGCCTTGTTGGCCTCGATGACACGGTCCTGTCCGTGCTCGAGACCTATCATGCACTCGAGCAGTCGGGCGCGTTGACCCGGGAAGAGGCCCAGCAGGAAGCCATTAGCGTGGTCAAGGACATACGCTATGCGGGCGACGGCTACTTCTGGATCAATGACATGAACCTGACGATGGTCATGCACCCGACCAACCCGGCGCTCGATGGCACCGATCTGTCGGGCATCACCGATCCGAACGGTCTGCACCTGTTCGTCGAAATGGTGGATGTGGTCCAGGCCGAAGGCCAGGGTTTTGTCGACTACATGTGGCCCAAGCCCGGTTTCGAACAGCCGGTCGAAAAATACTCCTATGTCGCCGGCTTCGAGCCGTGGGGCTGGATCGTGGGAACCGGCGTCTATGTCGACGATCTCGCAGCGCTGTTCTGGCGCAATGCCTCGATGATCATCGTCGGCGTCATCGGCATCATGTTTTTATCGGGGCTGGTGTCGTTCGTGGCCATCCGTTCCATCGTCAAGCCGCTGGATGGCCTGAAGACTGCCATCGTCGAGATTGCTTCGGAAAACACCGATGTCGATGTCATCGGCAAGGATCGCAAGGACGAGATCGGCGACATGGCCGGGGCGGTCATGGTGCTGCGCGACTCCGTCATCGAGCGCAAGGCCCTGCAGGAAAGACAGGTCGAACAGCAAAAGCAGCTCGACGACGAAAGGGCCGCTTCCGAGAAGACACGCCAGCAGCATGCCGAAGAAGTTCAGGCGTCGGCCGACGCCCAGGCCTATGCCATCGACCGGCTTGGCTCGGCGCTGGAGCGTCTGGCGGACGGGCAGCTCGACAATCATATAGAGGAGGAATTCACCGGCGAACTCGACCGTGTCCGCCAGGCCTTCAACCGCACGGTGGAAAAGCTCGTCGACATCGTCGGGCAGCTGAAACAGACCTCCCGCGGCGTCAAGACGGCCACCGGCGAGATTCTGTCCGGCGCCAACGATTTGTCCGAACGCACCACCAAGCAGGCCGCGACCATCGAGGAAACCTCGGCGGCCATGGAACAGCTCGCCCATACCGTGATGGAAAGCGCCAAGCGCGCCGGATCGGCCAGCGATCAGGCCAAGCACGCCTCGCAGACCGCCGAGGATGGCGGCGAGGTGATGCGCCAGGCCAATGAAGCCATGGACCGCATCTCCACCTCAAGCGCCAAGATTTCCAACATCATCGGCATGATCGACGACATCGCCTTCCAGACCAACCTGCTGGCATTGAACGCTTCTGTCGAAGCGGCGCGGGCAGGCGAGGCCGGCAAGGGCTTTGCCGTCGTCGCCATCGAAGTCCGGCGTCTGGCGCAATCGGCAGCCGAGGCCTCTTCCGAGGTCAAGGTGTTGATCGAGCAGTCGGGCGAAGAGGTCTCGGGCGGCACCAAGCTTGTTGCCGAGGCAGCGGAAAAGCTTTCGGCGATCCTCGATGCCGTCAGGACAAATGCCACCGAGATGGAGACCATCGCCAAGGACAGCCGCGAGCAGGCGTCCTCGATCGAGGAGGTCAACACCGCCATCCGTCAGATGGACGAGATGACCCAGCACAATGCGGCGCTTGTCGAGGAAACCAACGCGGCCATCGAGCAGACCGAGAACCAGGCATCCGAACTCGACCGTATCGTTGAGGTCTTCACGCTCAGCAAGGGGACGGGCGCACCGGTGGTGGCCTCGGCGCCCAAGCGCACGGTGGCCAAGGCGTCCAGCTCGGCCAAGACCTATCTGTCCGCGGGCAATGCGGCGGTTGATCAGGACTGGTCCGAGTTCTGATCCGCATCCGATCCGGCTCGCCGGACAGGCACTGACGAGAAGGGCGCCCGTTGGGCGCCCTTTTCGTTGGAGATGCAAAATGCGGTGCGACATAGTAGCGCTGGCTGAAATTTCGGCATTTGTTAACCATGCTCAAACCGAGGGCAGGTTACCAATGTCGAGAAGGAACCGGCAGGGAACGGCCTGTCATTTCAAGAGGATGCGAGGTGAACCATGTCGACCACGCCCCGGGCAGTCGCACCTGTCCAGGCATCGCCGCGAGCCATGCGGTTGATCGTCGATGAAATCAGCCAGGACCTGTCACAATACAGCGTCAGCAACCAGACCGTGGTCAAACAGACAAAGCTACTGGCCATCAATGCGATCATCGAGGCCGCGCGCGCCGGTGAGGCCGGCAAGGGGTTCGGCGTGGTTGCCGAGGAAGTGCAGCGCCTGGCCGAGCAGGCCGCCGACATCGCCGCCACATTCGAGCAGACCGTTCTGACACGGGTCCAGGTCAGCCGCGACATCTCCGAAGCCCTGGTCGAGGAAATGGAGGGCGCACGCCTCTCCGATCTGGCGCAGACACTGGTGCAGCTCATTGTCCGAAATCTCTATGAGCGGACGGCCGACGTGCGCTGGTGGGCGACCGATACGGCGCTGTGGCAGGCATTGGCCGAGCCGGAAGCCAGTTCGATCCACTTTGCCGCGGAACGGCTTGGCATCATCAGCCGCTACTACACGGTCTATCTCGATCTCGTGCTGACCGATGGGCGCGGTCGCGTCATCGCCAACGCCAATCCCAAGTTCGCCCGCAGCCTCACCGGCGCCGACATGTCCGGACAGAAATGGTTCCGCCAGGCGCGCACCACCAAATCGGGTGACGACTATGTGGTCGACGATGTCGGCCCGAGCGCCCATCACGGCGAACGGCAGGTGCTGGTCTACGCCACCGGCGTGCGCGCCGGCGGCAAGGCCGATGGCGAGCTTCTGGGCACGCTCGGCGTCTATTTCGACTGGCAGGATCAGGGCGCGACCATCGTCGAGACCGAAGCCGCGCTTCCCGAGGCGGTAAAGCAGAAGACCAAGGTCATGCTGCTCGACGGCGACATGCGCGTCATCGCGACGACCGATCCGTCGCTGATGTTTCAGACCTTCAGGCTCGCGGCCGACGGCGAAGCCCGTGGCGCCTATTATGACGGCAAGGGCAATATCGTCGCTTTCGCCAAGACGCTCGGCTACGAGGAATATGACGGGCTGGGCTGGTACGGCGTCGTCGTCCAGCAGACCGAGTCCGAGTCCGAAATCCGCGCCGTGCTCGACGCCGCCTGAGGCCGCGCCGGGCAGGGCTCCCGGACATCGACCCGTGTCAGATATGCTGGCCGCGATACTTGTCCATCACCGCATCGAGCCGGTCATTGGTGATGCTGGCATTGGCCTTTTGCAGGCAGGGCAGAAGGACGGCCTTGTTGGCGCGTTGCTGGGCGCCGGTGGGACTGAAATCCCCATCCGGAACAACATCGTAAAAGCAGGTCACGAAGATCTCGGGCGCAACGCCGAGTTCACTGGCAATAGCCTCGACCGGGCGTTTGTCGAGGTCGTTATGGCTGGTGTATGCCGAGGCGCTGGCAGGGGAAAGCACGCTCGGCGCGATCAGCACCGCAAAGACGGCGGCGGGGGCATTCGGTCTCATCATCGGGATCCTTTTGGCTGGGGCTTCGACAACGGAACCCTGCCTGCGCGACAGGGGCGGCGCCAGTTACCTTTCGGACACCTGCATGACCATTCAGTAATCCTTCGCATCGCCAAAACGTGTCTTCCACCGCCGCGGCATGACCGCTAGGCTTCGGTCTCGCGCAATGCTTGGCCCAGCCCGGACGGAGGACAGGACAGATGTCGGACAGCGTCTTTGCGGGCTTTCCCGAACAGACCTTTGAGTTTCTTCTCGGGCTTTCCGCCCACAACGACAAAGCCTGGTTCGAGGAGCATCGCGCCGACTACGATTCCTACTACGTCGCCGCGGCGCGCGCGTTCGTCACCGCGATCGGGCCGCAACTGACCGACATCTCCCCAGGCGTGCGCTTCGCCCCGAAGATCAACGGCTCGATTTCGCGCATCAATCGCGATGTGCGCTTCTCCCGGGACAAGCGGCCCTACAAGGACCATATCGACATCTGGTTCTGGCATGGCGAAAAGCGCGGTTGGCAATGCCCGGGCTTCTTCCTGCGGCTGACGTCAGAGACGATCATTGTCGGCACCGGCATGTACATGTTCCCCAAGGACATGCTGAAGCGCTTCCGCGAACGCGTCTCGGATCAGCGGACTGCCGAAGAGATCAAGACGATCATCGCCAGCGTTGCGGCTTCGGGCCCGTACCAGATCGGCGGCCGCAGCCGCAAATCGCCACCGCGCGGCATGACTGCCGACGGCGCGAGTGCCGAGATGCTGCTCTACGAGTCTCTCAGTGCCGCTCTCGAATGGGACAATAGCATTGCCCGCGACCCGGACTTCATCGCGTTCTGCCTCGGACACTGGCAAAAGTGCTGGCCGATCGGCAAGTGGACCCTGGAGAATGTCTGGGAGGGCTGAGCGCCAGAGCGAAATCATGCGAATGCACTCGAGCCGGATCAGACACTGCCTGCCGCCATCAAGATGCCAATGATGTGACAGTGCTCCTAAACCGGCTCGTTTCTGGCGAGACGCGCTACGTGCATGCAAACGCATGTAAGTGAAAACAAGTAGTATCTGAAATGACTTCGAGTTTTGGCCGGATATTGTTTTGTTTGATAAGTGAAAAATCGAGTAAAATTCGCTTTTAGGCAAACTTTATTTAACAGTCTTTGGCTGGAAGAATCGGTTTGGTTACATCGCAAGCCGATGATTGGCCAATGAACGCCATATCTGCTCCGGATCAAGTCCAGCATTTTGAACACGGTCTCGAGTCGCTGACACTTGAGCTGTCGATGGCGCGCGGGCTCGACGAGATCACCGCTGCCGTGCGCAGCAAGGCGCGGGCGCTGGTCGGTGCCGATGGCATCACCTTCGTGCTCCGCGACCGTGATCGCTGCTTCTATGCCGACGAGGATGCGATCAGTCCCTTGTGGAAAGGGCAGCGTTTCCCGCTCGACAGCTGTATTTCCGGCTGGGCTATGCTGCACCAGCAACCGGTGGTGATCGAGGACATCTATCTCGACGACCGCATTCCGCATGCCGCCTATCGCCCGACCTTCGTCAAGAGCCTGGCGATGATGCCGGTGCGCCAGGAAGATCCGGTCGGCGCCATCGGGGCCTACTGGGCCGAGAACTACCGCCCGACGGACGAACAAATCGCCATCTTGCGCCACATCGCCAATTCGGCTGCGGTGGCCATGACCAATCTTCAGCTGATGGCGGACCTCGAAGCGGCGCGCGAGGAAGCGGTCAAGGCGCGCGAGGCCATTGTCATGGTCATGGGGGGGCTGGCGGAGACGCGTGACAACGAGACCGGCAACCACATCTACCGCACCCAGGCCTATGTCCGGCTACTGGCCAATGCCGCCTTCGAACGCGGCATCTATGCCGACGAGTTGAGCGGGGACGTCATCGACCTGATCTTCAAGACGGCGCCGCTGCACGATATCGGCAAGGTCGGCATTCCCGATCGCATCCTTCTGAAGCCCGGCCGGCTCAACGAGGAAGAGATGGCGCAGATGCGCATGCATGCCGAACTCGGGCGCAATATCATCAGTTCGGCCGAAAAGCATCTGGGCACGACCACGCCGTTCTTCGAAATGGCCAAGCTGATTGCCTTCACCCATCACGAGCGCTGGAACGGAACCGGCTACCCGCAAGGCTTGTTGGGATCGGCGATCCCGCTTCCGGGCCGGCTGATGGCCATCGCCGACGTCTATGACGCGCTGGTGTCCGAACGGGTGTACAAGCGGGCGATGCGCCACGGCGATGCCATCGAACTGATCCTGTCCGAGCGCGGGCGCCATTTCGATCCGGCCCTGGTCGATATTTTCGTCGAGATATCGGACGAGTTCGCTTCAATCTTCACCCGGTTCGCCGATGCGGCCTGACGCTTCCGTCCACCAAAAGCGTCAGCCACCATCTCTGGCGGCTAACGCAGGCAATTGATGGGTGATGAGCGTACCGGCCGCAGTGGATGGTTCAGGCGAGCTTTGCCTCGAGGCTGAGCGTAATGGCGCCGAGCGCGCCGGAGACCGGGCAATTGTCCTTGGCGCGTTCTGCTTCAGTCTGGAAATCGGCTTCGCTGATGCCCGGCACATGGCCGACCAGCACGAGATGACTGCCGGTGATGCCGGTGCCGGGGACAAGGGTCACCTGCGCCTCGACTTCGAGCTTTTCGGCCGGATGCCCCTTTTCGGCCAGGAAAGCCGACAATTGCATGGCAAAGCACGACGCATGAGCGGCGGCGATCAGTTCTTCCGGATTGGTGCCGGCCTTGCCGTCTTCATTCTCGAAGCGGGTCTTGAATGAGTAGGGGTGGTTCGAAATGGCGCCGGAAGCGACGCCGAACGTGCCCGCTCCATTCTTGAGATCGCCGGACCAGACGGCGTTAGCACTGCGTTTCATCAAAAATCCCTCCTGCTGGATATGGTCCCGGCGTCGCGGCAATGGGGCAAACGCCCGATTGACCGGGCCCGTGTGTCTCAGTACAGCGCAAACCTAACCAATGTGTGGCAGAATGTCGCGCATGGGGAAGAGGGAGCAGATTTTCGCATGAACGAGCTGAAGCCGGCTGAAGCGTCCAAGATCACGGGCGGCGGAGCCAAGAAGGTGCTCTATGCGCTCGAAACGCTGTCCAGGATTGGCGTCGGCAAGGCGGCCAAGGCGCTGACCTCGAAGAACACCTGCAAGGCCTGCGCCTATGGCATGGGCGGCCAGAACGGCGGCATGACCAACGAGCTCGGCGAGTTCCCCTCGGTGTGCAACAAGTCGGTGCAGGCGCAATCGACCGACATTCAGCCGGCCATTCCGGTGGACGTCTTCAGCCATTCGATCGCCGAACTCGGGGAACTGAGCGGGCGCGAGATGGAGCGGCTGGGGCGGCTCGACATGCCGCTGTACAAGAAAAAGAGCGGCACGCATTTCGAGCCGGTCGACTGGGACTGGGCGCTCGGCCACGCCGGTGCGGGCCTTGCCGAAACCGAACCGTCGCGGATGTTCTTCTATTCCTCCGGGCGCTCGTCGAACGAGGCCGGCTTCGTCTTTCAACTGCTGGCGCGGTTCTTCGGCACCAACAATGTCAACAACTGCTCCTACTACTGTCATCAGGCGACGAGCGAGGGGCTGGCCACCACCATCGGCAAGGGCACGGCGACGGTGGAACTGGCCGACCTGACCGGCGCCGACATGATCTTCGTCATTGGCGCCAATCCGTCCTCAAACCATCCGCGCTTCATCCACATGCTGAAAGCCTGCCGCGAGCGCGGCGGCGAGGTGATCGTCATCAATCCGGCGAAAGAGCCCGGGCTCGTCCGTTTCGCAGTGCCGAAAAGCCCTCGCTCGATGCTGGGCGGCGGCTCCGAGATTGCCTCGGACTATTTGCAGCCGAAGATCGGCGGCGACGTCGCCTTGTTGGTAGGGCTCGCCAAGGGCGTGCTCGAACTCGGCGGCGAGGATGGCGCTTTCATCAACGCCTATTGCCATGGCTTCGATGAATGGCGTTCCGCCGTCGCGGCAACAACGTGGGACGAGATCGTCGACCTGACCGGCGTTGCCCGCGACGCCATCATGCGCGTCGCCCGTGCCTATGCGGAGGCGACGAATGCCGTGTTCGCCTGGGGCATGGGCATCACCCACCACCTCAACGGCGTCGCCAATGTCGAGGCCATCGCCAATCTGGCGCTGATGCGCGGCATGATCGGCAAGCCGAACGCCGGGCTCTTGCCGCTGCGCGGGCATTCCAATGTCCAGGGTATCGGCACCATCGGGGTCAAGCCGGTGCTGAGCGCCGACGTGATCGAACGGATCGAGGCGCAATACGGCCAGGTTTTGCCGCGTGAAAAGGGTCTCGACACCTTGGCCTGCCTGACGGCCGCGGCGCGCGGCGAAATGGATGCGGCGCTGATCATGGGTGGCAACCTGTTCGAGGCGACGCCGGACACCGGTTTTGCCGATAAGGCGATGTCGTCGATCGGTCTCAAGGTTTTCCTGACGACAACGCTCAATCGCGGCCACGTACACGGGCTCGGCGATGGCGAGGTGCTGATCCTGCCGGTGACGGCGCGCGACGAGGAATGGCAGCCGACGACACAGGAATCGATGTTCAACTATGTCCGGCTCAGCGATGGCGGCATTCGCCGGCTCGCCAACGTCCGCCCCGAGACCCACATCATTGCCGATCTTGCAGCGGCCATGTTGCCGGAAGCCCGGTTCGATTTCTCCGTCTTCAAGCAGCACGCGACGACGCGCGAAGCCATTGGCGCCATCGTGCGGGGCATGGCAGCGCTGAAGGATATCGACGTTGCCAAACGACAGTTTCACATCCAGGGGCGTGTGCTGCACCAGCCACATTTCGGCGGCGAGAGCGGCAAGGCGCAGTTCCGCGTGACGCCGCTGCCGGAGTTGTCCTTGCCCGATCGCGCCACGCTCAGGCTTGCCACCATGCGCAGCGAGGGCCAGTTCAACACCATCGTGTATGAGGAAACCGACAGCTATCGCCGCCGGGCAGGGCGGCGTTCGGTCTTTCTCAGCGCCGGGGACATTGCCGGGTTCGGCCTGGTCGACGGTCAGGTTGTCGATGTGTGTTCGGCCCATGGCCGCATGACAGGGGCGACGGTTGTCGCCTTCGATCTGCCGCGCGGTTCGGCGCTGGCCTATTTCCCCGAGGCCAATGTTCTCGTCGGCACCGAGGTTGATTCCCGCAGCAGGACGCCGGCCTTCAAGTCCGTGCCCGTGTGGATCGAACGGGCTGTAACATCCTGATTTTCTGGACTTCTGCCAAAAAATTGACCAAACGGTCAAAGCACAATGGCAAAAAAATAGGCAAATGCAGAATTTGCTCACAAATGCTGCATTTTCCGCTTGCATCAACCGAAGAGCCCGGTTTTTGTGTCCGCAGCTGTAGCAAAAAGGTGCGATACAACATGCTGACACGCAGGACGTTCTCTTCTCTTGTACTGGCCGCCGGCGCGGTGGTTTCCTTCTCCGCCCCGGCGCTGGCCCAGGACCTCATGCCCGTCAAGTTCGCGCTCGACTGGAAGTTCGAAGGCCCGGCCGCCGGTTTCTTCCTCGCCATCGACAACGGCTATTTTGCCGAAGAAGGGCTCGATGTGAGCATCGACGCCGGCAATGGTTCGGTGAATACCATTCCCACAGTCGCCACCGGCACCTATGACATGGGCTTCGGCGACATCAACTCGCTGGCCAAGATCCTCGACAGCGACCCCGCCGCCAAGGTCAAGGCCGTGATGATGATCTACGACACGCCGACCTTCGCCGTTGTCGGGCGTTCCTCGCTCGGCATCACCGATGATCCGAAATCGCTCGAAGGCAAGACGCTCGGCGCGCCGCCGCCCGATGGCGCCTTTGCCCAGTGGCCGGCCTTCGTCGATGCCGCCGGCATCGACACTTCCGACATCACCATCGAATCCATCGGCTTTCCGGTGCGCGAGCCGATGCTCGCCAAGGGTGACGTCGATGCTGTCTTCGGCTTCGCCTTCTCGGTGATCCTCAACCTCAAGGCGCAGGGCGTGGCCGACGAGGACATCGTGCCGATCATGATGGCCGAGAACGGCCTCGATCTTTATGGCAACGCCATCCTGGTCAACACCGATTTCGCCGCCGAGAACCCGGACACGGTCAAGGGCGTGCTCAAGGCCCTGACCAAGGGCTTCATCGCCGCCGTCGCCGATCCGGAGGCCGGTGTCGCCGCCGTCCTCAAGCGCAACGAAATCCTCGATCCGGCGATCGAGCTCGAGCGCCTCACCATGGCCAACGACATGAACATCGTCACCGCCTACACCGAGGCCAATGGCCTCGGCGGCGTCGACATGGATCGTCTGGCTTCAAGCCTCACCCAGCTCGAAACCTCGATGGGACTTTCCGGCAAGATCAAGGCCGCCGACGTTTTCGACGCCAGCTATCTGCCGCCGGCCGAAGAGCGCATGCTTCCCTAAATTACGGGGGTGGGGTCGGATCCGTCACGGGTCCGGCCCCTTTTTTTGATCAGGCTGCATTTGGGGGCAGGCATGCATCCGCTCGTCGAAATCCAGAATGTCGATATGCGCTATGGCGGCGCCGACGGAACGCTCGCAGTCTCCGGTCTCGACATGGTCGTGCAAAAGGGCTCGTTCTCCGCCGTGGTCGGGCCATCCGGTTGTGGCAAGTCCACGCTGATGAAGCTCGTCACCGGCCTGCACGTGCCGCAACAGGGCTATGTCATTGTCCATGGTCAGCAGGTGACCGAGCCGATTTCGATCGTCGGCATGGCCTTCCAGAACCCGACGTTGCTGCCGTGGCGGACGACGCTCGACAACATCCTGTTGCCGCTTGAAATTGTCGACAAGCATCGCAAGCGCTTGCGGCGCCACAAGGCCGAATATGTCGCCAAGGCCGAACACCTGCTCGAAGTCGTCGGCCTCAAGGGCTTCGGCGACAAGTTTCCCTGGCAGCTCTCGGGCGGCATGCAGCAGCGCGCCAACCTGTGCCGGGCGCTGATCCATGAGCCCGAGCTCCTGATGCTCGACGAACCGTTCGGGGCGCTCGATGCCTTCACCCGCGAGGAACTCTGGCAAGTCATCCGCGATCTTCATGCCGAGCAGCAGATCACCGTTGTCCTGGTCACCCACGATTTGCGCGAAGCGGTGTTTCTGGCCGACAAGGTTTTCGTCATGAGCGCCAGGCCGGGTCGCATCCTCAACACCCACGACATCGCCTTTGAGCGGCCGCGCGACCTCGAGATCATGTACACGCTGCCCTTCACCGACAAGGTTCACGAATTGCGCGGCGAGATCGCCGAAGCCCGGAGCGCCGCGGCATGAACAGCAAAATCAACTGGCTTCGCCTGGCGCCGTGGATCTACACAATCGGTCTGTTCGTCTTCTGGGAAGTGGGCGTGCGCCTGTCTTCCATTCCGATCTTCATCCTGCCGGCGCCGACCGACATTTTCGTCGCCATCGTCAAGTACTGGTCGCCGATCTGGAAGAATTCCCTCCAGACGCTGTACACGACCTCGCTCGGCTTCCTGCTGGCGGTCATCGGCGGGCTGGCGCTCGGCCTGCTCGTCGGCTGGTCGCGTCAGATCTATGCCGGCCTGTATCCGCTGATGGTCGGGTTCAATGCCATTCCGAAGGTCGCCGTGGTGCCGATCCTGGTCATCTGGTTCGGCATCGGCACCATTCCGGCGGTTCTGACCGCCTTCCTGATCGCCTTCTTCCCCATCGTCGTCAATGTCGCCACCGGCCTTGCCACCATCGAGCCGGAGATGGAGGACGTCTTGCGCGCGCTCGGGGCCAAGAAGCTCGACATCATGGTCAAGGTCGGCATCCCGCGCTCCATGCCCTATTTCTTCGGCTCGTTGAAGGTCGCCATCACCCTGGCCTTCGTCGGCTCGGTGATCTCCGAGACGGTCGCCGCCAATTCCGGGCTCGGCTACATGATGAGCGGCGCCCAGAGCCAGTTCAACGTGCCGCTGGTCTTTGCCGGCCTGATCATGCTCGCCGTCGAAGGCATCGCCATGTACGCGCTGATGGCCTTCATCGAGAAGCGCATGACCGGCTGGGCCCACCGCTCCAACCTGATGGGCGGGTAGGGCGCTCTCGCTGACTGGCAATGCGACAAAGTGCAAGCGGCGACGGCCGCCATCCTGTGCTTGGTTTGCTCCATCTGGAGCATCGGGCGAGGGAGGGGTCTCATGGTCGCGCCGTTTGCAGTGGATACCGACATCCTCAACTGGCTGCTGGAAAAAGATGATCCGGCAGTGCGCAGCGCAACGCTGACGCGGCTCGAAGGCCGGCCCGCCAGCGATGCCGAGGTGCAGGAGGCGCGGGCGGCGATCATGCAGATGCCGCCGGTCAGCGCCATACTCCGCAAGCAACAGCCGGACGGGCACTGGCTGAAGCCCGAGCAGTTCTACACCGGCAAGTACAGGGGCACGGTCTGGCAATTGCTGGTGCTGGCCGAGCTCGGCGCCGACGGAAGCGATCCGCGCATCCGGAAGGCCTGCTCGTTCATCCTCGATGTGTCGCTCGACCGCACGCATGGCGGGTTTTCGGCCGAAGGCGGCCGCAATGGCGGCCAACCGTCCGTCGTCATACCCTGTCTGACCGGCAACATGGTCTGGGCGCTGCTGCGGCTCGGCTGCGAGGACGCGCGGGTCAAGGCCGGAATCGACTGGATCACCACCTATCAGCGCTTCGACGACGGCGATGTCGAGGCCCCGAAAGGCTGGCCCTACGACCGCTACCAGATGTGCTGGGGCCGGCATTCCTGCCACTTGGGCGTGGTCAAGGCGATCAAGGCGCTGGCCGAGATTCCGCAGTCCGGGCGCTCGCGGGAAGTCAGCGACTGCCTCGGCAGGGCCGCCGAGTTCATGCTTATTCATCACATTCACAAGCGCAGCCACGACCTTGGGAAACTGTCGAAGCCGGGCTGGAAGAAATTCGGCTTTCCGCTGATGTACCAGACGGACGTGCTCGAAGTTCTCAACCTGTTGCTCGATCTCGGTCACAGGGACGAGCGGATGGCGGAAGCGGTCGCGCTTGTCGAGGCGCTGAGGCGCGAAGACGGCCGCTGGCTCCTCGAGAACAGCTACAACAAGAGCATGGGCGTGAAGGTAGAACAGCTCGGCCAGCCCAGCAAATGGATAACGCTCAACGCCCTTTGGGCGCTGAAGCGCTGGCACGCGGCGGCTTGAGCTCCATTCATTTGCGGATCGCCTTGCTTCGGGATGCCGCATCCACTATGTGAGTGGCCCACTTCCCTACAGTTTTTTCCACGGAGCGGCAGCGGCAATGGCGCGTCAATTCATCTATCACATGCACCAGCTGACCAAGTCCTATTCGGGCGGCAAGAAGGTGCTGGAAAACATCAACCTGAGCTTTTACCCGGACGCCAAGATCGGCGTGCTCGGCCCGAACGGCGCCGGCAAATCGACCTTGCTCAAGATCATGGCCGGGATCGAGAAAGAGTTTCTCGGCGAGGCCTGGGTCGCCGATGGCGCCAGGGTTGGCTACCTGCCGCAGGAGCCGCAGCTCGATCCCGCACTCGACGTCAAGGGCAATGTCATGCTCGGGGTCGCCGGCAAGCAGGCCATTCTCGATCGCTACAACGAATTGATGATGGACTATTCCGACGAGACGGCGGACGAGGCGGCAAAGCTTCAGGACCAGATCGATTCACAGGATCTGTGGGACCTCGAGTCCAAGGTCGAGATGGCCATGGACGCGCTTGGCTGTCCGCCCTCGGACTCGGCCGTCGACACGCTGTCGGGCGGTGAAAAGCGCCGCGTGGCGCTCTGCCGTCTGCTGCTCGACGAGCCGGACCTGTTGCTGCTCGACGAACCGACCAACCATCTCGACGCCGAGACCACGGCCTGGCTCGAAAAGCATCTGCGCGAATATCCGGGCGCGGTGCTGATCATCACCCATGACCGCTACTTCCTCGACAACGTCACCGGCTGGATTCTTGAGCTCGACCGGGGCAGGGGCATCCCCTACGAAGGCAATTACACCGCCTATCTGAGCCAGAAGGCCAAGCGCTACGCCCAGGAGCAGCGCGAGGACGAAGCTCGCCTCAAGGTGTTGCAGCGTGAGCAGGAGTGGATGGGCATGAGCCCGCAGGCGCGCCAGTCCAAGTCCAAGGCGCGCATCCGGGCCTATGACGAACTGGTCAAGGTCAACGAGGAGCGCACCAAATCCGCGACGGCGCAGATCATCATTCCGCCGGGCGAACGGCTCGGCCAGAACGTCATCTCCGTCGACGGCGTCTCCAAGGGCTTCGGCGACCGGTTGCTGATCGACAATCTGAGCTTCAAGCTGCCGCCGGGCGGCATCGTCGGCATCATCGGCCCCAACGGTGCCGGCAAGACGACGCTGTTCCGCATGCTGACCGGCCAGGAAACGCCCGATAGCGGCAGCATCGAGACCGCCGACAATGTCCATCTCGGCTATGTCGACCAGTCGCGCGACGACCTCGACCCGAACAAGACGGTGTGGGAGGAGATCTCCGGCGGCAACGAAATCTTCTACCTCGGCAAGCGCGAGATGAACTCGCGCGCCTACACCTCGGCCTTCAACTTCAAGGGCGGCGACCAGCAGCAGAAGGTTGGCTCGCTGTCAGGCGGCCAACGCAACCGCGTGCATCTGGCCAAGATGCTGAAATCGGGCGCCAATGTCCTCCTCCTCGACGAACCGACCAACGACCTCGACACAGAAACCCTCGCCGCGCTCGAAGAGGCGCTGGAGGAATTCGCCGGCTGCGCCGTGATCATCAGCCACGACCGCATGTTCCTCGACCGCCTCGCCACCCACATGCTCGCCTTCGAGGGCGACAGCCATGTGGAGTGGTTCGAGGGCAATTTCGAGGATTACGAGAAGGACAAGATCAAGCGGCTGGGGGCGGATTCAGTCAATCATCACCGCATGAAGTACAAGCCGCTGACGCGGTGAGGGGCTGAGGCTGGGAGACGCTTTCCATCCACATCGTCATCCCCGGGCCTGACCCGGGGATCCAGCTGCGCGCAGTCCTGCGCGCGACGTGACTCAGACGCTCGGCCGACGCCTTGCACTGGATTCCCGCTTTCGCGGGAATGACGACGTGGTTGCATGCGCCTCCTGCGCGCAAAAAGACCCAAGCCCTTCGACAATCTCGCGCACCCGCCTATGATGCCTCTCAGCAAGCCAAGGGGGAGGGGCCGATGCAAAACCCGTTTGAGCGCAGCGAGAAGGGCGGGCACACGGTCTATGCGCGGGTCGGCATCTGGTACAATGCCGAAACGGGCCACATCCATCTGACGGTGCCCGGATCGGACTGGTTCCACACGACGGTCAACAACGAGCCGGGTTCCAAGCGCTACCACGCCAACCTGTTCAGGAAGCTTGCCCGCGGTCTCGATCAGGCCGGTGCGCCGGGGCCGGGTACGCCACCTGGCGATGACGACGACGAGCCGAGCTTCCTCTAGCGCCGTTTCCGTCAGTCGCTCTTCGACACCGAGCGCTTCACGCGTCGCCTTGCCCGGGCGCGATGCGCCCTTCCGCTAAGAC
The DNA here is from genome assembly GCA_963675235.2 of Devosiaceae bacterium. Lineage (GTDB taxonomy): Bacteria > Pseudomonadota > Alphaproteobacteria > Rhizobiales > Devosiaceae > JAHJQZ01. The sequence continues at coordinate 162,096 of CAXXFU010000005.1, read as the reverse complement.
AGCAGCAGGACCAGAATTCCAGCCACGATCAAACCGCAGCCTGCCACTTCAAGCCGGTTGATTCTTTCTTTGAAGATCAGCACAGAACTTGCGAAAGTAAAAAGCATTTCCACCTGCGCCAGCGCCTTCACGATTGCCGACTTCTGCAATGTCATCGCCATGAACCAGGCAAAGGATGCAGAGGCACCGACAAAGCCGGTAGCAAGCGATGGTTTCCACGCCCGCGCCACATTGCCGAATTCATGCGGCTCGCGCAGGGCAATCCAGATCGCCATTACGATGGTCTGAAATGAAATGGCGCAGGCAAGCGCAAAACTCGCCTGAAGAACGAAATCCGGCGCGTCCAATCCCGGCACGAGCGCCAGCGATGCGGAGCGATAGCCAACCGCTGCCACACCGAACAGCGCGCCCGAGGTCAGCCCGATCATCGACGAGCGACTGAATGTCGAGGCCAAAAGCGACCGCATGGAAAACGGTGTCCGCGCCACCGAAATCAGCATGACACCGGCAACCGCAATGAGAATGGCAACGACCGCCGCCAGACGAATGGTCTCGCCCAGGAACAACAGCGCAAACAGCGCCGCCTGCGCCGGTTCCGTCCGCGAATAGGCTGTCCCCACCGCGAAATTGCGGAACGAGAACATTTGGACCAGAAGCGCCTGCGCAAAAATCTGCGACAGTGCTGCCACCACCATCCAGATGAGAAACGGCGTCGATGATTCTGGCAGCGCCTTGCCGGTGAGGCTCATATAGCCAATGAGAAAAATGAAGGCGAAAGGCACTCCAAAGGCAAAGCGCACAAAGGTTGCCCCCGTGGTGCCCATGGCGCCCTTCAGGTGCTTTTGCAGCACCGAGCGTATGTTTTGCAAAAAGGCGGCGGTGATTGTTATGGCAACCCAAACGGGCATGGAATCCTCATTCAATTCCGCGAACGAGCAGGCATTGCCTTGCTCATCCGTCAAACAATTTCAAAAACGGAAAATCGCGGGCGAACGCCCGCCTGAGGATTATGATAGGCGCGTGAGAACGGCGCCGCTCAAAGCCATGAAAAAGCGGCCCGGCAGGAGTTTTCTGTCCTGCATGCCGAAATGCGCAACAATATCAGCCGCTTTGATCATGCAAAAAGACTTACCACCAAAGGACCAACAAAGGCAATGACGGCCTCGCTCGCTCCCTGCCTAAACCGTCCGACAATGCCCGGAATCGGGCTGGTTTCACACCACGGTCAACAACCGTCCTGGTTCCAGGCGCTATCATCCGAACTTGTTCGGCAAACTGACGCGCGCCCTCAAACAGGCGGATGCGCCCTGTCCCGATGTCGTTCCGGAAGAAGACGACGAGGAGCTGCGGCTGTCATCGGCGACACACGGCTGACCGGGATCGACCCCAGCCATCAACCCCTTCGCAATCCCTTCCTGCCAAGCTCAGCAAATCGAGCGCTTGTCATGAAGGGACGCGCGGATGACATCTCGGCTCTATCTCGTTTCGCTTGCCGCGCTCGCGGGCATACTTCTCGTCCTCCGCATCACCCTGCCGGCCTATTCTGTCGATGGCGTGCTGTTTTCGCGGATGACGCAGATGTCGATCTTCGTCGCCCTTTGCGTTTACGCACTGCCCGTCATCGTCGGCATGCGCGCATGGAACGCGGGGATGAAGCTGCCCTGGGGTGTGGCGCTGTTCTTGCTGCTGACGGCGTGTGAGCCACTGCTGCGCTTTGGTGCCGGCGACTATTTCTCGCCCAACAATCCGCTGCGGCCCGGCGACTGGGGCGAACTCCTGATCCTTGGCCTGGTGCTTGCAGGCTTTCTGGTGCTCCGCGGCGGTGCAGAGCTGTCGGCGCGTGGCCGCTTGTTCGAACGCGGGGCCGGCATTTTGGCGCTGGTTGCCATTCTCACTCGGCCCTCGGTCTGTTTCGGCTCGCTGAGCCGGCTGCCGGTCATCGGTGATTTCATCTCGTATTCCAGCGTTTTCCTTACCGGATTGCTGCGCTTCGAGAATCTGATGACAGCGATCAAGGGATTCGGCCTTGGTTGGTCCGTTTTCGGCAATTCCCTGCTGGTGCTGGGTTTTGCCGGATGCCTCCTGCTGCTTTGCCTTGTCGAGGGCAGGGTTGCGCGCTGAAACCATCCGAAGAACCCGGAAAAATCGATCAGGATACCGGAACGACGAGGGGGCTTGTCGCGCGCTAGGTTCGGGGTGGCGCATGGGCGGCTCGAACCGCCGCGGCGCCTCGAGGAGGAGCAGCGATGAGCCAGACCCTGGCGCCGACCCCGCCGATGGGGTGGAATTCATGGAACAGTTTCGCCACCACGATCACCGAGGCGCAGGCGCTCGAAACGGCGGCGATCATGTCCGAAAAGCTGCTGCCGTTCGGCTATGACGTCTTCACCATCGATATCCAGTGGTACGAGCCGGGCGCCGCCAGCTACGAATACTCGAAAACCCCGAAGACCACGCTCGACAATTGGGGACGCTGCATTCCGGCGACCAACCGGTTCCCTTCGGCGGCCAATGGCAAGGGTTTTGCCGAGATCGCGGCCAATGTCCATGCGCTCGGGCTCAAGTTCGGCATCCACATCATGCGCGGCATTCCCCGCCGGGCGGTCGAGCTAGACCTGCCGGTTTTGGGCGCTTCGGCGCGTGCCGCCGATATCGCCGACACCGAATCCGTGTGCTCGTGGAACCCGGACATGTTCGGTCTCGACATGAAAAAGCCCGGCGCGCAGGCCTATTACGACTCGATCTTCGCCCTTTATGCGAGCTGGGGCGTCGACTTCATCAAGCTTGACGACATGAGCCGTCCGTATGACGCTCATGCCGCCGAGATCGAGGCGGTGCACAAGGCCATCGCCAAGACCGGCCGACCGATGATCCTGTCGCTGTCGCCGGGCGAAACGCCGGTCAGCCGTGGCGATCACGTGCGAAAGCATGCCGAGATGTGGCGGATCAGCGACGACCTGTGGGACGACTGGGATCTTCTCGAACCGCAGTTCACCCGGCTCGAGAACTGGAATCCCTACCGCCGTCCCGGCGCTTGGCCCGACCCGGACATGCTGCCGCTCGGGCGGCTGGCGCTCGGCGAGCGCGACACGGCATTCACGCCGGACGAGCAGCAGACGTTGATGACGCTGTGGGCCATTACCCGCTCGCCCCTGATCATGGGCGGCGATCTCCGGCATCTCGATGCCGAAACGCTGAGGCTCCTGACCAATCGCGACGTGCTGGCGGTCGACCAACTCAGCACCGACAACCAGCCGCATTTCGAGCTCGACGGCGCGCGATTCTGGTCGGCGCGGGAGCCCATGGGCGGCGACTACTATCTGGCCATGTTCAACGTCACCGATGCCGAAAAACAGGTGCGCTTCCCGCTCGCCCGACTGCGGCTGGTCAAGGTCGGCGTCATGCGCGACCTCTGGTCCGGTGAGGATCTCGGCCCGGCAACGGGCAAGATCACGATGACATTGCCGGCTCACGGCAGCGCATTGCTGCGGCTGACGCCGGCCTGATGTTGCCGTCAGGCGGCGAGGACGTCCTTGAAATGCTTGCCGAGCTTCGGCGTCGGAACATTGGTCAGGTCCTTGTCGAGTTCGGCGACGATGTGCCCGCGGACGTGATCGGACAGCGACTTGCGCAATGTGCCGAGCGCCGCCGGCGCGGCAGCGATGATCAGCCGGTCGAAGGCGCCTTGCTGGGCCTTGCGGTCAAGCGCGTCGGCGAATTCGCGCACGAATTCGTCCTCGCGGTGTTTTGCCGGATCCGAACTCGGCACCTTGGCGCTGCGATGGGTGCCGCTCGAGGCAAAAGTGCGGCCGGGGCGGTCCGAGCCGATGTCCTGGCTCTGCATTGGCGGAATGGACCAGTCGAGGTCGCTGACGATCGTCAGCCTCTTGCCTGGTCCGCGGCTCTCGAAGACATGGGCTTGCGTGCCGTCGGCCACGACGATCCACGTGATGGTTTTCTTCATCTCGTCTCTCCTACGCTAGCACTGACATAATACGTGGTTGCGCAGCCCTGCTTTGCAAGACCGGCGGATGTCGGGCGACTGTGTCCCGATTCCTGCGGCTGATCGGCATTCCTGCAAGCCCCGACTTGCGGGCCGCGGCATTTGCTGTCACTCACTTCCGGCAATTCGGAGTGCGAGATGGCACGGGAACTTCCAGTTATCGACGGCAAGGACAGGCGGAACGGCGGGCTGGCCGCGCTTGGCGCATACGGCATGTGGGGATTGTTCCCGCTGCTGTTCCGCCTCCTCGACTCGGTTGCGCCGCTGTTGATCATCGTCCACCGCATCATCTGGTCGTTCGTGCTGGTCGGTGCGCTGCTGTGGCATCGCAAGCGGCTCAATGAGGTCAAGGCGGCGCTGCTCGATCCCAGGACGATGCGCTCGATGGTGATCTCGGCGCTGCTGCTGTCGGCAAACTGGCTGATCTTCGTTTGGGCGGTGCACAACAAACTCGTGCTCGAGATCAGCTTCGGCTACTACATCAACCCGCTGGTATCGGTCGCCATCGGCATGGCGCTGCTCGGCGAGCGGCTGAGCCGCGGCCATGCCCTGGCGCTGATCATCGCCCTTGTTGCCGTCGGCATCCTGGCCACCGGTATTTCCGGATTGCCGCTTGTCAGCCTTGGCCTGGCATTCTCCTTCGGCTTTTACGGCTACTTCAGAAAGACGGCGAATGTCGGCTCCGTGCCCGGCCTGTTCGTCGAGACCATGGTGCTGCTACCCGTCGCGCTCGGCTACCTGGTCTATTCGGTCGTCACCGAAGGGCCGGGTGCGCTCACCGACATGTGGTTGCTCGGCTGGCTGGTGTTCACCGGTCCGGCGACCTCGATCGCACTCATTCTTTTCGCCTATGCGTCCAAGCGCCTTAAGCTGGCGACTATCGGCATGTTCCAGTACCTGGCGCCGTCCGGCCATTTCATTCTGGCGATATTCGTTTTCGGCGAGCCGATGAACGTCAATCAGCTCGTCAGTTTTGCCCTGATCTGGCTGTCTCTGGCAGTGTTCAGCGCGGATTCCCTGATGCACGCACGTCAGGCACGGCTTGCCCGGCCCTAAATCCCGACGCCCTTGGACACATTCCGGATAGACGGTATTTTATCTAAACTTGATCCTTCCATTTTACGGAGGGTGCAAACACGTATGCCACGGTGCAAGCAGGCAAAAGCCGTGGAGAATTCTAATGTCTGATGTCGCTTCCGTGCCCAACGCGTTTTCCTCATTTCGCGTGCTGCAGGGCGAAGCGAGTGCAACCGAAACCGATCAGTTGTTCCGCAACATGGCGGCGCTGTTTTCTATCACTTCGGAGCGCTGTGACGATCAACAGGTAGCCCAGTACGACACAGTGCTGTGCCAGTTGGCTGATCTGGTTGAAACCGAAGCGCGTGCCCATGTCGCCAAGATATTGTCACCGCTCGATCGCGCCCCGGGCGGCGTTGTGGTCAAGCTGGCCCGAGACGAGATCGAGGTGGCGCGGCCGCTGCTCGAATTCTCCAAGGTCCTCAGTGACGACGACCTGATCGATATCGTCTCCTCGTCCAGCGAAGACCATCGTGTCGCCATCGCGGGTCGCAACTTCGTCGGCGAACGGGTCGGCGACGCCATTGCCGAACACGGCGGCAAGGACTCGATGGACCGTCTGGTCAAGAACGAGTCGGCGCATCTGGGCACCTATGCCATCGGCAAGATGGTCGAACGGGCTGCCAATGACGGCGAGATGGCCAAGACGCTGCGCGGTCGCGCCGATGTCGACTGGGGCAAGGTTGGCTCCGCCATCGGAACCGCCGGCCAGCGCGTGCTCGACAACCTCGGTCTCAAGGCCAAGGTGCCCGACGAGAACGCCATGTCGAACGCCAAGGCGATCGCCTATGGCCGGATCAAGAACCGCGCCGGCTTCTCGGCGCAGGAATGGCGACTGGCCTGGAACCAGGTCAAGGCGCTCTCCGATCGCGAACAGATCGACATGCGTACGCTGGCCCGCTTCGCCCGGTTCGGCTACGGACATCATGTCGCCTCGAGCCTGACCATGATGCTCAATGTTCCGGCCGAAGTGCTGCTGAAGTGGCTGTCGACCCAGGATTACGTGGCCGTGACCATTTCCCTGAGGGCGATGGGCATGGATCCCGAACTTGTTCCCTCGGTCTTTGCCGCACTGCCGTGGCGCGACGCACCGAGCAAGGAAGAACTCGACAACGTGCTGCAGCGCTACGAGGCTCTGAGTTCAGACGAGGCCCGCGGCATCTTCCGGCTGTGGCGTGCCCACGCCTTCCGCAAGAAGACCTCGGTCCACGCCGCCGAAGCCTGATGCGACACGCATGGATTTTCGAAAAGGCCGGCGACCCGCCGGCCTTTTTCATTTGAAGGTGCCGCCGGCAGAAACATGTGCCGGATGCGTGTCAGGGCCGTGCCGGAATGCCGGCAATACAGGCGCGCTTTCCTCTGGACCCCGACGTCGAAATAGATATAAAGATATCTTTATGTCTAGTGAGGGAAGTGCATGGCGCGGCTCGGCGAACTGATAGCGACGCTCAAGGCGGCGAGCGAACCGACACGGCTCAGGATGCTGGCTCTTCTGGCCGAGGGCGAGCTCTCGGTAAAGGACGTCACCGATATTCTCGGCCAGAGCCAGCCGCGCGTGTCGCGGCATCTCAAGCTCCTCGCCGACGCCGGGCTGGCCGAACGCCACGCCGAGGGCGCCTGGGCCTATTACCGGCTCAACGACGGCAATTCGAGCGAGGCCCTGGCCCGCGCCATGCTGGCGCGGCTCGACGAAGATGACCCGGTCGTGATCAATGACCGCAACAAACTGATGGCCATCCGCGCCGCCCATGCGGCCCGCGCCGCCGCCTATTTTGCCACCATCGCCAAGGACTGGGACGCGGTCAGGAGCCTGCACGTACCGGAAACCGAGATCGAGGCAGCGATCCTGGAGATGGCGCAGGAACGCAAGCTCGATAAGGTGGTCGATCTCGGCACTGGTACCGGACGCATGCTGGAACTGCTGGCGCCGCACTATCGCTACGGGCTCGGCATCGATTCGAGCCGCGAGATGATTGCGGTGGCCCGCTCCAAGCTTTCGGAAGCCGGTGTCGGACACGCCCAGGTGCGCCAGGCCGATATCGCTGATCCGATCGATGCCGGGGAGGGCGCCGACCTCGTCATCCTGCACCAGGTGCTGCACTATCTCGAAGAGCCGGGTGTCGTTATCGAGAATGCCGCGAACATGCTCACCAGGAACGGGCAGGTTCTCATCGTCGATTTCGCGCCGCACGGCCGCGAGGCTTTGCGGATCGATCACGCCCATCGCCGGCTCGGCCTGTCGCGAGCACAGATGCAGGTCTGGGCCGAGGAGGCCGGCCTCGAAATCGCCGCCTCGCGTGAATTTGCCAACCGCGCCACGCCGGACGGGCTGACCGTGTGCCTTTACGCACTGGTTCCGTCCAGAACCAACACCAAGATGGAGGAGCTCCAGTCATGACCGAACCCGCATCCCTGGTCCATTTCAGCTTCGAGTTCTTCCCCCCCAAGACCGACGATGCCGAAGACCGCTTCTGGGGCACGCTGCACCGGCTGGCGCCGCTCAACCCCAATTTCGTCTCGGTGACCTATGGCGCCGGCGGGTCGACGCGCGAACGGACCCTGCGGCTCGTCTCCAAGATCACCAATGAGACCGGCATCACTGCCGCCGCACACCTGACCTGCGTCGGCGCCAGCCGCGAAGAGATCGACGCGGTCGTCCGCGGCTATCGCGATGCCGGCGTGACGCGCATCGTGGCGCTGAGGGGCGATCCGCCCGAGGGGGTCGGCGCTCCTTTCGTGCCCCATCCCGAGGGCTATCGCAGCGCCATCGACCTGGTCGACGGCATCATGGCGCTCGGCGATTTCGACGTCTCGGTCGCCGCCTATGCCGAAAAGCACCCGCAAAGCCCGGACTGGGACGCCGAGATCGACAATCTCAAGCGCAAGGTCGATGCCGGTGCCCGTCGGGCCATCACCCAGATGTTCTTCGACAATGCCGATTTCTACCGCCTGCGCGATCGCGCCATGGCGGCGGGCATCACCGCGCCGATCATCCCCGGCATCCAGCCCATCCACTCGTTCAAGCAGGTCTCGAACTTCGCCGCGCGCTGCGGCGCCTCGATACCGAACGCGCTCAGGGTGCGGTTCGACGGCGTCGAGACCACCGAGCCGGCCCATGCCGAGATTGCCACCGAGTTTCTCGACCGCCAGATCGACGATCTCCATGCCAATGGTGTCGACACTTTCCATGTCTTCACCCTCAACCGAGCCAATCTCATCCTGCCGCTGGCCGGCCGCATGACGGCGCAGGGCGTATAGCGGGACGTTTTCCGGCAGGCCGTAGTCCCGGGATGGCGATTTGGCTCCTGGTTTTCCCGGAAGGGCGCCCGGCAAACCACATTGCCGCCACGTTCGCGCCCGATGAGTAACGGGCGCGGGGGCGCAAGGACCGTGAAGGTGGCCGATGGACAGACGGCTCTCGGGCGCACTGGCATGGGGTGCGCTTTTGCTCATTGTTGGAATTCCCGGCTTCGACATGCTCAGCCGCAGCGACAGCGGTACTGCCGGCGTCGCGGCGATGCCCGAAGGCGGCGACACCGGCCTTTCCTGGCAATCCGGTTCAGCTCCCATCGACACCGATCCGAACACCTCGGCTTTTGGCCCGCTGCCGCAGGATGTGGCCGAGGCAAGTGATGCCGGCGAAAACGACAGCCTGCCGAGCGTGACGCTTCTGGCAAGCGCTCCGGACGGTACTGCGAGCGAAACACCACCGGCTGCGCCGTCGCCTTCGATCATCACCATCGACGACACATTCGCACCGGCGGAGCCGACCGAGCTCGGCACGCTCGATATCGATGCGGTCATCGCCGATGTTACGACCGAAGTTGCGACCGGCGCCGACGCAACCGAACCGGCACCCGAGCCCGAGCCGACCACCACGGCGAGCGCGGATACAGTCTCCTCGGCGATTGCGGCGCGGGTGCGCGATGTGCTGTTCTCGTCACCGGATACGGTGGTTGCGCCCGATGCCGCGGCGACGTCCGATGCATCCACCGATATCGGCCTGCGTACCGCCAGCCGGCCTGTCGGCGACCACGCCGACGCTGCGCCGGATGACGATCTTTCCGCCGTTGCCACGGCGCCGCTGACTTTCTCGACGCCCGTATCGGTTGCGCCCGAGACCATTCCCTATCCGGCTCCGGCGCTCCGGCGCCTGTCTCCGCCGGTTGCGCGGACGACGCTCGTGCCGCCCGAACCCGTGCCGGAGATCCGTCCTGACAATGCCATTTTCTTCGGCGATTGGGTCAACACCCCGCCGACAAGTACCGCGACGGGGCCGGGGCGATAGAAGTCTCACGGTGAGGCGGCAGGTGCTCGCGCCTGATTTGCCTTTTTGCCTGTCTATGGACATTGTGCGCGCCGTCAATGGCAGGCGATCGGAGTGAGTCCGGTTGCCGCTCCAGAACCAGCGCGAGGACGCTATGGCGATCTGGCAATCGATTGGTGAACTGGTTGGATCGTTTTCCCGGCGTACCGGGCTTGCCGGGTCGCTGGCCAATGCGCTCGATCCCGACAACTGGCTGCCGGGCGGACGCGAGGCGGCCTTCACCATCGCGCTGGTCGGTCTGAGCGCCAAGATGGCCGTGGCCGACGGCGTGGTGACGGCGACTGAAGTGCGGGCCTTCCATAGTCTGGTCGATGTACCACCCGACCAGTTCCAGCAGATTGAGAAGCTGTTCGACCTCGCCCAGCAGGATGTCGCGGGCTATGAATCCTATGCCCGCAAGGTTAGGCGTTGGTTCGCTGATACGCCGGAGATGCTCGAGCACGTGCTCGACGCGCTGTTCCAGATCGCTGCCGCCGACGGACTGATCCACGAGGCCGAACTCGATTATCTCAAGACCGTCAGCGATATATTCGGTTTTGATGAAGCTCGCTTCGAGCAGATCGTCGCCCAGCACCTTGTCGGTGGCGATGCCGCCAGTCCCTATCTGGCGCTGGGCCTGAGCCCGGATGCGCCGGACGACGAGGTGCGTCGCGTCTATCGCCAGCTGGCACGCGAGCACCACCCGGACCTGCTCCATGCCAAGGGCGTGCCGACGGAAATGATCCCGATGGTCACGGCGCGCATGGCCGCAATCAACGACGCCTACGAGGCGATCCGCCAGCAGCGGGGCTTCTAGCGCGCGCTTTCCGGCAGATCAAAGCACCTGCTCTGGGGTGTTTTCGGCGCGCCTTATTCGGCCAGTTCGCGTTCCATTAGAGCGATCGCCGGGGTCAGCACGACGTCAGGATAGGCCGACATGTCGTTCTGCGACACGGCAATGGTGAGGTCGAGATCGGGGATATAGCCGACAATGGAGAAATAGCCTGCCGTACCGCCCGTATGGCCGATCAGTTCGTGGCCATCTTCGAAGGTGAAATGCGTCAGACCGAGACCATAGCCGTCCTGTCCGCCGGGACCGGAAGCAGGAACCAGTGCGGTCATGTCGCTAAAAGTCGCTGGATCGGCGAAGAGCGATCCGCTGCGCAACCCGTCGAGGAAGTCGACGAGATCAGTGGTTGTCGTCACCAGCGCACCACCGCCTGCGCCACCGGCCATGGACGGATCGGCAGCGGTGATGTCGACCGGTCCGCTGCCCAGATCGAGATAGCCGTGAAATGTGTTCTCCGGCGTGCTGGTATCGCCAGGTTCGGGCAGGACGGTGTCCGAGAGTCCGAGCGGAACAAGCACCCGCTCCGTGACCGCATCGCGCCATGACTGGCCGAGCACGCCTTCGACGATCATGGCGATGAGCGTGTAATCGGTATTGGAGTAGGACCAACCGGCGCCGGGGTCGAAAACCGGTTCCTGTGACGCTGCGCTGGCAAGGATTTCGGCATCCGACCATTGGCGCGTCGGATTGGTGGCAAAGGCCATGCGGATATCCGCGGTCATCCATTCAGGCATGCCGCCGGTGTGGCTCAAAAGCATGCGAAGGGTGATTTCGCCGCTGTTCTCGAACTGGCCGGCGACATCGGCGGGCAACAGTTCGGACATGGTTGCATCGAGCGATAGACCGCCATCTTCGACCAGCTGCATGGTGAGGGCGGCGAGGAGGGGCTTCATCAGGCTGCCGCCGCGAAAATGGGCATAGGGTGATAAGGGCCTCCCGGTCTCGCGGTCGCTGACGCCGGAGGATAGGGTCCATTCGCCCTTTTTAGGGTGGCTGACATGCAACAGCACGCCGGAGACCTTTCCGCCGGACTCGGCCAGAACAGTGTCGATGATGTTCTGCAGGCCAGTGCCGATCGTATCCTCCGCATGCGCCGCCAATGGGGCGGAAGACAAAAGCAGCGCAGTGGCGCTAGCGGCAACAAGGCGCTTGGCGTTGCCGAGACCCTTCGTACGGGTGGTGGGGCCATGGTTAGAAAATCTGACGGTCATGGATAGCTCCTGATGCAAAGCACTTCGGTGTGCGGCCCGTGCCGTCACAGCTGGCATATGCGAACAGGCGAGCTTGCCCGCAATGCCGAAAGGATGATGAATCCGACCTTGAAATCTGCAATTGCGAGCACCAGAAGCGGTCGTCAGGTTTTTTGCGCCGTCAGACTGCGCTGTTGGCGCTCCGGGTGTTTGTCGCGCAAAGACGCGGCCAGGGCGTGTTCTAGTCGTGGTTGGCGCCACCGCCGCCGCGATGCAGGCCGCCGCCTGGACCATCTCCGGGCCTTTGCAGCTGGTTATGCTCATCGTCGCCGATGCGCGGCATGGTGCCGTCGTAGACCGCCCAAGCCAGTCCGGCCGTGCCGATGAAGATGGCGGCTAGCAGCGCGATGAACTTCCACCGCAACCCTGTGCTGATCGGATCGGTCGCGCCATCATAGTCGAAGCGCTCCATGACGATCTGGTTCTGCCGCAAGCCTAGCGCAATGAGATGAGCGATGGCAGCATCCATCATCCGTGGCGGGCCGCAGACAAAGGCGGTGGCTCTGGACCTGTCGATATCGCCGAGGGTCTGTTCGACGAATTGCTTCTCGCAGCGGCCCCTGCTGAAGGTCTGCGCAAACCCCGGCGCACCGTCGTCATCCTCGACGACATAGAGTGCCTCCAGATCGCGGCCTTCGCGCATCGTTTCGATTTCGGCGCGGGCAATATGGTCGCCTGGCGAGCGGGCGGTGACCAGCAGGCGGATCGGGCGGGTGTCGCCATTCGATACCAGCTGCCGCAGCATTGAACGGATCGGCGCAATGCCGATGCCGCCGGCGATGAGCACCAGTGGTCCCGGGCCGGCCTCGGCGAGGGTGAAGCTGCCATGCGGGCCGTCGACGCCGACCTTGTCGCCAGGCGCAAGACGCGAGACGGCATTGGTCATGTCGCCGGCCTTGCGAATGAGAAAGCGCAGCTCCGGCAGCTCCGAGGGCGCCGAGGCGATGGAGAACGGATTGTCGGTGATGGTGTGCTTGCCATTCACGGTCAGCCAGACGAACTGGCCGGCGGCAAACTGGAACCGGCTGCCTTCCGGTGCCGTCAGCACGAGCTCGTTGACGCTTGGGCTGAGATCACGGGCCGATTTGACCTTGAAGCCCTGACGGTAGGCCCAGGCTGGCCGGATCAGGTAGACCGAACCGAGGGCCAGTCCGGCAATGCCGGCGAGCAGGTAGATGGCGCCCGAGCCATAGGCATCGGCGAAAAAGCGGGCGTTGGTGATGGCATGGTGCAGGGCGAAGCCGCCGATGCCGAGGGCCAGCAGCCCGTGCAGCACCCGCCAGCCGGCATAGGTCAGCGGTCCGCGCCTGAGCCAAACCGCGACCGGCACCAGCACCAGCGCCAGCGCGATGGCGATGACGCCGGTCAGCATGTCCGGATCGACGAGATAGTCGACAAAGCGCGCCCACAGCGTTTCCACCGACCAGACGGCGCGGCCGCGCAACACGAAGGCGGTGATGTGCACGGCGACCATCAGCACCGCGCCATAGGCGGCGACGCGGTGGAAACTCATCGAGCGGTCAAGGCCGATGCGGCCCGAGATCGTTTCGTAGCGCCCCGAGGTGACGAACTGCATCAGGAACATGGCGAGTGCCGCGATCCCCGAGACGCGGGCGAGCAGTGGCCAGTAGGTCGGAGCGTTGCCGCCGCCGATGATCGAGGCGGCGAAAGCCGGCCCGAAGGTCAGGCAGACATAGAGAACGACGAGAACGAGTGCCGGCAGGCCGAGCCGGCGCGGGCGTGCTGTGAAGACTGCGTTCGACATCTCGATCACTCCAAGCGGCGTTGCATCGATGCGGCGGGCATTCGCCACCGGCATCGGCCGGACCTGCCGGCAGCGTCACATGGCGGTGAACTCTCCGCACGGTGCCAGATACCCGTCCGGCTCCTCGAGCACTATGGGCGAGCAGGCCGGGGGATCTGAGTTAAATCCCGGTAAGGTTGTGCGACAAAAAAGACCGGATTCCCGGGGGCAACAGGTTTGCCGAAGCCGAGATGCCGACTGGATCAGCTCGAGGACAGTTGGCTGGCAAGGCTCGAGACACCGCCGGTGCCTGCCGAGGTTGAACTCGATGCACCGAGCAGGGAAGCAGCGCTACTGTCGAGCATGCTGGCGATGTAGCTGGCGCTCTTGTAGTTGGCGAGCGCCGCCTGGTAGAGCGTGTCGTTCCATCCCACCGCTTCCAGTTCCTCGGCTGACAGCGAGGAATAGGCCGAGATGATGTTTTCGGCCATCGCCGTCGGGCTCGACGAGGAATTGGCGCTGGAAATGCAGCTCATCAGTACCTGGCGGCCGCGGCTGGAGATTTCCTCCCTGGCGGCGGAGATTTCCTCGGTCGAGAACTGATCTCCCTGGTTGAGAGTGATGGCGCTGAGGGCACGGCTCGAGAAATCGGAGAAATCGACCTTGATGCCGGACTTCTGGTACTTCGAGAAATTGAGCGACTTGCCCTGCGCCGCGGCGGCGGCGATCTGCTGGTCGAGCGCCGTGCGCGCACTGTCGGCAAGGCTGGCGAAATCCTGAGCGCTGCCGACATCGCCCGAAGCGACACGGGAGATGTAGTCGGTGACCGGGTCGTTCTCGACATCCGGCCAGCTCGATGAGGTGTTTGCCAGCTGGCCGAGGGCCTCTTCGATCGCCGCGGACTGGGTCTTCCAGGTGGTACTCGTCTTTTCCTCGGCCGAAGCGTCCTCGAACCAGGTCCTGGCCGCCTCGTAGAGCTTGGTGATATTGCCGGTCACCTTGTAGACAGCGAACGGGCCGGCCATGGCGGCATCAAAGCGTCCGGTCAGCTCGGCGCCGGCGGCCTTGATCTCGTCGTCGCTGAACGTGCCGTCGCTGTTGCCGGCAATGGCCCAGAGCGAGCGGCGGTCGAACCCGGACAGGTCGATGGCGAGCTTGCCATCCTTGTAGGGGCCGTCGGTTCCGGCGTCCTCGATCAGGCCGGTCAGGCTTTCGCGTGCCTCGCTGATCACTTCGAGGAAGCTCTTTGTCGACAGCGCCGCGTGGGCCGAGGCCGACAGGGTCACATTGGTGGCGCTCGAGCTGTTCGTGCCCGAAGAGGACGAGGACTTGGCGGCGGCGCTGGAAGCGGCAGCGCTATATGAGCTCGTGGAGCTGTTGGCCGAGTAACTCGAATAGGAACTGATGGCGCCGATCGATGTCATGGTTTTGCCCCCGGGAACCGTCCGGGATCCTCTGTGCTGAACTCGGAGGTGCATATTCTGTGCCAGATCGGGACGGCCCTGTTTGCAGGCGAGTCCGGGTGGCGCCATGTCGGCAGGCGGCAAAAGATTCCGGCTCGGCCACACGGCAGCGGGCAGAATCCGCCGATCGCAAGGTCTCCTGCACGGCATCGCTGCAACGGCAATTCGGCCCTGCCGCGGGATTGTGCTGCATCAATGGGGATCGGCGCCTGACGCGCTAGTGTTGAGCGTGCATAGTCTTGGCGCAGCAAACCGGGGGGGAATGCGCAATGACCGAACATGCCGAACGCGGGGCCGCCCGCCTTGCCGTCTTCTGGTCCTCGATGATCCTGGCCCTGTCGCCCGTCGCCGCTACCATTGTCCTGGCGCCGCCGCGTTCCGGCCCGTTCTGCCCCGGCGATTGCTCGGTCTATCCATTTGCCGACATCGCCAGCTACTACCCGCAGGACTATTTGTGGATGTACGCCATGATCGTCGCCAGCTTCGCGCTGGTGGTGCTCGGCGCCGCTTCGGTGTCGCTGACACCGGTGGTGCGGCGTCCCTTGGCCCGCATCGGCAACGGCTTCGGGCTGATGGCGGCGATCACCCTGTCCATCTGCTATTTCATCCAGATCGAGGTGATCCAGCCGAGCCTCAATGCCGGCGAGACCGAGGGCATTGCCGTTCTGACCCAGTACAACGATCATGGCGTTTTCATCGCCCTCGAGGATCTCGGCTATCTGACGATGGCGCTGGCGCTTTGCGGATTGACGGCGGGCCTCAAGCCGCTCGGGCGTCTGTTCGCCGCCGCCTTCTGGGTGGCGCTTGCCGGCGCGGTCCTGGTCGTTGGTGCCTTCCTGTTCGTCTCGATCGTCTACAATGTCGAGCGCAGCTACTATTTCGAGGTCGTCGCCATCGTGATCGACTGGATCGTCATGCTGGTCGCAGGCGGGCTGATGGCCGTCGGCACCATGCGCATGACGCGCCGGGCAATGAAATGGCGCAATGAACCGCCGGTCGGTGACGTCTAGGCGCGGTCGTCGCGTCGCCTGAAGCCGCCTCCGGGCGGGATGCCGGCGCTGGTCGCGCGAACCGGCAATAGGGACAGTACGCTTGACATATCTACTTATATTCAGTCTAAATTAGCCATATTTGATGCCGCGCACCTTTGAGGAAGCGCAGCAAACACTTTGATCTGACGCAGGAATTTTCGATGAAGCACTTTCTCGCCCCTTCGGCGTTCCTTTTTGGCGCCACCCTGGCACTGACCTCGCCCGCAAGCGCCGCCATCGTCGATGCAGAGGCGATGCTCAAGAGCTTCACGACGATTTCGCTCGGCGACGCGACGATCGGTTCGGAATCCCTGGCCTCGGTCTATGTCGGCGGCAATCTCACCTCCAACGGCTTCAATGCCAATCCGGGCCTTTTTGCGCCGGGTTCCGCCGGTCCGGTGACCGGTTCGCTGATCGTCGGCGGCAATGTCGGCGGCGCCGATATCCACATCAAGGGCGGCAACGCCCAGATCGGCGGCAGCGCCAGCGCCACGCTCGACATGCAGACTGGTGGCACCAGTTCCTATACCGGTGTTGCCGGCATTCCGGTAGCGGGCGTCAGCGCTGCCTTCCAGCAGCTTTCCCTCGATCTGTCCGGGCTGGCTTCCACGGCCGGCGCCATGGCCGATCAGTCCGATTTCAACCAGAAGAAGCTGGTCAGCGGATCCGGTTCGGCCGGCGTTGCCGTCATCAATACCAATGCCTCGTTCTTCAACGGCGGCACGCTGTCGACAAAGGACTTCGATCCCGGCGTCACGACAATCATCAACGTCTCGGGCACTACCGCCAGTGTCAGCCTCAACGCCAATGACACCAACACCAACGTCATCCTCAATTTCTTCGAGGCGACCGATGTGTTGCTCAATGCCGGCGGCTTTGGCTACGCCATCCTGGCGCCGCTGGCCCATGTCGGCGGTTCTGGCGGTGGCGTCAATGGTTCCGTCGTCGGGTTGACCATCAACCAGAACCAGGAATTCCGCATGCCCTTCACCGGCGAGTTGCCGCCGGTCAGCACCGTGCCGGTTCCGGCAGCCGGCCTGCTGTTGATAGGCGGATTGGCCGGACTCGGATTTGCCGGCAGACGTCGCAAGGCAGCCTGAAAGCTCTGGAACACAAATGCAGCGCCGCCCGGATGGGCGGCGTTTTGCTTTCCGGGATGGGCACGGCGGTGCTTGCCCTTGTTGAGGACAACGGCTAGGAATTTTCGGCCAGTTGACCGGGTAGCCGCTCCTGCTTTGCAGGGGAGGAAAGTCCGGGCTCCAGAAAACACGGTGCCGGATAGCGTCCGGCGGGGGCGACCCTAGGGAAAGTGCCACAGAGAACAGACTACCTCGCATGACGGGGAAAAGGTGAAACGGTGCGGTAAGAGCGCACCGGGGACCTGGCAACAGGGACCGCATGGCAAACCCCACCGGGAGCAAGACCGAATAGGGACGACGCGGGGGCAACCCCAGCCTTGTTTTCAGGCTGATCGTCCGGGTTGGTTGCAAGAGGCGCGCAGCAATGTGCGTCCCAGATGAATGGCTACCACGTCACGGGTTTCGGCCCGTGGCCTTACAGAACCCGGCTTACAGGTCAACTGGCGCCTACTATGTCGGCACATGGCACAAGGCCGGCAGGGCCCCAGGCGAGGGCGATTGCGCTGATGAAGAACGCCGGCAACGACCGCTCCCCCAGGCTGTTGATGATCGCCATCGTCATCGTGCTGGCGGTGCTGAGCTTTGCCGGAAATTTCGGACCGCTGTCGCAATGGTTCCTGCACCAGATCCGGACCGGGATCGGGGGGGCGTGCAGGTCGCTCGCCTTGGTCTGGTGTCCGGCGCAATGGTGCCGAACACCACCTTTGTCAGGAAATAGGTCGCGCCGGACCAGGGCAGGCAAACCGACGCGTGATGTCTTCGTCGAGGCGTGCGGATCAGGCAGGACCTCGGGCTGCGGAACCTAGCTCAGGCGTCCCCAACTCGGATTCCACAGGTCGTCGGATTCGAGTGCCACTTCAGCGCCGATGTGGCTGAAATACTCGATAACGGTGTCGGCCGGATCGGGATCGCTGGTTTCGATCTCGGCATAGCCGTTCTGGCCCGTGCCGTCCTTGTGCCAGATGTAGCGCGTCACCGTAGCAAACGCTCGGCCGTTTCTCCTGTAGATGTGCAGCAGGTTCGGGCCCTGCGGTGCTTCGGTCTTGTAAGGAACACGTACGAATATGCTCGTCATTTGTCATTCCCCCGTGCTGTAGCGGTGTCGGGCGCGGAACGGGAAGACCATGACGCCCGACTTTTTCGCGAATGGCACAGCACGCGTATGCAAGCCCTTTCACAGTTTCATCGAATGCGATCGATCGCGATCTCGTGATCAAAGAGGTGCTCTATGGCAGACACAAAGTATGAACGAACATACATAGGGTAAAATATACTTGACACCAGGTAAGACGATTCATACATAGCGATCAACGTCATTTATCCCGTCGCGTGGCGATGGGAGGAAAAAAGAGGTTTGCCATGAGCTATGAAGAGCGCAATGCCTGGGCAGCTATGGTCGTCAACGTAATGATCGTTGCGTATTTCGGCTGGAAAGTGCTTACCATGAGCGCGGAAGGCGCCTTCGACGGCGCCGACGGGCCGATGATCTGGGCCCAGACCGTCCTTTGGATGATCCCGGCATCGATCGTCGCCACGATCATTCTGACCATCGTCTTCAATATCGCAGCGGGCATCGCGGCCCGGGGCGAGGATCCCGATTTCACCACCGACGAACGTGACCAGCGCTTTTCGGCGCGCAGCATGATCGCCTCCATGATCGTCATCAGTATCGCCTGGCTCGGCGGGATGGTGCTGCTTGCCATGGGCGGCGCCGTGCTGGTGATGCTCAATATCCTGCTGTTCGGCTTCGCTGCCGGCTCGTTCGCCAGCGATGTGACCAAGATCTTCTTCTACCGGCGGGGATACTGAGATGGGCAAGGGCAGGGTCACCAACACAATCCGGCGATTGAGGTTCGATCACGATGAGATGACGCAGAAGGCGCTGGCCGAGAAAGTAGGCGTCACCCGCCAGACCATCATCGCCATCGAATCCGCCAAATACGCCCCGTCTCTGGAGTTGGCCTTTCAGATTGCCGATGCGTTCGGCGTGCCGATCGATCAGGTGTTCTCCTACGAGCGTGCCGAAGGCTGACCAGATAACCAACTGACATCAAAAGAAAGATTGGCGCGCCTCAAGCGGCGCCACAGGAGAGCTTTGCCATGAAAGCCATGATCGTTCCCCGCTATGGCGATCCCGACGTTTTCGAGTCCGTTGAGCTGCCGACGCCCAAGCCCGGTCCCGGGCAGGTGCTGGTGCGGGTTCGCGCCACCCTGGCGACGCCGCCCGATTCCGCCATCCGCGCCGCCGATCCGTTCATCGTGAGGTTGTTTTCCGGCTTCCTGCGCCCCAAGACCCCGGTGCTCGGAGATATGTTCGCCGGCACGGTGCAGGAAAATGGCGCCGGGGCCACGCGCTTCGCTCCCGGCACACAGGTGTTCGGCTGTCTTTCGATGGAAACGGGCGCCTATGCCGAATACATCACGCTTTCCGAAACCGGACCGATCGAGGAAATGCCCCCGGGCCTCGGCTTCAACGAGGCCGTAGCGCTGGTCGATGGCTACATGACGGCGATCACCTTCCTGCGCGACGAGGCGCGGATCGGGACCGGCACGCGGTTGCTGGTCAATGGCGCCTCCGGCGCAATCGGCGCCGCTGCCATCCAGCTCGGCCGTTTCTACGGCGCTGACGTGACGGGTGTATGCAGCGCCCGCAACACGGGCCTGGTACGCGAGCTTGGCGCCGACCGCGTCATCGACTATGCGAAAAAGGACTTCACCACCGACAAAGCGCGCTACGATGTCATCTTCGACGCCATCGGCAAGAGCTCATACGGCAAGGCGAAGCGGGCGCTCTTGCCCGACGGGCTCTATCTGACCACGGTGCCGAGCCTTGGCATCGGGCTCACCATGCTCGGGCAGATCGGGCGACGTGGCGGCAAACGCGGCAAGCTTTTGACAACCGGCCTGCGTCCGACCGCGATCAAGGCAAAGGACATGGCTTTTCTGGTCGAGCTGATCGGCAAGGGTGCGCTGCGCCCCATCGTCGACAGCGTGTTCGATCTCGAAGACATGGCTGACGCCCATCGCCGCGTCGATACCGGCCACAAGGTCGGCAGTGTCGTTGTCGCGCTGCCGCCGGCCGACCTGATCGAAGCGCAGGGCTAGAACGAGCTTCCAGCGCATGTTCAGGTCGCCATTGCTGTTTTCGCATCCGGTGTGTCGCCCTCGGGCTCGACCCGAGGGACACGAGGGCGAGGCCGGCACCGGCGCTATCCGGAACTCGCCATTGCCTGGTGTTTCCGCGTCAGTCGCGGATAGCAGGTGGTCACGCCCCAGATCAGCCCGGTCACAAGGAAGAAATGGCGCCAGTGATCGATGTCGATGATGGCGGACTCGATCACCAGCGGCACATAGGTCGAGAACAGGGCGATCAGGATCAGGCGGTTGGGCGAGGGGGTGGCCAGGCGCGTAACGGCTCGCCACAAGGTCGCGCCGATCAGGGCATAGAAGGCAAGTCCGCCGCCCCAGCCATAGGCCAGAAGCACCTTGACGTAGGTGTTGTGCGGGTCTTCCGAGACCCGCAGCGTGCCGAACTCGCTCGGACCGATCCCCCAGGGATGGGAAAGCGCCAGATCGAAGGCATAGGCCTGACGGCCGAACCGTCCGGTCGAACCGGTGTCGTAGTTCTCGGCAACGGAGAAACGCTGCAGGAACAGGTCCCGGATGGAATCGATGCTGAGCAGCAGTGCCATGAGCATCGTCAGCGCGCCGGCGCCGAGAAGCGCGATGACCAGCATGCGCGCCTTGTCCTCGGCCCGCGCTTCCAGCAAGAACACCAGCATGAAGCTGATCAGCGTCGCCGCAGCGATCGACCCCCAGGCGCCGCGCGAGAAACTGACGAAGATGCCGACGAACAGTACCGAGAAGACAACGCCGGACACGAGCGTTTGGTGTCCGCGTTCGAGAAAGACCTTCTGGGCGGCCCAGATCGCCGGCAGGATCAGGAACGGCCCGTAGACGTTGGGGTCCTGGAATGTCGCCTTGGCACGCTGGTATCTGAGAAACAGCTCGCTCGCCGGCATCAGGCCGAGATAGGCGAGCGTACCGATCAAGGCGACGATCACCGCAACCAGCGTGTAGCTTTTCATGATGCCGTCGAAGCGCCGCCGTGGGTCCTCGGCGAGGTAGTTGGCAGCGAAATAGGCGGTGAACCACAAAAAGAACGTCACCACCGCGTAGATCAGCGAAGCCAGGACTTCGGTGTTGCGCGGCTGGAAGGCGCCGATGACCGCGAAGGGCACGAACGCCACCAGCAGATTGAACAGATTCAGCGTGCCGCGGAAAAGCTGCAGCCCGGCAATGATCGCCACGGGCAGAACGAGGACGAACACCAGTTCGTAGGGCGACGGCTCGATCAGGACGAAGCCGCCCGAAAAGATCCAGACGGCAACCATGACCGGCAAGAGTGACCGGGCGCGAGCCTTGATGACGGCACCGGCCAGTGCGGCGCGGGTGGCGTCCGGCCCCTCCGCTGCCGCGATGCTCATCAGTAGGCGTTCTCGTTCTTGGTCAGCAGCGAGAACGGCGTCATGATGACGATGTACAGGTCGAGAAACACCGACCAGTTCTCGATGTAGTAGAGGTCGTGATTGACCCGCTGCATGATCTTGTCGATCGTGTCGGTCTCGCCGCGCCAGCCGTGGATTTGGGCCCAGCCGGTGATGCCCGGCTTGACGCGGTGGCGGGCGAAATAGCCGTCGACCGCCTCGTAGTAGAGCTGGTTGGCCGCCTTGGCCTCGAGCGCGTGCGGACGCGGACCGACGATGGATAGGTTGCCTCTCAACACGTTGAACAGCTGCGGCAGCTCATCGATCGAGGTCTTGCGGATGAAGCGCCCGATCGGGGTGATGCGCGGGTCGTCCTTGGTGGCGAGCTTGGAGGCGTTGGCGTCCGACAAGTGGGTGTACATCGAGCGGAACTTGAAGATCTCGATCAGCTCGTTGTTGAAGCCATGGCGCTTCTGGCGGAACAGGATCGGGCCGGGGCTGTCGAGCTTGATGGCGATGGCGACAACAGCCATGACCGGCGACAACAGCACCAGCGCGGTCAGCGCGACGATCTTGTCGAACAACCACTTGAAAACGAGGTTCCAGTCCGAGATCGGCCTGTCGGCGACATCGAACACCGGCACGCCACCGACATAGGAATAGGCGCTGGCAGCGAATTTCAACTTGCTCATATGGGCGCTGAGACGGATATCGACCGGCAGGATCCACAGCTGCTTGAGCATGTCGAGCACGCGTCTTTCCGCCGACAGCGGCATTGAGACGATGACCAGGTCGACATGAGCCTTGCGAGCGAAATCGGGCAGGTCGGAAACCTTGCCGAGCTTGGGATAGCCGCCGACAAAATCGGGTGAACGTTCATCGATACGGTCATCGAACAGGCCGAGCACCTCGATGTCGGAACCCGCCTTGTTGTTGAGCGCCGTGATCAGCGCCTCTGCGTCGTCGCCGCCGCCAACGATGACGGTGCGGCGCTGGATCTCGCCGGTGATCGTCCAGTGCCAGACAAGGGCGCGCAGCGCCAGCCGGAAGGCGATCAGCGACAGGGCGCCGGTGGCGAACCAGGAGACGAGCCAGACACGGGAGACCTGGTCCTGGATCTTCAGGAAGAAGACCACGCCGAGCAGGACCACGAAGGTCACCGACCAGGCGGCCAGAGAACGTCCGATCTGGTGAAAGCGTGAGCGATAGGCGGTGATGGTGTGGGTTCGTGCGGTGTTGAGCAGCACGTTGGCCAGAACCACGGCGCCGAGCGTAGCCGGGAAATAGAAGGCATCGACGCCACCACCGACATAGGCGAAATAGATGGCGATGCCGATGGCGAACAGCAGCGATGCTTCGACCAGTTGTGCCACGCCGACGATCACCGGCGCCGATAGGGAACGTTCGAACGGCCGGGAGACGATATGGTGCGCGGCATTGGTCAACGAGCGACCGTCGCCGGCCACGGTATTTCCGGCGGCATGATCGAGGATGACCTGGCGAGTATCGATACGAAACATTTCCTGTCCCCGTGACTGGTCCGGCTCTGTTGGTGGGCAAGACAACGCGGCAAACTGCACTATTTGTGCCAACTTACCACCCCGCAACGAATTATGATGTGACGGGGTGAAAACAAGGTGAATCAGGGTCCTGACGCAGGACATGCCAGTCTTGCATCATCCCCGGGAACTAACCGCGCCGCTTGGCGAGCGCCTTGTCGTAGAGCGCCTCGATCCCGGCCGTCATGCGGGCGACATTGAAGTGTGCGGCGACGTGTTTCTGCAACTCCTGGCCTTCCTCATGCGCCTTGTCGGTGTCGGCGAGAAAACCCGACATTGCAGCTTTCAGCGCCTCGACATCTCGCGCCGGAATGAGCCGGTTGGCGAACGGGCCGAAGATTTCCTTCACGCCGCCGACGTCGGTGGCGATCACCTGGCGCCCTGTCGCTGCCGCCTCGAGGATGACGTAGGGCAGTGACTCGTGGAAGGACGGCATGACCACGCAACACGAGTGGGCGAATGCTTCTCGTGCCGGCCGGACGCCGATGAAGCGAACGCGATCCGCAAGCTCGAGCCTGTCCGCCAGCTCATGGATGTGCTGATCTTCCGGGCCGCCGCCGGCCATGATCAGTGTTGCCGGTTTGCCATCGGGCCTGACGGTTTGCGAGAGCGCTTCGAGCAGGATCGGCACGCCCTTGACCTCGCGCAGTTCGCCGACGAAGGCGAAATCGAAATGCTCGTCGGTATCGGGCAGGGGGGCGAAATCCTCCGGCCCCAGGCCGTTGTGGATGACGTCCCACAAGCAGTGCGGCGTCCCGATCGTTTCGAAATAGGTCTTGCGGGCGAATTCGCTCTCGAACGCGATGGCATCGATCATGCCGAGCATCAGCCGTTCGACGAAGCGCAGCATGTCGCCTTGCCACTCTGCGACCCTGTAGTTGAGTACGCCTCCGTGCGGCGTGTAGACGGAGACGCGATTGGAGACGCCATAGGCGGCCATGCGCGCATAGGCGCCGCCCTTGGCGCCATGGCCATGGACGATATCGACATTGAGCTCCTTGGCGAGGCGCCTGATCTTCAGGGCCGCCGAGATGTCGGCGAGGCCTGGCTGGCGAGCAATGGGCAGGCGATGAATGCCCAGGGTCAGCAGTGGTTCGAGCCGGGCGACCCCGCGTTCGGTCTGCTCGTCGGAAAACCCGGCATCCATGGCAAGACCGACGTCGCGGCCTTCCTTGGCCAGAGTTTCCGCCAGATCGACGGCGTGCCGCCACAGTCCACCTGTGGGGGCCCTCAGAACCATGAGTATCTTCATGGGTTGGTGTTCCTGGTTCCTGATTGAGCGTGCGTCCTCCACCGGCCGTCCGCGCGGGAGGCCGGTCTCGGCTCAGATCGGGTCCATAAGAACAGACGAATGATTATGCCGGGTTAAGGCTCGGGCTCGTGCACGCCGCAAACTAGAACCAGCGGTCCTCGACAACGATGGTGTCGCCCGGGAAGACCGGGAAGTCGAGATCGACGCTGCCCTTGGCCATCCTGTTGCCGGCCTGCGGGCGGTAGATGACGACATGATCGCGGTTGGCCGTTTCCGTGTAGCCGCCGGCGGTCGAGACCGCGGCGCGCGCCGTCATGCCGTAAACGAAGGCGTATTGGCCGGGCGCCGAGACTTCGCCCTGGATGAAGAATGGCCGGTATTCGGCGACTTCGACGGCGACATTTGGATTGCGCAGATAACCGGCGGCCAGAGCCGCAGTTAGCCGGGCCGCGGCGGTTTGCGTGGTCGAACCGCGCACTTCGATCGGCCCGGTCAGCGGGAAGGAGATGACCCCGCTGTCATCGACCCGATAGGTGTTGGACAGGTCTTCCTCGCCATAGACCGTGACGCGCACGACATCGCCGGTATCGAGCAGATAGGGGCCGCTGGTATCGATCGTGTAGGACTTGTGCAGCCCGCTGGTGCAGGCCGCCAGGAACAGCGCCAGTGAAACGGCGGCGATAACGCGGATGAAGGTGCCGAACGACATGCAAAAGTCCTGACAGGAACGCCATGCCATCACTTGCACGGCATGGTTAATTTTCTCCTTAGGCTTGCAATTTGCGCGGCTTATCCGCCCGCCCTTAACCGAATACTTACCACGATGGGGAAATAACGGGGACGAGTGAAAAGAGTACGAGGACAGGTCATGGCTGCGGCCCACGATCCAGAAATGGCGCGGATCGATATCGGAACGATGCTGTCCGAGGTGTGGCGCCGCAAGTGGCGCATTGTCGGCGTCACCATCGCGTTGATGGCGCTCACCTATATCGCCCTGATATTCGTGCCCAAGATGTACGAGTCCTCGGCCAGCCTGCTGGTCGGCTCGCGCGACACGACTTTCACAAAGGCCAGCACCGATACGTCCTCGTCCTCGGGCGGGAGCAGCGACGACATGGCGATTGCCAGCCAGGTCGAGCTCGTCCAGTCGCGCGATACCCTGCTCAAGGTCATCGACAGCCTCGATCTCAGGGACGTGCCTGAACTCAGCACCGCCTCTCCGGGTCTTGTCGGCACCGTGCTCGGCCTGTTCGGCCAGGCGCCACCGCCGCCCAAGGACGTCACCGCGACGGTCCTCGCCAATCTCGACAAGCGGCTGACAGTGATCCGGGAGCGCGATTCCCGTGTCGTGTCCATCCTGTTCCGCTCCGAGAACCCCGAGCTTGCCGCCAAGGTCGCCAATGCCATCGCCGCTGCCCATGTCAACCGCAGGGCCGGGCTGGAGATTTCGGACACGGCGGACGCCAGCAAATGGCTCGAGACCGAAATCGACAAGATGCGCGAGAAGGTGGCTGCCGCCGATGCCGCCGTCGCCAATTTCCGCATAGAGAACGACCTCTACAATGGCAAGGACGGCACGTCGTCTCTGGTCGATCAGCAATTGTCCGATATTGCCACCCAGATCACGCAATCCCAGGAGCGCGAAAGCACGGCGCGGGCGCGCTCGACGGTGCTGCTCGGACTGATCCAGCAGGGCAAGCCAATCGATTCCGTGCCGGCGGTGCAGGATTCGGCCGTGATCAGTGCGCTGGCGCAGCAGAGATCCGAACTGCAGGGCCGCAAGGCCGAATTGCTGGCACGGCTGCTGTCGAGCCATCCGGATGTCGAGGCGGTGACGGCGCAGATCCGTGAAATCGACAAGCAGATGACCGGCGAGGGCAGGCGCATCGCCGACGCACTCCAATCCGAAGCCGATATCGAGGCCGGCATCCAGCAATCGCTGCGCGACAAGCTTGCCCTGCTGAAGGTGACCGCCTCGACCGATCTCACCAATGGCGTATCGCTGTCCGAACTCGAGCGCGAGGCCAAGGCGCAGCGCGAGCTGCTTGAAAACTACCTGGTGCGCTATCGCGATGCCTCCGCGCGCACCGACATCACCTCGGCCTTGCCGGACGTGCGTATCGTCACCGAGGCGGCGCCGTCCTACGAGCCGGCCTCGCCAAAGACCAGCCTGATCCTGATCGCAGTTCTGGTGGTCTCGCTTGCCGGGCAGATCGGCTACATCCTGTTCGTCGAGCTTGCCTCGGGCCGCGCCGTCATCGCCGGTGACGGTGACTGGGATGACGTCGAACACGAAGACGTTGTGATGGCCGAACCGGAAGCGCCCGAGCCACATGAGCTCGACGATGAACCGGAAGCGGAACCGGCCCGGGTAGAATCCGACGAGATGGAAGAGCATCCAATGCCGGGGATGCCGGCCAAGCCGCGCCATCCCGCAGCGGATGACGCCGGGCTGCCGGCCGCTCCCGGGCAGGTCGCGCGCGAACCGGTCTTTGCCAGCCAGGCGGTGGACGAGCGCAGCGAGCCCGAACCCGTGCACGCCACCAGAATCGTTTCGCGCTTTGCCGACCTGCTCAATCGCGTGCCGCGTGCCTCGAACAGCAGGCCGGACGAAGTTGTCGCTGCGGATGGTGCTGGAGAAGAGCCGCAACTGTCCGAGCCGATGACCGGCCTGGGCGCGGTGCTCGATCCGGTCGCGGCCGTGGCGGATGAGTCCGAACCAGCTCGGCAGGTGCCGAAAGCGCGACCGCACTGGGCGCCGCCGCCGGATTGGGAATCGCGCATGGCCGCGGCCGGCGTTCGATCCGAACCGGAAAAGCCGAAGGCGAATGCCCCGACGCCGATATTCGCCAAATCGGCAAGGAGCGCTGCCGAATCCGGGGCGGAAACGGAGGCGCCGGCCGAGACAGCCGAGTTGGCATCAATGCCGGTGACTGAACCCGCACCGACGCCCGAAGCGCCTGCGACATCCGAGCCGTCCGCGCCTTCGCCGGCAGCCGCTGCTTCGGCTGCGCCGGTGCCAGCCGCCGCCTCTGCGGAACCTCAGGCCACAGCGACTGCTGTGAGCAAGGCACCTGTGTCAGACCATGTCAGCGAAACGGGCTATGTCCCGCGTCACGCCGAGGGAGAAGCCCCGAACCGTCCGCAGGCGAAGCGTTTGCCGGAAACGCTGAAACCGCTGGTCAACGCCATTGCCACGGGACGCGAACGTATCGTGCTGGTGTCCGGCCTCGGCGATCCCTCTTTTTCGGCGGGCATCATCGAGCAGATCGGCGCGGCCTGTGCCGCGCTCGGCCTGGGCGTCGCAACCATCGACGCCGCTTCGGGCCGCACCGGCAATTCTGCCGGCCTCGGTGATCTCTTGGCCGGGGCGGCGAGCTTCGGCGATGTCGTTCACGCCGACCGTGGCAGCCATCTGGCACGCGTGCCCTGGGGACAGAAGCCAAAACTCGATGTGCGCTCTTCGCAGGGCGTCACGCTCGCCGAAGCCTTGTCCGACATCTACAATGTGGTGCTGATTTCCACTGGCCTGCCGGGGCCGGGTTCGAGCCTGCCCGTGTTTGCCGGCCTCGATGGCTACATCCTCCTGGCCAGTGCCTTGCCTGTCGACGAAGCGGCCCTGTCCGGTTTCGAAGCCGGCGCCGGTGCTCTCGGCTTCAAGCGGGTTCAGGTGGTCAGCGCGGCAGACGGAGATATGCAGGTCGCCTGAGGTGCCTTGGACATGGCACGTAGGTCAAATCGAAGCATCCGCGTGGCGTTTAGGCGGGATCAATACGCATGGCCTAAGTCTATCGGTTGTCGCATGCTGGAACTGGCAAGACGTCGTCCCGGGTGCGATGATATGGACTGATGCCATTTCCGGCGCGACCGGTCTGGCTGAAACAAAACTGGCTCGGGTCTCTCCGCCAGCCATTCATGAGGACTATTCGCGTGAAGAGCCTGCGTTATGCGCTGATCCGGGCGGCGTTCGAAACCCTGGCTTTTTCGGGCCTGCCGGGATTGGTCAGACGGTTTTCCAAGGCCAGGGGGCTCATTTTCACTCTCCATCGCGTCGTGCCCGAGCCGCCGGCGGATTTCTCGCCCAACGCCATCTTGCAGGTGACCCCAAAATTCCTCGACGGCGCCATTACGCGCATCAGGGCGCTCGGTTTCGATATCGTTACGCTCGACGAAGGCTTGCGGCGCATGGCCGCCAACACGCCGGAAAAGCCGTTTGTCGTTCTGACGTTCGATGATGCCTATCGCGACAATCTCGTTCACGCCCTGCCGATCCTCAGGAAGCACAAGGCGCCGTTCACCCTCTATGTTCCGACCGCGTTCGTCGATGGTGTCGGCGAGGTCTGGTGGCAGGCGCTCGAGGATGTGATCGCCATGTCCCAGGGGATCGCTTTCCGGGACAAGGGGGAAACCGAATATCTGCAATGTCGAAGCCTCGCCGAGAAGCACGCCGTATTCGACAGGCTTTATTGCCATATGCGCGAGATCGATGAGGATGCGCGCGTCGCCCTGATCCGCGAGCTTGCCGCAGGCGCCGGGCTCGACCTTGCCGAACACTGCCGCTCATTGATCATGGACTGGTCGGAGTTGCAGGTCTTCGCCGACGAACCCTTGTGCACCATCGGAGCGCATACGGTGCACCATTACGAACTGTCCAAGCTGACAGCGCAGAGAGCGCGCTCGGAAGTGCTCGAGTCCGTCCGCGCGCTTGAGATACAGCTCGGAACGCGGCCGCGCCACCTGTCCTATCCGATCGGTTCGCGCATCGCCGCGGGGCCGCGCGAGTACCAGATGGCGCGCGAACTCGGGTTCGCCACGGCGGTAACGACGCTTCCCGGCGGCCTTTATCCCCGCCATATCAACGCCCTTCACGCCCTGCCGCGCATCTCGTTGAACGGCAATTTCCAGGCGCTGCGGTTCATGCCTGTCTATGCTTGTGCGGCGCTTTTCTCGCTCATCGGCCGCACGTAACGTCTTGTTCACCACGAACCCAAAAAAACCGGTCCGGATCACAGAAAACGGGAAAGCCGGCCACAGTTTGTGGTGAGCCTTAACTTCAAATCCACTCGATTTGACGAGATTTGCCTCCCAAGGACTTGCGCCAAGCGTACCGCCGAGCATGTCTGCATGGGGTTGGGGAAGCATGCAAACCAAAGCCGAGAAGGGTACATTCGGTATCCTGCCGCTGATTGCGGCAATCGTGATTGTCGGAATCGGGGCGTTTTTTGTCTCCGTTGATGCGCAGCGCAGCATGATGCGCGCCGACGCCGAAGCTCAGGCGCGTGCCTGGAGCACATTCCTTTTCAGCCGAGTCCCAAACATCCAGCACGTTGTCTCCGGGCAGCAGAAGCTTGCCGATGCCGTGACCTACATGTGGGGCCGCAACAGCTACGGAACAATCGAGGAGTTCAGCGTCTACGACCTCAACGGGATCGAGCGCATCGACTCGAGCCGCCACGATTTCCGGCCACCGGTTCCGCCCGAACTGCAAGCGCCAAACGCGAACGCACTGAAGATTCTTGCCGAGAACACGACATACTTCTCGTCCGAAAAGGAAACGGTCGACGGGGCGGCCAAGTTTACAGCCCACACCATGGTGCGGCTCTTCCACCGGGGTGAAGCCTATGGTGTTCTGGAAGTTGTCTCGGACGAGACTGCGAACTGGGCCAACCTCGGTGACGAGATTCAGCGTGCGGGCATGCAGATTCTCGGACTTGTACTGTTGGCATTCCTGCTACCAGGTTTGCTGTTCCTGCGGCGCACCGGCCAGTTGCGCTTCGCCACCAACAGGCTGAAGCACACCGTGGAATACGATTCCCTGACCGGCACGCTCAACCGCTCGGCCTTCACGGCGCTGCTGCATGACAAGCTGGTCAATACCAGCCCGCGAGGCGGAGAGGTCGCGGTGCATTTTGTCGATCTCGACCGGTTCAAGAACATCAACGATACGCTCGGACATGCGATCGGCGACCAGGTGCTTTCGGCCACTGCCCAGCGCCTGCGGCGCCTGCTCGGCACGCGTGAACGCCTGGCCCGCCTCGGCGCCGACGAGTTCGCCATCCTGCAGCCTTTCAATCCGTCCTCGTCGGAAGTCGTGGACCAGCTCGGCCACGATATCACCCGCGAAATGGCGCGACCGTTCTTCATCGAGAACACCGAAATCCAGATCGGCGCGACGGTCGGGACGGCGGCGTCGCCCGAAGACGGTACAACCGTCGACGAGCTGGTGCGCGCCGCCGACATCGCGCTTGCCCATGCCAAGGAAACCTCCCGGGGTGGCGTTCTGGCCTTCAACCGGGAAATGGAAGCCGAACGCCAGAGCCGCCAGCGCATCGAGACGCGGCTGCGCCATGCGCTCGCCCATCAGCAGTTCGAAATCCACTACCAGCCGCTTTACGGCATCGACGGCGAGATGCTGCGCGGATTCGAGGCGCTGTTGCGCCTTTCCGACGACGACGGCAAACCGATTTCGCCGGCCGTGTTCATTCCGGTTGCCGAGGAAGTCGGCCTGATCGGTGCGGTCGGCCAGTGGGTTCTCACCCAGTCGGCACTGGCAGCGCGCGAATGGCCGGACGATCTCATGGTGTCGGTCAACCTGTCGCCGCTGCAGTTCCAGAGCCACGACATGCCCAAGCTCGTGCGCGAGGTCCTGCAAAAGACCGGGCTGCCGCCGAAAAGGCTCGAGCTTGAAGTCACCGAAGGCGTGCTGATCACCGATACCGAGAAGGTGCTGCGCGAGCTGCGCGAGATCAAGAATCTCGGCGTGTCCATCGCGCTCGATGATTTCGGCACCGGCTATTCCTCGCTCGGCTACCTGTGGAGCTTCCCGTTCGACAAGCTCAAGGTCGACAAGTCCTTCATGACCGATCTTGCCGTGCAGGGTTCGAAGTCGCGGGAAATCCTTGCCACGATCGTCGCGCTCGGCAAGGTGCTCGATCTCAAGATCACCGCCGAAGGCGTCGAGACCGAGGAGCAGGTCAAGGTGTTGCGCGATCTCGATTGCGACCTTGTCCAGGGCTTCCTGTGGGGTCGGCCGCTCGATGCCGATCACCTCGCGGCACTTCTGGCCGAACGCGTGCAGAAGGAGGCCATGGAACGTGCCTCCAAACGCCTGCAGCGTGGCCTCGGCAAGACCGCGATCGCAGCGACCCTCAAGACGGCCTGAGAGCGAAACCGGTTCCAGGATCGGCAACGGCGGCTCACCGGCCGCCGTTTTTCATTGTGCTGTTTTGGATATCAGTCTTCGTCGCCGGGATCGGGCCGTTGCATCCAGCGGATGACCAGCCCGGCCGGAACGACCCAGAGCAGGCCGGCAACGGCGAAATAGATGAGCTGGACAGTCGTCGATGCGTCACCGATCAGCACATCGCCAAGGCTGACGGCGAGGACGGCGTAGCCGACAAGCACGGCCAGCACCAGCAGGATACCGACGAATTTGCGCTGTCTTACATTCATCCTGTTTGCCCGGTTGCCGCAGCTGTTGCGAAATGGCCGGGGCAGGGTGTACCAGTCACCCTCGCGAATGGCCAGTCCGTTCGCCTCCCGCGTCATTGGAACGAGAACACATGCTGCAAGCCGGTTCGGTCGAGGAAATGACACGCGCTGAAAGACTGAAGCCTGTCGAGACATGGCTCTACGTCATCTCGGCGCTGGTGTTGCTGATGGTCATGGTCGGCGGGATCACGCGGCTGACCGATTCCGGCCTGTCGATCACGTCGTGGAAGCCGATATCGGGAACGATCCCGCCGCTCAGCGCCGCTGACTGGCAGGCCGAGTTCGACGCCTACAAGCAGATCCCGGAATACACGCTGCAAAATCTCGGCATGTCGCTGTCCGAATTCCAGGGCATTTTCTGGTGGGAGTGGACGCACCGCTTTCTCGGTCGTTTCATCGGCGCCGCCTTCCTTGTCCCGTTCCTGGTCTTCCTGTTCCAGAAGCGCCTCGACTGGAAGCAGGCCCCGGCGCTCGGGCTGCTGTTCGTTCTCGGCGGGCTGCAGGGAGCGCTCGGCTGGTGGATGGTCAGCTCGGGCCTGAGCGATCGTGTCGATGTCTCGCAATATCGCCTGGCGGCGCATCTCGGGCTGGCGGCGATCCTGTTCGCTGCGCTCATCTACGTGGCGCGAACACTGACGCCGAGACCCGTGGCCGCACCGGTACGGCGCGGCTGGCGCCTGGCCGTTCTGGTTTTCGCGGTACTGATCTATGTGCAGATCATCGCCGGAGCCTTTGTCGCCGGGATCGATGCCGGAATGGGCTACAACACCTGGCCGCTGATGGATGGCGCGCTCATCCCGGACGGTCTTGGCATCATGGCGCCATGGTGGCGGAACCTGTTCGAGAACGCGCTGACCGTGCAGTTCGATCACCGCATGATCGCCTATGCCATCCTCGTGTTCGCAGCCGTTCTGATCTGGACGGGCAGGGGACTGGCCCTTATGGCGCGGCCGCATGTCTTCCTCGCCATGGCGGGCCTGCTGGTCCTCATCCAGGTTGGGCTCGGCATCGCCGTCCTGCTGCTGCAGGTGCCGATCTCCTTCGCCGTCATGCACCAGGGCGTGGCCTTCGTGCTGTTCGGTACGGTCGTCGCCTATCTGGCCGACATGCGGCACATCGCGGTCAAGCAGTAGCGGTAATATATTACCGTTATACGAACCTATTGAAATTACAGTACATTATCTTTGTGCTTGACGGAAGTTCCGGCAACCCTTATGACCGCGCCGAACTGCCGCCAGCCTGCGGATTGCCCTGCAATTCCTGGGGTCAGGGCGGAAACGAATTCAGGGAAGACGACCATGAACACTTACTCGGCCAAAGCGGGCGAGATCGAGAAGAAGTGGGTCCTGATCGATGCCGAAGGCATGGTCGTGGGCCGGCTTGCAACGGTCATTGCCACGCGCCTGCGCGGCAAGCATCTGCCGACCTTCACTCCCCATATGGACATGGGCGACAACGTCATCGTGATCAATGCCGACAAGGTGAAGCTCACCGGCAAGAAGCTCGATCAGCACCGTTTCTACTGGTACACGGGCTATGTCGGCGGCATCAAGGATCGCACCGCGCGTGCCCTGCTGACCGGCCGTTTCCCGGAGCGCGTCCTGCAGAACGCCGTTCGCCGCATGATGCCGCGCGGCCCCCTGGGCCGCCAGCAGATGAAGAATCTGCGCGTCTACGCCGGTGCCGAACATCCCCATGAAGCGCAGCAGCCGCAGGTGCTCGACGTCGCTTCGATGAACGCCAAGAACAAGCGGGTGAAGTAATCATGGCCGAAACCCTCAACACGCTCGAAGAGCTCGGCACGGTTGCTCCGGCCGAAGAGAACGCCGCTCCGGTCTACACCCAGAAGCTCGACGCCCACGGCCGCGCCTATGCCACCGGCAAGCGCAAGGATGCCGTCGCCCGCGTCTGGATCAAGCCGGGCAATGGCCGCGTCACCGTCAACGGCAAGGACTACGACAAGTACTTTGCCCGTCCCGTGCTTCAGATGATCCTGCAGCAGCCGGTCATCGCCGCCGACCGCAAGGACCAGTACGACATCACCGCCACGGTTGCCGGTGGCGGTCTTTCCGGCCAGGCCGGCGCCGTGCGCCACGGCATCTCCAAGGCTCTGACCTATTTCGAGCCCGAGCTGCGCCCCGTGCTCAAGAAGGGCGGCTTCCTGACCCGCGACAGCCGCGTGGTCGAACGCAAGAAGTACGGCAAGGCCAAGGCCCGCAAGTCCTTCCAGTTCTCGAAGCGCTGATCCTCGCGATCCAGCGAAACGACCATCGAATTTTGCAAAGGGCCGGGCAACCGGCCCTTTTCTTTTGCGGTCAATTTGCCGACGACGCTTTGCCTTGACGCGCGCGTGCGATAAATCCGGTACCTCACACAACGCGTTCGGATTGCCATGTCTTCGAAATCCATCGACCACGCCGTCACCGCCCGCAGCCTCACAGGCGCCGCCTCGGACCCGACCTATGCCGGTGTCCTGTCCTTCATGCGGCGCAAATACTCGAGATCGCTCCGGGGCGCCGAGGCCGTTGTCTGGGGCATCCCGTTCGACTCGGCAGTATCCAACCGTCCGGGTGCCCGCTTCGGGCCGCAGGCCATTCGCCGCGCCTCGGCGATCTTTGACAACGATCCGCAATATCCGTTTGCCCGAGATCTGTTCGAGAACCTGGCGGTGATCGATTACGGCGATTGTCTCCTCGATTACGGCTATCCGCAAAAGGCGCCGGCGACGATCGAGCGCGAGGCCAGGCGCATCCTCAAGTCCGGGGCGTTCCTGGTTTCTCTGGGTGGCGACCATTCGGTCACCTGGCCGCTGCTCAAGGCCCATGCCGCGCGCCACGGGCAGTTGGCGCTCGTGCAGTTCGACGCCCATCAGGACACCTGGCCCGACGACGGCAGGCGGGTCGATCACGGGTCCTTTGTCGGACGGGCGGTGCGGGACAAGGTGATCGATGCCGGTCATTCCATCCAGATCGGCATTCGCACCCATGCCCCGGAGACCTGCGGCATCGAGATGGTCTACGGATACGAGCTCGAAGAGATGAGCGCTGCCGCCATCGCCGAGCGCATCCGCAAGCGGGTGGGCGACAGGCCGGCCTATGTCACGTTAGACATCGACTGCCTCGATCCGGCCTATGCCCCGGGCACCGGCACGCCGGTCGCCGGCGGGCCGTCCTCGGCAAAGATCCTGTCGGTGCTCAGGCAGCTCGGCGGACTCGACATGGTCGGGGCCGATGTCGTCGAGGTGGCGCCGGCCTATGACCATGCCGACATCACCGCCATCGCGGCATCCTCCGTTGCCATGCACTATCTCGGTCTTCTGGCCGAGAAGCGGGCCGGGCAGGGCGGCTAGGAACCTGTCGCCAGGTCATCCTATTTTGCCTTGCATCTAATTAGATGATTGTCTAAATAACGGGCAGTAACCGAGTGAAAGGTTCTGCTCCGCCGATGTCGCTCAACGCCGTTTTCGAAGCCCTGTCGCATCCGGTGCGGCGGCGCATTCTCGCCCTTCTAAAAAGCGGGCCGAAAAGCGCCGGCGAACTGGCCGAGGGTTTCGAGCTCAGCAAGCCCACAATGTCGGTGCATTTCGCCAAGCTGCGCGATGCCGGTCTGGTCGAGGTCGAGCGCCAGGGCACGAGCCTGATCTATTCGGTCAATGTCAGCGTGCTCGAAGAGGCACTGGCCGGGGTTCTCAATCTCGGACAAGTCGGCGGCACGAAAGGAGACACGTGATGGCTGTCCGCAACCTGATTTCGCCGTTCAACCGCTTTCTGATGGTGCTGGTGGGCGTGGTGACGCTTGCCGGCTTCGCTTTGGTGCCGCTCGGACAGGATCTGCCGATCCATTGGGGCCTGTCGGGTCAGCCGGACAGCTTCGCCCCGGCGCCGGTGGCGCTGGCGTTCCCGGCAGCGATGATGGTCATCGTCATCACGATCCTGTTCGCCCTGAGGCGGGCGCAGTTGCAAAAGGATTTCGAAAACGGCCGCTTCGCCATCGATGCCGCCATCGGTTCCATCGCCGCAATCGCGCTTGTCCTTGCGACTGTCACCATCCTGATCGGGCTTGGCACCACCATCGACATGCCGCGCGTCGTCTCGTTGCTGGTTACCGGCGTGTTTGTCGTTATCGGCAATGTCCTGCCCAAGACCAAACCCAATTGGGTCGCCGGAGTCCGTCTGCCCTGGACACTGCGCGACGCCGACAACTGGCGACTGACGCATCGCTGGACGGGTCGGGCGATGGTCGTGTGTGGGCTGATCGGCTTTGCCGTGGCGGCGGTCGGGACGCCATCCAACATAATACTGATGATCGTGGTGCTCGGCGCTGCCTTCATTCCGGTCGCTGTCGGCATCGGCGTCAGCTATTCCCATGCCGTCCGGCATGACACGGGCACCAAGGCCGGCTGAGACAGGAAGATTCAGGCGCGGCGCTGCTCGTCGCGCGGCTGGTAGCTGGTCATGACCCGCTCGACATGGCGCACGGCATTGCCGGCGCCGTCCTCGGCCCGCAACTCGTCGGCGATGCGCGAGGCGTTTTCGGCATAGGCCGGATTGCTCGTCAGGTCGCGGAGGTTTTCCGCCAGGCTTTCCGGGGTCAGCCGCCTCAGGCGTACCGGCTCAGGGCCGCAGCCAAGCTCATGCACGCGCCTGCCCCAATAAGGCTGGTCGACCACCTGAGGAACGACGAAGGTCGGCTTGCCGGCATGAAGACCGGCCGAGGTGGTGCCAGCGCCACCGTGATGGACAACAGCCGAGACATGCTCGAACAGCTTGTCGTGCGGCGCCTGGTCGAAGGCGAAGACCGATTCCGGCAGATCGTCGGGATTGATGCCGCCCCAGCCGCGGGCGACGACGGCGCGTCCGCCCCACAGGGCCATTGCTTCCTTGAGGATATCGGTGTTGCGCTTGGCCCCGAACGGCATCGAGCCGAAGCCGATATAGACCGGGGCCGGGCCGGCATCGAGAAAGGCGCGGAATTCGGACGACGGTTCCCAGCCGGTGTTGTCGGGCAATTGCCAGTAGCCGGTGACGACGGCCGCCTTGGGCCAGTCGCTCGGGCGCGGTGAGACGATGGGCGAATAGGCGTAGAGCGTGGTCAGGTGCCGGCCCTTGGTGTCCTTGAAGAAGCCGCCCTTCTTGCGCCTTTCGAGCCCCATCAGTTCGCGCCTGAGCTTGTTGCGCGGCAAATCGTAATAGGCCTGCTGCACCACCGTGAACGTGTGGGTCAGCTGGTTGAAGGCCTTGCCGAAATCGGGGCCGTCATAGGCGCAGAACGGGAACTCGCTGGTCGAGGTCAGCGGCTGCAGCGCCATCATGATGACCGGGATGTCGAGCGCCTCGGCGATATCGATGCCGAAACTGACATTCATGTTGAGCAGAATCACGTCGGCGCCCTGGGCCATGACCCAGGCGCGGCGCGCAGCAATATCGAGGATGCGTTGGCCGCGGCTCAACAGCGCAGGGCCGTTGACCAGCATCGACTGGCTGACAGCCTTTTCGAAGCGGCTTTCGTGAAGGAAGTCGACGATCGAAGGGCCGAGCGAGTGAAATTCGATGCCGTAGGAGCAGATCAACTGCTCGAATTCCTCGGTGGCGCCGAAAATGACCGAATATCCGTGTGCCTTGAGCGCGACAGCCAGCGCCAGATAGGGCTGGACGTCACCGCGTGTGCCAATGCTGGCGACCACAACGCGCTTGGGCGTAGCTTTCTCAGTCTCCATTCAGGCCCCTCGACACAGCGGCACAGCGTTTACAAAGCCGGGTCGCCCCGGTAAACAGGCTGTCGCCAACCCAATATCAAATACAGAAAACCGAGCCATTCGGGCAAGCGCAATGATCATTTCCGGTCTCAATGGTCTGCTCTGCCACCGCATTTCGCCGCCGGCGACGTGCGCATGTCGGTTGGACGTGTTGGCCATGAGTGACAGGTCGGTTGTATGCGCAGCATTGTCAAGGGCAGCTGCAGCGGCCTAGCCGCGCAAACATCTTTTCTCCGCCTTTATCGAAAACTCACCAAAATTCCGCGATATACGCGGTGACGCCGCTTACCCCCCCAGCGGCACAGTCAAGCCGAGGACCCCGAGTCCCTTGAGGAAAACATGAATCAGGATTTCCACCGTATCCGCCGCCTGCCGCCCTATGTGTTCGAGCATATCAACCCGATCAAGGCAAAGGCTCGGGCAGAGGGCGTTGATGTCATCGACCTGGGCATGGGCAATCCCGATCTTCCGACGCCGACTCACATCGTCGACAAGCTCAAGGAAACGGTGATGGATTCGCGTACCCATCGCTATTCCGCCTCCAAGGGCATCAAGGGGCTGCGCAAGGCGCAGGCGAGCTACTACGGTCGGCGCTTCGGCATCAAGCTCGATCCCGACACCCAGGTGGTTGCGACGCTCGGCTCCAAGGAAGGCTTTGCCAACATGGCCCAGGCGATCACCGCGCCGGGCGATGTCGTGCTCGTGCCCAACCCGACCTATCCGATCCATTCGTTCGGTTTCATCATTTCCGGCGGCGTCGTCCGCTCGATGCCCGCCGAACCCAATGAGGATTTCATGCGGGCGCTCGACCGGGCGGTGCATCACTCGATCCCCAAGCCGATCGCGCTGGTGCTCAACTACCCGTCCAACCCGACCGCCTATACCGCGACGCTCGAGTGGTACAAGGAAGTGGTCGACTATTGCCGCGCCCACGAGATTATCATCCTCTCCGATCTCGCCTATGCCGAGATCTATTTCGACGACAACCCGCCGCCCTCGATCCTGCAGGTGCCCGGCGCCATGGAGATCGCTGTCGAATTCACCTCGATGTCCAAGACCTATTCCATGCCGGGCTGGCGTATCGGTTTTGCCGTCGGCAACGAGCGGCTGATCTCGGCTCTTGCGCGGGTCAAATCCTATCTCGACTATGGCGCCTTCACGCCGATCCAGGTCGCCGCGGCCGCCGCGCTCAACGGCAATGACGAGGTGATCGAGGAGGTCCGGAACATCTACAAGTTCCGCCGCGACGTCATGGTCGAAAGCTTCACGCGCGCCGGCTGGCCGCTGCCGTCCCCGGCCGCGACCATGTTCGTGTGGGCGCCGATCCCGAACGCGTTCGCCCATCTCGGCTCGCTCGAGTTCGCCAAGCTGCTGATCGCGGAAACCGGCGTTGCCGTGGCGCCGGGCGTCGGCTTCGGCGAATATGGCGACAACTACGTCCGTCTGGCCCTTGTCGAAAACGAGCAGCGCATCCGCCAGGCTGCCCGCGCCGTCAAGAAGTTCCTGTCGTCTGCCGGCAACCAGGGCAACGTGGTGCCGCTGAAGGCAGAATAGCGGCGTCTGGGCATCAGGTTCATCTTTCACTCATGCGGAGGCGCCAGTGGTCGCCTCCGCAGAAACCCGGCGTCCGGCCCAGAGCGCTGCCCAGGCATCGTCCGGGGGTCAGGGAAGTGATCGCGGAATCCTCGCCAGGCCATTCTGGACCTGCACCTGTACGTGCCGCCACAGGCCACCGCGGACAGGCCCGTGCCCGGTGCCGACCGGGCGCTGGTTGTCCGGAGCACCGGCCGGCGCCGATCGGTCGAACATGCGGCCTGTCTGGGACACGATGCATTTCAGCTATCTTTCGGGTTGCACAGCGTGTGCCGCCGGCTACAGTCCGTGTCGATGAAAGCCGCGTCTCAAGCGGTTCTACGCCCAGTGGCCGAAACACCCGGTCGGATCGGAGAAACCTCATGAAAGTCGGCATTATCGGTGCCGGCATGGTCGGCAGCACCGCCGGCTATGCCATCGCGCTCTCCGGTGCTGCGAGCACCATCGTCCTTGTCGACATGAACGCGGACCTGGCCCGCGCCCAGGCCGAGGACATCCGCCACGCCGTGCCGTTCGCCTCCTCGAGCACCGTGCTTTCGGGCGATTACGCCGATCTCGCCGGCGCCGGCATCGTCATTATAGCGGCCGGTGTCGGCCAGAAGCCGGGCGAGACGCGCATCGAACTGCTGTCGCGCAACGCCGCCGTGTTCGACACCGTCATCGGCAATGTCTTCAAGCACGCGCCCGATGCCCTGCTGGTGATCGCCTCCAACCCGGTCGACATCATGACCCATGTGGCGACGCGCCTTTCTGGGCTTCCGGCCGGCCGGGTTATCGGCTCGGGCACCATCCTCGACACGGCGCGCTTCCGTACGCTTCTGGGCAATCATCTCGGCATCTCGCCGCACTCGGTCCACGCCAACGTTCTGGGCGAGCACGGCGATAGCGAAGTGCTGGTCTGGTCCAGCGCCGAGGCGGGTACGGTGTCGCTGACCTCGTTCGCCGCGCAACGCAATGTGCCGCTGACCGAGGCGCTGAGGGCGGAGATCGACGACACCGTGCGCAACGCCGCCTACCGCATCATCGCCGGCAAGGGGTCGACCTATTATGGCATCGGCGCCGGACTGGCGCGTATCGTCGAGGCGATCAACCGTGACGAACAGACAGTGCTGTCGGTTTCCAGCGTCACTCCGGAAATCGAAGGCGTGAAGGACGTGGCGCTGTCGCTGCCACGCATCATCGGCGCAAAAGGTATTTCGGCCACCCTGGTGCCCGATCTCGACTACGGCGAGCGCCAGGCCCTGCGCAAGAGTGCCGAAATGCTGAAATCGGTTCAGGATTCCTTGACGCTCCCGCAATCCGGCACTTGAATTATAGGGCTTTTCCTATAAATCCTACCGTATGAATGACATCGCCTCCTTCCGCCAGGCCGTCGAGGCCTTTTTGACCGTGCATGAGCTTTCGCCGTCACGGTTCGGTTCCGAGATCGCCGGCGACCCGCAGTTCGTCTTCGACCTGAGGGACGGCCGCGAACCGCGCACCGAAACCCGCACCCGCATCCGCAAGGCCATGCAGGATTTCGCCGAAGAGCGCACCGGCACCCAGGTGCCGTTCCGCGTCGGCATTGCCGGGCTCGGCACCGTCGGGGCGGCGCTGGCACGCATGCTGCTCAACGACCAGCAGACCATTCAGCGCCGCGGCGGCAGGCCGATCCATACCACGCATGTGGCGGCGCGTTCGCGCACCAAGAACCGCGGCATCGACCTCAGCGGTTCGGTCTGGCTCGACGATGCCGTTGCACTGGCCCGAGATGCCGAGATCGATCTGTTTGTTGAGTTGATCGGCGGCGAAGACGGGCCGGCCTATGCCGCCATCCGCGCCGCACTCGAACGTGGCGTGCCGGTGGTGACCGCCAACAAGGCGCTTCTGGCCAAGCATGGCGTCGAACTGGCGCGCATCGCCGAAGGCTCGGGCACGACAATCGGTTTCGAGGCGGCGGTGGCCGGGGGCATCCCGGTGATCAAAACGCTGCGCGAGGGCCTTGGCAGTGCCACCATCACCCGCGTCTACGGCATCATGAACGGCACTTGCAACTACATCCTCACCCGTATGAGCGAAGGAGCCGAAGGCCGCGGCACGCAATCCCGCTGGCCGTCCAATGCCGGTGACGGCGACGAAGGTCTCACTTTCGAAACCTGTCTCAAGGAAGCCCAGGAACTGGGCTATGCCGAGGCCGATCCGACCTTCGACGTCGAAGGCTTCGACACCGCCCACAAGCTCGCCATCCTGTCGACGCTGTGCTTCCAGACCGAGATCGCGCCGGAGGCCATGCTGGTCGAAGGCATCACCCGCATTTCCCCTGTCGACATCAGGGTGGCCTCCGATCTCGGCTACAAGATCAAGCTGCTCGGCATCGCCGAACGCAAGCCGGACGGGGTCGAGCAGCGCGTGCATCCGACGCTCGTTCCCAGGCACTCGGCCATTGCCGGTGTCGATGGCGTGCTCAACGCCATTGCCATCGAAACCGACCATGTCGCCGAGCTGTTGCTGGCCGGACCGGGGGCGGGGGGCGACCCGACTGCCGCCTCGGTGTTGTCGGACATTCTCGATATCGTTCGCGGCCACAAGGTGCCGCCGCTCGGCGTGCCCGCCGGGCAGTTGAAGGCGCACAAGAAGGCGGCCCTGCGCGCCCATGCCGGAGGCTATTACATCAGGCTGCAGGCGCGCGACGTGCCCGGCGCGTTGGCCTCGATCACCAAGCGCATGGCCGAAGGCGGCATTTCCATCGAGAGCGCCATCCAGCGCCCGGACCTGGCGGCCATCGTCAGCGGCGAGGCGGCCGAGGCCTATCGCACCGTGGTGCTGATTACCCA
This sequence comes from Devosiaceae bacterium, assembly GCA_963675235.2. Lineage (GTDB taxonomy): Bacteria > Pseudomonadota > Alphaproteobacteria > Rhizobiales > Devosiaceae > JAHJQZ01. The sequence goes on along the minus strand of CAXXFU010000005.1, from coordinate 120,283 downwards.
CGATACCACCGAGGAATCTGTTAGGTCTGCCTTGGCAAGTATCGATGACGATGGGTTCACCGGCGGTACGGCACAGCTCATTCGCATCGAGGCTTTGCCGTAAAATCGTGGGAAGCGGGCGCCCGATGGCGCTGTTTGCTTTGCATGCGTATTCAATTGCAGGTAGTGATGGGCTGGCAAAAGGCCACACGCAATCAGGGATAATTCGATGAAGCTAGCCAAACTGGTGGACACGCCGGAAACCTCTATCGTCGGGCGCAACATGACCCTCGAAGTGGTGCGTGTCACAGAACGCGCCGCCGTTGCGGCGGTGAGCTGGCGCGGCAAGGGCGACGAGAAGGCCGCCGACCACGCCGCCGTCGAAGCCATGCGCGACGAGCTCGGACGTATCCCGATCAATGGCCGCATCGTCATCGGCGAAGGCGAACGCGACGAAGCACCGATGCTGTTCATCGGCGAGCATGTCGGGCGCGGCGACGGTATGGAAGTGGACGTGGCGGTCGATCCGCTCGAAGGCACGACGCTGTGCGCCAAGAACCAGCAGGATTCGATGTGCGTGCTGGCCATCGCCGAACGCGGTGGCCTGCTGCATGCGCCCGACGTCTACATGGAAAAGATCGCCATCGGCCCGGGCTATCCCGACGGTGTCGTCGATCTCGACATGTCGCCGTCCGAAAACGTCAAGGCCCTGGCCAAGGCCAAGGGCGTGCCGGTCAACGAGATCTCGGTCTGCGTCCTCGACCGCCCGCGCCATTCCGCCATCATCGAGGACCTGCGTTCGCTCGGTGTGCCGGTCAAGCTGATCGCCGATGGCGACATCGCCGGCATCATCCATTCGGCCAATACCGAGGATTCGAGCATCGACCTTTATCTCGGCTCAGGCGGCGCGCCCGAGGGCGTTCTGGCGGCGGCGGCGATGCGCTGCCTTGGGGGCCAGATGCAGGGACGGCTGGTGCTCGACAGCCCTGACAAGAAGGAACGGGCCGAAAAACTCGGCATCACCGATTTCCGCAAGAAGTATTCCGTAGAGGACCTTGCCGGAGGCGATGTTCTGTTCACAGCCACGGGCGTGACCGACGGGTCGCTGGTCCCCGGCGTCAAGATCCGCACCCGCGACGTGACCACCACGACGGTCGTGATGCGGTCCTGGTCGGGCACCATGCGCTGGATCACGGCGCGGCACCTGCGCTAGAGCCGCGACGGACTGTTTCCGCGATAGCGAATTGGAAAACGGGCGGCTTCTGGCCGCCCGAACCATTTGCGCGGCTGTCTTGCGCGCGTCACGCCATCGTCTCGAGCGAAGCAAAGCCTTCCGGTCCGCCTTCCTCGCCGAACGGGCTTTCGATCTCGACGAAGGTGTCGGGATAAAAGCCGTTGAAGCGCGAGCGCAGCGACAGCGAATAGGCCCCTATATGGCCGATCTCGATCCAGTCCCCGGTGTCGATCGAGTCCGGCAGCCAGAAAGGCCGGGTCAGCACATCGACGGAATCGCAGGTTGCGCCGAAGACGCGGAAGGGCACGACGTCGGCCGAGGCGCCGTTGCGGGTGCGGATGGCCGGATCGGCAATGAGCCGGGCGGGCAGGGTGATCTTGCCGGTCCAGCTGTCGGACAGCGATCCCCAGATGCCGTCATTGATATAGAGCCGGCGACCCTTGCGCAGCATGACGCGCACGATCAGTGAAAAGGCCCGCGCGACGATGACCCGCCCCGGTTCGGCGACGAGCTTGCAGTCATCGAAACCCCACTCGGTGATGTCGCCCCGCAAGCGGCTCATGATTTGTCCGAGAGAGGGCATTTCCACGTGTCTGCGGTTGGGATCGTGGCCGTACTCGGCCGGAAAGCCGCCGCCGACATCGAGTTCGGCAATCTCAACTCCGGCACGGTTACGCACCCAGTCGGCCGAGGCGAGTGCCCGCTCATAGGTGTCTGGATCCTCGATCTGGCTGCCGACATGGAAGCACATTCCGAGCCGGTAGCCGTTGCGGGCAAGGCGCTGCAGCAGTTCCACGGCATGGGCCGGGGCTGCCCCGAATTTCTTCGACAGTTCGTAGGCGGCACTGCCCTTGGTGCGGATGCGCACGAAAACGGTCACCGAGGACGGGGCGATATCGAGGCCGCGCACGATGTTGTGGATCTTGGTGATCTCGTCCTCGTGGTCGACGACAAGAGTGCGGACCTTGTGGGTCTCGAGGGCGAAACGGATGTCGGACTGCGCCTTGACCGGGTGCATGTAAAGGATTTCTGCCGTTTTCGAATGGGCGCGCACGGACTCGATTTCGTCCGGCGAGGCGACATCGAAAGCCGGGACCCCGGCCTTGACCAGAGTATCGATGACCATGGGTTCGTTGTTGGTCTTGACCGCGAAGGCGGTTTTCCCCGGGAAGGCCTGCATGAATGTCATGGCATCCTCGGTCAGCACCTTTGGCCGGAAGCAGTAGACCGGCTTGTCGGGTCTCAATGTCAGTGCCGCATCCTTGGCGGTGGCAAACTTGTCCATGATTCGCGCTCCGGGGCCTCGGGGAGCGGAAGCTAGCCGAACTCTGCCGTGCTTGGAACAGGCTTGCGTCCAGGTGTGCTTCGGGATGCCGGCTGAATCGTTCGGTTTTTTGCTCAAATCGCCTATAAAGCCCGGATGGAAAAACCCGTCTTTCTGAAGGTTGAACGCTCGCTGAGCGGCAGGACATGGCGCGACCGGCTCGATCCGCTGGCATCGCGCCAGGCCATGGCCATCGCCCAGAAAACAGAGATGAGCGACATCCTGGCCCGCGTTGTCGCAGGGCGCGGTGTGGATCTCGACGAGGCGGAGCATTTCCTCGATCCGACACTGCGCGATCTCATGCCCGATCCATCGACCCTGACCGGGCTCGATGCCGCCGTTGAACGGCTGGCCGCGGCAGTGGCGGCAGGCGAAACGGTGGCGCTCTTCGGCGACTACGATGTCGACGGCGCCTGTTCGGTGGCGCTGATGCAGCGCTTTCTCGGCGCGCTGGGCGTGACCACCATTCCCTATATCCCGGATCGCATCTTCGAAGGCTACGGACCCAATATCGGCGCCATGGACGAGCTGATCGGCAAAGGGGCGAGCCTCATCGTCACTCTCGATTGCGGCTCGACCAGCATCGATACCATCGCCCATGCCAGGGCAGGAGGGGCCGACGTCCTGGTCATCGATCACCATCAGGTGCTCAACGAGCTGCCGCCCGCCGATGCCATGGTCAATCCCAACCGTCCGGACGACATTTCCGGGCTCGGGCACCTGTCGGCGGCAGGGGTGACCTTCATGGTCCTTGTCGGTCTGAGGCGCGCGCTCAGGGAACGGGGCACGCCCGGTCTGCCGGACCTGATGGCGCTGCTCGATCTTGTCGCCCTGTCGACGGTTTGCGATGTGGTGCCGCTCAAGGGGCTCAATCGCGCCTTTGTCCGGCGCGGGCTGGAAATCATCCGCTCCGGCGCCAATCCCGGCCTTGGCGCCCTGATCCTGGCGGCGCGCGTCAACGGCCCGGTCGGCCCCTACCATCTCGGTTTTCTCATCGGGCCGCGCATCAATGCCGGCGGCCGCATCGGCGATGCGGCGCTCGGCGCCAGGTTGCTCGCCGGCGAGAACGAGCACGAAATCCTCGCCATTGCCGCCCAGCTCGACGAACTCAATGCCGAGCGCCAGCGCATCGAGAAGCAGGCGGTCGACGAGGCAGCGGCGGCGGCGGACGCGGAAATCGGCGAGGGCGAGGGCCCCCCGGTTCTGGTCATGGCTTCGGAAAGCTGGCATCCCGGCGTCGTCGGGCTCGTCGCCTCGCGCCTGAAGGACCGTTTCAATCGTCCTGCCTTCGCCATCGCCCTCGGGCGGGATGGCGCCGGCACCGGCTCGGGCCGTTCGCTGCCGGGCGTCGATCTCGGGCGGGCTGTTGCGTCTGCGGTCGACAAGGGGCTTCTGGTCAAAGGCGGCGGCCACGCCATGGCTGCCGGCATCACGCTGGCGCCGGGCGGCATCGGTGCCTTCCGCGCCTATATTTCCGAACTGCTCGAGGAGGACGTCGCGGCGGCGCGGGCCAGTTCGGCAGTCCTGATCGATGCGGCGCTGACATCGCGCGGCGCCAGCGTCGATTTCGTCAGGGAGCTGGAAAAAGCCGGGCCGTTCGGCATGGGCAATCCCAACCCGGTCTTTGCCTTTCCGGCCCATTTCGCCCGCTATCCGCGCGTCGTCGGGCAGGGCGGCCATATCAGTTTTTCCCTGACCTCGGGCGATGGCGCCCGGCTCAAGGCCATCGCATTTCGCGCCGCCGGCACCCCGCTCGGCGCGGCGCTCGAAGCCGGAGACTCTGCGCCGATGCATTTTTGCGGCACCTTGGCGCTCGATCACTGGCAGGGCCGCGAGGAGGTGCAATTCCGCCTTATCGACCTGGCAAAGCCGTGATCAAAGGATTTTCACCGTGACCCGGAACGGGTTGCATCTCGCAATGGGACGGCTAAATTAACGGCAAAAATACGTGGAAATGGCCGGCCCGGGCAGATGCGCATCGCGGTTGCTCCGGGACTTCGGCGTTCCTAAATTGGGGCAAAAGAGTTTCAGTCATGTCTCATACGACGATAGACACTTCGCCCGCTTCGCGTGGTTTCGGGGCATGGATCGTGTCCCACATCCTCGATTTTGCCGGCACCCGCATGGTCGGCACGCCACAGCGCGGCGCCTTGACCATTATTTTCCCGGATGGGCACACCCGGACGCTGGGAAACCCGACGACAGGCTTTCACGCCACGCTGAAGCTGAACAATTTCAAGGTTATCGGCGAGTCGATGCGCCGCGGCACCGTCGGGTTCGCCGCCGCCTATATCAACGGCGACATCGAGGTCGACGACCTGACGGCGATCTTCCGGTTCTTCCTTGAGAATTACGAGCAGCTTGCCGGCGCCAGCCACGGCATGTTCAAGGCGGCGGCGCAGGACATCGCCTATCACCTGTCGCGCGCCAATACCAAGGACAAAGCCAAGGAGAACATTTCCGAGCACTACGATCTCGGCAATGACTTCTACGGCCAGTGGCTCGACCCGTCGATGACCTATTCCTCGGCCATTTTCCAGTCCGGCGACATGTCGCTCGAACGGGCGCAGCACGAGAAATACCACCACATCGCCGACGCTGCCGGCGTCAGGGAAGGTGAGGACGTTCTGGAGATCGGCTGCGGCTGGGGCGGCTTCGCCGAAGTCGTGGCGCGTGACTACAACGCCAACCTGCGCGGCATCACCCTGTCCGCCGAGCAGCTGAAATTCGCCACCGAACGCATGGAGCGCCAGGGGCTTTCCAATCATGCAACCCTGGTTTTCGAGGACTATCGCGACACTGAAGGCCAGTTCGACCACGTCTGTTCGATCGAGATGATCGAAGCGGTGGGCGAAGAGCATTGGCCGACCTATTTCCAGACAGTGCACGACCGGCTCAAGCCCGGCGGCACGGCGGCGATACAGGCCATCACCATCGAGGAAGACTCCTTCCAGACCTATCGGGAAAACCCGGATTTCATTCAGCGCTACGTCTTCCCGGGCGGCATGCTGCTGACCAAGCAGGCGATGCGCGAGCAGGCCGAACGCGTCGGCATGGTGCTCGACAAGGTCGAGAATTTCGGCCGCTCCTATGCCGAAACGCTGCGGCAGTGGCGCGATCGTTTCCTCGAACGCTGGCCGATGATCGCCCCCTTGGGCTACGATGAAGCATTCAAGCGCAAGTGGCTCTACTATCTCAGTTATTGTGAAGCCGGATTCGATCATGGCATGATCGATGTCGGCATCTACAAGTACAAGAAGACCAGCTGAGCCGGCCTGCTGGCCAACGAGACTCCCACGACGGCGCGCTGAAAGGTGCGCCGTTTTGTCTATCCGGGGTCGGGCGACGCCGCATGCATCATGCCCCCGTTTGGCCTGCTCAATCGCGGTAGTCGGCCCAGTCGGGCTCGTTGGCGAAGACGAAATCGTAGTATTCCCGGCCCTTGAGACAGGCGGCGGCGTCTTCGTCGACAATGACCTTGCAGTTCGGGTGCAACTGGATGGCCGAGGCGCTGACCGAGGCGGTGAGCGGGCCTTCGACGGCTGCGGCGATAATCTCGGCCTTGCCCGGGCCCGTGGCCAGAAGGATGAGCTCGCGCGCTTCCAGGATGGTGCCGACGCCCATCGTCATGGCGCGGGTCGGCACGGCGTCTGGATCGCCGCCGAACATGCCGGCGTTCTGCTTGCGCGTCGTCGGCGTCAGCGTCTTGTCGCGGGTGCGCGAAGCCAGCGCGGACAGCGGTTCGTTGAAACCGATGTGCCCGGCCTCGCCAATGCCGAGCAATTGCACGTCGATGCCGCCGGCATCGGCGATTTTGTTCTCGTATTCACGCGCCGCCGCCCTCAGGTCGGCCGCCGTGCCATCTGGCAAGTGGGTGTTGTCCGGGTTGATGTCGACCTTGGAGAACAGGTGGGTATTCATGTAGCGGGCGTATGAATCGGGATGATCGCGCCCGAGCCCGACATATTCGTCGAGATTGAAGCTGCGGGCGGCGGCAAAGGAAACACCGGACTCGACCAACTGGGCATAGACGCTTTCCATCGTGCGTCCGGTCGCCAGGCCAAGCACGAGATCGGGCCTTTTGCGCAGACGGTCCTCGATCAGCCGGGCAACCAGTGAAACAGCATGGGCGCTGCTCGGCTGAATGATGACTTCCATTGTCGTTATCCTTGTGCTCGTTCGGGGGAGAGACGCCGAAAACCGGCTTCGGCGCGTCGGGCATCGTCTCGATAAGTCGATTTTGCCCTGATCACAATGGGCCCGGGGAAACTTCGGCACTCGCGCCTGCATTTGGGGCGCTGACGGTACCGCGCATGGTCGCGAATTCCCATGTCGCGAGCCGAATGGCCAGCCCTGAGCTCTGGATGGCGACGTCTTGACACTTGCGTTCAGGCACCATCGGTTCGAACATCGCGGAAACGACGCCATGGAGATCGACAGGACAAGTGGCGAATGCCCGGCGGTCGATCGGAACCAGGCATGGGCATGGGAGGAGACTTGTGAACTTTTCTGGAAAATCGGTTCTGGTGACCGGTGCGGGCAAGGGTATTGGCAGGTCCATCGCGACGATGCTGGCCGAGCGTGGCGCCGACGTGGTGGCGATCAGCCGTTCGGCAGCGGATCTCGACTCGCTTCGCGAAGAGACCGGATGCAGGGTCATTGCCTGTGATCTCGCCGACCCCGAGGCGGCACGGGCCGCGGCGAAACAGGCCATGCCTGTCGACTATCTCGTCAACAATGCCGGTATCACCATCCTCGACCCGTTCGTCGACGTGCGCATCGAGGACTTCGACCTGGTCCATGCCGTCAACACCCGGGCGCCGCTCATCATCTCGCAGGAATATGCCCGCGACCGCATGGCGCAGGGCGCCGGGGGCGCCATCGTCAACGTTTCCAGCAATGCCGCCTGGATGGGATGGGCCGACCACGCCGCCTATTGCGCCTCCAAGGGCGGTCTCGACGGCATGAGCCGCGTGATGGCCAACGAGCTTGGTCGCGTCGGCATACGGGTCAACTGCGTCAATCCGACGATCACGCTGACCGCCATGGGCGAGAAAGCGTGGAGCGATCCGAAAAAGGCCGACCCGATGTTGAGCCGTATCCCGATCGGGCGCTTCCTCAAGCCGGAGGATGTGGCGGAAGCTGTGCTCTATCTCCTCAGTGACGCGGCGTCTTCGGTGAACGGCGTATCGCTGCCGATCGATGGCGGCTTTGCCGTGGATTGATACGAGGGTTCTGGCCGCCTCGAGCCGGACTCCCGCGCGGCGAGCCCCAACGCTCGAACCACCCTGGACAGTGCCAGGGCAGCTCGAGCCACGGGGGGAGGCTGGTTGAAGGGAATCCTGCCGGCAGTCCGCGTCCTTTGTCAGATGTGTTCCGGCGTGACGTCCTGACCTGAGCCGGCCGCATCGTGAACGCCAGTGATCATGGCAACGACCTCGTTGCCGGTGACCTTCTTGGCATCGAGATTGCCGATAAGGCGGCCGTGGCGGAACACCCAGATCGTGTCGACCAGATCGAGCACCTGCCTGAGGTTGTGACTGACAAGGATCAGCGGGATACCGTCGGTCTTGAGCTTGCGGATGATATTCTCGACCTGTGCCGTCTCGCGCACACCGAGCGCGGCTGTCGGCTCGTCCATGATGATGAGCCGGGTGGCAAAGCTTGCCGCGCGCGAGATGGCGACGCATTGGCGCTGGCCGCCGGACATGTTGCGGATGGGAACGCTGAGATCCTGCAGTTTCACACCGGTGCGGTGCAGCGCTTCGCGCGATTCCGCTTCCATCTTCTTGTCGGCAAGAATCGAGAACGGGCCAAGCTTCAGGGCAAATTGCTCGCGTCCCAGAAAGACATTGGCCGGAACATCGAGATCCTCGGCCAGCGCCAGATCCTGGTGCACGGTCTCGATGCCGGCAAGGCGCGCCTCCACGGGGCTGGCGAACCGGGTTGCCTTGTCGCCGAAAAACATCTCGCCGGAGGTTGGTTGTTCGACGCCGGTGATCTGGCGTACGAAGGTCGATTTCCCGGCGCCGTTGTCGCCGACAATGGCGACATGCTCGCCCTGGTGCAGCACGAAATCGGCGTCCTCGAGAGCATGAATGCCGCCATAATGCTTGGTCAGTCCGCGGGTGCGCAGCACGATTTCGCGTTCGGTTGTCTCAGTCATTTCTGCTGCCCTTTCGATTCCGCCAGACGGTTGCGGCTCTGCCGGTAGACATCGAGCACCACTGCCGCGACGATGATCGCGCCCTTGAGCATCTCCTGGTAGTAGACGTCGACGCGCAGGAAGGTGAATCCGGAAAGGATCAGGCCGAAGATCAGGGCGCCGATGACCGTGCCGATGATCGAGCCGCGTCCGCCGTTGAGCGAGGTGCCGCCGATGACGGCCATGGCGATGGCATCCAGTTCGTAGGACAGGCCCATGCCCGATTGCGCCGTCTGTCCACGCGCCGACAATACGATGCCGGCCAGTGACGCCAGCATGCCGGCGATGGCATAGACAAGGACCAGATGCCGCTCGACATTGATGCCGGAGCGCCGTGCCGCCGTCTCGCTTGAACCGATGGCGTAGGTCCGCCGCCCGTACAGCGTCTTGGTCATGATGAAGTGGAACACGATCGCCACGATGATGAAGATGATCACCGGCATCATGCCCTGGCCGATGGCGATATAGCCGTCCGTGGGGAAGGAGATCGGGCTGCCCTTGGAGTACCAGTTGGCGACGCCGCGCATCATCACCAGCATGCCGAGCGTGGCGATGAAGGGGGGTATCCTGGTGAAGGCAATCAGGAAGCCGTTCACCGCACCTGTCGTAAAGCCCACCGAAAGTCCGACAAGGATCGGCACGATGATCGGCAGGTCGGTGAGCGCCGGGAACATGGCGCGGGCATAGGTCGAGCTCTGGGCGAAGCTCATGGCGATCATCGCCGTAGCGCCGACGACCGATCCCGAACTGAGATCGATGCCGCCGAGAATGATGACCTGGGTCACGCCGACGGCGATGATGCCGACAACCGAGACCTGCAGGATCATGATGGACAGGCGTTGCGTGTTGAACAGAAAGGTCCTGTCCTGAACCAGCCAACCCATTATCTCGAACAGGGCGGCGATGGCGAACAGGCCGATCAGCGCGTTCAGATGCTGGGAAATGCCCCGCGTGCGCCATGAGCGCTTGGGTGACGGTGTCGCCAATTCAGTCGCTGTCATTTTCTTTCCCCTTCGCATTGTGCGGGGATGGACGGGGCGGAGGCAGGTGACTGCCTCCGCCCGGAGATCATCAGTTGCGGTTTTCGAACTCGGTGTAGTTGTCGGGCGTCACCAGAAGGAACGGGATGTAGGTCTTCTGGTCGAACGGCTCTCCGGCAATGATCTTCCGCGCCAGATCAACACCGCCAGCGCCCTGGCCAGCCGCATCCTGGAAGACGGTGACGTCGAGATCGCCCGCTTTCATCGCTTCGAGGCCATCCATCGTGGCGTCGATGCCGGCGATGACGAAATCGGAGGTGCTGAGACCCGCGGCCTGGACTGCCTGGATGGCGCCGATGGCCATTTCGTCATTATTGGCGATGATGGCGTCGAAGCCGATATCGGCAGACAGCCAGTTGGTGACGAAGTCACGTGCCTCGACGCGCTGCCAGTTGGCCGATTCCGAAGCGACGATCTCCATGAAGCTGCACTCGGGCGTCGCGATGACGTTCTCGATATCCTGAGTGCGGACGCGCGCAGCGAAGTTGCCGAGCTGGCCCTGCAGCACCGCGATACGGGCACCGTCGCCAAGTCCGCGTTCCTTGAGCAGCCGGCAAACTTCCTCGGTCTGCATCGTGCCGGAATCTTCTTCGTTGGAGGCAATGAAGGCCTGGTTCGCCGGCAGGCTGTCGACATTGATCGGCTCGCGGTTGACATAGACGAGCGGAACGCCGGCATCCTCGGCCATCTGGGTGATCGCCACCGTGCCGTCGGTATCCACCGGCAGAACGATCAGGGCATCGACACCGGAGGCGATCATGGTCTGGATCTGGTCGAGCTGGTGGCCGACGTCGAGCTTGGCACTCTCGACCTGAAGCGTCAGTCCGTCGATGTCCTCGGCATGGGCAATCATGCCATTGCGCACCAGGTTGACGAAATTGTCGTCAAACGTGTGGAACGCCGCGCCGATCGTCAGGTCCGCAGCGAGGGCCGGCGCCGTTGCCAGACACATCACGCTGGCCGTTGCGAGAAGAGTCAGTTTTTTCATAGTAGTCCTCCCATTTGCTGGACTTTGTCGTCCGTTGTTTTGAACGACCGGCAACGCCTGGACGGGTGCGCGGAGCCGGTTTGTTGTGTGAACTGCTGCAAACAGGCGCCGGACGGAGCGGGTTCGAAACCGACATACCACCAACGCCTTCGTCGTTCTTGGTCCTCCTTTGTCGCGTCTGTTGTTGCGGTCGATGTTCTGTCAGGCCCGTTCCGGCAGCGCAGCAGCGGCGCGGATGCGCGCCTGCATGGCCTTGGCGATTGCGTGGAAATAAACGACATGGGCGTCTTCGATCTGCTCCATCATCTTGAGCGGCGCGCGCACGCAGACATCGCTCAGCTCGGCGATCAGCCCGGCCTTTTCCTGCGCGCCGGTCATCGAGACGGTGACGCCGCCGGCCCTGCGGGCATAACGCAACGCCCTGAGCACGTTGGGACTGCCGCCGCTGCCGCTCAGGCCGAAGGCCACGTCACCGGGCACGAGCAGATTCTTGAGCTGTTCGAGGAACACGTCCTCGTAGCTGAGATCGTTGGCGAGCGCGGTGACCAGCGGCACGCAATCGTTGAGGCTGACGATCCTGACCCGCCTGCCGGCCAGAACGTCCGGTCCGAGGTCGAGATCGAGCGAGGCGCCCTTGCCGAGATCGCAGGCCATGTGCCCCGCCAGCGCCGCACAGGCGCCATTGCCGAAGGTGTAGATCGTCTTGCCGTTCAGGTAGGCGGTCTCGAGCACATCGGTCAGCGCGAGAAGCGCCTCCGTGTCTGTCGTCGCAATGGCGTCGGCTACGGTGCCGAGATAGTCCTTGAAGCTATTGCTCATTGTGGATCAGTCCCTTGTTCTGGAAGATCAGGGCAGCCGCGCCGATCAGGGCGACGCTCCGACCGAGGGCGGTCAGATGAAATCCCGGCCGTTTCGCATGCGCGCGGATGGCGCGTGCGGTTGCGGTGGCTTCGACGATGCCGAGGTCGAGCGCGGCGCTGACGCCGCCGCCCAGAACGACGATTTCGGGGTCGATGAGATTGAGTGCCGCGCCGATGGCGCGCCCGACGTCGGCGGAGACGTCGGCAAAGATCCTGCGGGCCGCGGCGTCGCCGTCCTGCGCCCGCGCCGCCAGTTGCCGGGCGTCGATCTCGCCCAATCCCGCTTCGCGCGCCTGCCGGGCGATCGAAGGGCCGGAGGCCATTGCTTCAAGGCAACCGCGGTTGCCGCAGCCGCAGATCGGCCCGTCCTCCCTGACGACGACATGGCCGATTTCTCCGGCAGCGCCGGCGCCGTTGAGCCGCCGGCCGTCGCTGAGAATGGCGCCGCCGACGCCGGTGGAAACGGTGATCCACAACACATTGGCCTGGTCGCGCGCCACGCCGTAAAGGCATTCGGCGAGCAGGCAGTTGTCGACATCGTTGCCGACCAGAACACTCTGGTCGGCCCAGGACGTCAGGTGCCTGCGGATCGAGACGTTGCGCCAGCCACGGGCAGGGGAGAACACCAGTTCGGCCAGTCCGCCGTCGACAACGCCGGGAAGGGACATGCCGAGCCCTTGTGTTTCGGCGATCGACAGGGTTTGGGCGGCGAGCACGTCGCCGAGCATGGTTTCTGCAAGTTGCAGGACGGACTCGGGACAATCCGTCGGTGTCGGCTGTTCGCGGGCCTCCACGACCTCGCCATCGCTGGAAACCAGTCCGACCATCAGTTTCGTGCCACCCCAATCGATCGCGGCGGCCAGTTTGGACGTTGTCATCGGACCAGTTTCCTCCTCTGCCATGAGGAGTAACGCTGGTTTTGACCGTCACAAATGTTGAATAGGAAGTTTATTCGACATAGGATCGCTAGAACTTATGAAGGAAATCAGCAAATGTTTTCGGCCAGTGCCTTCTCGGATCGTGACAGGGTTCACGAGACCTTGCAGTGGCTCGGGCTTGTTTCCGCCCGGCAGATCGAGGAAATCGCCCATCTGACCCGGGCCCGGCGCACGGCGGCGCTCGATGCCCTGATCGATGAAGGTTGGGTTGCGCCATCTGACGACCGCCTGGCGACGGGAGGCCGTCGGGCGACGCTCTATCGTCTCAATCCCGAGCGCGGCCTGATTGTCGGCATCGATATCGAACCGGGATCAGCGACGATTCTTGTTACCGATACCACGCACAGGGTGCTGGCCAAGGCGCAGTGCCCGCTGTCGCCGGGGGAGAGCCCCGCGGGCTCCATGGCGCACATCAGCGCCCAGTTGCAGTCCACCATCGGCGGCATTGGTCACGAGCCCGGGCAGGTGATCGGCATCGGCCTGAGCCTGCCGGGAACGGTCGAGCCGCGGACGGGCGAGCTTGTCACCGCGCCGGGCCTTGCGGGCTGGGGCGGATTCACCGTCGGCGATCACCTGCGCGCCGATTTCCCCCACGCCCGTGCCGCCGCCATCAATGACGCCAACGCCATGACGCTGCAGGAGCTCGCCACGCTGCGCCGCAAGTCGGGCAGGATCGACGATGAAAGCCTGATTGTCATCAAGATGGGCCCCAATGGCATCGGTGCCGGCATGGTTGCCTATGGCAGGCTGCTTGAAGGTGCACGCGGTGCAGCCGGCGAGATCGGACACATCGTCGTCGATCCCGAAGGGATGTCCTGTGGGTGTGGCCGGCGTGGCTGCCTCGAAACGGTGGCCGGACCGCAAGGCATGCTGCGTCGTGCCGAGATTGGCGCCCGCGATGGCCTCAGTCCGATGCTTGCCGATGCCATCGCGCGCAACAATGGCGCGCTGACGCTCGACGACATGGTTCAGGCGGGGCGCGCCGGCGATGAATACGCCAATACCGTCATCATCGATGCTGGCGCCCGCATCGGCGCCGTCGTCGCGGATCTGGTCAACATCATGAACCCGGACCGAATTCTTGTCGGTGGCCGCCTGTCGTCGATCGGCGCCTCGATCCTGGCCGCGATCCGACAGCAGGTTTATGGCCGTGCCTCTCTCGTCGCCACCGGCCAGCTGGCGATCGAATTCAGCGAGTTGGGCGAGGAAGCGAGCCTGTGGGGCGCGACACTGATTGCCCAGAGAGCGGCCTATGGTGGCAGATAGCCGTTTGGGCTCGAGGAGGGTCGTTGCCGGCCAAATGGCCAGACTGCCTGGCCATGTCGGCTGCCGTGATCGACGCCGGTTCGCCGTTCTCGGTCGAAAGACCATTCGTTCTCCGGGCGAGACAAGTCCGGACGTTCGGCCCCGGACACGCGGACTTCCGTGCCTTCCTGCCCTTGCCCAATTTTGCCCTGGGCTATATCCAAACCAGGATTGTTGAGGCGGCCAAAAAAGATCCGATCCATTGTCGCCGGCAAACCGGTGTGGCCGATATTCGACAAAGATCACCACATCACCAAGATCGTCGATGCCTGCATGGAGTCGTTCCGGCTCAGACGCCGGGTCGACATCCCGCTCGCCTGAACCAGCAAGGGCCAGACAGGAAAAGACCAATGACCACCCGGATACCCCAGCATATTCTCGATGAACTGACCGATGTCGGCATGCCCCGCCTGCCGCCGGAGCGGTCCGCGCCGGATGCATGCGAAATCGGCGGGCTCAGTCTGCCCGTTCATCGCCACGGCGCCGTCGTGGTGGGGAGCGGGGCCGCCGGCCTGCGCGCTGCTGTCGAACTGAAACGGCGCGGCGTCGATGTCGCCGTGGTCACGCAGAGCGCCTGGGGCGGGACCTCGGCCTGTTCGGGGTCGGACAAGCAGACCCTTCACACCGCCAACACTTCCGACCGAGGCGACAACTATCGCGACATGGCTGCGGCGATCCGCGCCGGTGGCGCCATGGACGAGGACACGGCCTATGTCGAGGCGCTCGGGTCTCCGCGCATGATGGCGTCGCTGCAATATCTCGGCCTGCCGCTGCCGCAGGACCTGTTCGGCGGCACGCTGCGCTATCAGACCGACCACGACGAGACCGGTCGCGCCACCAGCTGCGGCCCGCGCACCTCTCGCTTGATGACGAAAGTGCTGGCCGAAGAGGCGATCCGGCTCGGCGTGCCGCTCTTCAACCGCACGGTCGCCGCGCGCATTGTCAGCAACGACGCAGGTCCGGACCGGCACACGCGCGGCATCGTTGCCATTCGCACCAAGGATGCCAGCGAGCAGAATCCCCTGGGTCTGGTGCTGTTTCTGGCGCCGGTCATCGTGCTCGCTGCCGGCGGGCCGGGCGAACTCTATCGCGACAGCGTCTATCCCAACGGCTGTTTCGGCTCTCTCGGAATGGCGCTCGAAGCCGGGCTGGAACTGGTCAATCTGACCGAGAGCCAGTTCGGTATCGGCACAAGGCGCGAAGGCTTTCCCTGGAACCTTTCAGGCACCTATGTGCAAGCCATTCCGCACATCTATTCGCGCGATGACGCCGGCGAAGAGCATCATTTCCTCGCCGATTACTACCGCACCACGCAGGAACTCGCCTCCAACGTCTTCCGCAAGGGCTATCAGTGGCCGTTCCATGCCACGCGCATGCTCGATTTCCGTTCCAGCCTCGTCGATCTCGCCATCTGGCGCGAAACGCAGGCCGGGCGCCGCGTCTTCATGGACTTCAACCGCAACCCGCTTCCGGTGCCGGGAGACGAGCCGTTCAGCCTCGACCGGCTCGACGAGGACGTGGCGGACTATCTGGGCGCCGCCGGCGCCGTTGAGGCGCAGCCCATCGACCGTTTGCGCCACATGAACCCGCTCGCCATCGAACTCTACCGCCGCTACAAGGTCGACATTGCGGCCGAGCCACTCGAATTCGCCGTCAACAACCAGCACATGAATGGCGGTATCGCCGTTGATATCTGGGGACAAAGCGCGCTTGCCGGCTGCTATGCCGTGGGCGAAGCGGCAGGCACTCATGGCGTTACCCGCCCTGGCGGCGCAGCCCTCAATGCCGGGCAGGTTTTCGGCACGCGGGCGGCCGAACACATTGCGGCAGGGGGGATGGCGGTGCCACCCGAATCCGGCATCGATCCGGCCGTGACGGCAAGCGTTTCCGAGCTTTTGTCAATCCTGCGCCCTGAGTCGCCGCTGACCGCGAAGGCCGTGCGCCACGAAGTGCAGGCCCGCATGAGCGAAGACGCCGGCATGATCTGCGACGCCGAAAGCGTCGCCAGTGCACATGAAGCGGCGCGCGCGCTCAATGCCGGTATCCGCGCCGAGGGCATCACTTATGAGCGCCCCGCCGAGGCCGTGCGTTCGCTGCAATGGCAGCAGATGGCGCTGGCGTCCGAGGCGGTGCTCGCGGCGCTTGATCACTACATCCAAACCGGCGGCGGCAGTCGCGGCGCCAGGGCGATCAGGGATCCCGCTGGAGACTCGCTGCCGCTGGCCAGGAGCGGACCGCTTGACGATTTCCGTTTCAGGGCCGAACGGGAAGACCAGAAACGCGAGCAGATCACTGTCCGCTTCGAAGCCGGTCAGATGCATGTCGCGACCCGGCCCAACCGGCTGGTCGACGAGACAGCGCGCTCTTTCTTCGAACGCGACTGGCCCGATTGGCTCACCGGTCGCATCTTCGCGCAAGCGGGGGATGACGAAAAGAAGTAGCGACACCCTTCATTCGCCCCAGATCTTTTGTTTGCACGGCAGATGAACGGGAATGCGGGCAGGGCACGTTGCTGGTCGGTTGGTCGCGGACCGTCACAAATCCTTCGCTCCGGCCAAAATCCGGGAGCATGTCTTTTTTGCTTTCCGGATTTGGACGAGCCTGAAACCCTGCCTGGTCGGTTCAGAACGTGTCGTCGCCAAGAGACTGGCCGTGCGATCGCTGCGAATGACCGAAGACGGTCAAATCCGTTTAGCCAGGCAAGTTAGCAAGGAAATTGGTACGCCCAAGGGGAATCGAACCCCTGTTTGCGCCGTGAGAGGGCGCCGTCCTGACCGCTAGACGATGGGCGCAGCCGTTGGTTCGCTGCGGATAGCAGATCGGCGCGGGCGTGGCAAGCAATGGCAGCGCCGCTTGTACGAGAAAAGATGATATCGCTGTTGCGAGATTCCTCCGTCCGGCATGCCGGTGGTGCCGGACGGGTCGTCGCCGCTTTGAATCCGGCAGGGGCCGTCAACCAGTCGTACAATCGGGCATTGCATCCTTGATCCCGTCGGGGCATATCGCCCTGTCCGCAGCTTGCGGTGGCGTGTTGCGTGCGCCGTCGTCTGGCTTGTCTGAAGCAAAGAGTATTGACCGATGCACTGGATTTTGACCGTCAAATGTTCCAACCGCCCGGGGATCGTGGCGGCAGTGGCAACCGAGCTGGCGCGCCATGGCGGCGACATCGCCGACGCCCAGCAGTTCGACGACCTTCAGACCGGCATGTTCTTCATGCGCATCGGTTTCGCGCTCCCCGGTGACGTCGAAAGCTTCAAGTCCGACTTCATGAAGCATGTCGAGGCCTTCGGCATGGACTGGACGCTCAGGCCCGCGCACCAGCCGCGCAAGGTGCTGCTGATGGTCTCCAAATTCGACCACTGCCTCGCCGACCTGATGTACCGCAACCGCATCGGCGAGCTGAACATGGATTGCGTCGGCATCGTCTCAAACCATCCTGCCTCGTCGCTCAACCTGACGCTCGGCGAGGATGTGCCCTACCATTATCTGCCGGTGACCAAAGAGACCAAGCCGGCCCAGGAAGCCGAGATCAAGCGGATCATCGAAGAAACCGGCGCCGAGCTCGTCGTGCTTGCCCGCTACATGCAGATCCTATCCGAGGACCTCGCCAGTTTCGTGTCCGGGCGCTGCATCAACATCCACCACTCGTTCCTGCCGGGCTTCAAGGGCGCCAAGCCCTACCACCAGGCCTATGAGCGCGGCGTCAAGATGATCGGCGCCACGGCGCATTACGTCACCGCCGATCTCGACGAAGGCCCGATCATCGCCCAGGACGTCGAGCAGGTGTCCCACCGCGACGCGCCCGAGGACATGGTCAGGAAGGGCAGGGACATCGAGCGCCGCGTCCTCGCCCGCGCCGTCGCGCTCCACCTCGAAGACCGCGTCATGCCGCACGGCAAGCGCACGGTGGTGTTCGAGTAGGCATCAACTGTTGCCTGGTTTCGGCGTCGGACGCGGGAACCGGCCGTCTCGGGTCGCGATTCCTGTCACGGGATTCCCGATGATTGCCGCTGGTCAGTTGGACAGGGTAACCACCGGCGTCCTGCCGCCGTCGCAGATCCAGCAGCAGCTTTCGCAGCCGTGCCTGTCATTGTAGCCGACACCCCAATAGGTCGAGGTCCTGTTGCGCACCCAGGCGCCGTAGCAGACCTTTTCCCCGCTCCGGCACGACAGATTGTAGGTGTGCGTGCCGTAATCGTCGAGGATGTAGACCTTGCTGTTGCCGGGCCAGACGTGGTTGCGGCTCTGCGAGTAGAACTCGAGGCTGACGACGTTCTCGTGCTCGGACTTGATCCTGAAGGTCAGGTTCTCGGACAGCGCGACGGTCGGTGCCAGGGCGATAGCCAGCCCGACACCGAGCACTGCCGCCAAAACCGCTTTGTGAAGCATTTGAAGTGTCCCCCCATGGCAAGTGCGGGCGGATGATAGTCCGGCACGGCGCCAGCGATAACCAGAATCACACGGCGACAGCGGGCGAACCCGGATATGAGTCGCGCTTTTGGAAGGTCCGGACGGGATCTCGCTTTCGTCTCATCGACGGCTGTGTTCGTCGGCGTCGCAGCGCTGCAACCTCCGATCCGGCCATTGAGGTCGAAGGCCTGATCCGGCCCGGGCCTACCGAGCCGCAAACGCGATTGCGATTGGGGAAGGTGTCCGGTGGCGCGTCAGCCTGGTTCCGAGTCGGCCTGGCATCGCGTTTTTTGTCGGGGCGCGCGCACATGTCGCATGGCCGAATACCGTGTCGAACCGCCGCGATGGCTAACCTGACTTTTATTCACAAATTTTTATTCCGATAAAACACTACGGAAATCCGCCACAAAAAGCCGTGACGGTTGAAAAATCTGTCGAAAAATACCCTTGAAAAACAAGCAACAAGCCAACCCCGGCCTAAAGCCGCATGTCAGCTCCCCCGCTGCATTCGCGATCAGCAGCATTCCTTAGCCTAGGACCAATGCGCCGAAACCTGTTTGATCAAGGTCATGGCGGCGACACACTTAGCGACGCTACATGCCGACGACCGCGCACCGGCCCCCCCCTCTCAATCCGGTTGCGCAGACGTTTCGCTAACATCAAGGAATTAAGGGAGCGAACTGTGACAACTCACGTCTACTCGTTCGATATCGGCGACGGCAAAAACAAGATGCTGCTTGGCGGCAAGGGCTCCAACCTCTGCGAGATGACGCAGATCGGGCTCAATGTTCCTCCCGGTTTTGTTATCAGCACTGCTGCTTGCCTCGAATACATCGCCAACCCCGCCAAACAGCTTCCCGCAGGCGTGATGGACGATGTCCGCAAGGAAATCGCCGCCCTCGAGAAGAAGACCGGCAAGGGTTTCGGCGATGCCGGCAACCCGCTTCTGGTCTCGGTCCGTTCCGGCGCCGCCATGTCGATGCCGGGCATGATGGACACCATCCTGAACCTCGGCCTCAATGCCGACACGCTCAAGGGCCTGATCGCGCAGTCCGATAACCCGCGCTTCGGCTGGGACGCCTATCGTCGCTTCATCCAGCTGTTCGGCAAGGTTGCTCTGGGCATCGCCGACGAGAAGTTCGACGAGGACTTCGAAGAGATCAAGCGCAATGCCGGCGTCAAGGCCGACGTTGGCCTGAAGGCCGAGCATCTCGAGGAAGCAGCCAAGCGGTTCCTCGCCACTGTGGAAGCCGAGACCGGCAAGCCGTTCCCGGCCGATCCGTTCGAACAGCTCGAAATCGCCGTCAAGGCGGTGTTCAACTCCTGGATGGGCCGTCGTGCCGTCGACTACCGCCGCGAGTTCAACATCACCCCGGCGATGGCCAACGGTACTGCCGTCAATGTGCAGACCATGGTCTTCGGCAACCTCGGCGACGACTCGGCGACTGGTGTGGCCTTCACCCGCTATCCCGACACCGGCGAGAACAAGCTTTACGGCGAATACCTCGTCAACGCCCAGGGCGAAGACGTTGTGGCCGGCATCCGTACGCCGAAGCCGGTGGACGAGATGGGCACCGAGATGCCTGACCTTTTCAAGCAGCTTGTCGAGCTCCGCAACAAGCTTGAGACCCACTACCACGAGGTCCAGGACTTCGAGTTCACCATCGAAAAGGGCACGCTGTATTGCCTGCAGACCCGCAACGGCAAGATGAACGCCGCCGCCACGGTCCGCACCTCGGTCGAAATGGTCAAGGAAGGCCTGCTCAGCGAAGGCGACGCCCTGATGCGCGTTGCGCCTGAATCGCTCGAACAGCTCCTGTTCCCGCAGATCGATCCGAAATCGGGCGCCAAGCCCATTGCCGCCGGCCTGCCGGCTTCTCCCGGTGCCGCCGTCGGCATCGCGGTGTTCGACGCCGACCGTGCTGCCCAGCTCGGCCGCGGCGAAGGCAAGAAGGTCATCCTGGTTCGTGAAGAAACCAAGCCGGAGGACATCCACGGCTTCTTTGCTTCCCAGGGCATCCTGACCTCGCGTGGTGGCAAGACCTCTCACGCCGCCGTTGTGGCGCGCGGCATGGGCAAGGCCTGCGTCGCCGGTGCCGAAGGCATCGACGTCAACGTCTCCAAGCGCGTTGCGACCGTTGGCTCGCATGTGATCGAAGAAGGTGACACCATCACCATCAACGGCACCACCGGTGAAGTCTATCTCGGCGAAGTGCCGATGATCGAAGCCAAGTTCACCGACGAGCTGTCGACCCTGCTCAGCTGGGCCGACAAGGAAGCGCGGATCAAGATCTTCGCCAATGCCGACACCCCGCCCGATGCCCAGAAGGCCCGTGGCTATGGTGCCGTCGGCATCGGCCTGTGCCGCACCGAGCGCATGTTCAACGCCAAGGAACGCCTCCCGGTCGTGGTCGAGATGATCGTGTCCGAGACCACCGAAGAGCGTGAAGCTGCCCTCAACAAGCTGCTGCCGATGCAGCGCGAAGACTTCAAGGGAATCTTCAAGGCGATGTCGCCCTATCCGGTGACCATCCGTCTGCTCGACCCGCCGATGCACGAGTTCCTGCCGTCCGAGTTCCAGCTGATGGACGAAATCAGCCAGCTCGAACACCTTCGCGAGACGCTTTCCGGCATGGAAATCCTCTCCGAGGCGGTCGACGTGCTCTACACCGGTGAGGAAAAGCATCCCGACGTGACCGCTCTGGCCGCGCCGCAGCTGGTCGATCAGGCCCTGAAGCGCAAGCAGACCATTCTCAAGATGGTCCGCAACCTCGACGAAGTGAACCCGATGCTCGGTCATCGTGGCGTCCGTCTCGGCATCTCGCATCCTGAGATCTACAAGATGCAGATCCGTGGCATCCTCGAGGCCGCTGCCGAATGCCAGAAGGAAGGCATCAAGGTACATCCGGAGATCATGGTGCCGCAGGTTGCCGCGGTTCAGGAACTCCAGGTCATCGAGAAGTATGTCGAAGAGCTCAAGGCCGAGGTCGAAGCCCAGTATGGCGTCACCCTCAGCTTCGAGTTCGGTTCGATGCTCGAAGTCGTCCGCGCCTGCCTGCGCTCCGACGACCTGGCCGATGTTGCCCAGTTCTTCTCGTTCGGCACCAACGACCTGACCCAGGCCGGCTTCTCGTTCTCGCGTGAAGACGCCGAGAACAAGTTCCTGCCGCTGTATGTCGAGAACGACATCCTGGTTGCGAACCCCTTCGAAGCGCTCGACCAGCTCGGCGTTGGCAAGCTGATGGACATCGCCGTCAAGCAGGCCCGTGCCAAGAAGCCGGACATCAAGATCGGCATCTGCGGCGAACACGGCGGCCACCCGGCCTCCATCGAGTTCGTCGACAAGATCGGCCTGACCTATGCGTCCTGCTCGGCTCCGCGCGTGCCGATCGCTCGCCTGGCCGCTGCGCAGTCCAAGCTGCGTGAGACTTCGACCAAGGCGGCTGCCGCCATGGCTTCGGCCTAAGCTTTACAAGCCCGGTGTTCCGGCTACGGCCGGAGCGCCAACTCCTCGACGAGTCAGACGAAACTTGCCCCTGCCGGCGCCTGGCGCCCGGCAGGGGTTTTTGCGTTCCGTGTCCGGGCCGGTATGGCCATGGTGCCACAGTTCGTCCGAAATGCCGTTGCCACGTCGCGTCATTCTTGACGGCGCAGCGGAGCAGCCGTACATGCCGCCCGGTCGCAGGTGCCCGCTGCCGGCCGACGGCCAACCGTCCCGGCGTTGTTCTTTCGGAGAAAGCCTCTGATCGGTCGTCCTTTCCGCCTCGGGTGCGGAGAGCCGGGCGGACATCATTTGATCGTCGAGACCATGAACAAGGATTGCCCAGCGATGTCGGTCCCGTCGCGCAACAGGTTTCTTGACGGCTCCATGTCCGCCATCTTCGCCCGCACGGCGCTGCCCATCATTTTCGTGATGAGCATGAACGGCTTTCTCAATGTCGCCGACGCCCTGTTCCTCGGGCATTTCGTCGGCCCGGACGCGCTGGCCGCCGTCACCCTCATCTTCCCGCTGTTCATGCTGATCGTCGCCCTGTCGAACCTGGTGTCGTCCGGCATGTCGAGCCTGTTGGCGCGCCTGCTCGGCGGCGATCGCATCGATGAGGCTCGCACCGTCTACGCCAGCGCTCATTGGCTCGCCATCGCCGTCGGTATCGCCCTGGCGCTGATGTTCCTGGCGTTCGGCGGCCCGGCGGTGCTTCTGGCGGCGGGCGGCGACACCGATCTCGCCGCCATGTCCTCGACCTATCTCGGCATCCTGATGCTCACCGCGCCGCTGATGTTCGTGCTCGGGGTCAATGTCGACGCGTTGCGCAACGAGGGCCATGTCGGCGCCATGGCGGCATTGAGCCTGGTGGTGTCGCTGAGCAATATCGGCTTCAACTACCTGCTCATCGCCGTGCTGCAAATGGGCGTCGCCGGTTCGGCTTGGGGCACGGTGATGGCGCAGGCCCTGGCCCTTGGCTTGATCATCGCCTTCCGCCTCCGGCGCAACACCGTTCTCAAGCCGATTGCGGTCGTCCGGCACGTCACCGCTGCGTCCTGGCGCTCCATTCTCGCTCTCGGCGCGCCGCGGAGCCTCAATTTCGTCGGCGCGGCACTCGCATCAACGGCGATCCTTGCGGCGCTGCAGCTCGCCCGCAGCGCCGACTACGCCTCGACTGTGTCGGCCTATGGCATCATCACCCGCGTCACCACCTTCACCTTCCTGCCGCTGATGGGACTCGGGCAGGCGATGCAGACCATTACCGGCAATAATCTCGGCGCCGGCCAGTGGCAGCGCGTCGGCGACAGTTTCCGCTTCGCAGTGCTTTCGGCCCTGGTGTTCTGCATCGGCGTCGAAGCGGTGGCCTTGCTGTTCGCAGCGCAGATCGGCGGCCTGTTCGTCACCGATGCCACCGTCATCTCCGAGGTCGGACGCATCATGCCGGTGATGCTGGCGCTGTTCGTCATTTCCGGTCCGCTGCTGCTCGTCGGCGTGCATTTCCAGGCCATCGGCGACGCTGGGCGGGCGGCAATTCTCGGGCTCACCAAGCCCTATGTGTTCTACATCCCACTGGTCTTCGCGCTGGCCCTGGGATTCGGAGGCCACGCCATCTGGTGGGCCTCCCCGGGCGCGGACCTGCTGCTGCTCGGGCTGACGGCACTGGTTCTGATGCGCAACGCCAAACTGAATTCGCTACGCTGGGGCCTGTTCGGCGAACCGGCGAAGGCCGCGAGCTGAAAATGGCACCACCATTGCCGGCCGGGCGGCAAAGGGCAGTCGACGGGCACGTGCCGGCGCGCTGCTGCGATATCAAATCTGCTGGAGAAGGTGGTACGCCCAAGGGGAATCGAACCCCTGTTTGCGCCGTGAAAGGGCGCCGTCCTAACCGCTAGACGATGGGCGCATACCGGTTGCCGCGTCCGTATAGGGTGCTTGGGCTCACGGTGCAAGAGCTAAGTGGCCGGTTTATGCGATCAGCAGCCAGCGAAGGTGACCGGCCCCTTCGATCCCCACGGGCGCGAGCGCACGTCGATGTGGATGAAGTCGCGTCCGGGATAGCAGCCGAGCCCGCCGACCAGCGACATTTGGCGTGCATAGGCGATCAGTTCGGACTTCGGCACGCCCGGAACGAAGAAGTCCGCCGCCATGCATTTCTTGTGATAGGAGGCCTCGGCGCCGCCGACTTCGGAATTGTATGCCGGTGTGCGATAGCCCGAATTCATCACCACCTTGCGGCCGAAATGACCCTCGATATCCATGATAGCGAGCCTCAGGGTCGGCGCGAGGCAGATGGTGTTGACCTTGCTGGAGGCGACCTTTGTGCCCCAGCTCGAGGAATATTGGTCATAGCCGTCACCGCTGCCCTTGGCGAACAGCGACATCGGGATGCAGCCGGACACGGAGAATGCGACGGCAATCAGCGCGGCGGCGAAACGTTTGGCGGGCACTTTCTCATCCTCTTTGCCGCGGAAAGAGGAGAGTAAAATTATCCTGATTGGCTTAACCCCGGCTCAACCAGTCTGGTTAAGCCGGGGTTAATGCTGAGTTTTCTACCAGGTGCCGGTATTGCCCATCGAGGCCCAGGGTTCGGCCGGCGGCAGGGCCTCGCCTTCCTGGATCAGCTCGACGGAGATGCCGTCGGGCGAGCGTACGAAGGCCATGTGGCCGTCGCGCGGCGGCCGGTTGATGGTCACCCCCATATCGGAAAGGTGCTGGCAAAGTGCGTAGATGTCCTTGGTGGCATAGGCGAGGTGCCCGAAATTGCGGCCGCCGGAATAGGCTTCCGGATCCCAGTTGTAGGTCAGCTCGACTTCGCCGCCCATGTCGCCGGGCGCCCTGAGGAAGACCAGAGTGAAGCGGCCCTTTTCGTTCTCGCTGCGCTTGACTTCTTCGAGCCCAAGCCCTTCGCAGTAGAATTTCAGGCTGTCTTCGATGCTGGTCACGCGGACCATCGTGTGCAGATATTTCATCGCAATTCTCGTTGGAAAGGTGTGGAGGGGCGCGTTTGCGCGTCGAAACAAGTCTAGCGGCGGCTGGACCACGCGACAACCTGTGCACCGACTGGTATCGAAACGAAACATTTTTGTCGGGGCACCTTAACTTTTTGTTTTGAATCGGCCAGAGTGACGGCTTGAGTGAGGCGTACCTCGCCGGCGGCGGGGCCGAGTGGAAGGCGTGAGCATGGGGGCCAAACTATCCTCGGAAGACGGCAAGCTTGCCGTCGGGGAAGCTCTTTCGGAGCAAACCCAGGAAAACGGGCTCGATAGTGTCGAGGCGCGTGACAACGCCCTTGATGCCATGGAGATCGTCGGCACCATCAAGTGGTACGACGTTTCCAAGGGCTTCGGGTTCATCGTGCCCGACAACGGGCTTCCCGATGTTCTCTTGCACGTCACCTGTCTCAGGCGCGATGGCTATCAGACCGCCTATGAAGGGGCGCGTGTTGTCTGTGAGGCGCTGAGCCGCCCGGGCGGGCTGCAGGCCTTTCGTATCCTGTCCATGGACGAGTCGACGGCGCGCCATCCGGCGCAGATGCCGATGGCGCGGACCCATGTCACGGTGGAACCGACCTCCAAGCTCGAGAGGCTGCAGGTCAAGTGGTTCAACCGCGTGCGCGGTTTCGGTTTCCTGTCCAAGGGCGAGGGGCATCCCGACATCTTCGTGCACATGGAAACGCTCAGGCGCTACGGCTTCACCGAGCTGCGTCCCGGCCAGTTCGTTCTGGCGCGCTACGGCGAAGGCTCCAAGGGGCTAATGGTCGCCGAGATCCGCCCCGAGGACTGGGGCGACGCCCCGTCGTCGCATTGAACCGATGGCTGTTTTGATCTCCAGTCTGGCGCGGCGCTTCGGTGTCGCGCTTTTGTGTGGCTTGCTGCTTGCACCGGTTGCGGCGCTGGCCGGCGACGAGCACCTTGCCGTTCACACTGCCATCGGGGATTTCGGATTCACCGTCGAGATCGCCGACGATCCGGACTCGCGCTCCGATGGGCTGATGTATCGCGAGGAACTGGCGCCCGATGAAGGCATGCTGTTCGATTTCGGAACCGAGCAACCGGTGGCGTTCTGGATGAAGAACACGCTGATCCCGCTCGACATGATCTTCATCGCCGCCGACGGGACGGTCCGCAACGTCCATTTCAACGCCGTGCCGCATGACCTGACGCCGATCCCCTCGGAAGGCAGTGTGCGCTTCGTGCTGGAAGTCGTCGGTGGGCGCGCTGAGGAAATGGGCGTCAGTCCCGGCGATACCGTCACGTCACCACGCATTTCGGAATAGTCGCGGAGGCGGCATGAGAAATGGGATTGGACTGCTGGCAGTTTGCTTATCATTGCTTTCGCCGGCAGTGGCGATAGCCAATGATTGTTGGGTGGCGGGCAACTTCGTGGGGAAGAGTGCCATGTCATCAGAAGAGTATGCGTTCACGGACAATAGCTTCAAAGACGGTATGCTAATCTGCTTCATTGGCGAGGGCGGGACGGTCACCGGAAACGACCTAGCTCTTGTTCGTTTCGGTGAATCAACCCTCATTGGGTGGGGCGAGAACGGGCTAGGTCTGGAAGTGGTCAATACCTATCAGCTCGATAGACAGCGAAATAAACTGTTCGTCACTCAATCCCGAATTGGCACCGCTACGCATAATTCCATTCTCCCAGACCATGTTTCTGCATTTGTCGGCAACGTAATCCGCGCTCCATAGAGTGGCCCGCTATAGTTTTGGTCAGCGCCGCAAGCGGAACGCGCGGAGTTGATAGGTTTGGAGCAATCGATAACTTCGATTGCTAGACCCTCCGGCACTCATTGAAAGCTTAGGCTCCTTCGTGATGCGTCACTTGCCGGCTTTGCTGGCCTTCTGCGCATGGCCGCGCAGCTGCGCGATCTCGGCTTCGCCGATGCCGAGCCAGCGCAGGAAGGCGTGATGGGCATCGGGGGCGTTGGCCTCGAAGGCGCGGTGCCACTCGTCCATCTGTTCATCGTCCATGCCGGCTGCCTTGAGGATCTTGACCCAGCCCGCCTTGTCGAACAGGCCTGCTTCCGTATGGCCGTCGCTTTGGGCGATCAGTTCGGCGATGGCGAGCTGCTGACCGCGCAGCTTGTCAATCTCGGCATCGAGCTGCCGGATACGCGCCATGAGCAGGCCGGTTTCTGCGGTTTGCGGCCCGGCGAGCACCTCTGCGATGGTCTCGAGCGACAGGCCGGCGTTGCGGTACAGGCAGATATCGGCGAGCCGGGCCACGGCGTCGGCATCATAGAGCCGGTAGCCGGCCTCGGACCGCGTGGTCGGGCGCAACAGCCCGATGCGGTCATAATAGAGCAGGGCGGCGCGCGACAATCCGAAGCGACGCCCGAGCTCGCGGATGGTCAGCATGATCTGCGCATTCCCCACAAGCCGGTCAGCGCCGCGATCGTGGCGATGCTCGCCGCCGCGGCGATGATCAATCTTACCGGCATATCGGGGGCAATCTCCAGCCTCAGGACCGCATCAAGTGCCAAACCGGTTAGCGCCATGCCAACAGGCACGGAGCTGCCGCTGACCGCCTGGGCCGCTCCCATGGCGGCGCCGCGCTCGGCCTCGGGCGTCACCGTCTGCAGTTCGGTCATCAACGTGACGATGATGACGCCGATTCCGGCGCCGATCAGGACGAGCGCCAGTCCGGCCGCAACGAAGGAATCGAGCGCTGCCAGCAGCCCGAACGCCAGGGCGACCGCGAAGGCGAAAGTGGCGGCGCGGCGCAGCCGGTCCGTGGCCGGCTTCAGGATACCTGAAACGATGAATCCCAACAGGATGCCGACAGAGAACACCGCCATGAAGACGCCGTACCAGCTCGCATCGAGCCCGAGCACGCGCTCGACATAATAGGGAAGGGCGATGGGCAAGGCGGCAAAACACAGGTGGAAGGCTGCAATCATCAACAACAGAACGCGCGTGCGCCTGACCTGCAACAGCGCCCGTGTCGTTCTCATCGTGTTCGACCACAGCGTAGCGAATTGCAGCCCGCCTGCCTGTGCCGGCGGCGCATCGTCATGAGATGTGCCTGCGGGGGACGGTTCGGCCTTCGGAAGGCGGATCCAGCTCTCCGACAGGGCCGAGAGCGCGAAGGAGACGGCATTGACGGCAATGGTGCCGGCAAAGCCGATGGCGCCGAACAGGATGCCGCCAAGCCCCTGGCCGATGGCGCCGCCGCCCGTCTGGCTGAAGCGGAACACGGCATTGGCCCGCTCGAGTCGGGTTGTGCCGGCCAACGTCGGGATGAGGGCGTCGACCGCTGGACCGAAGGCGGCGCCACTGACACCGAGCACGACATTGGCGCCAAACAGCACCGGGATCATGATCGCCGGATCGGGGAAAACGAGAAACGCCACCAGCACCAGCCCGATCACCAGGGCGCCGACCAGGTCGGCGCCGATGATGATGCGCAAGCGCCCGATCCGGTCGGCAAGGGCGCCGCCGATCGGCGCCAGTATCGTTGCGGGCAACGAGGAGAACAGCATGGCAAAGCCCATCAGCGCCGCCGAACCGGTCGCCTGCATGATCCACAGGATCATGGCGACGTCGAAGACGCGGGTGCCAAGCGTGGTGACGAACTGGCCCTGGGCCAGAAGGAAAAGATTGCGGGTCGGGGAGGGTAAACTCACGGTTTTTGCCTTGCATCGGTTTGATGCAGGCTGGGCTAAACTGTGAAGCTATAGACAGGTCAAGCAGGCGAGGGGCCTCCCAATGACGGAAGCCGGGTCCCCAACGTCATCCTCGGGCACGCCCCGAAGATCCTGCCGCGCACGCAGACCTCGGCGAATGCTTCCTTCGCCCGGCGAACGCCACCGCCTCATCCTGAGGTGCGCGCACAGCGCGCCTCGAATGACGAGGAGTGCGAGTGCCACATGAGTCCATCGACATGCGACCGTCGCCAAATGCACCCATGGCGGTGAATGCCGAAACCTCCGTTTGCTTTTGCGCCAGCGCCGACTAGGGTACTGGAAGAACTGAAGCAATTGGCGCGACAGGTGATGGCGGACTTCCACAGCCACAAAGAGTTCGACAACTGGCTTTCCGACAAGCCGCGCGACTGGGCCGTAGTTCTGGCGGCGCGCACGGCGCTGCGCGTCCTGCCGATTCTGGCTCGGGCGCGTCAGGTTGAAGATTTTGGCTCGGTCATCGTTCTACCGGTCGTTCGTGCTATGGCCCTTGCCTGGGCTGCGGCCACATATCCAGCGCAGGCGAGGGAATTGGCCGACCGCGCTGCCGCCGCCTCCGAAGCTGCTGCCAACGCCACCGCCGCTGCCGACGCCGCCGACAGCGCTGCCAACGCCGCATACGCCTACGCCGCCCACGACGCCGCCCGCGCCGCCGCAGACGCCTACGCCTCCGCCGCGGACACCGACGCCTACGTCTACTCCGCCTACGCTGCCGCAGACGCCGCCACAGACGCCGCCGCCACAGACGCCGACGCCGCTATCTGGGATACCCTACAGCTCGATGGGACGCGTTTGGAAAATGGCGCGAAGGCTGCCGAACTGGCCCGTTCGCCGCTGTGGGCAGGGATGAACGACCGCATGTTCGATGAACAGCGTGACGCATTGCGGCAGGTGCTTAGCCAACTCGGCGGCGACTGGCCGATCTGGCAGTTCTGGTACCACAGCCGATTCGACGGCCAGCAGAGCTTCGGCCTACCGGCGTCCGCCGCCGAAGCCATCGACCTGCGCATTGCCCGACAGGATGACGACTGGTGGAAGCGTGGGCCGGAGGCAGTGAATGCTGAGATTGCGGGATGGGTTAAGGAGATAAGGGAAAGTGCCGACTTCGAGCCAATGGTCAGCATCGCAAGGTTCGTGGTTGGCTATCTCGAAAAACTTGGTGCAGAAGCAACCCATGCTCAGATTACAGAGGCATACCGTCGCGCAGGCGGTGCGGCAGCTTCAAGGTCAGTTCGAGGCGAACTCGGGCGACTCTCTTCAGCCGGGAAAATAGAGAGAGTTCAACCGGGGCACTATCGAGCTGTACAAAAGGCGGATCAGCTCGCGGCTACGCTCGCCCAATACTCTGTAAGCATCCCAACCGGCTCTGCGGTTGTCACCGTAGGCAGCAAGTTCGCCCTTGAGTTGAAGTCAACAGCGACGGACGAGTCCATTGCAAAACGAATTGCAGAAAATGGTCGCAAGAAGGCTGCCGAAAGAAAGGCCTCGCGACTGGCTGATGCCGCCAAACTTCGTTTAGGAAACTACGGCGTCTGGAATGATCTCATCGATGCACTCTCGGATACAAGTGAATGGCTCGCGCTTCCTGCGCCTGATATGGCCAAGCGGATAGGAGTTGCGTGGGAAAACTCCGTTACAATCGGCTCCTTTATCGAGCTTGATGACCAGTTGCGCCTGTCCCGCGATAGCATTCACCAACCTCTGGACGACGACCTTCGTCGTTCGCTGGTAGACGTGAATGCTTCGCTTGGCACTCTCGTCCGCGAGTTTCCGAGTGGGCAAGAAATGGACAACCGACATCGGGAGTGGATCGCCAAGTCGGAGGCCGTGGAGGTTTCCAAGGCAATTCTAGCAAATGTAAAGCAAACGCATATCCTGCTTGAGGAGTTTGTTCCGCTAATCGACAGAGCATTGAGGGCAGCAAATCCAGATACAACTCAGGCGAAGAAGAGCGGGGCCTGGGGCGTGGGCACCATCAAGAAAATTGGCTTGGCATCTCTTGTGGCGGGCGGCTCGTTGCTGGGAACTGTGGCGGGCGACGTGGTAGGTGGCGTTGGTGGTGAAGTCGGCGCCGAGATTGCGCGAGAATCTGGATTGTCGCGGACGGCTGCCGAACTGGTTGTCCACTCGAAGGCCGAACTGATTGAATTGGTGTCGGACGAGCCTGCAGATATTCGATATGCGGTTGAGGAACTCATCCGGAGAGTGGAACAGGCCCAGTCAGCATCGAAACTAGAACCAGATTCCTAACTTACGGAACTGTTGCCAGCTGCTCTCTGTGCAGTTCTCATCACACCCGCACTTTCTCCCAATCCCTACTTCATTCCCGATCAGGCCGGGAATGACGGCCGGAATCGGACAGGCACCTGGCGATGCCTGCCCTCCGGCAAGCCCGCGCCAGCTGCTAGATGCCGCCGCGCACCTTCGGGCGCACTTCGTCCTGATAGAAGGCAGCGAGGCGGGCATGGCGCTGTTCGCCAAGAGGCGGCAGGGCCGCTGCCGCGACATTGCCTTCGAGCTGGTGGGGCTTGGTGACGCCGGCAATGATCGAAGACACGGCTTCATGGTCGAGGATCCACCTCAGCGCCGACTGCGCCAGCGGCACGTCCTCGGGCAGCAGCGCCTTCATCTCGTTGACCAGGCGCACGCCCTGCTCGAAGGGCAGGCCGGAGAAGGTCTCGCCGACATTGAAGAACTTGCCGTCGCGGTTGAAATTGCGGTGATCCTTCTCGTCGAACTTGTGATCGGCGGTGAATTTGCCGCTCAACAGGCCACTGGCCAGCGGCAGGCGGACAATGATGCCGACATCGGCGGCCTTGGCGGCCGGCAGCAGTTCGGCCACCGCATCCTGGCGGAACAGGTTGAAGATGATCTGCAGCGTGGCGCAGCCGTCCTGCTTGAGGCAGAGCAGACCTTCCTCGACAGTCTCGACGCTGGCGCCCCAATGGGCAATCAGCCCGTCGCGCTTGAAGTCCTCGAGCCAGCCGAAGATGGCGCCATCCTCGAGAACCGCCGGCGGCACGCAGTGAAGCTGGGCCAGATCAAGCGTTTCGACGCCGAGGCGCCTGGCCGAGCCCTCGAGGCTCTTGCGGACGCCGTCCCTTGTGTACTGGTCCGGATAAAGCGCAGCGTCACGGCCGAGCTTGGTGGCGATGTGCAAGCCCGCCGGTTTCTTGTCGGAGGCTGCGATGCGGGTTTCGCTCAGTCCACCGCCGTAGACGTCGGCCGTATCCCAGAAATTGACGCCGAGTTCGGTCGCCGTGCCGAGGATATCGGCGGCCACTGTCTCGGACACCTCGCCGAAATCGCCCCCCAACTGCCAGCACCCGAGTCCGATTTCGGTAACCTCGTAGCCGGTTTTTCCAAGACGCCGCGTCTTCATGATCGTTCCTCCTTCGAGGCGCGCTCCAGCAAGGTGGCATCACCTCTCCGGTTCGAGCGCGCAACCACTCGCAAATGATGGCGACCCCGGCAGGACTCGAACCTGCGACCAATAGCTTAGAAGGCTACTGCTCTATCCAGCTGAGCTACGGGGCCAGCTCATGGAGCGCGCTCAAGAGAAGTGGGACTGCTTTCAGGCATGAGCACGCGACCACAAGGAATCGAGACGGGAACTCGGAAAAAGCAGAAACCCCTCATCAGGATCGAGCACGCCGCCACGAAATTTATCTCCGTTTAGCCGATGGCGACCCGTTTGTCAGCGCTTCACGCGGCTTTTCCGGAAGGGAAGGGGCAAGGCGGGCGAGCTCGGTTGCGAACAGCGCGCAAGCGGGCCGGATCCGGCGGCGGGCAAGTAGGGATTGCCCGATCGAAACCGACAGGTTTGCGACCCGTCTCGCGCGGGGGAGCGGGCCGCCGCCGGTCGGTGCGGGAGGGCTTCGGATGAGCCGCAAAACAGGGTGCGCGCTTGCGCCGCGCCGGCATGATTACGGCCATTTCGGCCTGCCGGGACGACGGTTGAAGTTGTACTGGCGCTCTCATATTTATCTTTGATGCGAGCAAAATATGGCAAAGCATTGAAATTACACGATACGGCGCGTCGCATAAATGTCTGCGAAAACCTTCTGAGGAACGTAGCGCATTCGCAAGGAATGCGCCTTGACAGCGCGGCGTCATGTGTCTGAAACTCATGTCATCGATTGCATGGCGGCTTGTCAAAGGGCTTTGTAATCGATTACACGCTATATATGGCGCGTCGCGGTCCACAAGTGCCGTTGCGCCGGACGATTCCGTCGGGGCAATTCCTGTCTCGACTGATGCTTGGGAGGAATATTATGAAGAAACTCGCGCTTGCCGCCCTGGCGGCAACGTTCATGACCGGTTCGACGGCCTATGCCGTTGATCTCGAAGTCACCCACTGGTGGACGTCCGCCGGCGAGGCTGCGGCTATTGCCGAATTTGCCCGTGTCTTCGAAGAGCAGACCGGCAACACCTGGGTCGACAGCGCCCTGTCCGGCTCCGGCACCGGCGCCAACCCGGTCATCATCAGCCGCATCGTCGGTGGCAATCCGATGGGCGCCACCCAGATGAACACCGGCCGCGACGCCGAAGAGCTCATCCAGGCCGGCCTGATGCGCGACCTGACCCCGATCGCCGAGGAAATCGGTCTTTGGGATTTCTACGCGGACAAGACGCTTCTCGATCCGTGCACCTATGACGGCAAGATCTACTGCTTCCCGATCAACATCCACTCCTGGGACTGGCTGTGGCTCTCCAACAAGGCCTATGAGACCATTGGCGAACCCGTGCCGACCAACTGGTACGAGTATGTCGACAGCTGGCCCAAGCTGGCCGACGCCGGCATCATCGAATTCGGCCTGGCCTCCGGTTGGCCGATTGCTGGTATCCCGGGCGTTCTGATGGCCGGTATCGGCGGCACCGATCTCGTCATGGCGATCAACCGCGACAAGAACGTCGACGCCGTTCGCAGCGACGCGTTCCGCAAGGTTGCCGAGGGCCTCGACGCCATCCGCAGCGTTGTCAATGAAGACGAAATGGTCCCGAACTTCGGTGACGTCGGCATTCAGCTTCTCGAAGGCAAGGCGGCCGGCAACATCCATGGTGACTGGATGCCTGGTGACCTGCAGGTTGCCGGTGGTATCCCTGGCGAGACCTATGAGTGCATCCCGGGCCTCGGCCTCAATGACCGTCTGTCCGGCGGTGGCGACAGCTTCTTCTTCCCGAAACTGCCTGATGGCACCGATCCGGCCGTCCTGAAGGCTCAGGAAGATCTGGCCAAGATCGTCGTCTCCAAGGAAGCCCAGCTGGCCTTCAACCTGAAGAAGGGCTCGATGCCGATCCGTACCGACATCGATCTTTCCAAGGCCAATCCCTGCATGAAGAAGGCTCTCGATCTTCTCAACAACGGCCTGATCCCGGGTGGCGACTTCGCGCTTTCCAGCGACACGCAGGCCCAGATGCAGGATCTCAGCATCGAGTTCCTCAACGACGACTCGATCTCGATCGACGAATACATCGATCGCTACGCTGACATTCTCTCTCAGGAATCGTAGTATGATCAGCTAGGACGGGCTCCGGCCCGTCCTACGCGCAACGCGTTTCGTGGCATGGCCGGCTTGTCACAGCCGGCCATATCACTGGACGGTACGGAGAAGCCTTATGGCCAATACAATGGCAGCAAGGGGCATGCCTCGACGTGGCGTCCTCGGTTGGCTGCAGCGAACCTTCCTTCATAACCTGTCAGCCAAAATCGCCGCGATACCGATGGTCGCGACCGTCCTGGTCGTGTTTGTCGGGTGTACCCTTTGGACCGTCTACTACTCTTTCACCAGTTCCAAGATGCTGCCGAACAGCACGCTCGTCGGTTTCGACCAGTATGTGCGCCTGTTCAAGAATTCGCGTTGGAACGTCTCGGTGTCCAACCTGATCACCTACGGCTCGTTCTCGCTGGTGCTGACGCTGTCCATCGGCTTCCTGCTTGCGGTTCTTATCGACCAGAAGATAAGGTTCGAGAGCGCCTTCCGTACCATCATGCTGTACCCGTTTGCCCTGAGCTTCATCGTGACGGGTCTTGTCTGGCAGTGGATCATGTATCCCGAGCTCGGCCTGCAGGGCACGCTTCGTAATCTCGGCTGGGAAAGCTTTACCTTCGACTGGATCACCAACAAGGACATGGTGATCTACGCCTTGCTGATTGCCGGTCTCTGGCAGGGCACCGGCTTTGTCATGGTGCTGATGCTTGCCGGTCTGCGCGGTGTCGACCAGGAAATCTGGAAGGCGGCGCGTGTTGACGGCATCCCGACCTGGCGCACCTACATCTTCGTCGTTCTGCCGATGATGCGCGGCGTCTTCGTTACCGCCATCGTCATCGTCGGCTCCGGCATCGTCAGGCTCTACGACCTCGTGGTGGCTCTGACCAAGGGCGGTCCAGGCATATCCTCGCAGGTGCCGGCGACCTACGTTTATGACTACATGTTCATGGCCAACAACATCGGGCAGGGCCTCGCTGCATCGACAATGATGCTTCTGACCGTAGTCATCATCATCATCCCCTGGGCCATCGTCGAATTCGGCGGAAAAGGGAGCAAGAAATGACCGATACCAGCGCAACACTGCAAGGTTCCGTCGCCGTCGGGGCAGAGACATCGGTCGAGCCGCGCGGGCCCAAGCCCAAGCCGTTCTTCACCCCCAAGCGGATCATCCTGTATTCGATCCTGGTGGTGTTCTGTCTCTACTACCTGTTCCCGCTCTACGTCATGATCGTGACGTCGTTCAAGACGATGCATGAAATTCGCTTCGGCAACATCTTTGCCCTGCCTGGCCAGATCAATTTCGAGGCGTGGTTCAAGGCATGGTCGGGCGCCTGCACGGGCCTGCAATGCGAAGGCCTGAGCCCGGGCTTCTGGAACTCGGTCAAGATCACCATTCCAAGCGTCATCGCTTCGATCCTGATCGCCTCGGTGAACGGCTATGCTCTGGTGAACTGGAAGTTCAAGGGCTCCGAAATCTTCTTCGCCATCCTGATCTTCGGCTCGTTCATTCCCTATCAGGTGATGCTGTACCCGCTGGTCATGCTCACCGCCCAGATGAAGATATTTGGCACCCTGTGGGCGATCATCTTCATTCACACGATTTTCGGCATGCCGATCCTGACGTTGCTGTTCCGCAACTACTTCGCCTCGCTGCCCGAGGAACTGTTCAAGGCGGCGCGTGTCGATGGTGCCGGGTTCTGGCGCATCTATTTCGAAGTCATGCTGCCGATGTCGCTGCCGATCTTCGTTGTGGCGCTGATCCTGCAGGTCACGGGTATCTGGAACGACTTCCTGTTCGGCGTCGTCTTCGCCGGCTTCCAGAACAGCCCGATGACGGTTCAGCTCAACAACATCGTCAACTCGGCGCAAGGCACGCCCGAATACAATGTCAATATGGCTGCCACGATCCTGACGGGCCTCGTGCCTCTCATCGTCTACTTCGTGTCCGGTCCTCTGTTTGTCCGCGGT
This sequence comes from Devosiaceae bacterium, assembly GCA_963675235.2. Classification (GTDB taxonomy): domain Bacteria; phylum Pseudomonadota; class Alphaproteobacteria; order Rhizobiales; family Devosiaceae; genus JAHJQZ01. The sequence goes on along the minus strand of CAXXFU010000005.1, from coordinate 84,365 downwards.
GTCGCCGCGGGTGCTGTGAAAGGCTAGTTCAATGGATCAACCGAGCGTTGTCATCAACGATCTCTCCCTCAGCTTCGGGAACATTAAGGTCCTTGAACACCTTGACCTGGGGATCAGTCGCGGCGAGTTCCTCGTCCTGTTGGGGCCGTCCGGCTGCGGCAAGTCGACTCTTTTGAACTGCATCGCCGGTCTGCTCGATGTCACCGGCGGGCAGATCTTCATCGAGGGCAAAAACGTCACCTGGGACGAGCCCAAGGACCGCGGCATCGGCATGGTGTTCCAGTCCTACGCGCTTTACCCGCAGATGAGTGTCGAGCGGAACCTGAGCTTCGGGCTCCGCGTCTCCGGCATGAAAAAGGACGACATCGAGCGCCGCGTGAAGCGGGCCTCGGAAATCCTGCAGATCGAACCGCTGCTGAAGCGCAAGCCGGCGGCCCTTTCAGGCGGCCAGCGCCAGCGTGTTGCCATCGGCCGGGCGCTGGTGCGTGACGTCGACGTGTTCCTGTTCGACGAACCGCTCTCCAACCTCGATGCCAAGCTGCGTTCCGACCTTCGCGTCGAGATCAAGCGCCTGCACCAGCGTCTCAAGAACACCATGATCTACGTGACCCACGACCAGATCGAGGCCATGACGCTGGCGGATCGTATCGCCATCATGAAGGATGGCGTCATCCAGCAGCTGGATACGCCGCACCACATCTACAACAAGCCGACCAACCTGTTCGTCGCCGGCTTCATCGGATCGCCGTCGATGAATTTCTACGATGGCACCATCCAGGATGGCGGCAAGACGATCCAGGTCGACAACGAAGTGATCTCCACCCATGGCTACGAGTTCGAGAACGGAGCGCCGGCCGACGGCACCAAGATCGTTCTCGGCATTCGTCCCGAGCATATCGTGCTCGACGACGCAGCCAAGGAAATGGCCAGTTCGTTCGACGTCGAGATCGAACTGGTCGAGCCGATGGGGTCGGATACCCTCGGCTGGACGCGGATCGGATCGCAATCGATGATTTTCCGTTGCGAATCCGAGGTTGAGCTTGCGCCGGGCATGAAAAAGCAGGTCGGTTTCGATACGGCGCGCGGCTCCATCTTCGATGCGGAGTCCGGCAACCGCATCTAGTTGAAGAGAATTGCCACTCGCCCGAGCGATCGGGCGAGTGTTTTTGTCAGCGCTGTCATCAGGATGGCGCAAGTGCAGAACGCACGCAATTTGCTTCCAGGGGACCAATGCCATGAACTACTCGTTCCAGCTTTACTCTGCGCGGAATTTCCCGCCGTTGGCCGATCTCTTTCCCAAGCTCAAGGCGCTTGGCTATGCCGAGGTCGAAGGGTTCGGGGGTCTGTTCGACAAGGCCGACGAACTGGCCGAGGCGCTTGCCGCCAACGGGCTTGCCATGCCGAGCGGCCATTTCGGCCTCGACATGCTCAAGGACACTGACGCGTCGATGAAGATCGCCGAGACGCTTGGCATCAAGACCCTGATCTGTCCCGCCATTCCCAAAGAAGACCGCGACCAGGCCGAAGATCGCTGGGTCGCCCTGGCCGAGACGCTCGCCGGTCTGGCAGAGACCTACAAGGCGGCCGGTTTCGGCTTCGGCTGGCACAACCACAATTTCGAGTTCGCTCCGACTGACAGCGGCAAGCTGCCGCTCGAGATCATTCTCGACGGCGCGCCGGCACTGAGCTGGGAATGCGACGTCGCCTGGGTGGTGCGCGGGCACCACGATCCGGTCGCCTGGATGCAGCGCTATGCGCCCCGCGTCACCGCCATCCACGTCAAGGACATCGCCCCGGCCGGCGAGTGCGTCGACGAGGACGGCTGGGCCGATGTCGGCCACGGCACCATCGACTGGAAGTCGATCATGGCCTTCGTCAAGAAGGAAACCAAGGCGGAGCTCTTCGTCATGGAACATGACAATCCCAACGACGTCGAGCGTTTTGCCCGGCGCTCGATCGCCTATTGCCAGTCGCTGGAGGGCTGATCCGGATGAGCAAGACCTATGGTGTCGGCATTATCGGCTGCGGAAACATCTCGGCGGCCTATCTGCGGCTCGCGCCTCTGTTCAAGGGCATCGAGATGCGCGCTGTCGCCGATATCGACATGGCGGCGGCCGAGGCCCGCGCCAGCGAATTTGGCGTCAGGGCGCAAACGGTCGACGACCTGCTCGCCAATGACGAGATCGATATCGTCGTCAATCTGACCATTCCGGAAGTGCATCACGACGTCACCAAGTCCATCCTGACCGCCGGCAAGCACGCCTATTCGGAAAAACCGCTCGTTTTGACGCTCGAAGACGGGCTCGATCTCAAGAAGACGGCCGATGAGCGCGGTCTGCTCGTCGGCTGCGCCCCGGACACCTTCCTGGGCGGCGCCCACCAGCAGGCGCGGGCGCTGGTTGATGCCGGCGTCATCGGCAAGGTCATGTCGGGCACGGCCCATGTCATGAGCAAGGGTATGGAGGCCTGGCATCCCAATCCGGATTTCTTCTTCCGGCCCGGTGGCGGCCCGGTGCTCGATATCGGGCCCTATTACGTCGCCAACCTGATCAATCTTGTCGGTCCGGTCAAACGCGTCTCCGCTTTCGCCAACACCGCCCGCAGGGAACGCGTCATCGGCTCCGGCCCACGCGCCGGAGAGACGGTGCCGGTCTCGACGCCGACCACCATTCATGCCGTGCTCGAATTCCTGGGTGGTGCCGTCATCACCCTTGGCGCCAGTTGGGACGTCTTCGGCCACAATCACAAGCCGATGGAGCTTTATGGCACGCAGGGCGCTCTGTTCGTTCCCGACCCCAATTTCTTCGGCGGCGAGGTGATCATCGTCGATCCCGAGGGCAAGCGCGACGTAGCGCCGCCGTGGGGCCACCCTTTGGGCATTCCCAACCAGGAACGTCCGGCCGGGCAGCCGCCGGTGGCCAATTACCGTTCCGCCGGTTTTGCCGACATGGTCGCCGCCCTTGCCGAAGAGCGCGATCCGCGTTGTTCGCTCGATGTCTCCTTGCATGGGGTCGACGTCATGACCTCGATTCTCAAGGCGGCCGAAACCGGTTCCGTTATCGAGCTCACCACGACCTGCAAGCGGCCGGCGCCGTTGTCGCCGACCTCGGCCCGGGAGCTGCTCAAGGCCGGATAGTCGCTGCCAATGGCGCAAACGCATCCAATGCCCCTGTCCCGGCCGGTTCCGGAGCAGGGGTTTTCCTATTGAGGTCTTTTCGGTTTGTTGTCTGGCCTGCAGCAGTCACACCATGTCGGCGGGGCAGGTGCCGTGGACAGCTTCACAGCTGTGCCACAAGACATCAGGTCAGGGCCTGAGCCCGCTTTCTTCCAAGAGCCCGAGACGCTTGGCGTCATAGTAATAGCCGACGCGGTACAGGTGATCGGCCTTCTTGGCGTCGCCGCCGGACACCAGCCATGCTCCGGCGAGATATTTGACGGCGTAGCGCAGGTTGGTGTCGGGATCGAGCAGGCCCTCGGGTGTGCCCCTGTAGCCCATGGTGCGCGCCGTCGCCGGCAGCATCTGCATCATTCCCCAATAGGGGCCGTTGCGGGCATCTGGGTTGAAATCGCTTTCGCGGTCGGCAACGTGCCGGACCAGGCTCAGCGGCACGCCATAGGCCTTGGCATAATAGGCCATCAGGATATCGACGTCCCTGGATGGCCCGTTGGCCTCGGCATAGGACAGAACCGAAGCAGGGACAGCGCCGTCGGCGAGCGTGTCGGGCGGAATGACGGGCGTGACTTCGGGCGCCGCCTCGGCAATGGCCAGAGACGCGGTGCCGGGCGATGTGCTCAGCCCTGAACAGCCGGCAAGCGCAAGACCTGCCAGGGCGATCACCAGCGATTTCGACAGAACACTCGGCAAGCCCATGCCCCAATTTGCCCGTTCATGGCCCACCTGAGCCTCAAACGTGGCGGAGATGGGGCGAAACACGCGGCGCGTCGATTGCATGGCGCGCTGCGCCGCCTCTAGCGGTAGACCCTCAGGTAATGGTGCTCGAAATAGCGCTTGAGCCAGTGGAAAAGCTTCGAGCTCGGCGTGACGATGCTGCGCTTTTCGCTGCGATAGACCACCGTGCCCTTGTCGAGCGTGTCGATGATGCAGATGAGCTCGGGCTTGAAGCGTGTCGTCGCCGGCTTGCCCTTGAGGGTCGCGGCGATGTTCTCGGCCACCGCCTCGGCCTGCAGGTCGGCCTGATGCGCCTGCTTGGCCAGCCAGTCCGGACCGGGATAGGAGCCGGCATCGCCGACGACCCAGACGCCCGGATGCTCGGCGACGGCGCAGGTTTCGTCGGCCGAGATCATGCCGCCGGGCGACAGCGGCAGGCCGGCATCCTGGGCCCATGCCGGACCGGTCATGCCGGGCATGAACAGGATCATGTCGGCAGCGAACTCGGTCGCCTCGGTTACCACCTTGTCGGCCTCGAAGCGCACCAGCTTGGCGCCGATATGGATGTCGATGTCGCGTTTCTTCATGTCGGCGAGAATCTTGTCGACGGCCTTCTCGCCAAGCCGGGCGCCCGGACGCGGGGCCGGCGAGAAGAAGGCGAGCTTGAACAGGTCGCGCCGGCCGGTCTTTCTCAAATAGGCATCGATAATGAACAGGAGCTCGAACATCGGCCCGCCGCGAATGGCGCCCTGTTCCTTTGGATTGGTGGCAAAACCGAAGGCGATGGTACCGCTGGTCATGCTGCTGAGGCGACGGTCGATCTCCTCGCCGACCGGCAGGCCCTCGCAGATGGTCAGGGCATTTTCGATGCCGGGCAGCTTCTTGAGGAACCGTCCGCCGGTGGCGATGACCAGCAGGTCGTTCTTGAACTCGCCCTTGTCGGTGACGACGGTGCGGCCCTTGTCCGCCAGATCCGTCACCGAGGCTTCGACGTGGTTGACCCGGTGTTCGGAAAAGAACGGCTTGAGCGGGATCTTCAGCTTGTCGGCCTTGCGCAACTTGGCCGGAATCCAGATCGAGGAGGGCAGGTAGTGCAGCTCGTCGCGCGGCGATATGACGGTGATCTTGGCGTCGACATGGCGTTTGCGCAGCTCGCGCACGGTGGTGAGGGCGCCGAAGCCGGAGCCGAGAATGGTGATGTCGGTCATTGGGCGGTGCTCCAGAATTGGGGATTCGGGCCTCGCGCCCGTTTGCTGCCCAGAACCTAGGGAGCCATCACCGCCTTTTCCATCGTAAATATACGATGAAGCTGTGGCGGAATGTCGCAGTTGGACGAAATCGATGCTAACTGGCACGGCGCTGTCGGCCACACGTGGGCGAGGGGTGGACCGAATACGACTGGTCACGCCAACAGATGTGCCGCACGCATTGCCGATGCGCCCGGTCATCCTGTGGTCTGGATAAAAACAAACAAATTCAGGTAATTAGTCCAGAGCACTCTCCGGACGATGCGTTGCCGTCGGCCGGCTAATGCGTCCAGGGCTGCTTGCGGTCGTGGCGGAAATTGTCGGGATAGGCGACGCGCTTGACGGCCCGCTCATGCGGCTTGATCACCTGATAGGCGATGCCCTCGCGGCGGGCATAGGCTTCGGCGGCTTCAAGCGTCTCGAAGCGCAGGCGCAATTGCTGGCGCATGTCGGATGAGGAGGTGTAGCCCATGAGCGGCTCGATTTCGCGCTGGCTTTCGGCCTCGTATTCGAGCACCCAGTCCTTGGATTTGCCGCGGCCAGACTGCATGGCATTCTGGGTGGGGCGGAAAATGCGTGCGCTCATTCGACATGTCTCGCGTTCGGGCCGTACCGACCCCATGATCGATTCCGGACGCCCGATATGGCAAGCCGGAAAAGCGTCTCGATTGGTCGGGGCAACAAGATTCGAACTTGCGACCCCTGGTTCCCAAAACCAGTGCTCTACCAGACTGAGCTATGCCCCGGACCGTTCGGCTGATCGCCTCCGATTACAGATTCTTGGCACAAAGGGCAAGCGTCGCCGCAGCCGGAAAACTATTGACGCGTTTTTGCCGAGCCGTCATTGAGGCAGAGATGTTGGACACGGACCGCAAATACCCGCTTGGCGCGACACGCATCGGCTTCTGGCTCTATCTCGGATTGCTTGTCGCCGGGCTTGTTGCATTGCTCGTCATCGACATTCCGGTCGCGGCCCTGGCCGCCGCCGTGCTGGCCCCGACGCGGCCGTTCTTCGAGATTGTTACCATCCCCGGCAACTCGGTCTGGACACTCGTTCCGGCGCTGGTCGTCGCCGCACTGGCCTTCGTACTCGGACGGTTGCTGTCCAAGGGCCTGCGCCGGGCGCAGGCGATGAGGATCGCGGCACTGGCCACCTTCGTTTTCGCAGGCGTCGGGCTACCCGGGCTGGTGGCGGCCATTCTCAAGCGGGTGATCGGACGGGCGCGCCCCTACCGGCTCGACGAACTCGGTGCGTTCTCCTTCCAGCCCCTCAATGGCGGCGACTTCGTTTCCTTTCCCTCGGGCGACACCACCACTGTTTTCGCCGGCGCGGCCATCGTCCTGTTCTTCTTTCCGCGTTTCGGCTGGCTGGCGGTCATCGGCGCCGCGGCGGTCGGATTCGCCCGCATTGCCTTGTCGATGCACTTTCCGTCCGACGTCTACGGCGGCATCCTGCTCGGCACTTTTGGCGCCTACGCCGTCCGGAATTTCTGCGAGCACCGCGGCTGGCTGTTCATGAAGACCGCCGACGGGCGGATCGTGCCGAAGCCGTTTCCCTTGATGGAACACTCGGCATCCTGACAGCCGGCGTTTCGCGCCGTTTGCCGAATCCGTATCGAAATCATGACGTTTTCGAGTTCGGCATGTGCAATAGGGTCGCGGTGTCGACGGATGTGCACAGGTTCTCGAGCTGACGTTCGGCGCGACGAGATCCGATTTCCCACAAGAGGGGAGAGGTCATCAGGCCTTGAAAGCACGGGTTGTCGGGCCATATCCGACCGCTCCGTATCCGTTTTGACCGCTGGGCGATGCTGCGGGGTACCGTCATCACGGAAGCGGTTCGGCATTGCCCAGTTGCTGCTCAATCAAAGTGCAGTCTTGACCGGGTGATAAAAAATGGGCTTCGATGGCAGCCAGCGCCACCGTCCGCAAAGAGGCGGTGCACTCCCGAGGAGCGAACCAACTCGTTCCCGGGCTGGAAAGGTTTGGAACAAAGGGCAAGCTCATGCATACCAAAACGATTATCGTCACACTGGCGATGGCGCTCGGACTGAGTGTCTCCGCTGCATCGGCCGACACGCTTGAGGACGTCAAGGCGAAGGGCTATGTGCAGTGCGGTGTGACCGAAGGCGTCGCCGGTTTCTCGATTCCGGATGCCAACAACGAATGGTCGGGCATTGAAGTCGATTATTGCCGCGCCTTGGCCGCTGCCATCTTCAACGATGCCGACGCCGTGCGCTTCACCCCGCTCAACACCGGCGAACGCTTTGCCGCTCTGTCTTCGGGCGAAATCGACGTGTTGAGCCGCACCACCACCTGGACCATGAGCCGCGACACCACGCTCGGCATCGCCTTCACCGGCGTCATGTTCTATGACGGCCAGGGCTTCATGGTGAACAAGAGCCTCGGCGTGAGCTCGGTCAAGGATCTGGCCGGTGCCAATATCTGCGTGCAGTCCGGCACCACCACCGAACTCAACATGGCCGACTACTTCTCGGCCAATGGCATCGACTACACCCCGGTCGTGTTCGCCGGTCGTCCTGAGACGGTCGCCGCCTTCGAAGGCGGTCGCTGCGACGCCTACACCACCGACGCATCCGGCCTGGCCGCGGACCGCACCCGCTTTGCCAACGCCTCTGACTACGTGATCCTGCCCGAGATCATCTCCAAGGAGCCGCTCGGCCCGTCCGTGCGCAATGGCGATGACACCTGGTTCAAGATCTCGCGCTGGGTCTATTTCGCCATCCTCGAAGCCGAGGAACTTGGCGTGACCCAGGCCAATGTCGACGACATGCTGGCCTCCGAAAATCCGTCGATCAAGCGTCTGCTCGGCGTCGAAGGCGACTTCGGCACCCCGCTCGGCCTCGACAAGGATTGGGCCTACAACATCATCAAGTCGCTCGGCAATTACGGCGAAATGTTCGACCGCAATGTCGGTCCGGATACGACCATGGGCCTGGACCGTGGCATCAACGCGCTGTGGAATGCCGGTGGCATCCAGTACGCGCCGCCGATCCGCTAAATCGCCATCATGAAATCCGGCGCCCCTCGGGGCGCCGGATCGCTGGCGCCGACGCGCGTCAATTCGCGCCGGAATTCTGCTCTCTGCTTGCCGGATCGGAGAAGACATGGCGGTCCAAGATTCACCGCAGCACGCGGCGTCGCGTGCATCCTTCCTCAACGACCCTGTCGTCCGGGGACGGCTCTACCAAGCGCTGACAGTCATCCTCGTCGTCGCGTTTGTCTGGTTCATTGCCGACAACACCGCACATAACCTGGTCAAACAGAACAAGACGACCGGTTTTGATTTCTTCGGGCACACGTCCGGCTTCGATATTCAGTTCACGCTGATCGAATACTCCCGTTCCTCAACGTATTTCACCGCATTCCTTGTTGGCGTCCTCAACACGCTTCTGGTGTCGGCTATCGGCATCTTCTTTGCGACGCTTCTCGGTTTCATCATCGGCATCGCCCGACTCTCGCGCAATTTCATCATTTCGCGCCTGGCGCTGATCTATGTCGAAACGCTCAGGAACGTGCCGCTGCTGCTGCAGCTGGTCTTCTGGTATTTCGCCGTTCTGAAATCACTTCCCGGCGTCAAGCAGAGCCTGATCTTCTTCGACAACGTCATTCTCAACCAGCGCGGCCTGTATCTGCCCAAGCTGGTGTTCGACGACCTGTTCATCTGGGTCTATGCCGCCATCGCCCTGGCAATCGTTGCCATTGTCGTGCTCGGTCGCTGGGCGCATGCGCGCCTCGAAGCGACCGGCAGGCGCTTCCCCGTGTTCTGGAGCGCGCTCGGCATCCTCATCGTCCTGCCGCTCCTCGCCGGTTTCGGCTCGGGAACCGAGGTCGGTGTCGATCTGCCGGTGCTCAAGGGCTTCAACTATGCCGGCGGGCTCGGCCTGCCGCCCGAACTGGTGGCGCTCTGCCTCGGGCTCATCCTTTACACCGCGACCTTCATCTCCGAGATCGTGCGCGCCGGTATCCAGGCGGTCAGCTACGGCCAGACCGAAGCGGCCCAGGCGCTCGGCCTCAGGGATGGCGACCGGTTGCGGCTCGTTATCATCCCGCAGGCCATGCGCGTCATCATTCCGCCGTTGGCCAGCCAGTATCTCAACCTGACCAAAAACTCCTCGCTTGCCGTCGCCATCGGCTATCCCGAACTCGTCAGCGTGTTCATGAACACCACGCTGAACCAGACGGGCAGGGCGATCGAGGTCGTGTTCATCACGATGCTGGTCTATCTGACTTTGTCCCTCCTGACCTCGGCATTCATGAATTGGTACAATGCCCGCGTCAGGCTGGTGGAACGGTGAGGGTCAAATGAGCGATTCACACTGGGTCTATGTCCGCGATGAAATGGTGGCGGCCCGCCCGGCGCCGCTGTCGAGCTTCGGCATCGTCGCCTGGCTGCGCCGCAACCTGTTCGCAACGGTCGGCGACACCATCCTGACCGTCATCGGTCTCGCCTTCATCCTGTGGGCGGTGCCGATCCTTTACAACTTCCTGATCGGAAACGCCGTCTTCGCCGCCGAGAACGGCGATGCCTGCCGCGTCGATGGCGTAGGGGCGTGCTGGGCCTATGTCTGGGCGCGTCTCGACTTCTTCATGTACGGCTTCTTCCCGCCCGATCCCTACTGGGCCACCCAGACCGGGTTGTTCGCCGAGTTCATGTCGCATTGGCGCATCAACCTGGTGTTCTTCATCGGCTTCGTGCTGCTGGTGCCGCTGCTGATGCCGTCCGTGCCGTTCAAGCTCGCCAACGCCATCCTGTTCTTCGTGGTCTTCCCGGTTATCGTCTTCTACATGCTCAATGGCGGTGTGTTCGGCCTGCCCGAGGTGCCGACGGAGAAATGGGGCGGTCTGACCGTCACCCTCATCATCGGTCTTGTCGGCATCGTCACCTCGCTGCCGCTTGGCATCCTGCTGGCGCTCGGGCGGCAATCCAAGCTTCCCGTCATACGGGTGCTGTCGATCGGCTTCATCGAGATCTGGCGCGCCGTGCCGCTGATCACCGTGCTGTTCATGGCCTCGATCATGCTGCCGCTCTTCGTTCCCGAAGGGGTGACGGTCGACAAGCTGTTGCGGGCCCTGGTCGGTGTCGCCCTGTTCAACTCGGCCTATATGGCCGAGGTGGTGCGCGGTGGTCTGCAGGCCCTGCCCAAGGGACAGTATGAGGCCGCATCGGCGCTCGGGCTGAGCTACTGGAAATCGATGTTCTTCATCATCCTGCCCCAGGCGCTCAAGCATGTCATTCCGGGCATCGTCAACACTTTCATCGCCCTGTTCAAGGACACCTCGCTGGTCTCGATCATCGGCATTTTCGACTTGCTGAAGACCGTGCAGTCCTCGACCTCCGACCTCGACTGGACCTCGCCGACCCAGGCCATGACCGGCTATATCTTCGCAGCCGGTGTTTTCTGGCTCTTCTGTTTCTCGATGTCGCGTTATTCCATCTTCATGGAAAACCGGCTTCATACCGGACACAAAAGGTAATTCGCATGAGCATGGACACTCCTGAAACCGGCGAAGACCGGATCGACCGCTCCAAGATGGTCACCTCGGAGACCGAGGTGGCCGTGGACATCGTCGACATGCACAAGTGGTACGGCGATTTCCACGTCTTGCGTGACATCAACCTCAAGGTGATGAAGGGCGAGCGCATCGTCATCGCCGGTCCGTCCGGCTCCGGCAAGTCGACGCTCATTCGCTGCATCAACCGGCTCGAAGAGCACCAGGAAGGCAAGATCGAGGTCGACGGCATCGAGCTGACCAACGACCTCAAGGCCGTGGACGAAGTCAGGCGCGAAGTGGGCATGGTTTTCCAGCACTTCAACCTGTTTCCCGCATCTGACCATCCTGCAGAACTGCACGCTGGCCCCGATCTGGGTGCGCGGCATTCCCAAGGCCGAGGCCGAGGAGACCGCCATGCACTATCTCGAGACGGTCAAGATTCCCGAGCAGGCCCACAAGTTCCCTGGCCAGCTTTCGGGCGGGCAGCAGCAGCGCGTCGCCATCGCGCGCTTCGCTGTGCATGAGCCCCAAGGTCATGCTGTTCGACGAGCCGACCTCGGCGCTCGATCCGGAAATGATCAAGGAAGTGCTCGACGTCATGGTCAAACTCGCCGAGGACGGCATGACCATGCTGGTGGTCTCGCACGAGATGGGTTTTGCCCGCCAGGTGGCCAACCGCGTCATCTTCATGGACCAGGGCCAGATCGTCGAACAGAACGAGCCCTGAGGAGTTCTTCCACAATCCGCAGCACGAGCGGACCAAGCTGTTCCTCAGCCAGATCCTGCACTAGCCAAACCTGTCCGGGAGCCGGTTCTCCGGCCCGGACGGGTGGCCACATCGAAACAGGTGCGGCAGGACAGGGCGCTCCGGAGACAGATCGGACGGGCCCGGCGTTATGCCGGCCCGTCTTTTTATTGGGGCCATCTGGTCCGGCCACGCGCACCTGTTGCGGCTCCACTGCCGCGAAATCCCGATAATCCTTTGATAACCCACAATTCAGCCGGCGCTGTCGCCGGCGCTTAGCAATTGCTTAATTGGCCGGGCATAGGCTCGAACTCGATTCTTGAAGAGGGATCAATGTCGCTCATCCTGACCAGCATGGCACTCGGATTGATTCCGGCTTGGCGCGCCAGCCTGATGGGAATCATCGTCTGCTCCTGGGGCGTCGCCGGCGTCGTCATCTCCTCGCTGCTGTTCGGGCAAGGCGAACTGGTCAACCTGCTGCCGGCGCTGGGGCTCGTCGTGCTCGGCTTCAACGGCGGCGTTGCCATGGGCATGGGCCTGCATTTCTCCGCAGCTCTCAAGACCGCGCCGACGGCCTGATCCGGCCCGGCTGAAGCTTCCGACATCGCGACCGCCATGCACCCGTTGCGGCAGGAGCCGCTCCGGTGTCGATGCGCCATGCCTGCCATCTGCCGCATGCGTGTCTGACGGCGCAGGCGCTGTTTTCCTTTGAATTGTTCAAGCTCCACGCTGCCCTCTCTCGCCAAACCCGCGCCGTGCCGCTAGATTTTTGCGGATCGGGGCCTGTCGGGCAGTGGTTGAACCAGAGCCTATGTCCCCGGCTATGTGAGCGATGGCGTGTCAGGATCGGAAAACCGGTTCCGCTTTGCGAGGCGCGCTCTGGAGGGGAGAAACATATGCAGGAAATCATTGCGGCGCTGGACGGGCGCCGGGCGGAAGCGCGGCTCGGCGGTGGCGAGAAACGCATCGACACCCAGCACGGCAAGGGCAAGCTGACGGCGCGCGAGCGCATCGACGTATTGCTCGATCCTGACAGTTTCGAAGAATACGACATGTTCGTCACCCACCGGACGACAGAGTTCGAGATGGACAAGCAGGTGATCCCGGGCGATGGAGTCGTCACCGGCTGGGGCCGCGTCAACGGCCGGCTGGTCTATGTCTTTTCCCAGGATTTCACCGTCTTCGGCGGCTCGCTCAGCGAAACCCACGCCCAGAAGATCTGCAAGATCATGGATCTTGCCGTCCAGAACGGTGCCCCGGTGATCGGGCTCAACGACAGCGGCGGCGCCCGCATCCAGGAAGGCGTTGCCTCGCTCGGCGGTTATGCCGAGGTGTTCTGGCGCAATGTCCAGGCCTCGGGCGCGGTGCCGCAGATCTCGGTGATCATGGGCCCGTGCGCCGGCGGCGCCGTCTATTCGCCGGCCATGACCGATTTCATCTACATGGTCCGCGACACCTCCTACATGTTCGTCACTGGCCCGGACGTGGTCAAAACAGTCACCAACGAGGTGGTGACGGCGGAACAGCTCGGCGGCGCAGCGACCCATACCCAGAAGTCCTCGGTTGCCGATGCCGCCTTTGACAACGATATCGAAGCCTTGCTGGAAGTCCGGCGCCTCGTCGATTTCCTGCCGCTCAACGCCACCGTCAAGCCGCCGCGCCGGCGCGTCAACGACAGTGTCGACCGCCGCGAGATGAGTCTGGACACCATCATCCCCGACAGCGCCTCCAAGCCCTATGACATGGGCGAGATCATTAGGAAAATCGCCGACGAGGGCGAGTTTCTTGAGATCCAGCGCGAACACGCTGCCAACATCATCACCGGCTTTGTCCGCCTCGACGGCGAGACGGTGGGCGTCGTCGCCAACCAGCCGCTGGTGCTGGCCGGCGTCCTCGACATCGCAAGCTCGAAAAAGGCGGCGCGCTTCGTCAGGTTCTGCGATGCCTTCAACATCCCGATCCTGACCCTGGTCGACGTGCCCGGCTTCCTGCCCGGCACGGCGCAGGAATATGGTGGCATCATCAAGCACGGGGCGAAGCTGCTCTTCGCCTATGCCGAGGCGACGGTCCCGAAGGTGACGGTGATCACCCGCAAGGCTTATGGCGGCGCCTATGACGTCATGAGCTCCAAGCACATCCGCGCCGACGTCAACTACGCCTGGCCGAGCGCCGAGATCGCCGTCATGGGCGCCAAAGGCGCGACGGAAATCCTCTACCGCTCCGAACTCGGCGACCCCGACAAGATCGCCAAACGAACCAAGGACTACGAAACTCGCTTCGCCAACCCCTTCGTCGCCGCCGAGCGCGGTTTCATCGACGACGTCATCCAGCCGCACGGCACGCGGCGCCGGGTGATCAGGGCGTTCGAGACGCTTAAGAACAAGCGGGTGGCCGTGCCGGCGAAAAAGCACGGGAACATTCCGCTGTGAGATTTGAAACTGGACAAACGGGTCTGACGTCTCCCTTCGTTTCGCGGACAATGGACCATGCTCGGCGGGTCTTCCCATGACCGCTCCCGCTTACACCCTCCGCGACGCCACCCCGGACGATGCCGAATGGGTCAACTGGCTCGAGACCCATTGCATGCGCGCCTATGCCGAAGAGCTGTGGGGCGAGTGGCATTCCTCGGTCGAGAAATTCGGCTTCGATCCGTCCCGCCACCGCATCGTCGCCGTCAACGGCATGGAGTGCGGCGTCATCGACGTGCGCAAGGGCGAAGAGCACAATTTTCTGTCCAAGTTCTACCTCGTCGAACAGGTGCGGGGTGAGGGGCTGGGTACCGCGCTTTTGCAGCAGGTCTGGGAGGAAGCCGCCGCCGCCGGCAAGCCGCTGCGCCTGTCGGTCATCATCAACAACCAGCGCGCTCATGATTTCTACGCCCGCGCCGGCTTCAATGAGGTCGAACGCGTCGCCCACCGCATCTACATGGAAAAGGGTTTCTGATGGACAAGCGCCTTGTCGCCCTTCGCGCCGACATCACCACTCGCGCGGTCGACGCCATCGTCAATGCTGCCGACGAGGCCGTGCTTGGTGGCGCGATCCGTTGCCGGGCCGGTCTGGTTCCTTGCCTCGAAACAAGGCGTTTCGCATGACCCAGTTTACCCTCGGCAATCCGGTCTTTGTCACCTACCTCATCTGTGCCGCGCTGGCGGTGTTGAAGGTCATGGGGCAAGGCTGGATGACGGTGTATCGCCTGATGAAGATCGGCGGCGGCTATGCCAGTCCGGAGGACGCGCGGCCGGGTATTCTCAACCCGAAGCCGCGCGAGGGCCAGATCGATGTCGTTGATTATGTCGACCGCTCGCGCCGCATGCATCGCAACGATCTGGAAAACGTTTTGCCCTTCATCGGCGCCGGATTGCTCTTCGTCGCGGTCTCGCCGGCATTGGTGCTGGCGCAGGTGCTGATGTATGGCTTCGTGCTCGCCCGTGGCGCCCATGCCATCGCCTACGCAACCAAGCAGTCTCACGAAGTGCGCGCGACGTTCTACACCATCGGCTCGTTGATCGTCATTTACATGGCCGTTCACGTGCTCGTCGTTGCGCTCGGCAGCTTGGGACAAGTGTGAATGACCGATCCACGTCTGACCGCCCTTCGCGCCGACATCACGACCCTTGAGGTCGACGCCATCGTCAATGCCGCCGATGAAGCAGTGCTCGGTGGTGGCGGAGTCGACGGGGCCATCCATCGCGCGGCCGGGCCGAAGCTTCTCGAGGAATGCAAAACGCTTGGCGGCTGCAGGACCGGCGATGCCAAGCCGACAAAAGGCTACGATCTGCAGGCGAAATACGTCATTCACGCCGTCGGCCCGATCTGGCATGGCGGCAATGCCGGCGAGGCGGACCTGCTTGCCTCGTGCTACCGCCGCTCGCTGGACATCGCCAAAGAGCTTGGCTGCACATCCATCGCCTTTCCGGCCATTTCAACCGGCATTTTCGGCTATCCGCGCCGTGAAGCGGCGGCCATTGCCGTGAAGACCGTTTCGGACTGGATCGCCGGCGACAAAACCATGACGCAAATCATCTTCTGCTGTTTTGATGCCGAAACAGCTGAGATCTATGACGCCCGACTGGGCGCCTGAGGGGAGAACAAAATGATCATCTCAACCACCGAAGCAGTGCCCGGCGCCGAAGTCGATGAAATTCTCGGGGTCGTTGCCGGCGAGGCGGTGCTCGGCGCCAACGTCTTTCGCGACATCTTCGCCTCGATCCGCGATTTCGTCGGCGGACGGGCAGGCGGCTACCAGCAGGTGCTGCGCGACGGGCGGGTCATGGCGCTCGACGACATGGCCGAGGAGGCCTATCAGATGGGCGCCGACGCGGTCATCGGGGTGGATATCGACTACGAGGCGATCGGGCAGAATGGCTCGATGCTGATGGTGTCGGTCAACGGCACCGCCGTGCGCCTCAGGCGCGCGATCTAGTGGAGCATCGGGGAGGGGGAATGTTCAACAAGATACTGATCGCCAATCGCGGCGAGATTGCCTGTCGGGTCATCAAGACGGCAAGGAAGATGGGCATCAAGACCGTCGCCGTCTTTTCGGACGCCGACAAGGAGGCGCTGCACGTCAAACTGGCCGACGAGGCGGTCCATATCGGCGGCTCGCCGGCCAACCAGTCCTATCTGCTGGCCGACCGCATCGTCGCCGCCTGCAAGGAGACAGGCGCCGAGGCCGTACATCCGGGTTATGGCTTCCTCAGTGAAAACGCCGGCTTCTGCGAGGCACTGAACAAAGAGGGCATCACCTTCATCGGGCCGCCGGTCAAAGCCATCGAAGCGATGGGCGACAAGATCACCTCTAAAAAGCTCGCCGCCGAGGCGAATGTCTCGACCGTGCCGGGCTATATGGGCCTGATCGGGGATGCCGAAGAGGCGGTCAAGATCGCCGGCGAGATCGGCTATCCGGTGATGATCAAGGCCAGTGCCGGCGGTGGCGGCAAGGGCATGCGCATTGCCTGGAACGACGCAGAGGCCCGCGAAGGCTTCGAACGCTCCAAATCCGAAGCGGCGTCCTCGTTCGGCGACGACCGCATCTTCATCGAGAAATTCGTCACCAATCCGCGCCACATCGAGATCCAGGTGCTGGCCGACGGGCACGGCAATGCCGTTTATCTCGGCGAGCGCGAATGCTCGATCCAGCGCCGCAACCAGAAGGTCATCGAGGAGGCGCCGTCGCCTTTCCTCGACGCGGCGACGCGCAAGGCCATGGGTGAACAGGCCGTCGCGCTCGCCAAGGCGGTCGGCTACACCAGCGCCGGCACTGTCGAGTTCATCGTCGATGACAAGAAAAGCTTCTATTTCCTTGAAATGAACACGCGCCTGCAGGTCGAGCATCCGGTAACGGAACTGATCACCGGCCTCGATCTTGTTGAGATGATGCTGCGCGTCGCCGCCGGCGAGAAACTGCCGATGAACCAGGCCGAGGTGACGCTCAAGGGCTGGGCCATCGAGAGCCGGCTCTATGCCGAGGACCCGTACCGCGATTTCCTGCCCTCGGTCGGACGCCTGACGCGCTACCGGCCGCCGGAAGAGGGGTTCGACAACGGCATCATCATTCGCAACGATACCGGCGTTTACGAGGGCGGCGAGATCTCGACTTTCTACGATCCGATGATCGCCAAGCTCTGCACATGGAGCGAC
This sequence comes from Devosiaceae bacterium, assembly GCA_963675235.2. Classification (GTDB taxonomy): domain Bacteria; phylum Pseudomonadota; class Alphaproteobacteria; order Rhizobiales; family Devosiaceae; genus JAHJQZ01. Next base: position 67,327 of record CAXXFU010000005.1, on the reverse strand, counting down.
ACGCGCGAAAAGGCCATCGACGCCATGGCCGAGGCGCTCGACAGTTTCGAGGTCGAGGGCGTCGGGCACAATCTGCCCTTCCTCAGCGCCGTGATGGGCCAGCAACGGTTCCGTGAGGGCAGGCTGACGACCGGCTACATCGCCGAGGAGTTTCCCGACGGGTTTTCAGGCGCCGAACTGCCTGACGAACGCCGGCGCGAGCTGATGGCCGCCGCCGTGGTGCTTTCGGTCCAGACCGAATACTTCCGCGGCGCCATGGTCGAGACGACGCCGTCTTTGTTGACCAGCGCCCACGAGACGCCGTTCGTTTCGAGCGTGCGCGAACTGGCGGTGATCTGCGGCGAGTGCAACGAGAGGGTCTCCGTCAGGGCCGAGCACACCGCCAACGCCGTTTTCGTCACCTTCTCGGACGGCCAGACCATCGGTTTCGCACCCTACTGGAAGCCGGGCGAGACCATCGCCAGCCTTTATCGCGTCGAAGGCAAGGGGCGTTTGCGCGTCAAGGTCGACGCCATCACCGGCGGTTTCCGCCTGCGCCATGGTGGCGCCGATCTTTCCATGCGCGTGGTGACGCCGCGCACGGCCGAGTTGATGAAGATCATGCCGGTGAAGGTGCCGCCGGACATGTCGAAATTCCTTCTGTGCCCGATGCCCGGCCAGATCGTTCGGCTCGAGGTTGCCGAGGGCGATGTCGTCGAGGCTGGGCAGATTCTCGTCATTGTCGAGGCGATGAAGATGGAGAATATCCTCCGGGCCGAGAAGAAGGCCGTGGTCTCAAAGCTCAATGTCGAGGTCGGCTCGGTTTTGGCAGTCGACGAGATCATCCTCGAATTCGGGGACGCATGATGAGTGTTGCTTCCCAATCGGCCCGTTGGAACGGTGAGGGCGCCAACCCGGCTTCCCTCCCCCTTGTGGGGAGGGATTGAGGGTGGGGGGTGCCACAATCGAACGCGCCAGGAAGTTGCGCGAAACCATGCCGCAATCGGAAAAGACTTTGTGGCGCGAGCTCAAACAGTTCAAACCTCTCGGATTCCATTTTCGTCGGCAAGCACCGATAGGGCCCTATTTCGCGGATTTCATCTGCCACGGCGCGAAATTGGCAGTCGAGGTCGATGGCCATCTGCACGGCCAAGCGGTTGAACATGATCAGCGGCGAAACCTGTTTTTCGAGAACGAAGGTTACCGCGTTCTCCGCTTCGCCAACCACGATGTGACCTGCAATCTGGAAGGTGTTGTCGAAACGATCCGGCACGCGCTTGGTTTTGGTGCCGGTGCCGAGACCCCCACCCCCAACCCCTCCCACAAGGGGGAGGGGAGCGAGGCTGACGATAATGTCCAAAACAGTTTCACCCGCCACCTACGAAGCCTGGGCGGCCCGCGCCCAGGCTGAACTCAAGGACAAGCCGCTCGACACGCTGATGCGCGACTACGGCGGGCTCACCGTCAAGCCTGTCTATTTTGCCGGAGATCCCCCGGACGGTGCTGCCACCGAATCCCCAGGCGAAGCTCCGTACACGCGCGGCGTGCGGTCAACGATGTATGCCAACCGGCCCTGGACGATCCGGCAATATGCCGGCTTCTCGACGGCCAGGGAGAGCAACGCCTTCTACCGCAGCAATCTTGCGGCCGGGCAGAAGGGGCTGTCGGTGGCTTTCGACCTCGCCACCCATCGCGGCTATGACAGCGACCATCCGCGCGTTGTCGGCGATGTCGGCAAGGCCGGCGTCGCCATCGACAGCGTCGAGGACATGAAGGTGCTGTTTGACGGCATTCCGCTCGATCAGATGTCGGTGTCGATGACGATGAACGGCGCCGTCATTCCGGTCATGGCGATGTATATCGTTGCCGCCGAAGAGCAGGGCGTGACGCCGGACAAGCTTTCCGGGACCATCCAGAACGACATCCTCAAGGAGTTCATGGTCCGCAATACCTATATCTATCCGCCCGAGCCGAGCATGCGGATCGTCGGCGATATCATCGCCTATACCGCCGGGAACATGCCGAAATTCAACTCGATCTCGATATCGGGCTACCACATGCATGAAGCCGGGGCGACGGCGGTGCAGGAACTGGCCTATACGCTCGCCGACGGCATGGACTATGTCCGGGCAGCCATGGCCAACGGCCTCGATATCGACAGGTTTGCCGGGCGGCTGAGCTTCTTTTTCGGCATCGGCATGAATTTCTTCGTCGAGATCGCCAAGCTCCGCGCCGCCCGCCAGCTTTGGGCTGGCATCATGGCCGATCTCGGGGCCAAGGATCCGCGCTCGCTGATGCTGAGGACCCATTGCCAGACCTCGGGCGTGTCGCTCACCGAGCAGGACCCCTATAACAACGTTGTCCGCACCGCCTTCGAGGCACTTGCTTCCGTGCTCGGCGGCACCCAGTCGCTTCACACCAATAGTTTTGACGAAGCCATTGCCCTGCCGACTGACTTTTCGGCCCGCATCGCCCGCAACACCCAGCTCATCCTGCAGCACGAGACGCGGGTGACCGATGTCGTCGATCCGCTTGGCGGCTCCTATTACATCGAGGCGCTGACCGGGCAGCTTGTCGCCGAGGCCGGCGCCCTGATCCGTTCTGTTGAGGAAAAGGGCGGCATGACGCGGGCAGTGCAGGAAGGCAGCCCGAAAATGGCCATCGAGGAGGCGGCGGCCAATCGTCAGGCCCGCGTCGACCGGGGCGAGGACGTCATTGTCGGCGTCAACCGCTTCCGGCTCGAGGAGGAAACCCGCATCGAGACGCGCGAGATCGACAACGCCAAGGTACGCGACGAGCAGATCGCCCGGCTTGAAGAGGTCAGGCGGACGCGCAATGCCACCCGCTGCGAACAAGCGCTTGCCGGGCTCAAGCAGGTTGCCGCGCTGAACGAAGGCAACCTTCTGGCCGCGGCAGTCGAGGCCGCGCGGGCGCGGGCAACGCTTGGCGAGATTTCACAGGCGATGGAAGACGTGTTCGGGCGCTATTCGGCGGCGGCGCGACTGATCACCGGCGTTTACGACAAGGCCTATGAGGCCGATCCGGAATACAAGGCGCTGAGAAAGCGCATCGAGGGCTTCAAGGACCGCGAGGGCCGGGCGCCGGCCATTTTCATCGCCAAGATGGGTCAGGACGGCCACGACCGCGGCGCCAAGGTCATCGCCACCGCCTTCGCCGACATGGGCTATGCCGTCCATTACGGCGCATTGTTCGCCACGGCCGAGGAAGTCGCCGGCCATGTGCGCGACATGGGTGTCGACGCCGTCGGCGTTTCCTCGCTCGCCGCCGGCCACAAGACGCTGGTGCCCGAGCTGATCGAGCTGTTGCGCGGCATGGATCTCGATGATGTGCCGGTGGTTGTCGGTGGCGTCATTCCGGAAACGGACTATGATTTCCTCTATGCAGCCGGCGTCTCGGAAATCTTCGGGCCCGGCACCAACGTGCTCGAAGCGGCCAACAAGGTGCTGGACCGCATCGAGGGGAGGTTGACGAACACATGATCGGCCGTCTCAACCACGTCGCCATCGCCGTGCCGGATCTCGACAAGGCCGTGGCGCGCTATCGCGATGCGCTGGGCGCTTCGGTCTCCGAGCCTCAGGATCTGCCCGAGCATGGCGTGCGGGTGGTGTTCGTCGCGCTCGACAACACCAAGATCGAGCTCCTGCATCCGCTCGGGGAGAATTCCCCGATCACGGCCTATCTCGATCGCCATCCGGACGGCGGCATGCACCATGTTTGCTACGAGGTGTCCGACATCGCCGCCGCCGCCTCTGGGCTCAAGGCGCAGGGCGCGCGCATTCTTGGAGACGGCACGCCGAAAATCGGCGCACACGGGCTGCCGGTGCTGTTCCTTCATCCCAAGGATTTTGACGGCACGTTGATCGAGCTCGAACAGACCGCCGCCTGAGCCGGAGCTACCGCTGGCGTTTCGGGCCGTTTCCAGGCGTCAGCGCCGACCAGAATGTCTCGATGCGGCCGCGCACGAAGATGGTGCAGAGCGTCAGGTGCTTGCGTGACATGATGACGTTCCCCTCAGAACGGATCATGCCACGATAGCGCTTGCCTATTGACAAACCGCATCCAGACCGGGGCGAATTGAACAAAATGCCGTTCGGTTGGGATCTGCGTGCGGCGAGGTTCTAGAGGTAGAGCGCGCCTGTCGAGCCGGAATTGACGGCATTGATCGTCGCCTGCAGCTGCTCGATCTTCAGCTTCTTGTCGCTGGTCAGTTCGTATTCGAATCCGACGTGCTCGTTGATCTCGTTGACCAGCTTGTCGTGCTGATTGCGCTCGGCAACGGTCAGCGAGGCGATCTTGCGCGGAACGGTCAGTTCCTGGATCTGCCTGGCAATCGACAGGATCTGCGAGGCGAGATAGGTCGGCGTGTCGCCTTCCGCATCGTCGGCCTGGTCGGTCAGCGAATTATAGGCGGTTTGGAGCCTCTCGAGCCGCGTCGCCTCGGCGCCCTGGGGCTTGGTCGCCAGCAGGTCGGTGATTTCGGCGGCTCGTGACGTGACGTAGGTGTCGTCGCTGACGTCCTCGTACTCCTTGCCGAGGATCTTGTAGGATTCGACATAGGCTTCAGCGCGGTCCGATTTCTCTTCGGTCGTCAGCAGGCGGGTCGTGGCCAGCTGGTTGATGCTGGTGATTTCTGCCTGATAGTCGGCCAGCTTCTGCTTTTCGGCCACGGACAGGTTGGTGCGATAGCCCTGCAGCCGGTCGATCTGGTCCTGCAGGCCCTTGGTGATCAGCTGCTTGGTGTCGACGCTGAGGCCCGAGGAGGCATTTGCGGCGGTTCGGAACAGGCTGGAGCCAGTAGCGCCGTTGCCGTCGCCGAACAGCTGCGAAGCCTTGCTCGAGCTCGAGCCATAACTGCTGCCAGATGAACCGCCGATGCTGCCGATTGCCAACGGACCATGCTCCTTCAGGGCGCTTGAGGCCTGTTTCTACAGCTGCCACCATGCGCAAAACCCGGTTAAGGTCTCGTTAAGATTTGCTGGTGCGGAGCGTTCGACGTGATGAAAAACACGGCTGCTGTCATTTTGTGCGGGGGGCTTGGCAGCCGGCTCGGCGGCGTGGTCAAGCCGCTCATCCGCGTGGACGGTGCACCGATCCTCGAATCGACACTCGCACGGCTCGCACAGCACGCCGGCCCGATTCTGATCTCCACTGGCGCCATCGATCCCAGGCGTTTCAACGGTTTCGGCGCTGACGCCCTCATCGCCGATGCGCCGGGTCCGTCACAGGGGCCGCTGGCGGGATTGTTCGCCGCCGCCACGCATCTGCGCGGGGCCGCTGCGCCGGACTGGCTGATCAGCGTGGCCGGCGATTGCCCGGACCTGCCGTCATCCTTGCCCGAGACGCTGATGGCGGCGATGGAACCGGGAATCGACGTGGTTTTCCCGAGCTATTCCAGTCAGTCCTATCCACCCAATGCCCTGTGGCGTTTTCCCGCGCTTGTCGCGCGCCTGGATGCGCTCGGCGGTCAGCCGCAGGGCAGGGGGCCGCGGCGCCTGATGGCGCCGGAAAAGCGCTGCGATGTCGATTTTTCCGCCGCGTTCCCGGCCAACCCGTTCGAGGGCCTCAACACGCTGTCCGATCTTGTCTCACTGGCGCGCCGTGGCCGCAAGTCGCTGGCTGCGCGCGCCTGAGAGCCCGTTCTCCCGCCCGGCGCGACAAACTCGACGACAAAATCGCTCATTCGGGTCTTGGCAAAGCCCGGCAAACCCGCTAAACGGACGCTCCATTCGTGGACACCACGTGTTCCCCGGTAGCTCAGTTGGTAGAGCAGTCGGCTGTTAACCGACTTGTCGCTGGTTCGAGTCCGGCCCGGGGAGCCATTTTCCAAAAAAGTTATGTGTTTTACCGGCCGCTGCGCGTTCGCGTGGCGCGGACAAAGGCGTCGCTGCAGGCTTTCCGGACTGTCGTGCCGCCTGGGCGTTCCGCGATTGCAGCACTGCCAGCGTGCACCCGCCTTTATGGCTAATGCATTGTTACTAGACTAAATTTGTTCAGAATGTTACGGAAGCACGTACTAGTACGTTTTTTTTGCAGTCCACACGAATTTTGAAACGCAATTTATTCGGGGGTTACAATGAAGATTCTTCACATCGCCGCTGCTCTGGTCGGCCTGAGTTTTGCTGCGCCGGCCCATGCCGGCATCTACAACATCGATTTTGCCTCCATGGCCATCGGAAACGAGGGCAGCATCGAGGGTCAATACATCGATCTCGGCGGGCTGGGTGTCACTGCCACCTCGTCGCACCACGCCTATCTCGACGATTACTCGGGCGGACGTCCCGCCGGTCTTGGCGTATGCCAGGTGCTTTCGGTCTCCGGCAATTGCTCGCCGTCCAGCGATGACAATATCACGACTGGCGAATGGGTGACGCTGACCTTCAGCCGCGCCGTTGAAATTCTTGCCGGTGCGATCCTGCGCGATGACAACCACTACAATGTTTCGACCAGTTCGAGCACTTTGCTGGTTACCGCCTTGTTGTCCGGCCTCGGCTCGACCGGCCCGATCGAGTTCACCTTCAATCAGGCACACAACGGCTCCAGCTCGCCGTACCTTGTCGATGCCATCACCATCGCCTATGGCGGCAGCAATCCGAGCAACTTCTATCTGTCTTCGCTTTCGGTCGCCAGTGTGCCGCTTCCCGCCGCCCTGCCGCTTCTGGGGGCCGGACTGGTCGGTCTTGGTCTTGTTGCCGGTCGCCGCAAGAAGGCCATCGCAGCAGCCTGACGAATTGATCCTGGCTCAGGCGCAGCTCTGGCTGGCATTGCCCAATTGGACAGAAGGCGCGCGGGTATCCCGCGCGCCTTTGTCTTGTGCGTTGCCGAGCACAGGAGGGCGCATTGCGACTGCGACTGGCTTTGACAAGGACGACCGCAGGCTCGTCCCCAAGTGAATGCGGGCTCGGGCGACGGGCACGAAACGGTCGGAAACGCTCTTTGCCAGGGGCAGGGTGGAAATCGGAACGGGCCCGGGGCAGTGAGATGGCTGAATGGCCGTCTGCATCGGCAAGGGCTGCCGCGGTGAATCGGCGCCATTCGACCGGCTGGCGCAAAAGCGACATCTAGGACAATGTCTTAGGTATTCGCCGGCACTTAACGCTGGAAAGCCATCTGGCTGTATGCTAGGGCCACGTCCCGGTGTGCATGGTGGGCTGAATTCCGGCATGATGCCGCATTTCGCGCAGATGCCTTGCACAAGTTTTTGACTTGAAATAGATGTCTGGCGCTTGAGGCCACGTGGCGGAGTGGTTACGCAGCGGATTGCAAATCCGTGTACTCCGGTTCGATTCCGGACGTGGCCTCCAATCCCCCTTCACGCTAATCTCTTGCTTGCGCTCCGCGTTCGGCGCGACTATTCCAGCCGGTCGAAAACGCGCGTCCAGCGCATGAGGGAACAAGGGAAAAGACGCATGCCTGATTATGCTGAAGCGCGCCTGCTCATGGTCGAGACCCAGTTGCGGACCTGCGAGGTCACGGACCGCGACCTGATTTCCGCCATGCTCGAGGTGCCCCGCGAGCGCTTTGTGCCCGAGGACAGAACAGGGCTCGCCTACTCGGACATGCGCCATGAGCTCGACGGCGCCAGCCATCGCGTCCTGCCCGAGCCCGTCGCTTTTGCGCGCTTGGCCCAGCTTGCTGCCATTACCCGCGACGATGTCGTGCTCGATATTGCCTGTGGCACCGGCTACTCGACCGCCGTTCTCGCCCGTATCGCCAGCGCCGTCGTCGCTCTCGAGGACGATGAGGACCTGGTGGCCAGGGCCGACGCGACCCTGACCGCGCTCGAGATCGGCAATGCTGCCGTGCTGCGCGGCGAACTCGCTGAGGGCGTGCCCTCGGAGGCGCCTTTCGACGTCATATTCATCGGTGGTGCCGTCGATTCCGTTTCCCCCGCGCTTCTCAAGCAGCTCAAGGAGGGGGGCAGGCTGATCGCCGGCGTTGTGCACGGGCCGACCGCAGTCGCAACCGTGTTCCTGAAGTCCGATGGAATTGTCACCCGCCACGAGGAATTCGATGTCGGCCTGCCGCGGCTCGCGGCCTTTGCACAGCCGGTTGCCTTTGCGCTCTAGCGGTTACAGCTGCGGACAATCTGACGCATAACGGGAATCAAGCGACCAAGTGTTGCAGGATCAACACGACATGCCGCTAATAATCTGCTAACCCTTAGAGCGGATTGTAAACAGGGCTGGCGAGACCTAGGTATCCAGCCAGTTGGCGTTCGCGGAGGCATCAATCATGAAGTTACAGCGATTTGCGCGGGTCACCGCGCTGGCGCTGATGTCCGGGCTGGCGGTATCTTCCGCGTCCGCGGAATCACTTATCTCGGCACTGGCGAGCGCCTACACCAACAACCCCGACATTCTTGCTTCGTCCATTGCCGCTCAGTCGGCGGCCGAGGGAATCGTTTCGGCCAAGGCCGGCATGATGCCGAATCTCGGATTGAACGGAACGCTGGGCGCCAGCGCGACAAATGCGGGCGGTGGCACGACCTCCGGCATGTCGAGCGGCGTCAGCCTTGGCTACAGCCAGACGCTGTTCAACAGCGGGGCGACCGAGGCCGCCGTCGAAGCCGCCCGGGCCCAGGCCGACGCGGCGATCGAAGCGGCCCGCAACACCGAACAGTCGATCCTGCTCGCCGCGGCGCAGTCCTATGTCAATGTCGTTGTAAATTCTAGAGTTTTGGCGCTGCGTCAGGACGCAGTCGACTACTACGAAGCCCAGGTTCAGGCCGCCCGTGATCGGCTCAGTGTCGGCGAAGGCACCCAGACCGAAGTCGCCCAGGCCCAGGCTCAGCTGGCCCAGGCGCTGGCCAATCAGCAGAGCGCCGCCAGTGCGCTCGCTGTCGCCGAGGCCAATTATGTCCGCTATATCGGACACCCTCCCAAATCGTTGAGCTTCAAGTTTCCGTTCGAAAACAAGCTGCCGACGTCGCTCGATGCGGCGAACAAGCTGGCCCTGGCCAATCATCCCGGCCTGCGCGCCGCCGAAGCTTCGGTGCGCGCCGCCAAGGCCGGTGCGGATGCGGCTCAGGCCGCGTTCGGTCCGAGCCTGTCGACCTCGGGCTCGCTCGGGCTCAGCCAATCATGGGCAGCCGGCGGCGGTGCCAGTTCGGCCAGTGCCTCGATCAACCTGACCCTGTCGGTTCCGCTGTATTCGGGCGGGGCGCGCGGCGCCAATGCCCGGGCCAGCAATCTGTCCCAGATCAACGCCGAGATGACGGCGCAGTCGACCCACGACATGATCCGTGCGTCGATCGCGCAGGCATGGTCCTCGCTCAAGACCAGCGCCGCGACCATCGCCGCCGTTCAGGCCGCCGAGAACGCCACCCAGAAGGTGCTCGATGCGGTCACCGAGGAGTTCAGCGTCGGCCAGAAGACCCAGCTCGACGTGCTCAACGCCAAATCGAGCCTGACGGACGTTCAGATCAGCCGCATCAGCGCCGAATCCGGCCGGTTCGTTGCCGCCCTGTCGCTGTTGTCGGCGGTCGGGCGCATGTCCGCTACCGAACTCGGCCTGCCGGTGGAAGTCCGTTCTCCGGACGCCTATCGCGCCAAGGTCGAGGATGTCTGGCAGGATCTGCGGGCAATTCCCAACTAGCCACCACCCTGGCGGGGCCGGGCACTGCCGGCCCATCAAAAGCGTGCAAACCCGCACCAAGGGTGGTGGGCTTGTGCCGAAGCTACATTAAACTATTGTTAAGCGAATCAGGCGGCGAAGCCTGATCCGGCTGGAGTTTGCGGACGCCAGGCGGCATGACAGGCACCCGGCTTTCTACGGATGCACGCGTTTGCCGGGGGTCTTGGGCAGCAAGGGGTATGGCAGCTGGAGCGATCCGGCTTGCGGCGAGTACAGTGAGGCAGGAATGAACAAGCCCGCGGCGAAAGAGCCCTCGATGGATGAAATCCTTTCCTCCATCAGGCAGATCATTGCCGACGACGATGCGGCGAGCACCGGCAAAGACAATGCCGTGGTCATGTCGGATGAGACGCCGGAAGAAGAAATTCCCTCCTTTGATGCCTTTCTCGAAGAGGAGGATGTTGCGGAGACCCCGGATGTTCCGGATGTCCCCGAGGCGCCGGAGGCCGAAGACGAAGACATCGATGCGCTGGCGCTGTCGCTCGATCAGGTGGTCGAGGACGCCGAGACGCCTGCCGACGACGACGGCGCGGCAACAGAGTTCGAGGACATGTCTTCGGCCGATGACATTGCCTTCGTTTCCGACCTTGCCGAATTCGATCTTGAGCCGGAACCGGCCCCCGAGCCCGAACCCGAACCGACGCCCGAACCGGTCAGCACCATGCCTGATCCGGACCTGTCGGCCGATCTGACCGAACACCTGCTCAACGAAGCTACGGAAGCCGCGACCAGCGAAGCCTTTTCCAAGCTTGGCGTCCTGTCTCTGGGCGCTGGCGGCCAGACCATCGAGGGCGTGGTCAAAGAACTGTTGCGGCCGATGCTGAAGGCATGGCTCGACGAGAACCTGCCGTCGATCGTCGAGCGTCTGGTCGAGCGCGAGATCGAGCGCGTATCGCGCGGCGGGCGCTGAACCAGGCGACGTCTTCCGCCCCTGCGGCGTGCCGACGGTTGACTTCGCGCCCGCACCCGGCTTTACACCTCAAGCAAATGCAATTCGCCCGCCGTTTTCCGGCGGGCTCTCATTGTTGAAGGCGCGGAGCCTCATGCTCGAAAAGACTTACGAACCCACTTCCGTGGAAGCCCGAATTCACGCCGCCTGGATGGACGCGAACGCCTTTGCCGCCGGTGCCGGCGCCAAGCCGGACGCCGAAGCCTTCTCGATCGTCATTCCGCCGCCCAACGTAACCGGATCGCTGCATATCGGGCACGCGCTCAACAATACGCTTCAGGACGTGCTGGTGCGTTTCAACCGCATGTTGGGCAAGAACGTGCTCTGGCAGCCGGGCATGGACCACGCCGGCATCGCCACCCAGATGGTGGTCGAGCGCCAGATGATGGAGGCCCAGGAGCCGGGCCGGCGCGAAATCGGCCGCGACCAGTTCCTTGCCAAGGTCTGGGCCTGGAAGGAAGAGAGCGGCGGCACCATTCTCAACCAGCTGCGGCGCCTCGGCGCCTCCTGCGACTGGTCGCGCGAGCGCTTCACCATGGACGAGGGGCTCTCCAGGGCCGTTCTCAAGGTCTTCGTCGACCTTTACGAGAAGGACCTGATCTACCGCGCCAAGCGGCTGGTGAACTGGGACCCGCATTTCGAGACGGCGATCTCGGACCTCGAAGTCGAGAACATCGAGGTCGACGGCCACATGTGGCACTTCAAGTACCCGTTGGCCGACGGCGAGACCTACACCTATGAGGAAAAGGACGAGGACGGCAACGTCACCTTCTCCGAGGTGAGGGACTACATCTCGATCGCCACGACGCGCCCCGAGACCATGCTCGGCGACGGCGCGGTGGCCGTACATCCGTCCGACACCCGCTACAAGCCGATCATCGGCAAGCTGGTGCAGATTCCGGTCGGGCCGAAGGAACACCGGCGCTACATCCCGATCATCACCGACGAATATCCCGATCCCGATTTCGGCTCGGGCGCGGTCAAGATCACTGGCGCCCACGACTTCAACGACTACGAGGTCGCCCGGCGCAATCACATCCCGCTCTATTCGCTGCTCGATACCAAGGGGGCGATGCGCGCCGATGGCGTGCCCTACGCCGAGGCGGCGACGGTGGCCCAGGCCATTGCCGAGGGCAGGGAGGATTTCGACGACGCCAAGATCGGTGCGCTCAACATCGTGCCGGACGAGTTGCGCGGCCTCGACCGCTTCGTGGCGCGCAAGCGCGTCATCGATGCGATCACCGAAGAAGGCCTCGCCGTCATGGTCGAGGACGATGAAGGCAATGTCGCGCCGCTGGTCGAGAACAAGAAGATCATGCAGCCGTTCGGCGACCGCTCGAAGGTCGTCATCGAGCCGTTCCTGACCGACCAGTGGTTCGTCAAGGCGGATGTGCTGGCCAAGCCTGCCATTGCCTCTGTGCGCGAGGGCCGCACCAAATTCGTGCCCGAGGGCTGGCAGAACACCTATTACCACTGGATGGAGAACATCCAGCCCTGGTGCATTTCGCGCCAGCTGTGGTGGGGCCATCAGATTCCGGCATGGTACGGACCGAGGCTTGACGTGCATGCCGGAGAAATCCGCTTCGATCCGTCGGCCGAGCCGCTGCTGTTCGTTGCCCATGGCGAGGCCGAGGCGATCAAGGCCGCCCAGGAGCAGTATGGCCATCGCATCAAGATCGTCGCCGACCGCAAGGAGGCCTACGAGCTCCTGAGTGCACCGCCGGACAAGCACGGCCCGCAGATCCCGATCTGGCGCGACCCCGATGTGCTCGACACCTGGTTCTCTTCGGCCCTGTGGCCGTTTTCGACCCTGGGCTGGCCCGACAAGACGCCCCAGCTCGACACCTATTATCCGACCTCGGTGCTGGTGACCGGGTTCGACATCATCTTCTTCTGGGTCGCCCGCATGATGATGATGGGCCTCGAATTCACCGGTCAGGAACCCTTCGACACCGTCTATGTCCATGCCCTCGTCCGCGACGAGAAGGGGCAGAAAATGTCGAAGTCCAAGGGCAATGTCATCGATCCGCTGCGCCTTGTCGACGAGTACGGCGCCGACGCCACGCGCTTTACACTGGCTGCCATGGCGGCGCAGGGGCGCGACATCAAGCTGGCGACGGGCCGTGTCGAGGGTTACCGCAACTTCGTCACCAAGATCTGGAACGCCGCGCGCTTCCTCGAGATGAACGAGTGCTTCCGCGTTGACGGTTTCGATCCGAAGGCGGTCAGCCAACCGCTCAACCGCTGGATCATCGGCGCCACCGGACGCGCCATCGCCGCAACGACCCAGGCGATCAACGACATGAAGTTCAACGAGGCGGCCAACGCCGCCTACGACTTCGTCTGGGGCACGTTCTGCGACTGGTATCTCGAGCTCTCCAAGCCGGCGCTGACCGGCGAGGATGCGGCGCTGAAAGCCGAGACGCAGGCAACTGCCGCCTTCGTTCTCGACCAGATCCTCAAGCTGCTGCATCCGTTCATGCCCTTCGTCACCGAAGAGCTGTGGGCCGAGACCGGCAAGACCGGGCCGGCGCGCGATACGCTGCTCATGCATTCGGAGTGGCCGGATCTTCTCAGCCTTGCCGACGCCGATGCCGACGCCGAGCTCGAATGGCTGCTGGCGGTGATTTCGGGCATCCGCTCCGTCCGGGCCGAAATGAACGTGCCGGCCGGGGCGAAAATCCCGCTGGTCGTCGTCCAGGCCGGCGGGCAGACCCGGACCCGCACATCGACCCACCAGGCGGCCATCTCGCGCTTGGCGCGTATCGAGACGATCAGCTTTGCCGACGAGGTGCCGGCCAATTCGGCCCAGGTCATCGTCGGCGAGGCCATCCACGCCTTGCCGCTTGGCGACGTCATCGATCTCGAAGCGGAGAAGGCGCGTCTCAAGAAGGACGTCGACAAGCTCGACGGCGAGATTGCCAAGATCGACAAGAAGCTCGGCAACGAGCAGTTCGTTTCCAAGGCGCCCGAAGAGGTGATCGAGGAGCAAAAAACACGCAAGCAGGCCGCCCTTGACCGCAAGGAACGGCTGAACGCGGCGCTGAGCCATCTCGGCTGACGATCCCGGCAAGGGGCGATCCGGAACCAAGGGGCACGCAAGCGTGCCCCTTTTCGTTTCAGCATTCGTGTGCCCTCGCGGCGTGGGATGATCATCCTTCCGGTGAGGGCTGCCGGCGCGGCAGGATGAAGGCGCGAGAGGATAGACGGCAAACTAGATGACCAATAACAAGAGTATATGTGAAAATACTCATTCACGACATCAGATGCGAAACTCCGAACATTGCCGCAACCTTGCCAATATGGGCAAAGCTTAAGATGACAGACCGGCCTTTGACGACCATGTAGGATGCGAAGCCCCGCCGGCTCGCGGCGAGGCGCGCAAACGGTCCGTCGGGCAAGGGTGTGCGGCCAGCATTCGGAGATCAACCGATGAGCCACCTGTCACACATTTCGATCACCACGCTCGTTCTTGCCGCCTTGGCCGGACCCGCTGTTGCCGGCGATCTGAGCTATCCGATTGTCGATACCGGCCAGACAAGCCATTTCGACAACATGGGTTCGGCGAGCGCATCCAGCGTCGCCACCGACTATCCCGGCCAGGATGCCGATTATCAGGGTAATCAGGCCCAGTACCGCGACAATGGCGACGGCACCGTCACCGATCTCGTCACCGGGCTGATGTGGGAGAAATCCTGGCACGACGCCTCCTGGCAGGCGGCGATGGACGGCGCTGCCTCGGCCGAAACCGGCGGCTATTCCGACTGGCGCGTGCCGACGATCAAGGAGCTTTATTCGCTCATCAATTTCAGCGGCAACCAGGGCAGGGGCAATCCGTCGAGTTCCATGCCTCCCGCTGACGCCGCGCCCTTCATCGACACCAGCGCCTTCGATTTCGCCTATCCGGAGTCGGGTCGCTACATCGATGTACAGTTCGTCACCTCGAGCCTTTACACCGGCACGGTGATGAACGGGCAGCAGTGCTTCTTTGGCGTCAACTTCGCCGACGGGCGCATCAAGTGCTACCCGACCAGCACCAGCCGCCACGCCGGCGGGGAATGGCAGGTTCGCTATGTGCGCGGCAATGCCGAGTACGGCCACAACAGCTTTGCCGACAATGGCGATGACACGATCACCGACACCGCAACCGGGCTGATGTGGACCCGTGTCGATTCCGGCGATCCCGGCCTTTACGGCGAAAACGATGGCGCACTCACCTGGTCGGATGCACTGAATCTGGCGGAGAGCTCCGATTTTGCCGGATATGACGACTGGCGCCTGCCCAATGCCAAGGAGTTGCAGTCGATCGTCGACTACACCCGCTCGCCGGATGCCACCGCCTCTGCCGCCATCGATCCGGTCTTCGACATCACCCCGGTGATCAATCCGGCAGGTGACACGGATTGGGCCGAATTCTGGTCCTCGACCTCGTTCGAGCCCGGAATGGATGCGGTGGTTGTCTATTTCGGCCGGGCCATGGGCTATTTCGCCCCGGGCGGGGCGGCGCCGGCATTCATCGACGTCCATGGTGCTGGTGCCCAGCGCACCAACCCCAAGACCGGCGAGGACAGCTACGGTTTCGGCCCGCAGGGCGATGTCCGCTATATCACCAATTTTGTCCGGCTGGTACGGGACGCCGGCTAACGTCCGGGAACGCGGGCCGTTCGTTCTTGCGCACGGCCCGTTTCTGCCTTTTGCGGCTGGTGGCGGCACAATGCGTGGCAAACGCGCAACACTTCCGCCAAATGTGCTGCGGCGCGTTTCTGTTCAACCGGCGGTTACCCCTCGCGCCACATTGTCACCCCAAACGAGCGGAAAAAGCATTGCCCCAGGCGGGAAATCTGGTTTGGCAACGGTTGTGCGGCAGGCAACCGGCGTGCTCTTTGTGTTGCCGAACCATGCTGGCTCCGTCTGCACTTGCACCGCGTGCTGGTGCCGGTAAAACCGGATAAACCGTTTTACCCATCAGCCGGAGGAACCGAGCCATGGACGTCAAGAACGCCGACAAGTCGCATCTGCCGAGCCGGCATGTCACCGAAGGGCCGGAGAGGGCGCCGCATCGCTCCTATCTCTATGCCATGGGGTTGACCTCCGAGCAGATCCACCAGCCGCTGGTCGGCGTCGCCACGGCTTGGAACGAAGCTGCGCCGTGCAATATCTCGCTGGCGCGCCAGGCACAGGCCGTGAAAAAGGGCGTTGCCGCAGGCAGGGGCACGCCGCGCGAATTCACCACCATCACCGTGACCGACGGCATGGCCATGGGTCATGACGGCATGAAATCCTCCTTGGCTTCACGCGATGTGATCGCGGATTCGGTCGAATTGACCATGCGTGGCCACTGCTATGACGCCATGGTTGGCATGGCCGGCTGCGACAAGTCACTGCCGGGCATGATGATGTCGATGATCCGTCTCAACGTGCCCTCGATCTTCATTTACGGCGGCACGATCCTGCCGGGCCGCTATCGCGGCAAGGACATCGTGGTGCAGGACCTGTTCGAAGCGGTCGGTCTGCACTCGGTCGGCAAGATGGATGACGAAACCCTTGCCGAAATGGAGCAGGTTGCTTGCCCCTCGGCCGGCTCGTGCGGCGGGCAGTACACCGCCAACACGATGGCCATGGTGGCCGAGGCCATCGGCCTGGCGCTGCCCTATTCCTGTGGCGCGCCGGCGCCCTACGAAATTCGCGACAGCTTCAACATGAAGGCCGGCGAGCAGGTGATGGAGCTGTTGAGGCTGAATCTGCGTCCGCGCCAGATCGTGACCCGGGAAGCGTTCGAGAATGCCGCCATGGTCGTTGCCGCCACCGGTGGTTCGACCAATGCCGCGCTACACCTGCCGGCCATGGCCAGCGAAGCGGGCATTGAGTTCGACCTGTTCGATGTCGGCAAGATCTTTAGGGAAACGCCCTATATCGCCGATCTGAAGCCGGGCGGAAAATATATCGCCAAGGACGTGTTCGAGGCCGGCGGCATTCCGCAGGTGATGAAGGCGCTGCTCGATGGCGGACTGTTGCATGGCGACTGCATGACTGTGACCGGACGAACCGTCGCCGAAAACCTCGCCAGTGTCGAATTCAACACCGAGCAGGACGTCATCTATCCTGTGTCCAAGGCGATCTCGCCGACCGGTGGCGTCGTCTCGCTCAGGGGCAATCTTGCGCCCGACGGCGCCATCGTGAAGGTGGCAGGCCTCAAGAACCTGAAGTTCACCGGCCCGGCGCGTGTCTTCGACAACGAGGAGGCGTGCTTCGCCTGCGTCGACAAGCGCGAATACAAGGAAGGCGAGGTTCTCGTCATCCGCTACGAAGGCCCCAAGGGCGGCCCCGGTATGCGCGAAATGCTGTCGACCACCGCTGCGCTTTACGGTCAGGGCATGGGCGACAAGGTTGCCCTTATCACCGATGGCCGTTTCTCGGGTGCGACGCGCGGCTTCTGCATCGGTCATGTCGGTCCGGAAGCTGCCGTCGGCGGTCCCATCGCCCTGTTGCGCGATGGCGACATGATTACCCTCGATGCGGTCGATGGTCTTATTTCGGTCGATCTGTCGGACGAAGAGTTGGAAAAGCGTCGCAAGGACTGGACGCCGCGTGAGACCGCGTATGGTTCGGGCGCGATATGGAAGTATGCCCAGGGCGTCGGGCCGGCTCGCTATGGCGCGCTGACCCATCCGGGTGCCAGGAGTGAAAAGGAGTGCTATGCGGACATCTAATGTCCTCATGGATGTGAAGTCCCTTGTGTTGGCGTCAGTGCTGGTGATTACCGGCACTGTCGCTGTCAATGCGCAGCAGGGACAGTTCGTGTTCGAGTTTTCCTTCTTCGCCAAGCCGGTTCCGCCGGTCGACATTCCCGATCCGTCGGGCAATGCCGGTGGCGCTGGAGCGGACACGGCCGCGCCGGTTCCGCCGGCGCCGATCCCGACTGTTGCCAGCCAGATGGCGCCGGCCGAGGCGCCCGCAACTGCGCCGACGCCTGCCCCTGCAACCGCAGCCGATGCGGCTCTGTCGCTGGCCAGTCCCTCCGAAGCTGTCGTCGATGATGCGCCCAATGACGCCTTGCTGGCGCTCCAGGCCGCAGCCGATGACGGCCAGCCGATTGCGTTGTGGCGGCTCGGGACCATGTACGAGAGCGGCAATGGCGTGAAAAAGGATGACGGACGCGCCTTTGCCTATTTCTCCCGTATCGCCGACGAAAATGCCAACACGCCACCGCGTTCGCTCGAGGCGGATATTGTAGCCCAGTCCTTCGTCAAGGTCGGCGAATATTACCGCGAAGGCCTGCCCGACGCCGGTATCCCCAAGGATTCGGCGCGTTCGGCGGCGCTGTTGATGCATGCGGCGACCTATTTTGCCGATGCCCAGGCGCAATACGAGATCGGCCGCATCTATCTGAGCGGCGACAGCCTGGGCAAATCCAAGCTGCAGGCGGCGCGCTGGCTGTCGCTGGCGGCGCGCAAGGGCCACGTCGGCGCCCAGGCACGGCTTGGCGATCTGCTGTTCAACGGCGACGACCAGAGCCTGCCGGCTCAACCGATCGAAGGCCTGATGTGGCTTGACCATCGCTCACGACCGCGCCGCGGGCAGCGACGATGCGGCCTGGGTCGACGAACTGCTCAACAAGGCCATGTCGGTCGCCACGCCTGACCAGCGCACGGCGGCGCTCAAGGCGGCCGAGATCATCGAGCCGCAGGTTTCGGGAAGCTAGGGCGCCTTCTGGCGAAGCGGATGACGTTTCGCGGATTCAAAAGCATGCCCTCGCAAAGATCCGGAGCGTACATGCCGCCTTGAGCCGTTGGCCGGCGGCATGGTAAAATAAGACGCCATGCGTGGTGCATTCCGCACTGCGACCACAAGGGCCGTTCCGGCCCGAAGGACATGGCAGATGAAATCGATTCCCACCCTGACCCACGACGACGCTGAACGTGCCGCGCATGCCGCGCTGGCGGCGGCACGCGAACGCGGCGTGGCGGTGGACCATCGCATTGGTCGATGCCGCCGGCCAGTTGCTCCATCTCAGTCGAATGGACCGCGCCCGCGCCTATTCAGCCGATCTGGCGCAGCGCAAAGCACGCACGGCAGCTGCAATCGGGTTTCCGACGGCTGCGCTGGCCGAGGCACTCAAGGGGCAGCCGCTGAACAACGAAGTTCTGGCTGTGCCCGGCGGCGTGCCGGTACGCGCGGATGGCGAGATTGCTGGCGCTATTGGCGTTTCAGGTGCGCAACCGGGCGATGACGAGGCTATTGCAGCGGCTGGATTGGACGCGCTGGGCATCTGAACCCGCAAGGCCTCAGAAGGCGAAACTGCCCTCCACACGGCACATGATCCGAGGGCTTGTCCCAGCCGCGCGTGTCGCGGTGGATGGTGACGCCGTTGAGCCGATCGGCGGCCTGCGGTGACAGCATCAGGTGGTCGATGCGGATGCCGTTGTCGCGGCGCCAGGCGCCGGACTGGAAGTCCCAGAATGTGTAGGCCGGCGCCGCGGTGACGGACCGCACCGCATCGGTCAGGCCGAGATTTTTGAGCGCGCGGAACTTTTCCAGGCTCTCGGGCCGGAACAGCGCATCGCCCCACCAGGCTTTGGGATCGTGGCAATCGGCGCCGGTCGGGATAAGATTGAAGTCACCGAGCAGCACGAAAGGCTCCTCGAGCGCCAGCCGGCTCTCGACGAAACCGATTAGCCGTTCCATCCAGCCGAGCTTGTAGGGAAACTTCTCGCTGTCCTCGCTGACAGGATTGCCGTTGGGCAGGTAGATGTTGCACACGCGCACCGCGCCGGTGTCGGTCGGGATCACCGCCTCGATCAGCCGCGCCTGCTCGTCGCTGTCATCGCCGGGCAGGCCGCGCATGACTTCGTCGAACGGACGCTTGCTGAGCAGCGCCACGCCATTGAAGCTCTTCTGGCCATGGGTCTCGACATTGTAGCCGAGTGCCTCGAAAGGCTCGCGCGGGAAGTTCTCGTCGAGCGACTTGATCTCCTGCAGCGCAACCACGTCGGGCCCGACTTCCTTGAGCCAGTGTTCGACGACGCCGAGCCGGGCCTTGATGCCGTTGATGTTCCAGGTGGCAATGCGCATGTGCTCTCCTTTGCCGACGCGGTCAGTCTAGTCGAGAGGATAGGCCGCGTCTCGGATTTCGAAACGGAAATCGCCATCGCAGCCTTCGAGCGCGGTGTTGGTGAAGGCCACCAGCGCCAGTTTCGCGACCGGATCGATGAACCAGTGATTGCCGTAAACCCCACCCCAGCGCACCGTTCCGGGCGACACCGGCTGGCCCGTCGCGGCCGGGTCGTGGGTGAGGGCGCCGAAATAGGAGAACCCTTCGCCTGCCGTGTCACGCGGGACGGTACCGATCTGGTTGACGAAGGCCGTCGCCGCCAGTTCCGGCGGCAGGATCGGCGTGCCACCGGCGAGCAGGGTGTTGAGGAGCTTGAGGAAATCGGGTGCCGTGCCGGCCATGCCACCGCCGCCGGACTGGAAGGCCTCCGGGTTGAAAATGCGGCCGGGATGGAAGGTGATGTCGTCGCCCCAGGGCGTCAGCATGGTGTGGATCGCCTTCATGCATTCGGTGCCCCCGCGCGGCAGGTTGGCATAGGCGATCGCCAGCCGCTCCGGGTCCGAAAGGCCGAACAGCGTGTCCGTCATGGCGAGCGGGCCGGTGACATGCGTGGCGACGGCTTGCCCGAGCGAGGTGCCTTCGACAGTTTCGATGAGCGCGCCGACGACATCGATGGCCATCGAGTATTGCCAGGCCGTACCGGGCTCGTAGAGCAGCGGCACCGTTGCCAGCCGGCGGATGTTCTCCTTGAGCGTCATCGAGACATCGTCGAGCCCGCCGGAGACGCCGGCGCGTTCGAAGGCCTCGCCGCCATAGGTGATGCCGGCGGTGTGGGTCAGAAGGTGGTGCAGGGTGATCGCCTGCTGGCGACCGTCGGGCAGGCGCGGCACGAACCAGTCCATGTATTCGGTCAGAGGTGTGTCGAGCGTCAGCTTGCCCTTGCCGACCAGGGCCAGCGCTGTCGCCGCGACGATCGGTTTGCTCACCGAGGCGAGCCGGAAGATGGTGTTGTCGGCAACCGGCGTGCCGGCTTCGCGGTCGGCGAACCCCGCTGTGCGGTGGAATATCTCCGAACCGTCATGCGATGCGAGAACAACGGCGCCGACGATACGGTCCTCGTCGATGGCGCGGTCGATGACGGCATTCAAACGCTCGGAAAAACCCATTTCTTCCTCCCGGGGCGGTGGGGCAATTCACTTGTGCGGGCCGAACCGGCGATCCGCGACGTTCAGCATACGCGCCCTGTCAAGTGGTCTGATCCAGATAGGCGGCGTCGCGGACTTCGGTCCGGAACCTCCCGTTGCAGCCCTCAAAAGCGGTGTTGGTAAAAGCAACAAGCGCAAGCTGCCGGACCGGGTCGAGGAACCAGTTGTTGCCGTAAATGCCGCCCCAGTGATTGGTGCCGGGCGAAACCGGGGAATTGGTCGCCGCCGGATCGCAAACGACGGCGCCGAAACAGGAAAAACCCTCGCCGGGCATCGGGCCGGGAAGGGGATCGATCCGGTCGGCAATTCCGATTGCCGCAATCTCGGGCGACAGGATCGGCGCGCCATTGTCCAGCAGGGCGGCAAGAAACCGCGCGAAATCCGGCGCCGTGCCGGCCATGCCGCCGCTGCCGGACTGAAAGGCGTCCGGATTGAAGATCCGCTCCGGCATGAACATGGTTTTGGTGCCGGCCGGGTTGGGCACCGGATGCTCGGCACGCATGCGTTCGGCGCCGCCGGGCGCGTCGGCATAGGCCGTGGCCAGCCGGGCGCGATCGGTGATGGCAAAACCTGTGTCGACCATGCCGAGCGGGCCTGTCACCAGTTCGCGCGCGGCGGCGCCGAAGCTCATGCCCATGACGGCGGCGCAGACAGCCCCGAGCACGTCGGTCGCCATCGAATAGGTCCATTGCGTGCCCGGTTCGTTGCGAAGTGGCACGGCGGCCAGGCGCTTCATGTTGTCTTCGAGCGTGATGGCACGATTGGCCATGCTCAGCACCACATCGGCGTCGACATAGTCCTCGGGCCGGATGGACAGACCGGCGGTGTGGGTAAGCAGGTGGAGGATGGTGATCCGCGGCTGGCGTCCATCGGCAAGACGCGGCGTGAACCACGGCAGGACATCGCTGACAGGCGTGTCGAGCGCCAGCTTGCCTCTGTCGACAAGTGCCAGTGCCGTTGCCGCCGCGATCGGCTTGGTCACCGAGGCGAGCCGGAAGATCGTGTCGTCGGCAACCGGCGTGCCGGCCTCGCGGTCGGCATGGCCGGCGGCGCGGCGGTAGACTTCCGCGCCGTGTTCGACGGCGATGACGACGCAGCCGACGATGCGCCGTTCGGAAACAGCGCGATCGATCACCTGGTCGAGGCGTTCGGCAAGGCTCATCATGTCCTCCGCAAAGCGGCTGACACTAGTTGTCCGGAGGGATTGCGAAAAGACCTAGACCGAAAAACTGGTACCACAACCACACGAAGCGACGGCATTGGGGTTGTTGATCTTGAAGGCCTGGCCGATCAGGTCGTCGACGAAGTCAATCTCGGCGCCACCCATGAATTCCAGGCTCAGCGAATCGATGAAAACCCGGGCATCGCCGCGTTCGAGCACAAGATCGTCCTCGGTGGGGGTTTCGTTGACGAGATTATACTCGTATTGAAAGCCCGAGCAGCCGCCTCCGGCGACCGAAATCCGCAGCGCCGTGCTCCCGGCATCATTGGCAAGGATGCGGGCGATGCGTTTGGCCGCACGTTCGGTCAGGATCACGGGGGTATCGGCAACCAGCGTATCGCTCATTTTGGGCCCTTTGCGGGTTCATCAACTTGTCAATCTTGTCCTCAAGATAGGGACGCGACATAGAGTTGAAAAGAGGCCGAACAGAGACGTGAACCGACTGGCCCCATACGCTTCCGACCCGCACGCCACCAGGGGACGGCTGTTTACCGCCGATCTCAGCCGCACCCGTTCGCCCTTCCAGCGCGACCGCGACCGCATCATCCATTCGACTGCCTTCAGGCGCCTGCAGTACAAGACCCAGGTGTTCCTCCACCACGAAGGCAGCCATTACCGCACCCGGCTGACCCACACCCTTGAGGTCAGCCAGATCGCCCGCTCGCTGGCCCGCGCCCTGTCGCTCGACGAGGACCTGGCCGAGGCGGTGGCTCTGGCCCACGATCTCGGTCATCCGCCGTTCGGCCATGCCGGCGAGCGTGTGCTCAACGACAAGATGGCCGGGTTTGGCGGGTTCGATCACAACATGCAGGCCATCCGCGTCGTCACAAGGCTCGAGAGCCGCTATGCCGAGCATGACGGGCTCAACCTCAGCTGGGAAACGCTCGAAGGCATCCTCAAGCACAACGGACCGTTGCTCGAAAAGAACGGCCAGCCTTTCGGCGAGTACCGCAACAAGGGTCTGCCCTTTGGCTGGCGTGAGGCCCAGGACGCGCTCGGGCTTGATCTGACGTCCTATGCCTCGCTCGAGGCGCAGGTTGCCGCCATTGCCGACGACATCGCCTACAACGCCCATGATATCGACGATGCGCTGAGGGCAGGGCTGCTCCAGATCGGCGATCTCGCGGCAATGCCCTTTGTCGGCGAGATCGAGCGCGAGGTCGTCACCCGCTGGCCCGATCTCGACCGGTTGCGCCAGGCCCACGAGATCCAGCGCCGTGTCATCACGCGACTGGTCGAGAACGCCATCGAGACCACCGAGGCCAATCTCGTCGAGGTCGCGCCGCTCTCTGCCGACGCCGTGCGCGGCGCCCGCCATGCGCTCGTTGCCTTCTCGGAGCGGGTCGCCGAACAGGTCCGGGCGCTCAAGGCATTCCTGTTCGCCAATGTCTACCGGGCCGAGCAGGTCATGCGGCCGGTGCGCGAGGGCGAGGCCATCGTCGGACGCCTGTTCGACACCCTGTTCGAGACCGGGGAGCTGCCCGAACGCTGGCACGAACGCATCGAGGATGCCCCCGATGAGGCGGCGCGGGCCCGCATTGTCTGCGATTTCGTCGCCGGCATGACCGACCCTTACGCCACCGAACTGCACCAGCGCCTGTTTGACGCTTGAGCCGATTTCCGGTAACGCCAGCGCACTTGTGTTCTCATGCGCGCGCCGCCGGCCGAACGAGCTCTCCCGCCCGGCCAGGATGTGCTCCGGAAGGCCGGATATATGGACGTTTTTGCTGAATTCTCGACGCGGATCGAAGCCGCCGTGCGGGCCGAGTTCGCCGATGCCGACGGGCTTGACGCCCTGATCGAGAAAATTGTCGTCGAACCGCCGCGCGATGCCGGCCATGGCGAACTCTCGACCAATGCCGCGATGATCCTTGCCAGGCCGCTGAAGCGCAATCCGCGCGACATCGCAGCGGCGCTGGTGACACGGCTGTCGAACGATCCGGACGTGGCCAGTGCCGACATCGCCGGTCCCGGCTTCGTCAACCTGCGGCTCGAACCGGCACTGTGGCGCCAGGCGCTGCGCGCCGTCGGTCAGGCAGGCGCCGACTATGGTCGCTCGGGCCTCGGCAACAATGCCAAGGTCAATGTCGAATATGTTTCGGCCAACCCGACCGGCCCGATGCATGTCGGCCATACCCGCGGTGCCGTTTTCGGCGATGCGCTGGCCTCATTGATGGCTTTTTGCGGCTACGACGTCGCCCGCGAGTACTACATCAACGATGCGGGTGGGCAGATCGACGTGCTGGCCCGCTCGGCGCTGTTGCGCTACCGCGAAGCGCTTGGCGAAACCATTGAAATTCCCAAAGGCCTCTATCCCGGAGACTATCTTGTTCCGGTCGGAAGGTCTTTGGCCGAAACCTTCGGCACGAGCCTGAAAGACAAGAACGAATCAGATGCAATCGACGTCGTGAAGCCCCTTGTTCTCGACGCGATGATGGAGCTGATACGCAAAGATCTGGGGAAACTTAACATCCACCACGATGTTTTTTTCTCCGAGCGTGAACTGCACGGACAGGGCGGCGACATCGAGTTGACGCTCGAATGGCTGCGCCAGAAGGACATGGTCTATGTCGGTCGACTCGACCCGCCCAAGGGCAAGACGCCCGAGGATTGGGAAGACCGCGAACAGACCCTGTTCCGCGCCAAGGACTACGGCGACGACACCGACAGGGCGCTGATCAAGTCGGATGGCAGCTACACCTATTTCGCCGCCGACATTGCCTATCACCGCAACAAGTACCTGCGCGGGTTCACTCACATGATCGACGTTCTCGGCGCCGATCACTCCGGCTACATCAAGCGCATCCAGGCCGCGACGCGCGCCGTTTCTGAGGGAACGGCGGACGTCGACGTCAAGATTTGCCAGCTCGTGCGGCTCCTCAAGAATGGCGAGCCATTCAAAATGTCGAAGCGGGCAGGGGACTTGGTGCTTCTTTCTGATGTTGTGGAGGAAGTCGGCCCGGACGCAACGCGCTTCATGATGCTGTTCCGTCGCAACGATGCGTCGCTCGATTTCGATTTTGCTCTCGTCAAGGAACAGACCCGCGACAACCCGGTCTTTTACGTGCAGTACGCCCATGCCCGCGCCTGTTCGGTATTCCGTACCGCGGCGCGCGACATGCCCGGTCTCGACCTCTCGGACAGGGGGCTCGGCACCGCCGACCTCGACGCACTCGGCGCCGAAGCCGACTTCGAACTCATCCGCATGGTGGCGCAATGGCCGCGTCTGGTCGCCGCCGCCGCACGGGCGCACGAGCCGCACCGCGTCGCCTTCTACCTCTACGAACTGGCGTCGTCTTTCCACGGCTACTGGACCCGTGGCCGCGAGGAGACCAATCTGCGTTTCGTGACGGTGGGCGAGGAGAGGTTGACAATGGCCAGACTTTGCCTAGTCGATGCAGTACGCCAGGTTCTGCAAAACGGTCTGGCGATATTGGGGGTTTCGGCACCCGAGGAGCTGTCATAGTTCAGGCGCATTGACATGCAAGCAAGACGCCTGAAGTCAAACCGGTCAAGCGGTTCCGACAGCGTACCGGGAGCCTGATTAATGGACCGATCGCGACAGATGCCGAACAACAACGAGCAACAGTCTTCGTCCGACGACCTTATCGCTGAACTTGCCCGCCTGATGGCCGAGGAGGCGCAGGGGAGCAAACCGGCTGCAGCGTCGCCGACGCCTGCCGAGGACAAGGATGCCGACAGCGCAACGGTTGTGAGAATTCCGTCCGCTCGTCCGGCAGCGCAAGCCGATCCGGCGCCGGCAGTCGGGTCCGCCTGGGGACGGAGCGAGGACACCCCGGCTCCGGCCAACAATGATGCACCGGAACCGCCTTCGACATCGTCTGAGCCGGCTTTTGCCAATCCGTTCACGCCGGCTTCCGATCCTGCTCCCGAAACCAGCTCTGCTGTCGCTGCAGGCCCTGGACGCGAGGCGACGCCGGAGGCGCCCGCCTTTGGCGCATCGGAATCTGCCTCCAGAGTCGGGAGCGAAAACGCCAGCACGTTCTCCCGTGCAGAAACCGGGCAGAAAAGCGCAGAAACCGCTCCAGAACCCGAAGCACAGCCTGCCGCCGCGGCAGATGATCCGATCGCCGAGCTGATTGCCCAGCAGGAACGCGAGGAAGCGCGCAAGTCCCAGTATTCCGCCATGCCGCGTCACGTCTTCCCCGATCCGACGCCGGCGACACGCCCCGCGCCCGCCGCATCGGCCGCCGGTGAACCCACGCCGGCGCCAGAGGCCGCTGAACCGGCGCCTGCGCCGGTTTCAACGCCGGTCAAGCCGACATCGGCCGGTCAGCCTGGTGCTCCCGTCGATCCCGACGTACTGTCGCTTCTGCGTTCGATGAGCGCTGAAAGCACGGCGCGTCAGGCGGCAAAACCGCGTACCGGCACCGATGATGCGTTTTCGACCCCGATCTTCGGTGCCGAAACGGCCAAGCCCCAGCGCCCCGCCGCCGCGGCCGACCCGCTCGAAGAGATCGAGAGCCTGATCGGTGATGCCGTGCGACTGTCGCGCGACGACCAGCCCCAGGCCGCAAAGGCCGAAATGCCTGTTGAGCCGCAGGTCGACCTCGATGACGCTGCCCACCGGGCGGAGGCCGCGATTGCAGCCGCCACCGCCGCGTCCGGGCGCGCCAGCCATCGGCCGCCGCAGCCGGAACTGCATGATCCGCTGATGGATTCCGACGGCGAATTGACCGGCGCCGCGCCCGAACTCGATCGGGACGAGGTCAAGCCGGCAAAGCCGCGTAGCGGCCGGCTCGTCATCGGCGCCGCCGCCGCCACGATCCTGGTTGCAGTCGGGCTCGGACTATACTGGGTGTTCGGGGAAACCGGCATTACCGACGGATCGGTGCCCTTCCTTGCCTCCAATACCGGTGATGCCAAGGCGCCGGTGGAGCAAAACACCACCAGTTCGGAAACCAGCCAGCCGGCGATTTTCAGTGAAATCGACGGCAGCAACGGTGAGGCTCCGGACGACGAGCAGATCGTTTCGCGCGACCAGAGCACGGACATCGCCGATGCCGCCACCGCCGGCGCCGACAGCGCTGGGGTCGCCAACACAATTGCCTCCGCCCCGGCCGCGACCACGACCGATGTGGCCTCGGCGGGTAACACCGCGTCCAATGTCGCCGGCACCGACGATGCCTCGACCGGCATCCGCCAGGTGGAAACGCCTGAAGCCGCCGAGGAAAGCCTTGCCAACCGCAAGGTGCGGACCGTCACCGTGCGGCCCGATGGCACCATTGTCTCCAACGAGGACACACTGGCGGCCAACGAAGTGCTGCCGGTCGTACGTCCCGACGTGCCGGCGCTGAGCGATAGCGCGCCGGTGACCGATTTCCAGGTCGCGGCAACGCCCGACGCCACCGCAACTGTTGCCGCTACCGCTCCGGCGGCGGTCGATGCGGTGCCGGCAGCGCCGGTTGCCACCGATGTGGTCGATCCACTCGCCAGCCTGGTATCGAGTTCGGTTGCCGAGAGCGATGCCGCTGCCGGCGTCGATACTGCGACCGCCGACGCTGAGCTGGTCACGGACGCGCCCTATCCCGCGGCCTCGCCGAGCGCGGCCTTCCGGGTGGCATCGGCGGCGGCAGGCACGCAGGTCCGCACGGCCGCGCCGGCAGCCACCACCCCGACCAACACCATCGACCTCATCGCCGGCGCTGCCAATCAGGTGGCTTCGCAGCTTCCAACCGCCACCGAGACCGTGCCGGCCAGCACGCCGCAGGCGACGGTCGCAACCACAGCCCCGGCGGCAACCGCCCCGGTCGCCACCGGTCCGGCCGGTCCTGACGCCCCTGCCTATGTGCAGCTGAGTTCGCAGCGCAGCCTTGATGCGGCCAATGTCACGCTCGCCGCGCTGTCCGAGAGGTTCCGTGGCCTATTCAACGGCGCCGAGCCGATGGTCAGGCAGGTCGATCTCGGTGAACGCGGCATCTATTACCGCGTTCTGGTCCCGGCCAACTCGCTGGCCGATGCCAGTGGTGTTTGTTCCAGTGTGAAGTCGGCTGGCGGCGATTGCTTCGTGCGCAATAATAACTAGCATGACTCGGTAACCGGGCGCGGTTGCCGTGCCCGTTCACACCGCGGTGGGGAACACGAGGCCATGGAAGTCGACACTGACGACGTGATGTATGTCGATGTCGACGGCTATGAAGGCCCGCTCGATCTCCTGCTCGACATGGCGCGACGCCAGAAGGTAGACCTCAGCGCCATTTCGGTGCTGGCGCTGGCCGAGCAATATCTCGCCTTCATCGAGGATGTCCGTCGTCGCCGCATCGAAGTGGCCGCCGATTACCTCGTCATGGCTGCCTGGCTCGCCTATCTCAAGAGCCGGCTGATGGTGCCGCAGAGCCCGTCCGACGAAGAGCCGAGCGGTGAGGATCTGGCGGCGGCGCTGCAGTACCGCCTCGAGCGCCTGGAAGCGATCCGCGAGGCCATGAAGGCACTGACGGCGCGGCCCCGCCTCGGCATCTCGGTTTTTCCGCGCGGCATGCCGGAGCTGGCTGATATCGTCAGGAAAAGCGCCTGGGATGCCAGCCTCTACGACCTGCTCAAGGCCTATGCCATGGGGCGCGAGCGCTCCGAACCCAATGACTACACGCCCCATGACCGCACCGTCCTGTCGCTGCAGGATGCCCGTGACCGGCTGCAGCGCCTGATCGGGGACAGCGCCGAATGGGTATCGCTGCAGGCCTATCTGGCCGACGACATGCTGGCGGTCGAAGAGCGGGCGACGATCCTGGCCTCGAGTTTTTCGGCTTCGCTCGAACTCGTCCGCCAGGGCGAGGTCGAATTGCGCCAGTCCTCGGTCTTCGGGCCGCTTTTCGTCAGGCGGCGCTTCGACCCACAGGCCCAGGCGGCGGAATAGGCGGCCAAGGTGGATGATTTCGATGACAACCAGGCCGAGGATGCTCCGGACGCCGAGGAGCATTTCGAGGTTGCGCACCGCCGCAAGCGCGTGATCGAGGCGCTGCTGTTCGCTTCCGCCGAACCCTTGTCGGTAGACACCATTGCCGCTTTTCTCGATGCCGATGCCCCGGTCGCCGATCTCGTCGCCGAATTGCAGTCCGAGTACGAGGGGCGGGGGGTCAATCTGGTTGTCCGCGACGGCGCCTATGCCTTTCGCACTGCCGAGGACCTCGCCTATATCCTCAAGCGCGAAAAGACCGAGAAGCGCCCGATGAGCCGCGCCGCCCTCGAATCCCTGGCGATAATCGCCTATCATCAGCCGGTGACCCGGGCCGAGATCGAGGATATCCGCGGCGTTGCCATGAACCGTGGCGTACTCGACGTCCTTCTCGAAGCCGGTTTTGTCCGCATGCGCGGGCGCCGACGTACACCGGGGCGTCCGGTCACCTATGGCACGACGCCGGAATTTCTCGATCATTTCGGCCTCGAACAGCTGCGCGACCTGCCCGGACTTGATGAGCTGAAGGGCGCTGGCTTCCTGTCGCAGCAGGTGCCGCCCAGAATGCAGATCCCCATCCCCTTCGATGGCGACCTTCACCCCGACGAGGATCCGCTCGATCCCGGCGACATGGGAGATGACGATCCGGAGGAACTTGCTGCCCCGGACGACGATGGCCAGCCGCTTTAGCTGCGTGCCGGACAGGCTGGGGACAGGCGTCGTTAGCGCCAGGCGCGTGCCCGAATGGCCTGGACCGGCGCGTTCAAACTTGCGGACGTCCTTGTCTTCGCCAAAGAATGACCATAGATGTAGCCCTTAACACCTGCGACCGCGCGTCGCGCGAGGAAATCGGAGCACGTATTATGAATCCAGGTCCCTGGGGTATCCTTATCATCGCAATCGCTGCGATCCTTCTGTTCGGACGCGGCAAGATTTCTTCCATGATGGGTGAAGTCGCTGGCGGCATCAAAGCCTTCCAGAAGGGCATGAAGGACGACGACGAAAAGCCGATGGCGCAGATCGACGCCAACGAAACCGAGAAAAGCAAAGACGCCTGAGACGGCGCGGTTTCGAGTTACGTGAGCTGATCGCGTAGCTGGGGGAAGGACGTCTATGCTGGGCCTAGGCTGGACCGAAATGCTCGTCGTTGCGGCGTTGGCATTGATCGTGGTCGGTCCGAAAGACTTGCCGGGGATGCTTCGCCATCTCGGACGGTTTGTTGGAACCGTGCGCCGCATGGGCAGCGATTTCCAACGCGAATTCAACAAGATTTCGGCAATGGACGAGATCACCGACGTTCGCAAGTCGTTGACCGATCCACTGCGCGCGGCTCGCGCCGATATCCAGCGAGAATTCAACAAGACATCGTCGACGGGAACCTCGCCGAGCGGCGTCCTGAAACCGGACGAAAGTGGGGAAAGCGTCGTCGAGGCGATCAAGACCCAGGCCGGCATATCCACAGACCACGAGGCGTCGCGGGCAGAAATGGCTGACGCCATCGCCAAGTCGCGGGTTCCGGTCGATCTCGAAGCCTCGGACGTGCCGCCGGAACTGGCCGGCAAGTCCATCGCCGGTGACGCTGCCAAGCCGAAGGCGGCACCCAAGCCAAGATCGAAAGCATCGTCGTCCAAATCCGCGACATCAAAGAGTTCAG
Source organism: Devosiaceae bacterium (assembly GCA_963675235.2). Classification (GTDB taxonomy): domain Bacteria; phylum Pseudomonadota; class Alphaproteobacteria; order Rhizobiales; family Devosiaceae; genus JAHJQZ01. The sequence goes on along the minus strand of CAXXFU010000005.1, from coordinate 36,699 downwards.
CCTCGAAATCAGGCAAGAGCGCTGCTGCCGGAAAGGCGGAGACGGCGCGTTCGCGGTCTGCTGCCAAGCCGGCGTCGAAACCGAAAGCAACGGCCAAAACGGCATCGAGCACGGGATCGGCCAAGGCGACGGCTTCTGGTGCGTCAGAGCCGGAGACCAAACCGGCCAAGGCAGCGGCCAAGCCCACCTCTGGCAAATCGGCCACCAGCAAGTCCGCCAGCGCCGGATCCAGCACCTCAAAGCAGGGTGCAGCCAAACCTGCAGCCGCTGCCAAGCCCGCAGCAACCGCCAAACCTGCCGCCAGCAAACCGGCGGCCAAGCCGCGCGCCGCTGCCAAATCGAGCGCGGCCAAGCCTGCGACGTCTGCACGTGCCAAGCCGGTGGCATCCGCGAAAAAGCCTGCAGCCGACAAGAGTGAAGCAGCGCCGGCCAAACCGGCGCGCCGCCGGTCCGCAGCCAAGGCGGAGAAGACCTAAACCATGGCCGACACGCCGCAGATTGAAGACAAGACCAACCAGGAAGACGAACTTGCCGGCACCGAGGCGCCGCTTCTCGAGCACCTGGTCGAGCTGCGCAAGCGCCTGATCTGGTCGCTTCTGGCCTTTGCCGTGCTGTTTGTCCTGTGCTTTTTCGTCTCCAAGGACATCTATCTGTTCCTGATCGGGCCGTTCAAACAGGCGGTCGGAGACGGCGGTACGGTCGAAATGATCTTCACCGCGCCGCAGGAGCAGTTCTTCACCCAGCTGTCGGTGGCGATGTTCGCCGCCTTCGCGCTCAGCTTCCCGCTGATTGCCTATCAGATCTATGCATTCGTGGCGCCGGGACTGTACAAGAAGGAACGCAAGGCCTTTCTGCCCTATCTCGTCGCCACACCGATCCTGTTCCTCATCGGCGGCGCGCTGGTTTATTACGGCGTCATGCCGCTGGCTCTCAGGTTCTTCCTCGGCACCCAGGTTATGGAAGACGGCGTCAGCATCCAGATGCAGACGCGGGTCAGCGAATATCTGTCCCTGATCATGACGCTGTTGCTGGCCTTCGGCGTCTGTTTCCAGCTGCCGGTGCTGCTGACGCTGCTGGCGCGGGCGGAACTGGTCACGGCAAAATCGCTTGCTGCCTGGCGCAAATATGCCGTTGTCGCCATCCTGGCGCTTGCGGCATTTCTGACGCCGCCCGATCCGATTTCCCAGATCGGTCTTGCCCTGCCGTTGCTGCTGCTCTACGAGGTTTCGATCCTTTCCGTACGCTGGGTCGAGCGGGGACGTCCCCAAGCCGCGCCCGAGCCGTCGGAACCGACGACCTAAATCTCAGCAGGCCCTGTAATGTTCGATATCAAGTGGATTCGCGACAACGCCGAAACGTTTGACGCGGCGATGATCCGCCGTGGCTTCGGTCCCCAGGCGGAACAGGCCCTGGCGCTCGACGACGAACGCCGCGCCGCCATCTCCGAGCTCAACGATATGCAGGAGCGGCGCAATGCCGTTTCCAAGCAGATCGGCAAGGCCAAGGGTTCGGGCAACGAAGCAGTTTTCCGCGAGCTGATGACCGAGGTTTCCGAGATCAAGGCGGCCTTGCCCGACGCGCAGGAGCGCGAGCGGGTGGCCATTGCTGCCCTGACCGAGTTTCTCGAGGCGCTGCCGAACCTTTTGCATGCGAGCGTTCCGGACGGCGAGAGCGAAGAGGACAATGTGGAGCGCGGCCGCTGGGGTGATCCGAAGAAGTTCAACTTCGCGCCCAGGGAGCACTACGAGATCGGCGAAGCACTCGGCATGATGGATTTCGAGGCCGGCGCCCGCCTTGCCGGCTCACGTTTCGTCGTCCTGCGCGGGCTTCTGGCCCGGGTCGAAAGGGCGCTCGGCGCCTTCATGCTCGACCTGCATACCACCGAACACGGCTTCACCGAGCATCAGGTGCCGCTGCTGGTCCGCCCGGAAGTGCTCTATGGCACCGGGCAGTTGCCGAAGTTCGCCGAGGATGCCTTCCGGACCACTGACGACCGCTGGCTGATCCCGACCTCGGAAGTGCCGCTGACCAATCTGGTGCGCGAGCAGATCCTCGACGTGTCAGACCTGCCGCTGCGGGTCACGGCGCTGACCCCGTGCTTCCGCGCCGAGGCCGGCTCGGCCGGACGCGACACGCGCGGCATGCTGCGCCAGCACCAGTTCAACAAGGTCGAGATGGTCTGCGTCACCGAGCCGGATAAATCCGAGGACGAGCAGGAGCGCATGCTCTCGTGCGCCGAGGAAGTTCTGAAGCGTCTCGAGCTGCCGTATCGCGTCGTGCGCCTGTGCTCCGGCGATATGGGCGCCACCATGCAGCGCACCTTCGACATCGAGGTCTGGCTGCCCGGTCAGGACACCTATCGCGAGATTTCCTCGGTCTCCATGGCCGGCGACTGGCAGGCACGGCGCATGTCGGCCCGCTATCGCGACGCCGAGGGCAATGTTCAGTACCCGCACACGCTCAACGGCTCTGGCATTGCCGTCGGACGCTGCCTGATCGCGGTGATGGAAAACCATCAGGAAGAAGACGGCGGCTTCCGCATCCCCGATGTTCTGAAGCCCTATCTCGGCGGCCTCGACCGTATCGGTCCGGCGCAATGAGCAAAGGTCCGCGCATTCTGGTCACCAATGACGACGGGGTCGATGCCCCCGGTCTCACGGTGGCATTGCAGATCGCGCAGGCGGTCAGCGACGACGTGCATGTCGTGGCGCCGGCAGGAAACAAATCCGGTGTCGGTCACCAGTTCAGTTTCGGCACCGAACTGGAAGTCGAACGCCGAAGCGCCAATGTCTATGCCATCGACGGCACGCCCGCCGATTGCGTCGTCGTCGGGATGACTCATCTTTTTGCCGATCACGAGCCGGAGGTGGTGCTGTCGGGGGTCAACAACGGCCAGAATCTCGGTGACATCATCAATTGCTCGGGCACGATCGCCGCCGCGCGCGAAGGGGCGATGCAGGGTGCGCTCGGTATCGCCATGAGCCAGGCGGTCGATTACGAGAACGGCGTCGAAATCGACTGGCAAGCCGCCGTGAAGCATGGCGCCGCCGTGCTGCGGATGCTGATCGCGCAGCCGCGCGTCGCCGGGACCTATTTCAACGTCAATTTCCCGCTCGGACCGGCCGAAGCCGTCACAGATGTCCGCGTCGTGCCGCACCAGCGCTTCAAGCGTTCGCCGATCGCCTATTATCCGAGCCGCAATGAAGGCAAGTTCTTCATTGCCATTCCCAATCCGCCGACCGATCTCGATCCCGAAGCCGATTTCGAGGTCCTGCACAAGGATCGCGCCATCACCGTCACCCCGCTCGGGTTGGATCAGTCCAATCTTGCCGCCGTCAACGGCCTGCAGGCGAGTTGCACCGGTATCCTGACACAGGGAAACGGCGCTTCCGCCGCCGCTCCACAGTCCGGCAGCGCGGAAACGGGCGATGCGGTGCGCTACGCGCCTGATGGGCAAACGGGGCGCGATGCCTGACGACCGCGATGGGACCGACGATCTGTTCGTCGCCCGCGCCGGCCTGATCCTGGCGCTTCGCGGTCTTGGCATCACCGACAAACGCCTGCTTTCTGCCTTCGAATCGAGCCCTCACGAGGCCTTCGTTCCGCCTGATTACGCCGGCTATGCCTACAAGGACGCCTCGCTGCCGATCGGTTTCGGCCAGTCGATCACCTCGCCATTGATCCTGGCCCAGCTGATCGCCGCTCTCGATGCCGGCGGCGCCGCCAAACTGCTCGAAATCGGCACTGGCAGCGGCTATTCGGCCTTCCTGCTGTCCCGGCTCGTGCGCCGGGTGTTCTCGCTCGAAAGGGAGCGGGCGCTGCTCTCCGCCGCCGTCGCGCGCTGGCGGGATTTGAGGGCTGACAACATCGTCGGCATGGCTGGAAACGGGCTTGTCGGACTGGCGCAGATGGCCCCGTTCGACCGCATCCTCCTGACCGGTTCTGTGACCGAGGTGCCCGAGGTCCTGACCGGGCAACTGGCCGACGAGGGCATCCTTGTCGCGGCGGTCGGCGCGCCTTCGGAGCGCCAGACGATTCTCAGGATCGAGCGTGAAGGCGAGACATTCCTCGTCGCCGAACGCGGGACAGTCCGGTTGCCGCCTTTAAGCTCGTCTTTACCTTAACGAGCCTACACTCAGCCCCACAGTGTTTTATCGAGTAACGAGTTGGCCGATGAGGTACCGCAATACGGGTCTCGCGTTTCGGCGGTCCATCGCCGCAGCCGCGTTAATCGCCGGCGCCGCTTCTCTTGCAGGGTGTTCTTCGCTCGGAAGCGGCGGCTTTCTTGACTCTACGACCACCGGTTCGGCCGGAAAGTCGGTGGGGGCCGCGGCGACACAGCAGATGCCGGCACCCCTGGCCAGTCGGCCGACGGGTGATGGTCCATATGTTCCCCCGGCCGACGTGGGCAGGCGGATCATCGTGACGCCCACGACTACGGGCAGTGTGGCGCAACAGCCGGCAACGACGGGTGTCAATTCCCTGCCGTTGCCGCCGATTGTTTCTTCCGGGAGTCAACAGACCATGCCTGCTCAAGCCGCTGTGAAAGTTGCATCATCGCCGGCGCCCACTGCGACGACGGCTTCGCAGGTCAGTGTGCCCAAGGCGGCGACGCCGACCGGCCCGGTCCATATCGTTGTTTCCGGCGAGTCGCTCTACGTCATCGCCCGCAAATACGGCGTCGAGCCGGGCAGCATCGTCAAGGCCAACGAGCTTTCGTCGATGGACAAGATCTTTGTCGGGCAGAAGCTGATCATTCCAGGCGGCAAGCAGGCCGATGCGCCGGTTACCACCGCGTCGATCTCGACGCCGAAGGCGGCGGCTCCGGTCGTCTCCCAGCCCGTCATCGCCAAGCCCGTTCCCGAAACAGCGGACGTCGCCAGCGCCCCGCAGGCAAGCGCCGAATCCCCGATCCGGGCGCCGGCAGCCGATGGCAAGTTCCGCTGGCCGCTGAGCGGCACCGTCATCACCGATTTTGCCGAGTCCCGTTCGGGCATCAACATTGCCGCCCAGGAAGGCACCGCGGTGCGGGCCGCCGAGAGCGGCACGGTCATCTACACCGGCTCGGCGGTGCAGGGTTATGGAAATCTCATTCTCATCAAGCATGACAGCGGCTACGTGTCGGCCTATGCCCATCTCAAGGACATCACTGTCGCCAAGGGCGCTGAGGTCAATCGTGGCGAGGCCATCGGCACCACCGGCATGACCGGCGGCGTCTCGCGGCCGCAGCTGCATTTCGAATTGCGCAAGGGCGCAACACCGGTCGACCCGACTCCGCTGCTGGCGGGCTGACCGCGACCACCCGACGGCCCGGATCATGCGTTTCGAGTTTGGCCCGGACGTGACGTGACTTAGAGAACTCCACAAGGCTTTCCTGGCCTCCACATCTCAGACCTCGGCCTAAGGGCCGGGGTTTTTTCCTAGGCGGTGATGGGCGTATTCGCGATATCGTCCGGAAGTCGGCTCGCGAATGGTCGGATTGTCGACCGGAAAAGCGCTTGGCGCTTTGCCTGACGGCCTTGCTAGATATCCATCCCTGCTTCGCCGGCGAGCTGTCGCACGAGCTGGATGGCGACGCGACCCGAGCGGGCGCCGCGCGTCTGGGCCCATTCGATGGCCTTGGCGCGCAAGAGGTCTTCGGCGATCGGGATGCCGAAATGGTCGACATAGGCAAAGACCATGTCGAGATAGGTCTGCTGGTCGCAATTGTGGAAGCCGAGCCAGAGCCCGAAACGGTCGGACAGCGACACCTTCTCCTCGATCGCCTCGGACGGGTTGATCGCGGTCGAACGCTCGTTGTCGATCATGTCGCGCGGCATCAGGTGTCGGCGGTTCGACGTCGCATAGAACACAACGTTGTCCGGGCGGCCTTCGATACCGCCATCGAGAATCGATTTGAGCGATTTGTAGCTGGTTTCGTCGCGATCGAAGCTGAGATCATCGCAAAAGACGATGAACCGGGCGTTGAGGGATGTCAGCACCCGCAACAGCGCCGGCAGGGATTCGATGTCCTCGCGGCTGATCTCGACAAGTACCAACCGCGCCTTGGCCGGCAGGTTGGTCAGAACCCTTTGGTGCACGGCCTTGACCGCCGAGGACTTGCCCATGCCGCGCGCGCCCCACAGCAGCACGTTGTTGGCGCCATGGCCGTGGGCGAACTGTTCGGTGTTGCGCAAAAGCGCCGGCAGCACGCCTTCAAGTCCCTTGAGCAGCTCATAGGGTACAGCATTGATCCGCGCCACCGGCTGCAGGGTGCCGGAGCGCCCCTCCCAATGATAGCCGTTCGCGTCGCCAAGGGTGGGCAAGGCCGGCACGACAATGCCTGAAAGCCGGTCGAGGGCCGTCGCAATACGGTCGAGACGGACAAGTATTTCTTCATTCGAAACAGTATTTTGCACCAGGGTCCTCATAATTTCGAATCGGCGTCGGATAGGCTTTGCATTACCGCATACGCAACGGTATAGTCCGCGCGATTTTGGCGCGGCGTTGCAGCCGGGCCTTTTTGCTGCCGTTATGATACAGGCTGCAAGACAATGACAAGCCGATCCCAAGGAGCGAGTATATGTTTGTGACCCCCGCATACGCGCAGGCGGCAGGTGCCGCGGGCGCTGGTGGCATGGATGCGATTCTTCTCAACATCGTGCCCATCATCCTCATGGTGGCCGTTTTCTGGCTGTTCCTCATCCGTCCGCAGCAGAAGCGCGCCAAGGAACATGCCGCCATGCTCGCCGCCGTCAGCCGCGGCGATACCGTTGTGACGACCGGCGGTATTGTCGGCAAGGTCACCAAGTCCGTCGCCAACGAGGATCTCGAGGTCGAGATCGCCCAGGGTACCAAGGTCAAGGTCGTGCGGTCCATGATTGCCGAAGTGCGTTCCAAGCCCGAACCGGTCAACGACAACAAGTAACGGCTCGCACCGTCACCCCAAGTTCCGCAGCACCGGACCGTTTTGATGCTTCAGTTTTCGCCGTTCCGAACCGCAGTGATTGCCCTGGTCTCGCTCCTGGGCATCCTGTTCGTCGTTCCCAATTTCGTGCCCGCGTCGACGCTTGCGTCCTGGCCGGACATTCTGCCCAAAAAGCAGATTGTTCTGGGTCTCGACCTGCAGGGAGGCTCGCACCTTCTGCTGCAGGTCGACAAGGAAAGCATCGTTGCCGAACGCGTCAAGGAATTGCGGCGTGACATCCGTTCGACACTGGCGAACGACAAGGGCATTGGCAACCTGATTGCCACGAACGGCGATACGCTAAACGTCGAACTTACGGATCCGGTGCGGACCTCCGAGGCGGTCGATGCGATCAAATCGCTCGACTCCTACGCCAATGGGGTTTTCGGCAACACTCCCGAACTTGAGGTGACGGCAACCGAAGACGGCAAGATCACCGTCGCGCTGACCGAGGCCGGAATCGACAGGCGGATGTCGGCGCTGGTCACCCAGTCGATCGAGGTGATCCGCAAGCGTATCGACGAACTGGGCACCACTGAACCGACAATTCAGCGCGAAGGTAATGACCGCGTGCTGGTCGAGGTGCCGGGCTTTGAGGATTCGACCCGGCTCAAGGATATCATCTCGCGCACGGCGCGTCTGACCTTCCACCTCGTGTACAACGGCATGACCGCGGCGCAGGCCGAGGCCCAGGGGCTGCCGCCCGGCACCGAAGTCGTGCCCAATGCCGATGGCAATGGCAGCGAACTGCTCTACGAAGACGTTTCGCTCGGCGGCGAGAGCCTTGTCGATGCCCAGGCCGGCTTCGACCAGCGCACGTCCCAGCCCATCGTCACCTTCCGCTTCGACACGCGCGGCGCCATCGTCTTCTCCGAGATCACCTCGGCCAATGTCGGCAAGCGCTTTGCCATCGTCCTCGACAACCAGGTCATCACTGCGCCGGTCATCCAGTCCGCCATCACCGGCGGTTCGGGCCAGATCTACGGCAGTTTCACCACCCAGACCGCCAACGACCTCGCGGTGCTGCTGCGTGCCGGTGCCCTGCCGGCGACGCTGAACATCATTGAACAGCGCTCGGTCGGTCCCTCGCTCGGTGCCGACAGCGTCCAGGCCGGCGTCACCGCCGGCGTCATCGGCGCTATCGCCGTCATGGTCTTCATGGTCATCGCCTATGGCCTGTTCGGTGGCTTCGCCGTTCTGTCGCTGGTGCTCAACATCACCATCCTTCTTGGCGTCCTGTCGGTGCTGGGGGCGACGCTGACGTTGCCGGGCATTGCCGGTATCGTTCTGACCATCGGTATGGCGGTCGACGCCAACGTGCTGATCTACGAGCGCATACGCGAAGAACTGCGTGGTGGGCGAACGCCGGTGCAGGCCATCGAGGCCGGCTTCCAGCGCGCCATGGGCACCATCGTTGACGCCAACGTCACCACCCTGATCGCCGCCGCCATCCTGTTCTTCCTCGGCTCCGGCCCGGTGCAAGGCTTCGCCGTCACGCTCGGCATCGGTATTCTGACGACGCTGTTCACCGCCTATCTGGTGACCCTGTTCATCGTCGGGCGCTGGTATTCCTGGGCGCGGCCGAAAAAGCTGCACCTGCAGATCTTCCGTTTCGTGCCGGATGGCACCCATGTGCCGTTCATGTCCTGGCGCAAGATTGCCCTCGGGTTCTCGGGCGCGGCGGCCATCGCTTCCATCGTGGTGTTCTTCACCATGGGGCTCAATCTCGGCATCGACTTCAAGGGCGGCTCGTCGCTGCTGATCCAGACGACGAACAAGCAGGTTTCGGTGGAAGATATCGCCGATGTCCGCTCGGCGATGTCGCCGCTCGAACTCGGCGACGTCGTTGTTCAGACCCTGACCGATTTCGCCAATGGCGAGCAGACGATTTCGCTGCGCGTCGAAACCCAGCCGGGTGGAGACGCGGCACAGCAGGCGGCTGTCGACAAGGTGCAGAACGCCCTCGATCAGGAGAAATACGAGGTCATCAAGACCGAGACGGTCGGCCCGACCGTGTCGGGCGAACTGGCTCTGGCCGGCACCATCGCCATCACCGTCGCGCTCATTGCCATCCTGATCTACATCTGGTTCCGCTTCGAATGGCAGTTCGCCGTCGGCGCCGTCATCGCCACGATGCACGACGTCATTTTGACGATCGGGTTCTATTCGGTGCTCGGAATCGAGTTCAACCTTTCCAGTATCGCGGCTGTTCTGACAATTGTCGGCTATTCGCTCAACGATACCGTCGTCGTCTACGACCGTGTCCGTGAATTCATGCGGAAATTCAGGAAGTTGCCACTCCTGAACCTGCTCGACGATTCCATCAACTCGACCTTGGGCCGCACGACCCTGACCGCCTTCACCACCATTCTGGCGCTGTTGGCGCTGGTGTTCTTCGGTGGCGAGGTTATCCGCGGTTTCGTCCTGTCGATGACATGGGGCGTCGTTGTCGGCACCTATTCCTCGATCTTCATCGCCTCGCCGCTGCTCATGCTGCTCGGGCTGAAGAACAGGGCGCCGGCAGAGAAGGTCAAGAAGGAAGACAAGCGCTCGGACGGAGCCGTCGTCTGATCCGCGTCCGAGGTCGGGGGCAGGGGCGTCTCGTCCCACCCCGCACTGCACGCGTCGCCATACGGAGGCGCGCGGCGACGCCGTCCCTGTACCGAGCGAAGAGGCTTTGCGCATGGCTGAACCCGGCGAGGGCTTTTATCCCTATCAGGCGCCAATCGAAGGCTATGGCAATCTCGGCTTCCGCTTTGCCGGCATGAGCCATCGCGGCTCGCTGCTTTGCCTACCCTCCGGCATGCATGCCTGGGAGGTGACGGCGCCGGGTGAACTGACGCTCGATGCGCTTGCGCCGGTCTTTGCCGTGGCCGACAGGCTCGATGTCATGCTGTTCGGCATGGGAGATGCCTTCGAGCCGCTTCCCCGCGAGATCAAGCAGGCCTTCCGCGAACGCAACATCGTTGCCGAACCCGGATCGACCGGCAGCTCGGCGCGCACCTACAACGTGCTGATGGCCGAGGACAGGGCGGTCGGCGCCGCGCTGATCGCCGTTGCCGAAGCGGGCAGGAAATGAGCGAAGTCGGGGCGGACATCGTCTCCGAAACGCTTAGGGACCTCGATCGCGAGCGCTATTTCGCCAGCCTGATCCTGCCGCAGGACACGCGCGCTGCCGTGCAGGCGCTGTTTGCGGCCAATGCCGAAATTGCCACAACCAGCGAGCGCGTCAGCGAGCCGATGCCCGGCGAAATCCGCCTGCAATGGTGGGCCGATTTCTTCGCCGGCACGGCATATGGCGCGGCCGAGAAGAACCCGCTTGCAGCGGCGCTCGCCGAGGTGATGGAGCGCTACGGTCTTGCTGCCGGTCCGCTCGAACGGCTGGTGGCGGCGCGGCGGTTCGATCTTTACCAGGACCCGATGCCGGATGTTTCGACATTCGAGGGCTATGCCGGAGAAACCGCCTCGATCCTTTATCAATATGCGGCAACCATCCTTGGCGACGGCAAGGCACCGGACAGCGGCGATGCCGCCGGCCATCTTGGCGTCGGGCTGGCCTATCTCGGCCATGTCCGCGCCTTCGGTTTCAACTGCGCGCGTGGCCGCATCTTCCTGCCGTTCGACATCTTGGCCGAACACGGGCTCACGGATGCCGACATCCTGTCCCGCCGCGACAGCGACGGGCTGCGGGCAGCGCTCCATCGCTGTCATGCCCTTGGGCGTGACCATCTGGATAAAGCCCGCGCCGCCGTCGGGCTGCTGCCGCGCCAGCTACGGCCGGCCTTCGCCCACATCGCCTTGATCGATACGCGCCCGCCGTCGGGCCCCGATCCCTTCGCACCTCCGAAGGAGAGCGCCGACTGGCTGAAGCTTTTGCGTCTTATGTGGTTCGGCGCGACGCTGCGCTGATCCCTGCCGGCGACGTTCGGGCACGAAAAAGGGGGCGTTGCCGCCCCCTCGATCGCTGTTTTGAGTTCTGGCACTAGAAGCGCTGCGGCTCGGCCGGCTTGTTGGCCACGACCTTCTCGATCGCTTCGACAAGGTCGGGCGTCATCTTCGACTTGTGCTCAAGTGAAGCGAGATTGCTCTTGAGCTGATCGAGCTTGGAAGCGCCGAGAATGACTGTCGAGACGTTCGGATTTTCCAGGCACCACAACAGCGACATGTCCGTCAGGCTCATGCTGGCGTCCTTGGCGAGCTTTTCGAGTTCAACAGCCTTGGCGATCTGCTCCTTGCCTTCAGGGCTCTCGAAACGGGCCTTAAGCCACTCGTAGCCGGGCAGGTTGAAGCGGCTGTCTTCGGGGATGCCCGAATTGTACTTGCCGGTCAGAACGCCGGAGGCCAGCGGCGACCAGATGGTGGTGCCTAGACCCATCAGGTCGTAGAGCGGAGCATAGTCACCCTCGACCTTCTCACGCACGAACAGGTTGTACTGCGGCTGTTCCATGGTCGGCGGCACCAGGTTGTACTGGCGCGCCACGCCATAGGCTTCGGTCAGCTGCCTGGCGGTCCATTCCGACGTGCCCCAGTACATCACCTTGCCCTGGGTGACGAGGTCGCTCATGGCCCGGACGGTTTCCTCGATCGGGGTGTCGATGTCGGGGCGGTGGCAGAAATAGAGATCGAGATAATCGACCTGGAGCCGCTTCAGGCCGGTATGGCAGGCATCGAAGATGTGTTTGCGGTTGAGGCCGCGGTTGAGCGGGCCGGCGCCGCCCCAGAACACCTTTGTCGAAACGGCATAGGTGTCGCGGGCAAGGCCGAGCTTGTTGATGGCGGCGCCCATGACTTCTTCGGCCTTGCCGGCTTCGTAGGCTTCGGCATTGTCGAAGAAATTGACGCCGGCATCATAGGCGGTGCCGATCAGCTTGGCGGCGGCGTCGGTGTCGACCTGCTTGCCGAAGGTCACCCAGGCGCCAAACGACAGTTCGGAGACCTTGAGGCCCGATTTCCCAAGACGACGGTATTCCATTGTGCAACTCCGTTGATGTGGTCGGCCCGCTCTGTCAGGCCGGAAATGTAGAGCACGGCCGCGACGGGCCATGAAGCCCGGCCTGCCATGTTCCGTGCGGTCGGTAGATGAATATGCGAGCAGAAACCCCTACGCTCAAACACAAGCGAGCTGCCGGCATCAGCCGCCGACGCTGTCCATGAGCTCATATGTGAACGTTAATCTTCGCGTCGAGTCTGCCTGGAAGTCAAGCCTTCAGCGGCAAGAAACGATGGAGTAAGGACAAATATGGCCGTAAATGGGCCTTGAACCTGGCCTGCAAAGGACCATCTCAGCCGGAAAGAAAGCCTGGAACCGCATGATGGATGACAAGCCGACGCGACGCTTCGAGCGCCAGTTCGATCGCATTGAACGCTCCGTACCGCCACAGGTGGCGCGCGTCTTTGCCGGACTGCGGACGCGCCGGGCAACTTTGATCCGCGTGCCCCTGGCCATCCTGCTCGTTCTCGGCGGCATTTTCAGCATTCTGCCGGTGCTCGGGCTGTGGATGCTGCCGCTCGGCCTGCTGCTCCTCGCCATCGACCTGCCGGCGCTGCGCGGGCCTCTGGCCGCGCTCATCGTCCGCTTCCGCCGCTGGTGGGCCAATCGCCGCAAACGCCGCCAACGCTGACGCAACACTTGTGGTTTCGCCCAAGCCGTGGCAACGCCTTGGGACATGGAACACGGATCGATTGTCATCGTCGGCGCCGGGCCGGCCGGCCTGATGGCGGCAGAAGTGCTGGCCGAGGCCGGTGAGAAGGTGGTGCTGTGCGACGCGATGGCGGCGCCGGCCCGCAAACTGTTGCTGGCTGGCAAATCCGGGCTCAATCTGACCAAGGCCGAACCGTTCGAGCGCTTCGTCGCCCGCTATGGCGCTGCGGCCGAGGTCCTCGAACCATCCCTCGATCGTTTTGGCAATGACGATGTCCGCGCCTGGGCCGAGGGACTGGGCATCGCGACTTTCGTGGGTTCTTCAGGGCGGGTGTTTCCCAAGGCGATGAAGGCCTCGCCGCTGCTGCGCGCCTGGCTGAAACGGCTTGGCGGGCTGGGCGTTGAGCTGCGCGCACGGCATCGCTGGGTCGGCTTCGACAAGGGCGCCCCGGTTTTCACCACCCCGGACGGCCAGGTTCGCGTCGAAGCCGATGCCGTTGTGCTGGCGCTCGGCGGCGCCTCCTATCCGCGCCTTGGTTCCGATGCCGCATGGGTGCCGATCCTTGAGGCGCAAGACATCGCCATAGCGCCGCTGCGCCCGGCCAATTGCGGCTTTGACTGCGCCTGGAGCGCCGGCTTTGCCGAAAGATATGCCGGATTGCCGGTCAAATCCGTTTCCGCAGCCAGTGATGCCGGAACCAGCGCCGGCGAGTTCGTCGTCAGCGCCGGTGGCATCGAGGGAAGCCTTGTCTACGAGCATTCCGCCGCCCTGCGCGATGCTTTGGAGCGAGACGGTTCGGCCTGGCTGTTCCTTGACCTGACCCCAGGGCGGAGCCGGGAGAAGCTCGCCGCCGTGCTCGCGCGCCAGCCAGGCAAGGCCAGTTTCACCAACCGCTTGCGCAAGGGCGCGCGGCTCGACGGCGTCAAGGCCGGCTTGCTGCGCGAATGCGTGCCCGATGCCAACCGGCTCGATCCGCAGGCGCTCGCGGCTGTGATCAAGGCCTTGCCCCTGCGCGTGACCGCGATCCGGCCGATCGCCGAGGCCATTTCCTCGGCGGGCGGCATCGATCTTGCCGAACTTGATGCCAATTTCATGCTGACAAAGCTGCCCGGCGTCTTCGCCGCTGGCGAAATGCTCGATTGGGAAGCCCCGACCGGCGGCTACCTGCTGACGGGTTGTATGACAACAGGTCGCGCCGCGGCTGCGGGCATTCTCGCCTGGCGTGCCCAGAAACCCGGATAGACACGGCTTGCGACCGTCGGCGCCGATGGCCACATCGGATTGGAAGATCAGAGAACTCAGGAGGTTAGCGCAATGCCAGAAATTCTCATCATTCTTGGGCGCGTGTTCGGGCTGGCCGCAGCGCTGTTCATCGGCGTGTTCGCACTCGACGCGTTCTCCGACGATGCATCGTTCTGGCAGAATCTGGTCGGCTTCCTTATCCATCTGGTGCCGACCTATGTCCTGTTGGGCATTCTGGCTGTTTCCTGGCGCTGGCCGCTTGCCGGCGGAGTGATCTATCTTCTGATCGCCCTGGCGCCATTGCTCTTCCTGTCCAACGCGCTCTGGGTCAACGCCCTCCTTGCGGCGCCTCCGGCGTTGGCCGGCGCTTTGCTCGTCGCCGGTGCGCTCATGCGTGGATAGCCAAAAAAAGCGGTCGCCCGCCGCTTCGCTTTGCTAGGATCGGTGCGGCATCCCAAGGAGAGTCATATGTCTCGGCCAATCTTTGTCGACCCCGTCCAGGACGGGGCGGCGGACCCGACAGTCATCCGCAGTCAGGCGACTGGCGAATGGTGGATGTTCTATACCAACCGTCGCGCCCATCTGCCGACAAAGGGTTGGGGCTGGATCCAGGGATCGCCGATCGGCACAGCCACATCTCGCGACGGGCTCGAATGGGCCTATCGCGGTGTTGTCGAGGGGCTCGATCTGCCCGAGCACCCCGGGCTCAACACGCATTGGGCGCCAGAAGTGATCTTCGCGCGCGGCGAATACCACATGTATCTGACCTACTTCCCCGGTGCGCCCGAGACCGTCCATGACGTCGAGCGCTCGATCACCCATTTCACTTCGCCGGATCTCGTCACCTGGACCCGGCGCGCCGTGCTGCCGCTCAACCGGCCCAATGTCATCGACGCCTGCGCGGCCCTTTGCCCGGACGGGCTCTATCGCCTCTGGTACAAGAACGAGGGCGGCGGCAGCGCCACCTGGGCCGCCACCAGCACCGACTTGTGCGACTGGACGATCGAGGGGAAGGTCATCCCCGGAGAGCCGGACGCGCCGCCGCATGAAGGGCCGAATGTTTTCACCCTCGGCGGCTGGCACTGGCTGATCACCGACGAATGGCGTGGCCTGGCCGTCTATCGTTCAAGCGACATGCGCAACTGGACGCGGCAGGGCCTGATTCTCGGCGCGCCGGGCAGGGACCCGATGGACCGTTCGTTTGCCCGTCATGCCGATGTCGTCGTCCCCCGGGGCGGCGATGCATCAGACGGTGGCGAGGCGGCGCTTTTCTATTTCACCCATCCGGAATGGGACGAAGCGGCAAAGCCTGTTCCTGAGACCGGCCGTGAGCGCCGCACCACCATTCATGTCGCGCGTTTGTGGGTTGCCGAAGGCGTGTTGATGGCCGATCGCGATGTCGAAGGCGTGCCGCTCGGCTAGGCATTCGGACAAATGGCGGTGGACGCGGCGGGTTTGCCGCAAGCGCAAAACTTGGCGCGACGCCTCAAATTGACTAGGCAGAAGCACGAAGCGCAGGGGAATTTCCGCATGGTGCTCATTCGCATCGCTCGCAAGCTGATCAAACCGGCCTCGCTCGGCGACATGCCAGAAGACACCCAATATGGCGCCATCCCGTTCCGCATTATCGACGGGCAGGTGGTGTTCCTGATGATCACCTCGCGGCGCAGCGCCAATTGGGTCTTTCCCAAGGGGTCGGTTTCAAAGGGCCGTACGCCGCACGAGACGGCGGCAGAGGAGACCTTCGAGGAAGCAGGGGTGGTGGGCGAGATGGGACCGGACCCCATCGGGGCCTATGTTCACGCCCGCAACAACGAGCAGCAAAGCCCGGTGCGGGTGGCGCTGTTCGGCCTCAACGTCACCGAGCAGCTTGACACCTGGCCGGAAGAGTCGCAGCGCTTCCGCCACTGGGCGCTGCTGCCTCAGTTGCGCTCGCTGATGGCCAGCCGGCAGGCCGCGCGCATTGCCGCCGAGCTCAATCGCCGGATTATCGAGGGTACCTACACGCCCGGCAAGAGCCGCATCACCGAATAGAGCAGTCCAGAGACCAGCGCCGAGGCGGGAACGGTGATGAGCCAGGCCGCTGCGATGTTGAAGGCATGCTGACGCCGCACCAGCCGGCGCTTGTCGCGTCCCTTGAGCTTGGCGACGGCCTGTTCGGCGGTCTGGTTGAACTGATCGCTGGTCGCCTCGGGCACATTTACCTTCAACGGAGGATTTCGGATGATGGCGTTGGACGAGAACTCGCGCAGGAACCCGACCCCGAACACGGCGCCGACGGCGACATGGGTCGAGGAGACCGGCAGGCCGAGTGCCGAGGCCACCAGCACCGTCACGGCGGCGGACAGCGCCACGCAGAAGGCCCTCACTTCGTTCATCTTGGTGATCTTCTCGCCGACCATGCGGATGAGGCGCGGGCCGAACAGCGCCAGCCCGACCGAGATGCCGACCGCGCCGATGCCGAGCACCCAGAGAGGCAACGCCACTTGCGCCGGGCTGGCCAGCCCGGTCTGGGCGGCAGCGACAATGGCGGCGAGCGGGCCGACAGCATTGGCGACATCATTGGCGCCATGGGCGAATGACAATAGCGCCGCCGCCATGATCAGCGGCAGGCGGAACAGGCTCGAGACGTGCTTGGTGCGGTTCTCGAGCGAAGGCGCGCGTGCGCTGATCCAGGGCCGGGCGACCGCGTAGCCGAGAATGCCGATCATGATGCCAAGGAAAAGTATCGTCACGAGATCGGGCCGCCAGACGTGCTTGAGCCCCTTGATCATCAGATACATGGCGAAAACGCCGGTCATCAGCCCGACAAAGACCGGCACCCAGTCGCGCGCCGCCGCCAGCTTGTCCGGTTTGGTGAAGATGGTGAAATTGGCAATGGTCAGCAACAGCGCTGCCAGAAAGCCGCCAAGCACCGGCGAAACCAGCCAGGACAGGACAATGGTGCCGATGACCGGCCAGGAGACCACGGTAAAGCCCGCCGCCGCGACGCCTGCGCCGACGACACCTCCAACCACCGAATGGGTGGTCGAGACCGGCGCGTTGAGGAACGTGGCGATATGGACCCACATCGCCGACGCCAGCGAGGCGGCGGTCATCACCAGGATGAAGTCGCGCGCCGTCAGCGAGAGCTCCGGGCTCAGCAGCTTGCTCGATACCGTCGAGACGACATCCCCGCCGGCCAGAAGGGCCCCCGCCGCTTCGAAAACGGCGGCGATCGCCAGCGCGCCGAGCATGGTCAGTGCTCGTCCGCCAACCGCCGGGCCCATGTTGTTGGCGACATCATTGGCGCCGATGGTCAGCGCCATATAGGCGGAGACGACGACGGCGGCGATGACGAGATAGGTGAACGGTCCGCCGGCGATGGCGAAGATCGCATAGACCAGCACCGTCAGGATGAACAGCGCCGCCAGCCCGGGCGCGGCGAAGGAGCGAGACAGGTCACGCGTCGCCGTTTCGAGAGAAGCGACTTTCTTCAGGTCCTTGTCGAGCGCGCTCTTGTTCATCTTGTCCAACGCGTATGGCAAAGCTTCACTGGCCGGGCGACAATGCCATCCGACAGACCCTCTGGCTTGATCCAGAACCGGGGTTTGTCGACAAAACCTTGCTTTTCCACAAGGTTTTCTGTCATCGAATTGTCACATAACGGTGGGCACGCTGGAGAAGCGGAGGCAAATGCAATGCTGCTGGGATTCGAGCATATCGGCATCGCCGTTTCCGACATGGACAGGGCCATCGGTTTTTACCGGGACCTGCTCGGTCTCAAGCTCATCCTGCGCAAGCATGACGCCAGGACGGGCTCGGACATGGCTTTTCTCGATGCCGGCGGCGGCCAGCTCGAACTTGTCACGCCGGCCCAGGGACTTGCGCCTGCAAGCGACCTGCCGCCGTCGCAGGCCGGCCTTCGCCACATCACCTTCACCGTCGATGATGTAGATGAGACATTCGCCCGACTTATTGCAGCGGGTGTCGTGGCACTCGAAGCGCCGCGCGATGCCGCGACACGCGAGCTTTTGTCCCGCGTCGCCTTCGTGCGCGACCCCGATGGCATCGTTGTCGAGCTGGTGTCCCGCGCCGAAAGCGCAACCTGATCGGATTGCTCTAGAAGTCGCGTGTCCTCAGAAGATAGGTCGGGATGGCCAGACCGGCGCCGATGGCGCCCAAGGTGAATATCACGCGCAACAGATACTCCATCGCCATGACGATGATGGCGATTTCATTGTCCGGCTGCGGCGCCGTCACCGCCAGCAGCCCAAGGATCGCCTGGCTCATGAAAGCGCCCGGCACCATCGGGATGCAGCCGGCAAGCGCCACCGAATTGCGCGCCGCGCCGAGCCAGATGCGCACGAACCTGACCGCCGAGGACGCCGCCAGCGCCGCAGCGAACGATGCCGCTTCGAGGCTCCAGCCGGCGTTCTGGCCGAGCGTGCGCACGGTGAGAGCGAGAGCGCCGGCCGCCATGGCCCAGACCAGTGTTTTCGGCCTGATATTGAACAGCACGCCGAAACCGGCGGCGGCAAGCGCCCCGAACAGGGCCTGGTGCAACACATGCAGCAGAGCCGGATCCATCAATGCATCCCCAGTACGAATTCGGCCAGCCACACGCCGACTGTTGCAAACACCATCACCATCATCACCGTGACGGCGCGAGCGCTGCCCATCGAGGGGTAGCCGTCCATGATGTCGAGCTGGGCGTTGGTTGCCGGCACCCCCGGCACCAGCAGCAGGATCGACGCCATCATCGACAGCGGGATCGTGGCCGATCCCAGGTAACGTGATCCCAATCCGCCGATCGATGCGGCAATAAAGGCGACGAGCGCGGCAATGACATAGTGATTGAAATGTCTGAGCCTGAGGGCATGGCGAACCATTTGGCCGACCGTACCGGCGAGGAGCACGGGCCCGGTCGCGGCCCAGTCAGTGCCCAGCAGACGACCGAACGAGGCGCAGGCAACGCCCACTGCCACTGCTACCACTGCCGGGTGGTAGCGGGTGGTTTCGCGCGCCAGCCGCTCGATTTCGTTCTCGATCTCCTCGACGCTCATTTCACCTTTGGAGGCGCGCACGCACAAGGCGCGCAGGGCGTGATCGAGCCGATGGTTGACCCCGTGCGGACCGACGGCGGTCATGCGGGTGATGGTGTTCTGCCCATGCGAGACGGTGATCTCGTGGCTGGCATAGCCGGCGCGCATGCCGACGCATGAAACCCCGAGCCCGCTGACGATCAGCGCCGCGCCTTCGTGCACGACCTTGACCCGCGCACCGGATTCGAGAAACAGGCGCGCCGCGTGCAGCGCCACCATGGCGATGCGCTCGAGTTCGCGGTGCTTGATCAGGACAGGATCTGCGCTTTCGGTCATCGGGGGGTCTTTGGCCGCTGCTTTGCGCCAGCATAGCGGCTTTGCGCCGAGAGCCAAGCAGTCTTGAGCAAAAGCATCAACAACCTGAGCTCAGGAGGCGGCGGCCTCGAAAGCCTTGTCCTGCTGCCGCGGTTTCGTCTCTGCAAGAACACCTGCTGCCGTCAGGGCCTTGCGGATGAGGGCAACACTGGCAGGCGTTGCATCAAGGCTCGGCGGCAGCACGGTCGTCGCATCGGAAAAGCCGGTCATTTTCATCGCCTGCTTGATGATCCCGTAGAACGGGCTCTCGAGCGAATAGAGCGGCAGGATGTTGATCAGTCTGTTCTGTCCGGCGAAGACCTTGGCATAGTCGCCGGCCCTGAAGGCCTCGTAGATGCTGACGGTCAGATGCGGCGCGAAATTGCCCGAGGCCGGCACGCAGCCGTCGCCACCCATGGCAAGCGTGCCGAGCATGTATTCCTCGAAGCCGGAAAAGACAAGGAAATCGGGCCGTACGGGCTTCACCGTCTGGATGACGCGGCGGATGTGGCTCAGCGTGTCGACGGTATCCTTCAGTCCGATGATCGAGGGACAGTCGCGCGCCAGCCTGACGATCAGTTCGGGGCTGAGATCCTGACCGGTCACGGCCGGGAAATTGTAGATCATCATCGGCAGCGGCACCGCCTCGGCGATGGCGACGAAATAGCGATAAAGGTTCTCCTCGCCGAGGGGCGAGTAATAGGGATTGATAGCGACAATACCATCGGCGCCATGGGCTTCGGCATGGCGGGCGAAGGCAATCGACTCGCTGGTTCCGGGAACACTGATCCCGATCAGCACCGGAACGCGGCCGGCGACATGGGCAATGGTGAATTCGGCGATTTCGAAGCGCATTTCCGCCGTCATGTGTGCCGCTTCGCCGTTGGAGCCGAGGAAGAACAGCCCGTGGACCCCGCCCGCGATCATCTTGTCGATCAGGCGTGCCTGTGCTGCGCTGTCGAACCGACCATCGGGCGTGAAAAGTGTGGACACGGGCGGAATGATGCCGTGAAAGCTGTGCATTTTCTGACTGCTTGCTGGGATTGGATTCGGGGCGGTTGCCAATTGGTCCGTTGGGGACGAGCGGAGCCAAACCGCGATTGTCTGCCTGTGCATTGACCTGACGCAAGCTCCAGGCGGTTCCGGCGGCAAGGCGGGGCGGTAAGCCCCGGTTTCTACAGCAGAAAATGGCAGCCATCCGTGATACATAGCCGCACCCGCGCCTTGGCGCGTGCGAATGCCTTCCCGTGTCGCGGTGTCGGGCGTATGCCTCGATCAGTTGATTTGTCGAGGGGCCCCCCATGAAGATCGCCATCCCCGTTGCCGACGGCATGCTGTTCAGTCACTTCGGCCATGCACCGGCATTTGCGTTTATCGATACCGACGAGGCCGGCAACATCACGGCGCGCGAGGACGTTGCTGCGCCGCCGCACGAGCCGGGTGTGCTGCCCAGATGGTTGTCCGAACGTGGCGTCGAGCTGGTGATGACCGGCGGCATTGGTCCGGCGGCAGTCAACCTGCTGGCAAAGCGCGGCATCGATGTCCTGATCGGTGTCGCCGGCGACACGCCCGAAGCCCTGGTTGCGGCCCATTTCGCCGGCGCGCTGCAAACGGGCGTCAATGGCTGCAATCACGATCATGACGACGGCCATGGCCACGGCCATCATCACAATTGCCATCATTGATCAAGGCCGGTCTCATTCTTTCGGGTGCGCCCAAATAGTTTCCATCGAGTGCATAGACACACAATAATTGCGGCAAAACGCTTATGGTGTTCTTTGCTCGCGTGGCGCATGTTTACGCGATGGTCCCGAATATTGTTGCTGCAAACGATGTCTTGGCCGCGGCGCTTCTTGTATTAGCGGCGCTAATTATCATTGCTCTTTTTTCCTCGCGCAACCGAGGTCGGAAAAAGTGGAGGCACTGGGATCGAGGCACGTCCGGTGGCGGTCGCCCCGTCACTGGCGATTTCAGCAACCGCCGGATCGGCGGCCTCGACGGAAAGCCAGATGCTGCGATGCAGCTCAACAAAGTCATGGCTGCAGAATTCTGGGCGCAACCACTTCTGAATCAGAGCGAAGCGCGCTTGTTCCGGGAACTCGATCGCATGGTCCTCCGGCGCAATCCTGGCTGGCAGGTAATGGCGCAAGTTTCGCTCGGAGAGATTCTCCGCTGCAAAGACTATGAAGCCTATGCTTGCATCAATTCAAAGCGCGTCGATTTGCTGCTGGTTGACGAGTCTTGTCGGCCACGCCATGCCATCGAATATCAGGGCGCTGGCCACTATCAGAGCAAGGCGGCGGCTCGTGATGCCGTGAAAAAGGAAGCGCTGCGAAAAGCCGGAATTGGCTACACAGAGGTTGTTAAGGGTGCGATGACGCCGTCCGAATTGCGTCTTCTGGTCGCCAAGCTGGTGGATGAACCAGCTGACAACAAGCCAAAGATGCATGTGACTTCTGCACCAAAATTCCCGCCTGCGTCCGATCCTCAGATAGCAGATTGACACGACAGCCCGGCCTTACTCGATCTCCGGACGACGTGTTCTGTTCTGCTTGACGGCGCTGCGCTTGCTTTTGGCATCGAGCCGGCGAAGCTTTGACGAATAGGTCGGCTTGGTCGCCACCCGGCGCTTGGGCGGCACGGCGGCGCGGCTGAGCAATTGCACCAGCCGGGCGATGGCGTCCTCGTGGTTTTGTGCCTGGGAGCGAAAGACCGAGGCGGTTAGCACGATTTCTCCCGACGCGGTCAGGCGCGAACCGGCGAGCCGGGCGGCACGCTGTTTCACGCCCTCCGGCAGATGCGATCCCGTCAGATCGAAGCGCAACTGGATGGCGCTGGCCACCTTGTTGACATTCTGACCGCCGGGACCGGGGCTGCGGATGGCGCTGATGGCGATCTCGTCGCTGTCGATGAACAGCGTGTCCGATATGCGGATTGGGTCGGCCATCAGCGCAATCCCTTGAACCTAGATCTCGTTGCGCCAGGAGTGCTCAGGCTCATAGCCGAGAATCCGGCGCGCCTTGTCGATGCTCAACAGCGTTTCGTGTTCGCTGACCTGTTTGCGCAGCTCGACATCGGGGAACACTTCGGCGATCAACTCGGCATTGGGACGTTCCATCACGCCGTCGGCATTGGCGATGATGAAATGGTCGGCGCCGGTGAAATCGACCGTCAGGCTCTTGCGAACGGCCTGGGCCGAATCACGGGCATCGATATAGCCCCAGGCATTCCACTGGCGCACGCTGGCGTCGTCCTGCCAGGTTTTGAAATTGGCGTAGTCGTGCGGCTCCATGACGTTGGACAGCCTCAGGCCGATGAAGGTCATATCGGGGTTCCAGCGGGAGAACTGGCGCGCCATCTCCTCGCCGAGATCCTTGGACAGCGAATAGGTGCTGTTCGGACGCATCGGGTGGTCTTCGTCGACCGGCAGATAGGCTGGCGGGTTTTCCGGGTTCATCGGCAGGCCGAGCGTGGTCTCGCTCGACGCCCAGACGACCCGCTTGACCCCGAGCCGCACGGCGGCGTCGAACATCACATAGGTCGAGATGACATTGTTCTTGAAGGTGACGATGTCCGACTGCAGTTCGGGCGCTGGCAGCGCCGCGAGATGGACGATGGCGTCGGGCTTGGCGAAGGGCCGGAACGGACTGTCCTTGCGGTTGGCCCGGTCCATGGCGTCTAGCACTTCGCCCAGATCGGTCAGGTCGACCTTCATGAACGGGCACACCGCATCTTTCGAGGGCTGGATATCGAGATTGAGCACGGCATAGCCGTGAGCGACCAGATCGCGACAGACCGCGCGCCCGGCCTTGCCACTACCGCCTGTGACGACAATGTTCTTCATTTTCGCTTCTCCGAAATGTCTGTCCAACTGGATCCGGAAGGAAGGACGCCGTGACAGCGTCTACGGCGATCACATGGTTTTACAATAGGATGGTTAGCGCTAACACTAATTTGCTTCGCCCTGGAAGGTAAAGTGGCAGCGCAAAATGGGATGCGGAACCGGCGCTGGCGCACGCCGGCCTGGCGTTGCCAGCTAGCGGACCTCCAGCAGGATCACCTTGGAGTAGGAGCCTTCGCTGCCAATGTACAATTCGGTGCGCAATTGCTTCAGCTCGGCCTTGCCGCCGAGCTCGAGTTCGGTCAGCAGCTTGAGGAATTTTGTCTCGTCCCAATAGCTGTCGCGCACCGTGAAGCACATGGCGCCGCCCGCGCGGGTGATGCGGACGAATTCGAGCAGTGCCTCGGGAATGACATGGGCCGAGGTGAAGGTGCCGACGCAGGTGACGAGGTCATAGCTGTCGTCGGCAATGGGCAGAGCGTTGTTGAGATCGAGCTTCGTCAGGTTTCGATACACCTTCTTGGCCTCTGCCTGATCGAGCATGCCTTGCGAGTAGTCGGCGCCGTCAATCTGGCTGAATCCCTGCTGGCTCAGGTGCAGGCCAACAAGACCGGTGCCGCAGCCCGCATCCAGCACAGCGGCATTGCGATCTTTGACCTGTTCGGCAACGAGTTCGGCAACGCTCCTGGGAGCGAAATAGCCCCATTCGTCGGTGAGGTCGTGATCGTAATTGGCGGCCCATTCCTCATAGGCCTCCATCAGCTCCTCGACCGATTTGGCGGCAAGTACGCGATCGTGGATTTCGGCACGGTTTCCCATGGTGGTGGTCCTCTCGGTAGTTGGGGCACGCCATAAACGGCAGCAAACCGCCACCGTCGGGAGACGGTTTGCCTGAGCGCCACGAATGGCTTGCGAATGTGATGTTGCGGCAGTCTACAGGAGCGGGAACAGAATTTGTACCGGCGGCCCGGAATTGCCGCAGGTGCTTATCCGTTCAAGCGGGCGCAGGCGATGCACTCGGTGGCGGCCGGGTCGAGTTCGAGACGCTTTTCGGCAATCGGTTCGCCGCAGGAGGCGCAATAGCCGAATTCGCCGTCCTCGGCGCGCCGGCGCGCCGCGTCAATCATCACCAGGCGCTTGCGGCGCCGGCGCTCGGCATCCTGCGCCATGGCCTGTCCCTGCAGTGCATCGCCGCGCGACACCCGCCCGACGCTCTGCTGGTCGAGCGCCACCGGCGCGCGGTCGGCGGCACTCTGCCGTGACAGGGCCTCAAGCTCGGCGCGCTCCGCTGCGAGGCGCGGAACCAGGCGGGCGGCAAGGGCTTCGGGATCGGGAGAGGTCATGAGGCTCGTTTCATTTTGGCCGGTGCCATCGGGTCGTCACAGCAGATCGCCCCGGACGCCCCCGGTCAAGCCCGTGCCGAACCGACAAACTGCCGAATCGCTTGCCCCGGCGGCTTGGGTGCGCTCGAATACGGCCGAACGCTGCTCATTGGTGGAGGCCAAGCATGATCCGCGCCTACGAACTTGCCGGCGACCGGCTGAAGCCCGTCGCCGCCGAGGCCGAAACCGTCGTCTGGTGGGACCTGTTCCAGCCGACGCGCGATGAAGAGCAGCAGCTCGAGAAGCAACTGGGCATCGAAGTTCCGACCAAGGACGAGATGCAGGAGATCGAGATCACCTCGCGGCTCTACTCCGAGGACGGCGCCCATTTCATGACGGCGCTGATCCCGTCGCAGACCGAAAGCGACGACGCCGTTGTCGAGCCGATCACCTTCGTTTTGATCGATCACCGCCTGGTGACCATCCGCTACACCGAACCGCGCTCCTTCGCGGCGTTTCCGGTCAGGGCCGAGAAGGCGGGGCTCGGCCTGGTCAGTGGCGAGACCGTGCTGTTCGCGCTGTTCGAGACCATCGTCGACCGGCTGGCCGACATCCTCGAACGCGCCGGGCACGAGGTCGACGTGATCTCGCGCACCGTGTTCGGCCAGAAGGGCGCCGAGACGCGTTCGGACGCCAATTACAAGGCGACGCTCGAACAGATCGGCCAGAAGGGCGACCTGACCTCCGATATTCGCGACAGCCTGGCCACCCTCGAACGGGTGTTCGCCTATCTCGCGCCCAAGCTCGGCGGCGGCGAGGAGGCGCGCGAACAGCTCAACGCCCTGGTCGCCGACGTCCGCTCGCTGACCGATCATTCCGGCTTTCTGGCCCAGAAGATCACCTTCCTGCTCGACGCCACGCTCGGTCTGATCAACATCGAGCAGAACGCCATCATCAAGATCTTCTCGGTGGCGGCGGTGGTCTTCCTGCCGCCGACGCTGGTCGCCTCGATCTACGGCATGAACTTCCACTTCATGCCCGAGCTCGACTGGCCCTTCGGCTACCCCTTCGCCATTTGCCTGATGATCGCCTCGGCCATCCTGCCGTTCCTCTATTTCAAGAGCCGCAAGTGGCTGTGAGGCGAGGGGCGTCCTTGCGCTAGCGCCTGAGGATCTTGTCCATTGCCTTGCCCCTGGCCAGTTCGTCGATGAGTTTGTCGAGAATGCGGATTTCCCGCATGGTTTCCTCCTCGATCTCCTCGACGCGCACGCCGCAGACGACGCCCTTGATCAGCGCCCGCTTCGGGTTCATTGCCGGCGCGTTGGCGAAGAAGTCCTCGACATTGGTTCCGTTCTCCACCTCTGCCGCCAGCGAGGTTTTGGTATGTCCGGTCAGCCAGAAGATGATCTCGTCGACCTCGTCCCGCGTGCGCCCCTTGCGCTCGGCCTTGGCGACATAGGCCGGATAGACTCTGGCGAAAGCCATGGCATAGATCTTTTGCGGCATGGGCGATGCTCCGGGGACGGGGCGGGCAGTGTGGCGGGGTGCGGGTGCGGGATCAAGCCGGTTTGCGCGCCCGGGCATCCCCGCGCCACATCGTGGCCGAAGGCATGATTGGGAGCAAACGCGGGGCGTCAGTCACCTCGGTGCCGGTTAGTCCGGCGATAAGAGTGAGGCGTCTGACGCCCCGCGTTGCCCGGGATTTTTGGCGTATCCTGCGTAACCTCGGGGTGCTGACCCGTCTTAACCCCCACCTGCGCGCGCCATCTGCAACGACCCCGCCAGGGCGCTACCTTGTGCCCCTGGCAATGTCATGGCGACCCCACGAGGCGCATGCAGGCCCCCGTGTACGGCTTACGGCTGGCCTCGGCAATTACTGGCCGGTGACGCAGCTTGGCCCGGACGAAGGCGACCCTTCGTCCGCCCAGGCCGTGCATAGTCTGGTGGTCGGTCAGTCGAACCGAACAACCGGTTCCCACTTTTTCTGACTGACCTCCACTGCCGGAAGCTCGTATGCATCCTTGCTCATGGCAGGCACGTGAGCCGGAGTATGCGGGGAGGGGAATGGGGCGGGGATTAGTTTTTTGGGGGGAGGTGAAAGGGGCAGCGGCGAGCGAATGGCGAATAGGGGGCGCGTCGCTTGCGCGGGGTCTCATCCTGAGCCTGTCGAAGACCTCATCCTGAGCCTGTCGAAGGACGAGGCCCTTAGCCGGGTTCGTGGCCAAACCTTCGCCCTTCGACAAGCGCAGGATGAAGGTTTGGGTCTGGCGACGCGGTTCGCCCCATGCGTCATCCTCTGCCCCTGTGTCATCCTCTGCCCCATGCGTTATCCTCTGCCCCTGCGTTATCCTCATTCCCCCGCGTCATCCTCGGGCTTGACCCGAGGATCCAAGCGGCGTTGCCTCTGTTGCATGGGCGGATGGGTCTACATCATGGCGAGCAAGCCGCGCGGCACGCTCTATGCCGGCGTGACCAGCGATCTCGTCCGGCGCGTCTCGGAACATCGCGAGGGCGAAGTCCCCGGCTTCACCAGCAAGTACCGCGTGAAAATGCTCGTCTGGCACGAGGAATTCGCCGACATCCGCGACGCCATCCAGCGCGAGAAAACCATCAAGCACTGGGTGCGGCAGTGGAAACTCGACCTGATCGAGAACGAGAACCCGAAATGGCAGGATTTGTGGCCGCGGATTGCGCGGTGATGGGAGAGTCGCCGGATGCGCAAAGCGCTCAGTTCGTCATTCTCGGGCTTGACCCGAGGATCCACGCGATGCGGCAACAGGCGCCTGGATGAATGGACGTGCGGTCCGGTTGAGTTCCACGATCAACCTCTGCGCTTGCGGCAGTCCGCTCATGGATCCTCGGGTCAAACCCGAGGATGACGGGGGAGAGTTTCGTGCATTTGGCAAACAAGCACTGCAGTCCCTGCCGAGAGCGCGAATGGGTCCCGGGATCAAGTCCCGGGACGACCCCCGGGGGAGGGATGGCCTACGGACACCGCCTTTCGCTCTATGTCGCCCCGTGACTTGATCGCGGGGCCTATTGGCGGTGCGAGGTGCTAATTGGGGGAGTTGGCGTGTTTAGTAAAGTGTCCCACATTGTCACGGTAATAGAAATTTAGTTACTTTTTTGATTCTAGAAGATTTTGTATTTCTTCGGAGTAACTGGTTTTTTACCCTTCCCTTGAGCTGAGTATCGTTTAACACGGCCGTAATCCTCCTTGAATATTTTATGCTCGAATGAATATTGCCCAGGAAACACCTTGTTTCCGAGTTCTTCTATATGTCTTCTTCGAAATTCATTGCCGAGTTCAAGCCGAGACAGAAGAACGTTTGTGTCTGAATCTCCTAAATCAAGTAAGAAAAGATCACCATCAAAGTATTTTCCTTGAACCCAACGCAACACCTCATGGATACTGACAATCGCCTTTGAAACCTTAAGGCGCGTGGCAATTTCCATTTTGTTCGCGGAACCGGTTAATTGCTTGTAATCGTTGTGAGCGATTCTCTTGTCGCGCCAAGACCTTGCAAACTTTGTATCGTTGTTTGCTTTATCAATACGCGATTGAAACCGAATTTTGCTCTTTGATGGATCAAGTTCGAATAGTGTTCTTACACTCAGATTTCTATGATTCATTGTGCTTGGAGGGTCTGTGAGTCGACACAAACCTAAAAGAACCGTTTCGAACAGCACTCCTTGTAAAGCGTGCCAAAAATTGCCACTGGCTTCATTAAGTATATTCACTCTTGTCTTTGTTGAAAACAGCGTTTCGTATCGATCCCATTGACTCGAAACCCTATATAATTCCTGTTTGCAGTGAAAAAACGCCTCTCCATATTCAGAACCTAAAATGTTCTGATCCTTGACTAATATTTCGTTCTTGTTGGTTTGCGGCATTGTTCAGTTCCTATAACCCCGGCCCATTTCTGAGCCGGGGTCACTCAATGCCTCGCGATATCGTCTATCTAGGCGCGCGGGCAGTTATCCGCCGCTCTATGGCCAAACCCTCGTCCTTCGACAGGCTCAGGATGAGGAATTGATCTGGGCCGGTCGTCTTTAGTGGTCGGGTTGCCGAACCGAAAAACCGCTTCGCACTTTTTCTGGCAACCCTCCTACGAACACCCAGTCGTTGCTCCGCAGGTCTCGCACTTCAGGCAGGTGCCGTTCCTCACCATCGTGAAGTTGTTGCATTCCGAGCACTGGTCGCCGGTGTAGCCCTTCATCTGGGCTTCGGCCCTCAGGGCCTCTTCCTTGTGCATGGGCTTCCTGGCCGGGGCTTTCGCCACTTCCTCTTCGACCTTGCCGAGCGGCAGCGGTTCGTCGGCGGGCTTCAAAGCCGTGGCGGTCTTCAGAGCCGTCACCGAAGCCTGCATCGCCTTGACCGGGTTGCCCGACATCTGGGCGTCCGAACTCACGATCATCAGCTTCTGGTTGGCGACGCGGCCGCGGGTCATGCCGCGGGAGACGAGGCTCTCCGCCGGAACAGGGGCCGGGGCGTGCGAACCGTCGCGGTCGCGGACCTCCTCGTCCTCGCTGACGCCGCCCGAAAGCGTCGTCGAGCCCATCTTGTCGGGCGCCACATGGGCGAGGTCGGTGCGGTCGAGATAGGAGATCGCCAGCTCGCGGAAGATGTAGTCGAGGATCGAGGTGGCGTTCTTGATCGTTTCGTTGCCCATGACCATGCCGGCCGGCTCGAAGCGCGTGAAGGTGAAGGCCTCGACATATTCCTCGAGCGGCACGCCATATTGCAGGCCGAGCGACACGGCGATGGCGAAATTGTTCATCATGGCGCGGAAGGCGGCGCCTTCCTTGTGCATGTCGATGAAGATCTCGCCGAGGCGCCCGTCCTCGTATTCGCCAGTACGGACATAGACCTTGTGGCCGCCGACGACTGCCTTCTGGGTGTAGCCCTTGCGGCGATGCGGCATCTTCTCGCGATCGCGGATGCGCTCGACGACGCGCTCGATGACCTTTTCGGCCACCGCTGCCGTACGGGCCGCCGCCGGCTGGGCGATCAGCGCCTCGACGGCATCGTCCTCCTCGTCCTCGTCTTCGGCAACGAGAGAGGCGTTGAGCGGCTGGGAAAGCTTGGAACCGTCGCGGTAAAGCGCATTGGCCTTGAGCGCCAGCTGCCAGCTCAGCATGTAGGCCGACTTGGCGTCCTCGACGGTGGCGTCGTTCGGCATGTTGATGGTTTTGCTGATCGCGCCCGAAATGAACGGCTGGGCCGCTGCCATCATGCGGATGTGGCTGTCGACGGACAAGTAGCGCTTGCCGGTCTTGCCGGTCGGGGAAGCGCAATCGAAGACGGGCAGGTGCTCGTCCTTCAGATGCGGCGCGCCTTCGAGCGTCATGGCGCCACAAATGTGGATATTGGCCGCCTCGATCTCCTTTTTGGAGAAGCCGAGCGCCGGCAGCATCTCGAAGGTGAAATCGTTGAGATCGTCTTCGGAAATGCCGAGCACGTCGCGGCAGAACTCTTCGCCGAGCGTGAACTTGTTGAAGGCGAACTTGATGTCGAACGCCGTCTTCAGCGCCGTGTTGAGCGTGGCGATCAGCTCGTCGGTGAAGCCCTTGGCCTTGAGAGAGGCCGGGTTGATCGCCGGGGCCTGGTCGAGATTGCCATGACCGACGGCATAGGCCTCGATCTCGGCGATGTCGCTCTCGGAATAGCCGAGGGTGCGAAGGGCCGGGGGAACGGCGCGGTTGATGATCTTGAAATAGCCGCCGCCGGCGAGCTTCTTGAACTTGACCAGCGCATAGTCGGGCTCGATGCCGGTGGTGTCGCAATCCATGACCAGGCCGATCGTGCCGGTCGGGGCGACGACGGAGACCTGGGCATTGCGATAGCCGTGCTGGCGGCCGAGATCATAGGCCTGATCCCAGGCGAACATGGCGCGCTTGATCAGGTTCTTGTCCGGGCACGAATCGTGATCAAGCGGCACCGGCAGGATGTTGAGCTCCTTGTAGCCGGTCTTCTTGCCATAGGCCGCGGTGCGGTGGTTGGCGATGACCTTGAGCATCGATTTCGAGTTGCGCTCGTAATCGGGGAAGGCGCCGAGTTCCTTGGCAATCTCCGCCGAGGTCGCATAGGAAACGCCGGTCATGACCGCCGAGATGGCGCCGCAGATGGCCCGGCCCTCGTCGCTGTCATAAGGAATGCCGGACGTCATCAGCATGCCGCCGATATTGGCGAAGCCGAGACCGAGGGTGCGGTACTGGTAGCTCCGTTCGGCGATGGCGCGCGAGGGGAACTGCGCCATCATCACCGAGATCTCGAGAACCAGCGTCCACAGCCGCGCCGTGTGCTCGAAGCCTTCGGTATCGAAGCTCGAATCCTTGTTGCGGTAGGGCAGAAGGTTGATCGAGGCGAGATTGCAGGCCGTGTCGTCGAGGAACATGTATTCCGAGCACGGGTTCGAGGCCGTGATCGGGCCGGCGACCGGGCAGGTGTGCCAGTCGTTGATGGTGGTGTGGTACTGGATGCCGGGATCGGCCGAGGCCCAGGCGGCATAGCCGATCTGTTCCCACAGATCGCGGGCCTTGAGCGTCTTGGTGACCTTGCCGGTGGTGCGGCCGATCAGGTTCCAGTCGCCATTGTCCTCGACGGACCTGAGGAAATCGTCGGTGACGCGCACCGAGTTGTTGGAGTTCTGGCCGGCGACCGTCAGATAGGCCTCCGAATCCCAGTCGGTGTTGTAGACCGGGAAATCCATCTCCGTGTAGCCCTGGCGGGCGAACTGGATGACGCGCTGGATGTAGTTCTCCGGCACCAGCGCCTTCTTGGCGGCCTTGACCTCGCGCTTGAGGGCAGGGTTCTTGGAAACGTCGAAGCAGGCGCCATCGGCGGCCTCGCAATTGATGCAGGCCTTGAGCACGGCTTTCAGGTGCTTCGAGACGGTCTTCGAACCGGTGACGAGCGCGGCGACCTTCTGCTCTTCGGTCACCTTCCAGTTGATATAGGCCTCGATATCGGGGTGATCGATGTCGACAACCACCATCTTGGCGGCGCGGCGGGTGGTGCCGCCCGACTTGATGGCGCCGGCGGCGCGGTCGCCGATCTTCAAAAAGCTCATGAGCCCGGACGACTTGCCGCCGCCCGACAGGCGTTCGCCTTCGCCGCGCAGATGGCTGAAATTGGAGCCGGTGCCCGAACCGTATTTGAACAGGCGGGCCTCGCGCACCCACAGGTCCATGATGCCACCGTCATTGACCAGATCGTCACCGACGGATTGGATGAAGCAGGCATGCGGTTGCGGATGCTCATAGGCTGATGCCGACTGGGTCAGCTCGCCGGTGAACGGGTCGACGTAATAGTGGCCCTGTCCGGGGCCGTCGATGCCATAGGCCCAATGAAGGCCGGTGTTGAACCATTGCGGGGAATTGGGTGCGACGCGCTGGGTGGCGAGGGTGAAGCGCAATTCGTCGAAAAAGGCGCGGGCGTCGTCTTCGCTGTCGAAATAGCCTCCCTTCCAGCCCCAGTAGGTCCAGGTGCCGGCAAGGCGATCGAAGACCTGGCGGCTGTCGGTTTCCGAACCGTAGCGCTCGTCCTCGGGCAGCTTGGCAAGGGCGTCCTCGTCGGGCACGGAGCGCCACAGCCAGGACGGCACGTCGTTTTCCTCGACGCGCTTCAGGGCGCGGGCAACGCCGGCCTTGCGAAAATACTTCTGGGCAATGATGTCCGAGGCGACCTGCGACCACGCGGTCGGCACGTCAATGTCGTCCATGCGAAAGACGATGGACCCGTCCGGATTCTTGATTTCGCTGACAGCCTGGCGAAATTCGATGCCGTCATAGGCGGACTGGTCCGGTTTGGTGAAACGACGCTCAATGCGCACGATGCAATCCCCAATTCATATCGAAAGGGCGCAGCAAACGCCCCGAAGCCAATAACCTATGGCTTCAATCCCAATTCAACACTTCCCAAAACCGGAACCGTTACCGGTCCCGTGATTGATGGGCGCATGACCTAGTCCAGCCTCCGGTCTCTTGCCGGATTGGTCTGGACGCGCCGTGTTCGAAGCCGATCCTGAAGCCCCCCGCAAGGAGCCCTCAGACCGGAGAAACCGAGCCCTGTTCTTCCCGAATCGGAACGAACGACCTGACCTCGGTTCTGTCCGGCTTCCCGCACCGGCCTCAGGGCCGTTTTTGCGGGCGATTGACGTCGAACAACCCGCAAAGGCTAGTCCCGTTTTCGAATTATCGTCAACACACAAGATTCGGGAAAACGACAAGCCCTAGTGTTTACGCTGGCAAAGATAGCTAAATGTAGTGGCTAAAGTGTGAAGATCGGGGAAAACGCCGGGCGCGACAAAAGGACCTGAGTGACGGGTTTGGCTCGGCAAAACTTGCCGCGTCAGCCTCGCGAAAATCCGACAATATGCTGTCGTTTCCGCCCGCAAATCCATCCAAATGCTCGACTTTAGGCGGCTGGCGCCGGACTCGCATTTTGCGGTGACGGAGCCGTGCCAGAGGAGCGAATCCTGTCGGGTTCCAACGCGGCTTTTCGAGCGATTCTGTCAAGCGCGTTTTTTTGTCGATGACTGTGCGGATCGATGAGCAATGCGCGCCGGGTTCCGAGTCTGCGGCCCGGTTCCGCCGTCGGGTCTAGGCGCGCACCAACTCCCGTGCTAGATGCAGGGCCGACCGACAATCTGGTGCGGACAAAACACATGCAGCTTCTCGCGGAACTCTTCATCTGGTGGCACAAGCAGACGCTCGGCGTCAGGCTGTGGATCATGTTCCATGGCAAGTATGTCGGCACGGATGAATTCGGCAACCGCTACTACAAGTCCAAGAAGGGCGACCGCCGCAAGGTGATCTTCAACGGCTATGCCGAAGCTTCAGCGATTCCGCCCGGCTGGCACGGCTGGATGCATCATCGCACCGACACCCCGCCGACCGAGGAAGCCTACGTCGCCCACGAGTGGGAGAAGGCGCACCAGCCCAACCTCAGCGGTACCGCGGCAGCCTACCGTCCCGACGGTTCGATTCTCAACAAGGCCCGTCGCCCCCAGGTGACGGGCGACTATGAGGCCTGGTCGCCCGACGCCTAGGCGTCCTTTCACGGCCATAATTGTCTGGTTCCACTAGCCGCGTGATCATGAAGCGATTCCTTTTCGGCCTTTTCTGCGCAGCGTCAGCGCTCGGCGCAGTGGCTCCCACCCTGGCTGAGACCATCGCCAATCCGGTGGCGACGTTCGATGGTCTCGACAAGATCACCGGTCGCGTGACCACCTTTGATGTCTATATCGGGGAAACGGTGCAGTTCGGGGCGCTGCAGATCACGCCGCGTGCCTGCTATACACGGCCGCCGACCGAGACCCAGCGCACCTCGACCTTCATCGAAGTCGATCAGGTTTCGCTGCAGGGCTCGCTGAAGCGCATCTTCACCGGCTGGATGTTCGCCGACAGCCCGGCGCTCAACGCCATCGACAACGCCGTCTACGACATCTGGCTGATCGACTGCAAACAGTCGAGCGACGTGCCGCCGCCGGACCAGCGCGGCTAGACCGGCCAGGCCACCTGCCTTCCCATTCCTGCCTTCGGCCCGATCTCCCCTGTCATGGGTAGGGTGCGCGCGTGCCGCGTTGGCGTGGCTCGCGCGCTGGGATAGATTCGCCGACATCATTGGTCAGGGAGGGGATCATGGCCAACAAGATGCTTGCCGCTCTTGAACCGCTTCTGGGTGACTGGGACGTGCTCGTTTCGGAGGCCCATTTTCTCGACAAGCCTGAGGACACCTTGCACGGCAAGGCCAGCATCGGCCGCGACCTCGACGGCGCCGTGGTGGTGATGCGCGCCTCATTCGAGGACGAGCGCATGCCGGTTGGCAAATGGGTGATCGGGGTCGATGACGACCATCACACCTATTCGGTGCTCTATCACGACAACCGCGACGTCTCGCGCATCTTCGAGATGAGCTTCATCAACGGTGTCGTCGACATCTGGCGCTACAAGCCCGGCTTCTCGCAAAGGCTGATGGCAACGCTGGAAGGCAAGGGCGAACTCACCGGGGAGTGGCTCTATTCGAGCGATGGCGTTTCCTGGCACCGCGACTATCGCGTGCGCTACTCGCGCAGCTGATCCGTTTCATCGAGCGCATGGAAATCGCCGGGCCTGGCCAGCGCCTCGGCCAGGAGCATCTCATAGGTCTCGCGCTTGACCTCAATACCGCCGAGCGAGGCGAGGTGTTCGGTCAGGAACTGGGTGTCCAGAAGTGAAAAGCCGCCGGCCTTGAGGCGGGCGACCAGGTGCGCCATGGCAATCTTGGAGGCGTCGGTCCTGGTGTGGAACATTGATTCGCCGAAAAAGGCGCCGCCGATGGCGAGACCATACAATCCGCCGACGAGTTCATTGCCGGACCAAACCTCGACCGTGTGGCAGAAGCCGCGCCGGAACAGTTCGCCATAAACGCTGCGGATCGTGCCATTGATCCAGGTGACGTCGCGATCGGCACCAATGCTGGCGCAGCCGGAGATGACCGCATCAAAATCACTGTCGACCCGGATCTCGTGATCAGGCCGTCTGATCGCCTTCCTGAGGCTTTTGGAGATGTGGAAACCGTCGAGCGGCAGGATTCCGCGCATCTCCGGGCTGACCCAGAACACGTCCTCGTCCGCGGCGTTCTCGGCCATCGGGAAGATGCCTGCCTGATAGGCCCTGAGGATCAGGTCGGGCGTGATTTCGAGATCGAACGGGTCGGGACGGGCCATGCCTGAGCCTAGCCCGGTTGGCGGCGAAGGCCAATGCGCAGGTGCAACGGCTCAGGCGGAAATGAAATGACCCGCGCCGATGGCGCGGGCCGGAAACGGATTGCGAGGGAAGCGGGCATGGGCGGAAGACGCCAGACTATGCCTTGTTGTCCCTCAGGAAGCCCTCGAGCCAGTGGATGTCGTAATCCCCGGACTGGACCGCCGGCTGGTCGATCAGCCTGAGGAAGAGCGGCAGCGTCGTCTTGATGCCGTCGACGACGAATTCGTCCAGGGCACGGCGCAGGCGCTGCAGGCATTCCTCGCGCGTACGTCCATGCACGATCAGCTTGCCGATCAGGCTGTCGTAATAGGGCGGGATCTTGTAGCCCTGATAGACGGCGCTATCGATCCTGACGCCGACGCCGCCGGCCGGATGGTAGAAGCTGATGGTGCCGGGCGAGGGCGCAAAGGTTGCAGGGTCCTCGGCATTGATGCGAACCTCGATGGCGTGGCCGAAGAAATTGACCTGCTCCTGGGTCAGCGACAGCGGCTCGCCGGCAGCGACGCGGATCTGCTCGTAAACGATGTCCATGTCGGTGATGCGCTCGGTAACCGGGTGCTCCACCTGCAGGCGGGTGTTCATCTCGATGAAGTAGAACTCGCCGTTCTCATAGAGGAACTCGACGGTGCCGGCGCCAGAATAGCCGAGCTGCCTGACGGCATTGGCACAGATCTCGCCGATCTCCATGCGCTTTTCGAACGGCACCGACATGGCCGGCGCCTCTTCGAGAATCTTCTGGTGCCGGCGCTGCAGCGAGCAGTCGCGGGTGCCGAGATGGATGGCGCCGCCCTTGCCGTCGCCGATGACCTGCACCTCGATATGGCGCGGCCGGCCGAGATATTTCTCGATATAGACGGTGTCATCGCCGAAGGCGGCCTTGGATTCGGAGCGCGCCGTACCGAAGGCGGTGGCCATCTCGGCTTCGGAATTGGCCACCTTCATGCCGCGCCCGCCACCGCCGGCTGCAGCCTTGACCAGCACGGGATAGCCAATCTCCTTGGCGATCTTCTTGGCCTCGGCCTCGGTCGCAACCCCGCCTTCCGATCCCGGAACACAGGGGATGCCCAGCGCCTTGGCGGTGCGCTTGGCCTCGATCTTGTCGCCCATCATCTCGATATGACGCGACGACGGGCCGATGAAGGCAATCTTGTGGGTTTCGAGGATATTGGCGAAACGGGCGTTTTCGCTGAGGAACCCGTAGCCCGGATGCACGGCATCGGCGCCGGTGATCTCGCAGGCGGCGACGATCGACGGAATGTGGAGATAGGAATCCTTGACCGGCGGCGGGCCGATGCACACGCTTTCGTCGGCAAGCCGGACATGCATGGCATTGGCGTCGGCGGTCGAATGGACCGCGACCGTCTGGATGCCCAGCTCCTTGCAGGCGCGCAGCACCCGCAAGGCGATCTCGCCACGATTGGCGATGAGGACCTTATGGAACATGAGAGTCTACTCAATAATGGCGAGCGGCTCGCCATATTCGACCGG
Organism: Devosiaceae bacterium; assembly: GCA_963675235.2. GTDB lineage: Bacteria > Pseudomonadota > Alphaproteobacteria > Rhizobiales > Devosiaceae > JAHJQZ01. The sequence goes on along the minus strand of CAXXFU010000005.1, from coordinate 88 downwards.
CTGCGAGTTCTCGACAAGGATACGGGTGATCCTGCCGGAACGGTGCGCCGGAATCTGGTTCATCGTCTTCATCGCCTCGACGATCAGG